>SCMT01000002.1 GCA_005502915.1 Lysobacteraceae bacterium 2PB | reverse complement strand
GCAGAGGGGGGGGCGGCGCCACCGTTTGCCGGGCGGGCCCCGGGAATCCCCGACCCGGGCTGACGGGCGGCGCGGCCGGCCGGGCCGGCGCGCGGGCCGGGGGCTGAAACCCACGGTTTGCCCGGAACCGAACAAAAGCCTACTCTTGCCCATTCCTTCGCTCTGGCTCGCATGAACACATCCCCCGTGGCCACGCTGACACCTCTCCGCCGAAACGCCAACCCGCTCGCTCCGACGGTCGCGACCATCGAGCGTTTCCTCTCCCACTGCCACCGTCGCCGCTACCCGCCGCGGACCGAGGTGTTCCGCCCGGGAGATCCGGCCGGCACCTTGTATTACGTGATCTCCGGTTCGGTCAGCATCATCACGGAAGAGGACGACGGGCGGGAGCTGGTCCTGGGCTACTTCGGCCCGGGCGAATTCGTCGGCGAGATGGGACTGTTCGTCGAGAGCGACCGCCGCGAAGTGGTGCTGCGCACCCGCACCCAGTGCGAGCTGGCGGAGATCGGCTACGAGCGCCTGTACCAGCTGCTGGAAGGTCCGCTCGGCAACGACGCCGCCCAGCTGATCTACGCCATCGGCGCCCAGCTGTCCCGGCGCCTGCTGGACACCAGCCGCAAGGCCGGCCGCCTGGCCTTCCTCGACGTCACCGACCGGATCATCCGTGCCCTGCACGACCTGACCCGCGAGCCGGAAGCCATGAGCCACCCGCAGGGCACCCAGCTGCGCGTGTCCCGCCAGGAGCTGGCGCGCCTGGTCGGCTGCTCCCGCGAAATGGCCGGCCGCGTGCTCAAGAAGCTGCAGGCCGACGGCAAGCTGCACGCCCGCGGCAAGACCGTGGTCGTCTACGGCACCCGCTGACCGGCCTCGCCTCCCGGTGACACACCCTGCCATGCCCGGTCCGCCGTCGGAGGACATCGACCTCCGCGGCGCCATCCCCGGCGATGCCGGGGACGTGGCGACCCTGCTCGGCCAGCTCGGCTACCCCTGCGAGCCCGCCGATGCCGCCGAGCGCATCAGCACCGTCCTGCACAACGACCGCCAGGCGCTGATCCTGGCCCGCAGCCGCGGCGTCGCCTGCGGCCTGCTCGCCCTCGACTTCATGTACTACCTGCCACTGGGCACCACCACCTGCCGCGTCACCGCACTGGTGGTGGCCGAGGATGCCCAGGGCCGGGGCGTCGGCCGCCTGCTCCTGCGCGATGCCGAACGCCGCGCCCGCCTCGGCGGCGCCGCCCGGCTGGAAGTCACCAGCGCGGGCCACCGCACCGACGCCCATGCCTTCTACCGCGCCTGCGGCTTCACCGAGGGCGCCGTGCGCTTCGTGAAGCTGCTCGGCGACTGACCCGAGCACCACGCCCATGTCCGACACGACCACACCGATGCACTGCCCGAAGTGCCACGCCGCCATGCACGCGCTGGAAGGCTTCGAGGAAGCGGTCGTCCACCGCTGCGAGGGCTGTCGTGGCATGTGGTTCGAGATCATGGCGCACGAACAGCTGCGCGCCGATGCCGGCACCATCGATCTGGGCGAACCCGCGGCACCGGCCGAGGGCGAATACTTCGACCCGACCGCGCCCGCCCCGGCCACCCTGCTCTGCCCGGCCTGCGAACACTATCCGCTGGTCCACATGGTCGATCCGCACCAGCCGCACATCCGCTTCGAAAGCTGCAAGTTCTGCTACGGCCGCTTCTACGACGCCGGCGAGTTCAAGGATTTCGCCGACGACAGCGAATACGACACCGCATTCGACAGGCTGCTGAAGAAGGTCTCGGCCGCGCTCGCGGACTGACGCCATCGCAATCCCAAACGGCAAAACGGGGCCGGGTTCAGTTCCTGCCGGGAACTGAAGCCGACCCCGTTCTGGCTTACCCCGTTCTGGTTCTGGCGATCAGCCCCGCTCCAGCACAGGCGGCAGCGGGCAGTGCAGGACGGCGCAGACGGTGCGCAGGAGTTCGGATTCGGCGACGCCGATGCGGCCGTCGTGGCTGACCGCTGCGGTCACCGCTTCGACCAGCAGCTGCTTGGCGTGCGGCTCCAGCGCATCGAGCACGGGCCACACCAGCTCCAGCGCGGTCACGCCATCGCTCGGCACGACGAAATCGAGGTCGTCGCGCGGCAGCACGCGCTGCATGCCGGCACGATAGGCGCGCACTGCGTCCTCCCCGTCGTCGTGCCCGGCGCGCGCGACCACCGAAAGCAGGGCCGCGATCTCGTGGCGGGCATCGGCGATGCGGCGACGCCCGAACTGCCGCTGCCGCGAGGGATCCAGCGATGCGCGTACCTGCATCCGCAGCAGCGTGCCGAGGCAGTACTCGAACACGGAGACGCGCGCATCGGCGTTGACCACGGCATGGATGGCGTCCAGCACGCGGCTCATCTCCGCGCGCGGCCTGCGGCACAGCACCGGGAAGCACAGCGAAGCCAGCGGCAGGCGCAGCATCGGATGCAGGTCGACCAGATGCTCGTCGCGCAACGCCGTCGCCATCACCGCGCGATCGCGCCCCAGGCGCGCGGCGATCTCGGCATGCTGTCGGTCGCGCACGGACGCATCGGCATCGAGCAGCAATGCGAGCAGCAGCGTGACCACGTCCTCGCGCTGCGCCGCCAGCGCGCGCAGCGCTTCGGGCAGCTGCGCGGCGATGATGTCGGCACGGCGGTAATCGTCCGGCTGCGGCTGCGCGACCTGCGCCGCGACCAGCGCCGGAGCGACCTGCATCGCGCTGCGCGCCGGCGGCAACACGCCGGTCGCAGCACCGGTCAGACCCAGGCGCAGGTCTTCCTCCAGCCCATGCGGCGGTTCGCTGCGCCAGCGCAGCGAGAGCTGGCCCAGCTGCTCGCTGCCGAAGCCCGGCTCCAGCGCCTGGATGCGCTGCAGCAGCGGCGGATGCGTCGCGAACAGTCCGCGCAGGCCCACGCCATCGCCGAACAGCATGTGGCTGACTTCCTCCGCGTCGCCCGCATGCTCGAGCTTCGCGCCCTCGTGCAGGCCGGCGATCTTCTTCAGCGCGCCGGCGAGGCCCGCGGTCTGGCGCGTGAACTGCACCGCCGACGCATCGGCCAGCAGCTCGCGCGAACGGCTGACGCCGGCCTTGATCATGCGCCCGAAGAACAGGCCGAGGTAGCCGATCGCCATCGCGACCAGCGCCGCGACCACCACCGCGGCGGCATCGCGACCGCGCCCGCCGAAGCGGCCGTGTTCGAGGATCCTGCGGCCGATCAGCGCGATCATCAGGATGCCGAACAGCACGCCGATCAGGCGGATGTTCAGGCGCATGTCGCCGTTGAGCACATGGCTGAACTCGTGCGCGATCACGCCCTGCAGCTCGTCGCGGTTGAGCCGCTCCAGCGCGCCGCGGGTGACCGCGACGGCCGCATCGGCCGGCGTGTAGCCGGCGGCGAAGGCGTTGATGCCGGCCTCGTGCTCCAGCACGTACAGCTGCGGCATCGGCACGCCGGAGGCGATCGAGATCTCCTCGACGACGTTGCGCAGCCGGCGCAGCTGCGGATCACGGGTCTGCTCCGCCACCGGCGTGCCGCCCATCTGCAGCGCGATCGCCGCGCCGCCGCCGCGCAGGCTTGCGATGCGGTACAGCGAGCCCAGGCCGATCACCGCCACGCTCAGCACCGACACGGCGACGAGGACCGCGCCGATCTGCGCGGGCGTGCGCGCGTCGCTGCCCGCCAGGGCGATCCACACCACCAGGTCGATGGCGCAGACGATGCCGAGCACCGCGAAGGCGAACAGCAGGACGAGGCGGAAGGACGCCCTGCGCGCGGTGGCCTGGCGTTCGAAGAAATTCATCGGCGGAAGGGGGCCCGGTGCAGCGCCTGCATCGTGCTCAGAACTGTACCTTCGGCGCTTCGCGGACCGCTTCGAGGCGATCGGCCGGGATGACCAGTTGCACGGCGGGCGCGAAATCGAACATGCCCGCGACCAGGCTGGACGGGAACACCTCGCGCCGGTTGTTGTAGGCCATCACCGCGTCGTTGAAGGCCTGCCGGGCGAAGGCGACCTTGTTCTCGGTGCTGGTCAGTTCCTCGGTCAGCTGCATCATGTTCTGGTTGGCCTTGAGGTCCGGGTAGGCCTCGGCCACGGCCAGCAGCCGGCCCAGCCCGGCATTCAGCTCGCCCTGCGCAGCGGCGAGCCGGGCCATCGCCTCGGGCTCGCCGGGGTGCGACTTGGCCGCCGCGAGCCCGGACTGGGCGGCGGTACGCGCGGCGACCACGGCGTCCAGGGTGGCACGCTCATGCTGCAGGTAGCCCTTGGCGGTTTCGACCAGGTTCGGGATCAGGTCGAAACGGCGCTGCAGTTGCACGTCGATCTGGGCGAAGGCATTCCTGTATCCGTTCCGCGCGGTCACCAGGGCGTTGTAGATCCCCATGACGGCCAAAGCCAGCACGACAAGAATTGCGAGCAGGATCAACAAAATAAGCATCGAAGCTCCCCTTGTTCATGCAAATCGCGGTGCAGGCGCTATGATCGCCCGGAGGCCGAGCCGCGACCCGCGGCCCGGCCCGTGCCCGGGCCGCCATTGGTTCTGCCGAAGACGCGCTCCGACTTCCGCTACCGACATGACCCGCAGGCGAAGCATACGCAGGGGGGGCGCACGATGAAAGCCAGACACAGACCGACCACGCGCACGCCGGATCGCATCCGTGGCGTGGTTGCCGCGAAGGCGGGCCTGATCGCCATGCTGCTGCCGATGGCCGCAGGCCTCTCGGCGCAGACGCCGCTGCACTGGGACGGCGGACAGCAGCCGAACGCCGGCAGTGCGGGCTTGAACGGTGTGTATTCGCCGAAGGCGACGATGACACGCATGTATCCCGGTGCCGGGCTGCGCATCGCGCCGCTGGCCGAGGGCTTCGACGTCGCCGAATTCGAACGCCTCGCGCAGGGCCTGGTCGACGGCCGCAAGGTGCCCGGGCTCGCGATGACCATCGTGCAGGGCGGACGCGTGGTCAGCGCGCGCGGCTACGGCGTCACCGACGTGAACCAGCCGGAGGTCGTCGACGCGCACACCGTGTTCCGACTCGCCTCGCTGTCGAAATCCTTCGCCTCCACCGCCGCCGGCATGCTCGTGAACAACGGCCGCCTGCGCTGGGACAGCGCGGTGATCGACTACTACCCGTCGCTGCAGTTCTCCGAACCGCGTGCGGCCTACCAGCTCACCCTCGCCGACGTCCTGAGCCATCGCGTCGGCATCACCTCGAACGCGTTCGACCGTGACCTCGAACGCAACGCCGAATACCCGTCGCTGGTGCAGAAGATCGCCTATGCGCCGATGAAGTGCGCGCCCGGCGAATGCTATGCGTATCAGAACATCGCCTACAGCCTGGTCGGCGACGTCGTGCAGGGCGCGAGCGGCCTGCGCTTCGAGGACTGGGTGTCGCGGAACCTGTTCAAGCCGCTGGGCATGCACGACGCCAGCTACGGCCTCGACGGCATCACCGGCAGTCCGCGCTGGGCCAAGCCGCACGTACGCGCCAAGGCCGGGTGGAGCCCGGTGTTCCCGAAACCGACCTACTATCGCGTCGCGCCGGCCGCCGGCGTGAACGCGAGTGCCACCGATATGGCGCAGTGGTTGCTGGCGCATAATGGTTACCGCCCCGACGTGCTGCCGCCCTCGCTGCTGGCCACGCTGCATGCCCCGCTGATCGACACCCCGGCCGAACTGCGTGGCTCGTCTTGGCGTCGCCAGCGCCTCAACGCCGCAGGCTACGGCCTGGGCTGGCGGATCTTCGACTACGCCGGGCATCGCGTAGTCTTCCACGGCGGTGCGGTGCAGGGCTATCGCGGCGTGGTCGCGCTGATGCCGGAGCGCGACCTCGGCGTCGCGATCATGTGGAACGCCAACAGCAACGCACCCTCCGGCCTGCTGCCGACCATCCTCGACCGCGCGATCGGCGTGACGCCGCAGACCTGGATCGAAGGCGAGTCCGAACCGCTCGAAGAGGGCCTGTACGTGCAGGGCCTGCCGAAGCTGCCGGACAGCGACACGCGCAGCGGCGGATCGGAAGCGTCGGTGTCGAACGCCAAGCCGCAGTAAACGCAGGCCCAGCAAACCCACGACGGCCGCGGAGCAATCCGCGGCCGTTCCTTTTGCGGCGACCACGGACACGCGGGGAGCAACGGCGACCAGGAAACGCACGCCTCCGGACACCACGCATAAAAAAACTCCCTCTCCGCCTGGGCTATCGCGGAGAGGGAGTTTCGGTGTACCGCTAATCGGGGTGTTGCTTACATCATCGGCGCCGGAGCGGCCGGAGCGGCCGGAGCGGCCTTGCGGGCGCGCTTGGCGGGAGCCTTCTTCTTGGTGGCCTTCTTGGCGGCCTTCTTCGCAGTCTTCTTGGTCGCCTTCTTGGCGGCCTTCTTCGCGGTCTTCTTGACAGCCTTCTTGGCGGTCTTCTTGGTCGCCTTCTTGGCGGCCTTCTTCGCGGTCTTCTTGGCAGCCTTCTTCGCCGTCTTCTTCACGGCCTTCTTTGCGACCTTCTTCGCGACCTTCTTCTTCGCGACCTTCTTGGCGGCCTTCTTGGCGGTCTTGCGGACGGCCTTCTTGGCGGCAGCCTTCTTCACGGTTTTCTTGGCCGCCTTCTTGGCGGTTTTCTTGGCAGCTTTCTTAACAGCCATGGTATGGCTCTCCTCGTCAGTGGACTTGCGTTGGGTCACGCCCAGACAACAACAGGATCGCGGGAGTCGGACCCGCCACCCACCGCCGGCGCACAAGGCAAGCCGGTACGGATTCCTTCCGGGTCCGCGCCTGCGGCGCCCGGGTAATGAGAGAGACCTGTCGCCGGCGCCGTTGTCGCCGCCGCCATCCCGTGCGGGGCAAGAGAAAACCCGGGACCGGTTCGGTCGCGGGTTCGGCGATGCGATCGTGGTCGATCGGATGCAGATTGGTTTTTCGCAGAGGAGACGAAGCCTGTTTCCATCGGACCGGTTTCGTTCGAAACCCGGACCCGGACGGAAGATCGGATTGTGCTTCGCGTTGTTGTCTTGAGGGGACTCACTCGCTTCTGCAATGACGACACTTGGGGCGAAACCTAATCACGGTTTTTTCAACTGTCAACACCCCGCACCGGGAAATCCGCGCGCGCGCGCGCGCTGCTCGCGTCGCACCAGACCTGCGGCGCGCGCCTGCGCGTATCGGTACGGATGCGCACGCCGTGCGCAGGCGTCTGTTCCTTCGGATCAAAACATCTTTTTTTCAGCGGTTTCGTGTTTCACGCGGGAAACATCGACGCACTGCCGCAGGCTGCGGCGACGGCGCGGCGGGCATCCCGGGACGCGACGGAACGGTGGTGAACGGCGACTGCATTTTTTTTCGTCGGGCGGTCGCTTTTCGGCGCCGCACAACCCCGATTGCGCGAAATTGCGCAAGCCAATCGACGGCGTGCGACGGCGATCGACGCACGCCGGAGCGACGACGACGCGCATCCTCGGGCGACCAATCGGTGCGTGCGGAGGCATCCGCGACGCACGGTCGATGCACGCCACGATCGGCATGGTGTCGGCATACCGACGTCCGCATCGCCAACCGCGTCGACGATCGGTGGTGCGGGGCGGCGATCACCGGCGGCGATCGTCGGCAGCATCGGCGACCGACGAACGGCACGACGCGCGCGGCGCATCCGCCTGCCGGAAACGAAGAAGCCGCCCGCGTTCCCGCGGACGGCTTCCGGATGCGCCGGGTCGGGCGCGATGTCGCGATGCGATCAGTGCTCGTCGTCTTCGAGCAGCTCGGCGTAGTCGTCCGGACCGAGCAGTTCGTTGAGCTGGTCGGGTTCCTCGGCCTCGATCACGTACAGCCAACCTTCGCCGTAGGCGTCTTCGTTGATGGTTTCGGGCTTGTCGGCCAGCGCCGCGTTGACCGCGACGACGGTGCCGCTGACCGGGGCATAGACGTCGGAGGCGGCCTTCACCGACTCGACGACGGCGCAGGCGTTGCCGGCTTCGACGCGATCGCCGACGTTCGGCAGCTCGACATACACCAGGTCGCCGAGCAGGCCTTGGGCGTGGTCGGAAATGCCGACGGTGATCTTGCCATCGCCTTCGACGCGGGCCCACTCGTGGGACTTCATGAATTTCAGGTCGCCGGGGATCTCGCTCATCGGGGGGCTCCGCAGGGGGTAGTAGGGGTAGAGGTCTGGGGGAATGGGATTAGTGTAGAAGCGCAGCGGCAGGGGTCAAACACTTTCCTGCGCCTTGCCGTCGCGGACGAACGGAAATTTCACGACGCGCACCGCCACCTCGCGGCCACGGATGTCGACGCGCACGTCGCCGAGCTCGCCCGCAGGCACGCGGGCGAAGGCGATGGCCTTGCCGAGCGTCGGCGAGAAAGTGCCGGAAAGGATCTCGCCGTTGCCGGCGGCGGTGAGCACGGTCTGGCCGTGGCGCAGCACGCCCTTCTCGTCCATCACCAGGCCGATCATCTGCCGCGGTACGCCGGCGGCCTTCTGCGCCTCGAGCGCGGCGCGGCCGGTGAAGTCACGCCCTTCGTCGAGCGCGACGGTCCAGGCCAGCGCGGCCTCGTACGGCGACACGGTCTCGTCCATGTCCTGGCCGTAGAGGTTCATGCCCGCTTCCAGGCGCAGCGTGTCGCGCGCACCGAGACCGGCCGGCTTCACGCCGACGGCGAGCAGCGCGTTCCACAGCGCGACCGCGTGCTCCTGGGCGACGACGATCTCGAAGCCGTCCTCGCCGGTGTAGCCGGTGCGGGCGACGAACAGGGGCACGCCGTCCTGCGTCACCGCCTCGGTGGCGACGAACTTGCCGATCTTGCGCGCGGCCGGCGCGGTGTCGGGGGAGAGCAGGCCGATCACCTTCTCGCGCGCGTTCGGGCCCTGCACCGCGATCATCGCCAGTTCGGGACGCTCGGTGACGCTCACGCCGAACGGCGCGGCCTGGGCGTTGATCCACGCCAGATCCTTCTCGCGGGTGGCGGCGTTGACGACGAGGCGGAAGAAATCCTCGGCGAGGAAATACACGATCAGGTCGTCGATCACGCCGCCCCGTTCGTCGAGCATGCAGGTGTAGAGCGCCTTGCCGGGCTTCTGCAGCTTGTCGACCGAGTTGGCGACGAGCTTGCGCAGGAACGGGCGGGTCTGCTCGCCGCGCAGGTCGACCACGGTCATGTGCGAGACGTCGAACATGCCGGCGTCGCGGCGCACCTGGTGGTGCTCGTCGATCTGCGAGCCGTAGCTGATCGGCATGTCCCAGCCGCCGAAGTCGACCATCTTCGCGCCGAGGGCGCGGTGGGCGTCGTTGAGAACGGTCTTCTGGGTCATGCGCGTTGCCGGGAGGTGGGGAGGGGCCGGCATTATCCCAGAGCGGGCGAGCCCCTGTGCGGACTCATGACGATTGGTCACAAGACGGGGGCGCATGGTGCTGCGCCCCCCGTCCAGGTCCTCGCGATCAGTCGACCGCTTCCACCTGCAGCGTCATGCCGTCCGCACCGACGATGCGCACGCTGGCGCCGACCGGAAGGTCGGGACCGCGGACGGTCCAGTAGGCGTCGGCGATCTGCACGCGCCCGGTGCCGCGTTCGATCGGCGACACCAGCGGCACGATCTGGCCGACCAGCTGCGCGGCGCGGCGGTTGAGCGCGGGCTGGTCGGTCTCCGGTTCGTCCCTGCGGAACCAGGTGCGGTAGACCTGGATCGAGATCAGGCCCAGCACCACGAACAGGATCGCCTGCAGCAGGAAGCTCATGCCCGGCACCAGCCACACGAGCACCATCAGCGCGCTGGCGGCGAACGCGAGCCAGAGCATGAACGCGCCCGGCGCCAGCACTTCCAGGCCGAACAGCACCAGGGCGAAGACCCCCCAGGCGGCGACGTCGAAACGCAGGTCCAGGTCCATCCGTCAGCCTCCGCGCGGCATCGCCGGCGGCTTGCCGCCGCCGGTCTGCTGGTGGTTGAGCGCTTCCTTCGCCAGCTCGGTGATGCCGGCGAGCGAACCGAGGATGCCGCTGGACTCCATCGGCAGCATCACGAACTTCTGGTTCGGCGCCTCGGCGAGCGATTTGAAGGCCTCGATGTACTTCTGCGCGACGAAGTAGTTGATCGCGTTGACGTTGCCGCCGGCGATCGCCTCGGACACCATCTGCGTCGCCTTGGCCTCGGCTTCGGCGAGGCGTTCGCGGGCTTCGGCATCGCGGAACGCGGCTTCGCGCCGGCCCTCGGCCTCCAGCACGGCGGCCTGCTTTTCGCCCTCGGCGCGCAGGATCGCCGACTGGCGCACGCCCTCGGCTTCGAGCACGGCGGCACGCTTGTTCTGCTCGGCCATCTTCTGCTGCTGCATCGACGCGACCAGGTCGCGCGGCGGCTGGATGTCCTTCAGCTCGATGCGGTTGACCTTGATGCCCCACGGGTGGGTGGCGTGGTCGACCGCCGCGAGCACGCGGCTGTTGATCTCGTCGCGCTTGGACAGCGATTCGTCGAGGTCCATCGAGCCGATCGCGGTGCGGATGTTGGTCATCACCAGGTTGAGGATGGCCACTTCGAGCTGGGCGACCTCGTACGCGGCCTTGGCGGCGTCGAGCACCTGGAAATAGACCACGCCGTCGACCTTGACCACGGCGTTGTCCTTGGTGATGACGTCCTGGCTGGGGACGTCCATCACCTGTTCCATCATGTTGATCTTGCGGCCCACGCCGTAAAAGATCGGGATCAGGAAATGCAGGCCCGGGCTGAGCGTGCGGGTGTACTTGCCGAAGCGTTCGACCGTCCATTCGTAGCCCTGCGGCACCATGCGCACGGCCTTGAAGAAGATGATGACGCCGACGATGACGAGGACGACTGCGAGGAACTGACCCATCTGGAACCCTCCCTGCTGGAATGGGGTCAGTATAGGCCCGGACCGTGGCGGGACCACGGCGCCCCCGACCGCCTGCGACCCTTTTCCGCCCCGGCGCATCCAGACCATGAGATGAGCCCTTCCGCCGCCCGCTCCAGCTTCGCCATCGACGTGCCCGACAGCCTGCTCGCCCGGCTGCGCGGCGGCGAGCGCGCGGCGTTCGAGCAGGTGTACCGCTGGTTCGAGCGCCCGGTCTTCACCCTGGCGCTGCGCGTCTGCGGCGAGCGCGAACAGGCCGCCGACGTGCTGCAGGACACCATGCTCAAGGTGTTCCATCGCATCGGCGATTTTCGCGGCACGGGCGGCGCGCGCCAGGAGGGCGCCGAGGCCAGTCCGTTCTGGGGCTGGCTGCGGCAGATCGCGGTGAACGAGGCGCTGATGTCGCTGCGCCGCAACAAACGCCACGACGAGGTCCTGCCGCTGCCCGATGGCCACGGCGCCATCGGCGATGCCGCGACAGAGTTGATCGACGACCACACCCCGCCGCCGCCGGCCGCCGCCGATGCCGCGACCCTGCAGCGCGCGCTGGACCGGCTGCCGGCGATCACCCGCAGCGTGCTCTGGCTCTACCACGCCGAAGGCTACACGCACGAGGAGATCGCATCGCTGATGGCGCGCACGCCGAGCTTCTCGAAATCGCAACTGTCGCGCGGCACCAAGCGCCTGCGCGAACTGCTCGAACCCGCCGGCGGCTGCGCGCCGCCGGCCACCACCCGCGAGGCCGCCCATGGCTGACGCATCCCGAGACACCTCGCCACCCGGCTGGGGCGACGCCTTCGCAGCGCTGCCGCCGGAGGCACCGCCGGCATCGCGCTGGCCCGCGATCGAAGCCGCGCTCGACGCAGGCTGCGGCGACGACGGCGCGTCCATCAATCCTGTCGACACGACGACGTGGCCGAGACGCGCCGCCTGGGCCGCCGTGCTCGCGGCCGTCGCGCTGCCCGCTCTGTTCTGGCTGCGGCCGACGACCGACCCTGCACCATCCCGCTCGCCCTTCGCCGCCGCACCTGCGGTCGAACCCGCACTTGCGGTCGAACCTGCCGCGCCGGCGTCCGGCGCTCCGCAGCGCGTCGCCGTTGCGCCGGTCGACGACGCACCCGCACGCACGCCGCTTCGCACGGCCGCGTCGGCATCGACGTCTCGATCGGCAGTACCGCCGAAAGCGCCTCGCATCGCACCCGCACCCTCAGCGGTTGACGTTGCCGCTGTCGCTATCGATGCGCGGGCCACGGCAGTACAGCCGAAGCCCTGGCCGCGTGCGCGGATGGCATCCGATCATGAAGACGGCGCATCGATGCAGGCGGCGTTCGAGCCCTACTACAAGGAATCCGCACGCCTGGAACGGGTGATCGCCGCAACCCGCGATCCACGCGTCGGCAGCGGCCCCGCAGCATCCCTCGCCGGTGCGCTGGATGGCGAACTGGCCGCCGTCGATGCCCGCCTCGCCCAACCCGGCCTCGATGCCGACCAGCGCCTCGCGCTGTGGCGCGAGCGCGTCGACCTGCTGCGTACGTCCGCCGAGCTCGAAAGCCAGCTGCGACTGCTCGCCGCAGAAGGCGATGCGCTCGACGGCGCGCTGGTGCGCGTGGATTGAGATCCGACGAAGACCCCATCCCGATCGACAAGGTCGATCGATGCCACAACGCCTCACACCACTCCCTGCATCTGCACCGAGGTTCGCATGCCCACGCTCCGCACATCGCTCACCACCCTCGCCCTCGCCTGCACGCTGGCGCCCGCGCTCGCGGCATCGGCGCAACCGACGACCGGCGCGAAACCGGTCGCCCCTACGCCGGAACAGCGCAGGGAACTCGACGCCGCGCGCGAGGACCTGCAGCGCGCCGCGAAACGACTCGCCGAGCTGTCCAGCCGCTACGGCAGCTTCGGCGGCGCGGGCTTCGACATGGAAACCTTCGCGCCCAGCCGCCCGGTCGTCGGCGTCCTGCTCGCACCCGAGCCGCAGGGCGGCGTGCGCATCAGCGGCGTCACGCCCGGTGGTGCCGCCGCGAGTGCCGGCCTGCGCAGCGGCGACCGCCTGCTGCGCGTCGACGGCAAGGCCATCGCCGGCGACAGCGCGGAGGCGCGCGTCGATGCCGCGCGCGCGCTGCTGCAGGACCTCGACGAGAAGACCCCGGTCAAGCTGGCGTTCGCACGCGACGGCCGGGAGCAGGAGGTGAGCGTCACCCCGAAACGCGATGCGCGGATGATGGTGTTCTCCAGCGACGGCAAGGGCCCGGGCGAGCGCGTGGTGATCCGCCGCATCGGCGACGGCAAGCTCGAAATCGACGGCGAGACGATCGAACTCCCGGGCCTTGCCGGACGACCGGGCAAGGCCGGCACATCGCAGGTGCTCGCCTTCGCCCACGGCGACGAAGCGGGGCCGAACATCGAACGCCGCGTCATCCGCATCGAATGCAAGGACGGCAAGGGCGACTGCGCCACGCGCCTCGGCCCCGACGGCGGCACGCACGGAATCCGCCGGATCACGGTCGGCGGCCCGTGCAAGGCGGGCGAAGCGTGCAAAGGCCACAACCTGCTCGCCGAAGCCTTCCGCTGGAGCGGCCTGAACCTGGCCTCGGTCGACGCGCAGCTGGGCCGCTACTTCGGCACCGACAAGGGCGTGCTGGTGCTCAGCGCAGGGCCGGTGCTGGACACGCTGCAGCCGGGCGACGTGATCCTGCGCGTCGACGGCAAGGCGGTGGCGACGCCGCGCGAGGTGATGGACGCGCTGCGCGGCAAGCCGGCGGACAGCACGGTCCCCGTCGACTACCTGCGCGACCGCGCGCCGGGCAGCGCCAGGATCAAGGTGCCGGAGCAGGGCCGCCTGCCGGCGTTCAGTGGCGTCGACATCGGTGCGATCGATCTCGACATCGACGCGATTGGCGCGATGCCCGGCGCGCGCGTGCAGCGCCGCGTGATGATGGTCGACAAGGACGGCAAGGTCACGACGTTCGAGGATGGCGACAAGGCGGACGACAAGGCCGAGTGAGGTTCGCGGGCGGAAAGCCGCCCCCATCCCGACCTTCCCCCGCATGCGGGGGAAGGTCAGGACAGCGCGACGCCTTCGCGGCCACGGATGCCTCAGCGTTGCGACACGCTGCCATCGACAGGCAGCGGCGCCACCCACTGCGCGAACACTGCGTCGATCTCCGCCTCGGGCACGGCAGCGTCCGGCGTCTGCCTGCCCGCCTGCGCGAACAGTGGTTCGATGATCGACATGCCGTCGACCTTCGTCTTCAGGCGCACGCCGCCGCTGGCCCACAGCCGCTCCCAGCGGGTGCGCACCGCCGCCCAGAAGCCGGCGGTGTCGCGCCAGTAGCGATAGGCCGGGGAGAAATCGACGCCGCGCGCACGCCGGTAGTCGTTGAAGCCGAACTCGCGCACGATCGCGCCGACCGGCTTGCCGGACGCATCGCGCACGGTCTTCACGTTGTCCTGCTCGTGGGTCCAGCCCTCGGCGGTGACGGTGTGGCGATTGACCATGCCCAGCGCGTTGTAATCGCTGCGCGTGGTGTACTCGCGGCGCGGCAGCGGACGCCAGCCGCGATCCGATTCCCAGGTCGAGGCCACGCCGTCGTGCACCCAGCGCGCGGTGCCGCAGTAGCGCGGGGCATCGCTGACCTCGTACACGCACTGCGTCCATGCCCCCTGCGTCTGCGCCGGCGACAGCGCACGGACCGTCCAGGCCTGGTCGGCGCTGAACTCGAAGCGCGTCGGCGCTTCCCAGGTCCAGTCCTGGCGCCAGTGCTTGACCACGTGGCCATCGCCGACCACCAGCAGGTGCTGCAGCACGATCCGCGCGGGCGTGTCCTCGACGACGATCACCACTTCGTTGGCGCCGGTGCGCTTGCCCGGCTTGCGCACGTAGCCGGGCTTGAGCACGACGGTCTCCGTGAAATCGAAGGTGACGGCGTATTCGCCGGCCATCGCCAGGATCGCGGCGCGATCGGCGCCAGGAGGCGCCGCGGCCTGTGCGGGAAGGGCGGCGACGGACAGCAGGGCGACGATGCCGCCCGCCAGGGCAATGCTGCGGGAACGGAACATGGGGGACTCTCCTGAGGGATGAGGCAAGGGGTCGATGCAGGCAAGGTCAGTGCGCATGCGCGACGCGCCAGGGCGTCGCGCCGATGGCGTCGACGGGTGCGCCGAGGTCGATGTCCTCCAGGCGCGCGACGCGCTGCAGCATGTCGGCGCCGAGCGGCGAGAGCGGCGCCAGGCTCGCGGCGAGCGCGGTAGCCGGCGCACCCTGCAGCGGCGACAACGCATGCAGGCGCAACGCGCTCAGCTGCCAGCGTTCGCCGCCGAGGTGCAGCGACAGGCGTCGCCACAGCCGGCCGGCGACACCGTCGTCGCGGCCGAGTCCGCAATCGCGGCAGGCCGCATGGGGCGCCTCGACGCGCGGCAATGCCTGCTGCAGGCGCTCCCAGGCGAGGAAATCGCTGTCCGGCAGCAGGTACAGCCGCCAGCAGCAGTCGCCGGATCGATCGCGGAACTGCAGGCATTCCTGCCAGCCGTCGCTGTCGATGCCGCACCAGGCTTCGGCGCGCACTGCCTGCTGCCAGCCGCCGAGCTCGCCGCCCAGGCCATCGCCGCAGCGGCTGCGATACACGCAGAGCACCGTGCCCAGCGCGGCCAGCGCCTCGGGCGTGGGCAGTGCATGCGCTGCGGTGGGCGGCGGAAGCGAAGATGCGCACATGGCGGTCACCAGTCGGCGGACAGGCTCACCGCCAGCGACCGACCGGCGCGCGCGTAGCGGTCCAGCACGAGGCTGTCGGCGGCCACGCCTGCGGCGTCGGCCCAGTCGGTGTAGCGGCGATCGCCGAGATTGAACACGGCGAGGTTCACGCGGATGCCGTCCAGCGGCGTCCAGTGCGCATACAGATCGAATGCGCCATAGCCTGCCGGTCGGTACAGGTCCGGATTCGAGGCACGCGTCTGCCGCGCGGCGAACGTGCCTGCCAGCTCCATGCCCCAGCGCTCGGCGTCGTAGGACAGGCCCAGCGTGCCGCGCAGCGGATCGATGCCGTCCAGCGGCCGGTCGGCAGTGCGGTCCTGGCCGTGCGCATAGGCGGCCGCACCGCGCAGCGACCAGCCATCGAGCCCTTCGCTGAAGCCGCCGAGATCGGCGCCGGCCTTCAGTTCGAGGCCGCGAATGCGCGCCGAGGCCACGTTCTGCGACTGGAACACCGTCAGGCCCGCCTCGTTGCGGCCGATCGCACGCAGCGACTCGATGAAATCGCGATAGCGGTTCTCGTAGGCGGCGAGGCCGAACCAGGCGGCATCGCCGGTGTAGCGCAGGCCGGCTTCGAAGCCGTGGCTGGTTTCCGGCTTCAGGTCGGGATTGGCGATGGCGGTGTAGCCGAAGGCCAGGTTGGTGAACCCGATGTTCACGTCGTTGTACGGCGGCGCGCGGAAACCGCGCGCATAGCCGCCGAACAGCGACCACGCCGGCGCGAAGCGCCACACCGCGCCGAGCTTCGGCGCCACGCTGGTCCGCTCGATCGCGCGCGGCGTCACGCCCGGGTTGTCGGCAGCGAAGATCGCATCGTTGCGCGGGTCGAGCCGGTAGTGATCGATGCGCAGCGCCGGGGTGAGCGTGACACCGCCATCGGCGAAGACGATCTCGTCCTGCAGGAACAACGCAGCGGTGCGTGTGCGGCTGTTCGGGAAGTCGCGCACCGGGAACACGTCCGGCGCGATCACCGGTGTCGACACGCCACTGGCGAGATCGATCGCGCGGCCGTCGCGGATCTGCTCGGTGGTGGTGCGCGTCCACGAGAGACCATAGACGAGGGCATGGTCCGCGCCGCCGAACGACAGGCGCTTGTCGAATTCGACTTCGGCGCCATCGACCCGTTGCTCGAATGCGAAGCGCCGTTCGCGCCGCTGGCGGATGCCGGTGGCGGTGACGCGGTCTTCGCGGGTGTCCTGCGTGGTCCTGCTGTCCTGGCGATGTAGCGTCCAGCGTGCGCCGTCGGCGAAGCGGCCGTCGATCGCGTTGATCTCGTGCGCGAGCGCCAGCTTGCCGCGCTCGCGCTGGTCGTCGCCGCGCATCGTGGTGACCGTCGCGCGGGTCGCGGCCGAGAAGCCGAGCGCGCTGCGCGCATCGGTGTCGACGCGGTCGCGGTTGCCTTCCACCGTCAGGCGCAGGCGCTGGGTCTGGGTCGGCGCGAACACGAGCTTGGCCAGCGCACTGCCGCCGCGCAGCGACTGCGGATCGGGCGCGGTGCGCAGCGCACCGTCGATGTCGCGGTCGCCGCCACCGTCGGTTTCGCGGCCGTCGCGGCGACCGGCGTTCACCAGCCACGACCAGCGTCCACCGCTGCCGGCCCAGGTCGCGGCGGCGTGGCGTGCGTCGCCATCGCCGTCGTAACCGACGCGCAGTCCGACCCGGCTGCGCGCGCCATCGGGCAGATAGTCCTCCGGGTTCTTCGTGCGGAACGCGATCACGCCACCCAGCGCATCCGAGCCATACAGGGCGCTGCCCGGGCCGCGCAGCACTTCCACGCGCTGCAGCAGCTCGGGATCGACGAGGTCGCGGTTCGCGCTGGAGAAGCTGCCGATGGAGAAGCTGTCGCCGACCGGCACGCCATCGGCGAGGATCGACACGCGATTGCCGCCGAGCCCGCGGATGCGCACGTCGCCGACACCGAAGCGGCCGTAGCGCGTGGCGACGGTGATGCCGGGCTCATGGCGGAACAGGTCGCGCAGGTCGCGAACCATGTGTGCATCCATGTCGCTGCGCTCGATCACGCCGACCGTGTTCGGCACGTCGCGCAGCGCGCGTTCGCTGCGCGTGGCGACCACGACCACGCGGTCGAGGGTTCGCGCATCGGCTTCGGGTGCGGTTTCGGGTGCGGCTTCGGCATCGCCGGCAGGCGTGTCGGCCGCATGCGCGAACGGGGGCGCCGACAGCAGCGCGGCCAGCAGCAGCGACAAAGGCGTGCGCGCTGGCGCGCGGGGAGACGTGTGGATCGGACGCATGGCGGACTCGTGTTCGTGGAAACACAAGGCGGCTGGCGTCGGGAGGACCCGGGGAGCTCGCGTGCCTGGAGGAGAGAGAAGACGGGCGGACGACGATGGCGCCGCCCTGCGATTACTTGGTGAGGATCAGCTTGTCGTTGCGGGTGTGGCGCAGGCGATAGCACTCGTCGCCGTGGCGGATCAGCACCTCGCGGCCGCCGTTGAGCAGCAGGCGGCTGTCGAGCACCGGCATCGCCGGCGAGGCGGAGGATTCCTGGGCCGATGCAGGCGTGGCGGAAAAATCGAGGGTGTTCAGTTGCGCGTTCATCCGATGACCATCCCAGGCGAGATGGTCAAATGATAACGATTATCATTTGCAAGTCAACCTGCCCGTGAAGACAGGGCGCAGCGCATCGGCTCAGGCCGCCGTTGCCGCCTCGATGCGCCGCCACAGGGCGTCGTCCACGCGCTCGGCCAGGTCCAGCGCGTCGAGGTTCTGCAGCAGCTGTTCGACGCGGCTGGCCCCCAGGATGACCGTCGACACGTGCGGATTGCGCAGGCACCAGGCGATCGCCAGCGGCGCCGGCGGCAGGCCGGCCTCGGCGGCGAGCGCGACGTAACGCCGCGCACGCTCGCGGCGGCGGCCGTTCTCGGCGTCCAGCACCATCCGCTGCAGCCAGCCCTGCCCTTCAAGGCCCAGGCGCGCGTCGCCGGGCACCTCGTCGTTGTACTTGCCGGTGAGCAGGCCGGACGCCAGCGGCGACCAGGTCGTGGTGCCCAGCCCCAGTTCGCCGTACAGCGGCGCGTATTCGAGTTCGACGCGGTCGCGATGCAGCAGGTTGTACTGCGGCTGTTCCATCGAGGGCGCATGCAGGCCATGGTGTTTCGCGATCTTCGTGGCCTCGCGGATCTGCGCCGCCGACCATTCCGAGGTGCCCCAGTACAGCACCTTGCCCTGGCGGATCAGGGTGTCCATCGCCCACACCGTCTCCTCGATCGGCGTGTCCGGGTCGGGGCGATGGCAGAAGTACAGGTCGAGATAGTCCACCCGCAGGCGCTTCAGCGCGGCGTCGCAGGCGTCGCGCACGTGCTTGCGCGACAGGCCCTTCTGCATCGGCCGCGGGTCCTTCGCGGAACCGAACATCACCTTGCTCGACACCGCATAGCCGTCGCGCGGCAGGCGCAGGTCGGCGATGACGTCGCCCATCACGCGTTCGGCCTCGCCGTTGGCGTAGCCCTCGGCGTTGTCGAAGAAGTTGATGCCGTGGTCCCAGGCGGCGGCGATGAGGTCGCGCGCGGTGCCCCGCCCGATCTGCTGTCCGAAGGTGATCCAGGCGCCGAAGGACAGGGCGGAGACCTGCAGGCCGGTGGAACCAAGGCGACGGTAGAGCATCGGGGCATCCGTGGAGTGCGACGGGGGCCGCCAGTGTACCCGGGCGGTTCGTATAGAATGTCGCCACTCTTCCTCCGGGGAGTAGCCCACCGGCCGCGTCGCACGCTCCCTTCGAGCGCCGCGCGCCGGGTTCCGCGTCAACAGACTTGGCCGGCAGGCCGTGGCGCGGAAGCATGCACCGTCGAGACGGCGCATCGGGCAAGACCGAAGGCAGGCGTTGCGCCACCCGGGCCGGGCTGCGCGGCGTTTGCCTTCGCGTCCACGCGAAGCCCGGCCCTGGAGTTTTCATGGATGCGTCCACGCTGTTCGCCGGCGACCTCTCGTCGGCCCTGCCCACCCTCGGCGTCTCCACGCTCGCCGTGGCCATCGCCGAGATCGGCGACAAGACCCAGTTGCTCGCCCTGCTGCTCGCCGCGCGCTTCCGCCGGCCCTGGCCGATCATCGCCGGCATCTTCGTCGCCACCGTGCTCAACCACGCGCTCGCCGGCTGGATCGGCGCCTGGGTCGCCAGTTATCTGTCGCCCGAAGTGCTGCGCTGGCTGGTGGCCGGCAGCTTCCTCGCCATCGGCGTGTGGACCCTGATCCCCGACAGGATCGACGACGACGGCGAGCGCCTGCCCGCGCGCAGCGCGTTCATCGCCACGACCATCGCCTTCTTCCTGGCCGAGATCGGCGACAAGACCCAGATCGCGACCGTGGTGCTGGCCGCGAAATCGACCCTGCTCTGGCCGGTCGTGCTGGGCACGACGCTGGGCATGCTGCTGGCCAACGTGCCGGTGGTGCTGCTGGGCAGCCGCTTCGCGGCGAAGCTGCCGCTGAAGGCCGCGCGCATGGCGGCGGCGGCGCTGTTCATCGCACTGGCGCTGTGGGTGGCCTGGCGCGGCATGCCGGCGACGCAGGGCATGCCGGCCACGCCCGCCGCGCCGGCCGCCACGCGGGCGACCGGCTGAAGCGACGCGCTGAAACGGCCGGCCTTGCTCAGAAGTTGGTCTGCGGCCAGTCGGGGACCGACACCCGCTCGAAACGCTGCCACGAAGCCGTGCCGCAGACCTCGGTGCGCAACTGCACGCCGGTGTTCAAGGTGCCGTTGGGCACCGTCGCGCAGTAGCCGGTGTTCTGGCGGCTGCGGAAGCGGCCATCGGTGGTGATGAACCATTTCTCCGAATCGCCGCCGTCGCAATCCCACAGGTGCATCGCCTTGCCGGCGCCGGCGCTGCCGCCGGAAATGTCCACGCACTGCGCGTTGTTGCCGCGCGGACGCAGCTGCCCCTCGGCGGTATAGACGTACTGCTGGTCGTAGCCGCCCGTGCACAGTTCCTGGTCGAGCGCGCTGCCGTTGCCGTAGGCGTTGCTGCGGGTGCCGATGCAGCGCGTGCCGGAGGCGCTGAGCGGACGCAGGGTGAAATAGCCCGGCAGGCCGCGACGGATGCCGACCAGCGGGATGTTCGCGGTCCATGCCGGCACCGTGACATCCGGATCGGACAGCGAATCGGTCACGTCCATGCCGATCGCCGACACCCCGTGCGCGACCGCGATGTAGGTGGGCGCGAAATCGGTGCTGACGAAGTCCCCGGCCGCGCCCCACAGGTGCATGAGCTGGCGGTATTCCGCAGCACGGTTGGCGACGAGCTGGTAGTGGTCGCCGGCCTGCGCGTTGGCGCAGAGCATCTGGCCGGAGGCCGACGCGGACATGCCGTCGACCGTGCCGGAGATCTCCCCCGGATCGGGCGCATCCACGTCCGGGCACAGGAAGGCCGACATCGCGCTGCCGCGCAGGCCGATCATGGCGTCCATGCCCTGGTTCACCGCGCCGATGCGCCCGCCGGTGAAGGCGACGATGATCCGGCCGCGCAGCGCGTTCGCGGTCGGCCAGCCGACGGCGCGCAGCTTCTCGCGCGCGGTGGCGCCGGGCGCGCCGGCGATGGCGTTGCGCAGGTCGGCATAGCGATACAGGCGCGACCCGAGATAGCCCGAGACGAAACGGTCGAGCGCATCGATCTTCGACACGTCCCAGGCGCTGAACAGGTTGCCCGCGCGGGTCTTCATGTCGACGAACACGACGATCGGCAGTTCGCCGGGATGCGCGTTCTGCCAGGCGACGATGTCGTCGAGGCAGTCGGCCAGGCGATCGGCGGTGCCGCGGCAGTTGCTGTTGGTCGGGCCACCGTCGTGGGCGACGTAGGGACCGCGGGGATTCGTCGAACCGTCGTCCTGGTCCTGCACGTCGAGTTCGAGGGTGCGATATCCGGCGTCGAGCCACAGCGTGAGCTGCGCGCCGTGTTCGTAGCTGTTGTGCGGCTGCAGCATGTACAGCTGGTCCAGTCGCGGATCGGACTGGGCCTGCACGGTCGCGAACGGCAGGGCCAGCAGCGCGAGCGCGGCGGCATGCAGCCCGCGCACGACGTGTCGGCAGGCCTGGGGCAAACGGGATGACATGGCATTCCTCCTTGGATGATCGCGCTCCTTCGCAGCCCGGCGGCGCGCGCGGGCGCCGGGCAGGGCCTGGGCATAGGCGGCGGACGGCGGCCCGGGACCGCAGCCAGCGCCTGCGAGGCTATCCTGTAGCAGGACCGAACGCACGCGGCACGCATGACATGAGCATCACCGGCGACTGGAAACGAGACCTCGTGCGGACGCTGCTGGCGCGGCCGGACGAGGTCATGCTCGATCTCGGCGCAGGCGGGGAACTGCTGGTGGCGCGCATCCGCGCGCTGCTGTCGGCGCTGTCGCTGCTGCTCGCGCCGGTGGCGCTGATCGGCAACCAGGGGGCGGGCAAGCTCACCGAACTGATGATCGGCCTGGGCGCGACGGTCTTCATCAACATCTGCGCGCAGATCTGGCTGGCGCTGGCGCGCAACCGCCGCCGGCACAGCTGGCTGCCCTACGCTACCACCACCTACGACGTCACCACCACCACGCTGGTGCTGGCGCTGCTGAACCTGAGCGATCCGGTGGCCCCGTTCAACAGCATCATCGTGTGGGTGTTCTACCTGATCTCGATCAGCATGACCGCGCTGCGCAACGACGGCCGGCTCACGCTGTACGCCGGCGGCATGGCGATGCTGCAGTATTCGCTGCTGGTGGGCATGCTGCTGGCGATGGCCGAATCCCCGGAACAGCTGGTGTCGGTGGATTACGGCACGGTGTCGGTAGGCGCGCAGATCGAGCGCGTGGTGCTGATGCTGCTGATGACCGTGCTCACCGCGACCGTGGTCTACCGCATGCAGCGGCTGATCGAATCCTCCGGCAGCGACGGCCTGACCGGACTGCCCAACCGCTCGTGGCTGGTGCAGCGCATGCCGCGCATCCTCGAAGCCGCGCGCGAGGACAACCAGTCGCTGACCGTGGCCCTGCTCGACCTGGACCGCTTCAAGCGCATCAACGACCAGTACGGCCATCTCACCGGCGACCGCGCGATCCGCCACGTCGTCGGCTCGATGCGCGAGATCCTCCGCGAGCGCGAACGCCTGGTGCGCATCGGCGGCCAGGAGTTCGTGCTGGTGATGTACTGCCCGATCGGCAACGCCTGGGAACGCCTGGACCGCCTGCGCCAGCTGATGGCCGAACGCCCCTTCGTCCCCGAGCGCGGCGGCGATCCGCTGCACATCACCTTCAGCGGCGGATTGTCCGCCTATCCCAGCGACGGCAACAACGTCTCCTCGCTGCTGCGCACCGCCGACCGTCGCCTGCAGGTTGCCAAGCACGAGGGCTGCAACCGGGTCGTGGCCCGGGATACCTGAACGGAGGCGACCCGCAGCCTCGCCCGCGCCCCTGTTGCCCGTACGCCCCCCACTGGCCTACCCTGCCGGGGTTTGGGCCGACCGGCCCGACGATCGGCCCGCAACCGGGCCACCTAATCGGTACGGGGAGACGTGATGGAAGCTTTGATGCGGGTCGGATTCGGCCTGTTCGGACTGGCGGTGCTGATCGGCATCGCGTGGGCGTTCTCGAGCAACAAGAAGGCGGTCGACTGGAAGCTGGTCGGCACCGGCGTGCTGCTGCAGATCGCCTTCGCGGCCTTCGTGCTGATGACCACCTGGGGCAGCGCCATCTTCGAAGGCCTCGGCTCGGTGTTCGTCAAGCTGATCGAATTCACCAATGCCGGCTCGCAGATGATCCTCGGCGGCATGGCCGACCAGGAGAAGTACGGCTTCGTCTTCATCTTCCACGCCCTGCCGACGGTGATCTTCTTCGCCTCGTTCATGGCGGTGCTCTACCACCTGGGCGTGATGCAGTGGGTAGTGAAGATCATGGCCCTGGCGATCACCAAGGTGATGAAGGTCTCCGGCGCGGAAACCACCAGCGTCTGCGCCAGCGTGTTCATCGGCCAGACCGAGGCGCCGCTGACCGTGCGCCCGTACATCAACAAGATGACCGAGTCCGAGCTGCTGACGATGATGATCGGCGGCATGGCGCACATCGCCGGCGGCGTGATGGCGGTGTACATCGGCATGCTGGCCGGCGCCGACACCGTGCAGCAGCAGATCTACGCGAAGCACTTCCTCGCCGCGTCGATCATGGCCGCACCGGCCACGCTGCTGATCGCCAAGATCCTCATTCCCGAAACCGGCACGCCGCTGACCTCCGGGTCGGTGACGGTGCACATCGAGAAGGAGAGCAAGAACATCATCGACGCCGCTGCCGCGGGCGCGTCCGACGGCATGAAGCTGGCGATCAACATCGCCGCGATGCTGCTGGCCTTCGTCGCCCTGATCGCGATGATCAACCACCTGATCGGCTGGGTCGGCGACTGGCACATCCCGGGCTACCAGAGCATCAACATGATGCTCAACGACGGCGCGGTCGCGGTGGCCGAGCAGAAGACCCGCCTCAACCTCGGCCTGATCCTCGGCTACGTGCTGGCACCGATCGCCTGGGTGATCGGCATCGACTGGAACGACGCGGTGATCGCCGGCGGCCTGATCGGCCAGAAGATCGTGCTCAACGAGTTCATCGCCTACCTGCAGCTGTCGCAGACCCCGGTCGGCACCGGCCCCGGCGAGATCAGCGAGAATTCGCGCCTGATCCTGACCTACGCCCTGTGCGGCTTCGCCAACTTCGCCTCGATCGCGATCCAGATCGGCGGCATCGGCGGCATCGCCCCGGAGCGTCGCGGCGACCTGGCCCGGTTCGGCCTGCGCGCGGTGCTCGGCGGCTCCATCGCCACCCTGATGACCGCGACCATTGCCGGTGTGCTGATCCACTTGCGTTAATCTCCTCGGCCCCACGCGCCCCCGCGCGTCGACGTCGATTCAATCCCTGTTCCACCGACACCTCCGGAGCGATCCGGGGGTGTCTTTTTCAGAGCACCCACATGTCCGCCAAACCTGCCTCACCCGACGTCGTCGTCGTCGGCTCCTTCAACGTCGACCATGTCTGGCGCACCGACGCCCTGCCCGCGCCCGGCGCCACCCACGGCGGCGAGTACGCCAGCGGCCCCGGCGGCAAGGGCTTCAACCAGGCCACCGCCGCCGCGCGTTCCGGCGCGCGCACCGCCTTCGTCTGCGCCCTCGGCGACGACGTCGGCGGCCAGCTCGCCCGCGCGCTGGCCACCGCCGACGGCATCGACCTGCGCGACCAGCGCAGCCCCTCGCCCACCGGCACCGCCGGCATCTTCGTCGACGCCCAGGGCCGCAACAGCATCGTCATCGGCCCCGGCGCCAACGCCTGCCTCGACACCGGGTTCATCGATGCCCAGCGCGAGACCATCGCGGCCGCCGGCGTCACCCTGGTGCAGCTGGAATCGCCGATCGAGGCGGTCACCGCCGCCCTGCGCCATGCCCGCGAGACCGGCCGGCTGGCGATGCTCAACCCGGCGCCGGCCAACGTGGCCGTGCCGCGCGACCTGCTGGCGATGGCCGACCTGCTGACGCCCAACGAGACCGAATGCGCCGGCCTGTTCGCCCGCCATCTCGGCGAGCGCATCGACGGCGACGCCGTGGCCTACCTCGACTCGCCGCGCCTGCACGCGCTGTGCCGCGACCTGCTGCCCGGCGGCACCGTGGTGATCACCCTCGGCGCCGCCGGCTGCTTCGTCTCGCATCCGGACAACGCCACGCGCGGCGACGACACCGCCTGGTACCGCCTGGGCGCCGAAACGGTGGCCGTGGTCGACACCACCGGCGCCGGTGACGCGTTCAGCGGCGCCCTGGCCGCCGCGCTGGCCACGCGTCCGGGCGAACCCTTCGCCGCCCTGCTGCGCGACGCCTCCCGCTACGCCGCACTGTCGACCGAGCGCCCCGGCGCAGCCCTGGCCATGCCGACCCGCGAGGACGTGCTCGCCCGTTTCCCGGGCTGACCGCGCATCCGGCCCGCGCACGGTCGACGAGCGGTCGCCAACCGCGCGCGGGTCTTGGCTAAGCTCGACGGTACTCACCACGGAGAACCGCGTATGGCCGGCAAGTTCGTGATCAGCAAGCGCAAGAACGGGGAGTTCCAGTTCAACCTCAAGGCCGGCAACGGCCAGGTGATCCTGACCAGCGAGGGGTATTCCACGCTGCAGGGCTGCGAGAACGGCATCGAATCGGTGCGGAAGCATGCGCTGGACGCAGGCAACTTCGACAAGAAGACCGCCAAGGACGGCAGCCCGTATTTCTCGCTGATGGCGAAGAACGGCGAGTCCATCGGCAAGAGCGAGATGTACAAGAGCACCAGCTCGCGCGACAACGGCATCCGCTCGGTCATGGCCAACGCGCCTGCCGCCCCGGTGCAGAACCTGGTCGCGAAGTAGGACGCGCGACACCCCCAACCCTCCCCCTCAGACGCAGGGGAGGGTGCGGGACGATGGCCTACAATGCCGCCCATGCGGATCGGCCCACACATCATCGAACCCCGCGTGATCCTGGCCCCGATGGCCGGGGTCACCGACAAGCCGTTCCGGCAGTTGTGCAAGCGCCTCGGCGCGGGCCTGGCGGTGTCGGAGATGACCATTTCCGACCCGCGCTTCTGGCACACGCGCAAATCCCTGCACCGCATGGACCACGAGGGCGAACCGGCGCCGATCAGCGTGCAGATCGCCGGCACCGTGCCCGAACTGATGGCCGAGGCCGCGCGCTACAACGTCGACCACGGCGCGCAGATCGTCGACATCAACATGGGTTGCCCGGCGAAGAAGGTCTGCAACGCCTGGGCCGGCTCGGCGCTGATGCGCGACGAAGCCCTGGTCGGCCGCATCCTCACCGCGATGGTGAAGGCGGTGGACGTGCCGGTGACGCTGAAGATCCGCACCGGCTGGGCCGCCGACGCGCGCAACGCACCGACGATCGCGCGCATCGCCGAAGACTGCGGCATCGCCGCGCTGACCATCCACGGCCGCACCCGCGACCAGCAGTACACCGGCACGGCCGAGTACGACACCATCGCCGCGATCAAGGCAATGCTGAAGATCCCGGTGATCGCCAACGGCGACATCGATTCGCCGCAGAAGGCCAAGCACGTGCTCGACGTCACCGGCTGCGACGCGGTGATGATCGGCCGCGCCGCGCAGGGCCGGCCGTGGATCTTCCGCGAGGTCGCGCACTTCCTCGCCACCGGGGAGACGTTGCCGCCGCCGTCGCTGGCCGAGGTCCGCGACCTCCT
This sequence comes from Lysobacteraceae bacterium 2PB, assembly GCA_005502915.1. Lineage (GTDB taxonomy): Bacteria > Pseudomonadota > Gammaproteobacteria > Xanthomonadales > Xanthomonadaceae > Lysobacter_I. Next base: position 268,283 of record SCMT01000002.1, on the reverse strand, counting down.
CATCGGCCACCTCGAACACCTCCACGCGTTCTACGGCGAGCCGCAGGGCGTGCGCATCGCGCGCAAGCACCTGGGCTGGTACGCGAAGGATCGCCCGGAGAACGAATCCTTCCGCGCCGTGGTCAACCGCGCCGCCACGGCGGACGAACAGCTGCGGCTCACCCATGCGTATTTCGATGCATTGATCGCGGGTGTGCCTGCTGTCGCGCAGGCGGCATGATCTGCACGACAGCCCGCGCCTGCGCTTTGTAGGAGGGGCTTCAGCCCCGAGCTCTTGTTGATCGAAAGGCAGAAAGCTCGGGGCTCAAGCCCCTCCTACAACAGCCAGCCGCATCCCGCAAACATGTGGATTCACCACGCAGCACGCATTCGTTGGCGAACATGGCATCTGCACGCCGACGCGCCCCCCCAGGAGCACCACGCATGAGCGCCCACGACGATCAGCCCACCTACCTCCACGGCTACACCGCCACCGAACAGGACCGGCTGCGCCGCCAGGCGCGCTTCCTGGAACCGGCGGTGTTCCGCGACATCGATTACCCCGGCGCGCGACGCCTGATCGAGGTCGGCAGCGGCGTCGGCGCGCAGACCGAGGTGCTGCTGCGGCGCTTCCCCGACCTGCACATCACCTGCGTCGACCTCAATCCCTCGCAGCTCGAAGCCGCGCAGCGCAACCTCGGAGCTACGCCGGAATGGCAGGGCCGCTACGCCCTGCAACAGGCCGACGCCACGGCGCTGCCGTTCGCGGACGGCGGCTTCGACAGCGCCTTCCTCTGCTGGGTGCTGGAGCACGTGCCCTCGCCCGCCGCCGTGCTCGCCGACACCCGCCGCGTGCTCGCGCCCGGCGCGCGGATCCACATCACCGAAGTGATGAACGCCTCGCTGTTCATCGCGCCGGATGCGCCGAACACCATGGCGTACTGGTCCGCGCTCAACGACTTCCAGCGCGACCAGCACGGCGATCCCTTCGTCGGCGCCAGGCTCGGCAACCTGCTGCAGGCCGCCGGATTCCGCGAGATCGCCGTGCAGGCACGCACCTTCCATCTCGACAACCGCATGCCAGCGGAACGCAGCGCCATGTTCGACTACTGGGAAGACCTGCTGCTGTCCGCCGCGGATCAGCTGCGTGCCGACGGGCGCGTCACGACGGACGTGATCGAAGGCATGCGCAGCGAGACGCGCGCACTCAAGGCCGATCCCGACGCCGTGTTCTTCTATTCCTTCATCCAGGCGCACGCCATCGCCTGAACCTTACGGGGCAGCGACATCCACGCCCTGCGCCGGCAGCGACGGCTCCCGCCAGATCCGCGCCCAGACACCGCGCAGGCGGCCGGCGGCATCCCAGGGCCACTGCAACTGCTGCGGCGGGATCGCGCGCCAACGGTCGCCGTCGCGTTCGGCGACGGCGAAATTGAAGATGTAGTCCGGTTCCAGGCCCATGCGCAGGTCGCTGACCATCACCCGTCCGTCGACGACGCTGGCCTTCATGAAGCCGTGGTTGAACCAGCGCAGGCGCTGCACCGCCGGCAGGTCGGCGACCGCGCGCATGGCCTCGACATCGGAGCCGAGGGTGCGGAAGCGCATCGGGCCGCGGTCGGCGACCAGCGAGCGCTCGGCTTCCACGTATCCATCCGGCGTCATCGCGACGACCCGCCACAGCAGGGTGTTGAAGGGCATCGGCACGCTGAAGCGCGGCGCGTCGGCCAGGCCCATCGCGGCGAGCGCTTCGTCGGCGGCGCGGTCGACCTGGTGCTTGGCGACGAGCGACCAGCCGAGGTAGGCCGTGCTCAGCACCAGCGCCGCGACCAGCGCGCGCTGCGCGAGCAGGCGTTCGCGCGCGACCCAGGCGACGATGCAGGCGATCAGCAGCCAGATCGTGTACAGCGGGTCGATGATGAAAACGCTGGACCACATCGTCGGCGACACCGGGATCGGCCACCACAGCTGGGTGCCGTAGACGGTGAAGGCGTCGAGCAGCGGATGGGTGAACAGCGCCAGCTGGATCGCCCAGAACCAGCGGATCGGCGACTCGGCGACGCGTCCGTTTCCGAAACGCCGACCCCACCAGCGAAACAGCCACCAGATCAGCGCACCGACGAACGGCAGCACGAACAGCGAATGGCTGGCGCTGCGGTGCCAGGTCATCAGGTCGACCGGGTCGCGGGTCAGCAGCGGGATGACCAGCGAATCGAGGTCGGGCAGCGTGCCGAGGGCGGCACCGGCGAGCAGTGCGGCACGGCGGTGGCCGGCGGGGGCGATGGCGGCGGCGAGCGTGCCGCCGAGGACGATCTGGCTGAGGGAATCCATCCGGCGATGCTATCGGCCGCGACCGGATGCGGACGTGCCGGAAGCCATGCTGCGGCGCACGCGTTCAGGCAGCGGCACGGGCCTCCAGGTAGCGCTGGCGCTTCTTCGGCAGGATGCGCTGCATGTCCACTTCGATCAGGCCGTCGATGCTGTCGCTGAAGCCCGGGTCGACGCCGAACGCAAGAAAGCGCGCGCCGCCGGGTTCGCACAGCTCGGTGTACTGCTTGTACAGCACCGGCACGCTGGCGCCGTGCGCGGCGAGATTGCCCTTGAGCACGTCGTAGGCGGTGTCGGCGTCGAGGTCGCCGAAGTCCGGCGGCGCCGCGAAATAGCGGAACGGCCGCAGCGAGGCCACGGCATCATCCGCGCCGTAGTAGCGCGAGTAGTAGGCGACCAGGTGCTCGCGCGCCGGCAGCGGCAGCGCCGCGCTGATCGATACCGCGCCGAAGAGATAGCGCACCTGCGGATGCTTGCGCAGGTAGGCGCCGATCCCCTGCCACAGGTAGTCGAGGCTGCGGCTGCCCCAGTACTCCCGGGCCACGAAGCTGCGGCCGAGTTCCAGGCCCTGGGCGATGCGCGGCAGCGCCTCGTCGCCGTAGTGGAACAGCGAGGCGGTGTAGAGACCGGCGAGGCCGCGCCGCGCCAGCACGCTCGCCCCGCGCGCCACGCGGTAGGCGCCGGCGATGCGCCCGGCGGCGGCGTCCCAGACCAGGATGTGCTCGTAGTGCGTGTCGAAATCGTCGAGGTCGAGGCTGCGGCCGGTGCCCTCGCCCACTTCGCGGAACGTGGCCTCGCGCAGACGGCCGATCTCGCGCAGCAGCGGGGCATCGGCCTCCAGCCGGGCGAGGCGGATCTCCTTGCCGTCGCCTGTGCGTCCGAGCAGTTCGGTGCTGGCCATCGCCATCAGCAGGGTGGGCGTGTCCACCGGCGCCACCAGCGGCGCCGGCCCGGCAGGGGACGCGCCGCGTCGGCCCAGCGCGTACAGCGCCTTGCGCACCTGGCGCAGCGTCCGGACCGGGTCCGCATCGGCTTCGATGCGCAGCGGCGTGCCGATGTGCAGGCGCACCGGCCGGCCGCGACGGGCGAACATCTCGCGCGCCAGCAGGGCCGTGCCCACCGGCTTGTACAGCGCCGAGGCGCCGTAGAACAGCGCCGAATTGCGCGCCGCGATCCGCACCGGCAACACCGGCGCGCCGCAGCGCCGCGCGAAGCGGACGAAGCCGTGGCGCCAGCGGGTGTCGCGCACGCCGGCCCAGCCCAGCCGCGACACCTCCCCGGCCGGGAACACCACCACGCACTGGTCGGCCTCCAGCGCCTGCTCGATCGCGCGCAGGCTGTCCGGCGACGGCCGGCCGCCGAGGATCCGCACCGGCAGCAGCAGCTCCGCCAGCGGTTCGAGCGTGCCGAGCAGGTCGTTGGCGACGATGCGCACGTCGCGGCGCACCCGGCCCAGGGCCTGCAACAGAGCCAGGGCGTCGAGCGCGCCCGACGGGTGGTTCGCCACCACCAGCAGCCGCCCGACCGCCGGCACGTTGGCCAGCCCCGCCTCCGCCACCTCGCAGCGCAGGCCGAGGAACTCGGCCGCCGCGTCGACGAAATCGAAGCCGCGGCGGTCGCCGTGGCCATCCAAGAAGGTCTCGATGGCATCGAAGCGCGACCAGCGGCCGATGCCCTTCAGCAGCGGACGGGCCAGGCGGGCGCGAGGCCCGGTGAACCAGTGGGGATAGCGGGACTGCAGGTGCTGTTCGAGCGCGCGCATGGCAGGAACCGTCGGCCGGGATGGCCGCCAGCCTGCCGCCCCGCCGCGACAGGCCGATGGCGGTTTCGCGGCGGTCGGATGACAGCGGACAGCCGCGCCTGAATGCGGTACAACGGCCGGCCGGGCCCATGCAAAGCGGGCCCCGGGCGTGTATCATTCGCGGCCATCTTTTCATCCCGATCAAGGGATGAATCACCTTCCAGAGGAACAAGACCACGATGTCCAGCTATCTCTTCACCTCCGAATCGGTGTCCGAAGGCCATCCGGACAAGATCGCGGACCAGATCTCCGACGCGGTGCTCGACGCCATCCTGGCCCAGGACAAGCGCGCGCGCGTGGCCTGCGAAACCCTGGTGAAGACCGGCGCCGCCATCGTGGCCGGCGAAGTGACCACCACCGCCTGGGTCGACATCGAAGCGCTCGCCCGCGACGTGATCAACAAGATCGGCTACGACAACTCGAACGTCGGCTTCGATGGCCACACCTGCGCCATCATCAACATGCTCGGCAAGCAGTCGCCCGACATCGCCGCCGGCGTCGACGGCACCGACAAGAAGGCCAAGAAGCCGGAAGAACAGGGCGCGGGCGACCAGGGCCTGATGTTCGGCTACGCCTGCAACGAAGCCCCGGAATTCATGCCGGCGCCGATCTACTACTCGCACCGCCTGGTCGAGCAGCAGGCCAAGGTCCGCAAGCAGAAGAACAGCAAGCTGCCGTGGCTGCGTCCCGACGCCAAGTCGCAGGTCACCCTGCGCTACGACGGCAACGCCATCGTCGGCCTCGACGCCGTGGTGCTGTCCACGCAGCACGACCCGGGCATCAAGCACAAGGACCTGGTCGAAGGCGTGCGCGAGCACATCCTCAAGCCGGTCCTGCCGAAGAAGTGGCTGGACGCGCTGCCGAAGAACAAGATCCACATCAACCCGACCGGCATCTTCGTGATCGGCGGCCCGGTGGGCGACTGCGGCCTGACCGGCCGCAAGATCATCGTCGACAGCTACGGCGGCATGGCCCGCCACGGCGGCGGCGCGTTCTCGGGCAAGGATCCGTCGAAGGTAGACCGTTCGGCCGCCTACGCCGCGCGCTACGTGGCGAAGAACATCGTCGCCGCCGGCCTGGCCGACAAGTGCGAAGTGCAGGTGTCGTACGCAATCGGCGTGGCCGAGCCGACCTCCATCTCGGTCACCACCTTCGGCACCGGCAAGATCCCGGACGACAAGATCGAGAAGCTGATCCGCAAGCACTTCGACCTGCGTCCGTACGGCATCGTGAAGATGCTCGACCTGATCCACCCGATCTACCAGGACACCGCCGCCTATGGCCACTTCGGCCGCAAGCCGTACGAAGTCGCCTACACCGACAGCGACGGCAAGAAGCAGAAGGCCACCGCCTTCTCCTGGGAAAAGACCGATCGCGCCGCCGACCTGCGCAAGGACGCCGGCCTGAAGTAATCGGCCAGCGTTGCAGTTACAACGAACGAAGGGCGCCGCAAGGCGCCCTTCGTCGTTCTGCTTGCGCCACGACTCGTGCGGATCAGGCGAATCGATCCATCGCTTGGCGCTGCTGCGCAGGCGTCGCACCCTGCGCGCACGCAGCCACTCAGCGGTCGCGGTTCTGCTGGTTGTCCTGCTGGTTCTGGTCGTTCTTCTGGTTCTGGCCCTGCTGGTCCTTCTGGCCCTGCTGGTCCTTCTGGCCCTGCTGATCCTTCTGGCCCTGCTGATCCTTCTGGCCCTGCTGGTTCTGGTTGTTCTGGTGGTTGGTCATGTCGACGTCTCCGATGGGGGAATGCGGGAAATCCGCAGGAGGAACGGTTGCAAGCGTCGTGCCAACCTCGCCATCGAAGCGTTTTCATGCGTTCGCGCATGGATGGCGCGCAAACCACCGCCAATCGTGACCAGCGAACGCGAAAGATCTTCTGCGACTTGCAAGACTTTCGCAGCATCGCGCTCCACGACGCGTCGCAGCGCCCGCGCGGCGTGCAGGCGCGCATGGCATGGCTCGTGCGAACCGCATGACATCCTCGACAGGAACGCTGCCATGCGCATGGATCCGACCACCCTCCCGCGATGCGCCATGCACGGCGTGCTGCTCGCGCTCATCCTCGCCGCATGCGGCGATCCACGCACCTCATCACCGCTTGCAACGCCACCAGGCAAGCCCGAACGCGCACGAACCGACCTGCTGGAATCGGGAGCCGCGATGCTGCAGGACAACGGCCCGGTGGCGAAGCTCGACATCCATCTCGTCGGCTTCCACCCGATGAAGGATCATCCGCGACACCAGATGGAAGCGCACCACTACTGCCGCCAGGTGAACGTGGATTTCGCGCAGTGCGTGCTGTTCGATGCCGAGGGTGCGGACGCCAACCTCACCGGCATCGAATACATCGTGTCCGAACGCCTCTTCGAGGAACTGCCGCCGGAAGAGCGCGCGTACTGGCATCCGCACAACGGCGAGATCCTGTCCGGCCAGCTCGTCGCTCCGGGCCTTCCCGAACGCGCGGAAACGGCGCTCATGCGTACGAAGATCAACAGTTACGGCAAGACCTGGCACACCTGGCATACGCACGATGGCCTGCGTCCCGGAGACCGGCTGCCGTACGGACCTGCGCTGCTGGCGTGGTCGTTCAACCGCAATGGCGAAGCCCTGCCCGGACTGGTGGAAGCACGCGACCGGCGCATGGGCATCGACAGCGCGGCGATCGCGCGCAGGCGGCAGCTGCTGGTGCCGCTCGCGCGCCCGCAGGAAGGCGTGGATGCGATGCGGTCCGATTTTCGCGGCACGACGCCGATCCTCGGCGTGGTCGATCGCAACAACGCCGCGAGGGTCGCGGAACCGGCGCAGCGCGCCCGCTGACGCCGGCCGGCACCGCCCTGCGGCGCAGCCTGCAGGCCCCGGCAGGTGGGCGTGGTGTAGGATGATCGGGCCGGACGACCCCTCCGCGCGCATCGCGCCCCATCCCCCACCCCAACGGAGAACGTCTTGGCCAAGCCCAACTACAACTTCGAAAAGCGCCAGCGAGAGATCGCGAAAAAGAAGCAGCACGACGAAAAGCTGGCGAAGAAACGCGCCGCTCGCGACAACAGCAAGCCCGCCGACAGCGAACGCGAGCCTTCCGCCGACCCGCAGTGAGCACGGACGGCATCGCACCACCGCAGATCTGGGTCGACGCCGACGCCTGCCCCGTCGTGATCAAGGAAATCCTGTTCCGCGCCGCGGAACGCGCGCAGGTGCAGGTCACCCTCGTCGCCAACCAGTGGCTGCGCACGCCGTCTTCGCGCTTCATCCGCGCACTGCAGGTGCACGGCGGCTACGATGTCGCCGACAGCGAGATCGTCGAACGCCTGCAGCCCGGCGATCTCGTCGTCACCCAGGACATCCCGCTCGCCGCCCGCGTGATCGAAAAAGGCGGCGACGCGATCCATCCGCGCGGCGACCGCTACAGCACCGACAACATCGCCGAGCGGCTCTCGATCCGCAACTTCATGGAAGACCTGCGCGGCGCCGGCGTGCAGACCGGTGGCCCGCCCGCGCTCCACGCACGCGACCGCCAGGCCTTCGCCAATGCGCTGGATCGCTGGCTGGCGCAGCGGCCGAAGCGCACCGGATCGACATCGGGCGATTGACGGCGGGTCGTGCACCGCATTGCGCCGGGCGCCCCCAGGCACGGCAGGCCCTCCCTTCGCGCCCATCCGGACGGGCCCCAACCCTCGGACCGACCGTCGGCACCCCTGCACTCAGCCGCGTGGGGTAGGATGGTCGGGTATCTGCGCCACCCGCGCGTCGCTTCCGGCACCTGATCCGAGCTTCCGGTCGTTCCGCTCCCTTTCATGCGTTGCCTCGCCCGCCGGGCGAGGGCCTCGGGAGCCCGCCATGTCCCATCGCCATCCCTTCACCATCGTCCAGGTCGATCGCCGCCGTCCCCGCCGGTCGGCATGCGCATGAGCCGACATCCCCGCGCGCACTGCAGCCGCTGCGACGCCCTCTGCTGCCGCCTGACCGTGGTGGTGTTTCCCGAGGACGACATTCCCGCGTACCTGACCGACACCAATGCGCAAGGCGTGACGGTGATGGCCCGCGACCCCGATGGCTGGTGCGTCGCGCTCGACGGCGCGCGCATGAACTGCGGCATCTACGAGACGCGACCGAGCATCTGCCGCAAGTTCGCCATGTCGGGACCCTATTGCCTCGACGTGCGCGCCGAAGCCGCGCGTGCCGCGCAGGCGATCCCGATCCGCGTCGTGGCCTGACGCCCCTTTTCCTCCGACCCGATGGCCCCATGACCAGACCCGATACGACCCGGCACTTCGAGCAGCGCAAGGACGACAAGCGCAAGACGCTGACCCACGAGCAGATCGCCACCGACCTGGATGCGTTCAAGCGCGCGGGCGGCAAGATCGAAGTGCTGGGCAACACGCTGACCCTGCGCACGATCCCGATTTCCACGCGTCAGGACGGCACAGCAGCGCCGGCCGTCGCAGCGACGAAGAAGGACAAGCCGGCGGCAAGCTGATCGCGGGCGACTCCCTGCCCATCGGCCGCATGCCGCGGGCGGGCTACACGATGCCGATCGCGCCCGAGAACTTCGGGCCGCGTCCGAGCACGCGGAAGCGGCGACCCGTGCGCAGCAGCCATTCGTCCAGCGCGCGCCACTCGCCGTCGCGCCACGCGGGATAGACCCCCGAGTCCGTCCAGTCGCACAGCTCGTCGAACACCAGCACGGTACCGGGCACGATGCGATCGTCGAGCAGATCCAGCACCGTGCGCGTCGACGCATGCAGGTCGCAATCGACATGCACGAAGCCCACCGGGCCGGGATGCGCGGCCAGCCAGGCGGGCAGGCTCGTCGCGAATTCGCCGGGCCACAGCGATACGTTGCCTGCCACGTCGGGCAGCCGTGCGAGACCGAAGTGCCCGGCCGGATAGACATCGCCGGGACCGCGCTGCCAGTCCTGCGGCAGTCCCGTGAAGGTGTCGAAACCATGGACGCGGCGCCCGGGAAACGCCGACGCGAGCACCGCGATCGAACGACCGCGGAACACGCCGAACTCCAGGACATGGCCATCGCCACGATGCGCGTCGGCCAGCGCCGCCAGCGTCTTCAGGTCGCTGTCGCGCATCGGCGGCAGGCGCTGGAAGGCGGCGCGATCGAGCGTGGTCGACGGCGCTGCAGGCGGGATGGCAGGCGGCGATCGCGTCCAGCCGATCTCCGCGATGCGGCCGTCGAATCCCTGCCGCACCGGCATCGGGAAGAACGCGGCGAGGCGCTCGATGTCGCCATGGTCGTGACGCAGGTCCGGCAGCGCCGCGCGACGCGGCGACACGATGACCGAGATGTTGTAGCCGTAGGTCTTCACCCGCGCGTCGCGGCAATCGATGCCGGCGGCGACGAGGTTGTAGAGCAGCAGCCCGGCGTTCCACACGCTGAGATGCCCGCCGACGATGCCCGGCCGCGCCGGCGGCACGGTGATCGCGAGCAGGCCGCCGGGCGCGACCAGCGCGGCCATCTTCTGCAGGAAGGCGCGCACGTTCGGCTGGTGTTCGAGCACGTGCGAGCACCAGACCACGTCGTAGCGACCCGGGATGTCGAGGCTCATCACGTCGCCCAGCATGTCCGGCGCGAAGCCGTCGTAGGGTTCGCAGGAAATCGTGGTCACGCGCTTGCCGTGGCGGGCGAACTCGCGCGCGTGCCGTCCATCGCCGCAGCCGACATCGAGCACGGTCTCGAAGGCGTGCTCACGGAGCAGCAGGCGCAGCGCCTCGTCCGCCAGCCACGGCGGTCGGTCGCCACGGCTCGCAGGCTTGCGCGCACGCGCCTGCGTGCGGATGCGCGCGGCGCGCCGGTCCTCGCGGGTCCGCGCCTTCATGCGACCGCCCGCCGCGATGTGCCCGCAAGCTCGGCGGCCAGGCGCAGCGATGCCTGCGCCCAGTCATCGAAGCCATGCGCCTGCAGGTGCGTGTCCGCCGCGCCGCGTCGTGTCCGCCGGTGTGCAAGCCGGTCGAGTACGGCTTCGATGCCGGACGACAGGGCCGCCGCGTCATCGACCAGCACGCCGCCTTCGCCATCGGCCAGCAGCTGCGGCGCCCAGCCGACCGGCATCGCCACGACCGGGACGCCCGCGCGCACGGCATCGAACAGCGGCCACGGCCCGCTGTCGGCACGGGTGGTGACCGCCACCGCATCGAAGCGCGCGATCCAGTCCGCGCAGCGCGCGAGCGGACAGTGCGACAACCCGAGCGCGCGACAGTCGATGCCATCGCGCCGCAGCGCGGCGGCGACGCTGTCCAGGCGTTCTCCGACCAGGCGCACGCGCAGCGGCCTGCGCAGCGCGCGCACGGCGGCGATGAAGTCGTCGAGCCCGCTGATGTCGCGTCCATCGAGCGATGCGCGGCGGCCGATCCAGGCGAGCAGTGGCGGTTCGTCGCGGCCGGCGGCGACCGCATCGCAGGCCGCACCGTCGCGCCAGCCCACCGGCTGCATCGACCAGCGCCGCATCGACAGGGTGATGCCGGCCTCGCGAAGCAGCTCGGCCTGGTCCGGATGGGTCAGCGCGATGCCCGCGCAGCGCGCGACGGCCTCGCGCCCCCCGCCAGGCCGGTACAGCGCCGGCGCGCACAGGTCGTGCACCTGCACCACGCTGCGCATCGGATCCGGACTCCGCGCCGCTTCCGATGCGCGCAGGAACAGCCAGGCGTCCGCCTGCGGCAGGGGTGCCTGACTGGCCGCGAGGCGGAATCCCGGCAGCGGCGTCTCGGCGAGCGCCTGCTTCCACGACTCGAACAGCCAGCCCTTGTTCTCCGCGACGATGTTGATCACCGGCAGCGCCTGCGCGCGCGGACGCAGCACGGTGGGCGCGCGCACGACCCGCGCAGGCGCGGAAGCGACGGAAGTTCCGATGCGCGACACCGTCGATGGGGCGCGCGCCACGCGCACCGGCATCGGCTGCGCGCGCTGGCGCATCGCGACCGCGATCAGCTCGGCCACGCGCTGCGGATCCGAGGCCTGCGCCAGCGTCCACTGGTGTTCGACCAGATGATGCGCATAGGCGCGGCGGCAGGCACGGCCCTGCGCCTCCTCGACGCTGGCCGCCAGCCGGGACCAGTCGTCCGGCAGCGCGGTGAGGAAGGGCGTGGTCGCGCCGCGCTGCGGCCACACGTTGCGGCCCAGCACGATCGCCGGCACGTCCCAGAGCAGGCCGTCGTGCGCGACATTGCTGTTGAGCGTGACGATGCCCCGACAGCGCCCGCCGGACAGCATCTGGTGGATGTTGCCGCGCGACTGCGGCCACAGCAGGTCTTGGCGGCGACGCAGGCGCAGGCGCAGGTGCCGGTTGGCGGTGCGCGCATCGGCCGGATGCTGCTTGAAGATCATCGGCCAGGGTGGATCGCAGGCGGACAGGTGATCGATGAACGCCTGCATGGTGCGCAGCCCGGCCGGGACATGGCGCACGATGTTGGTATCGGTCTCGATCTGCAGCGGCACCAGCAGGAAATCATCGGGCAAGGCGACCGCGTCGAGACCGCCGGCCTGCATGTAGCGGTAGTGGCCGGCGTGGCTCGCGGACTTGATCGCGGCGAGGTGCGCGTCGAGCGCGGCCTCCTGCGCGGGCGACAGCGCGGCGCCGTTCCAGGCGAAGGGCGCGGCGTGCGAGTCGGCATTGATGCCGCGATGGCTGATCTGGTAGTCCGAACGCGGCAGCCAGCCATGCTCGCAGTACACGCGCGGCCCGCGCGTACTGTAACCGCGACCGTTCCAGACGATCGACAGCACATGGGGGTCGTGCGCGGTCGCGCGCGGATCGCGGACGACGCGATGGCCCAGTGCCGCCGCCGATTCGGCGAGCGCCTGCAGCAGGTCGCCGACCGCACCGGCGACGCGCTTCTCGACTGCGATCTTCATCGTGGTGTCTCCGGAGCGTGGAGGGGGTGGGGACATCGCCATCGGAGCGGCGGGGCGCGAAGGTGCGGTGGCGTGCAACACGGTCGGCACGGGTTCGGCGACGGGTTCGGCGACGGGCCGCCAGTCGCCGTGCGCGTCGATGCGCATGCGCGGCAGCGACCGCAGCCGGCTGGCGGCGCCGAGGTTGACCAGGGCGATGCCGCGCGCGGCCAGCGCGACGGCGAGACGCCCGTACTGCGCATCGATCTCCTTCAGCCGCCCGGACAGCGCGTGCCGGCCGGTGTCGGCGAAGAAGTGACCATCGGTGAAATCCACGCCGACCAGTCCGATCCGCCGCGCGCCCATCCGCGCGGCCAGGCAGACCGCGACATAGGGCGAGTTCTGCGTGTAGTCGAGCGTGTCGGCCGGGCCGTCGCCCGTGCCGCCGTAGCGGCCGAGCCGGAACTTCACCAGCAGCGGTTTCACCGGCCCGAGGTCGAGCTGGGTGAACAGCGCCCGCGCGTTCGATTGCTCGACATGGCGGAAGCGATCGCCCTTGAACTGCGCGCGGGGATTGAGCACGACCAGGTAGGTCGGATCGAACCGCCGGCCGACATCGTTGACGCCGATCGTGAGGTGGCGCGCGGGGTCTTCCAGTTCCAGCAGCGAGGGGCCGCAGCCGCAGACGAGGATGTCGGCGCCGGGGTGGATTTCCCGATAGGCAGAAAGCGCAGTCACGGCACGGTGCGTATGTTCATCAGCAGCAGGAACAGCAGGCTGCTCTTTCCGGGCACGCGGTAAACGGATTCCGCATCCAGTATCTCGCAGGCCAAGGATGCCATCGACCAGGCTTCGGCTTCGTCGCAGTCCCCGAACAGCCGCTGCAACTTCTCCACGCCGAGACGTTCGCCGGCCTCTGCGACCGCAGACATGCCGGCGACGGCCTCGTCCGGCACCGAATCGTTCTCCCATCCCCACATCCAGGACTGCGATGCCGAGGACCAGCTTCCCGCGACACGGATCTCGGCGCGCAGCCTGCATGCCCCGGCATCGTCATGGAAACGGATCTCGGCAGTTGCAAGATCGAGCTCGTAACGCTTGTAGCTGCCGAGCCCGAACCGGGCCCTCGCCTCGGACATGCGCTGGGTCGTGAACGCCCTCGCCCGCTCGACCCATGCCTCGTATTCCTGTTGATCCATCGTCATCGCCTGATCCTGTCGTCGAATATCAGCCCAGCTTGAACCACTTGCGGATGTTGTCCTCGGACGCAGCCACGTTCTTGTGTTTCAGCAGCAACGCCTGAAGCTGGTTGGCGCTGCCGGAAGGCCTGTGCCCAGGCACGGGCGCGCGCTTGGTCGGTTTCTTGATCTTGACCTTGTCGATCTTCGTCTCTGGCGCAAGGTTCTTCAATTCGGCGCGGAACATCGCACCCATCTGCGAGTTCATGCGCTGCTCGATCATCGCCATGTTCTCGTCCGTATCCGTTCCGCCCGATTGGAGTTCCTGCTGGTGGTCCGCCTGCAGCTTGCTCATCAGCGCCAGCGCGGCAGCCTTGTCCGCGTCATCCGGAATGCGGGCGATGGCGGCGTGGATCTGGCCACGGAAACGTTCCTGCCCGCCCTGCCGCAATGGCTTCGTCGACTTCTGCTTGCCGGTTGTCGCATCGATCCCCAGGGTCTGCGCAGCATTCGCGGTCTTGCCTTCGGCAGCACGCTTGATTGCGCCCGCTTTCGACAGGAATTCATCGAGTGGCCAGTGGGCCTCGTAGCCGATCTCGATTTCCGCCGTCGGCTTGCCGGCCTTGACCGCCGTCTTGGTCACCTTGACCGGATTGACCTCTGCGCGGATCGCCCAGACATCTCCCTGCTTCACCGGTTCCAGCGAAGTGAGCCGGTAACGCACCTTGATCGCGAGCAGCAATGGCTTGAGCACGATCGCGCCCACGGCCTTGCCGGAGTATTTGGAGACCGCAGCCAGAGCAGCGGCCGACCCCTGGTCGAGTCGCTTCTGCTTCTCCTCGGGTGTGTCGGTCTTCCCCGTCAGCTTCCCGAACATCTTCTTGACGAACGCCACCGCCTTCTTCAGCACCTTGTCGATGGCCTGGTCGACCTTGGTCTGGACCTTGAGGATGAAGCCCTTGATCTTGGCGCCGATGCCGCCCAGGCCGATCAGCGAGGCGAGGAAGCCGATCAGGATGGGCACCATGTTGCCCAGCGCCTGCTCGACCTTCGAGATCGCGCCGCCGATCGCGCCGGTGGCGATGGCGTGGATCGAGTTCACCACCGATTCGACGAACTCCATGATCTGCGCGGCGCGTTCGATGACGAACATCACCACGTTCACGATCATCAGGATCGCCTGGATGATGGCGCCGACCGGGTTGAACATCGACACCACCTTGGCCACCGCCTTCTTGACGATGGTGGTGATCACCCAGTCCTGGATGGCGCCGATCACCATGTCCTTGAGGTTGCCCAGGTCGCCCTTGATCTGTTCCCACAGCGCCGCCGGACCGCCGCCGATCAGGGTCATCAGGTAGCCGGCGAGTTTCTCGATCACCGCCACCGCCGTCGGCCCCAGCAGCTTCACCGCCTTGGCGCGCATGCGGTCGTAGGTGATGCCGAGCACGCCGAGCACCAGCTTGAGGATCGAGGGCAGGCTCAGGTCGCTCGGGATCTCCACGCCGGTGCCGGCCATCGCGCCGAACAGCCATTTCACGAAGCCGCGCTTGAGGTGGCCGAGGATGTTCCCGGCGAAGGCGCTGAATCCGCCCTTGATCGCGGCCAGCAGGTTGGACAGGAAACCGCCGGGGTTGTCGAGGATCAGGTCGATGGTCTCCGCGCCCTTGCGCAGTACCGCCATCAGCTTGTCCTTGAACTCCATCAGCGCCTTGGCGACGGCTTCGATCTTCTCCTTGGCCTTGGTCACCAGGCCCTTGTTCTCGTCCTGGATGGCCTTGAGCGCTTCCTCGGCCTTGTCGAAGGCTTCCTTGTACTTCTGCGCCAGGCCTTCGGCGAGCTGCTGCTTCTTGTCCTCGATGCCGCTCTTGAGTTCGTTGAATTTCTCCGCGTACTCGCCGGCCACCTGCGCGCCGCGCGCGCGCACCGCCGGCGACAGCGCGGCCTGCGCGGCGGCGATGCGGCCCTGCGCGCGAGTGACTTCGCCCTTGGCGGCGGCCAGTTCGCGCTCCACGAGGTTGGCGACGCGCATCGCGAGCGCGTCCATCGCCGCCGTGAACATCCTGCGCCCCGCCTCGTAGAAGCGGTTCACTTCCGACGGCAGGTCCAGGAACTGGTCGCGGATCCACAGCAGCGAACCGCCCACGCGCAGCAGGTAGCGGTCCATCTTGTACTGGAACAGCTGGTCCTCGACGTAGCTCTTCATCCGCGCGATCGCCGCGTCGGTGCCGGCATCGAACAGGCTGTTGACCGTCTCCTCCAGCTTTTCCAGGCGCCTGTCGACCGAGGTCTTCACGCCTTCGAAGGTGCTCACCACGAAATCGGTGAATTTCTTCAGCTCCAGCTCTTCCTTCGCTTTCTGCTGTTCCTGCCGCGACAGCACCTTGGTCTTGCTGCCGCCCTTCACCTTCAGCAGGTTGCCGACGCCCTTCTTCGCCGTGCCGACGGCCTGGCCCGTGGCCTTCGTCAGGCTGGCCTTCTCGCTGCCGCGGTACTTGCCCGGACCGGCGTCGGCCTGCTTCTGCACCGCCTTGTCGGCATCCATCACCGCCGAGAAGCGCGGATCGTTGGCGTTCTTCAGCCGGGTGTCGGTCTGCCTGGTCGCCTTGCGTGCGTCGGCGACTTCGGACTTGCTGTCCTGCAGCGAGATCTCGGCATCGGGCTTCGGCGCGGGCATCGCCGCGGCGGCGTTCACCTGCGGCGCGGGTGCGTTCGGTTCGGCCGGAATGGGCGTCACCGGTTTGGTCGGCACGCCGGCTTCGGACGGCGGCGCGTTCGAGGTCTGCTGCAGGTCGCCGGTGGCGGCGTCCTTCTGGTTCGCCACTTCGCCCTTCAGCGCGCCCTTGATCTCGCCCGCCGCGCCGCCCTTCATGAACTTCTCGGTATCGCCCAGCGTCTTGGGCATCACCTTGGCGATCTCGGCACGCAGCATGTCGAGGAAGGTCGCGGTCTGCGGCTTGGGCGTCTCCGCCTCTTCGAGCTTGTCGACCTGCCTGGCGCGCGCTCCGGCGGCCTTCTCGTTCGCCGGCCCCTTGGCCGCCTTGTTCGATTCGTCGGACTTCTTCGACGGCGGCGGATGCTGCTTGAGCTTGCGGCTGTCGGCATCGAGCTTGTCGACCACGCGCCGGTAGCGCGGATCCGAACGCGGATCGGCGCGCTTGGGGGCCCGGCGTGCGCGCGCGACGGCCATCGATCAGCCGCCCGCCTGCCCGGCGGCCAGGCGCAGGCGCGATGGCATGGCGGCCAGTGGCCGCAGCGGGCAACCGGCGCCGCTCTTGCGGTATTCGCGCTGCAGCGCGGCCTGCAGGTGCTCGGCATCGACCGCGCGACCCGCGCGCAGCGCGAGCAGGCGCGCATGCAGCACCACGTTGCGCCATTGCCCGCCGCTGAGCGCGCAGCGCGCGGCGGCCTCCTGCAGCCAGGCGTCGTCGATGCCCGGCATCGCCGCATCGCCCAGGTGCAGGCACAGCAGTTCGTAGCGGCGCAGCGCATCCGGTGCGCGGAAGTGCACCACCGCGTCCATGCGCCGGGCGAAGGCGCGATCGATCCGATCGGCGGCGTTGCTGGTCACCAGCAGGATGCCTTCGAAGCTCTCGATGCGCTGGAGCAGGAAATTCGTTTCGAGGTTGGCGTAGCGGTCGTTCGACGAACCGACGTCGGTGCGGTTCGCCATCAGCGCGTCGCCTTCGTCGAGCAGCAGCACGACGTCGAGTTCCTCGGCCGCGTCGAGCGCCTGGTTGAGGTTCTTCTCGGTCTCGCCGAGGTACTTGTTGACCGTGGCCGACAGGTCGACGCGATACAGATCCTTGCCCAGCTCGGCGGCGATGGCGCGCGCAGCGAGCGTCTTGCCGGTGCCGCTGGGGCCGGCGAACAGCGCGCGCACGCCGACGCCGCTGGTCGAGGTGGTCCGCGCATCGGCGGCGAGCGCTTCGCGCCAGCGGCAGCGTTCGAGCACCGCCTCGACCTCTTCGCGACCGGCCTCGTCGAGGATGAGTTCATCGAGCCCGCGTGCGTCCTGCAGCCGGGTGGCGAGCGTGTCGAGGCGCGCGGTCTGCAGGCTGCGGCAGGCCATGCGCAGGTCGTCGCGGGCGATGCGCGTGCGCTGCGCCATGCGCGCGACGCCCTCTGCGGCAGCGGCGACGCGCTGCACCTGCCCGCTCGGCAGTCGCAGCGCCGCGGCATCAGCCAGGGCCTGCGGCATCTGCGTCGGCAGTACCGCGCACCATTGGCGCAGGCGCTGTTGCGGACCGGGCAAGGGCAGCGCCACTTCCAGCACGGGGCGATCCCCGCCATCGGACCAGGCGCCATGACGCCCGGTGACCACGATCAGCGGCGCATCGCACAGCGGCAGCGGCGGCAGGCGGCGCTGCTCGCCCGGCGCCAGCTCGGCTTCGACCAGGGGCAACGCGCCATGCAGCGCGGCGAGCACGCCGAACAGCTGCCAGCGCGTCTCGTCGTCCCAGGGCGCATCGCCCGCGACCAGCAACGGCCGCCTCAGCGCCCGCGCCAGCGCGCCGGCGAAGGTCTTGCGCCCGTTGTGACGCGGTCCGCGCAACAGCAGCAGCGGCGGCGTCCGTGCTGCCCCCATGGCCTCCAGCACCGCCTGCGGATGCAGGTCGTCGTGCGGCACGAGGTAATCCTCCAGCCGCGTCAGCGTATCCAGCGGCTGCAGTCGCGGTCCGCGTCCGGCCGGCGCTTCGCCGCGCAGCGCATCCCAGGCGGCGAGCGTCGGCAGCGGTGTCCATTCCGGGCGCGGCGCCTCGGGATTGGGCACCTGCAGCAGGCCCAGGTCGATCAGCCGGTGCAGCGCGCGACGCACCGCGTCGATGCGGTCGCGGCCCTCTTCGTCCTCCCGCCACCACGCCTGCAGCAGGCCGAAGCTGGGCCGGCCGTCGCGCCCCTGGATCTGTCCGTGCTGTGCGTGCGCGAACAGCTGCGAGAAACGCGGGTCTTCCTCGATCAGCCCCGTCGCCAGCCACAGCTCGACCTCCAGCGCGCCCAGCCCGGCCCGTCGCAGATTGAGCAGGGGCAGCGCCGCGCCCGCGCGCTCGGCCTGCCGTTCCCAGTCGGCGAGCGCATGGCGCCAGCGCGGCGCGAATCCGGTGCCGGCCTCGTCGTCCAGGCTGCCGGCGATGTCGTCGACATAGTCTTCGAGGAAGGGACAGGCTTCCAGCGCCGTCGGCAGGTCGCCGTCGGCGAAGACCTCCAGCGCATGCGCGATCGTCGCGTACAGCGACAGGCGGAAGTGCTGCGACGCGGTGAACGGCCGGCCGGTGAAGGAACCGGTGGCGGCGGCAGGTTCGGACATGGGCGCGCTGTGCATGGCAGGCTCCGCTCAGGAAAAGTGGAAACGCACATCGCGCCCAGCGGCGGGAATCCAGCCCGGATCGCGATCGAGGCCGGCGATCCGCACCGGCAGCGGCAGGTGCGCGAGCGACAGCGCGATCTCGACGCGGCTGGCATCGCAGCGCACCTCGGCCGCATGGCGACAGAGCAGCGCGACGGCCTCGCACGGCGAGGCCGTGCCGAGCGCGCGCATCAGCCGTGCCGCCATGTATTCGGCGAAGCGATGCAGCCAGCGCAGGCCAGGATCGACCGGCAGCGCAGGCGATGACATCGATGGCGAAGGCCGCAGGCGCGCACGCATCACGGCCTCGCGGGACAGGCACAGCGCGCGTGCCTGCGCGGACGGGCGCAGCCGCGTGTCGCGCGGCACGTCGAACACCGCGAAACCGGCGGGATGCCGCAGCTGCAGGCGCCTGGCGCAGCGATCCACGCCATGTTCGAGCGTCGCCATCGGCGCCCAGGGGTGCAGCCAGTCGTCCTCGGGTGCCCACTGCGACGGCGGATCGACGCGCCACGACGGCGCGCGCTTCGGCGCGCGTCCCGCGAGATCCGCGAGCAGGCGCCACAGCGGATCGCGTCGGAACGCGCGCCCGAACCAGTGCTGGCCGAGCCAGGCGAGCAGATCCCATGGCGACAGCGAAAGACCCTGCGCGCGCGGCGCGGTGAAATCGCCGTAGAGGCCCAGCGTCAGCGCGGCGTTGAGCAGGTAGAACAGGCCGCCGTGCGCGGTGACGATCGTCCGGGCCCTCACGACAGGCATCGCATCGGGCGCCGCCGGCTCGACGTCCCGTGGCTGCGCGATGACAGGGGTCGCGACCGTCGCCGGCGCCAGTGCTTCGAGGGCAGGCGGCACCGGGTCGCCGTCCGGCATGGACGATGTCGCGCAAGGCGACGCTGCTGGACGGGCATCGACATCGCCGGATGCCCGCGAGCGTTCATCGATGTCGGCATGCGTGGTGTTCAGCGGCGGCACCTCGGCAGTCTCCCCGAGGGCATCTCGGAGTTTCGTCGGCACAGGGCCGGGAGACTGATTCGCGATCCTGGCGCGCCGAAGGCGACCGCCCACCTGCGTGCGCACGCGCGACGACATGCGCGGCAGGGCATCGATGCGGTCGGGGCGCGCGTCCTCCATCGGCGGATCTTCTGCGGCGGGTGCGACGCCAGCGCGCGTATCCATGTCGTCGGCGTCGGTTGCAGGTCGCCACGCATCGAGATCCTCCGCGAACCGCCGCGTGCGCGCCTCGGTCGGCGCGCGCAGCAGGGCGAGCCCGCAGGCGAGCAGCCTCGCCTGCGCAGGACGCCATGCCACGGCGCGCAGCTCGGGCACGATGCGCTGCAGTCGCCTGCGGGCAAGGCGTGGCGTCGATGCGGACGTCGACCGGCCGGACACCGGATCCCGATCGGCATCGGACGACCCGGGGCCTGCGGGCTGCATGGCGTCGCTGCCGTCCACGCGCAGGTGCGGGAGCGCATACGCGCGGACGAGGGAGGTCAGCCCGGCGCGCGCATCGGCCTCGTCCATCCTCGACAGCCATGCGACGGCGGACGATGCGGCGGCGAGTCGATGCAGGGTCGGCGCAAGTCGCTCGCCGCGAGCGAGCAGCTCGCGACGCAGCCAGGTGTCGATGCCGTCGCCGCCCAGCACGCTGCGCCACCACCACCGTTGCGCGATCCGGCCGCGCAGCCAGTCGCGGACGAGGCAGGCCGCCAGTTCGTCTTCATCCTCGAACCACACCGCCTCGGCATCGGCGGCCGCGTCGTCGGACCAGGGCCTGCGCGCCGCGCGGCCCTGCGCGCGTAGCGTCTCGGCCACGCGCTCTGCGAAGACCCGATCGTCCGCGAAGGGGTCGCGCCCGCCCGCCGAGGCACGGCCCGGGACATCGAACCCGGGCCCGTGCACGCGCAGCCTGCGCACGAACAGCAGCGCCCCGGGCGGCAGGCCCGCCGGCGTCCAGTCCGTCGCCGCGAGCGTGCGCTCGAGGCGAAGCCGCGCGCGCAACGGGTCCGGCCGCGCGTCCTCCGCGCCGCGCAGGACCACGCGGTCGAGGCGGAGGGCGTCACGGCGCGGCGATCCTGCGTGCATGCACGGGTCCTGTCGATGGCGGGAGCACAGGCGCCGGAGACCGACGCCGCGCCGTTGCGGGTCACGTCATTTCGGATCGCGCACGGTCGTCGCGCGCTTGAGTTCGGACAGCGGGCCTTCGCGCAGGACCTCGCCTGCGAAGAGAATGCGCACCTTCGTGTCGTCGAGGTTGTCGATGCCGCGCAGGCGCGCCGTGTAGACGCCGGTGAGGTTCTCGTCGCTGATCGTGATCTTCTCCCGCATCCTGCGGGTGATCACCGCGATGCTGTTCTCGAACCCGGGGCCGACGTAGTTGCCGAACCCGTCGCGCGGCACCAGGCGGATCAGCACGTCGCCGTTGCGCGGATCGCGATCGACGCTGACCTCGGTGTCGGCGGCGCTGGGCCGCACCTGCACCTGGCGCTCGGCGTAGGACTTGCGACGGATCTGCCACTTGCCCGTGCGGCGGTCCTTCCAGTCGAACTCGACGCGGATCCGGTAGCCGCCGCCGACCTTGGTGCCGTCGAAGCTGCCCACGTAGCGGCCATCGCCGGTCGACTTCAGCTCGATCACGTCACCGGTCGGGCGCGGCTCGATGCGGTCGAGCAGCTTCGCGTTGCGGATCAGGTACTCCAGCTTGAGGGCGAGCGGCGACTTGTCGTCGAGCTTGCGCTGCATGCGTTCGAGTTGCGCGCGATCGATCTGCACCGGTTCGCGCAGCAGGTTGCCGAGGTTCTCGTCTGGACGCTCGACGTAGGCGCGCACCGCGCCGGCCGGCAGGTCGGCGAGCATGCGGTTGCCCCAGCCGATCTCGGCGACGATCTCGATCGGACGGCCCGCGCCCAGCTGGCGGGTCTGCACGACGCGCGCACTGAGCTGGCTTTCGACGCTGTACGCGGACACCTGGTAGCGCACCGCCGTCTGGTTCTGGTTGGACACCACCACCCGCCACACGCCCGGCGGCACGCCGGGCGGCAGGTCGTAGGTGTACACGCGATGGTTCGGGCCGCTGGCGACGCGCGGCAGCATGCGCCGGCCGTCTGGCCGCGTGATCCGCAGCGACACGCCCGTGGGCACGCCGTCCCAGCTCACCACGAAACTGACGCGACTCACCGAACGATCGATGGTGACGGCGGATGGCGCGCTGCTCGCCGGCCCGCTCGACAGCTGTCCGTGGAAGCGATCGAGCAGCCCGACGGTCCCGCCTTTGAGGTTGTTCACCAGGCTGTCGACGAAGGACGTGTCCATCGCCACGCCGTTGTTCGGGAATGAAGCGCTGCCCGCGGTTTCCTGCGAGATCTCGTCGAGGAGCACGGCGCTGGCGGCCATGCCGCCTTCGCCCAGGCCGATGGTGAACACCGGACCACGCGGCAGCACGCTCTGCGCCAGCACGTTGCCGTTGAGGACCAGCGGCTGCGCCGTCGCGGCGGCAGCCACGACGGTGCACTGGTCGGTGTAGGTGACGCCCGGCAGTCCGGGATACGGTTTGACCGTCGGCGTGGTGACTTCGCCCTGGCGGATGATGCAGGGCGGCGTGTTCTGCTCGCCGTCGGTGAACAGCACGACCGCGGTGTCGCCCATCAGCGAGGCAACGCCATTGAGCCGACTGCGCGCATTCACCAGGCCGGCGCCGACCGAGGTACCGCCGATGAAGCCCTGCGCGTTGAGAGCAGCGGTCACCGGCGCGCTCCACGGCGCGACATTCGCGCCGCGCGACTTGAAGAAGTTCGCCCCGTCCAGCGGCGACTCCACGGACGAGCCACCGAAGAACACCATGCCCAGGCGGTCGTCCGCGTGGCCTTCGGACGAGACCAGCGCCGGCGGCGGTGGCGCACCAACCGCATCCCACACCGACGCGAACAATTGCACGGAGGACTTGAGGCGGTCCCAGCGGATGTCGGGCGAACCGGGAATGGTCCATGCCATGCTCGGCGAAGCATCGAGCGCCAGCACCACGTTCAGCGGCAGCCGACCGAGTCTGGTGAGGCCGCCGCCGGTGATGAAGGGTCGATTGGTCGGCACGCGCGCGTACGCAATGTCGCAGGACAGGTCCGATGGCGCCATGAAACTGGTGATGCGATAGCCGTTGCCGACACCGAAGGTGAAGCCGTTCAGCGTGATGCTGCGGGCGATCGCATCACCCGGCCCCGCCATCGTGGACGCGCAGTAGTTCGCGCCGAACACGCTGAGGAACGTGGTCTGCAGACGCACGCGATTGGTGCCCGCGATCCGGGTCAGGGAGATGTTGTCGCCCTGTGGCGTGGCGTCGTTGACGGTGCAGGCGACGCCACAGGCCGAGGCAGGCACGTTGACCACCGTGCCGTTGACATCGATCGTGGCGCCCCCGGCGATCGAGCTGGCCTCGAATTCGATCGTGGTCGCCGCGCTCTGCGACAGGCCTGCGCCACGGAAGGGCACGTTCAGGGTGAGCGTTTGCGCCGCAGCGGTCGACGACCACGACAGCGCCGCTGCGGACAGGCCGCAGCAGAGGACGGAGATGACACGGGTCTTGCCGATCATGATGCTCTCCTCGCGAAATGGACCGGCGGGCGGAACCGGCCGGAAGGATCCAACCGAAACATTCAGACGCCACGCACGCGGAACGTGCCGGAGAAGCCGACCTCGAGCGGCGTCGGACTGGCGGGCACCGAGACCACGACCGCGGCGGGGACCGGCGGCGTGCCGGCCAGGATGTCGGCGAACTGCGGCACCGTGGCGACGATGGTGGTGGCGGTCGGCGTGCCGACGATGGTCGCCGTGGTGTTGCGGATGCGAACCTGCGTGTTCGACGTGAAGTTCGTGCCGGTGATGGTGATGTTGGCGCCTTCGTCCTGGATCAGCGGACTGATCTGCGTGATCGTCGGCTGGTTCGGCACCGGCGCGGTGACGGTGATCGTGGTCTGCACCTGCCCCGCACCGGCGGTGCTGACGCGCAGCACCACGCCGTTGAGCGGCGCGTCGCCGGTGTTCACCGGCGCACCCGGGATCTGGGTCGGCACCACCACGAGCAGGCGGCGCGTGGGGTCGGCTGGATCGTTCGCGACGGATGCCGCAGGACGGTCGTTGAAGGTCACCGTGTTCTGCGAAGCCGTTGCGCTGAATCCCGTGCCGACGATCGCGACCGTCGCGCCGACCGCGAAACTGGTCGAGAGACTCCCGGCGGCGGTTTCGGTGCGCGTGATCGTCGGCGGATTGACGGGCGGTGGCTGGCTGCCGTTCGACACGCGCGAGACCAGCAGGTTGACCGGCGTGCCCGGCGCGACGCGCGTCTCCGCGGTCGGATTCTGGTTGAGCACGATCAGGCTGTTGTTGACCGTCGCCATCGGGTCGATCGACGCTCCCGACACGTCCACCACCAGGCCCAGCTGCAGTTGCCGCCCCGGCTGGAGGATGCTGCCGCGCGCGTTGAGCAGCGTCGCGCCGAACAGGTTGGGCACGACCTGGGTGCCGCCGATGCTGCCCTGCAACTGGAACAGGGCGTCGAGGATCGCGTTCATCAGCTCCGATGAAATGACGTCGCCGGGGCGGACTTGGGTCGGAAGCGTTGCCATGGGTGGTCTCCTGATCGCCGCTCGGTCAAGCGTCGTGTGCGTGGTTGCTGTAGTCGTAGCGCGCCATGTCGAAGCGCGCGATCGCGAATTCGGGCATCAGTCCGCTGGCGAAGGCGAGCAGCGGCTGCGCCGCACCGCCGGTCGCCAGCGCGCGCTGCGCCTGCCAGGGGCGGTGGACCCAGAGGAATTCGCCTGCGTCGAGGTCGGTCGGCGCGAAGGCCAGTGCCTGCTCGCGCATCGCGCCCAGTTCGCGGGCGTCGATGAACGGCGTGGGCTGTCCCGACTCCGGCTTCGATCGTCGCGGCACGCCGTCGAAGAAGGCGGCATCGGCGAATCCGCGCACGACGCCGCTCTGCAGCGGCACGAGGCCGAAGGGCGGCAGATGGCGGAAGTGCGTGCGCGCCGACTGCAGCGTCGGAGTCGTGCTCGCCGCGAGCAGATCCGCGAGATGCTGCTGGAACTGCGCGCACATCGCCTCGGCTTCGACCAGGCGGCGCGCGCGGGCGACGAAGGCGTGGTCGCGCAGGGCATCGGGGCCGAGCAGGCGACGGCGCACCGCCCAGGTATCGACGAACTGCAGGCCGCCTGCGGTCCAGTAGACCAGCGCCAGCGGCACGTCGCAGTCGCCCAGGCCGACCTCGCGGAGTTCGTCGACCAGGCCATAGCTCGGCGGATCCTCGCGCCACGGGTCGATCACCGCGGCCTCGCGCGCATCGATGCCGAAGCAGCGATACGCCAGCCGGTTGCGGAAGCGCGACGATGCGGGATCGAGGTCTGCGAAGCGCAGCGGATTGATCGCGAGCAGGCGGAACTGCACGCCGTCGACCGTCGCGTCGGTGTTGCAGCGCACATTGGTCGGGTCCAGGCCGTTGGTCGGCGCGCGGCCTTCGTTCGTGCGCGCGGGCGCGATCGTCAACAGGTACACGCCCGCCCCGGCGACGTAGGTGCCGCCCGCGACCGGACTGCAGTCGGCAAACACACAGTCGCAAGCGGCGCTGCTGGCCGCATCGAATCGTCGGGTCAGCGCGACGCTGGCGTCGTTCTGGAGCCGGAGGGTCTGCCCGGCACGGTTGACCGCGAGCCCCGCCTTGACGCGCAGCACCGGCGCATCGGCGCGATCGTGCAGCGGGTCGCGCGCGGCGTCGAGGCCGAAGGCGACGCCGTCGCCGAGCGCCAGGCCCAGGCGCGCATCGGCTTCGCGCCGCGCGGCCTGCTCGCGGGACAGATCCTTGCCGGTGAGCAGGCGGCCGTTGAAGAAGTTGACGTTGCGGATGCCGCCTTCGGTGAGCGGCTGCTGCAACTGGGCGATCGATTCGACGGTGCTCATGGTCAGCCCTTCGCGATGGTGTGCCAGCCGCCGACGCCGTCGGCGACCAGGGTGAGCGCCGTCGCCTTGCGCAGCGACACCGTGGCCTTGCCGTCGATGGTCGCGGTCACGCCGCTGGCCGGTTCGATCGACAGCGCACCGATGTCGACGTTGCGGATCGTGTAGCTGCGGCCGGCGCTGCGGGCATCGGAATCGGGCAGCGACACCGTCAGCTTCGACGCGCCGCCGCTGGCGATCACCACGCCATGCGCCGTACCGAGGGTCAGGTCGACGTCGGTGAAGGCCACCGGCATGCGCGTCCCGCCATTCGGCGGACGCAGCACCGGCGCGAAGGCGGGCATGCCGCCGGACAGGCCGCCATCGAAGCTGCGCGCGAACATGTCGGCGAGCGGGTCGTCGAGTTCGCCGCCGTCGTCGCCCGCCGCGCCGGCCAGCGCGAATTCCTGCAGCAGGCGCAGGCTGGCGATGAAGGGGCGCGCGCGCTCGTCGACGTGCAGCGCCACCGGGCTGCCGGTGACCTGCCATGCGCCGGACGGCGAACCACCGATCCAGCTCACTTCGAACGTGACCGAGGCCAGCAGCACGCAGTCGAGGTCGCGATGCTCCGGACGATGGCAGCGCATCGCCATCCACATCGGCCGCAGCTCGGTGATCCAGAAGCGCAGCGCCGCACGCAGGAAGGCGCCATGGCGCCCGCGCGGCACGTCCAGCGACGGCGAGCCGAGGTCGAACAGGAAGTCGCCCAGGGTGTCGAACGAGGCCGGCGGCGACAGCGGCGGCGACGCCGTCAACGCATCGCGCCACGAGCGCACCGCGTCGCGCAGGCGCGCGAGCCAGCCCTCCGGGTCGTCCGCGGACGGCGGACTGACGTCGACGACGTTCACGTTCGCACGCAGCCAGCGCACGAAGTCGCGCACCGCCTCCTCTTCCACCTGCGCCGGCGGCGAGGCGCGCAGCTCCAGCCGATAGTCATCGGCGACGCGCGAGGGCTTCATCAGCTCGTCCTCGCTGCGGCAGGGTTCGCCGGGAATCGGCACCGGCCGGGTCAGGCAGTCGGCGTAGCAGAGGACGAGATGCAGGGTGATCTCGCCGACGTCGTTCACCGGCGGGATCGGCGGCGAGACCGGCGGCGAGACCGGTGGCGACAGCGGCGGCGACGCGGGATTGAGCAGGCGGTTGACCAGCGCGGCGTTGTCGGGCTTCGCCAGCCAGCGGTTGACCAGCGCGCACTGGTCCGCACCCACGCACACCAGCCGGCCGCCGGGCGTGAGCGCCGAGCCGGCGGTGACGTGCAGGCGCGGGCCGTCGGCGCCGCCGTCCTCGGCATGCACGCGCAGGCCGGACAGCGTGCCGTAGCCGATGGCGTCGCGCGCCAGCCAGCGGTCGCGTCCGGACAGGTACGCGAATTCCTGCCTGAAGTCGTCGACGCCGAGCACCATGCCGCGCTCGAAGTTGACGTGCTGCGACGGGTCGGCGGGCACGCCCGCCAGCAGTGTCACCGGTTCATTGCAGCAACCCATGGTCCGCTCCTGAAGATGCGATCTTCAACATTCGATCGAGAGCCGGTCGCGACCGCGCTGGGGCGCGTCGCCGCCGACGAAACTCGCGCCGATGTAGGCCCGGCCTACCACGGCGGTGGGGATCAGCTCGCTCGCGCGGCTGCCGGCACCCAGTTGCGTGTCGAGCCCCAGCCGCGCTTCGCCGACGCGGTTGAAGGCCCAGAAGAAGCGCACGTCGAACACGGTGTGCGCCGGTTTCTCCAGCTCGACGATGCGGCGCGCCAGCGCCAGGCGTTCGTCGAGCCGATGCGGGTCGGGCTCGACCTCGGACATCGGCAGCAGCACCGAGAAGCGATGCGCCGTGCGATGCATCGCCAGCAGCTCCCGCTCGAACTGCAGCCAGTCGGTCTGCGCCGCTTCGCTGCCCGGCAGGCGGTCGGGCAGCGGCACGTCCTCGAAGCGCGTCCAGTGCGTGCCGTGCGCGGCGCGCAGGCGTTCGATGCGGCGATGCCGGCGCGCGAGGAAGTCGTGCCACAGCGCGGGTTCGCGGCCTTCGCCGCGATCGCGGTACGCGCGCCAGTCGGCGGCGGCGACCGCATGGGCCGGCAGATCCGCCGGCAGGGCGATCGCATCGAAGGCCGCGTACTGCGTGCCGTGCGCGACGTTGACGGCGCTGATCGCTGCGTACTTCGCGCGCAGCCAGGCCTGCCAGCGCGCGCGCTCGGCCGCGCCTGCGCTCGGCACGACGCCGAGCTGCGCGCTGCAGAAGGCGGACCATGCGGCGGCCGCATCGGGATCGGACGGCGCCACCAGCGGGAACGGCGTCATCAGTTCGACCGCCGTGGCCTCGCGCCCCTGACTCGTCGCGTAGCGATCGACCAGGCCGGCGTTGCCTTCGGCCGGACGCCACAGCGCGCCGCGGACCACCTCG
This sequence comes from Lysobacteraceae bacterium 2PB, assembly GCA_005502915.1. GTDB lineage: Bacteria > Pseudomonadota > Gammaproteobacteria > Xanthomonadales > Xanthomonadaceae > Lysobacter_I. The sequence continues at coordinate 240,444 of SCMT01000002.1, read as the reverse complement.
CCCGGTCCGGCGAACGGTCCCGCGCCGGGCGTCGCGGTCGACGCGACGACGGTATTGGCACGCGCGACGAGACCATCGGTGACGCGGGTCAGGTAGGCCTCGACGATGCGGATCCGCCCGGCGCCTTCGTCGTCCGGTGTCGGGCCATCGAACATCGCCGGATCGAACGCGGGATCGAAGGCCAGCGACAGCGCCGTGCGCAGGCCATGCACGGTGCCGCGCCAGCGGAAGAAATCCATGGCATGCCGCACGAGCAGGCGATGGCGACGCTCGTCCCAGGCCGGATCCAGCGCGAGGTCGAACCATTCCGCCAGCCACGGCAGCGCGTCCTGCGGCACCGTGCGCGGATCGAACAGGGTTTCGAGGTGGGCGATGCGGTCCTCGATCGCCGTGTACGTGCTCTCGATGTTGGCCAGCCAGCGTTCGAGGAACAGCCCGTGGCCCTCGTCCTCCCGGTACACCGCCGGCAGGAAGCGCTGCGGATACGAGAAGCGCGGCGCCCAGGCGCGCAGCGCGCGCACGCGCGGCGTCATCGTGCCCTGCGTGCTGGCGAAGGTGATGCGCAGCTGCAGGTAGCGGCCCTGCGCCTGCTGGAACAGCAGTTCCCAGGTGCCGACGCCGTTGCCGCGGTCGGTGTCGCGCGCGGCTTCGCGGCGCAGCCAGGGCAGCTCGGCGCCGTCGCCGCGCAGCCGGGGCGTCGGTTCCGGCCGCCAGTCGCCGATGGTCTGCCAGTCGGCGTCGCCGTCGCTGTCGCCAAGCCACATCGCAGGCACGAGGACGCGCTCGTCGCTGGCGCGGCTTTCGATGCGCAGCTCGGTGTCCGCCGGAATGCCTGCATCCAGCAGCAGCTTGTCCCAGACCGTGCCCGGCAGATCGCTGTCGAACACCGGTGTGGTCAGCACCGCGCGCGTCGCGAATCGCTGGCGATGCTGCCGCACCACGCGCACCCAGCGCGGCTGCGCGATGCCGCTGTCGTAGTGGGCCGCGCCGCGCAGCGCGACCAGCGCGCGTCCGCCGTAGCGACGCAGCGGATGCAGTTCGGCCGGCGCGCGCAGCCGGAAACCGTCGGCATCGTCGATCACCTCGAACGCATGCAGCTGGTTGCCGATCGCGGTGGCGATGAACAGGCGTGCAGGCGCGCGGACCACGCTCGCGCTCGCGCAACCCGCGCGCGCCAGGCCGGCGGCGTGGACCATGTCGTGGGCCTGCGCCGGCAGCACCTCGTCCAGCCAGGCCGAGGCATCGGCGTTCCACGACGAACCACTGCGACGCAGGCGCACCACGCGCGAGCGCTGCAGCACGTCGTCGCGGTCGAGCACCAGCACCGCGTCCTCGCCGAGCGCTTCGATCGCCACCGGGTCGTGCAGCGGCTCGGACAGCGCGGCCAGGTCCAGGCCCTCGGGCACGCGCATTTCCGCGCGCGTGCGCGCCGGGCCACCGTGCGGCTGGAAGTCATCGGTTTCAGGCGGATCGAGCACGCGCATCGCCTGCCCGGCGTTGACCATGGCCAGCGTGCAGTCCAGTTCCCACAATCTGCGGTTCGCGCGGTCGAGCAGCCAGGCGCCACCACCCTGACGACGACGCAGGTCGAAGGGGTCGATCGCCAGCGCGGTCGGCCACACGGTCTCGTTCGGCTCGCCGCCGGAAATCAGGTCGAAGGCGAGCAGGCCGCGCGCGGCATCGCCCGCCCCGTCGCGCGCGAAGGCGACGACCAGGTAATCGTCGTCGGTCACCGCCAGCGCCAGGTAGCGCGGTGCGTGCACTGCGGGTGCGGGCGCATGCGTCTCGAAGACCGGGCGTTCGCGCGCGCGCTGCGCGCCGCAGTCGGCCGGGCCGTCCGGCCAGAACGCGGTCTCGTTGCCGCTGCCCGCCGAGGTCACGCGCAGCGAGGCGCGGTCGTCGGCGATGCGGTAGACGTTGCCGTGGCGATCGGCGGCCGCCGCGCGGCGCGATTCGATGGTGAGCGGCGCTTCGCCCACCGTCGCCGGCAGCGCGATGCCCTGCGCGCGCAGCGCGATCTCGTGCCGCGCGGTGTCCCATTCGGGCAGGTCGTCCGGCGGCACCGGCATCGGGCTGTCGACGTCGTCCCACCACGCGCCCAGCATGCGCCCGTCGCTGGCGCGGCAGCGACGCCAGTCGTCGCGACCGAGCAGCAGGTGGAAGCGGGCGCCGTTGACGTTCATCAGCAGGTCTCCGGCACCACCGGCACCGGCAGCACGGTGGCGCCGCCACTGCCGCTGCCGCCCTCGCCGTCCGTGCGCTCGCTGCCGCGCAGCGCGTCGATCGACACCGGCTCGCCGACCACCACCGAGATGCCGAGGATGCGCGGCAGTTCGAGGCCGGTCATCGCGATCACGTCGGCCTCGGGCTGGTCGCCTTCGGCGAGCAGCACGTCCGCGACCGAGACCACGCCGGAGACGCGCGCGGTCTCCGCGAGCAGCACGCGACTGGCGACCGCGGTGCGCAGCGGCCAGCCGCGCGCCGGGTCGTCGACGCGCGGCGTGAACAGCGGGGTGTCGCGCGGCGCGCCACCGGCCGGCCCGACCGGCGCCAGCACCTCGCGCAGTCGCCGCTTCACGTCGTCGACCACCTGCGCGACCGAATAGCCGGCCGCGGCCTCGATGCCCACGGAAATCCACAGGCCCTTGTAGGACGCGCCGCGCACGACGAGCTCGGTCGTGACGAGGCGGCGCGGATCGAGATGCCGGCACAGCGCGTTGAGGAACAGGCGATCGGCGCGCGGCGCATCCGGCTGGCCGGGATCCTCGGCGGGGATCGCCATGACAGTGATCGCGCCCGGCGCGGTGCCCGGCTCGCTCGGCGCGAGGTCGGGGTGGAAGGCCGGCAGCACTTCGATGCGGCCGATGCGCACGCCCGGCGCGCGATAGGCCACCGACTCGATGTCCTCGACGCTGACCAGGCGGTCGCGATGCTGCAGGTGGCGACGCACCTGCTTCTTGCCGGCATCGACCGATTCGGCATCGGCGCCGCCCCAGGTCTGCACGGGATTGCCCACGGTGAAGCCCGAGGGCAGCTGCGGCGCGTTGTTGATCGCGGCGGCGGCGACGTTGCCGAGCGCACCGCCGCAGAAGGCGTACGACGCGAACACGCGCGCGCCCAGCGGCAGCCGGCGTCCGCGCAGGCCGTCGCCGAAGCGCAGCTCGCCGGATTCCGGATCGAGTTCGAAGACATCGGTGTCGCCCGCGTCGGCGAGGCAGGCCCGTTCGCGCGAGGTCGAGCGGGGATCGGCGACCGGCACTTCCGGCGCGGCGGCGGCGAGGTCGTCGATCTCGCGCCACTGCAGCGGCGCATCGTCGCGGGTGCGCGTGACCACGGACACGGAGCCCTGCAGCACCGGCGCGCGCGCGAGTCGCCGCGTCTGGTCGGGACGGCCGTCGCCATCGGCGAGCGGCTCGCCGACGATGCGCTCGAACTGGCGCACCGGCGCGGCATTGATCCCGGCCCAGCGGATCCGCGCCTGCGCGGCGCCATCGGCGCGCACGCGCAGCCAGGTGATCAGGCGTCCGCCGAGCGCGGCATCGTCGAGGGTCGGCGGCATGTCGCCGACGCCGCCTTCGAGCGGATCGACGTCCTGCCACATGTTGAGCTGCGAGGCTTCGGGCAGCGACAGCTGGACCACGCCGGGCACCGACAGCAGGTCGACTTCGGTGCGCGGTTCGAGCCGGCGCCAGCTCGGCGCCGGCCGGTCCGAGGCATCGCGCGGCAGGCGCAGGTCGGCCGACACGCTGGGCACGTCGAAGCGCAGCAGCGAGCGCGCCTGCGCCTGGCCCGCCGGCAGCAGCTGCGCGGACACGGCATCCAGCGCGGGCACGATGCCCAGCGTGAGCGTGCGCCCGCCCAGTTCGTCGCGGATGTCCTTCCAGGGGTCGCTGCCGGCGCCGGGCGCGTCGTTGCGGCGCGCGAACAGGCCGATCCACAGCGCGCGATCGCTGGTCGCGTTGAGGTCGACGCTGTCCACGACCTTCGGATCGAGCGCGACGGTTTCGTACAGCTGCACGTCTGACGGGAATGGCTGCTGGTACGAGGCGTAAAGCAGGCGGTAGTAATCGAGCAGTTCGGCCGACGGCGCATCGATCCGGCGCTTGAAGTAGACGCGCGCCTCGACCGGCAGCACGTCCAGACCCAGTTGCGTGCGGAACGGCACCGCGCCGGCGCGCACCTCCAGGTCGCCGGGCAGGGTTTCGGTGCGCGCCGCGCCGCGTTCGTTGGCGAAGGCCACCAGGCCCTGCGCGGCCGAGGCCGGCGCCAGCGGGATGCGCAGCAGCTGCAGGAATTTCAGGTAATTGCGCTCCGGCACCAGGTTGGCGCGATACAGCAGGTTCTCGGTGAGGAAGGAGAACAGCTGCACCAAGGTCACGCCCGGGTCGCTCTGGTTGAAGTTGGTCCACTCCGGCGTGTGCACGCTCGCGCGCGCCAGCGTGTCTTCCACCAGTTGCGCGAAGCGGCGGTTGTCGATGGCGGGAGGCGTGATCGGCATGACGAGGCCTCAGGTGGAAGACAGCGGAATGGAAAGACTGATGCGCTCGAGCGCGGCGGTCGCGACCAGCCGGTAGGTGATCGTCGCGACTGCGGTCTCGGGATCGCCCGGATGCGCGGCGACGTCGATGGCCTCGACCTGGATCCGCCGTTCCCAGCGGTCCAGCGCGCGGCGGATCGCGTCCTGCATGCGCGTGTGCGTGGCGACCGTGTTCGGCTCGAACAGGAAGCGCGCCAGCCCGGCGCCGAAGTCAGGCAGGCCGACGCGCTCGCCCGGTTCGGTGCGCAGGATCACCGCGATCGATTCGCGCACGTTGTCCTCGCCCGAGGACCAGACGAAGCGACCGTCGGCGCCGACGCGCGGCGGGAAGGACAGGCTCTTGCCGAAGATGCTGCTCATGCGGCCCCCTGCTTGCCTTTCAGGCCGGGCACCGGGAAGCAGAGCACGAAGTACGGCAGCCAGCGGAACACGAAGTCGAGCAGCGACACGATGATGATCAACAGGATCAGCGCGCAGATCGTGATGATCGGGATCGAGATCGAGCAGATCATGCCGATGTCGACGCCGTTGCCGCTCTTGCACGGGCCGCCGCTGCCGACATCCAGCGCCTTGTGAAGCGGCCAGGGCAGGACCGAGCGCACGAGGTCGACGAAACCCAGGCCCTTGGCGCGCTGCACCTGGCCGCAGAGCATGTCGGACATCACGAACGCGGTGTTGCGGTTGAACTTGCGCAGGCCGGCGGGGCTGGTGTCGCTGGGCAGCGAGATGCGGATCGGTCGCGCCGGGGCGTCGGCATCGAAGAAGCCGGCGAGCTTGAAGCGCTGCGTCGGCGCCGACACCGTCGGCGGATGCAGCGGCCCGCAGTCGCGGCGCAGGTGAACGAAACGCACGACGAACCAGCCGCCGTCGTTGATGTCGGTGCCGAGCTGGGTGCCGAGCGCGTTCTTCACCTGCAGCGCGAACGGAATCGGCGGGGCTTCGGTTTCGCGCGTCGCCTCGAGCGCGCGCGTGTACAGCGCGGTGAAGCGGTCGACCTTCATCGCCGTGTCCTGGCCGGGCACGTTCGCGGCGACCGGATCGAGCGAAGGTTCGGCGTTGGCGCCGGGCACGTTGTCCAGTGCGGCGAACGGACCGGTCGGTTGCATGGAGAGGTTCACGCCCGCGAGACAGAACAGGAAGGGGGGCCAGTCGGGCAGGTTCAGCGTGCTGCTCGCGCCGCCGGCATAGGTCGCGGTGCTGGCTTCGAGCTTCTCGCGCACGCCCGGCGCGCGGATCGCCTTGAGCGCGGCGCGCAGCGAGGCCGCGTGAGGCTTCGGATCGACCAATGCGTCTGGCAGGGTCGCGCCCATCGTCGCGGTGCCGAGCCAGTCGTACAGGTCCCGACGCGCCTGCGAGAGCGCGCCGTAGCCCGCGCCGTTGCCGTCGATCACCGCCCAGAGGTCCGCCATGTGCGTCGCGATCAGGTCGGCGCAGTCCAGCAGCACCAGCCAGGACGCGGCCTGCTGCTGCAGGTTGAAGTCGTGGATGCGCGCCTGCGCGTCGCCCGCAGGTTCGCTTTCGTCGCCGATGTCCGGGCTCGCGCCGGGACTGACCACGAACTTGAACGCCGAACGCACCAGTACCTTCCACGGTTCGGCGACATCGGACTGGAACTGCGCCATCCGCGCCATCTTCGACAGCGGCGGCGTCGGCACCACCGCTGGCTCGAACTGGCGGCGCTGGCCTGCGGCGAAGCCTTCGGCAACGGCATGGTCGACGCGACTGCCGAGGTATTCCTCGCGACGCCCGACCGGCACCATGCCGGCCCACAGCGCGCGCGGCCGCGCCTCGTCGTCGCGGAACGACAGCGGGAACAGCGGCAGGCGATCCTCGCCGGGCACCAGTCGCACGCTGTCGTTCTCGCTCGCGCCGCAGCGCTGCCAGCGCGCGCCGGCGGCATCCTTCACGTAAGCGAACTCGTGCAGCGTGGCGTCGCCCGGCGCCGCGTTGGCGGCAGGCAGCAGGCGACGCACCACCGCGAACACCTCCTCGACGCCGCCCGGCGTGATCGCCCGCTCTGGCAGGCCGTGCACGCCGCAGACCAGGCTCGCCGCGACCAGGTAATGCCGCTGGTGCGCAGGCTGGTAGAGCTTGAGCGGTCGCTCGTCGGCCGGTGGCGACGCGATCGCGATCGGCGCGGCGGCGGCCGCCGTCGTGCGCGCGGCCGACGCGGCCAGGCGCGGCACCGGCGTGCGCGCGATCAGGTCCGGGGCTTCGGGCATCGGCGCGCGCCAGGTTTCGTGACGCGCGATCAGCGCATCGATCCGCGCCGGATCGCGTTCCAGCGTGCCGAACAGCTGCTCCATGAAATCGTCGGTGGAGAAACGCAGGATCGCCGGCTGCGCCTGCGCGGGCGCGACCGCATCGCCGATGGTCGGCAGGCGTGTCCACAGCGGTTGCGGCGACTGCCAGCGCAGCGGATGGGTGCTCATGCGATGCGCTCCCGTGCGTCGATCGTCGGCGAAGGCAGGCGGCGGATGTCCATGGCGTTCACCAGATATTCCCCGCGCCCGGCGTGTAGGACGCGCTGATGATGCTGTTGCAGATCACGGTGTCGGCCTTGACCACGCCAGAGAACTTCGACATGCCGGCATCGACGCTGACCAGGCCGGCGCTGACCGAGACCTGCGAGGCATTGACCGTGACCTTCGCCGATGCGGTGACGGTGACGCCCGAGGCTTCGAGCTTGATCGAATTGCCGTTGCTGTCGACGATCTCGACCGCGCCCGGGCCGTCCTTCAGCGTGACCGTCTGACCGCCCGGGGTTTCCAGCTTCAGCTGCTCGCGGCCGTCCGTGTCGTCCAGCGTGATCTTCACGCCGTTGCGCGAGCACAGGACCTTCTTCTCGTTGTTGCCGGCGCCATCCATCGACTCCGGCGGCGCATCGCGGCCGTTCCACAGGCCGCCGATGACGAAGGGCCGGCGCGGGTCGCCGTGCTCGAAGCAGACCAGCACCTCGTCGTCGACATCCGGCACGAACCAGCTGCCGCGATTGTTGCCGGCGAACATCGTGGCCAGCCGCGCCCAGGCTTCGTAGCGCTGGCCGCCGGTGTCCGGCGACCAGGGCAGCGTCACCTTCACCCGTCCCTGGTTGTCGGGATCGCGGAGATCGGTGACCAGCGCCGCGAACACGCCATACCAGCGACCGCCCCAGCCGGTGGGCACGCGATCGTTCAATTGCTGTTCGAACGGGGGCAGGTCGACGAGTTGCATGCGCGTCATCCCCGTCCGATCGCCGCGCGGTCGCAGCGGAATTCGGTGCGCAGGCCCTTGGCCTGTTCGAAGCGCACGTGGGTCTCGGTCAGCACGTAATCGCCCTCGAACAGCGGGCCGACGCCCTTGATGTTGATCTTCGCGCCGACACGCAGGGTGTCGCGGGTCTCGGCGACGCCGCGCGCGGTGACGAAACGACGCGCGCGGTTGCGGAACTGCGCTTCGGCGACCGCGCGCGCTTCGGCGTCGGACAGCGGCGCCGCATGCGCGAGCGTGTCGACGCGCGCGCCGAAGGTCTGCTGCAGGATCGCTGCGCCGGCCAGTCCGCCGGAAATTTCACCGCTGATCGCGCTCTCGCCGGCCTCGTGGCTCGCCGCGCGCTTGTCGGCCACGCTCCAGCCGGCCGCGACGACCTGCGTGCGCTGGTGCGCCAGGTCGGCGCAGACCTCGAATTCGCGCAGGGTCCCGGCCCAGGCCAGTTCCACCGCCTCGCCGCCGCGCTGCGTGCGCGGCGCGGCCTTCAGCGTGCTGCCCTCGACCCACACCTGCGCGCCTTCGCGGCGCGCCAGGTCGCGGATGAAGGCCAGGTCGCTCTGGTTCACCTGCGCCAGCAGCTTGTGGGTTTCGCCCGCGACCGACAGATCCGTGCCGAGGCCATGGTCGCCGGCGATGCGGCGCAACACGTCGGCCAGGCTGGCGTCGGCGAACGCGCGCGTGCGCCGGGTCATGCGCAGGTCCTGCAGGCGATCCTCCGCGAACACGCCGATCTGCGGCGTGCCGCCATCGGGAAACTTCGCGAAGATCGCGCTGATGCGCCCGTCGAACAGCGTGCCGTCGCCGAGCTTCACGCGCAGCGGCTTGCCGAATTCCAGCAGGTCGCGGCCGAAATAGCGGAACCCCGCGCTGCCGGCGCCGCCCCAGTTGCCGAACAGCAGTTCGCAGCGCGCGAAGCCTTCCTCGGATTCGAGGATGTCCAGCGACATCAGCCCCGCGCCCAGCGCATCCTGGCGCTGGCCGTCGATGTCGATCGTAGGCCGCGAGGGACGGATGGACAGGGTGGCGGGCTGGTTCATGGGCCGCGTCGCTCAGTCGGCCCAGGCGCGCAGCGCGCGCCGGTCCAGTTCGCGCATCGCGCAGCGCAGCTCGGCGGGATCGGGCCTGGACGCGCCCTCGCCTTCCGCGCCGCCGCCCTGCGCATCACGTGCATCGCGCCCGTTCTGCGGTCGTGGTGCCGCGAGCACTTCGAATTCATTGATGACGATGCCCATGTCCCTGCTCCCTGGCGCGATGCGCCCCGATGTCGACCACCGTTCAACCGAAGGAAATCGTCCCGCCCGCACTGCCGCCGAGCCCGGCGTTCGGGCCGCTGACGGACACGCCTGCCGATGCACCGAGCGAAGCGCTCGCCGATGCGCCTGCCGACACGCCTGCGGATGCCCCGAAGGACACACCCGCCGAGGCGCCGAACGACGCACCGCCGCCCACGCCCGCACTCACGCCGACGCCCGCTTCCAGGTTCACCAGTTGCCCCGGCGACATCCGCAGCGGGTCCTCGATGCCGTTGGCGGCCGCGATGCCCTGCCAGTCCTGCTTGCCGTCCTTGCCGGCCATGCCCTGCAGCGAATCGCCCTGCTTGGCGCTCTTCAGTGGCGTCTGCCCCGGGCGGTTCGGCACCTTGCCGTCGCCCTCGAACTTCGACACCAGGATCTTCTGCTGCGACAGGGTCAGCGCGATGCTCGCGCGCAGCGGCTTGCCCTCGGGGGAGAAGAACTCCAGCGTCTCCTCCAGCGCCTCGACCATGCCGTCGAACAGGAACGAGCCCCACTGGAAGCGGATGCCCGGCGGCGCGAGCTTGGCCGGATCCTGGTCGGACTTCTGCGGCGTCATGAAGTACACGACGTCCTGCGTGAGCCGGCGCACGTCGTCGACCGCGTCCTTCTCCATCGCGGTCACGTCGAACCACAGCTGCAGCGCGAGTTTCGTCGTGCCCGCGCCGACGAACTGCCGGCCCGAATTGCCCGCCGCCTGGTCGCCGCCCTGCGGCTGCACGATCTGGTTGGCGAACGTGACCTTGAGGCTTTCGGGATTGAACTGCACCGCGACCTTGCGGCCGCCGTCCTTCTCCTTCTCGAAGCTCTGGTCGAGTTCGATCAGCTGTGCCTTGGCCAGGGTCATGCGTCCAGCTCCTTCAGCGACAGGGTTTCGTAGGCCACCTGCAGTTCCTCGACCGCGACCTGGCCGTCCTTCGCGTTCAGCGCGGGCGCCTTGAGCTTGATCGGCACGCAGCGCGACAGCACGAAACGCGCGCGCACCGTCGCGCCGTCGGCGGCGAGCAGCACCACTTCGGCGTTCGCGCGCAGGCGCGGATCGGCGACGCTGTCGCGGAACCAGCGCCAGAGGTCGAAGCCTTCGGTCATGCCGCGCTTGAGGGTGAGCTGGCCGTAGGCGACCGGGCCGTTGAGGCGGATCTGCCGGTCGTTGCCGCCGCCCTCGCGGATCGTCTTCACTTCCATGTTCATTTCCAGGCCGTCGCATTCGGCGAACGCAGCATTGGCCAGCGGCGTGCCGTCGCCGCCTCGATTGATCTCGACCGAGAAGTTGAAGTTGGTGAAGGGATAGGTCGCGCTCATGTCACAACTCCTCGCTCACCGACAGCCGCTCGCCGCTCTGCGCCAGGCGCACGGCGATGAAGCGCATCGGCAGCGACGGCGCGACGCGCAGCTCGACGAAGAGGCGGCCGGCGTCGACGCCCGCCGGCGTGTTGATGCCTTCGTCGGTGACGACGCGGAAGGCCTGCGCCGGCGTGGCCCCGGCGAACGCGCCGCGCGCGTACAGCTCGCCCAGCAGCAGGTCGAAGCCGCGCTGGATCGCGCGCCGCAGCATCGGCCCGTTGGGCTCGAACACGTAGCCGGTGCCGCGCCGCAACGCCAGGCGACGCAGCAGGATCAGCAGGCGGCGGACATTGATCGGCAGCAGCGCATCCTCGTGCGCGAGGGTGTCGGCCGACAGCGCGAAGAAGCCGCGCGAGTCGTCGCGCAGCAGGTTGACCTGCGCATCCTGCAGCGGCTGGCGGTCGCGCGCGGGCACCCGGGTCGCCAGCGCGACCACGTCGCGCATCGGCGCGTTCGCGGCGGCGATCCACGCACCGCGCTCCGACGCGCGCGCGGCGAGCACGCCGGTCGTGAAGCCATCGGGCGGCAGCGCGCGCACACTGGCATTGGTGATCGACGCATCGGTCCGCGCATCGCCGCGAGCCACGGACTGCAGCCACGGATGGTAGAGCGCGCCATAGCTCGTCGCGCGCGCCTCGTTGAAGCCGAAGGCATCGGCATCGCCGGCCAGCGGCGGCAGGCGCAGCGCGCGCAGGCGCTGCACGTAGCGCAGGACCTGCGCGGTCTCGAAGTGGAGCGGCATCGACAGCACCGCGAACAGGTCGCCGCAGGCGGCCGACATGCGCAGCACGGCGCGATGGATCGCCAGCCACTGCGCCTCGGCGTCGGCGGCTTCGCCGGGCAGCGACTCCACCCATTCGTCGGCGCGCACGACCACCACCACCGGATCGGATGCCGCACTGGTCTCGCGCCCCTGGTGGGCGACCACGCGATAGCGGTACACGCCCTCGCGCGGCGACAGCGCCACGTAGTCGCGCTCGCTGCCGCGATACACCTCGCGCGCGTCGGCGAAATCGGACAGCGTCGCTTCGTACAGCACGTAGACCGCACCGGCACCGACGTCGGTCCACGCCAGGCGATACGCACCGGGTCGCAGCGGCTGCTGCGGCCCGCTGAGCAGCGGCGCATCGATCCGCCGCGTGCCGCAGTCGAGGAACACGCCGAAATCCGGAGCATCCTGCACGCCGCCATCGCGCGGCAGGCAGGCGCCGCGATGCGCGGCCCAGTGCGCGGGCACGACCGGCTGCGGCGGGTCGGTGTCCTCGACGGGCGCATCCTCGCGCCGACGCCAGCCCAGGTGGATGGCGTCCGGCACGGCGATCAGGCTGGTTTCGCCGAACAGGCCGCCGGCGCCGATGCCGAGCGCGGCATGCACGCCGATCAGGTCGCGCGGCTGCGCGCGGAGGATGCGGATGTCCTCAGCGTGACCAAGCAGGATGTCGACGCTGTCGCCACGCAGTTCGGGGTCGAGGAACAGCGTGGCGTCGAAGGGCACCAGGCCGTCGCGCTCGAGCGCGGTCGCGGCCTGCGCGAGCGGAGGCTGCGCCGCACCGAACACCGCGCCGACGCCCAGCGGCAGCCAGGCCACCGGCGTCGCGCCCGGTTCCGGCGCGAGCGGGAAACGCAGGATCTCCTCCGGCGCGAGCACGGACGCGTCGTTGCGCTCGCGATGGTAGTCCTCGTCGCGCTGCAGCGCCCAGGGATGGCCCGTGCGCTGCGGCGTCAGGGCGAGGTCGCGCAGACGTTCGCGCATGCGCTGCGCGCCACCCGCCGTCGCCATGCAGCGCAGTTCGCAGGACAGCACCTGCGCGGCGACCACGTCGTCGAGGATGTCGTCCAGCGTCGAGGGTTCGAGCACCCGCCACGCCGGGCCGCTGGCCGCGACCACGCGCGCTTCGGCGCCCGCATCCGGCGATCCGCCGTCCGCCTGCGCCTGCTGTTCCACCGCGTCGACCCGCAGCCAGCGGCTGCCGTCGTCGGCGTCGAAGCGGATCCACTGTCCGATCCGCACATCGGTCGACACGGTGCCATCGAAGTGCAGCGAGAGTGCATCGGCCGCGTCGTCGTCGCGCGCGATCCGGGCCGGCACGCGCTCAGGGCCGCCGGTGACCATCGCTTCGCCCACGATCGATGCGGGCGAGGACGACGGCGACGACTCGATGCGTTCGCGCGCGAATGCCGCCAGCACGCGGGCGTCGACCGCATACGGCGCCGCCGCATCGCTGCCGGCAGCGATGCGCTCCACGCGCAGGTAGGCGCAGGCCTCGGCATCGTCGCCGATCATCAGCAGGTCGCCGGGCACCAGCCATTGCCGGCAGGTGAAGCTGCGCAGCCTGCCGGCGGGCGAATCCGCCGCCGACCAGCCTTCGATCGCGAAGCCGCGCCGCTGCAGCGCCGAGGACAGCGCATGGCCGTCCGACCACGCGCCTTCGCAGCGCGCCGCCAGCATCGCCGGCGACAGCGCATCCACGACCGGCGACGTGTCATCGGCCAGGGCGAGCATGCCGGGCACCGGGAAGCGGTTGGCGGTCGCGGCCTGCGCTGCCTCGGCATCGCGCGGTCGCAAGGCGACCGACGCGGCGCTGTGCGCGACGCGGATCACCCAGCAGCGACGTCCGCCGTTGGCGAAGAACGCCCGCACCGACGCGCCGAGGTGCGCGAACAGTCGCGTGCCGCGCCGCGCATCGCGGGCCAGCGGCGCATCGCTGCCGAACACCGCGGCGTACTGCGCCGGGCTCTCCACCGCCACCGGGCGATGCAGCGGGCCGGTGCTGGCGAAACCGACGAACACCGCCACGTCCATGCGCGGCAGCGCCTCCACCGGCGGTGGCGGCGCCACGTCGATCTGGATGCCCGGCAGCCGGCGCGCGCGCGTCACGGGATCACTCCATTTCCAGGCGTTCGTAGGCGAGCACCAGCTCTTCCATCGCCACGTCGGTGCCCTTGGCGTTGAACGGGCCGCTGGTGTGCTTGATGATCCGCGCGCGCAGCAGCTTCCAGGTCTGGACCACGGCGGTGTGGTCCTCGTTCTGCAGCTGGATGGTGACCGTGCGCATCGCCTTCTGGTCGCCATTGCGGATCTGGTCCAGCCACTGGTACAGGTTGAGCGAGCCGATCACGCCGCGCTTCATCGTGACGTCGGTCGACTTGTTCATGCCCGTGATCTTCATCACGCTGTTTTCCTTGTGGTTCCCGGCGCGGTATTCGGACACGGTGACTTCCATGCCGATGCCGCTGAGTTCCTGGAAGCCGGCCGCCGGGCCGTCGGTGACCCCGTCGCCGAGGTCGACGAGGAAGTTGAACTGCACATAGGGACGTTCGCGCAGGATGGCCATGTCGTGGGTCTCCGATCAGACTTTGCGGTCGGCCGTCCACTGGCCGATGCGGAAGATGACGAATTCGGCCGGCTTGAGCGGCGCGATGCCGATGAGGCAGATCAGGCGGCCGTTGTCGAGGTCGTTCTGCGACATCGTCGAACGGTCGCACTTCACGAAGTACGCCTTCTCGGGCTTCTCGCCGAGCAGCGCGCCGTTCTGCCACTCGTTGAGCAGGAAGTCCTCGATCGTGCGCCGCACGTTCGCCCACAGCTGCTCGCCGTTGGGCTCGAACACGGCCCACTGCGTGCCCTTGTCGATCGAGCGTTCGAGATAGGCGAAGTAGCGCCGGATGTTGACGTACTTCCATTCCGGATCCGAGCTGATCGTGCGCGCGCCCCACAGGCGCATACCGCGTCCCTCGAAGTAGCGGAAGCAGTTGATGCCTTCCGGGTTCAGCACTTCCTGCTGCGCCTTGTTGAGGAAGCGCTCGAAGCCCAGAGCCAGGTTCACCACTTCGTTCGCCGGCGCCTTGTAGACCGCGCGGTTGACGTCGTTGCGCGCGTAGATGCCGGAGACGAAGCCCGATGGCGGCATGTGCGTCTCGCGCTGGGTCACCGGATCGAGCACGCGCACCCACGGGTAGTACAGCGCGGCGTGCTTCGAATCGAGCTGGGCGCGCATCGCCCGGACCTGGCTGATCGACTGGTCGTCGCCGCTGTCGAGCACGGCGATGCAGTACTTCATGCGCTCGGCGTGCGAGATCAGCGAACGCACGATGGTGCGCGCCTGCGGGCCGTAGGTCGGGTCTTCGTACTGGAAGGTGCAGCCCGGCGCGGCGACGATGGAGATGTCCTCCAGGTCTTCGAGCTGCTTCAGGCCGGTCTTGCGATCGGTCGTGGTGTCGACACGGCCGGCGTATTCGTCGGCCAGCGGGCGCTCGCCGTCGTTGCCGTCGTCGATCACGATCGACAGGCTGCGCGCGCCGGCCGAGCTTTCCAGGTCCTGCAGCGCCGCGCGCAGGCCGGCCGGCGGCGATTCCACCGCGTTCGGGTCGGCGTCGAAGAAGGCGTTGAGCAGGCCGACGCCGGTGGCGAGGGTCGTCGCATCGTCGTCGAGCAGCATGATCGGCACCGTGCGCGCGCGGGTCAGGCTGGCGGGATTGCGCGCGAAGTAGTCGAACACCGAGTCCGGGCTGCCCGCGCGCTGGTGCTGCGGATCCAGCGGCAGGTCGCCGACGACGAAGGGGTCGCCGCCGTTCAGCGGTTCGACCGCGACGGTCACGGTGACCACGCGCACCTCGTAGCTGCCGGGCGCGAGCTCTGCGAGCGAGACCTCGGCGCTCGACAGGTCGTCGCTGCTGGAGGAAAACACCCAGGTGTCGTTCACGGTGTCGCGCAGCGCCAGGTAGAAGTCCTCCGGCACCGAAGGCGACGGCAGCGTGGTGCCGATCGGACGGATCCAGACCACGTCGCGGTTCTGCAGCGAACTGATCCTCGGCGCGCCGCCGATGCTGATCAGCAGGCTCTGGCCGACGTTGAAGGTGAAGGTGACGCGGGCGTCGCCGGCGCGCCCGGGGAAGCGCGCGAGCACCGACAGTGGCGACGGGCTGCCGGGCAATCCGCCCCGGGCATGCCCGGAGAAGTCGTCGTCGGGATCGGACGGGCGATACACGCGCGACACGTACAGCCGCTTGCCGCCTTCCTCGAAGAAGGCGCGGACGCCATGCCACATGTAGTTGTGGATGGGGCTGTCGTCGTAGACCAGCTGCTCGCGGCCGCCGTAGGTGCGTTCGAACTCGACCAGGCTGGTCACGATCTCCGGCTCGATGTCGAGCGGCCCGAAGCGCGTGGGGCCGACGAAGCCGGTGGTGGTGGTGCTGACGCCCTCGATCGATTTCGCGCGGAACGAGACCTCTTCGACGAAGACCCCGGGAGCCAGATACTCGGGCATGACTGTTCTCCTTGCCTTGACACGATGGGAAACCGGCGGCTGTAGCGTCGCGACGGCGGAGGCGGGCCTCGCCGTCGCGATGCGGTTCATGCGGGTGACACCAGCAGCCAGGAGGCGTCGGCCTCCGGCTGCCCTTCCGTCCTCGCCGTCATCGGCATGCGGTACTCGAGCCGGCGCGGCGACACGGGCGAAACGAGGCCATCGACGATGGCGCGCGGCGATGCCAGCTGCGCGAGCACGTCGGCGAGATCGGGAATGGCGGGGATGTCGGACACGGCCGGCGGCGGCGACGACGCCGCGACGTACGCGGTGAGTCCGACGGTCCAGCGGAAATCGCTGCGCGCTTCCGGCGGCGAGGACAGCGGCGTGCGCGGCGGTTCCGGATAGGGGAAGTGCACCGCGACGCGGCCCTCGCGATCGGCGAGGCCGAGGCCGACGAGATCGCCATCGATCTCGACGCCGAGCAGCGCCCAGGCCGCGATGCGGCCGCTGCCGGCCTCGCGCATCTGCGCGCGGACCACCGCGAGCGGCTCGGGCGTCGGTCGCGACGGCGCGGAAAACAGCGGGATGCGGTCGAGCAGCACCTGCGGCGACGCGGGCGATCCACCGGGCAGCGCGATGGGCTGCGGCGGCGACAGCCAGGGCGCCAGCCACGACAGCAGGCCGCGCGTCGGCAGGTCGGCATCGAAGGCGATGGGCAGGTAGCGTCCGCGCGGATCGCGGACCTCGATGCGGTAGGTGGCCGCGAGCGACGGCGAACCGGCGTGCGCGTCGCGCCAGGGTGCGTCGACCGGCTCGTCGTCCGTCGTCTCGCGGCATTCGAACGCGCGCAGTCCGGCCAGGGCGTGCGCGACGTAGATGCCGCTCGGATTCGGCAGCGCGTGGCGGCGCGCATGCGGGTTGGCTTTCGGAAACACCTCGACCACCAGGCCGTCGACCAGCGAGGTCGCCGCGGCCATGTCCCAGAAGCGCAGGCCGAGCGCGACGTTGCGCTGCACGGTGTCGCGCAGGGCCGTGCTCATGCGCCGGCTCCCTGCAGGTCGAAACGCCGGGTCTGCACGGCCGCGCCATCCTCGATGTGCAGGTCGGAATCGATCAGCACCATGCGCAGCGTGTAGGTCGCCGAGGCGGGCAGGCGCGGACGCAGGCGGTCCCAGAGCGTGAGGTAGTCGTTGAGCGACAGCGGGTCGCAGACCAGTTCGATGCCCTCGTGCGGCGCGAAGGTGTCGGTCTCCGGCATGTAGTGGTTGAGGTGGCCGGCGCCGAGCACGCTGGTGTCCTCCATCAGCCGCATCATCCAGCCGAGCATGCGGTGCTGGCGCTCCACGTCCTGTGCCCAGGGCGTGATCATGTAGTGCAGGTCCAGCGGCAGCGACGGCCGGAAGCGCCGGCCGTCGGGCGAGCGGCGGAGGGTGAGGTTGCGCACCGCGCCGTTGATCGCGACGCGATACAGGTAGATCGAGAAGCCGTCCTGCATCGGCGATTCGAAATCGCGGGTCTGGTAGAGGCTGATGTCCAGGCCCTGGCCGAACTCGTCGCGCGGATAGCGGTCGCGGAGCAGGCCCGCGAGTGCGGTGCTGGTGGCGGCGATGGCGCGATGGTTGGCCATGGGCTCAGTCAGCCCGTGCCTGCGCCGCGAGCCACGCCGCGAAGTCGGCGTCGCTGCCGGTCCGGCGATACCGGCGACGGCCGTCGGCGGCGGCGATCGTCTCGATCAGCCCTGCCTGGGTCATCCGCTCCAGCGTGCGCAACAACGCCTCCATCGACACATCCTCTTGTCCATCCAGCCACCAGCGGCGGATGCCGTCGGCGGTATCGCAGGCGTGGGGATTCGCCAGCAGGTATGCCACGACTTCCCGTTCGTTCGCCCGAGACCCGGAGTTCTTGTCCATAGCGGCCGCTCTGCGATGCCTGATGCATTGCAAGCCGCATGCCAAGGCCAGGCCCGCCGCAAGCGCTTGATTCTTCGATGCGCACGCGCCACGGAACGACGCGCATCGGGATGTTTTCATCCTGCCCGCAGGATGTTTTTGTCCATGCCGTTTCCTGCTCATGCGCATGCCGCGGATCGGCGCGGAGTACGCGGATTGGAAGAAGGAAAGAGATGGATCGAGCGCTGATCCGCATCGCTCGTGGCGAACGCGCATGCCATTCGTCGCGGTTTGATCCGCGTCATCCGCGCTGATCCGCGGCAGGCCTTTGAGGCTGCGAAGCCTGAAGCGTGGTCAGGCGTCGAGCGTGCGGAAGCGCTTGGGTTCGATGTGGTGCTTGCGGATCAGCTCGAACAGCGCGCGACGATCCTTCTTCGCGACCCGCGCGGCGTTGGTGATGTTGCCCGCATGCGCTTCGAGCAGGCGCTCGATGTAATCCCGCTCGAAAGCGTCCACCACGCGCTTCTTCGCGTCGCGGAACGAGACCTGGAGTCCGTCGTCGCGGCTGGGCGCAGCCAGGTCGATGTCGATGTCGGCCGCGCCGAGCAGGGCACCGCTTGCGAGCACCACCGCGCGTTCGATCACGTGCTGCAGTTCGCGCACGTTGCCGGGCCAGTCGTGCTGCGCCAGCTTCGCCAGCGCCGCCGAGCTGAGCGTGCGCGCCGGGCGGTCGAACTCGCGGGCGAAGCTGCGCGCGAAATGCAGGGCCAGCACCGGCAGATCCTCGCGCCGGTCGCGCAGCGGCGGCAACGCGATGTTGAGCACGTTCAGGCGGAAGTACAGGTCCTGGCGGAAGCGGTCCTGGCGCGAGAGCGCATACAGGTCGCAGTTGCTGGCCGCGACCACGCGCACGTCGGCGCGCCGGACCGCGTTCGAGCCGAGCGGCCGGTATTCGTGCTCCTGCAGGAAGCGCAGCAGCTTGGCCTGCGCCTGCAGGGGCAGGCAGTCCACGTCATCGAGGAACAGCGTGCCGCCCTCGGCTTCCTGCACCAGCCCGCTGCGCGAGGCGTGCGCAGTGGTGTACGCGCCCTTCACGTGTCCGAACAATTCGGCTTCGACGAGTTCGGCGGGGATCGCACCGCAGTTCACCGCGACCATCGGCCGCGCGGCGCGCGCCGACAGGTAATGCACCGCCTGGGCGCAGACCTCCTTGCCGGTGCCGGTCTCGCCGACGATCAGCACGTTCGCGCCGCAGGCGGCCAGGGTCGGCAGCCGCGCCGCGATCGCGGCGCTGGCGGCGCTGGCATGCAGGAAGCCGCGCACCTGCGGCGTCTCGCCGGAGGATTCGCGCGGCGGCGACAGCCCCGCCAGTCGCACGCGCCATTCCGCATCGGGTGCGGCCAGGGCGATGCAGTCGGATGCGCCTGCGGCCAGCCAGCGGGCCATGCCGTGTTCGCCGCGGGCGTCGCACACCACAAGCACGGGCGGTGCGTGCCGGGATTGCCGCACCGCATCGAGGAAGGCCAGCACCGCGTCGCCTTCGGCACTGTCGGACGCGGCGCAGGCATCGGCGGGGGCGACGACCACGATGCCATGCCCGCGTGCGAGCGCGTCGTCCATGTCGCCTGCGCGGACCGTTGCGATACCCGCGCAGCGTGCCAGCACGGCGACCGCACGCTCGGCGGCTGCGGTGGCGCCGGCCAGGGGCAGTACGGTCCAGGGCACGGATTCCATGGCAGGCCTCTCGTCGGCGGTGGTCACCGGCCGCTCCCCAGGCGATCCGGCGCGTTGACCTCCGTGCGTTTCGGAATCCCGCCGGATCGATCGCTGGATCGATCGCCGGATGCGGATCTCGCGAAGAGCGCGCACGGTCCTTGTACGTGCTCCCAACGCGGGAATACCGCAGGCCCGGACAGGCCCCGGCGACCGTTCGTCGGCGCATCGTCCGGCCCGGGCGACAACGCCTGCATGGCGGGTGCGCGCGGGCTGCCACTACACTTCCGCCATGACCAAGACCTCCCTCGCCTGCGCGCTCGCCGCCGCCTGCCTCGCCCTGCCCGCCCTCCCCGTCCATGCCCTCGACGGCAAGTGGACGCCGCAGCAGGTCCTCGACATCGACGCCCGCTGGCTCAAGCAGCAGGGCCTGAAGCTGCCGCCGTCCGCGCTCTGGGACGGCGAGCGCGGCACCGGCCTGCTCACCGGCACGGTGAACATCGCCGGCTGCTCCGGCGCCTTCGTCTCGAACACC
This sequence comes from Lysobacteraceae bacterium 2PB, assembly GCA_005502915.1. GTDB lineage: Bacteria > Pseudomonadota > Gammaproteobacteria > Xanthomonadales > Xanthomonadaceae > Lysobacter_I. The sequence continues at coordinate 220,636 of SCMT01000002.1, read as the reverse complement.
GGCCTGATCGTCACCAACCACCACTGCCTGTTCAACCTGGTGCAGGAGCACAGCTCGCCGCAGCGCGATCTCATCACCAACGGCTTCCTCGCCCGCACGCCGGCCGAGGAACTGCCCGGCAAGACCACCCGCGTCGAGATCCCGAAACGCTTCACCGACGTCACCGCGCGCCTGCTCGCCGCCGTGCCCGCCGGCGCCACGCCGCAGCAGCGCCTGAAAGCCATCGACGAGGCGCAGAAGGCCATCGTCGCCGAGTGCCGCAAGCAGGCCGACACCAAGTGCAAGGTCTCGGCCTTCGACGACGGCGTGACCTACACGCTGATCGAATCGATCGAACTGCGCGACATCCGCCTGGTCTACGCACCACCCCGCGCGATCGGCGAATACGGCGGCGAGATCGACAACTGGTCGTGGCCGCGCCATACCGGCGATTTCGCCATCGCACGCGCCTGGGTCGGCAGCGATGGTCGTCCGGCGGACTTCGCCGAAGGCAACAAGCCCTTCGCGCCGGAGTTCTTCTTCCCGATCTCGAACAATGGCGTGAAGGAAGGCGAGTTCGTGATGGTGCTGGGCTATCCCGGCATCACCTGGCGCTCGCTGGTCGCCGAGGAAATGCGCGAACGTCGCGAGCGCTTCTTCGTGCGTCGCGAGGACCTGTTCGGCGAGTGGATCGCGATCCTGGAAAAGGCCAGCGAGGCCGACGCGCAGGCGCGAATCGCGTTGGCCGCGAACCTCAAGGGCATCCACAACCGCTACAAGAACGCGCAGGGCCAGATCGCCGGGCTCGATCGCGGGCGCATGGTCGACAAGCAGCGTGCGGCCGATGATGCCGTCGCCGCCTGGGCCGGGAAGCAGCCTGCGCATGCCGACGCCGTGGCCGCGCGCGACGCGCTGCGCGAGGTGCTGGCCGAACGCGAGCGCAGCTGGGAGCGCGACTTCCTGCTGAACCTGATCCCCATGGGCAACGACAGCGTGGCCGGCGGCATCCCGCCGCTGCCGAAGGCGCTGTACTACGCCGCGACGCTGGCGCACAACGCCGTCGAACGGGGCAAGCCCGACGAGGCCCGCGCATCGGGCTGGACCGCCGCCGAGCAGTCGCGGCTGCGCGACCGCCTGCGTCGCGAGCAGGCCAATTATTCCGCCGACGCCGACCGCCGCGTGTTCGCAGCGCTGGTGCGCCGTGCGCTCGCGCTGCCGCAGGACCAGCGCATCGCCGCGATCGACGCGCGCTTCGCCGGCAAGACCCCGGCGCAGATCGACGAGGCCATCGCCGCGCTGTATGCAGGCACGTCCGTGCTCGACGCCGCCGCGCAGGACGCGATGCTGGGCGAAGGGCTCGACGCGCTGTCGGCGCGCAAGGACCCGCTGCTCGACCTCGGCATCGCCTGGAACCGCGAGCTGCGCGCGCTGCGCGACCGCGAGCGCGACTGGAACGCCCGCGCCGCGCTGCACCGTCCGGCCTGGCGTCGCGCCGTCGCCGCGCACGTCGGCAAGCCGATCGCGCCCGACGCCAACGGCACGCTGCGCATCAGCTTCGCCCACGTGCAGGGCTACGCGCCGCGCGACGGCCTGGTCTACACGCCGTTCACCACGCTCGCCGGCGTGCTGGAGAAGCACACCGGCAAGGAACCGTTCGACGTGCCGGCGAACGTGCGCGCCGCAGCTGCCACGCAGCCGACGCGTCGCGTGAACTTCCTCGCCGATGGCGACACCAGCGGCGGGAATTCCGGCAGCCCGGTGATCGACGGCCACGGCCGGCTGGTCGGCCTGAACTTCGATCGCGTGTGGGAGAACGTCGCCGGCGACTTCGGCTTCAACCCGGCGGTGTCGCGCAACGTCAGCGTCGACATCGGCTACATGCTGTGGCTGCTGCGCGATGTCGAGAAGGCCGACGCGCTGCTGGAGGAGCTGGGCGTCGCCGCACGCAAGTGAACCCCTGAGCGCCACCTGTAGAGCGGAGCTTGCTCCGCTCGCTTTTCCCGTGAACGCATGAGCGGAGCAAGCTCCGCTCTACAACAGCGAAGCGGAGCAAACTCCGCTTCTGCGTGATGCTGCAGCGCAGGTCGATGAAATTGCCGTCAACGACGATAGGCATCCACCCACTGCACGTGCAGCGGCTTGCCTGGTGTCGCGACATCCGCCGGCAGCACCACCTCCAGCCAGGCGCGTCCGGCCTCGACGCGCATCGCGTCGCGCGTCGCCACCACCGTGCCGTCGACGGACAGGTCGAGGCCCTCCAGCGTGCGGAAAGGACGGCCCGGCGCGTAACGCAGGCGCAGGCGCAGGCGCAGCGGCGACGGCCAGGTCGCGCGCGCCGGGGACGGCACGATCATGCGACCGATGCCGTCAGGACTGGTGATCTCGACGATGGCGCCGCGATTCGACGGCGCGGCGCGCACTTCGTCCCCGACAGTTTCCGCGCGCGGATGGAGCGGAACAGAGGCCTGCGCCTGCAACGCCAGCAGCGCGAAACCCAGCGCCATTCCGCGCCCTGGAACGGCGATCACGGCACGCTCCGATCAGGTGTTGGGCGCACCGCAGGCCTGCAGCGCATCCAGCGACTTCGCCGCGACCGCGCAGTCGAAATGGCGACGCGTAACGCTGCCAGCCTCGGAACACGTCTTCGAATCGCGCTCCAGGCCTTCTTCGCCCAGCATCTTCGCCGCATCCATGTTGTCGAGCGAATAGGTGTGCGAGTAGTAGCGACGGCACTCCTCGACGGTCAACTTGTCGCCACCACCGCCACCGGCCACGCCAGTGCATGCGGAGCAGGACAGCAGGGCCAGCACAGCGAGCGATTTTGCATACATGGGCGATCCTCTGCCTGGGAACAGGCGTCATGGTTGAGCCGGCAGCGTATCAGGCCGCGACGCTGCGGGTACACCGTACCGCCTCATCTCCGGCATCATGGGCTGCCGAACGGACGAGCCCACCATGACGAACACCCGAGCCCCCGACTGGACCCGTCTGGTCCGCGACATCCACGACTTCCCCAAGCCCGGCATCGTGTTCAAGGACATCACTCCGATGCTCGCCGATGCCGAAGGCTTCGCCGGCGCGATCGACACGCTGGCCGCGCCGTGGCGCGACGCATCCATCGATGCCATCGTCGCCGTCGAAGCGCGCGGCTTCATCTTCGGCGCCCCGCTCGCCCGCGCGCTCGGCATCGGCTTCGTGCCGGTGCGCAAGCCCGGCAAGCTGCCCGGCCGCACCGTGCGCCAGACCTATGCGCTCGAATACGGCGAGGACACCCTGGAAATCCATGCCGATGCGCTGTCCGCCGGCGCCCGCGTGCTGCTGATCGACGACGTGCTCGCCACCGGCGGCACGCTGGACGCCACGCGCGCCCTGGTCGAACGCCTCGACGCACGCGTGATCGGTGCCGGCGTGCTCATCGAACTGGCCGCGCTGCAGGGCCGCGCCCGCTGGAACGGCACCGCGCCGCTGCAAGCGGCGTGGGTGGTGTAGCGGGCAGCGGCGTCCCAGTCGACCAGCACCGGGCGACCGCCAAAGGCCGCCCGGTCGCAGCGTCATGCCGGAATCAGCGCATCACTTGATCTCGATGCGCATGCCATCGACCGCTTCCTGCAGCGCAGCCTTGTGCGTGGCCAGCATCTGCTCGAAGTTCTCGGTCGCGACGATGACGATGATCGCAACGTAAAGATCATCGATCTTGCGGAACAGGATCAGCTGCCCGCCGCCGGTCTCGGGATTGGTCACCGACAGCGCGGTGTAGCCCGGCTTGCTGAAATCGCTGCGTTCCTGCGCCGTGGCGGGATCGAAACCCACTTCGCTCAGCCGGGTGAACACCGCCTGCTGGTATCCCTCGATCGTGTCGACATCCTGGCCGAACTCGGCGACGAGCAGGTCGACGCTGGCGGTCACGCCGAGCTTGAAGCGCAGTTCGCTCTTGGGTTCGACCACTGCGAAGTAGCGCGTGGTGGTTTTCGGGCTGCGCCAGGACTGCGGCGGCACGGTCGCGATGTGCACCCGCGACTCATGCCGCTTGAGCAAGGCCGAGAGCGCGGGAACCGTGTCGCCCTTGCCCACGGACGCCGCCATGCGGTGCAGGTTGTCGGTACGCATGAGGCCGCCCACGATCAGTTTGCCCAGCATTTCATGCACCACGGGCATGTGCGTTTCGAGGAAGCCGCGATCGGTCAGCGCCTGCTCGAGCGGGATGCGGGTCAGGCTGTTGCCGCCGACCCGTTCCCTGAGCAGTCGGTTGCCTTTCGCGGTTTCGTACAGGTCGTAGCGGATCGTCATCGCCACCGAGACGTCATGCGTCGGCGATGCCATGCCGCCGGCGGAGATCCCGGCGAACTGCTCATCGACGAGCAGCACGTAACCGACACCCTGCGACTTCGCCCGCTCGATGAGCGCACGTTCGCTCTTGTCGTCGTCGTAGGTCGCGCCGTCGTCGATGATGTCGATCACGGGATACTTGCCCTCGAACGCCTTCTCGATCGCGGCGACCAGGGTGGGGCGGCGATCGAACGGCCCGATGGTCGCGCTGTATTCCTTGCTGCGCGCATCGAACGCGATCGCATTGCCCATGGCCCCGAAAGGCAGGAACAGGCCGCGCGCCACGGCGCCCTTGGTGACGAAATCGACCTGCAGCGTCTGCTGGGTGTCCTTCGTGGCCACGAGGACGCGAACCTTCGCCGGATCCTGCGCAGCGGCGCCACCGATGGCGGACAGGAGCAGGCAGGCCCCCGCGCACCAGGCGCGGGTCCAGCGGGCAAGACGATGTACAGGATGCAGCATGGAAGCTCCGGAGGCAGGAAGGCCGCGCCATTCTAGGGCCTCCGTGCGTCGGCACCGTGCCCTGCGGTCGCCGCATCGCGGTGTGGCATGACTTTCGCGACATGCGCGGATGGACGGTCCGTGGTCCCGTGGCATCGCGCCAAGCGCTGTACAGCGCAGGCGGTGCCTGGCGGCGATGATGGGACCGGACGCCGTGCACCCGCCGGCCTCCGCACGCATCCACGCGCGGCCATGCCGCACCACCGCAGGAGCACTGACGATGACCTCCCGTCGCGATTTCCTGACCACCGCATCCCTGGCCGGCGTCGGCCTCGCCCTGTCGCCGCTCGCGGCGTGCGCGCGCGAACGTCCGCCTGCCGCAAGCGGCAAGACCACGTCCACGTCGGCACGCGCCGGCGCGCTCGCGATGCGCGCGATTCCGTCGACCGGCGAGCGCATTCCCGCGATCGGCGTGGGCACTTCGGGCAGCTACGAAGTCGCGCTGGATTCGCCGGCATTCGCGGCGCTGCGCGACGTGGTCAAGGTGTTCTTCGAAGGCGGCGGCACGCTGATCGACACCTCGCCGAACTACAGCAATGCCGATGAAATCGTCGGTGCACTGCTGGCCGAGGGCGGCTGGCGCGAGCGCTGCTTCCTCGCCACCAAGCTCGCGGCCGACGACCAGGAGGCGCTGGAACGCCAGTGGGCCGAGTCGAAGCGTCGCCTGCGCACCGGCAAGGTCGAACTGCTGCAGGTGCACAACCTGCGCAACATGGCGCAGGCCTGGCCGTACGCGCGCAGGCTGAAGGAGGCCGGGGAAACGCGCTACATCGGCCTCACCCATTTCCAGGCGCGCGCGCATGCCGAGCTCGCGCGCTGGATGCGCGAAGAGAAACCCGATTTCGTCCAGATCAACTATTCGCCGGTCGCGCCGGAAGCGGCGGACACGATCTTCCCGCTGGCGCAGGACCTGGGGATCGCGGTGATCGTCAACCGCGCCTTCGACGACGGCCGGCTGTTCGCGCGCGTCGCCGACAAGCCGCTGCCCGGCTGGGCCGCCGAGATGCAGATCGACTCCTGGGCGCAGCTGTTCCTGCGCTTCGCGATCAGCCCGCCTGCAGTGACTGCCGTCATCCCCGCGACCGGCAAGCCCGAGCGGCAGGCCGACAATCTCAAGGGTGGCATCGGCCCGATGCTGAGCGCCGCGCAGCAGGCGGACGTGCGCCGGTTGTTCGCCTGATGCGCGACCTCGTCGCCAGGCTGTTCAACCTCGAACGCCACGAAGCCGGCGCGGTGATCGCCGGCTTCGGCATGTTCTTCCTGCTGTTCTCCGGACTGTTCATGCTGCGCCCCGTGCGCGAGACCATGGGCGTGGCCGGCGGCGTCGACAACCTGGCGTGGATGTTCACCGCCACCTTCGTCGGCATGCTGGTGGCGATGCCGGTCTTCGGCTGGGTCGCGGCGCGCGTGGCGCGACGTCGCATCCTCTACTGGGTGTTCGGCTACGTCGCGGCCACGCTGCTGCTGTTCGCGGCGGGCATGGCGACCTCGCCGCAGGATCCGTGGATGGCGCGCGGGTTCTACGTCTGGTATTCGGTGTTCAACCTGCTCGCGATCTCGGTGGCGTGGAGCGTGCTGGTCGACGTGTTCGCGATCGGCCAGGCCAAGCGCCTGTTCGCGCTGATGGCGGCCGGCGCCAGCCTGGGCGGCCTGTGCGGGCCGCTGCTGGCGGATCGGCTGGTGATGCCGCTGGGCCATGCCGGGCTGCTGGCGCTGTCGGCGCTATGCCTCGTCGCTTCGGCCTTCGCGGCTTCGCGCGTGCAGCGCTGGCGCGACCGGCATCCGCTGCCTGCGGACGCGGAGGCGCCCAGGCAGCAGCCGCTCGGCGGCAACCCCTTCGCCGGCGCGATCGACGTGCTGCGTTCGCCCTACCTGATGGGCATCGCGCTGTTCGTGCTGCTGCTGGCGACGCTCAACACCTTCCTCTATCTGCGCCAGGCAGAACTGGTGGCCGAGATGTTCCCCGGCGCCACGCGGCAGACCCAAGTGTTCGCGCGCATCGATTTCGTGGTCCAGGCGCTGTCGCTGCTCGCGCAGCTGTTCGTCACCGGGCGGCTGGCGCAGCGGCTCGGCGTGCGCGTGCTGCTCGCCGGCGTGCCGCTGGTGATGGCTGCGGGCTTCCTGTGGCTGGCGCTGGCACCGACCTTCGCGGTGTTCGTGGTGGTGATGGTCGCGCGCCGCGCCGGCGAATACGCATTCATCCGCCCCGGCCGCGAGATGCTCTACACCGTCGTGCCTGCCGAGCAGAAGTACAAGGCCAAGAATTTCAACGACACCGTGGTCTATCGCGGCGGCGACGCGGTGAGCGCGTGGGTCAAGACCGCGATCGACGCCATCGCGCAGCAGCCGATGATCGCGATGCTGATCGGCGCGGGCATCGCGCTGGCGTGGACGATCAATGGGGCCTGGCTGGCGCGCAGGCTCGATGGCCGGGCGCGCGACGACGCCGGGTGAAGCATGGATCGCGGGAAACCGGGAGGGCGCACCGCGCCCTCCCGAAGTCCGATCACAGCCGCGTGATGCGCAGCCAGTTGAAGTTCCAGCCGCCCTGCGGGGCGTAGACGCCGAGGCTGTAGGTGCCTGCGGCGACCGTGACCGTGTGCGAGACCGTCGTCCAGCTCTGCCAGCCGCCCGTGGCGGGCACCTGCACCTGGCCGAGCAGGATGCCACCGGCGTTGAGATCCAGCGACAGCGCGCCGCCGGTCGGGCTGGCGACGCGGTATTCGACGCGATAGGTGCCGCTGCTCGGGAAGGTGACGTTGTTGTAGGCCATCCAGTCGCCGGCATCGATCCAGCCCACGTTGGAGCCGCCTTCCGAACACGGCTCGACCTGCACGCCGTTCTGCGCGCTGAAGTTCTCGGCCTGCAGCGTCGTCGACCAGGGCTGGCTGTATTTCGCCACGACGATCGAGGTCGCGCGGTCGTTGAAGCCGTCGCCGGTGAGGCAGGCGGTGTCGGCCGTCTTCGTCACGCTCGGACCGGCGAAGTTGTCGTCCTGGTACAGCGTCACCTGGTAGCCGGCGTTCACGCGCAGCGACGACAGGTCGTCGTTGGCGATGCCGCGCGCGCGCAGCTGCGACAGCGTGTAGCGACCTTCCGGCAGGGCGACGGCGTAGCCGCCGTAGTTGCAGTGCTGGTACACCGTCGCGACGCCCGTGCCGCCGGGACCGGGCGTGTAGACGCGCACGTAGTCGACCAGCATCTTCGCGGGGAACTTCGTGTCGTCGACGGTGAAGCCCGGCCAGTTGCCGCCGATGGCGAAGTTCAGCAGCAGGAAGAAGTCCTGGTGGAATTCCTCGGTGCCGTTGATGCCGTTCTGGATGTTCACTTCATGGAACTTGGCGCCGTCCAGGTACCAGCGGATCGCGTTGGCGTCCCATTCGATGGCATAGACGTGCCAGTCGGTCACCGTCACCGGCGTGTTGCCGCCGTACTGCGCGTAGTTGCCGTTGTGGTCGCGCCAGTGGATGGTGCCGTAGGTGCGATCCTCGTTGTTGACGTGCTCCATGATGTCGATCTCGCCGGCGGCCGGCCAGCCCGCCGTCGGCAGGTTCGCGCCGAGCATCCAGAACGCCGGCCACGCGCCCATGAACGAGGGCAGCTTCATGCGCGCTTCGATGCGCCCGTACCTGAAGGTCTTCACGCCCTGCGTCTTCATCCGCGCCGAGGTGTAGCGGAAGCCGCCGAAATCCTCGCGCTTCGCGGTGATCGCCAGCGCGTCGTTCTCGATCGTCGCGTTCTCGCGCCGGTAGTACTGCAGCTCGTTGTTGCCCCAGCCGCTGGCGCCGTTGCCGGTCTCGAACACCCAGCTCGGCCCGATCGACCCGTTGAATTCGTCGCTCCAGACCAGCTGCCAGTTCTGCGCATGCGCGCCGCCCGCGAACAGCGCGGCGACGAGCATGACCATGTACTTCATCACCATGTGATTCATCCGTTTCATGATGCGTCCTCTGTGTGGGGGATGGCGTGCGCCACACCGATGGCCGGCAGGCCCGCCGGGCATCGGAGCGCGTCGATCCTAGGCGAAGCCGCAGCGCACAAAACGGACAGTCCGATGGACAACATCGCGGAAGTGCGATGCGCATCGCTGTGCGCATTCGACGACGCGCGACGCGCTGTCGCAGGCTCTCGCCGGACGGGACAGCAGGCGCCGGACAATGGACATCGCGAGCGGACAGGCGGGTGGACATGCTCCCGCCCGGCGCCTGTATCCTCATGCCTCTCCCGAGGCCGCCATGATCGACCGCGAACGACTCCACGAGGACGGCTACGTCCTGCTCCGCAACGCCATCCCCGCCGACTGGCTCGATCCCCTGCGCGATGCCTTCGACGCCGGCGTGCTGCCGTCGTCGCAATGGCCGGTGCCGCGCGGTCCGGACTGGCGGCATTCGCAGCTCGACCTGGACCCGAGGGTGCAGGCCGTGTGCCGGTTGCCGGCGCTGCTGGCCGCGGCCGGCGCCCTGATCGGCGAACGCTTCTTCCTCGCCCAGGTCGAGGGCCGCGAACCGCTCGGCGGCGGCGGGCAGCAGGGCCTGCATCGCGACTACTCGGCCGAACGCCCCGGCGACACCGTGAACGCCCTCGCCTTCTTCGACGACTTCGGCCCCGACAACGGTGCGACGCGCCTGATTCCCGGCACGCATCGTCCCTCACCGGACGCGCTGCACATCGACCCGGCCGAGGAGGCCCGCACGATCCAGCTGAGCGGCAAGGCCGGCGACATCCTCGTGTTCGACGCCGACCTGATCCACGCCGGCACGCTCAATCCCTCGGGTGCGCGACGCCGCTCGATCCTCATCGGCTACTTCGCCGAATCGCGCCACGCATCGCACCTGCAGACCGCGCACCTGCGCGGCGTGCGGATGGACACGAGCGAGCGCTTCGAGCCCTGATCCTCACGAATACGTCGCGATGCAGATCGAAAAGTGCCGACTTCCGAAAAGCATGAGCTTCGTGCTGAGGTCGAGCGCGCTCGGCGCCGCGCTCGACGCTGCCGGCATCCACACCCAGGTGTCGCTGAAGCACGTCGATGCAGCCGTGCTGCTCGATGCCTGCTTCTGGCCGCCAAGGCCGAGCCGACCCTACGAATGCTTCTACCTGCGCGCGGGCGCCGTGCCTTCGACCGAAGCGAACCTCGCGCGCCGGCATGTCGAGACGGTCGTGATTCCCGAATTCATCGCATGGGCGTCGGGGATCCTTGCGCTGCCGATGGATTCGCCCATCCGGCGCAGCGAACGGATGTTCTTCCATGTGCGACCATCGCCTGCGGGACAGGGCGCGGGCCCGGCGGCCTGATCGCGAACGCGAGTCCCGATCCGCGTGCTTTCGTCGAAGCCTTGGCCGGCGGATGATGCCATCCGTCTTTCCCCCCCGACCGATGATCATGTCCCGCTTGTTCGATCCCCTGCCGCTCGGTCCGAACACCCTGCCCAACCGCATCGTGATGGCGCCGATGACCCGCGCACGCAGCACCCCGCCGGGCGACGTGCCGAATGCGCTGATGGCCGAGTACTACGCGCAGCGCACCAGCGCCGGCCTGATCGTCAGCGAGGCCACCTGGATCGCGCCGCAGGGCAAGGGCTACAGCTTCACGCCCGGCATCCACACCGAGGCGCAGGTCGCGGGTTGGCGCAGGGTCACCGACGCCGTGCATGCCGCCGGCGGGCGGATCTTCCTGCAGCTGTGGCACGTGGGGCGCAAGTCGCACGGCGTGTTCCATGCCGACGGCCTGCCGGTGGCGCCCTCGGCCATCGCGCCGGGCTCGCAGGTCTGGGTCGCGGGCGAGGACGGCGTCGGCCGCATGCTCGACTGCCCGACGCCGCGCGCGCTGCGCATCGAGGAGATCCCCGGCATCGTCGAGGACTACCGCCGCGCCGCAGGCAGGGCGCTGGAGGCCGGCTTCGACGGCGTGGAAATCCATGGCGCGAACGGCTACCTGATCGACCAGTTCCTGCGCACGACCTCGAACCATCGCGACGACGCCTACGGCGGCGACGTGGCGGGACGGGTGCGCTTCCTCGAAGAAGTGACGCAGGCGGTCGCGGACGAGGCTGGACCCGGACGCGTCGGCCTGCGCCTGTCGCCCTTCGTCGCCGGCCCCGGCATGGACTGCCCCGGGATCGTGCCGACCATCCTCGAAGCGGCACGCCGGCTTGCACCGCTCGGTCTGGCCTACCTGCACCTGTCCGAGGACGATTCGGAGCGCGCGGCGGAAGTCCCGACGGATTTCCGCCGCGCCCTGCGCGCGACATGGCCCGGCGCGATCATCGTGGCAGGCCGCTACACCCGCGCACGCGGCGAAGCCCTGCTCGATGCCGGCCTGGTCGACGCCATCGCCTTCGGCCGCCCCTTCATCGCCAACCCCGACCTGCCCGCGCGTCTCGCACGCGACCTGCCGCTGCGGGTGGCCGATCCCGGCACGTTCTACGGCGGCGGCGCCTGCGGCTACATCGACTACCCCATCGCCGATGCCTGAGCGGTCGAACAGCGGCCCGCCGAATGCGGCCGCGGTATGGACAGGCGGCAGATTTGCCACGAGCATCCTGCCTGCGCCATGTCGGCGCGATGCTCCGGAGCAGGCATGCCTTTGCCGAAGTGCCCCTTCTGTGGTGCCGACGTCACGCGCTTCGCGCTCTGCACCCACTCCTTCACGCGGCCCTACGTCTGCCTCGACTGCGCACGGGCCTCGCGCGTGATCCGGCCTCTCGAGCAGGCAGTGCTCATCACATTGCTGGCGATCGCCGTGGCGAGCTACTTCGTTCCGTGGATCCCGAAGGAGCATCGCCTGCTGCTGTTCATCGGCGCATTCGGGCTGAACTGGCTTCTGGAATATGCGCTGCTGGCGCACAAGTTCCAGCTCGCCAAGGTCCTGCCGCGCGTGCGGGTTCCGGACGCCTGAGCAAAGCCGCGTGAATCAGCCCGCCTGCGCCGCGCGCGCCCGGCGCAGGCTGTCGGTCATGAACAGCGCCAGCGCGATCCAGATGAAGACGAAGCCGATCGCGCGGTCCCGGTCGAAGGGCTCGTGGAAGAAGAACACGCCGGTGAGGAAGGACAGCGTCGGCGAGATGTACTGCATCAGGCCGACGGTCGACAGCGGCACGCGGCGCACCGCGTAGGCGAAGCCGATCAGCGGCAGCGCGGTGAGCGCACCGCCGAACACCAGCAGCAGGTCGACGCCCCAGCCCCAGGCGCTCGCGCCGGGCAGGAAGCCGCCCTGCCCCGAGATTTCCTGCGACACCAGCAGGGCCAGCGCCGGCAGCAGCAGCACCGCGTTCTCGAAGCCGATGCCCGCGACCGAGTCCACCGGCGCGAGCTTGCGGATCAGGCCGTAGGCGCCGAAGCTCGCGGCCAGCGACAGCGCGATCCACGGGAAGCTGCCGTAGTTGAAGGTCAGCCACAGCACCCCGCAGGCGGCGATGCCGACCGAGAGCCACTGCAGCGCGTTGAGCCGCTCGCGCAGGAAGAGCACGCCGATCAGCACGCTCAGCAGCGGATTGATGAAATAGCCCAGGCTGGTCTCGACGACATGCCCGGCGTTCACCGCCCAGATGAACAGGCTCCAGTTGATGCCGATGCACAGGCCGGCCAGGGTGAGCATGCCGGCGAGGCGCCGGTTGCGCAGGATCGCGGCGAACCAGCCGCGCCCCTGCGACCAGGCCAGCCACAGCGCGACCAGCACCGCGCTCCACAGCACGCGATGGGCGACGATCTGCAGCGCGGGCACGATCTTCAGCAGGTGCCAGTACAGCGGCATCAGGCCCCAGAGCACGAACGCGCCGATGGCGATGGCCAGACCCTTGCGGTCCAGCCCGGGCGACACGGTCGGGCTCATGCGTCATTCGCCTCGCGCGTCGTCGCGGCCACCGGCGCCTCGACGCGCGCCTTCGCGCGCGCGATCGCGATGACGCCGCAGAGGATCAGCGCCAGCGCGCCGAGGTCGTGCAGGCCGAAACGCTCGCCGCCGAGCCAGGCGCCGAGCAGCACCGCGATCGGTGGATTGACGTAGGCGTAGCTCGACGCCAGCGCCGGACGCACGTGGTCGAGCAGCCACAGGTAGGCGCCGAAGCCGATGATCGAACCGAAGATCACCAGGTACGCCAGCCAGGCCGTGCCGTGCGCGGTGGTCTTGACCGGCCAGCGCTCGCCGGTGATCAGACCCAGCGCGACCAGCAGCACGCCGCCGACCAGCATCTGCGCGGCGGCGGCCATGAAGGGCGACGGCAGGTCGCGGCCGCGCGACCACACCGAACCGAAGGCCCAGCTGATCGGCGCGATCAGCAGCAGCACCAGGCCCAGCGGCTGCGCGGACAGGCTGCTGCCGGCGTTGAGCCAGAGCACGCCGACGAAACCGATGGCGATGCCCAGCCATTCGCCGCGACTGGGATGACGCCCGGCCATCGCGCCGAACAGGCCCATCCACAGCGGCATCGAGGCGATGGCGATCGCGGCCAGGCCCGAGGAGACGGTCTTCTCGGCCACCACCACCGCGCCGTTGCCGACGAACATCATCAGCGCGCCGAGCACGGCCAGGGTGGGCCACTGCACGCGGTTCGGCGGAGCGACGCCGCGCAGCCGCAGCACCACGTACAGCAGCGCGCCGGCGAAGAGCATGCGCCCGCCGGATACGCCCAGCAGCGCGGGCCAGCCGCCTTCCAGCGCGAAGCGGATGCCCAGGTAGGTCGAGCCCCAGATCAGGTACACCGCCGTGAGCGCGATCGCGACGGCGAGCGTGGAGGCGGTCGGCGAAACGGAACGCGGCGACGCCGCGGATGGAGCAGCCATCGCAGGATCCGGGGGAGAAGAAGGAGAGGAACGATCGGCGGCGAGAGAACGCGGACCGCGCCAGCGCATTCTACGCGGGCGGCCCGAAGCATTGACGCCGGCTGCGGAACGCTGGAGCGCGCGCGCTGCGACGCCGGAGGGCAAGGCTCAGGCCGGCGCTTGGTCCGGCGACTCGCGCGCCAGCAGCCCGCGCTTCATGTCCAGACCCCAGCGATAGCCGCCCAGGCTGCCGTCGCCACGGATCACGCGATGGCAGGGCACCACCACCGCCACGCGGTTGCGCGCGCAGGCGCTGGCGACCGCCCGCGCCGCGCGCGGTGCGCCCAGCGACGCGGCCAGCTCGGCATAGCTGCGGGTCTGCCCGCTGGGAATCTTCATCAGTGCGTCCCACACGCGCTTCTGGAACGCGGTGCCGACCAGCGCCAGCGGCACCTCGACGTCGTTGCCGGCGAGCGCATCGGCGACGGCGCGCACGCGCGGCGCGAGGAACTCGTCGCGGCCGGCATCGACGCGCTGCAGGCGCGCACGCGGGAATTCGTCGCGCAGCCTGGCTTCCAGCGCATCCGCATCCTCGCCCAGTTCGACCATGCAGATGCCGCGCTGCGTGGTCGCGACCAGCGCCTGGCCGAGCACGGTGTCGACCAGGCTCCAGCGCACGTCCTCGCCGTCCCCGCCTGCGCGATACCGTGCAGGCGTCATGCCCAGCCGCGCGGCGCCGGTCTCGTACACCCGCGACGGGGAACCGTAGCCGGCCTCGTACAGCGCCGCGCTGACGTCGCGGCCTTCGCGCAGCGATGCGCGCAGGCTGCCGAGCTTGCGCTGGGCGAGGTAGTCGGCGGGACTGAGCCCGAAACGGCGGCGGAAGCTGCGCTGCAGGTGCGACACGCTCAGACCGACGGCGGCCGACAGCTCGGCCAGCCCGGGTTCGCCGGCGTCCAGCATGCGCCGCGCGCGCTCCAGCGGGTCCTGCGCGGACACGTCTCCGGTCCGGCCTGGGCGCAGGGCCTTGCCCTGGTCGCCCGCGCGCATCCCCGTCATCTCCGGCCTCTCCACGTCTCGTGACATGCCCGCAGCCTACGCCCGCACCGGCGCTCCCGCTATCCGGATCCTGCGCTTGCCTGCCCGTCCGCGAGCTGCGCATACTCGGACCGGGTTGTCGACAGTCTGGGGACAGGACGGCAACGATGGCCACGCGCAGCATCCGCAAACGCCTGCTCATCAGCCTCACGCTGCTGGCGACCGCCGTGGTGGGCATCAGCCTGCCGCTGTCGCACTGGCTGATCGACCGCGAGTTCGAGCGGTTCGTCATCGACAAGGCCGAGGGCGAGGCGCATCGCCTGGAACTGCTCCTGCAGGAGCGCACCGGCCGCCTGCGCGCCAATGCCATCGACTACGGCGACTGGAGTTCGACCGTCGGCTTCATCGAAGGCAGCGAACCGGGCTACCTCGACGAAAACCTCTATCCGGCAGTGCTGCGCAACTTCGACGTCGATGCGGTGTTCATCGTCGATGGCGCGGGGGCCGTGCGCTATTACGCCGGCACGCCCGCCGACCCGCGGGACGACCCGCAGGGCCTGCGCCCGCTGCCGCCGGAATCGCTCGCACCGGTGCTGGCCGAACCGCGCATCCGCCGGCTGCTGGAACGCGCGCGCGGCATCGGCCTGATCCTCCGCCTCGACGGCCGCTGGCACATGCTCGGCGCCAGTTCGGTCAGCCACCCCGGCGGTTCGCCTGACCGCCCGGTGCACGGCATCCTCGGCTACGTCGCGGAGCTCACGCCGCAGCGCATGTCGCGCATCGCCAACCTGGCCGGCGTGCCGTTCACCCTCGACAGGGTCGACGGCCACGCACTGGACCTGCGCATCGAGCGCGGCGACGTGGTCATGCACCGCCTGCTGCGCGACGAACAGGGCCAGCCGATGGCTGCGCTCGACATCCGCTACCCGCAGCCGCTGGCCGCGCAGATCGCGGCCACGCGACGGCTGCTGCTGATGATGGCCCTGGCCTTCTTCGGCGTCGGCGCCGCGCTGATCTGGTGGCTGGTGATGCGCGGGGTGATCTCCCGGCTCGAACGCCTGCACGACGACCTGCTCGCCGTGGCGCGCGGCGACATCGGTGCATTGCCGACCAGCGGCCGGAACGACGAGGTGGACCACGTCGCCGCCGGCATCAACCAGCTGCATGCGGAACTCAAGCGCATCAACGGGGAATGGCGTCACGAGGCCCTGCACGATCCACTGACCGGCCTGGGCAACCGCGCCCAGCTGCTGCAGCGCATCGACGCCGCGCTGTCGGACGCCGTGTCGATGCGCACGACCGGGCTGCTGCTGATCGACCTCGACGGCTTCAAGACCGTGAACGATCTGTTCGGCCACATCGTCGGCGACGACGTGCTGCGCCACGTTGCGGCGCGCATGGCGCTGGCGCTGCCGCCGGGCGCGCGCGGTTTCCGCCTGGGCGGCGACGAGTTCGCGATCCTCACCGACGGCCTGCACCTGCCCGCGATCCGCGCGCTGGCGCACATGGTCAACGCGACCATCCGCGCGGACGACAGCATCGGACCCGCGCACATGCTGCTCAGCGCGAGCATCGGCATCGCCCTGCACGATCCCGCGGACGGACCGATCGCGCCGGGCGAACTGCTGCGTCGGGCCGACATCGCGCTGTTCTCGATCAAGCGCCGTTCCCGCAACGGTTTCGCGGTGTTCGACGCATCGATGCTGCGCGCGATGGAACGCGACAACACCACGCTGCGCCGCCTGCGCGAAGCGCTGCAGGCCGGCAGCATCGACGTCTGGTACCAGCCGATCGTGGCCGCCGACGATGGCCGCACACTGAGTTTCGAGGCACTGGCGCGCTGGCACGACGACGAGCTCGGCGACGTGCCGCCATCGCGCTTCGTCACCATCGCCGAGGAACATTACCTCGGTGCGGCGCTGGACAGGATCGTGCTCGAAAAGGCCATCGCCGGCCTGCTGCAGCTGCGCACGCTGGCGCCGCACGCGACCCTGTCGGTGAACGCGTCGGTGCAGAGCCTGCTCGACGCCGGCTACGTCGCGCGGGTGCCGCAGGCGCTGGCGAACGCCGGGCTGGACGGCCACGCCCTGCGCCTGGAAGTCACCGAGAGCACGCTGGCGGCGAACGAGGACCTGCTCTTCCACCAGCTCGAAACGCTGCGCGGACATGGTGTCCGGATCGAGCTGGACGACTTCGGCACCGGGCATTCCTCGCTCGGCCGCCTCGCCAAGCTGCAGCCGCGCGGCATCAAGCTCGATCGCAGCTTCATCCGCGACCGCCACATCGGCGGCGACCGCGTCTGTCGCGCGATCATCGGCCTCGCACAGCAGCTGGGCGTGGAAATGATCGCCGAAGGCATCGAGAGCGAAGACGATGCGCGCTTCGTGCGCGACGCCGGCTGCGACGCGCTGCAGGGCTACCTGTTCTCGCGCCCGCTGCCGCTGCCGGCCATGCTCGACTGGCTGCGCGCCCGCGGCGCGGCGCGGGCTTGAGAAGTCCTTAGCGACGCAGCACCCGCTGTCCTGTCATCCCGAGCGCAGCGAGGGACCTGCTTTCCAGCAGTGATCCACCTTGTCGACAGCAGGTCCCTCGCTGCGCTCGGGATGACAGGGTGACCGTGGCGCGCGGGCGTCATCCAAAAGCGACATGCGGAGCCCGAAACGCCGACGGCCCGCACGAGGCGGGCCGTCGGGAAGAAGCATTCGCGGACGAACGATGAGATCAGTCGGTCCAGCGGGTCGCGGAGGCCTTCTCCGACAGCACCTGCGCCGAGAGGCGACGGTCGCTGTCGAGCACCTGCATGGCATCGGCCAGGATCGCCGCCGACTCGCGCAGCAGCGGGTCCGGACGCTTCTCGGCGGCCTTCTCGCGCTTGGCTTCCTCGGCGATGTTGCGCTCGCTGGAGGTCAGGCCGTCGTCGGTCTCGTCGCCCAGCGGGTCGAGGTCCAGACCCAGCGCCCTGCGCTCTTCCTGGCGCTGCTTGCGCTTGGCGGCATCGCGGTCGCGCTCGGCGCGGCGCTCGGCTTCATTGAGCGAGACCCACTTCTTCGCGCTTTCCTCGCGGAACTGCGCGATGTCCTCGCGCCACCACTGGAACTCGCGATCCTTGGCCACGCGGGCATCGTGCAGGGTCTTCAGCTGCGGCAGCAACGCGGTGAAGTCGCCATAGCGGATGTGCGGGACGGCGGCGATGCGCGTCCACGGCAGCGCGTTGTCGTAGGTGCTCTCGCCGAACTCGCTGGCGTCCACGCTGACCGGGAACGGGATGTCCGGCACCACGCCCTTGTTCTGCGTGCTGCTGCCGCCGGGCAGGAAGAACTGGGCGATGGTCAGCTTGACCTGGCCGAAACGCTTGCCGTCGGCCATCGGCCAGCGGTCGAGGTCGACCAGGTTCTGCACCGTGCCCTTGCCGAAGGTGGTCTCGCCGATGATCAGGCCGCGGCCGTAGTCCTGGATGGCGCCGGCGAAGATCTCCGAGGCCGAGGCCGAACCACGGTTGATCAGCACGGCCAGCGGACCTTCCCAGGTCACGCCCGAGGTGGTGTCGCTGTCGACCTGCACGCGGCCGCCGGATTCGCGGACCTGCACCACCGGGCCGCGATCGATGAACAGGCCGGTCAGTTCGACCGCCTCGCCCAGCGAGCCGCCGCCGTTGTTGCGCAGGTCGATGACCACGCCGTCGACGTTCTGCTCGCGGAAGCCGACCAGCAGGCGCTGGACGTCGCGGCTGGCCGAGGCGCCTTCGCCGTTGTTGCGGCGGCGGGCGTCGAAATCCTGGTAGAAGGCCGGCAGCTTGACCACGCCGATGCGGCGCGCGGGCTGGCCGTCGACGCCCGGCACGGTCAGCACCTCGCCCTTGGCGGCCTGCTCTTCCAGGCGGATGCGCGCGCGGTTGAGGGTGATGCGGGTCGGCTTGCTGTCGAGCACGGCCTCGGCCGGGACGATGTCCAGACGCACCTGCGTGCCCTTGGGGCCCTTGATCTTGGCGACGACGTCGTCGATGCGCCAGCCGATCACGTCCTCCATCGGGCCATCGCCGTTCTGGCCGACGCCGACGATGCGGTCGCCGGGCTTGAGCTTGCCGCTGAGCATCGCCGGGCCACCGGGCACCAGCTCGCGGACCACGATCACGTCGTCCTGGCGCTGCAGCTGGGCGCCGATGCCTTCCAGCGAGAGGCTCATGCTCTGCTCGAAGCGCTCGGCCGCGCGCGGGTCGAAGTAATCCGTGTGCGGATCGATCGACGTGGCGTAGGCGTTGAGGAAGGTCTGGAAGGCATCGATGCCGTTGAGCTCGCCGATGCTCTTGGAGATGTTCGCGTAGCGCTTGTCGAGGGTCTTGCGGATCTCCTCGGGCGCCTTGCCGGCGAGCTTCAGGCGCAGCCAGTCGTTGCGCACCGACTGCTGCCAGAGCTTGTCCAGCTCGGCGGTGTCGGCGGCCCACGGCGCGTGCTCGCGGTCGTATTCCCAGCGGTCGTTGCCTTCGAAGGTGAAGATGTCCTTGTCCAGCAGGGCGCGGGCATGGGCGACGCGCTCGTTCACCCGCGTCTGGTAGAGATTGAAGATCTCGAAGGCCGGGCCGACCTCGCCGCTCTTGATCGCGTCGTCCAGGCGGGCGCGATAGCCCTCCAGCTTGGCGACGTCGGCAGCGGTGAAGAACAGCTTCCCGCCATCGAGGGATTCGAGATAGCGCTTGAACACCTCGGCGGACAGCTTGTCGTCCAGCGCGCGCGGGCGATAGGCGTAGCGGCTGTCCGAGAGCAGGCCGTAGACGAGCTTGGCGGCGGTGGCCTGCTCGGCGGACGGGCTGCCGGCATCGGCCTGCGCGGTCAGCCACGCCACCGGCGCGGTCAGCGCGAGGGCGAGCAGGGAAACCGGGAGGATCTTGGCGACTTTCATGGCGATCTCGTGTGGGGAGGCGCGAGGTGCATCGTGTGACAGCCCGAGAGTACCGGAAGTTGCGCGGCGCACACACCGCCCAAGGTCATGATCCGCCGACGAACGCGCGCGATCCGACGGCCGGTGGGCGGCGATTCATGCTTCGGCGAACGAGGACGCCGCGTGTCCGGAACGCTGCGTTTCCAACGAGGCGATGCGCGTGGCGCCGGCCTGCTTACGCGAAACCGGCGTCGGCCGCCTGCTTGTCGGCGTGGTACGAGCTGCGCACCATCGGGCCGGAGGCGACGTGGGTGAAGCCCAGGGCCATGCCGAAGTCCTCCAGCGCCTTGAACTCGTCGGGCGTCCAGTAACGCATCACCGGGTGGTGGTGCGGGCTGGGCTGCAGGTACTGGCCGATGGTCACCATGTCGACGTCGTGCGCGCGCAGATCGCGCAGGGTCGCCTCGACCTGCTCCATCGTCTCGCCGAGGCCGAGCATGATGCCGCTCTTGGTCGCCACCTCGGGATGCTGGGCCTTGAACTTCTGCAGCAGGGTCAGCGACCACTGGTAGTCGGCGCCGGGGCGGACGTTGCGGTACAGGTCCGGGACGGTTTCGAGGTTGTGGTTGAAGACGTCCGGCGGGTTCGTCGCGAGGATCTCCAGCGCGCGCTCCATGCGGCCCTTGCCGCGAAAGTCGGGCGTGAGGATCTCGATCTTCGTGCCCGGGCTGTGCTCGCGCACGGCGGCGATGCAGTCGACGAAGTGCTGGGCGCCGCCGTCGCGCAGGTCGTCGCGGTCGACGCTGGTGATCACCACGTACTTCAGGCGCATGTCGGCGATGGTGTGCGCCAGGCTCAGCGGCTCCGCCGGGTCCGGCGGCTTCGGCCGGCCGTGGGCGACGTCGCAGAACGAGCAGCGACGCGTGCAGACCTCGCCGAGGATCATGAAGGTCGCGGTGCCGTGGCTGAAGCACTCGTGGATGTTCGGGCAGCTGGCTTCCTCGCAGACCGTGACCAGGCGGTTCTCGCGCAGCTTGGCCTTGAGGTTCTGCACGGCGTTGCCGGACGGAATCCGCACGCGGATCCACGAGGGCTTGCGCAGCACGGGCGCGTCGGCGAACTGCACCGGCGAGCGCGCGATCTTGTCGCCGGCCACCTGTTTGACGCCGGGTGCGAGCGACGCCGGGGCGTCGGCGACCACGGTCAGCGGGATGGATTTCTCGGCGGAGGTGGACATGGTCAGGACGCCTGTTCGGCCGCGGCGAGGGCCACGGCATGGGGAGAATGCGCCGCGAGCGCGGCCAGGTCGGGCGGCACGTCGTCCTGCAGGCGCAGGCCGAACTGGGCGGCGAGATGGCGCAGCAGCACCGGCTTGACCGCATCGAGGCCCGACGGGCCACCGAGGTCGAGCATCGAGGTCACCTGCAGGCCGGCATAGCCGCAGGGATTGATCCGCTGGAACGGCGACAGGTCCATCGCGATGTTGAACGCGAGGCCATGGAAGGTGCAGCCGTGGCGGACGCGGATGCCCAGCGCCGCGACCTTGGCGCCGTTGACGTACACGCCCGGCGCGCCGCACTGGCGTTCGGCGTCGATGTTCCAATCGCCGAGGGTGTCGATGATCGACTGCTCGATCCTGCACACGTAGTCGCGGACGCCGACCTTGAGGCGGCGGAGGTCGAGCAGCGGATAGGCGACGATCTGGCCGGGGCCGTGGTAGGTCACCTGGCCACCGCGATCGACCTTGATCACCGGGATGTCGCCGGGCATCAGCACGTGCTCGGGCTTGCCGGCCTGGCCGAGGGTGAACACCGGGTCGTGTTCGACCAGCCAGATCTCGTCGGGGGTGTCGTCGTCGCGCAGGTCGGTGAAACCCTGCATCGCGCGCCACACCGCTTCGTAGGGCTGGCGGCCGAGGTCGCGGACCCGCGCGGGCGGAAGCGGTTCGCGGAGGTCGCTCACAGCGTCCACTTGATCCCCGGCTCGGCGCGCAGCGCGGCATGCGCGGCTTCGTAGCGCTGGCGATCCTCGGCGTGGATGCTCACCCGGATCGACACGAACCGGCCGCCGGAGGAGTTCCGCGTGGCGACGGTCTCGCGCAGGACCGGGATGCCGATGGCTTCCAGCACTTCGGGGATGCGCTCTTCGAGGCCGGCGCCCGCAGGGCCCATGGCGGTGATCTCGAACAGGCCCGGGAACTGGAACCCGTGGTCGGGGTTGTCGGAGCGGATGGTCATGGCGGAATTATGAGGCCCGGGGCGACACAACCCAAGCGCGGAAACGGCATGAGGACCGGCCAAGAACGCCGGCTGCGGGGCGGACCGGACAGAACGGCCTGTTCCGCGGGAATGCCGCCCGTGGAACGGTCCGGGCTGTCCGCGCGGGCCGCGTTCCATCGTGTCCCCCGGGTGACGGACACCCCGCGTCCGCCCGCCACGGAGCCCTGCCATGCCCCACAGCCTGTCCCTGCCGATCACCCGGGCGCCGACGCGCGACGCCTCCGTGTCGACGGTCCTGGCGCTGGGCGTCATGGCGGCCCTGGCGCTGGCCGCGGTCGCCACCGGGGCGCGCCTGCTGGGTGCGGACGCCAGGGACGGTCGTGCCGAGGGCGGCCCTTCGGCCCAGGCACCGCATCGGGGCGACGCGCCGGATCCCCGCGCGCAGATGGAGGCGAACATCGCGCTGCTGGACGCGCGCTATGCCGTCGAGCCGATCGATCCCGACTGGGCAGCCCGCCACGAGGCCCATGTCCGCGATTTCTTCGACGGGCAGCGCCTCGCCGCACAGGGACTGGCCGGACCGGCCAGCCTGGAAACCAGCTGCCACAGCCAGACCTGCCGGATCAGCGTGCGCTATGCCGATCCGCTGGCGGCCGAACTCGCAACCCAGCACCTGGCCATGCACGTTTCGCCGCGCCTGCCTTTCGCCGCCGTGCTGCCGCGCGCGCTGGGCGACGGCAGCATCCAGGTCGAAGCCTGGTATTCGCGCAATCGCGCGATGCTCTGAGGCCGATGGCGCGAAGAGACGCGCAGCCGCTCACCAGCCCGGCAGGCGGGTCGGGTCCAGCCCGCCGACCTCGAACAGCGCGCTGCGCTTGCCCAGGCCCTTGACCGGGAATTCGATCTCCAGGGTCTTCGCGTCCTTCGCGATCGCCCACAGCGCGCGGTCGTCCTCGATGAACATCGCGATCGCCTCGTCGGTGTCGGGACGCGATCCGGGCAGCGAGCGGGTCTTGTCGCCGTCGATCTTCACCTGCACGCGGCAGCCGCGATAGCAGTCGAAATCGCCGCCCTGCAGCACGAGGTAGCTGCTGCGGCCCCACGAGGGATGGTCGCGGAAGATCAGGCGCACCTTGCTCGGACCCTTGCCGTCGACGTCCACGTCGTCCTTCGCGTAGATCGATGCCGCGCGCTGCAGGCCGCCGCCCACGCCCTGCGTGTCGTAGCTCCACAGCGCGGCGGTGCGCTTGGCTTCGCGGCTGTCCTCCAGGGTCTTCGCCACGGCGTCGTAGCCGGCGCGCACGCGTTTGGCGGCCTGCGAATCGGGATGGTCGGCGAACAGGATGTCGGCCTGTGCCTTGGCCAGCGCCCAGTTCTCCTGCTTCACCGCTTCGTCGAACGCGGCGGCGCCGGCCTCGGCCTTCGCCTCGGCCTCGGCGGCGCGCGCGGCGGCTTCGGCCTTCAGCGCTTCGGGATCGGGCCCGCAGGCGACGACGAGGATCGCGGCGCACGACAGCGCGAGCGCGCGCAGGGCAGGTGTTGCGTTCATTCGGCATTCCCCGGCGGCAGCGCGGGCGCGCCGCGCGCGATGTTCCATGCGATGGCGTCGGCGGTTTCGCGCGGGCGCTCCATCAGCGACATGTGCCCGCAGTCCTCCAGCATCACCTGGCTGGCGTGACGGATGCGCTGCGCGTACAGGCCCATCGCTTCCGGCGGAATCACCAGGTCGTGCCGGCACCACAGCAGCAGCGTGGGCTGCTCGATCTTCACCGCGCGCCGGCCCGGTTCGAAACGCTCCTCGTCGCGACCGATGCGGGTCATCACGCCCGCCTCGAAGTCCGCCTGGCTGCGGCGCTGGGCGATGTACAGCGAGGTCGCGGGCCAGGGCAGCCACGGCCGCGCCTCGCGGACGTGGAAGACCGTGGAGAGATAGCGTTCCAGCGATGCGTCGTCGGTCAGGACGAAGGGATTCCGGCCCGCCAGCACCTCGCGGGCGAACGCGTTGGGTGCGAAAGGCACGCCGGCGGCATTCACCAGCGCGACGTGCGACACGAGCGTCGGATAGTCGGCAGCGAGCAGCGCGGCGATGCCGCCGCCCATCGAATGCCCGGCGAGGGCCACGGGCTTGCCGCGGCTCACCTGCGCTTGCTGCAGGAAGGCGGCAACGCGCGGCGCCTGCGCGAGGTAACCGTAGTCCACGCCCTCGCGACGCTCGCTTTCGCCCCAGCCGGGCAGGTCGGGCATGACGATGCGGTAGCGGCCGCGCAGCGCCGTGGCCACGCGGTACCAGTTCTCCTTGCTGCCGGTGTAGCCGTGCAGCAGGACCAGGGTCGGCGCGTCGGGCCTGTCCGCGGGCAGTTCCGCGTAGACCCAGCGATGGTCGCCGACGACGACGCTGTGCGATTCGGCGCCGAGGCGGATCCGCTGCTTGGCGAATTCCGCGCGCATCGCCAGCCCGGGGTCGCGCCAGAGCGCGACCACGAAGAGCAGGATCAGGGCGCCGGCGATGCCGTTGGCGATCCAGGCCGTCCGTGACGAGAGTGCCACCGCGCGTCGGCCCGGTCAGCCGGCCGAGCCGGCGGCCGGCGCGGCCGCGGCGTCGGCATCCGGCGGCATCGCCGGCTGCGCGACGGGCGACGGCGCGGGCTGGGCCTTGGCGATGATCTCCTGGACCGTGCCGGTGGTGATCGGGTGGTAGGCCGGCTTCGCCTCCTCGAACACCTGCTTCGCCAGCGTCAGGCCGGCCTCGGTCTTCACCAGCGCCTGGTAGGTCGGCACGATCAGCTTGCGGCGGCCGACGCGCTTGAGGAAGGCGGCGATCGCGTCGTTGGCCTGGGTGTAGCCGTTGTTGATCGCCAGCGGATACCAGCGCTGCGCGATCTCGCCGTTGAGGGTGCCGCTGAAGTTGTAGGCCGCATCCAGCTGGGCCAGCTGTTCGAGCGTCATGGTGTCGGGCAGGCTCTCGATGAAGTGCACCCACTCCTGCGAGATCCAGGCATCGGTGATCACGCGCGGCGGCAGCTGCCGGCTGCCCAGCCAGGCCAGGCGCGCGGAATCGACCACGCCGAAGCGGCGCGCCTGCACGTGCGGCGCGTTGGCCGGGATGCCGGGCTTGTACAGCCATTCCTCGAACTCGCCCTGGCTGACGATGTTCGGATATTTGTCGAGCAGGTTGGCCTTGGCGTACTTCGCGAACTGCTCGGAGTCGATGCTCTGGAACGCGAAATGGTCGAAGTAGCCGCGCAGGAAGGCGTCGAACTTCTCGCGGCCGAAGCGCTCTTCCAGGAAGTGCAGCAGCCACGCGCCCTTGGTGTAGACGGTCGCGCTGCTGCTGTTGTCCGGGTCGGCCAGCACGCCCGGCGCGGTGGCCAGGACCTGCAGCTTGGGATCGATCTCGGCGAATTCCTTCTTCAGCTCGTTGCGCTCGATCACGTTCTCCATGTCGGCCTGGTCGCGGCCGTACAGGGCTTCGACGATGCGGTTCTCGACGTAGCTGGTGAAGCCTTCGTTGAGCCAGGCGTCCTTCGCGCTGGAGAAGGTGACCAGGTTGCCGGACCAGCTGTGCGCCAGCTCGTGCGCGATCAGCGACACCAGCGACTTGTCGCCGACGATGACCGTGGGCGTGAGGAAGGTCAGGCGCGGATTCTCCATGCCGCCGTACGGGAACGACGGGGGCAGCACCAGCATGTCGTAGCGGTCCCAGCGGTAGCGGCCGTACAGGCCTTCCGCGGTGACGATCATCTTCTCGGTGTCGGCGAATTCCTTGACCGCGCGATCGAGCATCGCCGGTTCGGCCCAGACGCCGCTGCGGTCGGAAATGAACTGGAACTTGAGGTCGCCGGCTGCGATCGCCATCAGGTAGGACGGGATCTTCTGCGGCATCCTGAAGGTGTAGTCGCCGTCGCGCGCCGCATTCGGATCGTTGTCGGCGCTCATCAGCACCATCACTTCGGGGCGGGACTTGATCCGCGCGCTGTAGGTGTAGCGCACGCTCGGCGTGTCCTGCAGCGGCACCCACGAACGCGCGTGGATCTGCTGCGACTGGCTGAACATGAAGGGCAGCTGCTTGCCCTCGGTCATCGACGGTTCCATCCACTGCAGGCCGGAGGCCTTCGGCGAGGTGCGATAGGTCACGCGCACCTTCGCATTGCGGTTCGGCGTCTCGACGGTGAGCTTGGCGCCCAGGATCGGATCGATACCGGCCAGGCGGAACTTCAGCGGCACCCAGCCGCCCTTGCCGTCGTCGCCTTCGGCCTTCTCGATGGTCAGGTCGCGGGTATCCAGGCGCAGCTCGGTCGCGGTCTTGTCCTTCCAGTCCAGGCTCAGCGTGGCGGTGCCGGCCAGGGTCTTGCTGTCGAAATCGAGGTCGAGGTCGAGGGCGAGATCGCTGACCACCACCTTCTGCGGTTCGGCGTACGAATGCTCGTCGACGCGCTGCGGCGCGGCGGCGGCAGCGGGTGCGGCGGCGGGAGCGGCAGGGGCCGCTTGTTCGGACTTGCAGGCGGTCATCATCAGGGTGGCGAGCAGCGGCAGGGCCAGGATCGAGGCGCGCATGGCGTGGAACCGGGAAGACAGGGAGGACATCAGTGTAGCGCCGGCGCATGCGCGCCGAAGCCTCGCCGGCCCGGGAGGGGGGCCTGCCGCACGGGCAGGGCCGGCATGCGCCATCGCGTCCGGCCCATGGCCCGGCGCGAACCTGAACGGACCCGCGCGCCGGTCCAAGGGCTGTCCTTCCCGCCGCGTCCGCTCCGTTCTTTCCTGCGTGGCCGTCCGGCGCGGGTGTCTTCGCAACGCGCCAGGGCTTACGATTCTCCGCTGCACTCCACATTCCACTTCTCAAGGCGTCGCCCTCCATGACCCAGATCGTCCGCGCTTCCGTCCTGCTCAAAGCCAGCCTGCTGACCCTCGCCCTCGCCGCCGTCTCGCTGCCCGCCAGCGCCCAGCGCCAGAGCGCGCAGGACCAGCGCAAGCAGAAGATGGCCGAGATCCCGACCTGCGCGAAGCCGCTGGGCACGCTGTCGGTGATCGAGCCCGAAGACGGCACCGACTGGTGGAGCGGCCAGCAGCTGCCGGCCCCGTCGAAGCTGATCAAGGTCTTCGTCAGCAAGTCGCGCTGCTTCACCCTGGTCGACCGCGGCGCCGGCCTCGACGCCGCCCAGCGCGAACGCGCCCTCGGCGCCAGCGGCGAACTGCGCGGCCGCTCCAACGTCGGCAAGGGCCAGATGAAGGCCGCCGACTACGTGATGATCCCCGACCTGATCTCGGCCAACAGCAATGCCGGCGGCAACGCCATCGGCGGGCTGCTGGGCGGGCTGGTCGGCGGCAAGGCCGGTGCCGTGATCGGCGGCCTGGACTTCAAGCGCAAGACCGCCGACGTGGTGCTGACCATCACCGACGTGCGTTCGACCGAACAGGTCGCGATGGCCGAAGGCAGTGCGAAGAAGACCGACATCGGCTGGGGCGCCGGCGGCGGCCTGTTCGGCTACAGCGGCTTCGGCGCGATGGGTGCCGGCGGCTACGCCAACACCGAGATCGGCCAGGTCATCACCCTCGCCTACCTCCAGGCCTATACCGACCTGGTCACCCAGCTCGGCGGCCTGTCCGGCAACGCCTCGGCGTCGAACGCGCAGCAGGCGGTCACCGTGACCAAGCCGGCGCGCCTGTTCACCACCGCCAAGGGCACCAAGGTCGTCCGTTCGCTCGACCCGGGCATGATGCTGTACCCCACCGGCAACAAGGAGGGGATGATGTGGGAGGTCGAGGACGAGCTCGGCAACAAGGGCTGGATCTCGTCGACGCTGATCGAGCTTTCGCGCTGATCGGGCCGACATCGACAGGCAACGCAGACAGGGCGCTTCGGCGCCCTGTTTCGTTTCCGGCCTCCTGGCGGCGCGACGGATGGGCCGTGGCTGGATGTCCGGTTCCTGCGCGGCGGGGCGAATGAAGGGAAGGGATCGGCGCGGTCCTCCCCCCGCGCTGGCCCGATCCACTCACCGAAGCAGAGGTGCGACCATGAAACGACACGCCTGGCTGGCGGCCCTCGCCTTCCTCCTCCTCGTCGCGGCAGGCCAGGCGATGGCCAACGCGCGCATCGACCTGAAAGTGATCCTGAATCAGCAGAATTCCATCAACCGGCAGATCGAGGAATCCCCGGACGGCATGGGGATCGAGAGCCAGCAGCTGGACCGCCTGCGCAGGGCGCAAGGCACGATCGCCGACATCGCCGTGAAGAAGAGCAGCCTCGACCAGCTCAGCCCCGCTGACCAGATCAGGCTGCGCAACGCGCTGGGCGAGGTCTACGCGATCCTGAAGGGCACGCGCGTCGCGCAGGAACAGCGCGACGTCTGCTGGCGCGAACGCAAGATCGGTTCGCAGATCCAGACCACGCGCTGCGCCACCTTCGAGGAACTGCTGCTGACCCGCGAAGGCGCGCGCAGCTGGATGGAGAAAGCCCCCGTCTGCGCCAGCAAGGGCAACGGCTGCGGGGTCGGCGGCATCAACTGACCGCGTCCCGCAACACCCCATTTCCAACGAGCCTCCGCAACGTCCCACCCCGGCACTGCAGGACGCAGCGCCACCTCCATGCTCCCGGCATCGCGATCCACTGCACGATGCCGCTCTCCTCCTCCTGCCGCCCCCTGCAGGAGGTTTTTTTTGCGCGCGATTCGCGAAGCGATGACGCGGGAGCGCGACGACGAATCGTCAGACCCGATAACCGGTATGGATCGCCACGATCCCCGCTGACAGGTTCTTGTAGGAACAGCGCGCGAAGCCGGCGGCTTCCATCATCGCCTTCAGTTCGGCCTGCGGCGGGTGCTTGCGGATGGATTCGGCGAGGTACTGGTAGCTGCCGGCGTCGCCGGCGAACAGGCTGCCCAGCTTCGGCAGCACCTTGAACGAGTGGAAGTCGTAGATCGGCTTGAACCAGTCGGCGGTGACTTCCGAGAACTCCAGCACGCGGGCCTGGCCGCCGACCTTCAGCACGCGGTGCATCTCGCGCAGCGCGGCAGCCTTGTCGGTGACGTTGCGCAGGCCGAAGGCGATGGTGACCAGGTCGAAACTGGCGTCGGGGAACGGCAGCTTCTCGGCATTGCACTGCACGTACTCGAAGCCGCGCACGTTGCCGCGATCGGTCATGCGGTCGCGGCCGACGCGCAGCATCGAACCATTGATGTCGCCGAGCACCAGTTCGCCGGTGTCGCCGACCCGGTCCTTCAGCAGCGCGGCGATGTCGCCGGTGCCGCCGGCGAGATCGAGCACGCGGTCGCCCGGGCGCACCTGCGCGGTGGCGACGAAGTAGCGTTTCCAGACCCGATGGATGCCGAGGCTCATCAGGTCGTTCATCAGGTCGTACTTGCCGGCGACCGAGGAGAAGACCTCGGCGACCAGCTTCTGCTTCTGTTCGACGGGCACGTCGCGGAAGCCGAAATGGGTGGTGTCGCCGTGCGACGCGCTGTCGTGGCCGGAGGCCTGTCGATCGGGAGTGCTCATGCCCGCCAGTGTACCGCGCGGGGCCGGCGGGCCCGATCCTTGCCGGCGCAGGCCACGCGCCGATACCGTGCGCACTCCCCCTGCCCCTCGCCCGCCATGACCGCCCCACCTGCCCTCGACGCACGCCCGACCGCCTTCGACAGCGCCGACGGCCCGGTGCCCTGCGTCGATCTCGCGCGCGGCGCGGCGCGGGCGCGGGTGGCGCTGCAGGGCGCGCAGCTGCTGTCATGGGTGCCCGCGCGCGGCGGCGAGCGCCTGTTCCTCGGCACGGCGACCCGCTACGGCGCGGGTCGCGGCATCCGTGCCGGCATCCCGGTGATCTTCCCGCAGTTCGCCGACCAGGGGCCGCTGGCCCGCCACGGCTGGGCGCGCACGTCCGACTGGACCTTCCTCGGCGTCGAGACCGACGACGGCATGCCTGCGGCCGTGTTCGCGCTCGACGACGACGCGGCCAGCCGCGCGCAGTGGCCGCACCGCTACCGGGTCCGCCTGTGCGTCGGCCTGGACGCGGATACGCTGGCGGTCGCGCTGGAGGTCCGCAATCGCGGCGATGCACCCTTCGACTTCGCCTGCGCCCTGCACAGCTACCTGCGCGTGGCGTCACTGGCGGAGACGCGGCTGGACGGCGTGACAGGCCGTGCGTTCACGGACCGCAGCAGCGGCCTGACGAGGGTCGACCCCGCACCGGCGCCGCGCTTCGACGGC
Source organism: Lysobacteraceae bacterium 2PB (assembly GCA_005502915.1). Lineage (GTDB taxonomy): Bacteria > Pseudomonadota > Gammaproteobacteria > Xanthomonadales > Xanthomonadaceae > Lysobacter_I. Next base: position 190,742 of record SCMT01000002.1, on the reverse strand, counting down.
GAGATGGACCGTACCTACCTGGGCTGCGACGGCGAACGCCTGCTGTCGGACGGCTGCACCACACTGCGCATCGAGACGACCGGCTTCGCCGACACCGTGGTGTGGAATCCCGGTGCGGCGCTGGCGGCGGGCCTGTCAGACCTCGCGCTGGGGGAGCACGACCGCTTCGTGTGCGTGGAACCGGCCTGCGTGGAACCGCGCATCACGCTGGCCCCCGGTACGACCTGGCGCGGCATGCTGCGGATGACGGCCTGCGAGGAGGCTGCATCCGACTGATGGCTGCGCTCAGTTGACGATGACCCGCATCACGCAGGCGTGGTCGCGCTTGCCCGCCGGCTCGTCGGCTTCGCCCCGGGTGTGCACGATCACCGACAGACCATCGCGATCGAAATTCTCGTGGACGACGCGGCCGTTTTCGCCGAGCAGGCTCTCGTGCTCGAAGCCCATCGCCTTCAGTTCGGCGGCGAACGCGTCGTAATCCATCGCGCAGATCCCGGCGGCCGACGGAAAGGTGCCGGCGCAGTCCGGGCGGAAGGCCAGTTCGAAGCTCGGGCCGAGGGCGCCGTCCGGATCCAGCTCGATCGAGGACCACCAGTCGCGGCACAGGCGCTCGCCGAAACCCAGGCGGCCCTCGTCCAGCTCGAAGTCGACCTCGAACGCGCGACGGACCCGGGCGCGCGACAGGTCGGCGATGTCGCGACTGTCGCGGAGCAGGTCGAGCAGGCGGCGGAGCAGGTCTTCGGCGGAACGGACGGGCGGATCGATCGGGGCGGCGGTCGTCGTGGGCATGACGGCATCCAGGCACTGGCACGGTGGAAACGGGCGACCATGCGCAAGGACGATGACGGGCTCGCACCCCATGCCGGCATGGCCGGCCCGGGCTGGCCACGAGCATCCCCTGCGATGACCTGCGCGAATACTACCGCGTGCCGCGCCCTGCGAAGCGCGGACGCCAATCGATGCACGGCAATGTGACCCAGTTCGCGGGCGCCCGGGCCGCCGCGTCGCGATCTGATCCCGATCAAGCATTCCACGCCGATTGGCGCGATACTGGGGGCGCTTTCAGGGGGGAAGCACATGGCCTACGCAACCGCCGTACCTTCGGCGCCGCTGCTGCTCGACAGCGACGACGCGCTCGACCGTTACCTGCACACCTATCCGAACATCGCCTTCGCGCAGGGACCGCGGCAGACCGGCATCGACCTGGAGAGCTGGATGTCGCTCGGCGACGATGCCGTCGAGACCTCGTGGCAGGAAGCCCGGCAGCTGGGCGTGCCGCTGGTGCGCCTGGACCGGCTGCACCCGGAATCGAAGGCGATCGCCCTGCTCACGCCGGATGTCGCCCGGCAGCTGCGCGCCGTGCCGCTGCGCGTGCACGGCGGCATGGTCGCGGTGGCGATGGAGCGACCCGGCGCGCGCCAGGTGCAGGACATGCTGGAGTTCCTCAGCCGCGACCGCGTGCTGCCCGTCGTGGCCTCGCCGCGCGACATCCGCGAAGGCATCGCGCGCTACTACGACCGCGTCGAGGACCGCAACGTCGCCATCCTGCTCGGCCTCGATCCGGAATCGACGAACCTCGAGACCAACGTCCAGGAAGCGCAGCGGCTGGCGAAGGAACAGCCGGTGGTCAAGATCGTCAACACGCTGATCCGCGACGCGGTGTCGCGGCGCGCGTCGGACATCCACCTGCGCCCGGGCGAACACGAGACCGAGGTGCTGTACCGCATCGACGACGAACTGGTGCCGGTGCGCCAGTTGCTGCCGGCGCTGCGCCCGGCGGTGGTCAGCCGCGTGAAGGTGCTGGCCAACATGAACCTGGCCGAGCATCGTCGGCCGCAGGACGGCCGCACCACGTTCGTGCTGGACGACGGCCGCAAGGTCGACCTGCGCATCTCCGTGCTGCCGGCGGTGTTCGGCGAAAGCGTGGTGATCCGCCTGCTCGACACCAACGAAAGCCTCTGGAACCTCGAACAGCTCGGCCTCACGCCCGAGGATCGCCAGCGCATCGACGACGTGATGGACGCCAGCCACGGCATGTTCCTCACCACCGGGCCGACGGGCTGCGGCAAGTCGACGACGCTGTACGCCATGCTGCTGGAGATGCGCAAGCGGCGGATCAACATCCTCACCATCGAGGACCCGGTCGAGTTCCACATCCAGGACATCCAGCAGATGCAGGTGAACCCTGCGACCGGCTTCACCTTCGCCAGCGCGATGCGCAATTTCCTGCGCCACGACCCGGACGTGATCATGGTCGGCGAGATCCGCGACCGCGAGACCGCCGACATCGCGGTCGAGAGCGCGCTCACCGGCCACCTGCTGCTGAGCACGCTGCACACCAACACCGCGGCGACCACGGTCACCCGCCTGCTCGACCTCGGCGTGGAGGCCTACCTGCTGCGTGCGTCGCTGATCGCGGTGATGTCGCAGCGCCTGGTGCGCCTGACCTGCCCGCACTGCCGCGAGGAGGAACCGGTCGACGCGCACGTGCGCGACATGCTGGGCGTCGGCATGGACGAGGTCTTCCACATCGGCCGGGGCTGCAACCACTGCGAGGGCCTGGGCGTGTACAAGCGCCAGGCCGTCTACGAACTGATGATCGTCACCCCGAAGATCCGCAGCCTGATCGTACCCGGCGCCGAAGCCGACGCGATCCACGGCGCCGCGATCGAAGGCGGCATGGTGCCGATCACCCAGGCCGCGGTACGCCTCGCCCGCGCCGGCACGATCTCGCTGTCGGAGGCGTGGCGGGTGCGCGCGGATTGACGCCAGGATCCATGCCCGGCTCGACAGCGACGCGACCCGGACCTGGCACGCAGCGGATCAGCGGATCAGCACCATCTCGACGCAGGCGTGCGCCGTCTTTTCCGGCGGCGCTTCCGCTTCGCCGCGCGTGTAGACCTGCACGGTCATGCCGGGGCGCTCGAACTGTTCGTGGATGATGCGGTTGTGCTCGGCGCGGTAGGTCTCGTGGCGGAAGCCCATGGCTTCCAGCTCGGCGGCGAACGCCTTGTAGTCGAGCGCGCAGAGGGCGGTGGCGGCCGGGTTGGCATTCGGCGGGTCGGGCCGGAACGCGAATTCGAAGCGCGGGCCGTAGGCGCTGTCCGGATCGAGCTCGAACGAGGACCACCAGTCGCGGTCCAGCCGCTCGGCGTAGCCGTGGCGACCCGAGGACTCGGTGAAGGCCACGCCGAAGACCTCGCGCAGGCGGTCGGCGGTGATCTCGCCGACGCTGCGGCTGCCCCGGATCAGGTCCAGCAGGCGGCGCAGCGACTGCTCGGCGTCGAGTTTCGGCGCGAACGCCTCGGGGGCACGGTTCGTCATCGGGGCATTTTCCCTGTCGGAACGGTCACGGGAAGACGGCGCGTTCACGCAGGCGGCAAGCGCAAGCACGAACGGGCATGCGAGCGGAACGAAAAGGGCGACACGCGGAGCCGACATCGGGGGACATCCTGCGGGGGTGTCGGAGGCACGACGATACGTCGTGCGGATCGGGCGGCGCACGGTGGCACACCGGCCCGCGTTCCGGGACGGTTCAGCGATTTCGAACGCACGGCCGGGATGTTCCCGGCCATGGCCCGCTCCGGCGTTGCCGGTCGGACGATCAGAGGATGTAGCGCGACAGGTCCGGATCCTGCACGAGCGCGCCGAGGTGCTGGTCGACGTAAGTGCGGTCGACCACGACCTGCGCGCCGCCGCGATCCGGGGCTTCGTAGCTGAGCGCGTCGAGCAGGCGTTCGAGGATGGTGTGCAGGCGGCGGGCGCCGATGTTCTCCTGGCGCTCGTTCACCGTCGTGGCGATCTCCGCGAGGCGCTCGATCGCGTCCGGCGTGAACGACAGGTCCACGCCCTCGGTCTTCAGCAGCTCGACGTACTGCAGGGTGAGCGAGGCCTTGGGCTCGGTGAGGATGCGCACGAAGTCGTCCTTGCCCAGCGCGCCGAGCTCCACGCGGATCGGGAAGCGGCCCTGCAGCTCGGGGATCAGGTCGCTGGGCTTGGCCAGGTGGAACGCGCCGCTGGCGATGAACAGGATGTGATCGGTCTTCACCGCGCCGTACTTGGTGCTGACCGTGGAGCCTTCGACCAGCGGCAGCAGGTCGCGCTGCACGCCTTCGCGGCTGACGTCGGCGCCGACGCTCTCGGAGCGCTTGGCGACCTTGTCGATCTCGTCGATGAACACGATGCCGTGCTGCTCGCAGGCCTCGATCGCGGCCTCGCGTACCTCGTCCTCGTTCACCAGCTTGCCGGCTTCCTCTTCGAGCAACTGCACGCGTGCGGCGCGGATGCTGAGCTTGCGGGTGTGGGTCTTGCCGCCGGACAGGTTGGAGAACATCTGCCGCAGCTGCTGGCCCATTTCCTCCATGCCCGGCGGCGCCATGATGTCGACGCCGACGTTCACCGACACATCGATCTCGATCTCGCGCTCGTCGAGCTCGCCGGCACGCAGCTGCCTGCGGAACTTCGCACGCGTCTCGGCCTGCGGATCCCTGGTCTCGCCGCTGCCGACATCCAGGCTCGCCGAAGCGTCCACGCCGAAACCGAACGGCGGCGTCGCCGCCTGGCGGCGGGGCAGCAGCGCATCGAGGATGCGGTCCTCGGCGCGCGCCTCGGCCTGCGCGCGCACGCGCGACTTGGCCTGCTCGCGGTACATCTTCACGGCGGTGTCGGCGAGGTCGCGGATGATCTGCTCCACGTCCTTGCCGACGTAGCCGACCTCGGTGAAGCGCGTGGCCTCGACCTTCACGAACGGCGCGTTCGCCAGCGTGGCGAGGCGGCGCGCGATCTCGGTCTTGCCGACGCCGGTGGGACCGATCATCAGGATGTTCTTGGGCATCACCTCGTTGCGCAGCGCCGGATCGAGCTGCATGCGCCGCCAGCGGTTGCGCAGCGCGATCGCGACCGCGCGCTTGGCGGCCGACTGGCCGACGATGTGGCGGTCGAGTTCCTGTACGATCTCGCGGGGGGTCATCGTGCTGTTGGCGTGTTCGGTCTTGTTGGGCATGGCCTGGATTCTTGTAGGAGCGACGCAGGTCGCGACGGGAGCATGCGCGCTGCGCGGGTCGCGACTGGCGTCGCGCCCGCATCGCGCATCACAGCTCTTCGACCACGATGTTCCGGTTGGTGTAGATGCAGACGTCGCCGGCGATGTTCAGCGACTCGATGGCGATGCTGCGCGCGTCCAGCTCGGTGTGCGCGAGCAGCGCGCGCGCTGCGGACAGCGCGTACATGCCGCCGGAACCGATCGCGACCAGGCCGTCCTCCGGCTCGATCACGTCGCCGGTGCCGCTGATGATCAGCGAGGTCTCGCGGTCGGCTACAGCGAGCAGGGCTTCGAGCTTGCCGAAGCGGCGCTCGGTGCGCCAATCCTTGGCCAGCTCGACGGCGGCGCGGGTCAGCTGGCCGTGCTTCTCCAGCTTGGATTCGAACAGTTCGAACAGGGTGAAGGCATCGGCGGCGGCGCCGGCGAAACCGGCGAGCACCTGGCCGTCGCGGCCGAGCCGGCGCACCTTGCGCGCGTTGGACTTCATCACGGTGTGGCCGAGGGTGACCTGGCCGTCGCCGGCCACGACCACGCGGCCGTTGCGGCGCACCGACACGATGGTCGTGGCGTGGAAGACGTTGGGGTTCTGGCTGGGGTCCATGGAACAGCGGATCCATCGTGGCGGGTCCCGTGGTTGTGGGGACGCCGGGACGGCGGGGCAAGGGGTGACGGATGGCAGGGCGGCCATCGGTCATCGCCCCCCCGTAGAGCGGAGCTTGCTCCGCTCATGCTTTTCAGGGAGGGCATGAGCGGAGCAAGCTCCGCTCTACAAGGACGTGGTTGCGGGAATGGCGAGCGGAGCAAGCTCCGCTCTACAAACGGCCCATACGGAGCAAGTGCCGCCCTGCAGGGACTGCGATCAGCTTTTCCGCTTCGCCCGCGGATGCGCGCCGTCGTACACCTTGGCCAGGTGCTGGAAATCCAGGTGCGTGTAGATCTGCGTGGTGGCGATGTCGGCGTGGCCAAGCAGCTCCTGCACGCCGCGCAGGTCGCCGGAGGATTCGAGGACGTGGCTGGCGAACGAATGGCGCAGCAGGTGCGGATGCACGCGCTTGAACAGGCCCTGGCGCTGGGCGAGCTGGCGCAGGCGGATCTGCACCGCGCGGGCGCCGATCGGCGCACCGTGGCGGCCGGGAAACACCGGACGATCCGGCTGCCCCTGCGACTCCTGTCGCCACTCCTGCAGCGCGCGCAGGGCGTGCGAACCGACTGGCACCGTGCGCTGCTTGCTGCCCTTGCCCAGCACCGTGACCAGGCCCTGCTGGACATCGAGGTCCTGCCAGCGCAGCGCGCACAGCTCGCTCAGGCGCAGGCCGGAGCTGTAGAACAGTTCGAGCATGGCGCGGTCGCGCAGGCCCAGCGGTGCGTCGGTCGGCAGTTCGACCAGCTGCACGGCCTCGTCGACATCCAGCACCTGCGGCAACTTGCGCGGGGCCTTCGGCGCGCGCAGGCCGGCGGCGGGACTGGCCGCGATCCGGCCGTGCTTCAGCAGCCACAGGAAGAAGCTGCGATACGCCGACAGACGCCGCTGCAGGCTCTTCGGCGACAGGCCGCGGCGGTGCTCGGAGGCGATGAAGGCGCGCAGCTGCTCGGCCTGCAGGGTCGTCGGATCGTCGATGCCCTGCGCGCCCGCCCAGGCGGCCAGCGCGTCGAGGTCGCGGCGGTAGGCGTCGAGCGTGTGCGCGGACATGCGCCGCTCGATCTGCAGGTGGGCCAGGAAGTCGTCGATGGACGACGTCGACGCCATGGTCAGGGATCGAAGCGCCGCATCGCCGCGACGAAGGCGTCGCCCATCATGCGCAGGAACAGCGTGCCCATGCCCGGGAAGAAGCGGTTGGGTTCGCGGCTGCCCACGGCGATCAGGCCGAGGCCCGGCAGCGGCAGCAGCGCGCTGGACTGCACCTCGTCGGTGCGCAGGCCGTAGAGCAGCGCGTGCTTGTCGGGATGCAGGCGGCCGCAGATCGGCTCGCCGTCCTTCAGGCAGTCGCGGAACGGCGCGAGGCGTGGATCGGCCTCGGCGACGACCTGCAGCCAGTCGGCATCGTCCAGGCCCTCGACCGGGGCCAGCAGCACGATCCGCACCAGGTCGCCGCTGAAATCCTCGGCCAGGCTGGCGGCCATGGCGCGCGCGGTGTCGGCGGCGCTGCGCTGTTTCATCAGCGCGAGGGTCAGCTGGTGCGTGCGCACCGCGAGGCGTTCGTTTTCCTGCGCGTTGCCGAACAGCTCGTGCAGGCGCCGCGACAGCTCGCGGTTCTTGTCGCGCAGGATCTCCAGCTGGTAGCTGGCCAGCGACGCCGCCGGGCCCTGCTCGCGCGGCACGACGAGACTCAGCGCGAGGTCGGGGAACTGCTGGAGGAAGGTCGGGTGCCGGCGCAGCCAGGCGGCGACCTCGTGGGGGGCGATCTTCTCTTTGTCCGGCATGAATGCGTCCTGGGATGAAGGGGCCTTGCCGTCGCTCATGCGCGCCACTCGCCTTCGAAGACGAACACCGCCGGGCCGGTCATGGCGATGCTGGCGTCGTCGTCGGGCCAGGCGATGCGCAGGGTGCCGCCGGGCAGTTCGATCGCGACCTCGCGATCGATCCGGCCGCGCCGCATCAGCACCGCCGCCGCCGCGCAGGCGCCGCTGCCGCAGGCGAGCGTCTCGCCGACGCCGCGCTCGTGCACGCGCAGGCGCACGCGATCGCGGGCGACGACCTGGGCGAAGCCGACGTTGACCGAATCGGGGAAGGCCGCGTGGCGCTGCAGCGCCGGGCCGAGCACCGCGACCGGCGCGGCATCGACGTCGTCGACTTCGATCACCGCATGCGGGTTACCCATCGACACCGCACCGAACACGACGCCGCGACCGTCGATCTCGACCTCGTAGGCATCGCGCGGCGCGTCGAAGCCGTGCAGCGGGATGCGCGCCGGCGCGAAGACCGGGCGGCCCATGTCGAGGCGGTAATGGTGCAGGTCGATCACGTCGACCGCGTGCGTGCCGGCCGGGCTGTCCAGGTCGAAACGGCCGGCGAGGCAGCGCTCCGGATCGCGCTGGGCGCTGTCGCGCAGCACCCAGGCGGCGACGCAGCGCGCGCCGTTGCCGCACTGCCCGGCCAGCGAGCCATCGGCGTTCCAGATGCGGTAGGACGCGGCCGAGGTCGCGGCGCGCGGCGGCTCGATGGTCAGGATCTGGTCGCAGCCCACGCCGGTGTGGCGGTCGGCCAGGGCCCGGCAGAGCGCGGCGTCGGGCGCGAGGCTGTCGGGCGCGCGCAGGTCGATCACCACGAAGTCGTTGCCGGCGCCGTGCATCTTGCTGAAGCGCATCAGGCCCAGTGGCGCGTGGCTCATCTCAGCGATCGGGCGTCTTGGCCTCGTCGGCCGGGGCCGGCTGGGCGGTGGCGCCGTCGGCGGTCGCGCCATCGGCAGGCTTGTCGGGCAGCACCAGCGGCCCCTTGTTGCCGCAGGCGGACAGGACCAGGCACAGCAGTGCGATGGCGGCGGACACGAAGGCGGGGCGTCGATTCATGGGCGCAGTGTAGCCAAGGCGCCGGAAGGGGGGAATCGCGGCGGGGATCAGCCCGGTTCACTGCCCGGTTCGCTGCCCGGTTCTCCGTCCTGTCCGCCGCCCTGCCGGGCGTCGCGCGCATGCCGCGGTCCGGGCTCGGGCCTGAACCACAGCCAGGTCGCGACGACGGCCATGATCGAGGTGCCGGTGGCGGCCATCCACCACTTCGGCGCGGTCAGGAACATGATCGCGGCGCAGGCGCCCATCATCGTGGTCGCCAGCCATTTCGCACGACGGCTGACCGCGCCCTCGGCCTGCCAGTCGCGGATCATCGGCCCGAACTGGCGATGCGCCAGCAGCCAGGCATGCAGGCGCTGCGAACCGCGCGCGGCGGCGAAGGCCGACAGCAGCACGAACGGCACCGTCGGCAGACCCGGCAGCACCACGCCGATCAGCCCCAGCAGCAGGCTGGCGTAGGCGAGCAGCCACCACAGCCAGCGCGTGCGGCGCGGGGCGATGGGAGCGGCAGTCCGTGCGGGGTCGACCATGCGCGCAGTATCGACGAAGCGCAGGCCCGGGAACATGTCCGTGTCCCCGGAAACGACGAGGCCGGGACGCTGCCCGGCCTCGCCCTGCGTTCCGATGCGGCGGCTCAGCGCTGCGGCGTGGCGCTCACGCCGAGCTGGTCGAGCATGAACGCGAACATCTCGGACTGCTCGCGGAAGCGCTGGAAGCGGCCGGACTTGCCGCCGTGGCCGGCTTCCATGTTCGTGCGGAACACGACCGGGTGCTTCGAGGTGTTCAGGTCGCGCAGGCGGGCGACGTACTTCGCCGGCTCCCAGTACTGCACCTGCGAATCCCACAGGCCGGTGCCGACGAACATCGCCGGGTAGGCCTGCTTCGACAGGTTGTCGTACGGCGAGTACGACAGCATGTAGTCGTAGTAGTCCTTCTTCTCCGGGTTGCCCCACTCGTCGTATTCGTTGGTGGTGAGCGGGATGGTCGGGTCGAGCATGGTGGTGACCACGTCGACGAACGGCACCTGCGACAGGATCACCCGGTACTTGTCCGGCGCCATGTTCGAGATCGCCCCCATGAGCAGGCCGCCGGCGCTGCCGCCGTAGGCCGCGACGCGGTCCTTCGCGGCGTAGCCCTGCTTCACCAGCGCGTCGGTCACGTCGATGAAGTCGGTGAAGGTGTTCTTCTTGCGGAACAGCTTGCCGTCGTCGTACCACTGGCGGCCCATCTCCTGGCCGCCGCGGATGTGCGCCAGGGCGTAGACCATGCCGCGGTCGAGCAGGCTGACGTTGACCACGCTGAAGCCCGGGTCCATCGACGCGCCGTAGCTGCCGTAGGCGTACTGCAGCATCGCGGCGCTGCCGTCGCGCTTGAAGCCCTTGCGGTAGACCAGCGACACCGGGATCTTCGCGCCGTCGCGCGCGGTCACCCACACGCGTTCGGTGGTGTACTGCGACGCGTCGTAGCCGATCACCGGCTGCTGCTTGAGCAGGCGGCGCTCGCCGGTCGCGGTGTTCAGTTCGTAGGTGGTCGCCGGCGTGGTCTGCGAGGTGTAGGTGTAGCGCAGCCAGGGCGTGTCGCTTTCGGAATTGGTCGACAGGCCCATCGAGTACGCCGGCTCGTCGGCCTTCACGTACTCCTCGCCGTCCTGCTTCAGCAGGCGGATCCGCTCCAGGCCGTCGGAACGCTCGGCCACGGCGGTGAAGCCGTCGAACAGCTCGAAGCCTTCGATGAACACGTCGTCGCGATGCGCGACCCAGTCGGTCCACTGCGCGCGCGAGGTGCTGTCGCTGGGCGCGGTCACGATCTTGTAGTTCGGCGCGGGCTTGCCGTCGGCGCCGGGCGCGTTGGTGCGGATCACCCAGCGGCCGCCGTGGTGATCGGCGCTGTATTCCACGTCGCGCTCGCGCGGCGCCAGCACGACGAACTCGCCGGGGTTCGCGGCCGGCGTGCAGCGCGCTTCGCTGGACACCGTGCTGTCGACGGCGATGCAGATGTACTTGTCGTCGCGGGTGCGGCCGATGCCCATGTAGAAGCTGTCGTCCTTCTCCTCGTACACGACCACGTCCTGCGCGACCGGCGTGCCGAGCACGTGCTTCTTCACGCGCACGGTCAGCAGGGTCTCGGGATCGTTCTCGACGTAGAACAGGGTCTTGTTGTCGTCGGCCCACACGAGGTTCGCCGACACGCCCTGGATCACGTCCGGATACAGCTCGCCGGTGTCCAGGTTCTTGAAGCGCACGGTGTACTGGCGGCGGCCGTTGGTGTCCTCGGCGTAGGCCAGCAGGCGGTTGTCCTGGCTGACTTCCCAGTCGCCGACGCTGTAGTAGCCCTTGTCCTTGGCCAGCACGTTCAGGTCGAGCAGGACCTGTTCGTCCTGGCTCTGGCTGCCGTCGGCGGCGGCCTTCGCGCGCAGATAGACCGGGTAGTCCTGGCCGGTCTTGAACCGGCTGAAGTACCACCAGCCGCGCTCGCGGTACGGCACCGAGTCGTCGTCCTGCTTGATGCGGCCGACGATCTCGTTGTACAGCGCCTCCTGCAGCGGCTTGAGCGGCGCCATCACCTTGTCGACATAGGCGTTCTCCGCCTGGAGATAGGCCAGCATCTCCTTGTTCTCGCGCTTGTCGTCGCGCAGCCAGTAGTACTCGTCGTTGCGGGTCGCGCCGTGCGGCGCCTTGACCTGGTGCGGCTTCTTCGCCGCGTCGGGCGGTGGGGGGAGATCGGCGGACAGGGCGGACAGGGCGGACAGCGGTAGCGTCATGAGCAGCGCAAGGGTGGTGAGGCGGAGGGACATGATGAGGGACTCGGCCGGTGAATGTGGACGGCCATGGGGGACGGATGACGCCGGTCGCCCATGTCGCCGGCGCAGCATAGCGACAAACCCCGGGCTGCCGACCTGCCGGAAGTGATGGCTGGCTCCCGCCCGCACTGCGGCATCGGTCACATCCGATCCGCGCAGGTCGTTGCGGCCCGGCATCGCGGGCGCCACCGGGCGCGCCTTCGCGTTGACAGGGCGCGCCGGCCCCGCTACAGACTGTACGTCTGCGTACGGATCCGCGGCAGCGCCGGAGCGCAGGCTCGCACCGCCGGGACAGCCGCTGCCCCGGCCCACCCCGAAGATGGACTTGAGGAGCGCAACGGCATGAGCGGAATCCTGAGAGAAGCCACCGACGACGACCTGCGGTCGTTCGACGAGGCGCGCGCGACCATCCGCGCGCACACCACCCACGACCCCGGCTTCGACACCAGCCGCAACCCGCACCTGCGGATCTTCTTCGCGAACTTCGACGGCACCGGCAACGATGTCGAGGTCGCGCCGGAGAAGGGCACCAACGTCGCGCGCATCCGCGACGACATCCAGTCGCTCAACGAGCGCGGCCTGAACGCCATCCGCACCCACTACGTCGAAGGCCCCGGCACCCAGGCCGGCCGCGTGGCCTCGACCCGCGACCAGGCCACCGGCGACACCTTCCCGCTGCGCCTGGAAGCGATGTACGGCGCGCTGTGCGAGCAGACCCTGAAGTGGAAGCGCGAGGACCCCGAGGCCGAGGTCCGCGTGGTCAGCGTCGGCTTCAGCCGCGGCGCCACCGAAGCGGCCGGCTTCACCAACCTGCTGGAGCGACGCGGCATCCAGGACCCGACCCGGGCGCGGATCGAGCGCGAGGTCGAGCCGGTGCAGTCCTCGCGCAACTGGATCTTCAACAGCCACGAGAACGTGCGCGTCTTCGACGGCCCGCCGCTGGTCGCGCCCGGCGGGGTGAAGCAGGCGGTGGTGCTGTTCGACCCCGTGGCCACCGGCGGCCCGGAGCGCTACGACCGCTCACTGCCCGACTCGGTGGTGGCCGGCCTGCAGATCACCGCGAAGGACGAGCACCGCACCCTGTTCCCGGTCAACGAGATCATCGACCGCACCCGGAATGGCGACGGCCGGTTCCTCAACGTGCAGGTCAACGGCGCGCACTCCGACATCGGCGGCGGCTACTCCGAACGGCAGGGGCTGGCCGGGCACTCCGGCAATCTGGCGGCGGATTACCTCAACACCCTGACCGGCCACCGGATGTTCCGCCAGGTGGAGGTGGCGCGCGAGGACTGCGCGGTGCACGACTCCAACAGCACGATGTTCCGCACCCTGGCACGGATGCAGGGGCTGCCGCCCGAGGTCGACCGCAACGTCGAGGGCAGCCTCGGCGTGGCCGAGCGCATCGTGCCGCAGGGCCGCGACATCCGTCTGGACGCGGCGCACCTGTACGGCCAGGGCAGCCACGACGCCGAGCGGACCAACGACCGCACCGGCATCGCTGACCCGCGCGCCCACGAGGCGCCGCGCGACCCCGAGCGCCCGCAGACGAAGACCGTGCCGGCGCGCGAGCCGGGCCCGGGCGCTGACCACGACGCCATCCTGATGCAGTCGATGACCGCCGTGGCCCGCCTCAGCGACAGCCCGGCGTTCCGCGAGACGCTCGGCAAGTGGGCGCTGGACAAGGGCGAACGCGAGGGCACGATCGACCCGAGCGGTCTGTCGCTGCCCCCGGAACAGCGCAGCGAGCGGGGCATGCGCGAGCACGCCCTGCAGCAGCTGGACCTGGACGGCGAAAGCCCGCGCATGCGCCTGGCCGCCGCCATCGCCCTGGAATCCAAGCGCGACGGCCTGCAGCGGATCGACGAGGTGGTGTTGAACACCGACGGCACGAAGCTGATCGCGATCCAGCGCAACGACGGGCATCCGGAATTGGCGCGGCGCGTGGCGGTGGACATCGACGCCGCGCTCAGCGTGCCGCTCGCAGCCACTGCCGGCGAACTGCGCGAAGCGCCGCAACGGGAAGCCCTGGCGCGCGAGCAGGCCCGCCAGGACGCGCCGCAGCAGCAGGAAGCGGTCGTCCCCGACGCGCCCGGCCACGGCCCGCGCCGGCTTTGAGCCCAGACATGCGAACGGCCATGCCCGGAGGCATGGCCGTTCGTGTCTGCATCGAAGCGGGCGGCGGGCTCAGCCGGCGACGAGTCGTACCCGCGCGAAATTGCGCTTGCCGACCTGCAGCACCCCCTCGAAGCCTGGCTGGAAGGTCGTGGCCGGGTCTTCCACGACGTTGCCGTCGACCTTCACCGCGCGCTCCTTGAGCTTGCGGTTCGCCTCGGCATTGCTCGGCGTGATGCCGGCGGCGGTGAGCAGCGCGGCGATGCGCAGCCCTTCCGCCGGGATGATCACGTCATGCAGCGGCAGCAACGAAGTGTCGCCCTGCCCGGTCACGGCGGCGTGCCAGCCGGCGATCGCGGTCTCGGCGGCGGCGGCATCGTGGAAGCGCGCGGCCAGCTCGCGGGCGAGGCGCAGCTTGACGTCGCGTGGATTGAGCTGGCCGGCCTCGATCTCGGCCTTCAGGCGCGCGGCCTCGGCGACGCCGATGTCGAAACTGAGCAGGTCGATCCAGCGCCACATCAGTTCGTCGCCGATCTTCATGGTCTTGTTGACGATGTCGATCGCCGGCTCGGCGATGCCGATGTAGTTGCCCAGCGACTTCGACATCTTGTTCACGCCGTCCAGGCCTTCCAGCAGCGGCATGGTCAGCACGATCTGCGGCTTCTGGCCGAAGTGCTCCTGCAGGCCGCGACCCATCAGCAGGTTGAACTTCTGGTCGGTGCCGCCCAGCTCGACGTCGGCCTCCAGCGCCACCGAGTCGTAGCCCTGCACCAGCGGGTAGAGGAATTCGTGGATCGCGATCGACTGCTGCGCGGCGTAGCGCTTGGCGAAGTCGTCGCGCTCGAGCATGCGCGCGACGGTGTGCTGCGCGGCGAGCTTGATCATGTCGGCGGCCGTCATCTTCCCGAACCACTCGCTGTTGAAGCGGACCTCGGTGCGCTCGCGGTCCAGCACCTTGAACACCTGCTCGGCGTAGGTCTCGGCGTTGGCGAGCACGTCCTCGCGGGTCAGCGGCTTGCGGGTGACGTTCTTGCCGGTGGGGTCGCCGATCATCCCGGTGAAGTCGCCGATCAGGAAGATCACCTGGTGGCCCAGGTCCTGGAACTGGCGCATCTTGTTGAGCAGGACGGTGTGGCCGAGGTGCAGGTCGGGCGCGGTCGGATCGAAGCCGGCCTTGATCCGCAGCGGGCGGCCGCCCGGCTGCATGGACGCGGCGAGGCGGGCTTCCAGCTCCTCGCGCTTGAGGATTTCATCGGCGCCGCGTTCGATGAGCGCGAGGGCGGCCGGGTCGAGGGATTCGGTGGACATGAGGGAAAACCGGGAAAGTGACGACAGGGAAACGGGACGGCCATGGAACGATCCGGCCGCAACAGATGAACAAGGCGTTAAAGCCTAGTTAAACCGAAAGGCAGAAAAAAACCAAGCCGGTCAAGGATTTGACGCGATCTTTTCGACTAACTTATGGTACTGCTCTTGGCCGTCCCGACAGGGGGATTCCGTTCGATGTCCACGCCGTCGAGTCGCACGCTGCGCAACCGATTGATCCGTCTGCGCAATCTGCGCCAGGCCCAGGCCCAGGAAGCCCACCAGGCCGATCCGTCCCAGACCCTGTCCCCCGGCTTCAACGGCCGCTGGACCCGCCGCCAGTGGGCCCAGGCCAGCCTGATGGCGACCATGGTCGCCCTGATCGGGGCGATCGTCCCCGGCTTCTCCTCCGTGCTCGAGCCCGTCGACGGCCAGGCGCGGGTCCAGACCCAGACCATGTCCCTGAAGCTGCCGCCGCTGTCGCTGATCCGGCGCCAGGGCAACCCGGGCGACAGCTGGCAGAGCGTCACCGTCAAGCGCGGCGCCTCGCTCCGCCACATGTTCACCACCCTCGGCATCGCCGAAGACGACCTCAAGCGCGTGCTCGCCCACCCGGGCGTGAAGGAAGCCATCGGCTACGTCACCCCGCAGGCCCAGCTGGCGGTCGACCTCCCGGTTGGCGGCAAGCTGCGCGCGGTGCGCTACCTGCGCGAGGACGGCCAGCGCGTCCAGCTCGACCTGGTCGACGGCAAGGTCCGCGAGACCGTGGTGAAGCGCGACGTCGACGTGCGCACGGTCGTGCTCAGCGGCAAGGTCGGCCGCTCGCTGTTCCGCTCGGCGCGCAAGCAGGGCCTCACCAGCGTGCACCTGGACCAGCTCACCGACGAGATGTTCAAGTACGACATCGACTTCGATTCGGACCTGGACGAGGACGACCGCTTCAGCGTGGTGGTCGACCAGATGTGGGTGGACGGCGAACTGGAGAACACCGGGCCGGTGCTGGCCGCCGCCTTCACCGTGGACGGCAAGCTGCATACCGCCTTCCGCCACTATCGCAACGGCAAGCCGGAGTACTTCACCTCCGACGGCCGTCCGCTGAAGAAGAACTTCATCCGCATGCCGATTCCCTACGCCCGGCTGAGTTCCAGCTTCGGCGCGCGCCGCCACCCGGTGCTGGGCCGCATGCGCATGCACAAGGGCGTGGACTACGCCGCAGGCACCGGCACGCCGATCCAGGCCGCCGGCGATGCGCGCGTGCAGTTCATCGGCTGGCAGGGCGGCTACGGCAAGACGGTCGTCCTGGACCACGGCCGCGGCACCACCACGCTGTACGGTCACATGTCGCGCTTCGGCAACATCCGCCAGGGCCAGCGCGTCGCCCAAGGCACGATCATCGGCTACGTGGGCAGCACCGGCATGTCCACCGGCCCGCACCTGCACTACGAATTCCGCATCAACGGCGTGCACCGCAACCCGCTGAGCGTGACCCTGCCGCCCCCGGAACCGCTGCGTGGCGCCGAGCTGGCCAGCTTCCGCGCAGAGACCCAGCGCGCGATGGCGAAGATCCGCACGGTCGAGAACATCGTCTTCCCGGCCGGCATGGAACCGATCCAGGTCGCCGCCGCCGACAAGCCGGACACCGCGAAGAAGAAGGGCTGACGGTCGCCCGACCGTCCCCTGCCGCGTCGCCGCTGGCGGCGGCGCGGGCCATCGCCGATCATGGCGCGATGCATGACGCCATGATCCCTGCACTCGAATCCGCTCTCTATCTCGGCATGATCTCCGGCACCAGCGCCGACGGGATCGATGTCGCCATCGCCCGCTTCCACGACGCCCCGCTGCCGCGCGCCGAGCTGGCGTTCGGCCGCACCTATGCCTGGGACCCGGCGCTGCGCGAGGTGCTGGTGGAGCTGGGCCAGCGCGCCCCGTCGCTGAGCCTGGACGAGATCGGCACGCTCGAGACGCGCATCGGCCAGGCCTTCGCCGATGCCGCCGAATCCGCGATCCGCGACAGCGGCATCGACCGCACCGCGCTCGGCGCGATCGGCTCTCACGGCCAGACCCTGCGCCATCGGCCGGACGGCCCGCGCGGCGACGGCCAGCACCGCTTCACCCTGCAGCTGGGCGACGCCAGCCTGATCGCCGAGACCACCGGCGTGCGCACGGTCGCCGACTTCCGCCGCCGCGACGTCGCCGCTGGCGGCCACGGCGCCCCGCTGCTCCCGGCCCTGCATGCAGCCCTGCTGGCTTCGCCCGGCGAGGACCGCGCGGTGCTGAACCTCGGCGGGATCGCCAACCTCACCCTGCTGCCCGCCGGCGGCGGCGCGGTGCGCGGCTTCGACACCGGCCCCGCCAATGGCCTGATGGATGCCTGGTGCCTGCGCCACACCGGCTGGGCCTACGATCGCGGCGGCAGTTTCGCGGCCTCCGGCCGGGCCGATGCCGACCTGCTCGCACGCCTGCTCGACGAGCCGTACTTCGCGCTGCCGCCGCCGAAGAGCACCGGCCGCGACCAGTTCCACCTGGGCTGGGTCGAATCGAAGCTGGCCGGGCACGAGGCCCCGGCCGACGTGCAGGCCACCCTCCTCGCCCTGACCACGGCGACCGTCGCCGACGCCCTGCGCGCGACCCTGCCCGGCGCACGGCGGGTCATCGCCTGCGGCGGCGGCGTGCACAACCCCGCACTGATGCGCGCGCTGGCGGAAGCGCTGCCGGAGGTGGTCGTCGAATCCACCGCCGCGCACGGCATCGACCCGGACATGGTCGAAGCCCTCGGCTTCGCCTGGCTGGCCCGGCAGACCGTGCTCGGCCGCCCCGGCAACCTGCCCAGCGTCACCGGCGCATGCGGGCCGAGGGTGCTGGGCGCGATCCATTCGCCCTGAGCCGACAGGGTGCGCCCTGGCGCACCGGCTTTGTTCGTGCCGTCATCGAATGGTGCGCCGAGGCGCACCCCATGACCCTCCGTAGAGCGGAGCTTGCTCCGCTCGGGTTTTCCCGGAAGAGGCATGAGCGGAGCAAGCTCCGCTCTACACGCCGCCGAGCTTCGATCCGATGGGCACGTCGCGGAGCGCGCGCTCCAGCTCGTCCGGGTCGAATTCGGCCGCGGGCTCCGGCTCGGCCGGCGCGGCGCTGCCGAGACGCCCGATCAGCGAGAAGCCCGGGTCGTTCGGCAGGGTTTCCAGCGACGCGATCACCGACTGCATCACGTCCGACTCCTTCGAATCGAAGCGCAGCGCGCCGCCCTCGCTGGCGTACAGCCCGCGCTCGATCAGGTGCAGGATCGTCTCGTGCATCGTCCAGCCGTTCATTTCCGCGACCTTGCGGATGCGCGCGGCCATGTTCGGATCGATGTCGCGGAGCACGAGGTCGGTCATGCGCTCATCCCGTCGCCGGCAGCGCGGCTTCGGCCGTCCTGCGCGCGTGCCGCACCAGCCACAGGCACAGCAGCAGGGCCGGGATGCCGATCAGCGCGGTGCCGACGAAGAACAGCGCATAGGCGTCGACCAGCGCATGCGTCTTCGCCAGTCCGTCCACGGCCGCACCGGAAAGCCCCTTCAGGAATTTCCCGGGCATCGCGTAGAACGAGCTGAGCAGCGCGTACTGGGTCGCGGTGTAGCCCAGCGAGGTCAGGCTGGACATGTAGCCGACCAGGGCCACGCCGGCGAAGCCCTGCGAGAAGTTGTCGATCGCCATCGCGATCGAGAACGCCTGCGTGTCCGCACCGTGCCAGGCCAGCCAGGCGAAGGCGAGGTTCGAGGCCGGACCGACCACCGCGCCGATCATCAGCGTGGTGACGAACCCGAGGCGCAGGGCACTGAGCCCGGCGATGACGATGCCGACGGTGGTCGCGATCCAGCCGACCGAGCCGCGCACCGCGCCGACGGTTTCCTTGGCGATGCCGATGTCGTTGTAGAACGGGTTGGCCATCGGCCCCATCACGAAATCGGGCAGGCGGTAGAGGCTGATGGCGAGCAGGATCAGCAGCGCGTGCTTGCCATGCTCCTTCATGAAGGCGAGAAACGGGCCCACGACAGCGTCGAACAACCGAAGCATGGGCAGGACCAACGGCCTCGACCATGTCGCTTCCGGAATCGGCCCGGTCGGACGTTTTACGAGGAGTCGGACGACCAGCGCGGATGCGAGGAACAACGCCAGGGATAGGCCGTTGAAGTTGCCTCCGAACAGCAACGCGAATTGGACGATCGCGAAAATGCCGAATGGAAGCGCCACCAGCCAGCGCACCACCATGCCGTCGGAGACGCCCAGCGTGCCGGCGCGCGGATCGGGCAGTTCGACCACCGGACCGACCTGCGGCTTGCGCGATTCGCGGGCGAAGAACACCGCGATCATGCCCAGGCCCATCAGGCCGGCGATGAGCTCGTAGGACGCGACCCAGCCGATCTTCGCCGCGATCACCAGGATCCACGCGTCGGTCAGCAGCAGCGCGAAGCGGTAGCCGAGCTGGTAGGCCGCGCTGAGCAGCGACAGCTCCTCGCCATCGTCGGCGCTCTCGATGCGCCACGCATCGATGACGATGTCCTGCGTGGCCGAGGCGAAGGCGGCGACCAGGGCCAGCGACGCGAACGCGATCAGCCCGCCCTGCGGCGTGATCAGCGCCATGCCGACCAGGCCGGCCGCGACCACCAGCTGCGCGAGCAGCATCCAGCCCCGGCGATGCCCCAGCAGGCGCCCCAGCACCGGCACGTGGACCTTGTCGATGATCGGCGCCCACAGGAACTTCATCGAATACATGATCCCGACCCACGACAGGAAGCCGATCGCGGTCAGTTCGATGCCGCCTTCGCGCAGCCACAGACCCATCGTGTTGCCGACGAGCATGAACGGCAGGCCGGCGGACAGGCCCAGCAGCAGCATCGCCAGCACCTTGCGCTGGCGCAGGCCGCGCAGCACGTCGCGCCAGCCGGGGCGCTTCGGCCTGGGCTTCTCCGCGCCCGTGGTCGCGTCGGTCGTCGCCGCGGTGCCGCTCATTCGGCGTACTCCACCACGAAGGGCGCATGGTCGGAGAAGCGCGGTTCCTTGTGGACCGCGCAGGCCTTCACCTTGTCGCGCAGCCCCGGGGTGATGAACTGGTAGTCGATGCGCCAGCCCACGTCCTTGGCGCGCGCGGCGCCGCGCTGCGACCACCAGGTGTAGTCGGTGCCTTCGGGATGCAGCACGCGGTAGGCGTCGATCCAGCCCTGTTCCGGCGCGGGCGTGCCGTCGCCGCAGGCGTCGGCGATCTGCGCGTTGAGCCAGGCGCGCTCCTCGGGCAGGCAGCCGGAGTTCTTCTGGTTCGAGGTCCAGTTCCTGATGTCGTTGCGCGCGCGGACGATGTTCCAGTCGCCGCACAGCACGTAGTCGCGGCCGCTGCGCAGCCATTCGTCGAGGATGGGCCTGAGCCACTGCATCACTTCGAACTTGAAGGCCTGGCGCACGTCGCCGGACGAGCCCGACGGGATGTAGAACGAAACGACGCTGAGGTTGCCGAAGCGCGCCTCGATGTAGCGGCCTTCGTCGTCGAACGGCGCCCAGCCCAGCGCGGTGCGGACCTCGTCCGGTTCGCGGCGGCTGTAGATGCCCACGCCGCTGTAGCCCTTCTTCGTGATCGCGTCCTTGAACCAGGCGCGGTAGCCCTCGGCCTGCAGTTCCGGCGCGGCGAGCTGGTGCTCCTGCGCCTTGGTTTCCTGCACGCAGAGCACGTCGGCGTCCTGCGCGCGGAACCAGTCGAAGAAACCCTTGGTGGCCGCGGAGCGCAGGCCGTTGGCGTTGAAGCTGATGATGTTCACGAGGCGGGGGACGGTCGTCTGGCGGAGGAAGGGGCCGGCGGCATGCGCGCGCGCATCGGGCCCGGAGTGAGACTAGCGGATCGGCCGGAGCAAGGCACGCCATCGGGCAGCCTGCCCGCGACTTCGCGGGCGTTCGCCTTTACGATGCCGCTTTCCATTGACGATGCCCGCGCCACCGTGACCGACCACCGCACCCGCTTCCTGCAACTGGCCCTCCGCGTCGATGCCCTGCGTTTCGGCGAGTTCACCCTGAAATCCGGGCGGGTCAGCCCGTATTTCTTCAACGCGGGACGCTTCGACACCGGCGCGGCGATCGCCGGCCTGGCGCGCTGCTACGCCGATGCAGTGGACGCGGCCGGCCTGGACTTCGACCTGCTGTTCGGCCCGGCCTACAAGGGCATCCCGCTGGCGACCGCGCTGGCCTGCGAGTACGCCGGGCGCGGGCGCGACCTGCCGGTGGCGTTCAACCGCAAGGAAGCCAAGGCCCATGGCGAGGGCGGCACCCTGATCGGCGCGCCGCTGGCCGGCAAGCGAGTGCTGATCGTCGACGACGTGATCACCGCCGGCACCGCGATCCGCGAGGCACTGGGCCTGATCCGCGAGGCCGGCGGCGTGCCGGCGGGGATCGTGATCGCGCTCGATCGTCAGGAGGTCGCCCCCGGCGACGGCCCGCCGATGTCCGCCGCCCAGGCGGTCACCGCCGAGGCCGGGATTCCCGTGATCCCGGTCGCAGGACTGGACGACCTGCTTGCATTCGCCGGCGAAAGCGCCGACCTTCTCGACCAGCGCGACCGCCTGCTGGCCTACCGGGCCCGCTACGGTTGCGCGGCAACCTCCACGACCTGATCCGCCCATCCAGGGGGATGGCGAGATGAACATCCTGCGCAATTCACTGCTTCCCGGGGCCACGGTCCTGCTCGCTGCCGCGCTGTCGACCGCCCTGCTGTCGACCACGGCATCCGCGCAGCAGAAGGACAAGTCCAAGAAACTCTACTGCTGGGACGAAGGCGGGCGCCGCGTCTGCAGCGACACCCTGCCGGCTTCCGCCGTCGGCCACCAGCGCACCGAGCTGAGCGCGAGCACGGGCTCGGCGATCAGCCGCGTCGCGCGCGAGATGACCGCCGAGGAGCGCGCCGCCGCCGCACTGCAGGCCAAGGCGCAGGAAAGCGAGGCGGACCGCCTGCGCCGGGAAATGGCGATGGTGGTGTCCTACACCACGGAGAAGGACCTGCAGCGCGCCTTCCAGGAGCGTTTCGCGCTCGTCGACGAGGGGCTGAAGTCGTCCTCGATGGCGCACACCAACCTGCACAAGAGCCTCATCACCCTGCTCCGCCAGGCCAACGACCTGGAACTGGCGGGCAAGCCGGTCGGCAAGCAGCTGCGCAACCGCATCCTGACCCAGCACCGCGAACTGGGCCTGCTGGTGGCCACGCAGCAACGCCTGCGTACCGAGCGCGGCACCCTGCAGGCCGAATACGAGCAGGCCCTGCGCCGCTATCGCGAACTGAAGGGCACCGCAACCGCGACCGCACCGACGGCGCCCACGCTCGCCAGCGGCGGCTGAGCCCGAAAACGAACAACGGGGTCAGGTTCACTTCGGGTGGACGTCGAAGTTGACCTGACCCCGTTTTTTCCGACCCCGTTTTTTCAGAACGGCAGCACCAGGTCCGGCTTGAGCTGGAGCAGGCGCGTGCGGAACGCACCCTGGATGCGCTGCAGCGCCTCGTGGTCATCGGCTTCGAAACGCAGCACCAGGATCGGGGTGGTGTTCGAGGCGCGCACCAGGCCCCAGCCATCCGGCCAGTCCACGCGCAGGCCGTCGATGGTCGACGGGCGACCGCCTTCGAACTGGGCCTGCTCGCGGAAGCGTTCGACGAACGCGTGCGGGTCGATGTCGCCCATCTCGATCTTCAGCTCCGGCGTGGAGACGCCCTTGGGCAGGGCATGCAGCACCTCGTCCGGGAATTCCGGCGAGGCGGCGAGGATCTCCAGCAGGCGCGCCGCCGAGTAGATGCCGTCGTCGAAGCCGTACCAGCGTTCGGCGAAGAAGAAGTGGCCGCTCATCTCGCCGGCCAGTTCGGCGCCGGTCTCGCGCATCTTCGCCTTGATCAGCGAATGCCCGGTCTTCCACATCAGCGGGCTGCCGCCGTGGCGCAGGATGTGCGGCGCGAGGCGGCCGGTGCACTTCACGTCGTAGACGATCATCGCGCCCGGGTTGCGCTCCAGCACGTCGGCGGCGAACAGCATCAGCAGGCGGTCGGCGAAGATGTTCTCGCCGTCGCGGGTGACCACGCCCAGGCGATCGCCGTCGCCGTCGAAGGCGATGCCGAGGTCGGCATCGAGGCGCTGCACCATGTTGATCAGATCCTTGAGATTGTGCGGCTCGCTCGGATCCGGGTGGTGGTTCGGGAAGGTGCCGTCGATCTCGCAGTACAGCTCCTCGACATCGGCGCCGATGGCTTCCAGCACGCGCGGGCCGATCTCGCCGGCGACGCCGTTGCCGGCATCCACGACGACCTTCAGGCGGCGGCCCAGCTGCACGTCGGAGGCGATGCGCTGCACGTAGTCGGCACTGATGTCGCGCTCGCTGTAGGTGCCCTGCGTATGCGGCTGGTGCAGGCGGTTCTCGGCGATGCGCGCATGCAGGTCGGTGATGGCGTCGCCGGACAGCGTCTCGCCGCCGACGACGATCTTGAAGCCGTTGTAGTCCGGCGGGTTGTGGCTGCCGGTGACCGAGACGCAGCAGCCGGTGCGCAGGTGGAACGCGCCGAAGTAGACCACCGGCGTGGGCACCATGCCGATGTCGATGACGTTCACGCCGGCCTTGCGCAGGCCCGCGACCAGGCCTTCGACCATCGTCGGGCCCGAGAGGCGGCCATCGCGGCCGACGACGATGTCGCCGAGGTCCTGCTCGCGCATCAGCGAGCCGATGGCGTGGCCGATCAGCTCGGCGACGCCGGCATCCAGGGTCTTTCCGACCACGCCGCGGATGTCGTAGGCGCGGAAGATGCTGCGTTCGATCAGCACCTGCGGCGTCTTCGGCGCTTCGCGCACGTCGATCGGCGGCGGCACCGCCGCGCCGGGGGTCGCCGCGGCCTCGCTGGCCACCGATTCCATGAGGGTGGGCGCATCGTCGACCGGACCGGCGCTGCCCGGCTGCAGGCGGCTCAGGCGGAACGCGACATAGGCCAGCAACACCAGCAGCACCGCCGCCACCATCGCCGGGATCCCGCCCAGACCGGCCAGCGCCCCGGGCGGCGCCGAGGTCGCCGCGACCACGCGCAGGCCGGAATCGGACACGTCGCGCGCCATGCGCTCCGCGCCGCCGGTGTATTCCATGTTGCCGCGTTCCCACACGGTCGCGCTGTTCTGGCGCAGGCCGAGGTAGCTGTCGTCGTCGAGGCCGAGGGTGTCCAGCCCGGCCGTCAGCTCCGACAGCGGCAGCTGCGCGTAGGCCACGCCGATCACCCGGTCGCCCTGCTTCATCGGCGCCGCGATCGCCAGGTGCGGCTTGCCCTTGCTGCTGACCACCCAGCTGCGCACGCGGTTCTCGGCCTGGGCGGATTCCAGCACCGCCAGCCGACCGAAGCCGATCTTCGTGGCTTCGGCGTAGGCCGCTTCGAGGTCGGTGCCGTACACCTGCACCATCGACACGTTCGGCCAGCCGGTACGGATCCCCTTCGCGGCGCCGGCCAGGTCGCCGGTCGCCAGCGCCGCCTGCACGGCGGGTCGCTCCATCGCCTCGGACAGCTGCTTCTGCTGGCGCAGCATGGCCTGGTGCACCAGTTGCATGCCGTTGTCGCGGGTGAGCTCCAGGGCTGCGCGACGCTGGTCGTGCATGAACTGCGCCACGCCGCTCCAGCCCATCACCACGGCCAGCACCAGGCAGAGCGCGGCGATCGGCAGCAGGGCCGGGCGAATCTGGAGGATCTGCTGGCGTGTGCGGTCTTTCATCGATTGGGTCCCGAATCTGGAGTGTCCAGCGCCTGCCCCTGCGGGAACCGGCGCGCCTGCCCCGGCGTCGCTCAGCGAACGCCCGTGTGGCCGAAGCCGCCCGCCCCCCGGGCGCTGTCGGCGAAAGTATCCACGACCTCGAAGGTCGCGCGAACGATCGGAAGGATGACCAGCTGCGCAATCCGGTCACCCGGCGCGATGGTGTAGGCCTCGCGCCCCCGGTTCCAGGTACTGATCAGCAGCGGCCCCTGGTAGTCGGCATCGATCAGGCCGGTGCCGTTGCCCAGCACGATGCCGTGCTTGTGGCCCAGGCCCGAGCGCGGCAGGATCACCGCGCACAGCCCCGGGTCGGCAATGTGGATCGACAGCCCCGACGGCACCAGCGCGGCGTCGCCCGGAGCCAGGATCAGCGGCGCATCGAGCGCGGCGCGCAGGTCCAGGCCGGCGCTGGCTTCGGTCGCGTAGGCCGGCAACGGCCATTCGCCGCCGAAGCGGGGGTCGAGGAGCTTGACCTGCAGGGTGTGGTGCATCGAATCGTCCAGACGGGGCACGGGCTCAGAGCCGTGCGCGGATCAGGTCCAGCAGGGCATCGGCCAGCACCGTCTTCGGCGCCGACCCCAGCGGATGCACGCGCTCGGCGTCGATCACGGTCAGGGCGTTGTCGTCGCTTTCGAAGCCGCTGCCGGCGCAGCCCACCAGGTTCGCCGCGATCATGTCGAGCTGCTTGCGCACCAGCTTGTCGCGGGCGTAGTGCTCGACATCGTGGGTCTCGGCGGCGAAGCCCACGACCACGCGCGGACGCTGGGCGTGCGTCGCGACCTCGGCCAGTACGTCGCGGGTGCGCACCAGCTCGATCGTCAGGGTGTCGCCGCCGTCGGGCTGGTCGGATTTCTTGATCTTCTGCGACTGGATCTCGCGGGCGGTGTAGTCGGCCACGGCGGCAGCGCCGATGTAGACGTCCGCCGGCAGCGAGCCGATCACCGCGTCGTGCATTTCCGCAGCGGATCGCACGTTGATGCGGCGCACCCCGGGCGGGGTCGGCATGCTCACCGGGCCGGCGACCAGCACCACCTGCGCGCCCCGGCGCGCGGCCGATGCGGCGATGGCGAAGCCCATCTTGCCGCTGCTGCGGTTGCCGATGAACCGCACCGGGTCCAGGTCCTCGTAGGTCGGCCCGGCGCTGATCAGGATGCGGCAGCCGGCCAGGTCCGGCCCGGACGACAGCGACGCGGCCAGCACCTCGACGATCGCCGGCGGCTCGCTGAGCCGGCCCGGGCCGATCTCGCCGCAGGCCTGCGCGCCGCTCTCGGGGCCGATCACCGACACGCCTCGGGCGCGCAGCGTGGCCAGGTTGGCCAGCGTGGCCGGATGCAGCCACATGCGGTTGTTCATCGCCGGCGCCACGAACAGCGGCGCGGTCGTGGCCAGGCACAGGGTGGTCACCAGGTCGTCGGCCATGCCGTGGGACAGCCGCGCCAGCACGTCAGCGGTGGCCGGCGCCACCAGCACCGCGTCGGCCCAGCGCGCCAGCTCGATATGGCCCATCGCCGCCTCGGCGGCCTCGTCCCAGAGCGAGCCGCGCACCGGCACGCCGGACACCGCCTGCAGGCTGGCCGCACCGATGAAGCGCTGGGCGTTCTCGGTCATCGCCACCTGCACCTCGGCACCGGCTTCGCGCAGGCGGCGGACCAGCTCCACCGACTTGTAGGCAGCGATGCCGCCGCAGACGCACAGCAGGATGCGTCGACCGGCCAGGGAGTGCGCCATGCGGGGTTTTCCTACGAAACGGACCGGCGGACAGCTTACCCGATGACGGCGCAAACCCCGACAGCCGGGCGCTCGGCGACACGCTGCAATGGGCCTCCCGTCCCACACCCGAGCGCACCGCCGCCATGCAGATCCGAGACTGGCCCGACGACGAACGCCCCCGCGAGAAACTCCTCAAGCACGGCCCCGCCGTGCTGTCCGACGCCGAACTGCTGGCGCTGTTCCTCGGCTCCGGCCGGCGCGGCGCGGACGTGGTCACCTGCGCCCGCCGCCTGCTGAACGCACAGGGCTCGCTGCGCGCCCTGCTGGAACTGCCGCCCCAGCGCCTGCTGCGGCTACCGATGGTCGGCCCGGCCCGCGCCTGCGTCCTGCTCGGCGCGCTGGAGCTGGGCAACCGCCACCTCGCCACCGCCCTGGAACGCGGCGACGCCCTGCGCGACCCGGACAGCGCCGGCCGCTACTTCGCGCAGCGCCTGCGCGGCCTGCCGCACGAGGTCTTCGCCGTGCTGTTCCTCGACACCCGCCACCGCGCCATCGCCTTCGAGGAGATGTTCCGCGGCACCGTGGACGGCGCCGAAGTCCACCCGCGCGAGGTCGTCCGCCGCGCCCTCGCCCACAACGCCGCCGCCCTGATCGTGGGCCACAACCACCCCAGCGGCAACGGCGAGCCCAGCACCGCCGATCGCGCCATCACCGCCCGCCTCAAGCAATCCCTGGCCCTGGTCGACATCCGCCTGCTCGACCACTTCGTCATCGGCGACGGCAGCCCGGTGTCGCTCGCCGCGCGGGGGTGGGTGTGAACACGCGGCGGCGGCACGGGCGGATGCGCAGGCAGTGCGCGCAGGGCCGGAGCCGGGGATGTTGTCGGCTACAATGACCGACCGCCGCAACCCAGCCCGCACGCGAAAATCCCCGTGAAATCACAGCTTCGCGCCCTCATCGAGCAGGGCATCGCCAACCTCCGCGCCCAAGGCGTCCTGCCCGCCGACCTCGCCACGCCGGACTTCGTCGTCGAGCGACCGAAGGACCGCAGCCACGGCGACTTCGCGACCAACGCCGCGATGACTCTCGCGCGACCGGCGAAGAGCAATCCGCGCGCGATCGCGCAGGCGCTGATCGACGCGCTGCCGCAGAACGACGACATCGGCGCGGTCGAGATCGCCGGCCCGGGCTTCCTGAATTTCCGCCTCTCGCGCAACGCCTGGCAGCGCCAGCTGCGCGCCGTGCACGCCGAGGGCGCGCGCTACGGCCGCAACGACAGCGGTCGCGGCCGCGTGGCCGGCGTCGAATACGTCTCCGCGAATCCGACCGGCCCGCTGCACGTCGGCCACGGCCGTGCCGCGGCGATCGGCGATTGCATCGCGCGCGTGCTCGACGCCAACGGCTGGGCGGTGAAGCGCGAGTTCTACTACAACGACGCCGGCGTGCAGATCGAGAACCTCACGAAGTCCACCCAGGCGCGCGCGCGCGGCCTCGGCCCGGGCAGCGAGGGCTGGTCGGAGGATTTCTACCAGGGCCACTACATCGCCGATGTGGCGAAGGCCTATCTCGACGGCGCCTCGATCGAAGTCGACGGCCAGGTGATCACCGGCGCGCGCGACCCCGAGAACACCGACGAGATCCGCCGCTTCGCGGTGGCCTACCTGCGCCGCGAGCAGAACCTCGACCTCGAAGCGTTCCGCGTGTCCTTCGACGTGTACTACCTCGAATCCTCGCTGTACCGCGACGGCAAGGTCGAGGAAGCGGTGCGCGAACTCGTCGCCAAGGGCCACACCTACGAGGAAGGCGGCGCGCTGTGGCTGCGCAGCACCGACTACGGCGACGACAAGGACCGCGTGATGCGCACGTCCGACGGCAGATACACCTACTTCGTGCCGGACGTGGCCTACCACCTCACCAAATGGCAGCGCGGCTACGAGCGCGCGATCACCGAACTCGGCGCCGACCACCACGGCTCGCTGGCGCGCGTGAAGGCCGGCCTGCAGGCGCTGGACTGCGGCATTCCCCGGGACTGGCCGGAGTACGTGCTGCACCAGATGGTCACGGTGATGCGCGGCGGCGAGGAAGTGAAGATCTCCAAGCGCGCCGGCAGCTACGTCACCCTGCGCGACCTGATCGACGAGACCGGCGCCGACGCGGTGCGCTGGTTCCTGATCGCGCGCAAGCCCGACTCGCAGCTGGTGTTCGACATCGACCTCGCCCGCTCGCAGTCGCTCGACAACCCGGTCTACTACGTGCAGCTGTCGCATGCGCGCACCTTCGGCGTACTGCGCAAGATGGCCGAGCGCGGCCTGTCCTTCGATCTCGAAGCCGGTCTGTCGCAGCCGATCGACATCGCCGACCCGATCGTGCGCGATGTGCTGATCGATCTCTCGCGCTGGCCGGAGATCGTCGAGCAGGCGGGCATCGACCTGGAACCGCACCAGATCGCCACCTACCTCGTCGAGCTGGCGCAGGCCTTCCAGCGCTACTACAACGCCAACATCTTCCTGGTCGACGACGCCGACGTGCGCAACGCGCGCCTCGCGCTGGGCTTCGCGGTGCAGCGCGTGCTCGCCAACGGCCTCGAACTGCTCGGCGTGTCCGCGCCGGAGGAAATGTTCTTCGCCGACACCGACGGCGCGGAGGCCGCGTAATGGCCGGCAAGCGCAACACGAAGTCGCAGGCGCGCCGCAATTCCGGCGGCGACAGCACCGCAATCCCCGGCGGCATCTGGATGCTGGTCGGCCTGGGCCTGGGCATCGCCCTGTTCCTGTTCCTGCCGAAGTTCCTCGACGGCAGGAGCGCGAACGATTTCTTCCGGCCCAAGCCCAACGCCGAGGCCCAGCCGCCGGCGATCGACGCGACCAGCGACAAGGCGCCGATCGCGCAGGACGGCGGCGACGAGGGTGCGGCCACCGACCCGGCGTCCGGCAAGACGCAGGAACAGGAGTACGACTTCTACACCCTGCTCTCGGGCGAGGAGACTGCGGTGAGCGACACCGAACTCGCCGCCCGCGCCCGCGCCGAGGAAGCCGCGCGCCAGCAGGCCGCCGACGCTGCGGACCCGGCCGACACCAAGCCGCCGGCCGACGTCGCGAACACGCCGCCGCCCGCCATCGATGCCCCGCCGGTCGCCGATACGAAGACGCCGCCGAAGCAGGACGACAAGCCGGACCAGACCGCCGCGACGCCCCGCGACGACACCCGCTACATCCTGCAGGCCGGCGCATTCCAGGCGTCCGGCGACGCCGAGGCCCTGAAGGCGAAGATCGCCTTCCTCGGCCTGAGCGCGCGCGTCGAGTCCGCGCAGATCCAGGGCCAGACCGTCTACCGGGTACGCATGGGGCCCTACGGCAGCGCCACCGAACTGGCCGAGGCGAAGAAGAAGCTCGCCGGCGGCGGCCTGCCGGCGATGGCGGTCAAGGCCAAGTAATCCGCAGCCAAATCATTGAAAGAAAAGGTGTTTGCGTCTCACGGTCGCGATCCGTGAGACGCCCCGGCGGCATACTCTCGTCCCAAGAGGAGAGAACGCCATGACGCTCGAAGCCGCCCTGCTCCGACCCTCGCTGTTCAGGCCCGTGTTCAAGCCCGTCTTCGACGCCCTGCTGTCCCGCCTGCAGCAGCGCAGGCGTCGCGAGCAGCGACGTGGCGGCGAAGTCGCGATGCGCGACGCCATCCGCGAACTGCTCCTGCCGCAGCCCGACGAACGCCGGATCGAGGCCCGCCTCGCCCTGGCCCGCGCCAGCGGCGTCTCCGCCCACGACATCCGCCTCGCCGAAGCGATGCTCGCGCGCCACCGCGAGACCCGTGAGGCCACGCGCGGCAAGACCCACCGCAGCCGGCGCGGACGCACGCTGCACTGATCCGGCTTCGGCTCCGCGCCACGCGGAACCATGCCCTTACAATCGGCGGATGAAGACCATCCTCATCACCGGCGCCACCTCCGGGTTCGGCCGTGCCGCCGTCGAACGCTTCCACGGCGCCGGCTGGCGCATCATCGCCACCGGCCGCCGCGCCGAACGCCTCGACGCCCTCGCCGACGCGCTCGGCCGCGAGCGCATCCACACCGCCGCCTTCGACATCCGCGACGAAACCGCGATGCGCGCCGCGCTCGACGCATTGCCGAGCGACTTCCGCGACATCGACGTGCTCGCCAACAACGCCGGCCTCGCGCTCGGCACCGCGCCGGCGCAGCGCGCCGACCTCGCGCAATGGAAGCAGATGATCGACACCAACGTCACCGCGCTGGCCACGCTCACCCACGCCCTGCTGCCGACGCTCATCGCGCGGCGCGGCGCGATCCTCAACATCTCCTCGATCGCCGCCACCTATCCCTACACCGGCGGCAACGTCTACGGCGGCACCAAGGCCTTCGTCTCGCAGTTCTCGCTCGGCCTGCGCAGCGACCTGCACGGCACCGGCGTGCGCGTGACCAGCATCGAACCGGGCATGGCCGAGACCGAGTTCACCCTCGTCCGCACCAGCGGCGACCAGGCCGCCTCCGACACGCTGTACAAGGGTGCCGAACCGATCACCCCGGACGACATCGCCGAGACGATGTTCTGGATCGCCAACCTGCCCCCGCACCTCAACGTCAACCGCATCGAAGTGATGCCGGTGCGCCAGTCGTTCGCGGGGTTCCAGGTGGCGCGGGAGAGCTAGGGGCTAGCTCAATCGCAACACTGAACAGGATGCATGGCTATAAGCCGCTGACCGGCGGAAGCTCGTCTCACACGCTGCGACTTTCTTGGGATTAGAATCGCTGTCATGAACACCGACGACTCCCTTCGCTTTGCCCTGAGCGATCGCATCCAGGATGCCGAGATCGGGCCTAGGCGCGTGCCACTTGCATTGCTTGGCCAGTTTCAGGAAGAGGTCGAAGATTTCCTGCGCGGATCGAACAGGGATGTCGACACCAGTCAGGTTCTGGTCTCCATCGAGGAAGGCTCGCTGGCGATCGTGGCCACAGGCCTCCTCGCTGCCAGCGGCCTGTGGAAGGACATGGAGCGACTAGATAATCCTTCTGCGCTTGGACTGATTGACCCAAAGCGTGCAGCAATCGTCGAGCGGTGGCAGGCATCTGCTCGCAAGCATCCCTATCGCAGTTATCGACTAACAGATCAATCCGGCGGACTGAACGTGAAAGTGGACGCAAGGAGCGATTTTCGCAATCAAGTCGAAGCAATCTGGGTTCCTGTCGAAAAGTATCTTCTGGGCACCATTGTCGACTGGGGTGGAAAAACCAGTCCAAACGTTCACTTGGATGTGGGTAACGGGCGGACCGTGAAGATCGCGTCGACCCACGCCCTTCTGGCTGGAGAGAAAGAGAACCGCCTCTACAAACAAGCATTGCTTCAGGTTCGCGCAGATGAGAATTTGCGCACGGGCGAGCTGCGCAACATCAATTTGCTTGGTTTCGCCGAACAGCGTCCGACGTGGAACGAAGCCGAATTCGACAAGCTTGTCCAGAAAGGGACTAGAGCGTGGGCCGACACGCCCGACGACTGGCTGGAAAAACTCCGGAGCGGCAAAGGATGACCATTTCGGTGCTGCTGGACACCAGCTATCTGATCACGCTGATCAACTCAAATCGCCCGCACCACGAAATTGCGAAGCAGTTCTATCGCCACATGCTGCAGGATCAGATACCGATGCACTTTTCCGCAATCGTAGCGGCAGAGTTCGGCATCAAGCAATCTGTCGCAGACCTGCCCTTGGGCAACTTTCGAATCCTGAATTTCAACGTGCCTCATGGACAACAAGCGGCCGACCTGTTGAATGCGCTGGGCGCTCGCGACGAAGGAGATTCCCGATCCATCGTACGGAACGACATCAAATTGCTCGCGCAGGCGCATCACGAAGGAATTGGCTTCATCCTGACCGAGGATGCAAACACCCTCTGGAAGTACTGCGAACGGCTACGACAATCCGGTATTGTTCAGACACGGGCATTGAAACTCGTGGATGGATTCGACGCGAGCATGCTCCGAGAGGATGGACAGAAGGACTGGGTCAAGGATTCGGAACACTAGGGCGTGTCCTAGACTTAGTCTTATCTCGTCATGGCCAGCAAGGACAAATGGCAGAGAAGCGAGCATGCGCATGTGGTCGAGACCTCCGTCCCCGACAGCGCACCCTCCCAGCCGGCAAATTGAACCGTTCGCCCGCCCGGCGCCACCTGTCTTCCAGAGCGGGATGACACGAACGGGAGCGGCCAGGTGCAGCGCGACAGCGAGCGGATCTACGACGAATACCTCGTCGCCTCGGCGCAGGCCGGGGATCGCGCGGCCTGGGAGCGCCTGGTCGTGCGCTGGCAACCGCGACTGCTGCGCCATGCCTGGCGGCTGACCGGCCAGGCCGACCGCGCCGCCGACCTGGTGCAGGATGCTTGGGTCGACATCTGGAAAGGCCTGCGCCGGCTGGACGATGTCGTGGCTTTCCCGGTCTGGGCCTTCCGCATCGTCACCCGTCGCTGCCAGCGCAGCAGGGCGGCGGCCGGGCAGGCGCATGCGGACCTGCTCGACATCGCCGACACCCCGTACGACAGCGACGACGCCACGGGCGCCGACGCCATGGCGCGCGACATCGACCTTGGGCGCGTGCAGGCGGCCATGGCGACGCTTCCCCCTGCGCAGCGTGCCGCGCTGTCGCTGTTCCATCTCGAAGACCTGAGCGTGGCGGAAATCGCCATTGCCCTCGACGTTCCTCCGGGCACGGTCAAGACCCGGCTGATGCATGCAAGGCGCAAGCTCCGCGCCCGACTCGAAGGTGACCCCCATGAGCAAGACCGATGACATGATCGAACGCGCCCTGTCCGCCGAGGACCGCGAACTGCTCGCACGCCATGCCGAACCCGGCTATTTCACGCAGGCCTTCGGCCTGTTCCGCGGCGCGCAGGGCGGCGTGGTCTGGCTGACCTACCTGACCTCGCTCGCCGCCTTCGCCGGCTTCGCCTACGCCTTCTGGCGGACATGGACGGCCGACGACCTGCTGGTCGCGGTGAAGTTCGCCACGCTGGGGATCGTGCTGTTCCAGTACACCGCGATCGCAAAATCCTTCCTCGGCGCGCGCATGGAGAGCAACCGCAGCCTGCGCGAGCTCAAGCGCGTCGAACTGCAGATCGCCCTGCTGCGCGAGGCCGCACACACGGATGACAAGGCGGCAGCGCCCCAATGACACCGGCACTCCCCCCCGGCGCATGGTTCCTCAGTGCGCCGGGGCCGGTGGACCTGGCCTCCGCTTCGTCCGCCAGCGTGCCCCCAGTCGCAACCCCGGCCGCTCCACCGCGTAATACAGCAGCGCCGCCGCGAGCAGCGATGCGATGCCGTACGCCGCGAACGTGACGTAGCCGTTGCCGATACGCCCCAGCACGATGCCCAGGTGCTCTTCGACGAGGCCGTACACCGGCTTGTGCACGAGGTACAGGCTGTACGACACCGCAGCCAGCCAAGCGCCCCCCGGTAAGGCGCGGCGGCCGATCCAGCTGCCGGTCTGCGCGCCGGCAAACACCAGCATCGCAAGACCGAGCGACAGCACCGGCCAGCCGATGCTGTTGCCGAGCAGGCCAGTGCGTTCGCGGAACAGCCAGAAGCTCAGGACCATCGTGGCGAGACCGGCCACGAAGACCAGGTTCGCGCGCGCGGCGACGCGAACCCATGACGCCGGGCGATACGTCTTCCACGCCGCGAGCAGCACACCGGCGAGCAGGCCGTCGAGGCGGTTCCAGGTCGGGTAGTAGATCTCCTCGACGAACCAGTTGTAGTCCGGCGCCAGCGCATCGAAATGCAGCCAGGTCGCACTGCGCAACGCGATGCCGCCCATTGCCAGCGCGATGCAGAACGACGCCAGCGCCGCGCCGGAACGCAGCCGCGCGAAGCCGACCGCGAGCATCGGGAACAACAGGTAGAAGTGCTCCTCGACGCAGAGCGACCATGCGTGCGAGAACGCGGCGTTGGCGCCGTAGTCGATGGACACGTTCACGAAGAAGAAAGCGAACTTCCACCACGGCTCCATGCCCCGCGCTTCGCGGAACTCCGGCCACAGCAGGTAGATCGCGAGCACCGCCCAGAACGCGGGCAGGATGCGGAAGGCGCGGCGCAGGTAGAAATCGCCGAAGGACAGGCGCTCGCCGCGCGCCAGCGGCGCGAGCACCTGCGTGCCGATCAGGAAGCCGCTGAGCACGAAGAACAGATCGACGCCCATCCAGCCGTACTGCTGCAACCACTGCCAGTCTTCGCCCAGACCACCGACGAGGAACGAATGGAACAGCATCGTCCAGACCACCGCGATGGCGCGGAGGGAATCGAGACCGGGAAGTCGCATCGGAGCCTGCGGGAAGATGCGGGCGACGGCACGCCGCCCGCGATGCAGCGATTCTATGCGTGCCGCGATTGACCGGACGCCTCGTGACGCCGGTGACGCGAACGCTGGCGTGGACTCAGGCCAGCGGTTCGTCGCTCAGGTAGGTGTAGGCGGTCAGGCCGTTCTCCAGCGCCTCGTTGAGGCGGGCGGCTTCGCTCTTGGTCAGGTCGACGGCGCCGACCTTGGCGCGGTAGATGCGGCGCAGGTCGTCGATCTTGTAGCCGACGTAGTCCAGCATCACGTCGGTGGTGTCGCCCCGGCGCTGCTGGACGATGCGGAAGCCTTCGTCGTCGCAGCGTACTTCCACCGCGTCGGTGTCGCCGAACAGGTTGTGGATGTCGCCGAGGATTTCCTGGTACGCGCCGACGAGGAAGAAGCCGATGCGGTAGCGCTCGCCCGGGCGCGGCGCGTGCAGCGGCAGCGAGCTGTCGAGGTCTTCGTTCTCGACGTAGGTGTCGATCTTGCCGTCGGAATCGCAGGTGAGGTCGGCGATCACGCCGCGTCGCTCCGGGCGCTCGTCCAGGCGCTCGATCGGGGTGATCGGGAACACCTGGTCGATCGCCCACACGTCGGGCATCGACTCGAACAGGCTGAAGTTGACGAAGTACTTGTCGACCAGGCGCTCGTTGAGTTCGTCGAGCAGGTCGCGATGGCTCTTCTCGTCGTAGGTCAGGCGCGCGCGCACCGCGTGGGCGATGGCGTAGAACAGGTCGTCGAGCCGCGCGCGCGCGACCAGATCGATCTGGCCCAGCGCATAGAGCGACAGGCCCTCGCTGTGGTGGTGTTGCGCTTCGTGGAAGAGTTCGACCGCCGGGCGCGTCTCGATCTCGGCATGGATCTCGCGCAGGTGGCGGATCACCGCCGCTTCGTCGTCGTGCGCCGGCGGCACGCGGCCTTCCGGCGCGCGCTCGACCTCGGACACGTTGGTGACCAGCATGGCGTGGTGCGCGGTCATCGCGCGGCCGCATTCGGTGACCAGGCGCGGCGGCGGGAAGCCGTACTGCTCGCAGGCCTCGGCGATCGGCTGGACGATGCTCGAAGCGTACTGGTGGATGCCGTAGTTGATCGAGCAGTAGCTGCGCGAGCGCGTGCCCTCGTAGTCGATGCCCAGGCCGCCGCCGACGTCGACGTGGCTGATCTTCGCGCCGAGCTTCGACAGCTCGACGAAATAGCGCGTCGCCTCGCGCATGCCGTTGGCGATGTCGCGGACGTTGCTGATCTGCGAGCCCATGTGGAAATGCAGCAGGCCCAGGCAGTCGCCCATGCCGGCATCGCGCAGGGTCTTCCACAGGTCCAGCACCTGGCGCGGCGAGAGGCCGAACTTGGCCTTGTCGCCACCGCTGTTCTGCCACTTGCCGGCGCCCAGCGAAGCCAGGCGCATGCGCACGCCGAGGCCCGGCACCACGCCGAGCGCCTTGGCTTCTTCCATGATGAGCGGCAGTTCGGACGGCTTCTCGACCACGATGTAGGTCTGCATGCCGAGCTTGCGGCCGATCAGCGCCAGGCGGATGTATTCGCGGTCCTTGTAGCCGTTGCAGACGATCAGGCCGCCGGGGCGGCTGAGCGCGAGCACGGCCATCAGTTCGGGCTTGCTGCCCGCCTCAAGGCCGAAGCCCTCGCCCGCATGCGAGGCGAGCGTGCCGGCGACGCCGGCGTGCTGGTTGACCTTGATCGGGTACACGGCGGTGTAGCCGCCGGTGTAGTCGAAGTCCTGCTGCGCCTGCGCGAACGCGGCCTGCAGCTTGCCCAGGCGGTCGCCGAGGATCTGCGGGAAACGCACCAGCAGCGGCAGTTTCGCCCCGCTCGACAGCGCCGCGTCGACCACCTCCGGCAAGGCCACGCCCGGGGCCTGCGCGCCGCGCGGATGCACGACGATGCGGCCGCGTGCGTCGATGTCGAAATACCCCTCGGCCCAGTGCGGGATCGAGTAGGTCTTGCGGGCTTGGTCGATCGACCAGGCGGTCATGGGCGTGCTTCCGGGACGTCAGGGGGGCGTGCATTGTAGGGCCTGCGGCCCGCCCGCACGGGGTCAGCGCCCCCGCCGGTAGACCGGCGGCCCGCACGCCGCCCTGACCCGCCGGGCCAGCGCGCGCCGGGCCGAGTCGCCATCGCCGAACACGGTGACGCTGCCGGGCAGGCGCAGGGCCGCGACGAGGCGCTTGAGCCCGGCCGCTTCGCTGGCCACCGAGCCGCGCCAGGCGACCAGCAGGGTGTAGTGCGCGGCCTCGCCGGGCAGGTCCAGCCGCTTGCGCACCAGCCAGGCCTCGGCGACCTGCGGCAGCGCGCGCAGGCTGCCGCAGAGGACTTGCAGCGCCTCGGCGTCGAGATCGTGCGCGACCAGTTCGTCGTCCACGTCCACACCATCGCGGGCCTGCAGCGAGGCCGCCTGCGCGGCAAAGGCCTCGCGCAGCCGTTCGAGGGCTTCGGCCAGGTCCGGTGCGATCGTGGCATCGCGACGCCAGGCGTCGAGACGTTCGAACACCGGGACGATCGCCCCGGCGTCGAGAGTCATCGCACGTTCCAGCTGGGCGACGCCGTCCCCCTCGCCGGCCTCGACGCGCAGCACCCCGACGCGGAACAGCGCCGACGGGTTGTCCGGCAGGCGGGCCAGCACCTGCTGGTACAGGCGCAGGGGATCCTGTTCGGGGCGCAGGGTCTCGCACAGCCGGGCATGGGCGAGCAGGTCGGCCTCGACCGGCCCGCCGTCGCGCTCCAGCTCGGCCAGGCGCTGGCGCTCGGGCTCGGCGGCGGCATGCGCCTCGGTCCAGCGCGCCTGGTAGCGCTCGCGCCACTGGGTGTCGACGGCGCGCTCGATCTCGGCCAGCAACGGGGCACCGAACAGCTGGGCCGCCGGGATGCCTGGCCCCACGACTCCGGGAACGCCGTCGCCGGCCGCGAGCCGTTTCGACAGCACGGGATGGGTGTCGTCGACATCATGCTCGCGCTCGGCGGCAGCGATGACCCGGTCGACGTGCAGCGGCGGCAGTTCGCGCAGCCAGCGCGCCTGCTCGGCGCTGATCGACAGCGGCGGCTTCGGCTGGGCACGCACGCGCTCGGCCATCGGGCGTTGCAGCCGCTTGTCGAGCCAGGCCGAGGCGTGCTCCAGCCGGATCAGGCCGGAGGCCAGCGGCTCATGGCCGACCAGCCGGCGCGCGACCGCGTCGGCCTCGAACTCCTCTTCGCGCGCCAGCACGAAGCTGACCGCATCGAAATGCGGCGCGTACCAGGCGAAGAAGCGCGACAGCAGCAGCGGCGAGAGCAGGCCGCTGGTCGCCACCGCTTCGGCCATGCGCCACCAGCGCAGGCGCAGGCGGTAGATCCAGGCCATGAACCGGCCGTTGCCGCTGCGGAAATGGCCGAATTCATGGGCGATGACCGCCAGCAGCTCGTCGCGGTCGAGCAGGCGCAGCAGCGGCAGGCCGAGCACCAGATAGCGGCGCTCGCCGAGCAGGCCGAACATGCGCGGACAGGTCACGGCGGCCGCGTTCAGCTCGCTGTCGATCACCACGCCATCCAGCGGCGGCGCGCCGGCCTCGCGGCGCAGGCGCTCGATGTCCGCCGCCAGCTCCGGGACGTGGTCGGCCCACAGCGCATAGCCCGGCGGCGGCGCCACCGGTACCCACAGCGCGCGCAGCACGCCGGCGCCGATCGCCAGCAGCACGATGATTCCCACCGAAGCCTGCACGTCCCACTCCCGGCCGGTGGCGAACATCGCCCCGATCGCCAGCACCGGCAGGCCCAGGCCCAGCAGGGCCAGCGCGCCCAGCACGACGTAGCCGAGGGCTGCGAGCAGGGCCACCCGGCGGCGGTAGGCCGCGGGCGCCTCCCGGGACTCGGCCTCCAGCCGCGCCACCCGTGCCTTGCGTCGTCGTTCGTCGGCGGTCTCGCGCATCCAGGTCTCCGGTCGGCCGGGGCAGGCCGTTCAGCCCGGCATCGTAACGGAAGCCACGGGTGGGCTTAGGTACAATGCCGCCCCCTTCCAACCTCCCGGGCCCCGCGCCATGACCGAGACTTCCTGGCATTTCGAGCAGTTCGAGCCCACCGGCTCGGCCATCGGCTACCGCATCACCCGCAAGCTCGACGAGGTGCAGTCGCCGTTCCAGAAGATCGAGATCTACGAGAGCACCGACTGGGGCAACCTGATGCTCATCGATGGCGCGATGATGCTCACCGCCCGCGACAACTTCCTGTACCACGAGATGATCTCGCACCCGGCGCTGTTCACCCACGCCAATCCCGAGCAGGTGGTCATCATCGGCGGCGGCGACTGCGGCACGCTGCGCGAGGTGCTCAAGCACCCGGGCGTGAAGAAGGCTGTGCAGTGCGACATCGACGAGCAGGTCACGCGCATGGCCGAGAAGTGGTTCCCGGAACTGTGCGACGCCAACGACGACCCGCGCGCCGAGCTGATGTTCGACGACGGCATCGCCTACATGCAGAACGTCGCGCCCGGCAGCCTGGACATCGTCATCGTCGACTCGACCGACCCGGTCG
Organism: Lysobacteraceae bacterium 2PB; assembly: GCA_005502915.1. Classification (GTDB taxonomy): domain Bacteria; phylum Pseudomonadota; class Gammaproteobacteria; order Xanthomonadales; family Xanthomonadaceae; genus Lysobacter_I. The sequence goes on along the minus strand of SCMT01000002.1, from coordinate 151,636 downwards.
GCCCCGCCGAAGGCCTGTTCAACAAGGCCTTCTACGCGAGCTGCTTCCGCGCGCTGAAGGACGACGGCATCCTGATCCAGCAGTCGGAATCGCCGCTGATGCAGTTGGCGCTGATCCAGGCGATGCGCGACGAGATGGGCAAGGCCGGCTTCACGACCTTCAAGACCCTGCCGTTCCCGCAGCCGTGCTATCCGACCGGCTGGTGGAGCGTGACACTTGCCCGCAAGGCCGGCGGATTCGACTTCCGCGAAGCCGACGCCCGCGCGAAGGCGTTCAAGACGAAGTACTACACCCCGGACCTGCACCGCGGCGTGCTGGTCTCCCCGCCGTTCGTGGCGGACGTGCTCGGCGACTGATCGACATCGCCGTCGACATCGCTGGAAACGCAACGGGCCGCAGCGATGCGGCCCGTTCGCATTCCAGGGCGGCACAACGGTTTTCCAACATCCGCATCATGCTGGCTTAAGGCGCGCGGGCTACAACGACACGGTCTCCTCCGGACCGAAGCGATGATCCGCAACCTTCCACGCAGCGCGCGGCTTATCCGTGGGGGCACGCTGCCGCTGCCGATGCCCGCACCGCATCCGCTCGTGATCGACGACGCGAGCCGTTTCGCCTGGAACCATCTGTGGCTGCCACTGCTGGCATGGGTGCTGGCGGTATGCACGATCGGGGCGCTGGACATCGACTGGCGCCTGTCGCACGCGCTCTACGCCTGGGAGGGCTATCGCTGGCTGCTGCGCGACGCGACGCTCACCGAAACGTTGCTGCATCGCGGCGGCCATGCGCTGAGCATCCTGGCCTGGGTGGGCACGCTGGCCGCGTGGATCTTCGCCCGCCGGCGCCGCTCCGTCCTGCGGCGCCCCCTCGCCTTCCTGCTGCTGTCGGTCCTGGCATCGACACTGCTGGTGTCATGGGTCAAATCGTGGTCGAACATGGATTGCCCCTGGGACATCGACGGACTGGGCGGCACACGCCCCTATCTCGACCTGCTCAGCTTCCGTCCTCCGGAGCTGCCGCAGGGCCGGTGTTTTCCTGCGGGCCATGCCAGCGGCGGCCATGCCTGGGTCGCGCTGTACTTCTTCTTCCTCTCGGTACGCCCGACCTGGCGCTGGCGCGGACTGGCGATCGGCCTCGGGGTGGGCGCCCTGTTCGGCATCGCCCAGCAGCTGCGCGGCGCGCATTTCCTCTCGCACGACCTGTGGACACTCGCGATCTGCTGGTGCGTGGCCTACACGCTGCGGTCGGCGATGCTGAAGCAGGAACCTCCATCCGGGCCTGCGTCGTGCCGCCTCCCCGTACCGCATGACATGCCCCGGACCGTCGGCGAAGTCGCACGAAGCGGCGTGCACAAACAGGATGACAGGCACTAGAGTACGCCGGTCCGATTCGACTGGAGCCTCCAGATGCGCCGTAGTCCACGCCCGCTCGTCCTGGCGATCGCCGCGCTTTGCGCATGCCCATTCGCCGTGTTCGCCCAATCCAGCGCCAAGGCCGCACAAGCCTATGCGGAATGCTGGAAAGCCACTTTCACCGAGCAGCAATCCGGCCCCACCCGGATGCGCTACGTGAAAGGGTCGGACCAGAGCTTCACGCACAGCTACGATGGCCCCTTCCGCTGGATCGGCGAGCCCGCGACCACACCGGTCAATCTGGTCTACCGATATTGCTTCGCGAAGAACAAGGAGGACGGCGGCGCCGTCCTGCTCGATGCCCGGACCATCCCCCTCGGCAGGGTCGGTTCATCGAAACTCCCCAATGGCGGGAAGAGCACGCCGGGATATTCCGAGGTCTCGATCCGCAATCTCGATATCTTCGACAGTCTCTACGGCCGCTTCCAGGGCGAAGCCGGCAAGGTCACCTCGCTGCAGGTGGAGCTCGATCGCGAGCGCATGACCACCGCGGTGATCAGCCACACAACCGAGGGCCGGAAGCAGACCACCACCTACATGAAGGGCGAAACGGTGCGCGACGAGCTGCCGCGCTGAACCCGCAGGTCAGAGCGCATCCCCGTCCATTTCCCCGGTGCGGATGCGCACCACCTTCTCCAGGTCCCAGACGAAGATCTTGCCGTCGCCGATCTTGCCGGTGCCCGCGGACTGCATGATCGCCTCGACCACCGTGTCGACCTGGTCGTCCGTCACCGCGACCTCCAGCTTGATCTTGGGCAGGAAGTCGACGACGTACTCGGCGCCGCGGTACAGCTCGGTGTGGCCCTTCTGGCGGCCGAAGCCCTTGACCTCGGTGGCGGTGATGCCGGCTACGCCGGCTTCGGCCAGCGCCTCGCGCACATCGTCTAGCTTGAACGGCTTGATGATGGCCATGACCATCTTCATGAACGGATCTCCGGGTCGAATGTCGTCTGCCCGGAAGGATAGCCGGGGCCGGCGGTCGGTGTCGGACTTTTCCGACGCCCACGCGCGGACTTTCCCGATGGCCCGCCGACGCGGGCGACGCGATGCTGGGCACCGCGCTACAATCCACGGAGCATGCCCATGATCGACCTCAGCCAGATCGACGACCTCGCCCGCCGCCTCAGCGGCCTGGTGCCCCCCGCCCTGCGCGAAGGCCGCGAGGAAATGCAGGAGAACTTCAAGGCCGCCCTGCAGGCGGGCCTGAACAGGCTCGACCTGGTGACCCGCGAGGAGTTCGACGTGCAGCGCGCCGTCCTCGCCCGCACCCGCAGCCAGCTCGACGAACTCCGCGCCCTGGTCGAACAGCTCGAAGCCCGTCTGGCCGAGCCGCGCAGCAACGACACCCCGCCCCAGGCCTGAGGGGCATTCCCATGACATTGGCCCTCGTGCACACCCGTGCACGGACCGGCGTGCGCGCGCCGTCCGTGAACGCGGAAGTCTTCCTCGCCGGCGGCGTGCCGCGCATGTCCATCGTCGGCCTGCCCGAGGCGGCGGTCCGCGAATCCAAGGACCGCGTCCGCGCCGCCATCCAATGCGCGCAATACGAATTCCCGGCACGCGTCATCACCGTCAACCTGGCCCCGGCCGACCTGCCCAAAGACGGCGGCCGCTTCGACCTGCCGATCGCCCTGGGCATCCTCGCCGCCAGCGGCCAGATCCCGCTGGAGGCCCTGCGCGACTTCGAGTTCCTCGGCGAACTCGGCCTGACCGGCGAACTGCGCCCGGTCGACGGCGTGCTGCCCGCCGCGCTGGCCGCCGCCGCGCAGGGACGCAAGCTGATCGTCCCCGCCGCCAACGGCGCCGAAGCCGCACTCGCGGCCGAAGTGGAGGCCTTCACCGCGCGCACCCTGCTCGAAGTCTGCGGCCACCTCAGCGGCTACAACACCCTGCCGCGCGCCATCGCCCCGCCCTGCGGCTACGACCACGGCCCGGACCTGCGCGACGTGCGCGGCCAGACCCGGGCCCGGCGCGCGCTGGAGATCGCCGCCGCCGGTGGCCACCACCTGCTGCTGGTCGGCCCGCCCGGCTGCGGCAAGACCCTGCTGGCCTCGCGCCTGCCCGGCCTGCTGCCCGATGCCAGCGAGGCCGAAGCGCTCGAAGCCGCCGCCATCGCCTCGATCAGCGGACGCGGCCTCGACCCGACCCGCTGGCGCACCCGCCCGTTCCGCAGCCCGCACCACACCGCCAGCGCCGTGGCCCTGGTCGGCGGCGGCGCCGAACCGCGTCCCGGCGAGATCTCCCTCGCGCACCAAGGCGTGCTCTTCCTCGACGAACTCCCGGAATGGGACCGCAAGGCGCTCGAAGTGCTGCGCGAGCCACTGGAGTCGGGTGTGGTCACCATCTCCCGCGCCGCGCGGCAGAGCGAATTCCCCGCGCGCTTCCAGCTGGTCGCGGCGATGAATCCCTGCCCCTGCGGCTGGGCCGGCGACCCCTCGGGCCGCTGCCGCTGCCATCCCGACGCGATCCTGCGCTACCGCAGCAAGATTTCGGGCCCGTTACTGGAACGGATCGACCTGCACCTCGAAGTGCCGCGCCTGCCGCCGGCGGAACTGCGGCCCGACGCGCCGCCGGGCGAATCCAGCGACGCCGTGCGCGAACGCGTGGTGCAGGCCCGTGCGCGACAGCTGCAGCGCGCCGGCTGCATCAACGCGCGGCTGGATCAGTCGCAGACCAATGCCGTCTGCCGGCTCGCGCCCGAGGACCAGGCGATGCTGGAAAACGCGATCGACCTGCTGCAGCTCTCGGCGCGCTCGATGCACCGCATCCTGCGGGTCGCGCGGACCATCGCCGATCTCGCCGGCAGCGCCGACATCCTCGGCCCGCATGTGGCGGAGGCGATCGGGTATCGACGCGGGGAACGCCCGGCCGCCCACCGCGCGGCATGACGGGATGACGCCGTCGTCCGGGCGTGGCATCGTCCGGACACGATCGATGGCGGACACGAAGGAGCGCGCGATGACCTCATCCCATGGCGGCTGCCTCTGCGGCGACGTGCGGTTTTCCGTGGACTGGCCCAGCAAGTGGGTCGCCCACTGCCACTGCTCGATGTGCCGGCGCGCGCACGGAGCGGCGTTCGTGACCTGGTTCGGGATCGAGGATCGGCAGGCGCGGATCGAAGACCCCGTCGGCGCCCTGCGCTGGTACGTCTCCTCGCCCGGCGCCGAGCGCGGCTTCTGCGCGCACTGCGGCAGTTCCCTGTTCTTCCGCTCGGAACGCTGGCCCGGGGAGCTGCACGTCACCCTGGCCAACCTGGACGGACCCGCGGACAGGGCGCCGATGGCGCACGTGTTCTGGGATGCCCACGTCGCATGGGCGGACGTGGACCCCGGCGACGGCCTGCCGAGGAAGGGGACGCCGCAGCCGGGTTGAGCGACGACGGAGGCTGGCCTCAGCCGTCGGCCAGCACCGCCTGCATGCGCGCGAAATCGGCGCGGTACTGCTTCGCCAGCCCGGTCTTCTGTGCCGGCGTGAGCAGCTTTCCCGACACCGGGAAGAATTTCTTCTCTTCCTCGCGCAGATGATGGTGGACCTTTTCCGACAGCTTGCGCGCCTTGGCGAGCCATGCGCGATGGTTCACGCCCAGCGACTGCATGTCTTCGATCAACTCGTCGATCTGGTGATGCTCCGACAGCGCATGCCGCGACGAGGACAGGCCGGCGTCGCTCAACAGGATCGGCATGTAGAGATAGCGTTCCTCGGCCGCGGCATGCGCTGCGAGTTCGATGCGCAACTCGGTGAACAAGGCCTGCCGCTCGCGCGTGTGCGGCCTGGAGCGCAGGAGCCGACGGCACAGCTAACGCTGGGTGTCGTGGCTTTCGCGCAGCGCGTCGTAGATGGTCTCCGGCATCGTCGAACTCTCCTGATCGATGGCAAGGCCCCATCCTGGAGACCGCATGCCGCGCATGGCTCGAACGCCCGCTCCATGCGTGCAGCCGCGTTCAGGCTGGCCGGGGGAGGCTGGCCTCAGAAGGCCCGGACCTCGCGGATCATTTCTTCCTTGGGCGGGGCCAGGTCATCGGCCCGCATGCAGCGCACCCGGGTCACGCGGCTGCCGGTGCGGTTCTGGTGGGTGCAGACCAGCTTGCGCTCCTCGGCCGACGGGGAGCCGTCGATGGCGGCATTCACGCTCTGCAGCGCATTCCACAGTTCGATGCGACGGTTCGGCGCCAGTTCGTCGAGCGAATTGCGCCCCTGCAGGATGGAGAAGATCCTGCGCTGTTCACGATGGATGACCTGCCGCTGGCGGAAGCTCATCGCATCGGACGCCGTGCGCAGCTGGTTGGCGATTTCACGCTGCCGTTCGAGGATGTTGACCAGGTCCCGGTCGGCCGAGGCCGAGGACACCCCCGGAGACGCAGAGCCGGGGGACACTGCGAAGGCAGTGGAGGTGATCAGCAGGCCCGCGACCAGGGACAGCACCCTCAGCATGACAAGACACCCTTCGGCAGATCCGATGCATTGGTTGGTGACAGTACTCAATGCGGCCGGATACAGGCAAGTGCTGCCCGGCCAGGCCCTGGGGAAGGTGGCTGCCGCCAGGCACGGATCCGGCTCGACGGGCCCGGTCGACAGGCCTCAGGCATGCCCAGGACCGCCGCAGGCGCCGAACGCCCGATCAACGCCGAGTCTGGATCCGCTGATTGGCATCCAGCTCGCGCTGGGCTGACTCGCGGTCGCGTTCGATCTGCGCCTTCGTGCGGCAGTTGCGTTTGGCAAGCTGCGAACCGATCTTGCGCTCGTGTCGGCAGATCAGCTGCTCGTCGGCAAGCTGCTGATCCTGGGCGAGAATCGAGTCGATGACCTTGGTGGCGTTCCACAGACGTTGCCGCTCATCAGGCGTGAGGTTCGCCGGATCGGGGGTTACCTGCACGATGTCGTCGATGATCCCCTGCTGACGGATCAACTGTTCCTTCTGGGCGTCGGACAGCCGCGACAGGATCCATTTCGTCTCTTGCGCGCTCTTCTTGCGCGCTTCGAGCATGGCGGTGACCTGCTGGTCGGCCGAGCCCTGCGCCGCGATGGCCGTCGAGCCGACCGTCAGCAGCATGGCCAGGACGATCGTCGCGGAGGATTTGCGGAAGGACATTGGAGGGTCTCCTGATTTCGGCCTCGGGAATGGGCCGCATACACTGCCAGAGGCAGGCCGGAATTCAAGTGCCGCTCGCCTCCCCCGCGCCAAGGTGCAAAGGGGATGCCCGATGCGCTCATGCCCGATCCGTTGGCACCGTCGGATTCATTGCTGGAACTTCACACCCTGCGTGCGCTGCTGTTCGCGCAGGCGTTCGCGCTGGGATTCGCTCATGCACTGCATCTTCGGGCGATTGGAACCCAGGACCTTGACGCGCTGGCAGATCGTCCTGTCTTCCGGCGCCTGCTCGAGCTGGGACTTCTGCGCCATCAGCAGATTGGCCAGGCGCAGGCGGCTGTCCTCGCCCAGGTCATCGACGCTCTGCTTGCCCTCGATCAGCTCGTAGATGCTCGACTGCTGTTCGCGCAGGGCCTTGCGCTGGGATTCCGAGTACCGGGCGTAGGGGCCATCCTTCTTCTCGAGCGCAGCCTTCAACGCATCCTGGGCGGCGCGGATTTCCGGCAGCTCCTGGACGAGCTGGATCCGGTCATCGGATGCGAGGGCCGCATGGGCCATGAACACGGACAGGCACAGGGAAAGAAGAACGGACTTGCGCATTGACGATATTCCGCAGGTTGGGCTGGAGGGGCCCGTCCGAGCTCGACGCAGGGCGGGCGACATGGGCCGGCCACGTCCCGGAACGACGGATGGCCGCGCAGAGGCGGCCATCCGTCTGATTACCGCCTCTCCAATCTGCCTTCGCCGCTTCCGCGCGGGACCGGACACGGCCCGCGCGACCGCTCGTCGGCTGGATGCGGTCAGGCGGCCCGGGCGGCGCCGTCGTGGAACTGCTCCTCCTCGGTCGAGCCCTTCAGGGCGACGGTCGAGGACTGGCCGCCCTGGATGGTCTGGGTCACGCTGTCGAAGTAGCCCGTGCCGACCTCGCGCTGGTGCTTCACTGCGGTGAAGCCGCGCTCGGCTGCGGCGAACTCGGCTTCCTGCAGCTCGACGAAGGCGCTCATCTGGCGGCGGGCGTAGCCGTAGGCCAGGTTGAACATCGAGTAGTTCAGCGAGTGGAAGCCGGCCAGCGTGATGAACTGGAACTTGTAGCCGTAGCTGGCGATTTCCTTCTGGAACTTCGCGATGGTGGCGTCGTCGAGGTTCTTCTTCCAGTTGAAGCTCGGCGAGCAGTTGTAGGCCAGCAGCTTGCCCGGATACTTCGCGTGGATCGCTTCGGCGAACTTGCGCGCGAATTCCAGGTCCGGCTTACCGGTCTCGCACCACACCAGGTCGGCGTAGGGCGCGTAGGCCAGGCCGCGCGAGATGGCCTGGTCGAGGCCATTCTTCGTCTTGTAGAAACCCTCGACCGTGCGCTCGCCGACGATGAACGGCTTGTCGTTGTCGTCGACGTCGCTGGTGATCAGGTCGGCGGCTTCGGCATCGGTGCGGGCGACGATAATCGTCGGCACGCCCATCACGTCGGCGGCGAGGCGCGCGGCGACCAGCTTCTCGACCGCCTCGCGGGTCGGCACCAGCACCTTGCCGCCCATGTGGCCGCACTTCTTCACGCTGGCCAGCTGGTCCTCGAAATGCACGCCGGACGCGCCGGCCTCGATCATCGCCTTCATCAGCTCGAAGGCGTTGAGCACGCCGCCGAAACCGGCTTCGGCATCGGCCACGATCGGCTGCAGGAAATCGATGTCGCCGGTGCCTTCGGCGCACTGGATCTGGTCCGCGCGCAGCAGGGTGTTGTTGATGCGCTTGACCACCTGCGGCACCGAATTGGCCGGGTACAGCGACTGGTCCGGATACATCTCGCCGGCGATGTTGGCGTCGGCCGCGACCTGCCAGCCGCTGAGGTAGATCGCCTTGAGGCCGGCCTTCACCTGCTGCATCGCCTGGTTGCCGGTCAGCGCGCCGAGCGCGTTGATGAAGTCCTCGGTCTGCAGGTATTTCCACAGCTTCTCGGCGCCGAGGCGGGCGATGGTGTGGTCGACCGGGATGGTGCCGCGCAGGCGCACGACTTCCTCGGCGCTGTACGGACGGTTCACGCCGGCCCAGCGCGGGTTGTTGTTCCAGTCCAGCTTCAGTTGTTCGGCGGTGGGGAGCGTGGTCTTCATGGGCGTGTCTCGCGTGGGGAGGTGGTGTTGGCTTTGTCGTTGCTTTGCAGGAGGGGCTTCAGGCCCGAGCTTTCGCTGTCGCGTTCATGTGAAGAGCTCGGAGCTGAAACCCCTCCTAGAAAAAGCGGAGGCGGGATCAATCGAAGGTCTCGTACGCCGGCAGGGTGAGGAAGTCGGCGAGCGTGTCGCGGTGGGTGAGCTCGGCGAGCAGCGCGATCGCGGCATCGACGCGCGATGCGCCGACCACGGTCGGATCGTTGCCGAGCTTCGAGGGCAGGCCGATCAGCGCGCGTTCGAGCAGGGCGAAGTCGACCGGCGTGCCGTCGTCGAGATGGAGATGTCCGTTGTGGAGCCACTGCCACAGCTGCGCGCGGGAAATCTCGGCGGTCGCGGCGTCTTCCATCATCCCGTGGATCGGCACGCAGCCGTTGCCGTCGAGCCATGCGGCGAGATAGCGCACGCAGACTTCGACGTTGCCGTAGAAACCGGCCTGCGTGATCGTGCCCAGCGAAGGCTTGAGCAGGTCTTCGGCCGTGACCTTCACGTCGTCGCGGGTCACGTCGTGCTGGTGCGGGCCGGGCATGCGCGCGTCGAAGATGCCGCGCGCCAGCTCCACCAGGCCCGGATGTGCGACCCAGGTACCGTCGTGGCCGGCGGTCGCTTCGCGCAGCTTGTCGGCTTCGACGCGGGCCAGCGCGGCGGCGTTCGCCACGGGATCGCGCGGATTCGGGATCTGCGCAGCCATGCCGCCCATCGCATGCGCGCCGCGACGATGGCAGGTCTTGATCAGGAGTTCGGAATAGGCGCGCAGGAACGGCTGGGTCATAGTCACCTGGCCGCGCTCGGGCAGGACGCGGTCGCGGTGCGCGCGCAGCGTCTTGATGTAGCTGAAGATGTAGTCCCAGCGCCCGCAGTTCAGGCCGACGATGCGGCTGCGCAGCGCGTGCAGAATCTCGTCCATCTCGAACGCCGCCGGCAGGGTCTCGATCAGCACGGTCGCCTTCATCGCGCCCTGCGGCAGGTTCAGCTGCACTTCGATCTCGTCGAGCACTGCGTTCCACAGCGCGGCTTCTTCCATGCACTGCAGCTTCGGCAGGTAGAAGTAAGGGCCGCGATCCTTCGACACCAGCGTCGCCGCGTTGTGGAAGGCGAACAGACCCAGGTCGAAGAGGCCGCCGCTCATGCGCCGGCCGTCGATGCGCAGGTGCTTCTCGTCGAGGTGCCAGCCGCGCGGGCGCACGATCAGCACCGCGCGCTCGGCCTCGGGCCTGAGGCGATAGGCCTTGCCGGGTTTGCCTTCGACGGCGGGGGCATCGAATTCGAGCGTGCCCGCCACGGCCTCGCGCAGCGCGCGCTGGCCTTCGATCAGGTTGGCCCAGGTCGGGGCGGTCGAGTCCTCGAAATCCGCCATGTAGCAGTTGGCGCCCGAGTTCAGCGCGTTGATGACCATCTTCGGGTCGACCGGGCCGGTGATCTCGACCCGGCGGTCGAGCAAGGCCGCCGGGATCGGCGCCACGCGCCAGTCGCCTTCGCGGATCGCCCGGGTGTCCTCGCGGAAGTCCGGCAGCGCACCGGCGTCGAACCGGGCCTGGCGCTCGACCCGCGCCGCCAGCCGGGCCTGCCGCTCGTCCTCGAACCAGCGGTGCAGGCCGGCGAGGAAGGCCAGCGCGGCCGGGGTCAGCAGGGCCTCCTGGCCATCGACGCGCCCGACGACCTCGATCCCGGCCAGCGTTTCGGGGGTCTCGGCCTGGGGCTTGAGCACTGCGGACATCGGGAACTCCATCGCAACGTGGGAGCCCCACCATCCGCCCCGGTACTGTATTTGACAATTGAGTTTTCTCAATGCCAGATATAAGCCTGACTTATAAGCAGACGAATCAATGACCTCCGACGGCGCCAGCGCCCCGCGTTTCGCCTACAAGGCCGACCGCCTCAAGCCGCTGCGGGCCTTCTGCCAGGTGGTCCGGCTGGGCTCGATCTCCCGTGCGGCCAGCGCCCTGTACGTAAGCCAGCCGGCCATCACCCTGCAGCTGCAGGCCCTGGAGCGGGAACTGGGTGTCCGGCTGTTCGAGCGGACCGGCCGACGGCTGACCCCCACCCGCGAGGGCGACGCCCTGTACGAACTGGCCCGGCCGCTGGTCGAGGGCATCGACGCCCTGCCCGCGACCTTCCGCGAACAGCTCCGGGGCCTGGATGCCGGCGAGCTGCACGTCGCCGCCGGCAGCTCGACCATCCTCTACCTGCTGCCGCGGATCGTGGAGGCCTACCGCAAGGCCCACCCCGAGGTCCGACTGATCCTGCACAACGTCACCGGCGCCGGCGGCCTGGACCTGCTGCGCTCCGACGGCGTGGACCTCGCCGTCGGCTCGATGCTCGATGCCCCCGGCGACCTCGACTACGCCCCGGTCTACCGCTTCGAGCCGATGCTGATCGCCCCGCCCGGCCACCCGCTGATGGCCAAGCCCGAGATCAAGCTCGAAGACCTCTCGCCCTACGGCCTGATTCTGCCCCCGCAGCGCCTCACCACCTATCGCCTGGTCGATCTGGTGTTCCAGCAGAACCGCGTGCCCTACACCGTCGCCCTCGAAGTCGGCGGCTGGGAGGTCATCAAGCAGTACGTCGCGATGGGCCTGGGCATCAGCATCGTCACCTCGATCTGCCTCACCGACGCCGACCGCCAGCGCCTCGCCGCCCGCTCGCTGGCGAAATACTTCCCCTCACGCAGCTATGGCGTGGTCGTGCGCAAGGGCAAGTACCTCTCGCAGCAGGCACGGGACTTCATCGAACTGATCCAGCCGCAGATGCTCGCGCCCAGGGAATACGACGAGACGGGGCATTCGGGGCGGTAAGCGGCAGCCATCGCGGGCACGGACTCACCCCGCAGGCCAATCATGTATTCAAATCAACAACTTGCCATCTCACTTGCAGGCGAAATACTAATTCAATAACGTATTAGTAATTAATCGACAGGACGCTCCGATGAAGCTGCCCGTGACGCCCCCGGAGTGGTCGACGCTGGCCCAGCGCCTTGGGCTGCAGGCCATCGCAAGGCATGGAATCATCGCGCCTGAAGTCGAAAACGAATACCTGCATTGGGACAAGCTGCGCCACCTGACCCCGCCCGATGGCATTGACCACGAAGCGTGGTGGCTTGCCATCAAGACCGCCCGGATAGCCCTGGCCCACAGACTCCCGCTGCGCGACAAACATGGCGACAACTTCACCGTTTCCCTGAGCCCGAGCCTGCAACGCAAGCTCTTCATGATCGCGCGCGACGCCGCAGGCGCTCTCAAGGGGGTGGATCATGTGGACGATCCCGCCTCGAAGGATCGCTACCTCGTGCGTTCGCTGATCGAAGAAGCGATGACCTCCTCGCAACTAGAAGGTGCTGCAACCACGACACAGGTCGCGAAGGACATGCTCGTGAGCGGACGGAAGCCGCGGGATTATGGCGAGCGCATGATCTACAACAACTTCGCGACCATGCGCGAACTCAAGCACTGGATCGACAAGCCGCTCACACCGGACACGATCTTCGAAATCCATCGGATGCTGACCGCAGACACGCTGGAAGACCCGCAATGGGCAGGACGATTCCGCACTGCCGAGGACAACATCGCGATCGAAGACGAAACCGGCCGCGTGCTGCACATGCCACCCAAGGCCGAAGAATTGCCGCAACGACTGCAGGCGCTTTGCGACTTCGCGAACGAGAACGACGACGCCAACTTCCTGCACCCCGTCGTGCGGGCGATTCTGGTTCATTTCCAGATCGGCTACGACCACCCGTTCTGCGACGGCAATGGCCGAACGGCTCGCGCACTGTTCTATTGGTCCATGCTGCGCTCCGGGTTCTGGATGATGGAATACCTATCGATTTCCAGCATCCTCAGGAAAGCGCCTGCCCAGTACATGCGCGCATACCTGCATACGGAGACAGACGGCTGCGATACGACATACTTCGTCGATCACCAGCTGGACGCGATCCTCAAGGCGATCGATGGCCTGCATGGGTATCTGGCGCGCAAGCGCAAAGAGCAACGACTTGCGGAAACCCTGCTCAAGCCAGGCACGAAACTGGCAAGGCAACTCAATCATCGTCAACGCGAGCTGCTCCTGAATGCATTGAAGCGCCCGGAAAAATCGTACACGATCGAAGGGCATCGCCGCATCCACGACGTCACGTACCAGACGGCACGCACCGACCTGCTCGGCTTGACCGAGGCGAAACTGATGACGCAGCACAAGCACGGCCGATCATACGTATTTGTTGCGGCGAGCAATCTCGCGAACAAACTCAAGAATTGATGCATCGCCGGACCAAACGCGCAACAACGGCGAGTTCCTTCAGCAAAGTCAATGCGGCCCGGCTGTTGGAGTCGCGGCACCTTTCCACGACCCACCTGTCCACAAGCCTCCCCATATCGAGGCATGCATGTCTGACATGATCCGCATATCGCTCGATGACCTGAACCAATGCGCCCTCGTGGTCCCGGCAAAGACAGGCATCGTCTACGAAAACCAGGCCAGAGGCGTGCAGTGTGCGCGTCCTTCGCAGGAAGGCTTCCTGCTCCCGATCACCCATGACGCCCCGCTCGACCAGCCGGAACTCGCGCTGGAATCACGAATCAGTGCGCTCTTTGCACCAGGCGACGCGGGCCTGATCGACGCACGGATCGCGGCGAAACTCGAAGACATCCTCGCGTCCTCGGGATTCACGCATGGGATTTCGATCGACTGGTCGATGCTGCATGCCTCCATGGAAGCCTGGGTGCATGTCACCGTCGACCACATCGGCACCCTCGGACAGAGGCGATTCTCGGCGATACTGACGTGGCCTAACAGCGACTAGTGCAGCAAATCCCTTTCTTCGTGCGCTGCACATCCGATCCCGAACTGATCCCGCCCCGCATTGCACCCGTCGCTCCGGCGGGCGCATGATCGCGCCATCATCCAACAGGGAACGTCGGACATGACCCGCATCCTCACGGGCGCCACGCGCGCGCCGCTGCTCAGCGACCGCCAGGGTTTCGATCGGCGCTGGTTCGCGCCGGGACTCGAAGCGGTCTACGTGCCCACGCAGGTCGATGAGGTGGCCGGCATGGTGCGCGATGCGATCGTGCAGCATGGTCGCGGCGTGAAGGTAACGTCGGGGCGGCACTGCTACGAGAACTTCGTCTACAACGAGAGCACCCGCGCGGTGATCGACATGTCGGCGCTGAACCAGGTCGGTTTCGACCGCGAGCGCGGCCTGTACTTCGTCGATGCGGGCTGCGAGAACTGGACGGTGTACCGCACATTGCTCAACGGTTTCGGCAAGACGCTGCCGGCGGGCTCGTGCTATTCGGTCGGCGCCGGCGGGCACATCACCGGGGGCGGCTACGGCCTGCTGTCGCGATTGCACGGGCTGACGGTGGATCATCTGGACGCGGTGGACATCGTCACCTGGGACGCGGCGCACGGCGAAGCGCGCCTGCGCCATGTGTCCGCGCAGAGCGACGACGCGACCGAGCGCGACCTGTTCTGGGCGCTGTGCGGCGGTGGCGGCGGCAATTTCGGCGTGATCGTGCGCTACTGGTTCGCCGAACTGCCCGAGGCACCGGAGCACGCGACGCTGTGGACGCTGGCCTGGAACTGGAGCGACATGCCGCTGCCGGCCTTCCGCGCACTGCTCGCCGAATACGCCGAGCTGATGGCGGACCTGCCGGACAATGCCTTCACCCTGCTCAAGCTCACCCATGCGTCGGCCGGCCAGCTCGGCCTGGTGCTGCAGTTCGCGTCGCGGCCGGGCACGGCGCATCGCGAACACTGCCAGCACGCCGAACGCCATGTCGAAACGCTGCAGGCGCGCTTCGCGCGCGTCGCGCGCACCTCGCCGCTGCTCAAGCCCTTCGGTGGCCACCCGGGCTACATGCACACGCTCCCTGCGAGCGAACAGGCGCAGCACCTGACCTATCTCGAAGCCCTGCAGACGCTCAACGGCTCGGGCCCGAACCAGTTCGGCAAGTACAAGTCAGCGTACATGAAGCAGGCATTCCCGATCGAGCAGGTGGACGCGATCCACGCCTGGCTGCAGGTGGTGCCCGAAGGCGTGGACGCCGCCGACATGAAGCAGAGCCTGCTGCAGGTGGACAGCTACGGTGGTGCGATCAATCGCCGCGCCTCCGATGCGACCGCCGTGCCGCAGCGCAGCTCGATCATGAAGCTGCAGTACCAGACCTACTGGAACAACGATTCGGCGCCCGGCACGAGCCACCGCCCGCCGTACACGACGCAGGAAGCTGCGCACGTCGGCTGGATCGACGGCATGTACCGCGATGTCTACGCCGCGTACGGCGGCACGCCCGATCCTGCGCGAGACACGCAGGGCGTCGTCGAAGGCTGCTACTACAACTATCCGGACAGCGCGCTCGGCACCCACGCCGACGGCGGCATCGACCGTGCGATGTGGCTCTATTTCCTCGACAACTACCGCAACCATCCGCGCAACCTCGTGGACATCAAGCGGCAGTGGGACCCGACCGACGTCTTCCACCATCCGCAGTCGATCCCGGTGGCCTGATCCGTCCGCGACATCGTCCACGGCGACCTCGTGCGCGCCGCATCCGCGACCGGGCGAAGCCCGTATCATCCGCGCCATGCACAGCGCACTCCGGACCTTCGCCGCCCCCGCCACCGCACGCATCCGCGCCTGGGTGCTGGACGTGTTTCCGCGCGGGCGCAGCGGCATCGATTACGAAGCGCCGGCAGGCGATCCCGGCCTGTTCGGCCCGGACAGCATGACCTGGCGGATCCATGCCGACTTCCCGGGCATGCTCTCCGGTGGCTTGTGCGCGCTGATGCTGCAAACCCTGCACCCGAAGGCGCTGGCCGGGGTCTGGGACCACTCGAATTTCCGCGAGGACCTGGTCGGACGACTGCGCCGCACCACCGACTTCGTCGCCGGCAGCACCTATGCCGGTCGCAGCGAGGCCGAACGTCTGATCGCGCGCGTGCGCAGCATCCATGCGCGCGTGCAGGGCACGACGGCGGACGGCACGCCGTACCGCGCCGACGACCCTGCGCTGCTGACCTGGGTGCACGTGACCGAGAGCTACGGCTTCCTGCAGGGCTACCGACGCTACTGCCGTCCCGTGCCGACGCCGCTGGCCGATGCCTACTACGGCGAAGCCGCGGACGTGGCACGGGCGCTCGGCGCAACCGATGTCCCGATGCGCGAGGCGGATGTCGATGCATATTTCGCCTCGGTGCGCGACACGCTGCGCTTCGACGCGCGATCGCGCGAAGTACTCGTGGTGCTCGCACGCATGCGCCTGCCGGTGCCGATGGCCGGCCTGTCCCGCGACCTGTTCCTCGGCGCCGGCGCCGCACTGCTGCCGGACTGGGCGGAGCGCCTGCTGCAGCGCACCGCCGCGCAGCGCCTGCAGTCCCGCATCGCAGCGCGCATGCTGGCCGGTGCGGCGCCATTGTTCCGCGCCGCCCTGCCGGACGGCATCGCACCGCGCGCCTGCGCGCGGGTCGGGGTGGACCCGTCGATCCTTTCGCGCTGGCCTTCGATCCACGCACCCACATCTCCCGCTTGCACGGGACAGGAATCGCCATGACCGATGCATTGCCGAACCCGCGCCTCGCGCAGGGCCTGACCTACGCCGGCACCCTCCCGCTGATCGCCTGCGCCGTGCTGGCCTGGGTACCTTCTCTCGCAGGGGATTCCGACGTCGCGAACGTGCCGACGATCGCGCTCGCCTACGCAGCCGTGATCGCATCGTTCATCGCCGGCATCCACTGGGCCGCCTCGCTGTTCTTCGCGGCGCGCTGCGGGCACCTGCCGATGATCGCGAGCAACGTCGCCGCGCTGTTCGCCTGGTCCACCCTCCTGCTCGGCGACCCACGCCTGGGTTGCCTGCTGCTGGTGCCGTGCTTCATGTCGCTGCTCGCCATCGACCACGGCCTGCGCACGAAAGGCGTGCTGCCCGGCTGGTTCTTCGCCCTGCGCCGCAACGCCACACTGGTCGTGGCCTCGGCGATCCTGCTGGTGGCCCTCGCGCCGCGCTGAGCGGACGCGCCATCCGGCCAGGCGCAAGCGATCACCACCGGGCGGCGCGCGATTCTGCCAACGCCTTCGCACGCGTGTCATCGACGGGCCGCTAGAGTCTGCGATGCCGTCGCAGGCAGCGGCCGCAAGGCCCGTCGGCACCCGGGCTGTCCACGGGCAGGGACGCCGACGATCGCGGTTCGATCGATCGCGCTTCGATGGCGATCGCGAATCGATCCCGTGTCCTTGCCGCATCGTTCCCTGCGATGGCAGGCACGCCCGCGCGCCCGCACACGGCGACGCGGGCCGGATGTTTCATTCCATCGACAAGGACCCGTACCGAATGAATCGAAAGACTTCCCTGCTGTCGGCCGCGATCGCGGCCACCCTCGCCTGCGCCGCGCTGTCGGCCTCCGCGTTGGCGGCGGACCTGCGCACCAGCCGCCAGCCCATCCAGGGCCGCTACATCGTGGTGCTCAAGCCGCAGGCGGCCAGCCTGAGCCACGAGCGCACCGGCCGCGCCCGCGTCGCCGACGTGGCGCGGCAGATGGCCGCCGGCCATCGCGTGCGGCTCGTCCGCAGCTACCAGCGCGCGCTGCGCGGCTTCGTGGTACAGGCGAACGACGCCGCGCTGGCCCGGCTGCTGGCCGACCCGCGTGTCGCCTATGTGGAAGAGGACGGCGTGGCCCACATCCGGCCGACGCAGACCGGCGCGACCTGGGGCATCGACCGCGTCGACCAGCGCGACCTCCCGCTGAGCGGCACCTACACCTACAACACCACCGCGTCGAACGTGCACGCCTACATCATCGACACCGGCGTGCGTCCGACCCACAACGAGTTCGCCGGCCGGATGGGCAACGGCTTCACCGCGATCAACGACGGCCTGGGCACCGGAGACTGCAACGGCCATGGCACGCACGTCGCGGGCACCACCGCCGGCACCACCTGGGGCATCGCAAAAGGCGCGATCGTGCACCCGGTGCGCGTGTTCGGCTGCGGCAATTCGGGCAGCTGGTCGGAGATCATCGCCGGCATCGACTGGGTGGCCGCGAACCGCCAGCTGCCGGCGGTGGCCAACCTGAGCCTCGGCGGCGGCGGCAACACCTCGGTGGACGCCGCGGTGAACAACCTGATCGCCAGCGGCGTGGTGGCCGTGGTGGCGGCCGGCAACAAC
This sequence comes from Lysobacteraceae bacterium 2PB, assembly GCA_005502915.1. GTDB lineage: Bacteria > Pseudomonadota > Gammaproteobacteria > Xanthomonadales > Xanthomonadaceae > Lysobacter_I. The sequence continues at coordinate 133,821 of SCMT01000002.1, read as the reverse complement.
GCCTCGGACGCCTGCGGCTTCTCGCCGGCGCGCGTGCCGGCAGCGATCACGGTCGGATCCACGCAGAGCAACGATGCGCGCTCGAGCTTCTCCAACTTCGGCAACTGCCTCGACCTGTTCGCACCGGGCAGCGGCATCACCTCGGCCTGGTACACCGGCAACAGCGCGACCGAGGTGCTCGACGGCACCTCGATGGCCTCCCCGCACGTGGCCGGCGCCGCCGCGCTGCACCTGGCGGCCAATCCCGGCGACACGCCCGCGCAGGTCGCCGCGGCGCTGGTCGACGCGGCCTCGGTGAACCGGGTCGGCAACGCCGGCGCCGGTTCGCCGAACCGCCTGCTGTACACGCTCGGTGGCAACAGCACGACCAAACTGTTCGAGCAGACCGACGCCAGCGGCAAGGTGACGATCGCGGTGTTCGAGCGCACCTCGAATGTGGTCCAGGGCCACAACACCGATTTCGCGATCGCCGTGCCCGCCGACTACGTGGTGATCGGCGGCGGCGGCGTGGGCAAGAACGCGCCCGAGGGCAACCTGCTGACCGCGTCCTATCCCAATGCCAGTCTCTCGGCCTGGCTGGTGTCGACCAAGGATCACCTGAGGCCTGACCCGGTCGCGGTGCGCGGCTGGGCGATCGGCCTGAAGATCGCCGGCCTCACCGCCGACCAGCTGCGCAGCCACATCGCGGTGAGCACCGCGACCAGTGCGTTCGCGGCGCATCCCGACGTCACCGCGACCGTGCCCGCGGGCTTCGCCCTGGTCGGCGGCGGCTTCAAGGTCAACTGGACCGGCAACGGCAACATCGGCACCGCGTCCGCGCCGTCGGGCAGCAGTGGCTGGCGCGCGCGCTCGAAGGACCACATCGAGTCCTCGCCGGCCACTGCGGTGGCCTATGCGATCGGCCTGCGCACAGACATCGCCGGCATCGGCACCTTCGACTCGCAGGTCGGCAGCACGCTGTCGGGCGTCGTCGGGCATCCGTCGACAGTGGCGAACGTGCCGGCCGGCTACGCGCTGTCCGGCTGCGGCGCGTTCGTCAACTGGAGCGGCGCCGGCAACCTGCTGTGGCGGATCCAGCCCTTCCTGTCGGGCGGCACGCAGACCGCGTGCAGCGTGGCATCGAAGGACCACATCCAGTCCAGCGCGGCGTCGATCCACGGCTACGCGATCGGCATTCGCGGCTACTGACCTGCGACACGTCGTCCCCTGCTGTCCGCCGCTCCGTGCGGCGGACAGCAGGACCGCGGCGGATCAGGATCCGGCCTGCACCGGCATCCCGACGGAAGCGTCGTATTCGCCCTCGGGCAACGGCATCGGGACGGCCTTCCGCCGCGCCTTGCTCAGCTCCGCCTTGGCCACGCGCGAGGCTTCCTGCGCGGCGAGGAAACGCTTGCGGTCGGGGCACATGACCTGCATGTAGTCGGCGTCGAAATTGAGGCGATCGACGAGGAAGTCGACGAACGCACGCACCTTCGGCGAAGTGACGCGCCCGCGCGGGAACACCGCGTTGAACGCGTATTCCGGCCCGGTCCAGCCGGCCAGCACGCGCTGCACGTGGCCCAGTTCGATGTGCGCCTTCATCATCACGTCGCTGGCGAGCATCAGGCCTTCGCCGCAGATCAGCGCGCCGGTGAGCGCGCCGGGATCGTTGGCGACCAGCACCGGATCGATGCGCACCTCGTCGTTGCGCTCGCCGTCGCCGAGCGGCCAGAAATACTGGCCGTTGCGGCGATGCTTGGGCATGGCGAGCGTGCGGTGGTGCTGCAGGTCGTCGGGCGTCAGCGGTTCGCCATGGCGCTCGATGTAGTGCGGGCTCGCGTAGACCTGCGAGCGGAAGACCGACAGCTTGCGCGCGACGAGGTTGGAATCGGGCAGCGGGCCGCCGCGCAGCGCGACGTCGATTTCCTGGTCGATCAGGTCGACGGGTTCGTTGCTGAGCAGCATCTCGATGCGCACTTCCGGATGCATGGCATGGAATTCGCCGAGCAGCGGCGCGACCCAGGTGATGCCGATCGAATATGGCGCGGTGAAGCGCAGCCAGCCGCGCGGACCGCCCTGGAGCTGGCCGACCGCGCTTTCGGCCTCGTCGAGTTCGCGCGCGATGCGCTGGCAGTGCTCGAAGTACACGCTGCCGGCCTCGGTGAGCCCGAGCTTGCGCGTGGTGCGGTGGAGCAGCTGCGCGCCGAGCCGGGTTTCGAGGTCCTGCACCTTGCGGCTGACCGTGGTCTTGGGCAGGCGCAGTGCGTTCGCCGCACCGATGAAGCTGCCGTGCTCCACCACTTTGACGAACACCAGCGTGTCGTTGAGATCGCGTTGCATGCGGGCCTCCCGGGGCCGTGAGGTTGGGCCAATTCATCGATTGGCCCATTCGAGGGACAATTATTCCCCGATCCACGGACTAATCAAGCGGCGTCCCGGGGCCTAGAGTGCACGCCATTCCCGGATCGGAGTGCCGCCGTGAGCACCGTCTCCCGCCGCAACCTGCTGCGCCACAGTCTCGTCCTGATGATCCTCGTCGATCTGTCGGCAGGCTTCGCATTGCTTGCGAATCAATTACTTGGCATGCAACCGGTCTGGTCGTGGGCCGCCGGCGCACTGCTCGCCCTGCCGGTCGGCCGGTGGCTGCATCGCTGGGCCGACGGTGTGGTCTCGGGCCGCATCCAGAGCGTCGAAGTGATGTTTTCGGGAGAGAAAATCCCGTGAGCGGGACAATCCCGGATTATCCCGCGCACGACAGGCCTGGCGACGGCGCCCTGCTGGTCCTCGGCGCGACCGGCTGCCTCGGCGGCGCGCTCGTCGCCTCGGCGCTGGAGGCCGGCCGCCCGGTGATCGCCGTCGGCCGGGATGCGGACGCACTGGCCGCGCTGCGCATGGAGCATGCGGGCGCGATGCTGACGACGCTGGCGGCCACGATCGCCAGCGATAGCGACGCGGCCGGACTCGCCCGCAGCATCCGTGCGCTCGACCTACCCGTCGCCGGCGCGATCGCCGCGATCCGCGGCGCGCCGGTGCGCGGCCGCCTGCTCGACCAGCCCGGCGACGCGCTGCGCAGGCGCCTCGACGAAGACCTGCTGCCGCACCTGTTCGCCGCACGCCATCTGCTGCCGATGCTCTCCGCGCAGGCGCGCGGCACCTACGTGCTGGTCGGCGGACCGGGCGCGGACTATCCCTGGGCCGGCTACGGCCACGATTCGATCGCCGCCGCCGCGCTGCGCATGCTCGCGCGCGTGCTGCACGACGAAGCGCGCGCGCTCGGCGTGCACGTGCACCTGCTCGGCGTGGATGCGCCGCTGCGCACGCCCGGCAACGAACGCCATGCCTGCCCCGAATGGCCGAGCCTCGGCGCGGTCGCGCGACGCGCGGTGGCGATGGCGACATCGCCCGGCACCGTGCGCGATGCGGTCGTGCGCTTCGGCGACGCGAGCCCGCCCTCGGCGTTCTGGTCCGACGACGTCGATGCCCTCGATACCGCGCCACCGGAACGCCGCGTTGCGACCCGGGCACAGGAATCGGATGGCACCGGCAACGCCGATGCGGAACGCTCCCTCCACGACGCGCGCAGGCTGCTGCGCGGCATCGCGTCCTCCCCCCGACTCGAAGACAGGCTTTCGCCATGAACCGTACACCGCATGCCCGAACGGGCACCCGTTTCCCTCTCTCCAACCTGCTGCTTGGCGCCGCGATCGCCATCGTCGTTTCCGCGTGCAGCAGCGAAGCGGCAGCACCGCACGGCGCACCGCCTCCGCCCGAGGTCAGCGTCGCCCAGGTACTGCAGCGCGACGTGACGCAATGGAACGACGTCACCGGCCGCGTCGCGGCGGTGGAGACCGTCGAACTGCGCCCGCGCGTCAGCGGCTACATCGAACGCGTCGCGTATCGCGAAGGCGACGAAGTGCGGAAAGGCCAGCTGCTGTTCGTGATCGATCCGCGTCCGTATCGCGCCGCGCTGGCGCAGGCCGAGGCCAACCTCGAGCGCGCACGCAGCGAGGCGCGACTGGCGCGCTCGCAGGATGCCCGCGCGCAGGCGCTGGTCGACGCGAAAGCCATTTCGCGCGAGGAGTTCGACACCCGCAAGGCCGCCACCGCGCAGGGCGATGCCGCCGTGCGTGCCGCCGAAGCGGCCGTCGCCAGCGCCAGGCTCGACCTGCAGTTCACCGAAGTGCGTTCGCCGATCGACGGCCGCGCCGGCCGCGCGCTGGTCACCACCGGCAACCTGGCGCAGGCCGACGGCACGCTGCTGACCACGGTCGTCTCGCTCGATCCGGTGCACGTGTACTTCGAGACCGACGAGCAGGCGTTCCTGCGCGACGGCGCCGCCGCGCAGAGCCGCGTGCGCGTCGGGCTCGCGGACGAGAGCGGCCATCCGCACGCAGGCATCGTCGATTTCGTCGACAACCAGGTCGATCCCGCCACCGGCACGATCCGTGCCCGCGCGGTGCTGGCGAACCCCGATCGCCGCTTCACGCCCGGCCTGTTCGCGCGCGTGCAGCTGGAAGGCGGCGCACGCGCCAGGGCGCTGCTGATCGACGACAAGGCCGTGCTGACCGACCAGGACCGCAAGTACGTCTACGTGCTCGGCAAGGGCAACCAGGCGATGCGCAAGGACGTGGTGCTGGGTCGCTCGGTCGATGGGCTGCGCGTGGTCGAGTCCGGCCTGGCCGCGCAGGACACGGTGATCGTCAACGGCGTGCAGAAGGTGTTCTTCCCGGGCATGCCGGTCGTGCCGAAGAAAGTCGCGATGGAGGCATCGGCAAGCACCGGCGATCGCGCCGTCGCGACCGCCGGCGGCGCCCCGAAGCCGACCGTGGCGGCGACGCCATGATCCTCCCGCCGTCGCCCTGACACCGTCCTTCCGACGCCCCCGTTCCGCCGCCGGATCCCCCGTCGGCGGCGGAACGGCGGGTCGTCACCGCAACGCGTCGCTTCGACGCGCGGCTTCAAGACTTCGCATCACCGCACCGGTCGGCCTTCGGGCCGGCCCTCGCCGCGGCTTTGCCGCAACCAAGGACTTCCCATGGATTTCTCCCGATTCTTCATCGACCGGCCGATCTTCGCCGCGGTGCTGTCGATCGTGATCTTCGCCGCCGGCCTGATCGCGATCCCGCTGCTGCCGATCGGCGAATATCCCGAAGTGGTGCCGCCCTCGGTGGTGGTGCGCACGGTCTATCCCGGCGCCAATCCCAAGGTGATCGCCGAAACCGTCGCCACGCCGCTGGAAGAAGCGATCAACGGCGTCGAGGACATGATGTACGTCAAGTCGGTCGCCGGTTCCGACGGCGTGCTCGCGCTGACCGTGACCTTCAAGCCCGGCACCGATCCGGACGAAGCCGCGGTGCGCGTGCAGAACCGCGTTGCGCAGGCGCTCGCCCGCCTGCCCGAGGACGTGCGCAGGCAGGGCGTAACGACGCAGAAGCAGTCGCCGGTGTTCCTGATGGTGGTGCACCTGGTGTCGAAGGACGGCAAGTACGACTCGCTGTACCTGCGCAACTACATGCGCCTGCACGTGAAGGACCAGCTGGCGCGCATTCCCGGCGTCGGCGACGCGCAGCCCTTCGGCGGCGGCGACTACGCGATGCGCCTGTGGCTGGACCCGGACAGGATCGCCGCGCGCGGGATGACCGCGAGCGACGTGCTGCGCGCGGTGCGCGAACAGAACGTGCAGGTCTCCGCCGGCCAGCTCGGCGCCGAGCCGATGCCCAACGGCAGCGATTTCCTGCTGCCGATCCACGCCAAGGGCCGCCTGCAGGACGAAGCCGAATTCGGCGACATCGTGCTCAAGAACGGCGACGATGGCGAAGTCGTCCGCCTGCGCGACGTGGCGCGCATCCAGCTGGCCGCCGGCGACTACACGCTGCGCGCGCGCCTCGACGGCATGAATGCGTCGGCGATCGGCATCTTCCAGGCGCCGGGCGCGAACGCGCTGGAGATCCGCGACGCGGTCATCGACAGGATGGCCGAGATCCGCAGGACCCTGCCGCCTGGCGTGGAGATCGTGTCGGTCTACGACACCACCATCTTCGTCCGCGATTCGATCAATTCGGTCATCACCACGCTGCTCGAAGCGACCCTGCTGGTGGTGCTGGTGGTGATCCTGTTCCTGCAGACCTGGCGCGCCTCGATCATTCCGCTGCTGGCGGTGCCGGTGTCGGTGGTCGGCACCTTCGCGGTGCTCCATCTGCTCGGCTATTCGATCAACACGCTCACCCTCTTCGGACTGGTGCTGGCGATCGGCATCGTGGTCGACGACGCGATCGTGGTCGTCGAGAACGTGGAGCGGCACATCGAGCACGGCGCCACGCCGCTCGAAGCCGCGCACATGGCAATGAAGGAAGTCTCGGGCCCGATCATCGCGATCGCGCTGGTGCTGTGCGCGGTGTTCGTGCCGATGGCCTTCCTCACCGGTGTGACCGGCCAGTTCTACAAGCAGTTCGCCGTGACCATCGCGATCTCGACCGTGATCTCGGCGATCAATTCGCTGACCCTGTCGCCGGCGCTCGCTGCGAAGCTGCTCAAGCCGCACGGCAGCCACAAGGACGCACCCTCTCGCCTGATCGACCGTCTCTTCGGCTGGCTGTTCCGTCCGTTCAACCGCTTCTTCAACAGCAGTTCGAAGCGCTACGAAGGCGCGGTGTCGCGCACGCTGGGCCGCCGCGGCGCGGTGTTCGCGGTGTATGCGGCGCTGCTGGTCGGTGCGGGCGTGATGTTCCAGGCGGTGCCGGCCGGCTTCATCCCGGTACAGGACAAGCTGTACCTGATCGCCGGCGTGAAGATGCCCGAAGGCGCCTCGATCGAACGCACCGATGCGACGCTGAAGAAGATGGCCGCGATCGCCAGGCAGGTCGAGGGCGTGGAAAGCGAGATCGCGTTTCCCGGCCTGAATCCACTGCAGTTCACCAACACGCCCAACAACGGCGTGGTGTTCTTCACCCTCAAGCCGTTCTCCGAACGCAAGCGCAGCGCCGCCGAGATCACCGCCGAACTGAACCAGAAGTTCTCGACGATCCAGGAAGGCTTCACCTTCGCCTTCATGCCGCCGCCGATCCAGGGCCTCGGCAACGGTTCGGGCTGGTCGCTGTTCGTCGAGGACCGCACGCGCCTGGGCTACGGCGCACTGCAGAGCGCGGTGCAGGCCTTCCAGGGCGCGGCATCGCAGACGCCCGGCCTCGGTTTCCCGATCACCAGCTACCAGGCGAACGTGCCGCAGCTCGAGGCCGACGTGGATCGCGTGAAGGCCAAGGCGCAGGGCGTGCCGCTGACCGAACTGTTCGACACGCTGCAGACCTATCTCGGTTCGGCCTACGTCAACGACTTCAACATGTTCGGCCGCACCTGGCAGGTGATCGCGCAGGCCGACGCACCGTTCCGCGACCAGGTCGAGGACATCGCCCGGCTGCGCACGCGCAATGCCGCCGGGGAGATGGTGCCGATCGGTTCGATGGTGACCGTGCGGCAGACCTACGGCCCCGATCCGGTGATCCGCTTCAACGGGTATCCCGCCGCGGACCTGCTCGGCGAAGCCGATCCGCGCGTGCTGTCCTCGGGCGAAGCGATGGCCAAGGTCGCCGAACTGGCGGAGAAGACCCTGCCGCAGGGCATGGGCATCGACTGGAGCGACCTGAGCTACCAGCAGGCCACGCAGGGCAAGGCCGCGCTGGTGGTGTTCCCGCTGGCGGTGCTGCTCGCCTTCCTCGTGCTCGCCGCGCTGTACGAAAGCTGGACGCTGCCGCTGGCGGTGATCCTGATCGTGCCGATGACCCTGCTGTCCGCGCTGCTCGGCGTGTGGCTCACCGGCGGCGACAACAACGTGTTCGTGCAGGTCGGCCTGGTCGTGCTGATGGGCCTGGCGTGCAAGAACGCGATCCTGATCGTCGAATTCGCGCGCGAACTGGAACTGCAGGGCAAGGGCATCGTGGAAGCTGCCCTCGAGGCCTGCCGCCTGCGTCTGCGACCGATCGTGATGACGTCCGTGGCCTTCATCGCCGGCACCGTGCCGCTGGTGCTCGCCTCGGGCGCGGGCGCCGAAGTGCGCTCGGTCACCGGCATCACCGTGTTCGCCGGGATGCTCGGCGTCACCGCCTTCGGCCTGTTCCTCACCCCCGTGTTCTACGTCGCGCTGCGCAAGCTCGCCAACCGCCCGCTGGTCTCGCACGCACCACAGGCCACCCACACCAATGACGGCGTCGCCGTCTGATCCCCGCCCCCACGCCCTCCCCACCGATACGCAAGGAATTCATCCCATGAACACCACGCAGAAGATCGCGCTCGTCACCGGCGCCACCCGCGGCATCGGCCGCGAAACCGTGCGCCAGCTCGCCGGCTCCGGCATCCACACCCTGCTCGCGGGTCGCGACAAGGACAAGGCCGTCGAAGCCGCACTGTCGCTGCAGGCCGAAGGGCTGCCGGTCGAGGCCATCGCCCTCGACGTCACCGACGAGGCGAGCATCACCGCCGCGGCCGATCAGATCGCGCAGCGCCATGGCCGCCTCGACATCCTCGTCAACAATGCCGGCATCTTCATCGACGATTTCCAGCGCAAGCCGTCGGAACAGTCGATCGAGACCTGGCGCGACACCTTCGACACCAACCTGTTCGGCGTGATCGCGACCACGCAGGCCTTCCTGCCGCTGCTGCGCAAATCCGTGGCCGGCCGCATCGTCAACGTGTCCAGCCTGCTCGGCTCGATCGCCGAGCACACCGATCCGCAATCGCCGATCTTCGACTACAAGCTGCCCGCGTACAACGTCTCCAAGAGCGCACTGAATGCGTGGACGGTGCATCTGGCGCACGAACTGCGCGACACCGGCATCAAGGTCAACGCCATCCATCCCGGATCGGTGAAGACCGACATGAACGCGAACGGCGACCTCAGCATCGAACTGGGCGCGAAGAGCAGCGTGGCGATGTCGCTGATCGGCGACATCGGTCCCACCGGCGGCTTCACCCACCTCGGCCAGACCCTGCGCTGGTGACCGCGCAGCACGCACCGGCGCATGCAGCCGCGCCGGTGCGTCCCATTCCGACCACGATTCAACCGCGATGCCTCGTGCATCGCCCACGGAGCGCTCCGTCATGCCCGCTTTCCCACGCGCCCTTCCCTCGCTGCTGACCATGGCTGCGCTGTCGCTGGCGATCTCCGCCTGCACCGTCGGTCCGGACCATGTCCGGCCCGACCTGCCGGTGGCGGAGCGCTTCGCGCGCGACGCCGGGTCCGTCGATGGCAGGCCAGCACCTTCCGCCGATGCCGCGTTCTGGCGCGGGTTCGGCGATGCACGGCTCGACGCGCTCGTCGACGCCGCGCTGTCGGCCAACCACGACCTGCGCATCGCGCTGGCCCAGTACGACCGCGCCAATGCGCTGCTGCGCGGCGCGAAATTCGACCGTCTGCCAACGATCACCGCGAATGCCGATGGCCGCGACACGCGCGCGAGCAGCGACCAGATGCCGGGCGTCGGTCGCGATGCGCGCGATGTCGAGTCCTACAGCATCGGCGCGAGCGTCGCCTGGGAACTCGACCTGTTCGGCCGCATCCGTCGCAACGTCGAAGCCGGCCGCGCCGATGCCCAGGCCAGCGCCCTGGATCTCGCCGCAGCCCAAGTCGCCATCGTCGGCGAAGTCGCACGGACCTACTTCGAACTGCGCGGCCTGCAGGAACGCCTGCGCGTGGCCCGCGAGAACGCCGCGAATCAGGCGGAAACGCTGCGCCTGGTGCAGGCGCGCTACGATGCGGGCCGCGACAGCGAGTTCGACCTGTCCCGCGCGCGCGCGCAGCAGGCCGCGACCGCATCGCGCATCCCCGCGCTCGACGCACAGGCATCGATCGCGATGCATCGCCTCGCGGTGCTGACCGGGCGCGCGCCGGAGGCGCTGATCGCCGAACTGTCGGTGCCTGCACAGTTGCCCGCCCTGCCCGCCCGCATCGATCCGGGCACGCCGGGCGTCCTGCTGCGTCGCCGACCCGATGTCGCCGCCGCCGAGGCGCGCCTGCATGCCGCGACCGCGCGCATCGGCGTCGCCACCGCCGACCTGTTCCCGCGCTTCACGCTCGGCGGGCTGATCGGCAGCCAGGCGATCGACACCAGCGCCCTGTTCGAACGCGGCAGCGAAACACGCCTCGTCGCGCTGGGCATCGACTGGTCGTTCCTCGACATCGGTCGCACCCGCGCGCGCATCGCCGCCGCGGATGCCGATGCGTCGGGCGCGCTCGCCGGCTACGAACGCAGCGTGCTGCTCGCACTGGAAGACACCGAGAACGCCCTGGTTCGCCATGCCCGCGCACGCGAGGAGGACGCCCTGCTCGAACGCGCGGCGACCGACAGCGCCCGGGCCGCGACGCTGGCGCGCACCCGCTTCGAAGCCGGCGCCACCGGCCTGCTCGAAGTCCTCGACGCCGAACGCACGCGCCTGCAGGCCGAGGATGCCTTCGCCGACGCCCGCACGCGCAGCGCGACGAGCGCGGTCGCTCTGTTCAAGGCACTGGCCGGTGGCTGGCCGCAGTCGCTGCCGACGCGGGTGGAAGTGGGACAGCGCTGATCAGGAAAATGCGGATAACCTCGATTCGCATCGTATGCAATTGAGGCCATCCGCAGATCGGTCGCGACTTGCGTCGCTCCTACGAAGCGCTCGGTGTTTGCAGGATCGACGCAAGTCGCAACCAACGCCTGCGGCAATGCTCCCGGTGCAAGAAGCTCAGCGCACCCGCCGCTTCAATTCCCCGATCAGCTCCGACACCTCCGAAGGCGCCAGTTTCGCGAAGCGTTCCGGCAGCAGGCTGCGGCGCGAGGATTCCTGTACGGCGAGCAGCTCCATGAGCTGGATGGTGTCGGTGTGCTGCGGCGGGATGAAGTCGGCGATGGCCTGCTCAAGGTGCGTGGCGGCGAGCGCGACGCCGTCGTTGCGGGCGATGTCGAGCGCGAGCAGGGCGATGGCTTCGAGGTCGGCGTTGGAATAGCCGTCGAGGCCGGCGAACGCGTCGCCGAGCGCGGCGACGCTGTCGTCGGCGAGGTCGACGCCGTTGCGCCTGAGGATCGCGCGGACGATGCGCAGGCGGTCTTCGCCGGTGTCGACGTAGAAGAAGGGAATCTTGCGGTCGAGGCGGCCGGGACGCTTGATGTCGACGTCGAGCTTGTCGGGCCGGTTGGTCATCAGGATGGTCAGCACGTGGCCGCGGTTGGCGGTGTCGGACATGAAGTCCTTGATCCGCGCGATCACCCGCGAGGAGGTACCGCCGTCGCTGTCGCCGCCTTCGCCGTTGCCGAAGCTGCGGTCGCCTTCGTCGATGACCAGCGCGATCGGGCTCATCGCGCGGATGATCTTGAGCACGCGTTCGAGGTTGGACTCGGTCGAGCCGACCCACTTCGAGCGGAAGTTCTTCAGCACCACGCCGGGCAGGCCGGCTTCCTTGAGGAAGGCCTTGATGACGAAGGTCTTGCCCACGCCCATCGGGCCGACCGCGAGCAGGCCCATCGGCGCGAGCTTGCGGTCGCCGGTCCTGAGGGTGGCGGCGATCTTCATCAGCTCGGCCTTGATCTGGTCGTAGCCGCCGACCGCGTCGAGTCCGTACGAGGGATCGAGGAATTCGATCAGGTCGCCGCAGGAGCGCTGGATGATCTCGCGCTTCCGCTCGCCGATGATCGCCAGCATCGCGTCGAGCGGATCCTCGTTCGAGGCCGGCGCGGCGTGGCCGAGGATCATGAACGCGATTTCCTCGCGGGTCTTGCCTGCGGTGACGCCGGCGTACATCTCGGCGCGCTGCTGCGCATCGGGCGCGTCGCCGAGCAGCTGCAGCGCGAGCGTCTTGCGTTCCGCTTCGGGAAGACCGGCGGCAGGACGTTCCGCCACGATGCTGTCGATCTCCAGCAGGCGCAGGCCTGCGGTGTGCTTGGCGACCAGTGCCTGCTGTTCCGGCGCCATGTGCGGCGCGGACTGCGCGACCAGCTGCAGGCGCGCGGCTTCGTCGGGATACGCGACCTCGATCGCGCAGATGCGCGGATTGGTGTTCAGCGAAGGATGGATTTCCGACAGCGAGGCGCAGAGCAGCACGACGATGTGGTTGCGCTGCAGCAGCAGGCCGCTGAGCGACCAGTCGTGGAAGATCTCCAGCAGGCCGCGTTCGTCGGTGCTGAGGAAGGTGGTCTCGGCGTTCGGCACCAGGTCGCCGGCATGCGGCAGCACCAGGGCGATGCCGTCGCCGGTGCGCATGCGCAGTTCGAGGTTGGCCATGCCTTCGAGCAGGGAGTCGCCGCCATCGATCGGCTTGGTGCCCTCGCCGCGCCGCTTCAGCCCGGCATGGCGCAGCGCCAGTTCGTAACGCTGCGGCTTCGCCGCGAGCACCACGTCGTGCACGTAGTCGGAGAACGGCTGCAGCTTGCCGTCGTGCGGCACGCCGTCGTGGACGTTGCCGTGCAGGATGAACAGCCCGGCCTCGCCGGCGAGATAGCGACGCTTGAGTTCGTCGGCCCACTGCGGAAGCGGATTCCCCGCGGATGGCGTGCCGTTGAGGGTGGTCATGGTGGCGGGTTCCGTGAGGCGACAGAGGGCGCGGGCCGTGCTTCTCCCTCCCCTTCAAGGGGAGGGCCGGGGTGGGGATGGGTTCCGCTGACGCGTAGCGACTGTGCGCGAGAGAACCTTCGACCCCATCCCCACCCAAACCCTCCCCTTGAAGGGGAGGGCTTCAAAACGCTTGCGATCAGATCGTCCGGTTCGCGTCCGATGCCGCAGCGCGATCCTTCTTCATCGCTTCCAGCTTGGCGCGGGCGGTGGCCTTGCTGCTGCTGGCCTTGAGCGCGTTCAGGCGGGTGTCGAGATCCGACTCGCGCAGCTCGTCGCCGAGCTTGGCCTTGGCGATGGTGTCCTTGATGCCGGTGCGGACGTTCTCCAGCGCGCGCAGTTCAGCGTCGACCGACAGACCTTCGAGCTGATCGTTGATGCGCGTGCGCGCCTGCGCGCTCTGCATCTTGGCGAGCATGCGGTCCTTCTCGGCCTTGAGCTTGCCGATCTCGCCCTTCACGTCGGTCAGCGCGGTCTTGGCGGTGTCGACGTCCTTCTCGGCGGCTTCGAGTTCGGCCTGCAGCGAGGCGATCTCGGCGTCGACGGCGTCCTTGCGCTCGATCAGTTCGACCGCGAGGTCGTCCTGGTTGGTCGCCATCGCCTGTTCGAGCATCGCGGCCAGCTCCTTCTGCTGCGCCTGCGCCTTCTGCAGGCGGTCGGCGGCGTCCTCGCGGAGGCGGATCAGGCCGGCGGTGGCGTTCTTGAGCTTGTTGTACTTCTCGATCATGGTGTTGATCGCGTTCTCGTACGCGATCTCGGGATGCTGCTGCTCCAGCCCGGTGACGAAGAGCGAGAGGAAGCCGCGCACGAGGTTGGCCAGTCGGCTGAAGATGTTCATGGATGTCTCCTGGTTGCAGCTTGGTGTGTTCGGGGGATGGGATGGACGCGGATCATTTCGACGCCCTCGCCGCCTGGCGCGCGGCCATCGACTTGGCGCCGGCGGCGCCGGTCTTGAAGTAGTCGCTGTCGAGGTCGTTCTGCGACAGCTCCAGTTCGATGTCTTCCTCCAGCTGCAGGCGCGACAGCGATTCGCCGAGCTTGGAGCCGAGCGTGCTGGAGTACGGGCTGGCGACGACGAGCTGGTAGACCTCTTCGACCTGGTCGGGCAGCGAGACCAGCGCGGCGTCGATCGACATCCGGCGCGCGGCGAGCTTGTCGTGACGCAGCTTGATCGCGGCGTAGTCGTCGTGCGCCATCTTCAGGTGCCGGTAGCGCGGATCCTGCGCATCGACCTGGGCCAAGGCCTGTTCGGCCTCGCGCAGCCGGCGGTCGAGCGTGGCTTCCTCGCCGCTGCGCAGGCGCTCCTTGATGGTCATCTGCGCCAGCCACAGCGCGAGGAAATCGACCGAGGCCTTGTCCACCCGCTCGGCGTCGTCGTAGGACAGCTGGCTCTGCGCCTCGCCGGCGATGCGGTACAGGACTTCGGAGCGCTCGACGATGGCGAGGTATTTCTGCCACATGCCCATGCCGACCACGCGCTCCATGCCGCCGTGCAGGGAAAAGAGTTCCTGCTGCAATTGCGCGCGGCGCTGGTCGATGGCGCCGCGTCGCGCGCTTCTGTCGACCTTGCTGCGGAACGTCGGCAGGTCGGGAATGACCAGGGCGAGCAGCACCTGCACCGCACCGAGCACCACCAGCGCGCCGAGCGCGCCGGCGCCGCCGGCCGGGACGGAGGCGATGGCGGCGGCCAGGCCGCCGCCGAGCAGGGTCATGACGTTGGCCTGGCTGGTGAGCCAGGCGCGGAGGTAGCTCACGGGCTTGGGCTGGGAACTCATGCGTCGGGACCGCTCACACGCTCACCCGCACGTTGCCCTTGCCGGTGGCCTGGTGCAGGCGGCTGAGGATGCGCTGCTCCAGCGCGGCGGCCTCGGGCATGCGCAGCCAGCCGCTGTCGCGCGGCTTGGGCGTGGCGATGGCGAAGTCGTCGGCGATGCGCGCCGGCTGCGTCGACAGCACGACCACGCGGTCGCCGAGCAGCAGCGCCTCGGTCACGTCGTGGGTGACGAACACGATCAGGCAGGGATGTTCCTGGTAGAGCTTCACCAGCAGCTGCTGCATGTCTTCGCGGGTCTGCGCGTCGAGCGCGCCGAAGGGCTCGTCCATCAGCAGGATGCGCGGCTTGAGCACCAGCGCGCGCGCCAGGGCGATGCGCTGGTTCTGCCCGCCGGACAGCTGGCTGGGGTGCAGCCTGGCCTTGTCGGCCAGGCCCACCGCTTCGAGCATGTGCATTACCCGGTCGCGACGCTCGGCGGCGGGGACGCGGTCGCGCCACAGGCCGAGCCGGAACGGGAACGCGACGTTGTCGTGGACGCTCAGGTCCGGGCGGTTCGCGTAGCGCTGGAACACCATCACCGCATCGTCGTGCGCGTCGGTGCAGGGTTCGCCATCGATGCTCACGCTGCCGCTGGTGGGCACGGCGACATTCATCGGGCGCACGCCGCCCATCATGTACAGCAGCGTGCTCTTGCCGCAGCCGGACGGGCCGAGAAGCATGTTGATGCTCGGGCCCTCGAAGCGCAGGGTGAGGTCGTCGACGACGCGGTTCACGCCGCCTTCGGGACGCGGGTATTCCTGGACGATGTGTTCGAGCGAGACGACAGCCGCGCCCTTGTTCTGCGCGGCGCTCATGCCTGCGTCTCCCACGGATAGAAGCGGCGCTTGGCCAGGCGCATCAGCTGGTAGGTCAGCAGCGCGAGGGCCATGATCACGATGATCCCGGCGAACACCTGGTCCATCGCGCTGAAGCGCTTGGAGTTCTGGATCAGCTGGCCGAGGCCGGACTGCGCGTTCACGTACTCGGCGACGGTGATGTAGGTCCACATCACCGAGACGCTGACGATGATCGCATCGGCGATGCGCGGCATCGCGATCGGCACCACCGCGTGGCGGATGCATTCCCAGGGCGTGGCGCCGAGGTCGCGGGCGCCGATCCAGTGGCTCTGCGGCACCGCCTGGATCGCGTCGCGCACCATCGGCACCAGGTAGACCGCCGCGCCTAGGAACAGGAAGGCGATCTTCACCTCTTCATCGATGCCCAGCCACATCACGAGGATGGGCAGCAGCGCGACCACCGGCGCCGAGCGGAACGGATCCACCAGTGGCGACAGGAAGGCGTTCACTTTCGGCGAGGCGCCCATGAGGATGCCGAGCGGCACACCGATCACCACCACCAGCAGGCCCGCGATCGCCACGCGCCCGACCGACGACAGGATCGCCGGCAGCAGCAGACTCTTGCCGTCGCTCCAGGCCAGGTAGCTCAGCGCTTCGAACACCGCGATCGGCGAAGGCAGCTTGTTGCGGCTGATCCAGCCGCTGGCGCTGAGCGCGAACCACGCCAGCAGCACCACCGCGACACCGGCGAAGCCGAGCTGCCGCCGCGTGCCGGCGGACAGCGCGGCATAGGGATTCCAGGGGCTGGCCATGGTCCGTGGCTCCCGTGCTTACGGACGCGCGCCGTAGACCGCGATGCGCGTCGAGCGGTTCATCTCGCGGCAACCGTCCAGGCCCACGCCTTCGGACTGCGGGTTGTTCTCGTCGCACAGCGGCTTGCTCGATCCGTTGCCGACGATCTTGAAGCGCTCGCGCGGGAACTCCCACTGCCTCGCCAGATACTCGACCACGGCCTCGGCGCGCGCGCGCGACAGGCGGTCGTTCACGGCCGCGTTGCCGGTGCTGTCGGTGTTGCCGCTGATCTCGAAGTAGGCACCGCCGTTGTTCTCGATGAACGGCACCATCTCGGTGTCGATGGTGCGCTCGGCGCGCTTGGTCAGCGCCGACTGGCCGCTGGCGAAGTTCACCGTCACGGGCTTGGTGATTTCGGCCGGCGCGGCCTGCACGGCCTCCTCGCGCGCGGCCTCGGTGAACACTTCTTCCTTCTTCGCTTCGACCTGCGCGGCGGTGCTGGCCTCGTAGAGCTTGCGGATGAAGCGGGTGTCGAAGCTGTCGGCCGGGTTGATCACCGGCGACTTCGGATTGGCCAGCGCGCCGGCGGCGCGGTAGATCTGGTCGAAGCGCTGGTAGACGCGGGCGTAGTGGTTGGTGTCGCCGGCCAGGCCGAGGATGCGCGCGTTGTCGGCCACGCCGGTCCACAGCAGGTTGTCGAACAGCTTCTTCACGAACCCCTTGCCTTCGTCCTTGGCGAGCAGGGTGAAGAATTCCTCGGTCTTCACCAGCGCGTCGACCGCGCCGTCGGGATTGGCCTTGGCGGCGTCGACCCCGGCCATCCAGCCGTTCACCAGCTTCTGCACGGCGGCGGCGCCTTCCTCGCTGTCGAGCACGCGCTTGTCGCAGACGATCACGTCGAAGATGAGGTTGGACGCAGTGCGGGTGGAATAGACCACGTGCCCCCGGGTCGCGCGCAGCGCGAGCGAGAGGTCGGGATCCCACAGCGCGGCGGCGTCGACGTTGCCCGACTCCAGCGCGGCGCGCACGCCGGCGGTGCCTTCCTCGGCGCCGATGAACACGTATTCGATGCTCTGCTTCTTCCGCGCGGACAGCGCGGAGTTGTCGACCGCGTCGATGGTCATGCCGTGCGACGGCGTGAACTGCAGCATCGCGACCTTCTTGCCGGCAAGATCCTCGACGGTGCGGATCGACGGGTCCTTCGCGATGATCGCGTCGGCGCCGCGCGTGTTGTCGACGATCATCACCGCGCGGCCGTCATGGCCGCTGTTGCGCAGGTTCGGCTGCTCCTGCGCCCAGAAGTCGGAGGTGCGCCAGACGCACTGCGCGGTACCGGCTTCGAAGATGGTCGACAGCGTCGGGATGTCGTCCTGGATGACGAACTCGACGTTGAGCCCTTCCTTGTCGAAGAGCGAGCCCGGCTTCGTGGTCAGGCTCTGGCCGTTGGCGACCAGCGCCGGGGCGTAGCCGTGGAAGCTGACGATGCTGACCTTCAGCGGGTTGCCGGACGAACCCAGCGGACCGTCGCCCTTGCTGCTGTACGCAGCGGCGCTGGCCGGCTTGCCGTCGGCCTGCGCGGTCGCGGCCGGCGCATCGTCGCCCTCGGCCTTGCGGTTCTTGTAGAGGTTCCAGACGACCGAGCCGGAACCGACGACGACGATCGCGCCGATCAGGATCTTGGCGAAGGGGGTGAGCTTGACGGCCATGTGGCGCTCCTGGGGGACTGAGGCGAAACGGGACTGGGACGAGGGGCGGATCGGATGCGGACGGATCGGCGGCGCGCGGTCACTTCGCCGGTGCGCGGAACTGGGCGGCCAGCTCCTCCAGGCTCAGCACCTGCGCATCCAGGCGCTGGGTCTCGCGGGCCAGCGCGGCCTTGTTCGATTCGGATTCGGACTGCAGCCGCGCGATGTCGGCCGCGGTGGCGCCCACCGCATCCTGGATCTGCGCTTCGAGCACGGCGATCTGCTGGCGCAGGTCGGCCAGGCGGGCGTCGCGGGCGCTTTCGAGCTCGGCGATCCGCGCCTGGTTCGCGCGCACCAGGGCGTCGGCATTGCCCTGCAGGTGACGCTGGTGGCCGCGCAGGGCGGCGATCTTGGCGTCGGCGTCGGCCAGCACCTGGTCCATCGACCAGGTCTCGTCGGCCACGTCCATCGCGGTGATGGCGGCGCGGCGAGTGGTGGGGTCCAGGGCCTTCAGGCCGTCGACCAGCTTGATCAGGCGCTCGACCGGGAACCCGGCATCGACCACGCCCTGGCGGGCGAAGATCTCCGCGAAGTCCAGGCCTTCCTCCACGCCGGGCATGACGGGTGCGACGGCGTCATCGGCGGCGGGCATCGGTGGCGGCGACGCCGTGGCGCGGCTCTCGGCCTCGGCGGCCCGGCGGATGATCGCGTCGATGTCGCTGTCCCCGGCCGCTGGCGCCGGCGGGGCCGGGGGCTCGCTCGATTCGATCAGGCGTGCGGCTTCCAGGATCTTCTTCAGTGTCGCCATGCGGTCCCCGGGGAATCTGAATTGCGCGAATGCGTTCAACGCAAGAATAAGGTACCGGGGGGACAAATCCAGCGGTGACGGATGTCACGCCTCCGGACGGGCGCGCCGGCGGGCTCAGACCCCGCGATGCTTGCCCCGCCACGGCGCGTACCAGGCGCGGATGCGGGCCATGTCGGCATCCATGTCGTCGGTGAGCTGGAAGGGTTCGCCGATGCCGATGATCTTCTCGGGATAGTGGAAGTAGGCCGGCAGCACCGGCACGCCAGCGGCGCTGGCGATCTTCCAGAAGCCCGGCTTCCAGCGTTCGACGCGGGTGCGGGTGCCTTCGGGCGCGATCCCCAGCCAGAAGCGGTCTTCGCGCTCGAAGCGTTCCAGCATCTGCTCGATCAGTCCGCGCGCGGCCGTGCGGTCGACCGGAATCACGCCGAGGCCGCGCAGGATCGGGCCCAGCGGCCACCAGAACAGCTCGCGCTTGGCGAAGATGCGGATGTCCAGGCCCAGCGCGACCTTGACCAGCATCCCCCAGATGCCGTCCCAGTTCGAGGTGTGCGGCGCGCCGATCAGGACCAGCTTCGGGATGTCGGGAAAGGTGCCGGCCATGCGCCAGCCCGCCAGGCGCAGCAGGGTGCGCGCGATCCAGCGCAACGCCCGGCCGGACCGGACGCGCGGCACCTGCGGCGGCAACGGGAGGACGACGGGGCGGTCCGCCCCCGGCGAGGGCCCTGCCTCGGGGGCGGCCATCAGTCCCAGTCCTTCGTGGCGCGCTGGCGCTTCACGCCGGCGCGCTGGCGCTTGTCGTCCAGTCGGCGCTTCTTGGCGGCTTTCGACGGCTTGGTGGCGATGCGCGGCGTCGGCGCCTTCAGCCCGGCGGCGACGAACGCAGCCAGGCGTTCGCGCGCGTCCTGGCGGTTGCGCTCCTGGGTACGGAACCGCTGCGCGTTGATCACCAGCACGCCCTCGGCGGTCATGCGCCGGTCGCGACGGGCGAGCAGGCGCTCGCGCACGGGCTCGGGCAGCACCGTCGACCGGGCCACGTCGAAGCGCAGCTCGACCGCCGTCGCCACCTTGTTCACGTTCTGCCCGCCCGGCCCGGAAGACCGCACGAAGCGTTCGACCAGTTCCGATTCCGGGATTTCGATGCCTGCGTCCACATGCCCCTCCATGGCCGATTGTAACGAGCGCATGCCATCGTGGCGGTCCGGCGCCGGTTCGATGCCTGCGGACGCTGCACGTTGACCGTCCGCGCGCGCCTGCCGGATGATGCCAGTCCGCCATGGAGGACCCCCCGCATGCTTCGTTCCGCCCTGCCCTGCGTACTCTTGCTGCTGGCGGCCCTGCCGGCCCATGCCCGGGACCCGGCCGCGGTCGGCAACGGCTACGATCCCGCCTTCGTCGGCGGTCGTGCGCGCCCCGCCCCGGCACCGGTCCGTGAAGAGCGCCCCGCCTCGATCGCGGCCATGGAGCGCGCCACCGCTGCCGAGGAAGTCGAAGCGCTGCTGCGCCAGGTGCGCACGCAGCAGGACGGCAGCCGCGACCCGGGCGACGGCGACGACGGCGGCGCCATGGCCGCCATCCAGCTGCGCAACCAGGCCGAGGGCCTCGTCCGCCGCCACTGGAACCAGCTCGGCCCGCTGTCGCGCGACCTGTACGGCGCGACCTTCGATCGCAGCCATCCCGACGAGCAGCGCGGCGTCTCGCGTTACAACAACATCGACGCCAACGACCCCGAGGTCCGCCTGCGCAACGGCATCCGCGACGCCGAGCAGGAGATGCGCAACCTCGAATCCATGCTGCTGCCGATGCTGAAGGACCTCAAGCAGGCCACCGATACCGCCATCGACCAGCGCGCGCGCCGTCGCTGATCCGACCCTCCCGGAACGTTTCCAGATGACCGACTTCCGTACGCGCGCCGCCGCGCTGCTGCTCGCCGTGGCCGGCGCCTTCGCCGCGCCCGCCGCCTTCGCCACCGAGCCGAGCGACGCCCAGGTCGATCGTCTGATCGAAGTGATGGACATGCAGCGCATGCTGGACGAGATGTTCGCGCAGATGGACATCGTCGGAAAGCAGATGGGCGAACGCATGCTCGGCGAGGAGGCCACGCCCGAACAGCGCGCGGCCGTGCAGGACGCGATGGCGAGGCAGCAGGCATCGATGCGCAAGCTCATGTCCTGGGAGAACCTCGGCCCGGTGTACCGGAAGGTCTACCGCAGGCTGTTCACCGCCGAGGAGATCGACGCGATGATCGCCTTCTACGGCAGCGAGGCCGGACGCGGGATCATGCGCAAGATGCCGCAGGCGATGGAGCTCACGATGCAGGAAATGCAGCCGATGTTCGAAACGATGGTCGCGGACTTGCGCAAGGAACTGGAAGCCGCGAAGCAGGACGCCGAAGCGGGCCTGAAGAAGGACTGATCACGCCGCCGGCGCATCGCCGAACAGCGCCAGCGCCTTCGCGAATTCCGCATCCGGCGGCGCCAGCGCGTCGACCCGCTCGCCGCTGTGCGGATGGATGAAGCGCAGGCGCTCGGCGTGCAGCAGCATGCGGTGGATGCCCATCATCCGGAACGCGCGGTTGTGGCGGCCGTCGCCATGGCTGGTGTCGCCGATCAGATGGTGCGACAGGTGCTTGAGGTGCCGGCGGATCTGCCGGAAGCGTCCGGTCTGCGGCTGCGCGCGCAGCAGCGCGTAGCGCGAGGTCGGGAATTCGGTGCCCGCCGCCGCCGACGGCAGGGCCAGCTCGCAGGTCGCCAACCTGCGGAAACGCGTCACCGCCGGCTTCTTCTGCGGCTTGCCCGGACCGCCGTCGAGCGGATGGTCGACCTCGAAGACCTCCTCCGCCGGCCAGCCGCGACAGACCGCGAGATAGTCCTTCTCGAACGCATGCGACATCAGCACCTTGCCCAGCGCCGAGGCGGTGTCGCGATCGAAGGCCAGCAGCAGGCAGCCGCTGGTCGCTCGATCCAGGCGATGGACGAGGAAGATCGGTCGACCGAACTGTTCGCGCAGGCGGTCGGCGGCGAAGTCGGTCTCGCCGCGCGCCAGGGCGCTGTCGTGGACCATCAGCCCGGCGGGCTTGTCGACCACGGCCAGCCAGTCGTCGCGATGCAGCACGGCGAGCTCGGCCGGAACGACCGGATCGGGCATCGCCTCTGAAGGCATCGCCTCTGAAGGCATCGCCCCTGAGGGCATCGCATCCGGGGGCGGGGCATCGGGGAACTCGGGAGACGACTTCTGGGTCATGGCGTGGACGGCGCGATCTGCAAGCATCCGCCATTGTCCCCGAAAGCCCGAACGCAAGGAGTTCCGATGTCGAGCCTGTCCCCTGTCCGCCGCCATGTCCGGCCGCTCGCGCTGGCCTGCGCCCTCGCATTGGTGGCGCCGCTGGCCCTGGCCGGCGACGGCCTGGCGCCACCGAAGGGCGTGGCTGCGGGCCCCTGCGTCGAGGGCATCTGCGAATACACCCTGGGCAACGGCCTGCGCGTGCTGCTGTTCCCCGACGCCAGCAAGCCGACGGTCACCGTGAACATCGCCTATGGCGTGGGCTCGGTGCACGAGAACTACGGCGAAACCGGCATGGCCCACCTCCTGGAGCACCTGCTGTTCAAGGGCACGCCGACCCACCGCGACATTCCCGGCGCGCTGAAGGCGCGCGGCATCCAGTCGAACGCCACCACCTCGCTGGATCGCACCAACTACTACGGCTCGTTCCCCGCGAATGACGAGACCCTCGACTGGCTGCTCGCGCTGGAAGCGGACCGCATGGTGAATTCCTTCGTCGCGAAGAAGGACCTCGACAGCGAGATGACCGTGGTGCGCAACGAGATGGAGCGCAACGAGAACAATCCCTCGGCGGTGATGTTCCAGCGCCTGCGTTCCACCGCCTATCTCTGGCACAACTACGGCAACAGCACCATCGGCGCGCGCTCGGACGTGGAGAACGTGCCGATCGAGCGGCTGCAGGCCTTCTACCGCACCTGGTACCGGCCGGACAACGCCACGCTCATCGTCGCCGGCCGCATCGACCCGGCAAAGACGCTCGCGCGCGTCCAGGCCCGCTTCGGCGCCCTCAAGCGTCCGGCGACCGCACTGCCGAAGCTCTACACCGTCGAACCCACGCAGGATGGCGAACGCGAGGTGGTGGTGCGCCGCACCGGCGACACCCGCGTCGTCGGCATCGGCTACCGCACGCCCGGGCACACGCATCCGGACAACGCTGCACTCGACGTACTGATGGACGTCCTGGGCGACGCGCCCACCGGGCGCCTGCACAAGGCCCTGGTCGAGACCAAGCTGGCGGCCTATGCCGGCGGCGGCAACAGCGACCAGCGCGACGGCGGCCTGCTGAACCTGGTGGCGGTCACGCCCAAGGACGGCGACCTGGCCCGCGCCGAGGCCGAGCTGCTGCGCCAGGTCGAGACCCGCCTCGCCGCCGAACCGATCACTGCGGATGAAGTGGCCAAGGCCAAGCAGCGCATCGCCAACGGTTACGAGAACGGCATGAACAACGTCAACAGCCTGGCGATGTCGCTCACCGAATCCGTCGCCGCAGGGGACTGGCGGCTGTTCTTCCTGCGCCGCGACCAGATCGCGAACGTGACCGTGGACGACGTCAATCGCGTCGCGCGCACCTACTTCAAGCCGAGCAATCGCACCATCGGCCGGTTCATCCCCACTGAAACGCCCGAGCGGGTGGAGATCGCCGCCGCGCCCGCGCCGGAGGAGGCGCTGAAGGGTTACGTCGGCAAGGCCGCCGTCGCCGCCGGCGAAACCTTCGACCCCAGCCCGGCGAACATCGATGCCCGCACCACCACCTTCACCCTGGGCGACGGCCTGAAGGTCTCGCTGCTGCCCAAGGACACGCGCGGCGACACCGTGTGGGTGAGTGCAGCCTTCCGCTACGGCGACATCGCCACGCTGCGCCGTTTCCCGGCCGCTGCGCCCGGCGCCGTCGGCGAGATGCTGATGCGCGGCACGAACGCCCGAAGCCGGGAGGACATCGCCCAGCGCCTGGAGGCGCTGAAGACGACGGCCTACGTCACCGGCGGCGCGCAGCGCGCGATGGTGACGATGCAGTCCCGGCGCGAACACCTGGCCGACGCGCTGTCGCTGGTCGCCGAGGTGCTGCGCACCCCGTCGTTCCCGGCATCGGAGTTCGAGCAGTACAAGCTGCAGGCCATCACCGGGCTGGAGAACAGCCGGAAGGAGCCGTCCACCATCGCCAGCCTCGCGCTCTACGGCCACTTCGATCCCTGGCCCACTGATCACCCGTACCGCCTGCGCAGCATCGAGGAACAGCTGGCTGACCTGCGCGCGCTCACCCGCGAGGACGTGGTCGCCTACCATGGCGCGGTCTACGGCACCGCCGACGGCGAGATCTCGATCGTCGGTGACTTCGATCCGCTTGCGCTGCGCGCGCAGCTGGAAGCGTTGTTCGCAGACTGGCGCAGCCCGGTGCCGTACGAAGACGTGGTGCTGTCGTTCCGGGACGTGCCCGCCCGCGCGGCACGCTTCGAAACGCCGGACAAGGCGAACGCCACGCTGATGGCGCGCAGCAACCTCGCGCTGAACGAGGACGACCCCGAATATCCCGCGCTGCTCGTCGCCAATGACATCCTCGGCGGCGGCGCGCTCAGCTCCCGCCTGGGCGAACGCCTGCGCGAGAAGGAAGGCCTGAGCTACTCGGTCAGCAGCTCCCTGTGGCCGGGCGCCGCACCGGGACGTCGCGACGAGAACGGCCTGCTCATGCTGCAGGCCATCGCCGCGCCGCAGAACGTCGACAAGGCGGAGACGGCGATCCGCGAGGAACTCGCGCGCTTCGTCCGCGATGGCATCACCGCCGGGGAACTGAAGAAGTCCGTGACCGACCTGCTGACCAGACGGGAGCAGGCGCGCGCCAGCGACGGCGGGGTCGCCAATGCCCTCTCGCGCAATGCCTACATGGGCCGCACCATGGACTGGACCGCGCGATTCGAAGCGAAGCTGCGGGCGCTGACCGTCGAGGAGGTCAACGCCGCGATCCGCAAGCACCTCCGCCCGGACAAGCTCAGCGTGTTCGCGGCGGGCGATTTCGCGAAGGCGAAGGCCGCATCCGCCGGTTCGCCTGCATCGAAATGATCGCAGCGATCCCGCGCGCCGTCCGCCCGTGGGCGGGCGGCGCAGTGGGTCAGCGCCGCGGCCAGGCCGCGACCAGCGCCCAGAGGCCGCCGACACCGGCGATCCAGGCGGCGGCGGGGATGCTGAACATCGAGGGCCCGCCGGCTTCCAGCGCGTAGAGCACCGCCGCGACGATCAGCAGGCCGGTGCCGAGGATCGCGGAGACGATGCGTCGCTGCATCGCGCGCAGGGTGGTCGCGAGATCGGAGAGGTCGTGCGAACGCATCGACAGCTCGTGCCGGCCGTCGACCTGCTGGCTCAGCCAGGCATGCAGGAGCTGCGGCATGTCCGGCGCGCGCGTCACCAGCTCGGGCAGGCGTTTGCGGAAGTCGCGCATCAGCCGCTGCGGGCTGTAGCGCTCGACCAGGATCTGTTCCAGCACCGGCTTGGCGACGGCCCAGATGTCCAGCTCCGGATCGAGCTGGCGGCCAACGCCTTCGATGTTCAGCAGGGTCTTCTGCAGCAGGATCAGCTGCGGCTGCAGGGTCAGCTCGTACTTCTGCGCGGTGCGGAACAGCTTGACCAGCACCTCGGCCAGCGAGATCTCCGACAGCGGACGCGTGAAGTAGGGTTCGCAGACCGCGCGCGCGGCGGCTTCCAGCTCGTCGATGCGGATCGTCGCCGGCATCCAGCCGGCCTGCACGTGCAGTTCGGCGATGCGGCGGTAGTCGCGGTTGAAGATCGCCATGAAGTTCTCGGCGAGGTAGTACTGGTCCTCGGTCGAGAGCTGGCCGACGATGCCGAAGTCGATCGCGATGAAGCGCGGGTCCGCCTTGCGCGCCGGGTCGATGTCGACCCAGATGTTGCCGGCGTGCGCATCGGCGTGGAAGAAGTTGTCGCGGAACACCTGGGTGTAGAACACGCGCACGCCCTTCGCGGCGAGCGCCTTGCGGTCGATGCCGGCGGCGTCCAGCGCGGCGACATCGTCGCTGGGAATGCCGTGCACGCGTTCGAGCGTGAGCGCGCGCTCGGCGGTATGGCTCCAGATCACCTCGGGCACGTACAGGTCGGGCGAATCCTTCCAGAACCGGCGGATCACCGAGGCATTCGCGCCCTCGCGCTGCAGGTCGAGTTCTGCGGCCAACGTGGTCTCGACCTCGCGCACGACTTCGCGCGGGCGGATCTTGTCGGCGTTCGGATGCGCGCGCTCGACCAGCGTCGCGACGCTGTTGAGCAGGGCGATGTCGCCGGCGATCTGCTTCTCGATGTCGGGTCGCAGCACCTTCACCACGACCTCGCGCCCGCCGGGCAGGCGCGCGGCATGGACCTGCGCGATCGAGGCCGAGGCCAGCGGCGTGGTGTCGAAGTGCTCGAAAGCCTCGCGGATGTCCTGGCCCAGGGCCTGCTCGACGATGCGCCGCGCAGCCTCGCCGTCGAACGGCGCCACGCGATCCTGCAGCAGCGCCAGTTCGGTGGCGATGTCCGGCGGCATCAGGTCGCGGCGGGTGGAGAGGATCTGCCCGAACTTGACGAAGATCGGCCCCAGCTCCTGCAGCGCCAGGCGCAGACGCGCGCCGCGCGGCTGCGCGGCGACCTCGACCGAGGCGCGCGGCACGAACGGGCGCGCGAGCTTGAGCCAGCGTTCGGCGGGCGTGCCGTCAAGCAGGTCGTCGAGGCGGTAGCGGATCAGGACGCGGCCGATGCGGGCCGCACGCAGGACGGCGCTCATGCGCCGACCTGCCTGCGCAGGCGCGTCACCCGCGCGGCCATGCGCTCGACGTCGTCGCGCAGGGTGTCGACATCGTCGAAGAAGGCATCGAGCTCGGCGCGCGGCACGACATCGCGCGACTCCTCGGTCAGGTATTCGGCGGTGGTCTCGGCGAGCTTGCGCCCGCCCTGCTGCGCCCCGCGCAGCGCGGCGGCGACGCCGTTGGCCACCTGCACGCCGATCACCTCGCCGAACACGCGGGTGAAGGGCAGCTGCCAGTCGGGATCGAAGCGCTCGGCGAGGCGCTGCAGACGCCGCGCGAGTTCGGCGTCGCCCTCGATGCGCAGTCGTCCGACCGGCATCGCGTCTGCTTCGTCGGCCGGCGTGCCGAGCAGGCGCGGCAGCAGGGTGCGCATGCCCAGCGAGAGCGCGCCGCCGAGCGTGCTGCGCACGGCGAGGTCGGGCTGCGCGGCGCCTTCGCTGGCGGCCGGGCCGACCTGCAGCCGCGCACCGGCGACGGTCATGTGCAGGGCCAGCGGCTCCGCCTCGCGCCCGGCGGGCGCGTCCAGCGCCAGCACCACGCTGCGGCCATCCAGCGGCTGCAATGCGGCGCGGGTATCGGGATCGAGGTCGATGGCGCGATTCAACGCCGCTTCCAGCGCACGGCCGGCCAGCGGTTTCCAGTCGAGGGGGAAGGTGCTCATGCGGGCATTCTAGCGGGGATGGCCGGATGCGCCGGGGACGGCTGCATTCGGGCAAATTGCCTCACCTCGACCCTTCCCCGCACGCGGCGAGGGCGCCTGCAGAGCGGGTCGAAGACCCGCTGCCCCGTCTCCGGCCTGCGCCTACCGCGCGTACGACGCCGCCAGCCGCTTCAGCCCTTCCTCGATGCTCACCCTCGGCACGTAGCCGAAATCCCGTCGCGCCGGTTCCATGCTGTACCAGTGCGTGGTGCTCAGCTGCTCGGCGAGGAAGCGGGTCATCGGCGGCTCGCCCTTGAGCGGCAGCACGGTCCACAGGCCTTCGCAGACCGCTCCGATCGCGTACGCCGCGCCGAACGGCAGCGTCTTGTCGATCTCCGGCGCGCCGGCGGCGCGCAGCAGGGCATTGACGATCTCGCGCACCGGCCTGGGCTCGCCGTTGCTGATGAAGTAGGCCTTGCCGGCGCAGGCGGCGCCCGGGGCGAGGTGGTCGAAGGCGTCGAAATGCGCCTGGGCGGCGTTGTCGATGAAGGTGGTGTCGATGACGTTGTCGCCACCGCCGACGAAGCGCAGGCGGCCGGCGCGGGCGCGGTCGACCAGGCGCGGCACCAGCTGCTGGTCGCCCGGGCCCCAGATCAGGCGCGGGCGCAGCGCGACCACCGCCAGGTCGGGGCCGTTGGCGGCGAGGACGGCCTTTTCGGCGAGGGTCTTGGTGGTCGCGTACGGCGCCTTGAAGCCTTCGCCGTAGGGCACGCTCTCGGCGGTGCCGCCTTCCACCGGATGGGTGGCGCGATGGGTCACGCTGGGGGTCGAGGTGTAGACCAGCCGGCCGATGCCGTGGGCCCGGCAGGCCGCCAGCACGTTCTCCGTGCCGACCACGTTGGCCTGGTGGTAGCTGTCGTAGCTGCCCCAGGCCCCGGCCTTGGCGGCGTTGTGGAAGATCGCGTCCATGCCGGCGCAGACCGCGAGCACGGCCTCGCGGTCGGCCAGGTCGCCGCGGACCTGGCGCACCCCGATGGCATCGAGGTCGGGATAGTGGCCGCGGTTGTAGCTGGTCACCTCGTGGCCGCGCGCCACCAGCCCCCGGCACAGCGCATGCCCGAGGAAGCCGCCACCACCGGTCACCAGGATCTTCATGCCATCGCTCCGCCCGCGGGCGCCTTCGTCATCGGGCGGCCATGATCCGGGATCGACGCCCCCGGCGACCAGCCCCGTCGCCGCAGTCGGCATGGATGAAAATGAGAACTTGTTGCATTTGAGAACGCAATTCTTACAATTGAGAACAATTCCTATTCCCTTTCCCTGGCTCGTCATGCCCCCTGTCCGCCACCCCCTGACCCTCGGCATCGCCCTGGCCGCCGCCCTCTCGCCCTTCGCCGCGCGTGCGGACGACACCCCGAAGGATGCCCCGGCGGACGATGCCGGCCGCACCCTCGCCACCATCGAGGTCGTCGGCAACCACCAGGAGAAGAAGACCGCCGAGGGCACCGCGTCGGTGCTGGACCAGAGCGTGATCGTCTCGGGCCGCGCCCTGACCGTGAACGAGGCGCTGCGCAAGGTGCCCGGCGTGACGGTGCGCGACGAGGAAGGCTTCGGCCTGCGCCCGAACATCGGCATCCGCGGCAGCAACCCGACACGTTCGACCAAGGTGCTGCTGCTGGAAGACGGCCTGCCGGCGATGTACGCGCCCTACGGCGACAACGCCAGCTACTACCACGCGCCGATCCAGCGCTACGACCGCGTCGAGGTGCTCAAGGGCGCCGGCCTGCTGCGCTTCGGCCCGCAGACCATCCACGGCGCGATCAACTACATCACCCCGACGCCGCCGGACGACTTCGCCGGCCACGTCGAGGTCTCGGCCGGCACGCGCGGTTTCGGCGCGGTGCACGCCAGCATCGGCGCGAACGGCCTCCTGGTCGACTTCGGCTACAAGCGCGGCG
This sequence comes from Lysobacteraceae bacterium 2PB, assembly GCA_005502915.1. Classification (GTDB taxonomy): domain Bacteria; phylum Pseudomonadota; class Gammaproteobacteria; order Xanthomonadales; family Xanthomonadaceae; genus Lysobacter_I. The sequence goes on along the minus strand of SCMT01000002.1, from coordinate 104,938 downwards.
ACGGCGCGCGCGACAACACCGACCTGGAGCAGGGCGACCTGTTCGCGAAGTACCAGGTGCAGATCAACGACCAGCACGCACTGGCGATCCGCGGCAACCTGCTGCGCGAGCGCTCGCAGGTCGGCTATTCGGGCCTCACCGACGCGGAATACGCGAACTTCGGCGCCGAGTACTACCCGTTCGAGAACGACCTGTTCGACATCCGCCACACCGCGTTCTCGGTCAGCCACGACTGGACGCCGAACGAAACCCTGAAGCTGCACACCTCGGCCTACTACACCGACTTCATGCGCGACTGGTGGCGGCAGTCCAGCACCACCACCGACACCCAGTGCGGCGCCGCCTTCGCCACCGCGCGCCGGCTCGGCCAGCGCGTGGATCCGAATGCCTGCGCGTCCACCCAGGGCCGCCTGCGCAACTACTACACCTGGGGCGTGGATTCGCGCTTCTCGTTCGAGCGCAGTCTGTTCGGCACCGCCGGCAGCAGCGAGGTCGGCCTGCGCTGGCACGAAGAGAAGCAGATCCGCTACCAGCGCAACGGCAGCAGCCCCACCGCGCGCACCGGCACCCTGGTCGAGAACAACCTGCGCACCGCCGAAGCGCTGTCGGCCTTCGCCACCACCACCTTCGATTTCGGCAGCGTCCAGTTGACCCCGAGCGTGCGCCACGAACGCGTCGAATTCGCCCGCACCAACCGCCTGCCGGGCGGGGCCAGCGGCGGCGACGATGTGCGCGAAACCACCTGGGGCCTGGCGGCGAACTGGCAGGTCAGCGACACGCTGTCGCTGTACGCCTCCGCGCACGAAGGCTTCGCGCCGCCGCGCGTGGAAGACCTGATCGCCGGCAACGGCACCAGCACCGCGGTCGATGCCGAACGCAGCCGCAACCTCGAAGCCGGCCTGCGCACCCGCTGGCTGGGCATGATCGACCTCGAAGCCGCCGCGTTCCGCGCCGATTTCGACAACCAGATCGTCGTCGGCTCGATCGCAGGCGGCAGCACGCCGCTGGCGCAGGGCGAAACCGACTATCGCGGCTTCGAATTCGCGATCGGCGTGAACCGCGACGCGCTGCGGACCCGCGAAGGCGAGGTCTACGCCAACCTGGCCGTCACCTGGCTCGCCGATGCGGAACAGTCCACCGTGCTGCGTCGCATCGACACCGGTGCCGCCGCCAACGGCAGCCGCGCCGGCAATCGCCTGCCCTACGCGCCCGACCTCGCCTCGACCTTCCGCCTCGGTTACGTCAAGGGCGCATGGGACGGCTCGGTGGAAGTGCAGCATGTCGGCCGCCAGTACGCCGACTTCGCGAACAACCGTTACCCGACCGACGGCAGCGGGCAGTTCGGCCAGCTCGACGGCTACGCGGTGTGGAGCGCGACCCTGAACTGGGAACCGGACATCACCGGCTGGAGCGCCTACCTCACGGTCAAGAACCTCACCGACCGCGAATACATCGTCGACCGCACCCGCGGCATCCTGCTCGGCAATCCGCGCCAGATCGTGATCGGCGCGCGCTACGCCTGGTGAGCCCGACAGCGGGAAAGCCTGTCGTCCCGAGCGAACGCGAGGGACCAGCTTTTCCGCATGAATGACCGCTCTGCCTGCGCATTCGCCGCGAACGGCGCCCGATCGGGCGCCGTTCGCGTTTCCGCAGTCCCGCAGGACGTATGCTGTGCCGCACCGCCACCGGGAGCCGCGCCATGCGTCGCCATCTCTGCCTCTTCGCCATCGCCGCCGCACTCGGCACCGCCAGCGGCGCGCACGCGCAATCGCTGGAAGACCAGCTCAAGGAGCGCCTGCTCGGCAGTCGCAACGGCGATGCCTCGCTGAACGAGCGCGATGCCGCCGGCGGGATCCGCGAGGCGCTGGCGCAGGGCGTCGATCGCGCGGTGCGCCAGCTCGGCACGCAGGATGGCTTCTTCCGCGACCAGGCGGTGAAGATCCTCGTGCCCGGCAAGATGCGCAAGGCGGCCGACACCCTGCGCAAGGTCGGCGCCGGCAAGCAGGTCGATGCCTTCGAGCTGTCGATGAACCGCGCCGCCGAACAGGCCGTGCCCGCGGCCGCCGGCATCCTGTCCGACGCGGTGCGCCAGATGACCCTGCGCGACGCCATCGGCCTCGTGCGCGGCGGCGAGACCTCCGCGACCGATTTCTTCCGCCGCACCAGCGAACAGAAGCTGTTCGACGCGTTCCGCCCCATCGTCGCGAAGCAGACGCAGGCCACCGGCGTGACCCGCAAGTACAAGGACTTCACCAGGAAGAACGGCGGCACCCTGGCGCTGCTGCTCGGCGGCGATGCCGGCGGCGCGAACGCGGGCGGCAACCTCGACCTCGACGACTACGTCACGCGCGAAGCCATCGACGGCCTGTTCCACGTCATCGCCGAACAGGAGCGCCGCATCCGCCAGGACCCCGCCGCACGCACCTCCGAACTGCTGCGCCGCGTGTTCCGCTGAGCCGCTGCGGCATCGCGGCGCGCAGACCGGCATTTTTCGCACATCGCAAAGCGCTTGTCGGCGATTCGCCGATGGCCTGGATACCACTCGGCACAACGACGTACGCGCCCGTATATATTGCATTGCACAAATGAGAAATGGTCATGTGGAATGCGCAAAACTGTGCTTCCGATCCTATTTCGCGGGATTTTCGTCGGTAGGATTCATTCGCGCTTGGCACCGGCCGGCCACGCACCCATGACGTGAATCACATTATGTGAGCTGCACGCTCGATGGGCGCCTCATCGCACCGACGGCCGATACGCTTCAACGGCACCGCGCCTCTCATTCCGGGGGGAACGACGCGCGGACCGCCGCGTTTCACGGACGGAAGGAATCCGAAACATTCGGACTCGAACCGTCCGGCATGTACCGCAGTTCCCTTCAACACACAAACGAAAGAGAACAAGGAATCCGCACAATGCAGAAACGTATCAAGATCGCTGCCGGCACGATGGCAGTCGCCCTCCTGGCCGCCAGCTCCATCGCGATGGCCGCCGGTCCGCAGACCAAGGCCAAGCCGGGCACCTGGAAGACCAGCGCCGCCTTCGGCAAGCAGCCGACCGGCCGCATCGTCGGCGGCATCCTCGCCCAGGGCGACCGTTCGTTCACCGTCCGCACGTCGGGCTGCGGCGGCACGATCATCGCCGACAGCTGGGTGCTGACCGCCGCCCACTGCGGCCGCCAGACCACCGTCTACGCCGGCTCGAACAACACCGGCAGCCAGACCGCCTATTCGGTCGCGCAGTACATCCAGCACCCGAACTATGCCGCCAGCTCCTCCGCCGGCAGCTATGCGAACGACTTCGCGCTGATCCGCATCAACGGCACGTTCCCGAGCAACCTGATCCGCGCCAAGCTGCCCGACGCCACCGTCATGGGCGCCGTGGCCAAGGCCGGCGACCCGGTGACCGTGCTGGGCTGGGGCGCGACCTCCGAAGGCGGCAGCGGCACCAGCAGCCTGCGCGAAGTGACCGTGCCGGTCGTGTCCGACAGCACCTGCGCCGCCTCCTACAACGGCAGCTCCGCCGCCAGCGGCCTGAAGCTCGTCCCGAGCGTGCAGATCTGCGCCGGCCTCGCCGCCGGTGGCAAGGATTCCTGCCAGGGCGACAGCGGCGGCCCGCTGATCGCGCCGTACAACGGCTCGATCTACAGCATCGGCGTCGTGAGCTACGGCCTCGGCTGCGCCCGTCCGAACTACTACGGCGTGTACTCCGAAACCGCCGCGATGGTCAGCTGGATCAACAGCACCATCGGTGGTGGCGGCGGTGGCGGCACGGTCGTGCACAACGTCAACCTGCCGTCGGTCTCGACCGGCAACTGGTCGTCGTTCTACACCGTCAGCATCCCGGCCGGCACCACCAGCCTCGTGGTCAACATCTCCGGCGGTACCGGCGATGCCGACCTGTACGTCCGCGCCGGCGCCGCGCCGACCACCAGCAGCTACAACTGCCGTCCGTACCTCAACGGCAACACCGAGACCTGCACGATCAACAACCCGACCGCCGGCACCACGTACTACATCGGCGTGCGCGCTTACAGCAGCTACTCGGGCGTGAACATGCGGGCCACGCGTTCGCCGAACTGAGTCGCGACACCATAACAACGACTTGCTGATCGGACGGGCCACGGCCCGGATGATCATTTCAGCCGCGGATCGCAAGGTCCGCGGCTTTTTGCATCTTCCTTCCCGGAGGCACGACGAACGTCGCGACTCGGAATTCCAGCCGCGAAAGCCTCATGCCGCGAGTTGCGTCGCGCCTGCTCGGCCGCTCGCACCGCTCGCTCAACGCACCCGCTTCGCCGCCCACGCCGCCAGCTTCTCGCGGCCGATCTTCGCGTTGTGGCGGATGTCGACCGGAAAGGGCTTCGGATGATGCAGGAAGGCATCGATCTTCGCGGTATGCACGAAGCCTTCGCCGAGATGGCGCAGTTCGGCCTCGATGCGCGGCCACTCCGTCGCCGCCACACCCTCGCGCAGCTCCACGCACAGCACCGCGCACTGCGCGCCGAAGGCGCCGATGCCGACCAGCGCGGTGCGGCGCACGTCGCGATGGGTGTTGAACACCGGCTCGACCTGCTCGGTGCACAGCGTCGTCGACGCGGTGACCACGCGCTGCGACTTGCGGCCGCAGAACCACAGCCGGCCCTCGGCGTCGAAATAGCCCAGGTCGCCCATGCGATGCACGACGCGCTCGCTGCCGTCGACGGCAGTTTCGCGGATCTTCGCCAGACGCGTCTGCGCGTCGCGGTTGAAATACAGGTCGGTCGCGCTGGGGCCTGCCACGGTGATCTCGCCGACGATGCCGCCCTTCACCATCAGGTCGTCGGACCAGTCTTCGATCGCCTCGTCGGTGACGCGGATCAGGCGCACGTCGTTCGGCGGCACCGCGCGGCCGACGCAGGTGCCGGCACCCTGCTCGGTGCGCTGGCGCAGGGTGAGCAGCTCGCGCCCCTCGATGATCGCCACTGGCAGGCATTCGGTCGCGCCGTAGGGCGTCCAGAAACGGGCATCGGGCGGCAGCAGCGACTGGATCTTCGCGACCACGTCCGCCGGTACGGGCGCGCCGGCCGACATCACCGTCTTCACCGTCTTCAGCGGCACGCCGTGGTCGGCGAGCACGCGCATCAGCGCCGGCGAGCCGAACAGCTGGTCGACGCCGAAACGGTCGATCGCCGCATGCAGCTTGCGCGGGTCGGCCTTGGCCGGCCGCGTCGGGTCCATGTCGGGGATGATCGAGGTGGTGCCGAGCGCCGGGTCGAACAGCGCGAACGGCGGGAAGGTCGGCAGGTTCACGCCACCGGGCACGATGCCGAAGGCCTCGCCCATCATCGCGATCTGCGCGACGAAATGCCGGTGCCGGTAGACGACGCCCTTGGGAATGCCGGTCGAGCCGCTGGTGAACAGGATCGCGGCCACGTCGTCGGGCTGCGTGTTGGCCAGCTGCGGCCCGGCGCCCGCCCCGGCGGCCTCGATGTCCGCCAGCGTCGCGTCGGCGAGGATCGCCCGCGTCCCGGTGGTCACGCGGATCCGCGCGCTGCGCGCCCAGCGCAGCAGCACGCGCGCGAACTGCGCCAGCGGAATGCCGATGAAGGCCTCGGGCTTCGCCTCGTCCAGGCACTGGCGCAGCGCGCGCTTGTCGATGCCCGGGTCCACCAGCACCGGCACCGCCCCGGCCTTGAACAGCGCGAACATCAGCAGGAAGAACTCCGGCGTCGGCCGCACCATCACCACGGTACGGGTGCCGCGCGCGATACCGCGCTTCGCCAGCCCGGCGGCGATGGCGTCACTGCGCGCGTCCAGCTGGACATAGGTCAGGGCCACGTCGTAGCGACCGGACGGCCCGGGGCAGCGCATCGCCACCTGGTCGGGGCGCTCGCGGGCCAGGCGCGGCAGGCTGGCGGCGATGTTGCAGGCGGGAGCGGGCGTGTCGGGCGCAGGGGACGAGGCGTTCATGCCGGCATTGTCTCGCGAGCGGCGCGGTGCTTGCCAATGGCACGCGGATGCGCAGAATTTCCGACCCAGTCCGACGCCTGCCGCATTACGCCCCCATCTTCCTCCTGCCGCGCATGTCGCATCCCTGCCTGTCCTGCGGCGCCTGCTGCGCCGCCTACCGCGTCAGCTTCCACTGGTCCGAAGCCGAGGCCGAGCTCGGCGGCCAGGTCCCGGTCGCGCTGACCGAAGTCCTCGATGCCCACCAGCGCTGCATGCGCGGCACCTGGGCGAAACAGCCGCGCTGCGTCGCGCTCGGCGGGACGATCGGCGAATCGGTCGCCTGCACGATCTACGAGCACCGACCCTCGGTCTGCCGCGAGCTGTCGATGGCCTGGGAGCACGGCGAACCCAGCCCGCAGTGCGACAAGGCGCGGATCGCCCACGGCCTGGCCCCGCTCACCCCCGAGGACGTGGCGCGCGCGCTGGGGCGTGCGATCGACTGACGCGGACGGACGATGAAGTGAGCGGACAACCACCGCCCGCGCCGCGGCTCAGACCGGATTCGCGTCCAGGAAGCGGCGGATCGCGGGGACCAGCACCTCGTGCTTGTCTTCCAGCACGTAGTGGTGCGCGTCGTGGAAGGCGTGCACCTCGGCGTTCGGCAGGGCGCGCTGGAAGCCGTCGAGGAAGTGCTGGTCGAACACGAAATCCTGCAGGCCCCAGGCGATGAACGCCGGGCGATCCGCATACGAAGGCAGGCGCTGTTCGGAGGCCTTCAGCAGCGCCCAGGCGGGGTCGCCTTCGGCCAGCGGGATGTCCTGCACGAAGCGCAGGGTGGCGATGCGGTTCGCCCAGGAATCGTAGGGCGCCACGTAGCCGCGATACACGTCCTTCGACAGCTTGCGCGACACGCAGTCGCGCGCCGTGCCGGCGGCGAAGGCGTTGAACGCGCGGATCAGGAACGCGCCGAGCATGGTGTTGCGGCACAGGTTCAGCTGCCACGGCATCGGCTTGGCCGCCGGCAGCGGGAACGCGGCGGTATTGGTGATCACCAGCCGGCGCACCTGCGCCTGGTGCGACAGCGCCCAGCCGAAGCCGATCATCCCGCCCCAGTCGTGCACCGCCAAGGTCACCGGGCCGTCGATGCCCAGGTGCTCCAGCAGGCGCGTCACGTCGTCGACGCGCGACTGCAGGGTATAGGTGTAGCGGTCGTCCCCCGGCTTGTCCGACAGGCCCATGCCGACGTGGTCCGGCACGATGCACCGGTACTTGTCCTTCAACCCCGACACCAGGTGCCGCCACAAGAAGCTCCACGAGGGATTGCCGTGGACCATGACGACCACCTCGCCATCGCGCGGACCCTCGTCGAGGTAGGACATCGCGATGCCGGGGCGCACCTCGAACCGGTTCGGGGTGAAGGGGTAGTCGGGGAAGGTCTGCACAGTCATGTCGGGATCGTGTGGGGGTCCGGGCCGGCGCGGACAGCGGCCGCAGCCATGCGAAACAAGGCCGCCAAGGATAAGCCCTGGGGCCGGGTTTGGCACCGAACCCCCGCGAAATTGCGGCGAAAACGCGACTCCGGGCTCAGCGATCGGGGCCGTAGGCCTGCCACAGCCGCTCGAACCGCTCGGCGAAGGCGCGGACCAGGCGGACATCGTCGGTGACGATCAGGTTCTCCTCGTTGCCTTCGGTGGCGCTGCGGGTCCAGTTGAAGCTGCCGGTGGCGAGGCGGCGGCCGTCGAAGAGGGCGAACTTGTGGTGCATGTGGAAGGCGCTGGCGTCGAGGCGCACGGGCAGGCCGTGGTCGCGCAGGCGGAGCATGTCGCTGCCGGCGTCGTGGACCTTGTGGTCGTCGCCGATGATGCGCACCGCGACACCGCGCGCGTGGGCGTCGGTGAGCGCGGCGGTGAGGCGGTCGTCGGAGACGGTGTAGACGCAGACATCGATGCTGCGCTTCGCGCTTATGCACAGTTCGCGCAACCTGCGCAGGCAGTCTTCGCCAGGCGAGAACCAGGCCTGCGCTTCCACCGGCGGCGGATCGGCGACGGCGTCGAGCGTGCGCACGACCTGCTCCAGCCAGCGCAGCAGGTCCATCGGTGCATACGCGGGATCAGGCCAGCGCTCGCGGACGAGATCGAAGGCGCGGTTGCGCAGGTAGCGCACGCGGTCGCGGGCGAGACCGGCGCCGAGCTGGCGCAATTCGAGCTTCTCGTCGTCGTCGAGCACCGCGTCCGCCGCGCTTTCGCGCAGCAGGCGGTCGAGTTCGGCGAAATCGACGCGCGCCGCGTTGCTCACTGCATCGCTCATCGCGGCGTCCGGCCGAGCAGGCGGTCGGAGAATTCCTCCAGCGCCTTCTGCAGTTGTACTTCACGCTCGTCCAGCGGGGCGGACGCGGCGTCGCCCGGTGCGCGACGGCGACGGGGCGCGGCGGCCGGGGTCGCTTTCATCGCCTCGGTCTGCGTGGCGATACGTTCGGCGATCAGCGCCAGCACCTGCTGCAGCTGCGCCTGCTGCTCGGCATGGCGTTCGAACCAGTCCGGCGCGGGTGCTGCGTTCGCGGGCGGCACATCCACCGCTTCAGATGCGACGGCTGTGACGCGCGGCGTGGCCATCGCCTCGGCGAGGCGCTCCAGCGAGGCGAGCAGCTGCGGCCACGGCGCAGGCTCGGCCTGCACCACGGGGACTTCGGGCGAGCGCTCGCCAAGCTTCTCCAGGCCACGCACGCCGTCGACCAGGTCGGCGAGCTGCGCGACCACGCGCGGGCCGACCTCGGCATCGTCCGAGCCCATCGCCTTGTTGCGCAGGAAATCGCGCTTGATCTGCGCCCAGCGCGCGGCCTGCGCATCGCTCATGACCTCGCGCAGTTCAGCGAGCTTGAGCAGGTTTTCCTCGGCGCCGGTGGTGAGCAGCTGCGACTCGCCCTGGTAGTGGTCGGCGATCAGCTGCTGCAGCTCCGCGGCGTTCATCACAGGCGAGATCTTCTCGGCCAGCTTGTTCATGTTGCGGTAGCTGCCCTGCAGCTTGAACGCCGGCTCCGTGCGGTACTTGTCGGCCTGCGCGGCGCTGGCGATGTACTGCTGGTTGACGCGGTAGACCACCTCGCGCACCTGGATGAGGCGCTCCAGCGTCGCGGTGATCTCGTTGATCTCGGCGGCGCTGTAGGCGTGGCTGAGGCTGTTCGCGGAGAAGGGCTTGCCCGCGATCTTGTCGACCAGCTTGTACAGGTCGCCGAGGTCGCGGGTGGCCAGCGGCGCCAGCACCGGATTGGAGGTCAGGCAGTTCTCGATGTAGCTGAGCTTGAACGCGTCCTCCATGCCGCCGAGCACGTCGCCGAGGTTGTAGATGTCGGCGCGGTTGGCGAGCATGTCCGGGATCTTGAAGACTTCGCCGGACTCGGTGTACGGATTGCCGGCCATCACCACGCAGAACTTCTTGCCGCGCAGGTCGTAGGTACGCGTGCGCCCCTGCCACACGCCTTCGATGCGCCGCGTGCCGTCGCACAGCGAGATGAACTTCTGCAGGAATTCCGGATGCGTGTGCTGGATGTCGTCGACGTACAGCATCACGTTGTTGCCCATCTCCAGCGCGAGGTTGAGCTTCTCCAGCTCGCGCTTCGCATTGGCGTCCGGCGCCTGCGCGGGATCGAGCGAACGCACCTCGTGGCCCAGCGCCGGGCCGTTGATCTTCATGAAGATCAGGCCCAGCCGGTGCGCCACGTATTCCATCAGCGTGGTCTTTCCGTAGCCGGGCGGCGAGATCAGCATCAGCATGCCCATCAGGTCGCTGCGCTTGCTCTCGCCGACCGTGCCCATCTGCTTGGCGAGGTTGTCGCCGATCACGCCGAGGTAGACGTCGTTGATCAGCTTGTTGCGCACGAACGAACTGAGCGGCCGCGCCTTGAACTCCGAGAGTCGCAGCGCTTCGCGCTCGCGCGCGACCAGCGCCTGGCGCAGGGTGTGGCAGCGGCGGAACTTCGGCAGGAACTCCGCGCGATGCCGGCGCAGGCGTTCGGCGAGATCGTCGACGCCGATCTGCAGCGTACCGGCCGCGATGCGCGGATGCTCGCCGAGCAGACCGGTCACGCTGGCGCGCAGGTCGACCTCGACCACCTTCGACAGCGCTTCGTCGCCGAGCAGCAGCAGGGCGACCGCTTCCGGCAGATAGTCGACCAGCGCCGCATGCGCCGGATCCTGGCCCATGGCCTCGAACCAGTGCCGGGCCAGGTGCCAACGCGCGGCCGGCTGCTCGCGCAGGGACTGCAGTGAGGCCTGCAGCGCATCCCACAGGCGCTCCGCGACCAGGCGCTGGCGCAGCGCCTCGTGCAGCTGGCGCGCATAGCGACTGAACACGAAGGCAGGATGCGGCGCCGCGATCACCGCGACCAGGTAGTCGGCGGCCGGATCGCACAGCGCGGCCTCGACGGGCAGCGCATGCGCTTCCGCTTCGGCGCGCATCGCCTGTGCGATCTCGTCGCGCAGGCTCGACAGGCCGCCACGATGCGAGAACACGCGGTCGATGCCCTGCGCGTTGCGCGCGCGATCCGCCCACAGCGCGGCCTCGGCGCGGTCGCGCACGCGCGCCCAGAACAGGCTGGCCCAGGCGCGGGCGGCAGGCGCATGCGCAAGCAGGCCGGCGCTGTCGCGCAACGGCAGCAGCGCCGCCAGCAGCAGCGCGGCGTCGTGGTCGTGGATGCCCTTCTCGTAGCCGTCGCGATAGCGCGACGCGGCGAACTCGCGGATCGTCTTCGACAGCAGCTCCGGCTGTTTCGCCTGCTGGCGCAGCAGGTCGAGGGTCAATCCCTCCCGACCGGCCTCGGCCGCATCGAGCACTTCGCCCAGCAGGTACTCGGCGCGGTACAGCTGCGGCGATTCGGATTCCAGGCCGAGCGACCAGAAATCGCGCAGGGCATCCAGCTCGGGATCGCGCACCGGCACGAAGAACTCGGTACCGGTCAGGTGCAGGGCCAGGCCGTCCTCGCGCGGCAGCACGGTCAGGTCCAGTTCCTGCGTGTTCACGCTGAAACGATGGCGCGGGCCGAGCTTGATGACGTTACCGCCTTCCTCGAACAGCTCGGTGCGGTCGCGCAGCGCGCGCACGGCCTGGTCGCGCACGCCCTTGAGGCGCGCGTCGATGTCGTCGGCCTTCACCGAATCCTTGAGCGCGCGCAGGCGCTCGGCGAGGTCGCGGAGCTTGAGGATCAGCGCGTCGCCGGCGAAGAAGGCGTTGAGCTCGTCCATGCCCGACAGGCGCGCGGTGCGCCGAGTCAGGCCGTCGAGGATGCGCGAAGCCGCATCGGCCAGCGACTGCGTCTTGCGCTGGCGCTCGTCGAGCAGCGACTGCTTGTGCGCTTCGAAGCTGTCCAGCAGCTCGTCGCGCTTGGCGACGATGTCGCCGAGGAATTGTTCGTGCTCGCCGAACTGGCTTTCCAGTTCTTCCAGCTGGATCAGCAGCCGCGACAGCTCCTGGTCGCAGCGCTCCGGATCGCGCGCCGAAGCCAGCGCGCTGGCGATGCTCTGCCCGAACAGGGTGAACTGCGCGCCGAACTGGGCCACGGCTTCGCTCGAACCCAGCGCCTTGCGTCGCTGGTCGGCGCGCGCCTTGGCCTGGTTGAGTTTGGCGTAGATCTCGGAGATGGTCTCGACGATGCGCGTGCGACGCGTCGCATCGTCCACCTTCAGCGTCGCCATCAGTTCCGACAGCACATCGAGATCGGCAGACAGCGCCTGCATGCCCTGCAGCGGTGTCTGCAGCGCGGTCACGCTGGCGGCCTTCTGCGCTTCGGCATCCAGCGCCTGCACGCGCTCGGCGAAGGGATGCAGGGCCTTGTCGCTGGCGAGGAAGCCGCTGGTGGCCTCGCCGACGTTCGCCTGCGCGGCGAGCAGCTCGGCCTCCATCGCATCGACCGCCGCGACATCGACATAGCGCTGTTCGCGCAGGGTCAGCAGGCGGCCGCGCTGCGCGGTGATCGCGTTCAGGGCATCGACGCAGTCCTGGACCTTCTCCCAGCTGTCCGGATGCAGGCCGCCGAGCAGCGACTTCTGCCGTTCCGACGCGTCGCGCATGGCATCGGCGGACTGGCGACGGATGCTCTCGACCTTCTCGTACTCGTCGAGCACGGCCTCACTGCTGGCGACGATCTCGCGCAGCAGCGGCGCCAGACCGCCGCAGTGCCGGTCCTCGATCCAGTGGTACTGGTCGAACAGGCGTCGCGTGGTCTGGGTCAGCAGCTGGTAGCGCTGCGCCGAAACGTCGGCGGTGTCGATCTCGCGCGCCAGGCTGAGCAGGTCGGAGATGCCGCGCACCAGCTCGGGATTGCCGATCCGGCCCATGAAGGTGTTCGACGGTGGCGCTTTCGCCACGTGGTCGTCAAAGGCGAACGGCGTCTGCCAGACCTGCATCGGATGGATCTTGGTCGGCTCGTTGTTTTGCGCGCTGAAGATCACCATGCGCCCGTCTTCGAGCCGCGCATAGCCATGACCGATGACCGGCGGCTGCATGCCGCGCTGGATCGTGTTGTACACGAACAGCGCGATGCGGCCGTCCTGCGGCTCGTAGAACAGGTACAGCACGTCCTCGCCATTGGGCGAGCGGATCGTGCGCTTGTAGCGCATGCCTTCCACGGCCTGGTCGAACGTGCGCGTCTCGCCGTTCTGCAGCATGTAGCCGCCGGGGAAGACGATGCCGTGGTCGTCGGGCAGCTGCACGCAGGCCTGGCCGATCGCGTCGATGCGATGGACCTTGCCCGAGATGGTGTTGTACGCCAGGTGTCGCCATGCCTGCTCGCGATACGGCAGGATGCGCAGCAGCACGAGGCTGCCGACGCGCGCGAACTCGATCTGCGCGTCGTCGAGCGACTGGGTCTGGTCCTCCACCGGCTCGCGGTAGATGCCAAGGCCATCCTCGGTGTTGTTCTCGACCTTGATCGTCAGGTCGCCGTTGACGGTCTCGACGAACAGGGTATCGAGGATGTTGAGGTGCGGATGCCGGCCGTTGACCGCCATGTCGCGGGTGGCGCGGACCCACTCGAAGTCGTACGGCGCGGGCAGGGCGATGTCGCGCTCGCCGCGGTTGTCGATGTAGCGCGCCGCGCCGCCGTCAATCTGCCAGCGGAAGACGCGCATGTCCTCGATGCGCTCGCCGATCTGGAACGCCGCCAGCAGCTTGCCGTTGCGCACCACCAGCTGCAGCAGCCGGGTGTTCTTGTAGTAGGCATGCAGCTCGGTGAAGTCCTTCACGAACGCGGCTTCGCCGAGGAAGCTCGTCGCCATCGCGACCGGGGTGACGTCGTAGCCGTCCGCACCCTCGACCAGCCGGTACAGCGAGAACACGTCCTCGATCCGCGTCTCCTTCTTCAGGCCGATGAAGACGTTGTAGCCGAACAGCAGGCAGTCGCCGACCTGGACGATGTCGCGCGCCACGCAGTTGTGCTCGGTGCGGATGCGCAGCCGCCCCACGACCTCCATCCGGCTGCCGCCGAATTCCTGCAGCCGCTGCGCGTTCAGGCCATCGGCCAGGGTGCGCAGCTGCGCGCCCTGGTCGCCCAGCCGCCTGCGCAGCACCTCGTAGGCGCCGCCTTCGGCGACGGCCTTGTCCAGCACGGTGGTCGACGCTGTGGTCTCCGACATCGCGTTCTATCCTCGTCTCTCAACCGCCCGCATGCGCAGGCCCTGCATCGCCGCGACGCCCCTGCCTTCCGCAAGGGGCGTCATGGCGCCGGCTCAAGCCTGTTCGGCTTCGGCCTGCTTCTTGCCGCCGACCTGCATCGACAGCAGCTTCTGCAGCACTTCCTGCACGATCGGGCTCTTGCCGGCGACACCTTCCACGGCCTTGCCGACCGAGAGCGCCTTGGCGAAGGAGTCGAAGAACGCGCCTTCGCCGCCGACGATGTCGATGTTCGCCTTGGCCAGCGCGGTGGACAGCACCTCGGCCTGCTCGCGCGCGATCTCCTTGTTCGCCTCGATCGAAGCCAGCGCCTGCTCGAAGTTCTTCTCCAGCTGCATGCGGAACTCTTCGTGCGCGCGTGCCTGGTCGCTGAGCGAACCCAGCGCGCCGAACTTCTCGGTCAGGCCTTCGGCCTCGGAGCTGTACTTGTGGCGCATGACCTCGGCTTCGCTGAAACCGACATCCTTGGTGACCTTGGCCTGCGCTTCGCCGAGCTGGGTTTCGCCCCGCGCCTTCGCCGCGAGGTTCTCTTCCAGCACCTTCGCTTCGGCCAGGCCCTTCTCCTGCGTGCCGCGCGCTTCGGCGGCCAGGGTTTCGGCGACCACGCGGGCCTTCGCCAAGCCTTCCTTCTCCAGCGCGGCGGCGGTGATCTCGCGCACGCGCGCATCGGCCAGGCCCGGCGCGGCGCGCTCGGCCTCGATGCCCTCGGCCATGCGCTTCTTCGCCTCCGCCTGCTTCGCGGCGGCTTCGAGTTCGGCCTGCGCGATCACGGTCAGTTCCACCGCCCTGTGCTTGGACGCCTGCTCGTCGGCCTCGGCCTGCTTGACCTGACGGACCAGCTCTTCCTCGGCCTTGGCCTGCGCGGCGAGGATGGTCACCTGCTTCTTCCGGTCCGCTTCGGAGACTTCGCGGACTTCCTTGATGCGCTCCTGCTCCATCGCCACGGTCTTGTCCACCGCGATGCGTTCGCGGACGACATTGGCGATGTCCTTGCGCTGCAGTTCCAGCGCCTTCTCCTTGTCGATTTTCTGCAGTTCGACCTCGCGTTCGCGGGAGACGATCTCCAGCTCCTTGGCGCGATTGACCTTCTCGACCTCGATGACCACGGCGCGCTGGCGGTTCTGCTCCGCGACTTCCACCTCGCGCAGACGGTTCTGCTCGCGGATGTCGAGCTGCTCCTGCGTCGCGATGCGCGCCTGCTCGGCCTTCAGCCGCTCCTCTTCCTGGACCTTCAGGGTCTCGGCTTCCTCGCGCGCACGGATCGTGGCGATCTCGCGCTTCTGCCGGGCCTCGGCATCGGCCTGCTGGCGTTCCAGCGCGAGCATCGCCTCGCGGGTCTCGACGTTCTTCTTGGTGATCGCCAGCTCCTCGTTGCGCGCCAGTTCGTTGGTGATGACGTTCTGCGCGGCGGTGAGTTCGGTGATCTTGCGGATGCCCTCGGCGTCGAGGATGTTGCTCGGGTCGAGCGAGGACTTCGGCGTCTGCTCCAGATAGTCGATCGCGACGTCCTCCAGCACGTAGCCATTGAGATCGTTGCCGATCACCTGGATGATGCGGTCGCGGAATTCCTGGCGGTTCTCGAACAGCTTCACGAAGTCGATCTGCTTGCCCACGGTCTTCAGTGCTTCGGAGAACTTGGCATTGAACAGTTCGTTGACCGCGACCTTGTCGGACGCGCGGTCCACGCCGATCGCCTTGGCGACCTTCAGCACGTCCTGCGCGGTCTCGTTGACGCGCAGGTAGAAGGCGACGGTGATGTCGGCGCGCATGTTGTCCTGGCAGATCAGGCCGTCCTTGCCGCGACGATCCACTTCGAGGGTGATCAGCGAGATCCGCATGAACTCCTTCTTGTAGATCACCGGATAGACCAGCGCGCCGGTGAAATGCACCTTCGGCGTCGATGACATGTCGTTGACGATCAGCGCGGTGCCCTGCGGCACCTTGATGTAGAAGGCCTTGAACAGGCCGACGATGCCGAGCAGCATCACGATGATGACGCCCGTGATCGTCAGCAGCCCTATGAGGTTCGGACCCAGTTCGTTCATTGCGTTTTCTCCTGATCTTTCATCACATTATTCGTTGCATGGATGGCCCGCAGAATTACGACTTGCGGACTGGGTGTCATATCTCTTCGAATTCCGCAGGCGACGTCACGCGGTAGGCGTTCTGCTCGTCCAGGTACTCGATCAGCACGACGCGATCACCGCGGACGAAACGGCCGGGCACGTCGCAGCGCACCTGCAGGATCAACCCGGCGCCACCATCGTCGACCCAGGCGGTGCCGTGCGTCTGCGTGATCTCCGGGCTGCGCACTTCGGCATAGCGGCCGAGCAGCGGACGCTGGGTCACCGGTTCGTAGCGGCGCAGGAGGCGACGCACCGGGGCCAGGACCATGCGTCCGACCGGGATCGACAGCAGCAGGCCGCCGATCATCGTCGCGACCCCGGCCAGCGTCGCACCGATGCCTTCGGGCATCGCGCCGATCACGTGCAGATCGACCAGAAAGCAGAACGACCAGCCGACGATGGCGATGATCGTGAAGACCACCATCACCGGCACGCCATGAAGGCCGAACTTCATCAGGAAACCGCCGAAACTGCCGTGGTCGCCATGCGAGCCATGCGTGCCATCGGCGCCATGTGCCCCATGCGCGCCATGCAGGCCATCCGTGCCGATGTCGTCCGGCAGCAGACCGTCGAGCGCATCCAGTTCGAGGATCCCCAGCGCCGACAGCAGCCAGTGCACGGTCACCACCAGCAGCAGCACGCTGTACACAACGGTCGGGAACGATGTCACGACCCTCAGGAACACTTCCATTCCGCCTCCCCTTTCGTTGCGGCGCCATCCGGCGCCAGCCGCCCCATATCCTTCTCCACGCACGCCTTCGTCGTCATTCGTCGCGGCGATCCTTCAGGCGCGACAGCACCGCCTCGGTACGGTCTTCCTCCGCGATGATGCCGGCGCGTCGCAGCCGCGCCTCCAGCGAGGCATCGAGCGCCTCGCCGTCCTCGATCCTGGCGGCATCCAGCCGGATGTCGCGTTCGGCCTGGCGCCGCTTGATCCGCTCCAGCGAATCGAGCGCAGTGCGCACGCGCCCGTCCGAATCGCGTCGACGCGATGCCATCGCCGCCTGCGCACGCTGCACGGTCTCGGTGGCGCGCACGGTGTCGACCTGCTGCTTGAGGCGGCCGATGGTCGCCTCGAACTGCGCCGCGACCTTGCGCAGATGCGCGACGCCCTCGGTCAGTTCGCCGACCTGGCGCGCATGTCCGTCACGCTCGATCTCGAGCAGGGCGATGTGTCCCGCGAGGTCGCGCGCCAGTTGCTCTTCGCCCGACTTCAGCGCCTTCAGCGCATAGCCTTCGTACTCGGCGAGCTTCGCGTTCGCTGCCGCCAGCCGTTCCTGCGCGACCTTGCAGCGCGCCATGGTCTCGGCCAGCGTCGTGCGTACGCGGCGCAGCTCGGCATCGTTGTCGCGGATTTCCTCGTCGAGGATGCGCAGCGCCTGGCTGTCGGCGATCGCTTCGCCCAGCCCGGTGACGCCGCCGCGCACGGCGGTGACCAGGCGTCGCCACAGTGCGGAGGGCTCCGGCGCGGCGCTGGCATCGTCTTGCGGCTGCGCCTTGCGGCGCCCCTGCGGCTTCGTGCTCACGCGGCCTCCCGCAGGTGCCATTCGTAGGCTTCGGTGGCGCGGATGACGTTGTCGGCCAGGGTTTCGGCCTCGAACAGCACGTCGGCGAGCGAGGACGCGGAACTGAGCGCGCCGAACATGATGTAGACCGCTTCGCCGTCGATGGTTTCGATGCCCAGCGTCGACAGCGGGAACAGTTTGTGGGTGCGCAGCAGTTCCTCGTTGAAGCCGACCGGATCGCGGACCTGCGACACCGGCCAGAGCATCGCCTCGACCACGATCTGCCGGCCGACCACCGCCATGTACAGCGGCAGGTCGCCGTAGTCGTGCATGGTCAGGTACAGGCCGGGCTCGGCGCCCTCGATCAGTTCGACGCTGATCGCGCCCAGGCGTACGCGGTCGCTGGCGGCCAGGGCGTCGCACAGGGCCGTCGCTGTCCACAGGGTCTTGTCGGGCATCGCTCCCCCTTCTTCGGTCCGCATCGCCGCCACGGATGCCGCCTCTCGGGGCTGGCGCATCCGTCGTTCGACCGCCGCCAGTTCGTCGGCGTACTCGGGCAACACCCACAGCTCCTTCTTCACCAGCCCCTGCTCGCGCAGTCGATCGCGGTGTCGGCGCTGGTAGAAGGCGGAGCTGCGGCGTTCCATGGACCGATCATGAATGTCACATGTGATGCATGTCAATCCATCACATGTGATATTCCGGACGAGCGGCAGCCCACAACCGGGACCACGGACGGGGGCAAACAAAAACCCCGGCACGGAGGCCGGGGTTTCGGGTGTCGCGTGGAACTGGGCGGTGGTCGTCTTACCAGACGACTTCCGCCATCGAGCAGTTCAGGCCGGAGCCGATGCCGAGCAGGGCGACGCGGTCGCCCTTCTTCAAGCGGCCCATCTCGCGCAGCTTGCTCAGCACGATCGGCACCGAGGCCGGGCCGATGTTGCCGTGCTCGCCGAAGATGGTCAGGACCTTCTTGGGGTCGATGCCGAAGGCCTGGATGAAGGCCTGGGTGTGGACCTTGCTGACCTGGTGGATGACGAATTCGTCCATCTCGTCGACGGCCCAGCCCAGCGCCTGCTTGGCGGCGATGAAGGTCTTCTGCGCCAGCTTCAGGCCTTCGGTGAGCAGCATCTTGGTGTCGGTGACCATGCGGTCGAGATTGCCGCGGCAGAGGGTGTTCCACTGCGTGGCGGCGCGGGTGACGCCGCCGCGGTAGCGCGGCGCGCCCGGGGCCAGCTCGGCGCGGGCCAGGACCATGGCGGCGGCGCCGCAGCCCAGGGTCAGGGTCGCCATCTCGTTGCGGAACTCTTCCTCGGTCGCATCCGGGCGGGTCATGCGCTCGATGGTCTTCTCGTAGGCGAGGTTCGCGGTCTCGCCGTCGACGATCAGGGCGTAGTCGATCTCGCCGCGCTCGATCATGCGGCTGGCGATGTCCATGCCGTTGAGGAAGGCGAGGCAGGCATTGGCGACGTCGAAGTTCTGGCAGGTGTCGGGCAGGCCGAGGTTGCCGCTGACGATGCTGGCCGTGGACGGCTCCAGGTAGTCGCGGCTGACCGAGGTGTTGACCAGCAGGCCGATCCGCGAGGGGTCGATGCCGGCGTCGGCCAGCGCCTTCACGCCCGCAAGGGTCGCGGCGTCGGAGGCCTGGACATCGTCGTCCCAGAGGCGACGGGCGTGGATGCCGGCGACGTCTTCCAGGACATTGGCCTTGATGCCGAGGCGATCCAGAGTCGGCTTGAGACGGGCGTTGATCTCGGCACTGGTGAGCTGACGCGGAGCGTCGATGTGGGCCAGGCCGGCGATGGCGACGTGTTGGAACAGCATGGGCGAAGGGCCATGAGACAGTCAGGAACCGTATAGGTTACCGCCTTCGATACCCGGGCGCATGCAAAAAAGGCTCCAGCTGTCGCATTTTTGGCCACCGGCAGCGGATTTCGCCCCGGAAAGCAAGCCGAAGGAGGCCGGGAGCGCCTATTTCCGGCAGCGCCAGGCCGCGAAGCGCTGGGCGCCGTCGGCCGGCGGGGCGAGCGGGTGGACGGTGTCGGCGCCGATGCCGGGGGCCTCGTTGCGGGCCAGGGTCTCCAGCTCGTCACGGACGCGGAGCGGATTGCGCTCGTAGGGGCCGAGGCTGTCCTTCACCGAGACTTCGACCTCGCCCCGCTTCTCGCAGCCCGACGGCGCCTGGGCCAGGACCCTGACCTGGCTGGCGCCAGGGGCCATGTGCACCCAGGTGCAGCCGCCGAGGAGCAGGCCGAGGGAGAGGATCGAAGAGGCACGGCACGACGCACGGAACAGGGACATCGGAAACTCCGGACAGGCGGCGGAAACGCGATGCCCGCCATGATGGCGGGCATCGGAACAACGCGACAACAACGGCCGGGCGACGGTCGCCCGGATCGTCGAGGCTTACTTCTTCACCGGGCGGCCGTCGGCATCGACGATGGTCACTTCGCCGAACTTCAGGTCGCGGACCGGCTTCTCGATCTGCTTCAGGTCGCCGACCACCACCCAGGTCAGGGCCTCGGGGTCGATCGTCGCCGCGGCGGCCTTGATCTGGTCCACGGTCAGGCCCTCGATCTCGGCCTTGCGCTGGAAGACGTAGTCGTCGGGACGGCCGAAGCGGACGATGCCGCTCAGGGTGCCGAGCACGGCGCTGGCGGTCTCGTACGAACCCGGCAGGCCGCGGATCTCGGTGGCCTGGATCTTCGCCACTTCCTCCGGCTTCGGCGGCGCCTTGCCGGTGGCGTACTCGCTGATCTCGCGACGCAGTTCCTTCAGCGAATCGGCGGTCTTGTCGATCTGCACCGCGGCGAAGGCCATCCACGGACGCTGGCCGAGCGCGCTGCTGGCCGAGCTGTACGAGCCGTAGGCCCAGTGCTTGTCCTCGCGCAGGTTCATGTTCAGGCGCGAGGAGAACTCGCCGCCGAGCACCGAATTGGCGATATCGAACTTCACCGCGCCCGGGTCCTTGCTGGACGGGGCGAGCTGGCCGACGTAGATGTTGGCCTGCACCGCGCCGGGCTGGTCGATCAGGAACACGCGGGGCTTCTTCGGCAGGGCCACGGACGGGATGGCGGCATTGCTGCGGCCCTCGCCCTCGCCCTTCCAGTCGCCGAAGTGCTTTTCCAGCACCGGGACGATCTCGGCGAGCGTGGTGTCGCCGACGACGACCAGCGTGGCACCTTCCGGACGCACCCAGCGCGCGTGGTAGGCGCGCAGGTCGGCGGCGGTCAGCGAGGCGATCGAAGCCTCGGTGCCGGTGCCGCTGAACGGGATGGCGTAGGGATGACCTTCGCCGTAGAGCAGCGGCGGCAGGACGCGCATCGCGGCGCCGTTGGGGCGGGCCTTTTCCTGGGCGATGCCGGCGATCCAGGTCGCCTTCACGCGGTCCATCTCGGCCTGGTCGAAACGCGGACGGCGCAGCATGTCGGCGAACAGCGCGACCGAGGCGTCGAGGTTCTTTTTCAGTGCGGACAGGCCGGCGTTGGTGCCGTCGAGGCTGGCGCCGGCGCCGAGGTTGGCGCCCAGCACTTCGGCGCGGTTCCCGAAGGCGATGGCGTCGTACTCGCCGGCGCCCTCATCGAGCATGCCCATGGCGAAGCCCGAGGTGCCGAGCTTGCCGCCCTGGTCTGCGACGTAGCCGCCACCGAAGAGATAGCTCATCTGCACCACCGGCACGCCGGGGCGCTCGGCGAGGATCACCTGCGTGCCGTTCTTCAGCGTGGCGCGCTGCAGCGAGGGGAATTTCAGGTCGGGGAATTCGCTGGGCACCTGCACGCCCTTCGAGCGGTCGACGCCGGTCTCGACCGTGCGGTACTTCCTGTCGACCGCAGGCAGGGCGAAGGGCTTGGGCGTGGCCGCCGGGTCTTCGGCCAGCGGGGTGCGCTCGCCCGGGACGACGGTGAGCGTGTGGCTGCCCTTGCCGGTGCCCAGCCAGGTATTGCCGACAGCCTTCACCTGCGCCGCCGTGGCGGTCTCGATGGTCCGGAGGCTGGTGCGGAAACAACCGGGGTTGCCCGTGTAGACGGTGCACTCGGCCAGCACGTCGGCCTTGCCGCCGAAGCCGCCGATGCGCTCGACGCCGCGGATGAAGCCGGCTTCGACGACGGCGCGGGCCTGGTCGAGTTCGACCTGGGTCGGGCCTTCGGCGAGCAGCTTCTTCAGCTCCTCGTCGATCGCGGCCTCGACCTTCGCCGGGTCCACGCCCTTCTTCACGGTCGCGACGATCAGGAAGTTGGAGCTGAGCTGCGAGTAATCGGCGCTGGCCGAGATGCTGTCGACCAGCTTGTCGTTGAAGAACAGGCGCTGGTCCAGGCGCGAGGCGCGGCTGCCGCCGAGCACCTGCGCGAACAGCGACAGGCGGTCGATGTCGACGGTACCGGCCTGGGCCACGTTCCAGACGCGGTAGATGCGGGTCTGCGGCACCTTGTCCGTAAGGGTGGCGCGCGAATCGGCCTTCAGCGGCGACACGTCGACCTTGGGCTGGGCCATGGTCGGGCCGGCCGGGATGTGGCCGAAGTACTTGGTGACCTTTTCCTTCGCGGTGGCGAGGTCGATGTCGCCGGCCAGCACCAGCACGGCGTTGTTCGGGCCGTACCAGGCACGGAACCAGGTCTTCACGTCATCCAGCGAGGCCGCGTTGAGATCGGCCATCGAGCCGATGACGCTGTGGCCGTAGGGATGGGTCTTGGGGTACATCGCCTTGCCGAGGAGGTCCCAGACCTGGCCGTAGGGCTGGTTCTCGCCCTGGCGCTTCTCGTTCTGGACCACACCACGCTGCTCGTCCAGGGTCTTCTGGTCGATCGCGCCGAGCAGGTGGCCCATGCGGTCGGACTCCATCCACAGCGCCATGTCCAGCGCGGTGGTCGGCACGTTCTGGAAATAGTTGGTGCGGTCCTGGTTGGTGGTGCCGTTCTGGTCGGTCGCGCCGACCAGCTCGAAGGGCTCGAAGAACTCGCCCGGGTGGTTCTCGGAACCGTTGAACATCAGGTGTTCGAACAGGTGCGCGAAACCGCTGCGCCCTTCCGGCTCGTCCTTGCTGCCCACGTGGTACCAGACGTTCACCGCCACGATCGGGGCCTTGCGGTCGGTATGGACCACCACGCGCAGGCCGTTGGGCAGGGTGAAGGTTTCGTAGGGGATGTCGACGCGCGGGCCGGCGGCGGTCTTGGCCAGGGCCGGGGCGGACATCAGCGAGGCGGTGCCGCCGAGGGCGGTGGCGAGCGCGAAGGCGAGCAGGCCGGCACGGAACGAACGGGTGCCGGTCTTGGATGCCGGCTTGGCGGAGCGGGCGAGGGACATGCGGATCTCCTGCGAACGTGATCTGGGCAGCCGCGCGATCCGGACGGGAGCGGCGGCGGCAACGGACAAACGCCGGCCTGCGGCGCCCCATGCGGGCTTTGGACACAGACCGACGAGCGTTGCATGCTAGCGATCCGGCCCCGGGCTGGCACTAGGCCACAAGTCCCGGCTGCCAGGCCCGACCGCCCTGCCCCGCCCCCCAGCCCGACCGCCCCGCCCCAGGAGCACCGCATGGCACGACACGCCCTCGTCACCGGCGCGAACCGCGGCATCGGCCTCGAATGCGTCCGCCAGCTGCTGGCGCGCGGCGACCGCGTCGTCGCCACCTGCCGTCATCCGGGCAAGGCCACGGCACTGAACACCCTGGCCGGCGAATACCCCGGCCGCCTGCGCGTGCTGCCGCTGGACGTGGCGCAGGAGAAGTCGCGCGCCGAGCTGGTCCGCGAGCTGCCGCTGGTCTGCGAGCGCCTGGACCTGCTGGTCAACAACGCCGGCGTACTGCATTCGGGCGAGCGCTTCGGCCAACTGTCGCAGGCGTTGCTCGAAGACAGCCTGCGGGTGAACGCCATCGGTCCGCTGCTGCTGACCGAGGCCCTGGCGCCGGTGCTTGCCGACGGCGCGCGCGTGGCGAACATCTCCTCGATGATGTCCTCGCTGTCCACCCGCAGCGAGTTCCGCTCGCCGGGCTACTGCATGGGCAAGGCCGCGCAGAACATGGCCACCGTGCAGCTGGCGCACGCCCTGCGCCCGCGCGGCATCGTCGTGCTGGCGCTGTGCCCGGGCTGGGTGCAGACCGACATGGGCGGCCCGGGCGCGCAGATCACCGCGACGCAGTCGGTCGAAGGCCTGCTGCGGGTGATCGACGCCGCCAGCATCGAGGACAGCGGCCGGTTCATCGACTGGCGCGGCGAAGCGATGGCCTGGTAGCGCATCCGGCGGGGCCAGGCCGGCCGTACACACGGGCATGATCCGGACACTCCTCCTCGCCCTGCCCTGCCTGCTCGCCATCCTGCCCGCCCATGCCACGCTGCTGGCCGTGGACGGCGACGCACGATCCCCCGACCGGTCCCGCCTGCTGTATCGCGAGAGCCATCTGATCCGCAAGGAAGGCGACCGCCCGGTCGAACGGCTGGTGCTGTATCGCTGCCCGGACGGCCGTGCCTTCGCGCGCAAGCGGATCGATTACCGCCGCTCCACGCTCGCCCCGGACTTCGAACTGATCGATGCGCGCGGCCACCGCGAGGGCCTGCGCCGGCAGGGCGACCGCATCCTGGTGTGGAGCGGGGACGACGCGCCGCGCGCGCTGCCGCCACCGGGCGGGCCGCTGGTCGCGGACGCGGGATTCGACGAATACCTGCGCCGGCACTGGACGGCCGCGACCTCGGGCAAGCCCCAGGTGATCGCATTCGCGGTGCCGTCCTACGGCCGCAGCCTGTCGTTCAAGGTCCGCGGCCAGCCGGCGCGCGATGCCGGCGATCCGCATCGTTTCGAACTGCGGCTGGACGGCCTGCTCGGGCGACTCGCGCCCCCGATCCGCGTCGAGTACGACGACCAGCGGCGGCTGCGCCGCTTCGTCGGCCTGACCAACATCCGCGACGCGCGCGGCGACCAGCTCGAAGCCGAGATCGTCTTCGCATCGGCGCCTCGTGCGGCCGATCCGCGCGAATGGCAGGCCGCGTCCGGCGCGCCGCTGGCGACCTGCGCACTCGGCGGCTGAGCGCCGCGGCACGCGGCGCGGCCTGTAGCATGTCGCCACCCGTCGCCACGAATCGCGCACGCTCGACACGCCGCCATGTTCCATGTCCTGCTGTACCAGCCCGAGATTCCGCCGAACACCGGCAACGTCATCCGCCTGTGCGCGAACACCGGCGCGCGCCTGCACCTGATCCGCCCGCTCGGCTTCGAGATCGACGACAAGCACCTGCGTCGCGCCGGGCTGGACTACCACGAATACGCCTCGATGCAGGTGCACGATTCGCTCGACGAGGCGCTGGCGGCGATCGCACCAACACGGCTGTTCGCCCTGAGCACGCGCAATTCGACGCGCTACGACCGCGTCGCGTTCGCGCCCGGCGATGCCTTCCTGTTCGGCCGCGAGACCAGCGGCCTGCCCGATGCCGTGCTGGCGTCGATCCCGGACGAACACCGGCTGCGCCTGCCGATGCAGCCGGGCAATCGCAGCCTCAATCTCTCGAACGCGGTGGCGGTGGTGGTCTTCGAAGCCTGGCGGCAGGCGGGGTTCGCCGGCGCGGCGGCCTGAGTCGAGCGCATCCCGAAACGGAAGCCGTCGTCCTCATGCACAACGGGCGGGCACCCGTCCCGGTGCCCGCCCGTTTTCCGTCGGCTTCGCAGCGGCGAAGCCAGTGGCGCCACGCATCGAACTAGGCATCGCACCGTGGCTCGGCGGTGCGCGCTCGCCCGCCGGTCATGCATGTCGCCGTGCGCGATCAGCGCTGGGTGTCGGACTTCGCCTGGCCCTTGCCGTTGGACGCGAGGTAGGTCTTGTACTCCTCGCCGGTCAGGGCGCCGTCGGCGTTGCTGTCGGCCTGGTCGAAGACGGCCTGCAGCGAGGGGATGTTGCTGGCCTCGTCCTTGCTCAACGAACCGTTCTTGTCCACATCGAGTTCGGCCCAGGTCTTCTTCGCCGGCGCCGCGGCCGGCGTGGCGGCATCGGTGCTCTGCTGCGGCTGCGCACCGGTTTCGCTGGTCGGCGGCGTGGTCTGCTGGGCGAAGGCCAGCGGCATGGCGCAGGCGGCGGACAGGAGGAGCAGGGCGGACAGGGATGCGCGGTTGCTACGGGTCATGTCGTTTCTCCATTCAGGGGTCATGTCGAGCGGTTCGTGGATCGGGGGAAGAACCGTTCGGGACACACCATGCGAGCGACGCGATGAATCGATTCCACGACGCGAACATGAACGCAACACGCGCTTAACCAACACGCCGCCATTTCGTGCGAAGCAATGCGCGAAATCGTGATGCTCCGCAGGAAAAACAGCGTCTTCGCCGCGTTCATCACACTGAATCGAACACAACATTCACATGCGATCGCGTCAACCTGCGGCTGCGATCGCCGCATCGACCTGCGCCTGCGCCGTCGGCCGCACCACGCGCGAGACTTCCACGCCGTCGCGCAGCAGCACCAACGTCGGCCACAGCTTGATGCGGAACGAACGGCCGAGCGGGCGGCCCGG
Organism: Lysobacteraceae bacterium 2PB; assembly: GCA_005502915.1. Taxonomy (GTDB): domain Bacteria; phylum Pseudomonadota; class Gammaproteobacteria; order Xanthomonadales; family Xanthomonadaceae; genus Lysobacter_I. The sequence continues at coordinate 79,223 of SCMT01000002.1, read as the reverse complement.
GCCATCCTCGATCTTCAGGTGACGGATGTCGGCGCGCGCGGCGAACGCGGCTTCGAACAGCGGCTGCGCGCCGATGCAGTGCGGGCACCACGGCGCACCGAATTCGATCGCGGTCAGTCCGGGCCAGGCATCGACCTCGGCACGCGAGGGTTCGATTGCGGCGAATTCTGCTGAACAGGGCATCGATGCGCACTCCTGAATGGCCAGGCGCGCATGATGGCCTGTCGCCGCCGTCAACGCGACGGTGCGGTGCGCGGTGGACGCGTCTGCGGCATCGGTCGCGCCAGGGTCGCCGGTGGCGTCGCGGACGGGCTCGGGCGCAGCAGCGGTGTCGAACCGGGCAGCTCGAACGGCCCGATCAGGCTGTCGATGTCGACCTCCTCCAGCGCGCCGATGTCCATCGTGAAATGGCCCTGCGGGATGCGCGCGCGACGATCGCCCGGCGCCAGCTTCGCGCGCGGTGGCGGGTCGTAGCGCACTGCAGGCAGCGACCATGGCATCGGGAAGGCGGGCGGCGACGGCGGCCGGTTCACGCCGGCATTGCGCAGCGGGCTGTCCGGCGACGGGCGCAGGTTCCGCTGCGCGATGTCGCGGAACAGCGGATCGGCGCCGGTGACGGTGGATGTCCATTCCGGCGGGACGAAGGTCGCGGTCGACTGCACCCAGTTGCGCGTGCCGAACACGCTGCGCGCACCGCTCCACGGCGTGGTGACGTAGGGCGCGCACACCGGCGTGGAGGCGGTGGTGTTCTCGCGCAGGATCGCCGGCGCCGCGCCGCCGGTCTGGAAGATCGCGTTGTTGTGCATCTCCACGCTGCCCGCGCCGAGCTGCACGTACACGGCGATGGCCGCGCCGGGTCGGTCGAACAGGATGGTGTTGCCGACCATGCGCACGCGGCCGTCGCTGGCGCCGTTGAGGTCGCCGCCGATGCGGATCGCGTGCGGCCAGCTGGCCGAGGTGTGGACGATCACGTTGTCGAGCAGCTCGGCATCCTCGCGTCTCGTCGCGCGGGTCCAGCCGCTGGCCTGGGTCTCGCAGTCCGGACCGATCAGCTCGATTTCCTGGTAGACCGAACCTTCGAACCAGTTCGAGTGGATCTCGGCGCGCTCGTGGCGGTTCTTCAGCAGATTGCCGCCGTTGCCGCTGTGCACGTAGTTGTAGCGCATGCGGAACACCGAGCCCGGGTAGGCCATCTCGTCGGACTGCATGTAGATCGGATGGCGCGTGCTGCCGCTGCCGGCGTCGTACACCTCGCTGTATTCGAGCGTGAACGAACCGGAGTTGAGGTCGGCGCCGAGGATGCCGTGGCCCGGGCAGGCGTGGATCACGGCGTCGCGCACGGTGATGTCGTGCGCCTCGCTGAAGACGCAGGTGCTGCTGCCGCCGCGCACTTCGAAGCCTTCGAACACGACATGGTTCGAGCGCTGGAACTTGATGCTGTGCGTGCCGCCCGCAATCACCGGCCGGCTGGCGCCGGCGACTCGCTTCCACCGGATGATCACCGGGTTGCCGGGCGCGCCGCCGTCGTCCTCGCCGACGATCACGCTGGTGTAGGTGGCGTTGCCGTCGACCTCGACGATGTCGCCAGGCGCGAGGTCGTTGCCGTTGAACACCGCCGACAGCTGGGTGTAGTCGCGGCCCGCCGGACCGACGGTGTAGGTGCGCGCCGAGGCCTGCGACGCGATGCACGCCAGGGCGACGAACGACAATGCGGCGAGGGGTCTGGACATGGGATCTCCGTGACGCAGCCTGCGGACGATGTGCGAACCATGGGCGCCCCCCCGCGCCAACGGCTGCAAGCATGGCACAGGCGATCCGGGCGTCCGTGAAGCGGGTCACGCGACGGGCGGCGTATCCTGTGCACCGACGACGGAAGGAAGCCCCATGGACAAGGAACACCCCGGAAGCACGGACCGCAGGCAGGAACCGGCCTGCCAGCTGTCATTCACGCCGTGCGACGGCTTCCTGCGGGTCCAGGTCTCGGGCGGCATCGATGCGCAGGACGTCCGCATCGCCTACTGGCGCGAGATCGTCGCGACCGCGCGCGAACGCGGCGAGCGCAGATTGCTGGTGCTGGATCGCAAGAAGGGCACGCCGGCCACCCCGGACGAGCTCGCCGAGATGGCCGGCCTGTTCAGCGCCGACGCCGCGCATTTCGAGCGGATCGCGGTGATCGAACCCACCACGGCCTTCCTGCCCGCCATGGAGCACGCCGAGATCCAGGGCCGCAGCGTCGGCATCAATGTCCGCATCTTCGGCGACGAGGCCAACGCCGAACGCTGGCTGCTGTTCGGCACGGCGGACGACTGAAGGCCGGCGCATCAGGCGGACGACGACACCCCGTCGGCCAGGTCGTCGAGGATCGGGCAATCGGGACGGTCGTCGCCATGGCAACGCGTCGCCAGCGCGTCGAGCGTGCGCTGCATGGCCTGCATCTGCGCGATCTTCTCGCCCAGCTCGCGCGAATGCGCGCGGGCCATCGCCTTCACTTCGGCGCTGGCCCGCGAGCGGTCGTCCCACAGGCCCAGCAGCGCTTCGATCTGTTTGATCGAAAAGCCGAGGTCGCGCGCCCGCTTGATGAAGCGCAGCCGATGCAGGTCCGCCTCGGCGTACAGGCGATACCCGGCGAAGGTGCGGCCGACCTCGGGCATCAGCCCGATGCTTTCGTAGTGGCGGATCATCTTCTGGCTGACGCCGGTGGCCGTCGCCGCTTCGCCGATGTTGTGCAGGCCCTGGCCGCGGGCTTCGGCGAGTTCGGGACGCGGGGCGCGAGGGGAACGTGCTGGCATGGCGGCAACCTCAGGCGATGCGCCGCGGCGACCAGCGCCGCAGCAGCAGGGTGTTGGACACGACGCTGACCGACGAGAACGCCATCGCCGCGCCGGCGACCACCGGATCGAGCAGGCCCAGCGCAGCGAGCGGAATGCCGACGACGTTGTAGGCGAAGGCCCAGAACAGGTTCTGGCGGATCTTGCGCACCGTGCGCCGCGACACGTCCAGCGCATCGGCGACCAGGCCCGGCTCCGGGCGCATCAGTGTGATGCCGGCGGCATGCATCGCCACGTCGGTGCCGGTACCCATCGCGATGCCGACATCGGCGGCGGCCAGCGCCGGCGCGTCGTTGATGCCGTCGCCGACCATCGCCACGCGGCCGTCCTGGCCCAGCGCGTGCACCGCATCGGCCTTCTGTTCGGGCAGCACGTCGGCGCGCACGTCGTCGATGCCGAGCACGCGCGCGATCGCACCGGCGGCCCCGGCGTTGTCGCCGGAAATCATCACCGTGCGCACGCCGAGCCGACGCAGTTCATCGATGGCCTGCGCGGCATGCGCGCGCGGCGGGTCGCGGAACGCGAGCAGGCCATGCAGTCGCGGTGCAACACCGTCCGCCTCGGCAAGGCCCGGCTCGCCCAGCCAGGACACCGTGCAGCCCTCGTGCGACAGCGCATCGGCGCGCGCGGCGAGCGGCGCGGTGTCGATGCCGGCCTCGGCCATCATCCGCCGGCTGCCGAGCAGCAGCTTGCGGCCGTCGACGGTCCCGCGCAGGCCGCGACCGGCCACCGCGCGCACGTCGCGCGCCGTCGGCGCAGCACCGCCATCCTCGTTGCGTGCCGCGAACGCGGCCAGCACCGCCTTCGCCAGCGGATGCTCGCTGCCCTGCTGCAAGGCGGCCGAACGCGCCAGCAGCGCATCCTCGTCGCCCTCCACCGCGACCTGCGCGACCAGTACCGGCCGACCTTCGGTCAGCGTGCCGGTCTTGTCGAAGGCGACGGTGCGCACCGAATGGGCGATCTCCAGCGCTTCGGCGTCCTTGATCAGGATGCCGGCGCGCGCGGCGACGCCGGTGCCGGCCATCACTGCCGTCGGTGTGGCCAGGCCCAGCGCACAGGGGCAGGCGATGACCAGCACCGCGACCGCGTTGAGGATCGCCGCATTCCAGTCGCCGGCGAACAGGCCCCAACCCAGCAGGGTCAGCAGCGCCAGCACGACCACGACCGGCACGAACACCGCACTCACGCGATCGACGAGCTTCTGGATCGGCGCCTTCGCCGCCTGCGCATCCTCGACCAGCCGCACGATGCGCGCCAGCGCGCTTTCCGCGCCGACCGCCGTGGTGGTCACCGCGATCAGGCCCTCGCCGTTCACCGCACCACCGGTGACGCGATCGCCCGCGCCCTTGGCCACCGGCAGCGACTCACCGGTGATCAGCGATTCGTCGGCGTGCGTATCGCCTTCGAGCACGGTGCCGTCGACCGGGATACGTTCGCCCGGGCGCACGACCACCACGTCACCGACCACCACTTCCGATGCGCGCACCTCGATCTCGCGCCCGTCGCGGCGCACCCGCGCATGGGTGGGACGCAGCGCCTGCAGCGCGCGGATCGCCTCGGTGGTCTGGCGCTTGGCGCGCGCCTCCAGCCACTTGCCCAGCAGCACCAGCGCGATCACCACGGCCGAGGCCTCGAAATACAGCGGCGCATGGCCATGGTGCGGCGCAGGCTGGCCCAGGTGGAACACGCTCAACCCGTAGGCGGCGCTGGTGCCGAGCGCGACCAGCAGGTCCATGTTGCCGCTGCGCGCCTTCAGCGACCCCCAGGCCGCGCGGTAGAAGCGCGCGCCCAGCCAGAACTGCACCGGCGTCGCAAGCAGCAGCTGCAGCCAGCCCGGCAGCATCCAATCCCGGTCGAAGGGCAGCGCCAGCATCGGCACCACCAGCGGGAGGGTCAGCACGATGGCGGCGATCAGATGCAGGCGTTCGCGATCGAGGGCGCGCGCCGGGCGGGCGGTATCGCCTGCGCCGGCCTCTGCGGACGACGCCGACGCATCATCGGGCAAGGACGCGGCATAGCCAGCATCAGCCACGGCAGCGACGAGGCGCGCGACCAGCGCCTCGTCGTCGCCGGCCGGCACGACCACCCGCGCCCGCTCGGTCGCGAGGTTCACGCTGGCATCGATCACGCCGGGCACGGCACGCAGCGCGCGCTCGACGCGTCCGACGCAGGACGCGCAGGTCATGCCGTCGATGCGCAGCGTGATCTCGCCGCGGGTCACGGCGTAGCCGGCGGCCTCGACGGCCTCGGCGAGCGCGCGCGCGTCCACGGTCGCGGGGCGCACGTCGGCGGCATGGGTGATCGGATTGACGACGACGGCCTCGACGCCCGGCACGGCGCGCAGCGCGCGATCGACACGGCCGGCGCAGCTCGCGCAGGTCATGCCCTCGATCGGCAGGCGCAACGGCGCGGCCGGGGCGGCGGAAGCAGTGGGAGTTGCGGTGGACATGGCGGTCTCCGGTTCGGGTCCGCGACCAGCGTCGACCCTGCCATCATGGCAAGGTCAAGCCCGCCACGCGACCGCTTGACCCTGACACAGGGGCAGGCCCGACGCTGCACGGGCCGGCGACCTGCCGGCGTCCATTCACACTCCCCAGCGAGGACCCCATGAAATTCGATGTCGAAGGCATGACCTGCGGACACTGCGTCCGCGCCATCACCCGCGCGATCCACACCCTCGACCCCGACGCCCGCGTCGATGTCGACCTCCCGCAGGGGGTGGTCACCGTCGAAGGCCAGGCGCTGCCCGACGCCGTCGCCGACGCCATCGCGCAGGCAGGCTACACGGTGCGGGATCGCGGTCCGGGGTGATTTTCTTTTTTAATCGGGGACACCCACGAATCAGATTTTTCCGACACCTCACCGGCGATTTCCCTGACACGCCTGCACCTGAAGATCGGCCACGCTTTGCCGCATGGCTCGCCCCCGATCCCATATTGCTCCTCCCGATGCCGCTGGCGCTTATCACTGCGTCCAGCGGTGTGTGCGGCGTGCGTTCCTCTGCGGCGTCGACCGGTACACCGGGCAGAGCTTCGAGCATCGCAAGGCCTGGATCGAATCCCGCATCCGGCTGATCGGCGAATGCTTCGCGGTCGCGATCGATGCGTACGCGGTGATGAGCAACCACCTTCACCTGGTGCTGCGCATCGATCCCGGTGTCGCCGCGACATGGCGCGATGACGAAGTCGCATCACGCTGGGTCAGACTCTTCCCGCCGCGCGAAGATGGCGATGCGGCCGTGGAGCACAAGTGCCAGCGCCTGCTCTCCGACCCCGAGCGCATCGGCCTGCTGCGGCAGCGCCTCGGCAGTCTCTCCTGGCTGATGCGCTGCCTGGTCGAGCCCATCGCACGCCGCGCGAACCGCGAAGATGGCTGCAAGGGGCGATTCTGGGAAGGCCGCTACAAGTGCCAGGCACTCTGCGACGAGCGGGCCCTGCTTGCCGCGATGGCCTATGTCGACCTCAATCCGATCCGCGCGGGCATGGCGGACACGCTGGAACGCTCCGCGCATACGAGCATCGCCGAACGCATCGCAGCCGCGACCATCGAACCGACCCAGCTCTCGCAGCCGATCAGACCGATCATCAGCAGCCTGCAAGTATCACTCGCGCTGACGACTGCCGACTATCTGCAGATCCTCGATTGGACTGGCCGCCAGCTCGCATCCGGAAAGCGCGGACGGATCAAGCGCAATACGCCCGCGATCCTGGACGTCATCGATCATGACGCCGCGCGTTGGGCAGCACGGGTCGGCGCCTTCGGCAGCGGTTGGCATCGCGTCGCCGGCTCCGCGCAGGACTTGATCGCGCTTGCGGAGCGGCTCGGACAGCGCTGGATGAAAGGTCTGCGGCTGGCGATGAATCTGGGTTGAGAGATCACAGAAGGCGACCTTGGCCCGAAAGGGAGGATGGCGCCTGCGCGGGGTGTTTTCGGGCAGTGGGGGAGTACTGAAAACCCTAGTTAAAAAAGCCTTGAAATGCAGATTGCGGATGCAGAACCGAACCGGGACACTCACTGGGGCGAGGAATTGTGGGTGTCCCGGTCTTCTTTCTTGTGCTTAGTTGTGTGCTTAGTTGTGGGTGTCCCGGTCTTGGTCTTTTTCGGGCGGCGGGGGATACCGAAAACTCTAGTTAAAAAGCCTTGAAATTCAGACTGCTGATGTCTGACCGGGACACTGGTGAGGAATTGTGGGTGTCCCGGTCTTCTGTTTATGTCTGTTGTGGGTGTCCCGGCCTTCCCTCCCGGTCTTCCGTTTGGCCGGGGTCAGGGAACCGCTCGGCCGGCTGTCGGGGAAGCCTTATTTGCGGGTGTCCCCGTCTTTCTCCCAGGAATTGTGGGTGTCCCGGTCTTTGCACCGGTCTTCGACAAAGCCCTGGAATTCAGACTACGGATGTCTGACCGGGACACCAATGAGGAATTGTGGGTGTCCTGGTCTTCTTTCCGTCCGAAAACGAACCCGACACACTCGCCGCGTAACCACCACTGCCGAGGCCCGGGTGTCGGGTAATTACCCAACTTGCACAGTCGGGGAAGCCTTATTTGTGGGTGCCCCGGTCTTCCCCTTCTCGTAATTTCTCGATGATGTCTGATCTTGAAACAATAGCAAACGAAGAAAAACTAGACATCCATTCAGCAATCCGACCATCGTCAGGCACCAGCCCTACAAGACAAGGCCCGCTCCGTAGTATCTCACCACTAGAGAATATCAACTCGGAATCAATATCTATGTATTCCATATTTCTTTTGCAATCAACAGTTAACACTAAAAACTCTTCCCCCACGGAATCCGCAACAGAAAGATAGTAGCGGAACGGAAAAAAATTATTTTCAACACTGCCCACTTTTACCAGCGCAGCGGGGAAAACATCCTTGATATCCGACCGAAGAGAATCAAGCTCGTTTTCGATAAATTTTCGAAGTGGAACAGAGGAAAGTGTCATGGCTTCTTCACCTTTTCAGTACCGACAATCGCCCCTTGCAACTCTTGAGTAAGCGGATGCGGCACAGCACCTCCCCGGCTACGCATCCACTCTGGAAGCAAAGATCTCTTCAGAGGGACAATTGTTACATGGCCAGGAGGCTTATTATCCAATACGGCGCGAAGAGTTCTAAAGAGCGTTGTATCAATAACCTGAACACGCCCTCCGTTAGGGGCCGCTGCCTCTGGAGTAGTGAACGCAGAGAGACCATCCTTGTCCTTAATCGGCCTCGGAGTGAGATTGTCGGCAGAAGCTGAACCACCACGATAAACCAATGGAGGAGCAGGTTCCGAGGGTGTCCGTAGCCCTGAGATCTTCTTGACAAATAGCGCAGTTAAAACAGAAGCAGCTCCTGATCCAAAAAGATTCGGACCTCCCTTTTCAATCTCATCATGAAGCCATACACCAAACATGAATCCACTAGCGAATCCTTCCTGACCCGGACGATCTTGAGGACCTTGTAGGTTGTAATGAGCAATCGCGTCAGGGTTACCATTCAATGCCTCCGCCTGCCGCCAATATTCTTTCGGAGCAGAAGACAGCGTTCCAATAAAAGAGCTAAGGGCCTGTGAACCCCAAGAATCATTTCCTCGAGCTTCGCTACGACCCTTTTCAGCAGCCGGCGCATTCTGAGACTTCCGTCCCTCTGAGCCGGTCACGCTTTGCCCAGCTGACGCGGCATTGCCCTTCTGCTGCCCACCAGTCAAAGCAGCAATCGTTCCATTCGGGACTCTTTGCGTCTTCGACCCGATTACTTCACCTGCCGCGTTTTTATGCGTTTCCGTGAGGGTCTCTTCGCACTTCACAATATGAGTGCCAGTCGCAGGCTCCCCGCAATACCCCGTCGGATCCGTCCCACTCAACGGATTATTGAGGATGTACGAATACGGATTCAACGACTGCGAGTTCAGCGGGAACTGGATGATCGGGTCCACGCTGAAGAAGCGGCCCAGCGCGTAGTCGAACACGCGGCCGTTCATGTGGATCAGCTCCAGCTGGTTCAGGTGCTCGTGCTGGGTGAAGCCCTTGGGCGTGGTCGCGACGCTGCCCAGCTTTGGCGGGGTGAGGTCGTTCCAGGTGCCCGAGCGTGGCTTGCCGAAGGCGTCGTAGCCACGGGTCTCGGTGACGGTGCCCGCGCTGTCGGTCACCGCGTCGACGCTGCCGAGGCGGTCCTTCAGCAGGTACTCGACCTTGCGCGTCGCGCCGGTGCGGCTGATCACCGCGTAGTCGCCGACGTAGACCTTGGTCTCGCCGGTGTCGGTGCGGTGCTCGTAGCCGGGCAGGTAGACGCGGGCGCCATCCGCGCCCCAGCTGCGCGTGCGCGCACCATCGGGGCCGTAACGGAAGTGGTCGGTCTGCGCACCACGCGTGGCCTTCACCGTCATGCCCTGGTGGTCGTACTGCAGGGCCAGGCCGGCATTGTCACTGACCAGGCTGCCGTTGGCATCGTAGCAGTAGGTGCGCGTGCCGCCAGCGGCGAGCGCGACCGACTTGACCGCATTGGCGCCGCCGCCGCAGCTGCCGCCGGTATAGCTGTAGGCGTTCGCGGTGTTGGCGCTGAAGTCGGTCTTTTTGGTCAGGTTGCCGACGCTGTCGTAGCCATAGCTGATGCTGCCGCTGGCGGCGCCGCTGCGGATGGCGCTGACCATGCGCTGCAGCTCGTCGTAGGCGTAGTCCTCGCGGCTGGCGCCATCGTTGAGGCTCTGGTGCCTGACGTTGCCGAACACGTCGTATCCGTAGCCGAGCTTGCGTACGTTCGCCGCACCCTTGGTGTAGTGCAGTTGGGTGAGCTGGCCGGTTTGGGGCTGGTACTGCGCGTTGAGTACCACGCCGTTGCCGAAGGTTTCCTGCAGCGGCTGGCTGCGCGCGTTCACACTGTTCAGGCGGCGGTACTCGATGCCGCTCTGCGGGTCCTTCTCGGCCAGTGCGTGGCCGTAGTTGCCATACAGCACCTGCACAGCCTCGCCGTTCGGGAATTCCTGCCCGATGGGGCGACCGTAGTAGCTGTCGTACTTTGTTCGAAGCCTGTAGCTGCCGGAGCCGGAAGCCAGCGCCTGGGTCACATCCGTCTGCACCGGGCGCGCCAGGGCGTCATAGACGTGGCCTGTCCAGCGCTCGACGACGCCATTGATGGTTCGGGCACTGTTTGAGGGTGCGCCTTTAGCGTTTGCAGGATCATAATTCCAGTGATCCTGCACTGAATCGGCAACGCCATCACCAGTCACGTCGATCGACGCCGTGCGCCATTCCGGTCGACCAAGCTTGTCGTAAGTAATCTGGGTCACGACGCCCCGGGCATCACTCTGCGCGATCACCTCGCCCAGTGCGTTGTACGCGAACCCCCAGCCGCCCTGATTGGGATCAGCTACGGAAATGCGCTGACCGATGGCATTGTAGTCAGCCCGGGTGATAACGCCCTTGGCATCCTCGATGGCAGCGACATTTCCGTTCGATTCATACCAGAACCGCGTGCGCCCTGATTTGGCGTCGACCGTTTCGACATAGCGACCCAGGCTGTCGGTGGTGCGCGACAGGTTGAGGACCGTGCCGCTGCCACTGCTGCCGGTGACGCTGATCTGCGTGGTGCGACCGCTGTAGCTGTAGGTGGTGACCATGTCGCCACGGCCATCCTCGGCCTGTTTCGGTACCCGCTTCTGGGTCATCCGGCCAAGAGGGTCGTTGTACTCGAAATAGGCGTGATGGATCGAGTCGCCCCCACGGAAAGGCTGACTCTGGTAACGCAACTGTCCCATCGCCGTGTATTCACGGAACACATGGCTCCACACGCCGTCCTGTTGCAACTGCGCTTCCAGCATCAACCGCCCCTGGGCATCGTGTCGCGTCACCTGCGTCGGCGCACCATCCTGGACCGTCGTCACCTGGTATTGCTCGACCGGCACCCAGCAGAAGCTCATGTTGCAGCGCGTGACCGCCACATGCTGATCCGGTGCCACGTACACGGCGTCCGTCACGCCTCGGAAGCGCTTGCGCGTGGCCACGCCGAAGGCGTCGTAGTCGATCAGGGTGCGCAGGCCGTTGGCATCGGTCACCAGGGTCGGCTGGCCGTCGCGGGCGCGGACCTGGGTCGAAGCATTGTGGCCGAGGGCATTGGTCACGACCTCGGGGAAATAGCCGTCGGCGCTGTAGGCCGTGCCGGTGGAACGCGGACTCTGCGGGTCACCCGATGCGCTGACCGCTACGCCGGTGGGCAGGCCCTGGGCGTTGTAGGTGTAGGCGGTGACGCGTTGCTGGTTGCTCACGCCGGGTTGCACGGTCTCGGTGGCGAGCGTGCGGCCTGCCTCATTCCAGCTATAGGTCGTGGTGATCGTATTGGTTGGATTGGCCGTACCCGCCGGCAGATCGTGCATGCTCGTATCCCATTGCACGCGCGTGGTGACCTGCTTCTGCTGCAATCGATCCAGCCACCACCCGGACGGATCAGGCGAGTAGACATTCGATTCACTGACGCAGTGGCGGAACAAGTGTCTGTCGACCCCCGCAACGCCGCCATCCCGGCGGTAGATCACGCGATTGACGAGATTGCCGTATGCGTCGTATCCCGATGTCGAACTGTACGCACCACTGCACGTCGTGTCTGCGGCCGCGATTTCAGTGACGACACCGAGCTGCCCCGGGTCGTTGCTCGTCAGCGCAGCATTGGCATCGAAGGTCTGGGTCGTCTTCGTATCGAGGAACGCGAAGTATGTAGTCGGGACACCATGATTGGGGACGCAGGCATTCGCGTTGTTACGATTGCTCCGATCGCAACGCCAGACATAGCTCTCGTAGGAAATCTGGCCTTCCTCACCGACACGGGAGATCGGATTGACGACCACGCGCTCCGGCTGGCTGGTCAGCGGGAACTTCTGGTGGAAGGTCGTCGTGGTACGCAGACCCGCCAGCACATCCTCCTCGATGATCGTGCGGAAGCCCTGGAAGCCGCGGCCTTGGGTGTGGTACATGGCCTCGCGATAGGCATAGCGCCATGCGCGGAAGCCACCGACGCCATCGCTGCGCGTCATCTCCGCGACCACGGGCATCGACGAGGTGAAGTAGATGTGCTGTTCGTCGACGTACCGCTGCGCCGGCACTGTCGGCACGGCGTACAGCGGTGTCACGCCAGCGGGACGGCCCGCCTCGCCGGACAACGGCGAATAGGTCCACTTCACCTGCTGGCCGAAGCCATCGGTGACGACAACCAGCATGTCCTGGGTCTGCGGCGTGATGCCGTCGGGGTTCTTCTGGCCGCCCGGGCCGATGTTCTCGTTGACGAACATGCGCCGCGTGAACAGCGGAATGCCACCGGGCAGCGAACGGGGGGAGATGCTTTCCGGAACAGGGGTACCGTTTGCATACATGCCCGGTATGCCGATCGCCGTGCGGTCGAGAGTCGGTCCTTCACCCCGGACCAGACGATCCGCATGCCCGTCGCCATACAGGTCGATCTCGGGGCTGCTGTCGCCGCCGATGATCTGGGTGTCCCGAGTTCGCAGTTCGATCACGCCGGGGGATGTTTCGACGAACTGCAGCGATGTCATGAAATACAGACTCAGGTCGGGAAGACCTTCGTAATAGAGATTCAGCATGCGGTCGGGCTGCTCGAGCGTTTCCGGAGTGCCGTCCCCATTCATGTCGAGCAGCACCCCTCCCCCCTGCCCCAAGGTCGTCGGGCAGTAGTATTTAGGCCAGCAATCCGGGCTATTGCCTTCTCCATTGGGGCATGCCGCCGGATTGGGACCGACGAATAAGCAAAGATTCGCGGCGAAACGCGTCGGCACCAGCACTTCCATGCGCCCATCGGCATCGGTGTCGGCGACGCTGATCTTGCCTGCCTTCCAAGGCACCCAAACGTCAGCACACTTCGCTGCATCGCGGTACTTCGTAATGCATTGCTCGACACCGAGGTCGCTTGCGAACAAGTGGCGCGGCCCCATGATGCCGCCACGATTCATGCGCAGCGTCCACTTTCCGCCTGCGTCCGAGCGCAGGTAGATGAAATCATCAAGCCCATCGCCGTTGACATCCGTCCACAGCTCGAACAGCCCATTCTTGTTCTCGGCGCTGGTCCGTGGATCGCTGGACACGAACAGGCTGCCGTAGGACACGCTCTGCAGGAAGTAGCCGCTCGGGCCGCGCCGACCGAATGCGAGCCGGTGGACCATGCCGCCGCTGTTGCCGTAATTGGTCACAGGCGCGCGGATCAGCAGATCCATCAAACCGTCGCCATTGAAGTCCATGATGCGATCGACCGATTCCGCGGACCGCTGCGAAGGGCTGTAGTCGGCACCGGACAGGCAGTGCTCCGCGAGCAGCGGAAACGTCGGCGCGGACAGGGGCGAAGTCGGGTTCGGCGTATTCCGGTAGATCCACACGCGCTGTTCGCAGCTGCTGTTGCCATTTCCGGGCGACCCTGTCATCACAATGTCGGCGCGGCCATCGCCATCCATGTCGCCGATGTGCTTGAGCCCCGGCATCCCGGAGAGCGGCGCATGCACACCGGTGTTCCACACCGTTGAGAATGCGAGCGCGAACGTGGTCGCATTGACATCCCCGCTCCATGGCCGGACGACGATGTTCCAATTGGCATCGCGGCCGATCAGGTCGATACGACCGTCCTGGTTGAAGTCCTGCAGATCGTTCAGGTAGAAACCTCCGAATTCGGCAGGAATCGGCATGGACCAGCGTACCTGACGCTCAGGCGTGACCGAGACGATGTAATGTCCTGCCGAACTTCCGCTGCGAGACACCAGGATTTCGGGCGAACCATCGCCATCGAAATCGCCTGCGGGTCGAACCTCCTCCTGTTCGTTGTTGCCCAGAGGCGGCAGACCCGTCACCGGTGCGTTGAAGGCATACGTCGGCGCGCCCTGTTGCCACGCGAACGTCGTCGGCGATTTGCAGATCCAGTTCGCACCGTCGTACGCACAGTCGCTGACCGACTGCAGCAGGCTGCGCCCGGTGGAGGCACTGACGCCGGTGCCGTAGTTCAGCACCCAGCTGCGCACGGCCACATCGTTGGCGAAGGTGGTGACGGCGGTGAGGCGCTTGGTCTGCCGGGTCACGCCTCCGGCGAGATAGGACGAGGAGCGGTCGTTGCTGCCTGCGCCGGCCGGACGATCCTCGTAGGTGAACGACACGCGACGCGTGCCGAGGGTACTGGAGTTGCCGGTGTACCAGATACCGTTGACCAGGGTCTCGCCGTCGCCGTAGCTGGTGTAGGCGTAATGCATCGCGTTGTCGGCGCGATCGAGCACCACCGACACCATCCAGGTCAGCGGGACGCTGACGCCACCGGGAATCACGCGGGCCGGGGTGGCGGCAGTGGACGTACCGCCATACCAGGCGATTTCGCCGGACTTGCGCTCGACCTTGAAGTAGGTCGACGCCGAACCGAGATCGCCACCGAACTGGGTGACGCGGACGAAGGATTCGAGCTCGGTGCCGTAGGTCGCCCCGGCTGTCCCGTAGGTGCCGCTGGTGGCGATCAGCCGCTGGCCGTCGAGGCAGAGCTTGTCCTGCGCATCCAGTTGCACGGCACGGATCTGGCCATCCTGGGCCAGGGTCATCGGGCAGCGATGCAGGGACGACAGACCGGACAGGGACCAGCCCATGCCGGCGATGCCGTTGCCCGAGCGGCTGCTGTAGCCCAGCGACAGCGCCGGCTGCATGCCGCGGCGTCCGGGCGGAACGATGATCGGAATCTCGTAGGTGGCCGCGCCGCCGGTGACGCCACCGGACCCGGCGACCGTGCCCACGGTGGGATCGTGCGGGGGCAGTTGGCCCAGCAAGCTCACCTGCGGCTGGTCGCCGATCAGATCGAACGGCACGGGTGACGACTGGGCCCAGGCCTGCGGAATGCTCGCGGGATGCCCCAGGCCGATCAGGAAGGTCAGCGCCATCGCTCCCAGGGCGACATGGAGGCGTCCGATGCGTTCCGCTGAGCGCCCTCGCTTCACCGCCGCCGACTGCCGAACCTCCAAGCCATCTTCGCGCACCTGCGCCCTCGTCTTCCCCTGAAGATCCAGCATCGCACCCATGTCCCGGTTTTGAGTGGCGCGATCATACGTGATCGCAATCTCATTTCCAGACACGAAACCGACCAACGGCAACGTACGCCCGGGAATGGAAGTCGGCGATCAGGACGCGGCGCGGCGTCCTTCGATCCCTACCCCTCCCACCCCGCGAACACCCCCAGCGGATGATGTGTGCGGGCGACAGAGATCATGAACAGAAAGACGGCAACCGCGCCGACGAAGTACAGCGCACGGCTGCGTTGCGTGCGGGCGCGCTTGAGCGCGAAGGTGCCGAGGGCGATGTAGACGAGCAGCAGCGCGATCTTCGTGACCAGCCAGCCGTTCGCGAACAGCGCCATCGGCAGGATCGCGACGAGCGCGAGCGCGGCGGCGAGCAGCAGGGTGTCGATGGCGTAGCTGGTCAGTCGCACCGCTTTGCGCATCGGCCATGCCGCGCCGGCCAGCACGCCGGTGCCGCGCGCGAAGAACAAGCCGCCGCTGAGCAGCACGCAGGCGATGTGCAGCGTGCGCAGTTGCGGATACCAGGCGAGCAGTGCGGATGGGTCCATGTTCGATGCCTCGCGGAAACGTCGCGACGCCCGCACATGCGGGCGCTGCATGGTCTCACGTCGCGGCGGCGGCGACGATCCGGTTCGGGCCCATGCGCTTGGCCTCGTACATGGCATGGTCGGCGCGCGCCAGCAGCGCGTCGAAACCTTCGCCCGTGCCGCAGGCGATGCCGATGCTCAGGCAGACCGACACCTCCAGGCCGTCCAGCGGCACGGTGGTCTGCATCGCGAGCGCACGGATCTTCTCCGCGACCGCGTGCGCGGCGTCGGACGTGGCGTTCGGCAGCAGCACCGCGAATTCGTCGCCGCCGAGGCGACCGCAGATGTCGGAGCGGCGCAGCGCGGCGCGCATCAGATCGGCGACATGGGCGAGCATGGCGTCGCCGACCGAATGACCGTGGCCGTCGTTGATGTCCTTGAAGTGGTCCAGGTCGATGACCAGGATCGCGACGCGACTGTCTTCGCGTGCGGCGAGCTGCATCAGCGCGCGCGCGGCGGCGGTGAAGGCGCGGCGGTTGTTGAGGCCGGTCAGCACGTCGGTTTCGGCATGCCACTGTGCGATGCGGTTGGCTTCGCGCAGTCGATGGGTCTGGCGCACGCTCTCGTCCATGCGCGCGCCGTACGCGTAAACGCCACGCGAAGTACTGAGCGCGAACAGCACGCCGGCCAGGCATGCCCAGCGCGCGACGGTGTCGCCGGAGAAGAACAGCAGCAGTTCCACCGGCAGCAGCAGCAGGCCGATCACCAGCAGCGTGAACCGGGGAAACAGGCCATAGGCCACCAGCGAGGCACCGGCAAGCCCGATGAGGAAGGCGAAGGTCACCAGGACCTGCAGCAACGGCGCATCGCGCATGAGCAACGGGGCGCCGAACCCCCACATCAGCGAGGAAACGAGCACGGTCAGCGCGTAGCCGCGGAACCAGATCGTCATGGCGTCCGGATCGGCGGTACGGCGGCGGTAGCGCAGGACCAGCGCCAGGCGGGCCATCATCGCCAGCGCGAAGATCGCCAGCCAGGCCACGAGCAGCACGTGCGACGCAGTACCCCAGACCGCGCAGACCCAGAGCACGCCGGCCAGCAGCGAGCCGCCCAGGCTGTGGCTGGCCTCGCGATGGAGCATGCGGATCTTGTCGACCGCGACCTCGCGCTCGATGTCCAGCTGCGCGTCGATCGGGACGTGCTCGCAACCGTCGGGGCGCCCGGCCGCCGCCGCGTCGGGCAAGTCGTGGGCGATCGGGGGCGGCATGGTCGGGGGGTCGCGTGGGCCGGACGGGGTTCTTCCCGATCAAGCAAGAAGCAGGCCACCCAGACCGCAAGCAGCTGATTCCGATACGGGATCAATCACTTGTGATGACCGCCACGCGCGTGACGCCACCGGCACGGCCGTCCCGCTGCGACCGAATGCGACGCGAACGTCCCTGCTTTGAATCCCTCAGATCGCCCGCGAAAACCGCGGACGTTCGACGGGACGCTGGAGGTAGTGGTCGAAGCACATCGCGATGTTGCGCAACAGCAGGCGCCCTCGCGCGGTCACTTCGATGCGGTCTTCACCGATCTGCACCAGGCCGTCGCTCGCCAGCGGCGCCAGCTGGACCAGCGCATCCGCGAAATACTCGCGGAAGTCGATGCCGTAGCGACGTTCCAGCGCCGACACCGGGATCTCGCCCTGGCACATCAGGCGCTGGATCAGATCGGCGCGCAGCTGGTCGTCCTCGGACATGAACATGCCGCGGAACACCGGCAGCCGACCTTCGTCCAGCGCGGTCTGCCAGCCCGGCAGGTCGCGCGGGTTCTGGCTGAAGCTGGTGCCGATGTGGCTGATCGCGCTGACGCCCAGGCCGATCAGGTCGCTGTCGGCATGCGTGGTGTAGCCCATGAAGTTGCGGTGCAGCCCGCCGCGCGCCTGCGCCTGCGCCAGTTCGTCGTCCGGCAGGGCGAAGTGGTCCATGCCGATGTACTCGTAACCGGCGTCGGTCAGCGTCTCGATCGCCAGTTGCAGCAGCGCGAGCTTGGTCTCGGCATCGGGCAGCAGGCGCGCGTCGAGCTGGCGCTGCGCCTTGAACATGTCCGGCAGGTGGGCGTAGCTGTACACCGCCAGGCGGTCCGGACGCATCGCGATCACCGTGTCCAGCGTGCGACGGAAACCGTCGATGGTCTGGTTCGGCAGGCCGTAGATCAGGTCGATGTTGAGCGAGCGGAACCCGTGCGCGCGGCAGGCATCGACCACGGCGCGGGTCTGCTCCACGCCCTGGATGCGGTTCACCGCTTCCTGCACCGCCGGATCGAAGTCCTGCACGCCGAGGCTGGCGCGGTTGAAGCCGGCCTGCGCCAGCTCGGCGATGTCCTGCGGCAGCACGGTGCGCGGATCCAGCTCGATCGAAATGTCGCGATCGGGCGCGTCGCTGAAGCGGAAATGCCGGCGCAGCACGTCGACGGTGCAGCGCAGCTGGGTCGCGCTGAGGAAATTGGGCGTGCCACCGCCGAAATGCAGCTGGATGACCTCGCGGTCGCGGTCGAACAGCGGCGCGATCGCCGCGATCTCCCGGCACAGATGGGTCAGGTAGGCGTCGCCGCGGCTGCGGTCGCGGGTGATGACCCGGTTGCAGCCGCAGTAGAAGCACGGGCTGAGGCAGAACGGCACGTGGACATACAGCGACAGCCGGCGCGGAATCGGATCGCCGTTGCTGTCCTGTATGGCGCGGCGCAGCTCGGCCTCGCCGAAATCCGGGCCGAACTGCGGCGCCGTCGGGTACGACGTGTAGCGCGGGCCGGGCCGGTCGTAGCGGCGCAGCAGATCGGGGTCGAAGGTCAGTCGCGGCATCATGGCCGCAAGGTACGCACCGGGCGCGGGCCCGGCTTTGACTCAAATCAACCTGCGGCCGAAGGCGTCGCCAGCGGAGCCGCCGGCAGGGTGTGCGCAGGCACGTCCAGTTCGACCGACAGCGCCAGGTGGTCGGACCAGGCCGCCGGCACCGCGCGCATGTCGGCGCAGCGCAGGCCTTCGGACAGCAGCACGTGGTCGATCGCGCGCTGCGGGCGCCAGCTCGGGAAGGTGTGCACGGCGCAGGCCGGCGGCTGCAGGCGGGTGCGCTGGAACAGCAGCGACATCTCCGGCTGGTCGACGGTGCAGTTGAAGTCGCCCATCAGCACGCTGTGCGGATGGTCCTGCAGCAGCTCGCCGATGAAGGCCAGCTGCGCGCGCCGCGAACCGGCGCCCAGCGACAGGTGCGCGACCGCGATGGTCAGGCTGTCGCGGTCGCGGCCGAAGCGCGCGATCAGCACGCCGCGGCCGGCGATGCGACCGGGCAGCGGATGGTCGCTGACCTCGACCGGCTCGATCCGCGACAGCAGCGCGTTGGCGCTGGAGGCGACCACGCCGACCCGTCGCCCGGCGGTGCCGTTGCCGGCCACGCCCACGCTGCGGTTGGGCTGGTGGCTCCAGAAGTCGAAACCCGCGCGCTCGGCGAGGTAGTGGGTCTGGTTGGTGAAGCCCGAGCGCCAGCTGCCCGGGTCGCTTTCCTGCAGGCCGACGATGTCGTGCAGCGCGGCCAGTTCGGCGATGGCGTCCAGCGAGGCGCGCTTGTTGCCGGCCGGCAGCACGTGCGACCAGCTGCGGGTAGCGTAGTCCGTGTAGCGTCGGGTGCTGGCCCCGGCCTGGATGTTGGCGCTGAGCAGTTTCAGCCGCCGCGATTGGCTCGCGGCGGCATGGGCTGCGGCCGGTGTCGATGTCATGCCCGGCCGCTCCCGTTGCGGATCATGCGCGCGATGCGGATCAGGGCGTGGCCGGTGCAGCGGCGCCGGCGGCCTGGGCGCGCTCGAACGCGATCAGCGCATCGGCGACGCGCAGGCGGTCCTCGGCGCTGCGGCCGAGCACGCGGTACTTGCCGTTGACGAAGATCGTCGGCGTGCTCGGGGTCGCACCGATCGACTGCGCGGCGAAATACTGCTTGGCCTTGTTGAACTTGCCGGTGACCGCGAAGCTCTTCATGTTGCCGGCGAAGGCCTTGGCGTCGACGCCGAACTGCGAATAGAAGGCCGCGATGTCGGCATCGCTGTCCTCGCCGCGCTCACCCTTGAGCTTGCCTTCCAGGTGGATCGCGTCGTAGACCTTCTCGTGGGCCTTCTCGGCGATGCCCATGGTCTGCGAGGCGTAGAACGCGCGGACGTACTGGTCCCAGTTGCCGCCGAAGGCCGCCGGCACGTAGGTGAAGCGCACATCGGCCGGCAGGGTCTTCTTCCAGCTGCCGATCAGCGGCTGGAACGAGGCGCAGGCCGGGCAGACGAAGTTGAACATCTCGACCACTTCGATCTTGCCGTTGAGCGGCTCGAACGGCTGGCCGTTCTGGACGAGCTGGTAGTCCACGCCGAGCTTCAGACCCGGGACCGGGCCGTCGGCGGTGGCCGGCGGGGGCGTCGGCGCGGCGCCGGCATCGGCGGCCGCCGGATCGGCGACCGCGGCGTTCGGATCGCTGGCATTCTTGAGCGCTTGTTCCGCTTCCTTCATCAGTTGCTCTTCGCTGACGGCGGTGTCGGTCGCGGCCGGCGCATCGGTGCTGGCAGCGTCGTCCTTGCCGGTGCACGCGGTCAGCGCGAGCGCGGCGAGCAGGGCGAAGGGCAGGTATCGCTTCATCGGTGTCTCTCCTGTCGGAATGCGGTCGGTCTATCGAACGATCGGTGTCTGGGAACAACGGGCGATGCCGCGCGCGGGCGCGGCGTCGCGGAATTCGGCCGGCGATGCGGCGCCGGGTCAGGGCTTGGTCTTCACCCGCTCCATCGCGACGAGGGCATCGACGATGCGCAGGCGGTCGGCGAGGGCGTTGCCGCGCACCACGTACTTGCCGTTGACCACCAGGGTCGGGGTGCCCTTGACGCCGTTGGCCCTCATGAAGCCGCGGACGCGCGACATCTTCGCAGCGGTCTCCTTCGATTCCATCAGCGCAACCATGCGGGCCTTGTTCAGACCCTTCTGCGCGAACCAGGTTCCCAGCTCGTCGGTGGTGGGATTGTTGCGCGGCAGGGAACCGTCCTTGTGGATCGCGTCGAACAGCGCGTTGTGCACCTTCGGCAGGGCCTTGGCCGATTCGGCCGCGAAATACGCCAGCGCGTAGCTGTCGTCCAGGTCGAAGGCGACCGGGACATAGGTGAAGGCGACATCGGCCGGCTGCTTCTTCTTCCAGGCATCGACCATCGGCTGGAAGTCGGCGCAGTGGTGGCACCAGTAGGCGAAGACCTCGGCCACTTCGATCTTGCCGTTGGCCGGTTGCCAGCGCTGGCCCTGCGGCAGCACTTCGTAGTCGCGGCCGGCCTGGACCGGGCCGGAGGGCGCCTGCGCGCAGGCGGTCAGCGGAAGGAGGAGCGAGAGCAGCAACCAGGCGAACAGACGCGGCATGGGCGGAAACCTGTGTCGGGGGAACGAAAAAACGCCGGCACAGAGGATGTCCGTGCCGGCGTCCGGATTCAAGCGCGAAACCTGTGGATTGCGATGCCGGACGCAGGTCCGGCGGCGCCTCAGCGCGCCTTCGCCGTCGCAGGCGCGCGGGCGTGCAGGCCCTGCATGTAGCTGGACAGCGCCTGGATTTCCTCGTCGGTCAGCGGCTTGGCCACCGCAGCCATGATGTCGAAGTGGGCCTTCTCGGCGGCGGGCAGGGTGGTGACGCCGGCGCGGTATTCCTCGAGGCGACGCTTGCTGTACCAGGCCTGCTGGCCGCCGACGTGCGGATAGGCGGGGCCGGGGTTGCCGGCGCCGGTCGGGCCGTGACAGGCCATGCAGGCCGGCACGCCGCGCTGCGGGTCGCCGCTGCGGTACAGCTTCTGGCCCACTTCGTAGAACTTCAGGCCCTGGTTCGGGCCCTGGGCGATGACGGTGTCGTCGGCGATGCCGGCACCCGACTTCTGGGTGGCGTAGTAGGCGCCGATGTCGCGCATGTCCTGCGCGCTCAGGGCGGCGGCGAAGGGCTGCATGATCGCGTTCGCGCGGTGGCCGCTCTTGAACAGGGCCAGCTGGGTGGCGATGTAGCGCTCGCTCTGGCCGGCGATGCGCGGGTAGAGGGTCGGATCGGCGGTCGAATTGCCGTCCAGGCCGTGGCAGGCGGCGCAGGCGCCGGCCTTGGCGGCACCGGCCTTGGCATCGCCGCCCTTGGCCTTGGCCAGTTCGGTCAGCACGGAGGCGTCCAGCGGCGCGGTCTGGACCGGCGCGGCTTCGGGCACGGGGGTGACCGTGGTCTGGGCGATGGCGGCGGCCGCCGCGACCGCGAGGACCGCGAGGCCGGCGAAACCGAAGGCACGTGCGTGACGCATGCTCAACACTCCAAGAAGACGGGACGCGGGGCCGGCAGGACCGACCGCAGGCCGAAACCGTGGAATTATCGTCGCGGCACCGGGGCCGGTCAAACCGGGCGGGCCGGGCTTGCCGATCGTGCGATGCTATGCCGATGGCCACCCCACCCAATCCCTTCGTCCGCGCCGGCTACCTGCTGGCCGCGCATACCCCACGCCAGCTGCCGCAGGACGGCGGTTTCGAGGTCGCGTTCGCCGGCCGCTCCAACGCCGGCAAGTCCAGCGCGCTCAATGCGTTGTGCCAGCAGAACGCGCTGGCCCGGGTCTCCAAGACCCCCGGGCGCACCCAGCAGCTGGTGTTCTTCGGGCTGCCGCCGCACGAGGACAGGTTCCTCGTCGACCTGCCCGGCTACGGCTACGCCAAGGTGCCGCAGGACCTGCAGGCGCACTGGCAGGCCTTCATCGACCAGTACTTCCGCACGCGCCAGGCCCTGAAGGGACTGGTGGTGGTGATGGACATCCGTCATCCGCTGAAGGACTACGACCGGCAGATGATCGCCTACGCCGCCGAGCGCGGGCTGCCGGCGCACGCCATCCTGACCAAGGCCGACAAGCTCGGCCGCGGCGCTGCCGGCAACGCCCTGCTCGCGGTGCGCAAGGACCTCCAGGCGCAGTACGGCGACACCGTGAGCGTGCAGACCTTCTCCGCCGAATCGAAGGCCGGCGTGGAGGAACTGCGCAGCGTGGTCGCCGGCTGGCTGGGCATCGGCAGGCCCGCGGCTTGACGCCCGTCGCGATGCGACGTTAAGAAGACCACGCCTTTTCCCCCGAAGGATCCAGAGGATGTTCCCCCTCCCGCCCCCCGGCAGGCGCCGTCGCGCGACGGCCGCCCTGACCGCACTGCTGTCGATGTCGCTGGCTGCCTGCAGCAGCGGCGACGCACCGGCCAAGCCGGCCACCCCCAGCAAAGACACGCCCGCCTCCCGACAGGACGTTCCGCCCGTGACCACCCCCGCCCCGCCGAAGATGGCCGCGCAGCCGCCGTCGCCCAGCAGCATGCTCTACCTGATCTACCAGAAGGACGGCGATGGCGCGCTGTCGTACGAAGTCGACGACGGCGCCGTCGCGACCTGGTGGTTCGGCCATGCGTTCGATCTCGGCGGCAGGCATTGGTACACCGGCTTCGCCTACAACACGCCCGAGATCTACGGCCCGAAGGACGAGAACGCGGTGCCGGCCCCCGGCGACAAGGTCAACATCACCGCGGCGACGCTGTTCAAGGACAGCGCCGGCTCGGAGAAGGAATGGACCATCGACGGCGCGTATCCGACGATCGGCGAGTTCGGCGCCTACGAGCGTGCCGGCGAGATCGACAAGACGCGGAAGCTCGAGAGCCGCGAGACCGGCGACGGTCGGATGGTGCTGGCGGTGCCCACCACATTCTTTTCAAATGGCATCAACAGCTTCGAATACGAAGTTTTCCTGTTCGATTCGGCGGACATGAACCTGGATGCCAATTACGGGCGTCAGCGCTGGGCTTACATCGGCAATATCAATGCCGGCGAAGACAACGAGCTCGCATGCAGCAGTGAAAGCGGTCCCGTGCAATGCTACAAACGCAAGGGGACGCTCACCTTCTCCAAGACAGACCAGAATGGCTTGCCGTCGATTCTCATTACGATGCAAGCCGAGGGCGCGGACGCCGCTGCGAACGCCGGCACTACCGAGTACCGCTACGACGCAGCTCAAAAGCAGTACCAGCCCGCACCCTGAGGCCGCGCAGGCCGACGGACGGGCTTCCCGACCGTTCCCGGCGGCCTGCGGGGATTGCTAGACTTCACCACGCGCGCCGGCCTCGTCCGGCACGCAGCCAGTATCTGTTGACTGACCGTAGAGGGCTCATGGAGGGGTCCGGTCGACACCCATGCCGGGCGGCCCTTCGGGGACGTCCGGGCGTTGTTTCATGGTCGACCACATGCAGAGGGTCCACGGACGGATCCGGTTGACGCGCCGTGGCGGCGACACCGCCACGCCCAACCTTACGGACAGCACACACATGCCACGCGATTACAGCAAGACCGAAGTCCTCGACATCATCGAGAAGGAAGCCAAGGAACGCGGAATCCCCCGCGACGATTTCCTCCGCTTTGCCTACATCGAAACCGGCGGCACATTTGACGAAACAGTGAACCGCGGCCCCAAGGGTGCCAAAGGCCTGTTCCAGTTCGTCCCAGGCACCGCCAGCGCCTACGGCATCGCGGGCCGCGAACTCGACCCGGTCGCGAATACCGACGCCGCTGCACAGTTGTATCTGGACAATCGGAGAACTCTGGTCAATCGTCACGACAGGGATGGGCGCCCGTACCTGTCGGGAGAATCCCGCCCGAATGGTTTGGATATGTATGTAGCGCATCAGCAGGGCGCAGATGGCTACCGATCCATCCAGATCGCTCTTTCGACCGGGGAATTCAGCCGCGACGACACGCGCAGCAAGATCCTGAACAACATCAGTTCAAGGGACTTTGAAGCTCTGACCGGGCAGAAGTATTCCCAGCTCGCGAAGATGTCCGATCGCGACCTCGCACGCAGTTACACAACGTACTGGGACCAGAAATTCGATCGGATCCAGATCCCTGAAAAGAACATCGGCCCGGTCACCCAGGCGAACGCACCTGCGCAGACCGCGCCCGCGCAGACGCCTGCCCAGACGCAGACACCCGCTCAGACACCGGCGCAGAACCGTCCCGCTCAGGAAGCCGGCAAGGGCATCGAGCTCAACGATGCGCACGCGCTCACGCTGAAGTACGACCACGTGAAGTACGCGATGAGCGGCAAGATCGCTGGCGTCAGCGGCAAGAACCCCGACCAGGGCTACGTCGATTGTTCGGGCTGGGCGGTGACGCTGCAGAACGCGACGATGCGCGAGATCAACCGCGAGGCGGGTCGAGAGATATTCAGCCAAAAGGACATGTTCATTCCTGCAATGGACGGCGCGGCGATGATCGTGAGGAAGGCCGAGGAACGTTCGGGCGTGATGCTGACCGGCGCGCAGGTCACGCGCGGCGCGCTCAAGGAAGGCATGATCATCGGCGAGGACAACGGCCCGACCAAGTGGGACGGCGGCCGCTACAAGGGCATCGACCACATCGTGATGGTGGTGCGCGACCCCAAGAGCGGCGAGCTGATGGTCAGCCAGTCGCGCGGCGGCGAAGGCGTGGAGCTGAGCTCGCTCGACAAGTACCTGGAGCGCAAGCAGGCGAACGGCGTGAAGCTCTACGCCACCGATCCGCTGGCCGAAGCGCGCACGCTGCTGCAGGATCGCAGCCAGTCGCAGACGCAGGGCGGCGCGCAGCGCGCGGCGCAGCCTGCCGATGCGCTCGCCGATGGCGTACTCAAGCGCGGCGAGGATGGCGCGGCGGTGAAGCACCTGCAGGCGCAGCTGTCCACGCTGGGCTACAAGCGCCAGGACGGCCAGCCGTTCAACGCGACCGGGCATTACGGCGACCACACCGTCGCGGCGGTCGCGGCCTTCCAGAAGGCCAACGGCCTGCCGGCCACGGGCGAGGCCGACAAGGCCACGCGGCAGGCCATCGAGGTGCAATGGAACCAGCAGCGCACCGCCGCGCAGACGACGCCGGCCGACACCGCGCCTGCGAAGCCGGCACCGACACCTGCACCGACCCAGCCGAACGCAACGCCGTCTTCGCTGGCCAGCCCGCAGCACCCGGATCACGCGCTGTACAAGCAGGCGCTGTCGAACCTCGAACAGCTCGGCCCCGGCGGCGGTTTCAAGTCGCGCGAGCAGATGGAACAGGCCGCGGGTGCGCTGGCGGCGGACGCCAAGGCCACCGGCCTCAGCCGCATCGACCATGTCAGTCGCAGCAGCAACGGACAGGGCTTCCTGATCGCGGTGCAGGGCGTGAACGGCGACCCGTCGCATCCGGCCGCCAGGCACGCCTACATCGACTACACGCAGGCGACCACGCAGACGCTCGACCAGAGCACGCGCATGGCCGATGCCAAGACGGCCGAAGCGCCGCAGGTCGCGCAGCAGGCGCAGGAAACGCAGCGACGCGGACCCTGATCAGGCGTCCCTCTCGACCTTCCCGGGCGCACGCGCCCGGGAAGCGTCACCCGGCGGCGCGACGCAGCAACAACGTGTAGCCGATCACGCCGACGACGAGGATCGCGACGAACAGCAGCAGGCGCCTCACCGCGATCGCCTGGGTCTGGACCGAGGTCGGCTCGCCGGCATCGGTCGCGTCCAGGTCTTCACCGTGCAGGTCTTCGTCCTCGAACCCCACCGGCTCGCTGGATTCCCAGTCGTCGACGACCGCGCGCGCCGCTGCGACATGCGCGTCAGGCACGCGCACGAGGACTTCGGTATTCGCCGGCAGTTCGCCGACTGCACCCTGCAGGAATTCGCCCTGGACGAAGGCCGGAATGCCCTCGGCTTCCATCAGCTGGCGCAACAGGTGGGCGTCGGAGAGATTGGCGGCACGGTAGACGATCTGCATGCGTGTCTCACCGGATCGGGCATGGACGTGACGCCGATCGTGCCGCACGCATCGCGTGCCGGTCAAAAAGAACGCGGCCGAGGCAAGCCCCGGCCGCGCGTGTTGCACGATCCATGGCGACGACCGTCGAGGTCGGCCGCCGCCGTGGATCGATCCTGATGGATCCTTGCGGATCGATCAGAAGTTCAGCGTGTACAGCAGGCGGTTCGGCGAACCGCTGCC
The DNA here is from genome assembly GCA_005502915.1 of Lysobacteraceae bacterium 2PB. Taxonomy (GTDB): domain Bacteria; phylum Pseudomonadota; class Gammaproteobacteria; order Xanthomonadales; family Xanthomonadaceae; genus Lysobacter_I. The sequence goes on along the minus strand of SCMT01000002.1, from coordinate 52,819 downwards.
GGGGTTGGTCACCTTGCTCGGGGTCGACGCGTTGATGATCGCGGTGGTCACCTGGGCCGGGGTGGCCGAGGGGTTCAGCGCGAGGTACAGCGCGGCGGCGCCGGCCACGTGCGGCGAGGCCATCGAGGTGCCGCTGATGGTGTTGGTCGCGGTGCTGCTGGTGTACCAGGCCGAGGTGATCGACGAGCCCGGGGCGAAGATGTCGAGGCACGAGCCGAAGCTCGAGAACGACGAACGCGCGTCGGTGCTGGTGGTCGAACCGACGGTGATCGCGGCAGCGGCGCGGGCCGGCGAGTAGTTGCAGGCATTGTCGTTGCTGTTGCCTGCGGCCACGACCACGGTCACGCCGGCATTGACCATGCGCTGCACGGCGGAGTCGGTGGTGCTGGAGGCGCCGCCGCCGAGGCTCATGTTCGCCACGGCCGGACGGATGCGGTTGGCGGTGACCCAGTCCATGCCGGCGATCACGCCGGAGTTGGTGCCCGAGCCGGTGCAGCCGAGCACGCGGACCGGATGGATGGTCACGCCCTTGGCGACGCCGTGCACGCTGCCGCCGACGGTGCCGGCGACATGCGTGCCGTGGCCGTTGCAGTCGGTGGTGCCGCGGCCGTCGCTGATCGCGGTGTAGCCATTGCCCATGCGGCCGGAGAACTGGCTGTGGCTGCCGAGCACGCCGGTGTCGATGATGTAGGCATGCACGCCCGAAGCGGTGCGGTTGTAGACGTAGGTGCCGTTCAGCGGCAGGTTGCGCTGGTCGACGCGGTCCAGGCCCCAGGTGGCGCCGCTCTGCGTGGCGGACGTGGTGACGATGCCGTCTTCCTCGACGTAGGCGACGCGCGGGTCGGCCAGCAGGCGAGCCAGGGCGCGGTCATCGGCCTGGGCGACGAAGCCGCGGACCACGTGGTTGAAGCTCTTCGTGACGCGCACGCGGTGCGTGGCGGCCATGCGGCTGGCGACGGTCGCGACAGAGGCGTTCGGGCGGGCTTCGCTCAGCAGGCGCGCGGCGTCGTCCTTCAGCACGACGATGTACTGGCCGGCGATCGGCTTGTCGGCGGTGCGGAAATCGGCGGCGGCGGCGGTGCCGGCCGACAGCAGGGTGGCGGCGATGGCGGCGGACAGCATGCAAACTCGATGATTCACGATCACTCCCTTATTCGTTGTTGTTCGAGATGGTGTGTTGTGTGTGCTCGCGCGGCGGTGCCCGCCGCGTCGGCGATCCAGAGTGCGCAGGCGTGGACGCACGGCGTCCTGCAGACCGGGTCTGCGTGGACGGCGGGTCGATGACTGACGGATCGGGCCTGCGTGCTGCATGTCCCTGCAGATGCCCGATGCTTTCCCCCTGTGGATCGCGGGACGACACTAGGAAGCCCGTTCAGGTTGTGTCAATCAATGCCGCTGTGCCGACTTTGGCTTCGCGGGCTTTGCGCCATGGACCGAGGGCGGTATCTGCAGGGGCAGGGCCAAGCCTGTCTCAGTTCAGCTGGGCGTCGCCCCGAACATATCGACGACCGTATACGGCGCAAGCATGTGATCGATCAGGGAAAAGCATGCGTGGGCGACTGCATTGCAATGCAGCATATTCTCTTGGCGCATAAGTAAATGCCCAAAGCGCATATGTCATGCCATTCGCAACAGCGCGCACGAACATAATGAACAAAAGCGCGTGCCTGGGTACGTTCCTGCTGCGATGCAGCAAGCTCATGCGACGGAATCGCGCAGCCTCGGGTCCATCTGCGCCCGCATCAAGTCCACGATCGCGTTGATCGCCACGATCAGGACACCCACCACCAGCACCACGCCGAGCACCAAGGTGTAGTCGCGGTTGAGCGCGCCCTGGACGAAGTAGCGGCCCATGCCGGGAATGCCGAACACCTGCTCGACGACCGCCGAGCCGGTGACGATGTTGATCAGCGCCGGCGACAGCCAGGCCACCACCGGCAGCAGGGCCGGCTTCAGCGCATGGGCCAGCAGCAGCCGGGATTCCGGCAGCCCCCGGGCCCGCGCCGCCGCCAGGTATTCGGCATGGCGCACGTCGAGCATCGAGGCCCGGGCCAGGCGTGCGCAGTAGGCCAGGTTCGGCAACGCCAGCGCGATGGCCGGCAGCACCACGTTGCTCCACTCGCCCCAGCCGCCGGCCGGCAGCCAGTGCAGGGTCACCGCGAACAGCAGGACCAGCAGCGGTGCGACCACGAACTTGGGCACCGCCAGGCCGAGGCCGGCGAACAGCATGAAGAGGCGGTCCAGCCACGAGCCGGCGCGCAGGGCGGACCAGATGCCCAATGGCACCCCGACCAGCAGGGCCAGCAGCAGGGCCAGCCCGCCGTTGAGCAGCGACACCGGCAGCGCCTGCGCGACCAGCTGGTTGACCGTGTAGTCCGGGTACTGGAACGAGGGTCCGAGGTCGCCGCGCGCGACATCGCCCAGCCAGGCCGCGTACTGCGCCGGCAGCGGACGATCCAGCCGGTATTTCGCCTCCAGCGCGGCCTGCACCTCCGGCGGCGCGGTCTTTTCGGTGTCGAACGGCCCGCCCGGCGCCGCGCGCAGCAGCACGAAGCACAGCGTGGCCAGCAGCCAGACCGTCAGCAGGGCTTCGCCCAGGCGAGCCAGGAATCGTCGCATCCCGGTGCCCGGTCAGACCTGCACGTCGAACAGGCGGCCGATCAGGGCCGCCGCCGCCATCGCCATCGCGCCCCAGAAGCCCACGCGCAGCGCGCCGCGGACGACCCGGGCGCCGCCGACCCTGGCCGCCAGCCCGCCGGACAGCAGCAGCGCGACCACGGTGACGGCGACGACCACCGGCTCGATGCGTCCGGCCGGCGCCAGCAGCACGGCGAGGATCGGCAGCACCGCGCCCGCCCCGAATGCCGCCGCCGAGGCCAGCGCCGCCTGCAGCGGACGCGCGCGCAGGGATTCGGTGATGCCCAGCTCGTCGCGCGCGTGCGCGCCCAGGGCATCGTGCGCGGTCAACTGCTGCGCGACCTGCTGCGCCAGCTCGGGGGTCAACCCGCGCTGCACGTAGATGTGGGTCAGCTCCTGCAGCTCGGCATCGGGTTCCTCGGCCAGTTCGCGGGTTTCCTTGGCGATGTCGGCGTACTCGGTGTCGGCCTGCGACTGCACCGACACGTATTCGCCGGCGGCCATCGACATCGCGCCGGCGACGATGCCGGCGATGCCGCTGCCCAGCACGGTGCGCGCGTCCGCGCCCGATGCGGCCACGCCGACCACCAGGCCGGCGATGGAGATGATCCCGTCGTTGGCGCCGAGCACGGCGGCGCGCAGCCAGCCGACGCGATCGGTGCGATGGGTTTCGATGTGCCAGCGGCGCATGACGGCTCCTGCAGCGAAGGGATGGGTCGATTGTCGGCGATCCACTGTCGATGATCGATTGTCGGTGATCAGCGCTCGGCGAACGCCATCCAGCGCGACGGATGGCGGTCGAGCGGGTTGGGTTCGAAACCGCGCACGCGGTCGTCGACCAGGTGCTTCGACGTATAGAAATACAGCGGAATCGCGACATGCGCATTGAGCAGCCGGGTTTCGGCCGCGCGCAACCAGGCATTCCGTGCAGCCTCGCTGCGCGCCAGGTCGGCGCGGCGCATCGCCGCGCCGTAGCGCGGATCGTCGTAGCCCATCCAGTTCAGTGCGCCGTCGTCGGCGAAACCGACCAGGAAGTTGCGCGCGTCGGCGACATCGCCGATCCAGCCACCGCGGAACACCTGGGTGATCGCGCGCTGGCGACGGTTCTGCACGAACACCTTCCACTCCTCGTTGCGCAGGCGCACGCGCACGCCGAGGGTGTCGCGCCACATCGCCGCCACCGCCAGCGCCATGCGCCGATGCGGCGTCGAGGTGTTGTAGCGCAGCTCGATCGTCAGCGGGTTGGCGTCCGAATAGCCGGCGGCGCGGTACAGCGCCTTCGCCCGCGCCTCGCGCCGCGCCTGCGTCCAATCGGCCCAGTGCAGCCGCGCCGGCGTGTAGCCGGGAATGCCTGATGGCACGATGCCGTAGGCCGGGGTTTCGCCGAAGCCGGTGATGTAGCGCGTCAGCTTGTCGCGATCCACCGCAAGCGACAGCGCCTCGCGCAGCTGCGGCGCCTCCTTCAGCGGCGGCTGCGTGGTGTTCAGGCCCAGCCAGAACGCACCGAGGTAAGGGGACAACCGCAATCGCTGACCATGCCGCGCGCGCAGCTTCGCCAGCGGCTGCGGCGGCACGGTTTCGGTCAGGTGCAGGTCGCCGGCAATGAAACGCTGCAGCTCCGCCGCGGCATCCTCGGTGACATGGAAGCGCACGCGCGGGATGCGCACGCTGCCGGCGGCGTGGAAATGCGGATTCCGCTCGACGACCAGGTGCGCCTGCGGCATCCATGCAGTGAGGCGGTAAGCGCCGTTGCTCACCAGCCGTCCCGGTCGCGTGTGCTGGTTGCCATGCCGTTCGACGGCGGGCAGAAAGACCGGGAACGCGATCGGCAGGGTCAGCAACGCCGGCAATGCGACCTGTCGCGTCGTGCGCACGCGCACCGTGCGCGCATCGGGCGCATCGATCCCCAGTCGCGTCGGCGGCAGGGTTCCCGCGCGCACCTCGGGCGCATGCAGCACGGCGTCGAACTGCTCGGCGAACGGCGCGGCGGTCTGCGGCGCGAACGCGCGACGGAAACTCGCGACGATCTGCGGCGCATCCAGGAACTCGCCATTGCTCCAGCGCAGGCCCGCGCGCAGGTGGAAGGTCCACGTGCGGCCATCGGCCGACACCGACCAGCGCTCGGCCATGCCGGGGATCAGGCGGCCGCGGGCGTCTTCGGTCACCAGGCCTTCGTACAGATCGCGCAGCACGTTGCCGCAGGCGACCTCCTGGCAGACGTGGGCATCCAGCGTCGATGGCTCCGGCCCGTTGCCGCGCTCCAGCATGCGCGCCTGCGCCATTGCCGGCGAGGCGCCGGTCGCCATGGAACACAGCGACAGCAGGAGGGCAACAATTCGGGTCATCGGCGGGGGCTATAGTGTCGACCTTGCGATGTTAGGGGACACCCCCCATCTCGCCTACCCGCGCAACCGGATTGCCCCTGGCGGCCTCCTGTTGCAGGCCTCCCCCCGCAGACGGACTCTCCATGTCGAGCCCCAGCCACGTCGCCGACACGCCCATCACCCATCGCGACCAGTTGGTCGAGGTGCTCGCTTCCGGCGAAAAGCCCAAGGCCGACTGGCGGATCGGGACCGAACACGAGAAGTTCGGCTTCCGCCTCGACGACCTGCGCCCGCCGACCTTCGATGGGCCGCAGGGCATCGAGGCGCTGCTCACCGGCCTGACCCGCTTCGGCTGGGAAGCGGTGCAGGAGCATGGCCACACCATCGCGCTGCTGAAGGACAACGCCTCGGTCACGCTGGAGCCCGCTGGCCAGCTCGAACTGTCGGGCGCGCCGCTGGAGACCATCCACCAGACCTGCGTCGAAGTCGGCACGCACCTGAAGGAAGTGAAGACCGTCGCCGACGAACTCGGCCTCGGCTTCCTCGGCATGGGCTTCCAGCCGAAGTGGCGCCGCGACGAGATGCCGTGGATGCCGAAAGGCCGTTACAAGATCATGCGCGCCTACATGCCCAAGGTCGGCGATCTCGGCCTGGACATGATGACCCGCACGTGCACCGTGCAGGTCAACCTGGACTACAGCAGCGAAGCGGACATGGTGAAGAAGTTCCGCGTCTCGCTGGCGCTGCAGCCGATCGCCACCGCGCTGTTCGCCGACTCGCCCTTCACCGAAGGCAAGCCGAACGGCTACCTGTCCTATCGCTCGCACATCTGGACCGACACCGACCCCGACCGCACCGGCATGCTCGACTTCGTGTTCGAGGATGGCTTCGGCTACGACCGCTACGTCGACTACTTGCTCGACGTGCCGATGTATTTCTCCTACCGCGGCGGCGAGTACATCGACGCCAGCGGCAAGTCGTTCCGCAAGTTCATGCAGGGGGAACTCGACGTGCTGCCCGGCGCGCTGCCGACCCTGCGCGACTGGTCCGACCACATGACCACCGCCTTCCCGGAAGTGCGCCTGAAGAAGTACCTGGAAATGCGCGGCGCCGACGGCGGCCCGTGGAACCGCCTGTGTGCATTGCCGGCATTCTGGGTCGGCCTGCTCTACGACCAGACCGCGCTCGATGCCGCGTGGGACCTGGTCAAGGATTTCAGCATGGTCGAGCGCAATGCGCTGCGCGACCAGGTGCCGAAGCTGGGCCTGCATGTGCCGGCTCGTATCGGCAACGTCCGTAACGGCACCCTGCGCGACCTCGCCCGCGAAGCGCTGAAGATCTCCGTCGAAGGCCTGCGCCGCCGTGCCGCGCTCAACGGCCAGGGCGTCGACGAAACCCGGTTCCTCGACCCGGTCATCGAAGTCGTCGAACGCGGCCAGACCGCCGCCGAACGCAAGCTCGAACTCTTCCACGGCGAATGGAACGGCGACATCGACCGCGTGTTCCGAGAGTTCGCGTACTGACACGGGTTCGTCGCGCGACGCCATCCATGCTGGCAAGGGATTGGCCACAGACGAAAACGCCCGGCATCGCCGGGCGTTTTCGCATGCATGACCGCATTCGCGAGCCGGATCAGAACCCGCAGAAGCAGTACGCGATCGCGCTCACCGGCTTGCCGCTGCGACCGGCCTCCATGGCGCGTTCGATCATGCGCAGGTCGCGATCGGCCTGCGGGGCGACCTTGGCGATCATGCCGCGCGCGAGGGAGGAATCGGCGAGCATCGCCTGGCCGATGCGGCTGCCGGCGAACCCGGTGAACCAGCGCTCGAACGGGGTCAGTTCGCGCTCGATGTAGCGCACGCGGTATTCGTCGGGCTTGCCGCCGAGCTTGGCGCGCTTGGCGGCATCGGCGATGGCGGCCTGCAGGCCGCCGAAGGCGTCGACCAGGCCGCGCTCCTTCGCCTGCGCGCCGGACCACACGCGGCCGCGGGCGACGGCGTCGATGTCGGCGACGGGCTTCTTGCGGGCTTCGGACACCTTGCCGGTGAAATCGCGGTAACCCTTGTCGATCACGCTCTGGATCACGCCGCCGATTTCCGGCGACAGCGGGCGGGTGACGTCGAAGCCGCCGGCGATCTTCGTGGTCGACACGCCATCGGTGCGCACGCCGATCTTCTCCAGCGCGCGGGAGAAGGTCGGGATCATGCCGTAGATGCCGATCGAACCGGTGACCGTGGACGGATCGGCGTAGATGCGGTCGGCATTCATGCTGATCCAGTAGCCGCCGGATGCAGCGACATCGCCCATCGAGACGATCACCGGCTTGCCGGCCTTCTTCAGCGCGATCACCTCGCGACGGATCTGCTCGGAGGGGAACACCTCGCCGCCGGGCGAATCGACGCGCAGCACGACGGCCTTGGTGGACTCGTTCTCGCGCGCGTCGCGCAACATCGCGGCGGTGGATTCGCCGCCGATGGTGCCCGGCGGCTGCTCGCCGCTGGTGATTTCGCCCGAGGCGACCACGATGGCGACATGGTCGCCGTCGCCGATCGCGATGTTCGTGCCGTTGATGTGCGCCAGGTAGCCTTCGTAGGAAATCTGGCGGAAGCCGCCGTCGGCGTTTTCGTCCTCGACGCCGAGCTTGGTCAGCATCGCGTCCATCTCTTCGCGGGTCTTCAGGCCGGTGACCCACTTGTGCTTGAGCGCGTACTTCGCGAGATCGCCCTGCACTTCGACGATGCCCGTGGGCAGGTCGTTGATCGAAGCGGCCAGCGCTTCCGGCGAGATCTTCCGCGCCTTGGCGACATCGGCGATGTAACGCTGCCAGATGTCGTTCATCCAGAACAGGTCGGCTTCCTTCGCTTCCGGCGACGCGGCATCGAGCACGTACGGTTCGGCGGCGGACTTGTATTCGCCGACCTTGAACAGGTGCACGTCGACGCCGAGCTTGTCCTGCAGGCCTTCGCGGAAGTACTGGCGGTAGCGACCGAGGCCTTCGATGAGCATGCCGCCCATCGGATCGAGGTAGATCTCGTCGGCCTGCGCGGCCAGCAGGTACTGCGACTGGTCGAAGGATTCGCCGAAGGCGATGACCTTCTTGCCGGCGGTACGCAGCGCGGCGATGGCTTCGGCGACCTCGCGCGCCGAGGCGTAGCCGCTGAAGGCCAGGCCGTCCACGCGCAGCACCACGCGCTCGATGCGCTTGTCGTTCTTCGCGGACTTCAGCACGCGCAGCAGGTCGCGCAGCTGCACTTCGGCCGCGCCGTCGTCGCCCAGCGCACCGGCCAGCGCACGGCTCATCGGATCGAGCGAGAACTGCTCGACCAGGTTGCCTTCGGGGTCGATCACCAGCGTGGTGCGCTCGTGCACGGGCAGCACGCGCGGACCGGCGCTGGCGCCGATGCCCACGGCGGCGACGAAGAAGAACAGCAGGCCGAAGAACACGAGGTTCAGCACCAGCCGGCGGGTGAAGTTCATTGCATCCCAGATGCCGACCAGCAGGGTGGCGATGGGACCGCGTCGACGCGGTTCGTTCATGTGGACTCTCTCCTGGAACTTTCGGAATCAGTCTGACGGCTGGGCCGGGCGGCGTCATCCGCCATCGGTCATGACGACGTTCTGCCCGACCGGGATGCGCCGGGACAGGCGGACGAAGCGGGTGGACAACAGGATCGCGGCGACGGTGAGGCCGGCGATCAGGCCGATCCACATGCCCTTCGGGCCCAGCGCCGGGGTCAACGCCCCCACCCCCAGGCCCAGCACCGCACCCAGCGGCATGCCGATCCCCCAGTACGCGAGGGCGGCGATCAGCATCGGCACGCGGGTGTCCTTCAGGCCGCGCAGGGCGCCGATCGAGAGCACCTGGATGCCGTCGGGGAACTGGAAGGTGGCGGCCATCAGCAGCAGCGTGGCGGCCAGCGCGGCGACCGCGGCGTCGTTCGTGTACAGGCCGGCGATGGCGTCGTTGGCGAGGAACAGGGTGCTGCCGGTGGCCAGCTGGGTCATCACCACCAGCGCGTAGCCGGCAAACGCGGCACGACGCAGGCCGTCGCGGTCGCCGCGACCCACGGCATGGCCGACGCGCACGGTGGTCGCCTCGGCCAGGGCCATCGGCACCATGAAACACAGGCTGGAGACGTTGATGGCGATCTGGTGCGCGGCCGAGGGCACCTCGCCCAGCCGGCCGATGACCAGCGCGGTGGCGACGAACAGACCGCCCTCCATCAGCCAGGTCAGGCCGATCGGCAGGCCGGTCCTGAGCAGGTCGAGGATCGGCGCGCGGCGCGGGAGTTCGAGGTGGCCGAACAGGTGCAGGTCGTGGAAGCGACGCGTGCGCAGCAGGTAGGCGGCCATGGCCAGCAGCTGCGCCCACATCACCAGCCCCGAGGCGATGCCCAGGCCGCCGGCACCCAGTTCGGGCAGCCCGCCGACGCCGAAGGCCAGCGCGTAGCCCAGCGGCACCAGCAGCACCAGCCCGCCGAAGCCGATCACCATGGTCGGCACCGTGTGGTGCAGGCCGTCGCAGAGGTAGCGCATGCACAGGTACAGGGCCAGCGCCGGCACGCCCCAGCGGATGCCGTGGACGAAGGCGGTGGCACCGGGGCGGATCTCCGGGGCGATGCCCATGGTCTCCAGCGCCAGCGGGATCGCGCTGAGGAAGGCGAACATCACCATGCCCAGCAGCAGCGCCAGCCACATCGCCTGGCGGAAGAGCGGACCGATCTCGCCGCGCCGGCCCGCGCCGTCGAGCTGCGAGACCGAGGCCGGCAGTGCGATCAGGGTGCCCATCGGCACCAGCAGCGGCAGCCAGAACAGCGCGGTGCCGATCGACACCGCCGCCAGCGTGGCCGTGCCGTGGTGACCGGCGATCACCGCATCGACGAAGCCGATCAGGCCACTGGACACGTGCCCGGCGACCAGCGGCGCAGCCAGGCGCGCGCTGGTGCGCAGCTCGTCGCGGAAGCGCGGCGTGGAGGGAAGCGTCGGAGTCATCTCGGTCGTCGAGGCGGCCAGCATGGCCGCGAAAGGGTCCGCTGGCGCGGACACGGGGGCTGCTATCTTACCCGGCCGAACGGCGGCGCCCGGGGAGCGCACATGAACGACCATCACGCCTCGCGCTGCGACAACTGCGAAACCCCGCTGGTCGGCGCCTACTGCCACATCTGCGGCCAGCACGCCCACAACCCGCTGCGCAGCTTCAAGCATGCAGTGGAGGACGTGTTCGAGTCGTTCTGGCACCTCGACGGCCGCATCTTCCGCACGCTGCGCGACTTGCTGGTGCCCGGCCGCGTGGCGAAGAACTACCTCGACGGACGCCGCGTCGCCTACGTGCCGCCGCTGCGGCTGTTCGTGATCCTCAGCCTGCTGACCTTCTTCATCGGCAAGCTGACCATCCACGTCGACCCGGTTCCGATGCACGCCGCGAACCCGGACGGCACCCTGCAGACCAGCGACATCGAGGTCGGCGAGTCGAGCATCCGCAGCGCGGCCACGGTCGATGCCGTGCTGAAGGCGCGCGCCTCCGCGTTCGAATCGCTGGGCGAGCTGCGCGACAACCCCTTCGGCCAGGCCATGCTCTCGATGCTCGGGCCGAACACCGAGCAGTCGCTGCACGAGACCACCCGCAAGCGGCTCATGGAATTGAAGGCCACCCCCGAGCAGCTGCGCGCCGCAGGTTACGACGCCGACAAGCCGTGGACGCCAGCGGCGGACAGCCCCATCACCTCGGCAGCGGACACGGCCTTCGCCCCGGCGCCCGGCGAAGGCTGGTTCACGCGCTGGCTGAAACAGCGCGGCGAACGCATGCGCCAGAACGCGAACGCGATCCGCAAGGATCCCGACATGCTGATCAAGCTCATCCTCGGCGCGGTGCCGGGCGCGCTGCTGATGCTGATGCCGGTGTTCGCGCTGTTCCTGAAGCTGCTGTACATCCGCTCTGGTCGCGGCTTTCTCGAACACCTGGTCGTCGCGATGTACAGCCACATCGCCCTGCTGTGCATGCTGCTGGTCAATTTCGTCGCGCTCGGGCTGGGCACGCTGGTCGGCGGCACCGCAATGGCGGTGGCGACCAATGCCTTCGCCGTCGTGCTGTTCGGTTTCGTCGCCCCGGCCTACCTGCTGTGGATGCAGAAACGGGTCTATGCGCAGGGCTGGATCAAGACACTGGCGAAGTACGCGATCCTCGGCAGCGTCTACACCGTCCTGCTCGGCTGCGCCCTGATCTATGCTGTCCTTGCGGGCATCAGCAGCTGACGCCCGTCCCTTCCCCCAAGGCCCCCAGCCCGACATGACCGCATCCCGAAGGACCGGCGTCCTCTACGAAGTGAACATCGAGGTCGATGCCTCCGCGCACGAGGACTACCGCGCATGGCTGCGCGACCACATCGCCGAGATCCTCGCCCTGCCCGGCTTCACCGGGGCCAAGCTCTTCGAGGTGCTGGACCCGCCGGCCAGCGCCGGCCGCATCGGCCTGTGCGTGCAGTACGCGCTGAAGGACCAGGCCGCGCTCGACGACTACCTGCGCGAGCATGCGCCGCGCCTGCGTGCCGACGGCATGGCGCGCTTCGGGGGTCGCTTCGAGGCCAGCCGGCGCGTCCTGCGCGCCGCCAAACGCTGACTCCGGGCGCCGGGCGCTGCTTCAGCCCCGGCCGGGCCAGATCCGGCCGAGCCAGCCCGACTTGCCGCCCTGGGCACCGCGCGCGGGCGTCTCCACCAGGGTCGCGGCCACCGCGCTGTCGCGCAGCCGGGCGATCGACGCGACGCGCTCCGGTGGCATGTGCTTGATCACGAAGCGGGCCTCGTCGTTCAGGGCCAGCCAGGCCTCGCCGTCCAGGCTGCCGTCCTCGCGCTGCGGCAGGGCCCGCTGCAGGGCCTGGCGGAACTCCGCCGGGTCCACGCCGAACACGGCCGAGGCCTGCGCATCGTCCAGACCGGCCACCACGCGCAGCAGCAGGACCGCACGGGTGCCGAAATCCAGGCGCGCCAGGGAGGCGAAGTCGCCGTTCCAGTAGGGCGCCACCGGCTCGCTGTTGAGCACCGGGGTCTGCAGCAGGATGGTCCAGAACTGCAGTGTCCAGCTGTCCTGGGGCAGGCCCGGGGCCTGCAGGGCGAAGCTCTCGATGGCCGCCGCCAAGGCGCGGTCGCCATGCGACTGGTCGCCGCACTGCAGTTCCGCGAGCAGGGCGGCGCGGCGCTCCATGCCACGCAGGAAATTCCCGAGAGCGGTGCCGGCAGACGCGGCACTGTCGAGCGTGTTCGGTAGAGCCATCATTGCGGGGGCGGATGTTCGGAGGCGACGCATCATGCCCTGTGCCCCGCCGGATCGACTTGACAATCGTCACGAAACAGGCTCCCACGTGCACCTGTCGGATCGATGGCGGCAGCGGGTTGTGCACAGCGGTCACGGGACTGTCATGTCGCCGGGCGGGGCCGTTCCGCGCATGACAGTCCTGCAATGTTTCACGGATAAACGATTGATTCCAAAAGGATCATTGGCCTTGGCGCTTTTTTCGCCAGACATGGGCAAAGCCTTGGTTTTCCGGCATCGTGGCGCCGTCGCCGGGCGTCATGCACAAACTTATCCACAGCTTGTGTGGATAAATCCCGATTCCTTTCACGATCCGTGACTTAGACCGCAATCGTGTGACGGAGGACAGCAATGCGATGCAAGTCGCGTCTCATGAGACCCGGTCGTGCTGCCGCGACGAATGCACCCCGCCAATCCGCCCCCATCCACCGCTCGCTCCGGGTCGGGCAAGCAAAACCGGGGGTCCGGACGACCGGCAGCCTGGCGCTCGATCGATCCAGCCAATGGGCGCCGTCTGTCAAGAGGGTGCGCGGGGGTTGTGCACAAGCCGCTTTTGGGCTGGATCGACACGGACTTCAATGCAGCAGTTGATGTGCGCAGACCGGTTTCACGCACAAGTCATTGATTTAATTGAAAACAGACATGGTCATTATTTCGCCATGTTTTCGGAACCCCATGAAAACCGGGGCGTGGAACGCGCCACCCACACCTTCATCCACACGCTTATCCACAGGCTGTGTGGATAGCTTGCCCCGGGGCGATGCGGCGGCGTGTAGCCATGCCGCAAACAGTCCCGCTGTCAAGCCCGGGTCGGAAGGATTGTGCACAGCCGCATGCAGGGCCGTGTTTCCCGGGAAAAACGGCACCCCGCGCCGCCCGCCTGCCGTGTTCCACGCACAAGCCATTGATTTCAATGACGAATGCCATGGACATATTTTCGCCATGTTCAGCGGAGCCCCCGTTTTCCGGGGCGTGGAACGCATGCCCCACAAGGCCATGCACAGCGTTATCCACAGGCGGTGTGGATGATCGCGGCCACCCCGGGGCGAACCGGTAGACTGCCGGCCATGCACAGCCCCGACACCGTGCTCCGGGTGGCCCTGCCGCTGCCGTTGCCCCGCCTGTTCGACTACCTGCCGCCGGACGCCGGCGTCGCCATGGTCGGCGGACGCGTGCGGGTGCCCTTCGGCAGCCGCAGCCTGGTCGGGGTGATCGCGGAGATCGGCCCGGTCGACCCCGGGCTGGGCGAGCTGCGCCAGGCCGAATCGCTGCTCGACGAGGCGCCGCTGCTCCAGGGCGAACTGCTCGACTCACTGCGCTGGCTGGCGCGCTACACCCATGCTCCGCCCGGCGAAGTCTTCGCCACCGCCCTGCCGACCCTGCTCCGCCACGGCGAGCCCCTGCCCGACACCCACGCCTGGGCCTGGCGGCTGACGCCCGAGGCGGCCGGACAGCGCCTGCGCGGCCGCCCGGCGCGCCTGGCCGAGCTGCTGGGTGATGCCGGCCAGGACGAAGACGTGCTGGATGCACGCCTGGACGACTGGCGCCCGGCCGCGCGTGCCCTGCTCAAGCGAGGCCTGGCCGAACGCGTCGCCGTGCCAGCGTCGGGGCACGCCCCCATGCCCGAGCCGGGTCCGGTGCCGAACGAGGAACAGGACGCCGCGCTCGACAGCCTGCGCGCGCGGCGCGGCTTCGCGGCCTCGCTGCTGGACGGCGTGACCGGCAGCGGCAAGACCGAGGTCTACCTGCGCGCGATCGCCGACTGCCTCGCATCGGGCAAACAGGCACTGGTGCTGGTGCCCGAGATCGGCCTCACCCCGCAGACCCTGCAGCGCTTCCGCCGCCGCCTCGGCGTGCCCGTGCACGCCCTGCACTCGGGCCTGGCCGACGGTGAACGCGCCCGGGTCTGGGCCGCCGCCTGGCGCGGCGAGGCCCGGGTGATCGTCGGCACCCGCTCGGCGGTGTTCGTGCCGCTGCCCGACGCCGGGCTGATCGTGATCGACGAGGAACACGACGGCAGCTACAAGCAGCAGGACGGCATCCGCTATCACGCCCGCGACTTCGCCCTGGTGCGCGGGAAGGCCCTGGACGTGCCGGTGCTGCTGGGCAGCGCCACGCCCTCGCTGGAAACCCTGCACAACGCCGAGTCCGGCCGCTACGCGCACCTGCGCCTGCGTCGCCGCGCCGGCGAAGCCCAGCCGCCGACCGTGCGCGTGCTCGACGTGCGCAAGCGCCCGCTCGACGCCGGGCTCTCGCCGGAGCTGCTGCAGGCCATGCGCAAGGCGCTGGACGACGGCGGCCAGGTCCTGGTGTTCAAGAATCGCCGGGGCTACGCGCCGGTGCTGCTCTGCCACGACTGCGGCTGGAGCGCGCAGTGCCGGCGCTGCAGCACGCCGCTGCGCGCGGTGCCGATGACCGTGCACGGCGGTGGTCGCCGCCTGCAGTGCCACCACTGCGGCGCGCGGCAGACCCCGCCGATGGCCTGCCCGGACTGCGCCAGCCTCGCCCTGCAGCCGCAGGGCGTCGGCACCGAGCGCCTGGAGGAACTGCTCGCCGAGCGCTTCGGCGACGTGCCGGTGCTGCGCATCGACAGCGCCAGCACGCGGCGCAAGGACGCGCTCGAAAAGCACTTCGCCGAACTCGGCACGCGACCGGGCATCCTCGTCGGCACGCAAATGCTGGCCAAGGGCCACGACCTGCCGAATCTGACCCTGGTCGCGGTCGTCGGCATCGACGAAGGCCTGTTCTCGGCTGACTTCCGCGCCGGCGAGAAGCTCGCGCAGCTGCTGATCCAGGTCGCCGGCCGTGCAGGGCGCGCCGACAAACGCGGCGAGGTGGTCCTGCAAACCCACCATCCCGAACATCCGCTGCTGCTCACGCTGATTCAGGGCGGCTATCACGCCTTCGCCGAGACCGAACTGGCCCTGCGCGAAGCCGCCGGTTTCCCGCCGTTCGCGCACCTCGCCCTGCTCCGCGCCGAAGCGCAGCACGCCGACGCGCCGATGCAGTTCCTGCATGCCGCGAAGGCAGCCCTGCAGCCGTTCGTGGCAATGCCGCGCGACGACAACGATGGGCTCGTGCTCAGCGGCCCCGTCGCCGCGCCGATGCCGCGCCGCGCCGGGATGTACCGCGCGCAGCTGCTGCTCACCGCCGGCACACGCCGCGCGCTGCACCACGCCCTCGACGCCGCCCTGCCCGCGATCCACACCCTGCCCGACACGCGCAGGACGCGCTGGTCGCTGGACGTGGATCCGGTGGATCTGTATTGAGCCGACGCAATTGAGCCGACTCAGTAGCGATCATCGAACGCGAAGATCGGCTTGCGCTTCGCCCACAGGCCGTCGGTGAAATCCGGGAAGTCCAAGGTGCGGTTGCCCTCGGCGATCGACTGCTCCGACAGCGGGGTGATCGCGCTCCACGCCACCGCGTCGTAAATGTCGATCGGCATCGGCTCGCCGCGACGCAGGGCTTCGACGAAGGCGTTGACGACGAAGAAATCCATGCCGCCATGGCCCGATTCCTTCGCGGCCTCGGCGAAGCGCTGCCACAGCGGATGGTCGTGCTTCGCGAACCAGTCCTCGGCCGCGTCCCATTCGTGCGGCTTCGACTGGCCTTCGATGTGGATGCCCTTGTTCACGTCCATCCACAGGCCCTGCGTGCCCTGCACGCGGAAGCCGAGCGAATACGGGCGCGGCAGCGAGGTGTCGTGGGTGAGCAGGATGGTCTCGCCGTTCTCGCAGGCGAGGTGGGTCTGCACCACGTCGCCGAGCCTGAACTTCACTTTCGTGTTCGGATGCCCCGGTGCGTTCTTCGCGAGGTAGTCGTGCAGGCCGCGCGCCTTGCTCGCGTAACTGGTGAGTCGCGTGAAGCGGTTGCCATAGTGGATGTTCGCCTGCATCGCGCACGGGCCGATGCCGTGGCTGGGGTACAGCTCGCCGTTGCGGCGCACCGAATGGTCCGTGCGCCAGCGCGCCTCCGACCAGCCCTTGTCGCCGAACTCGTAGCCGCCGCCGTAGGGCTTGCCCGGTTCGCCGCTGTTGAACTTCACCGCGCGCAGGTCGTGCTGGTAGCCGCCTTCCAGATGCACGATCTCGCCGAACAGGCCCTTGCGCGTCATGTTCAGCGCCGCGAGCACGTCGCGTCGATAGCACACGTTCTCCAGCAGCATGTACGGGGTGCCGCTGCGCAGCTGCGCGCGCAGCACGTCCCAGTGGTCCTGCAGCGTGATGCCGGCGACGACCTCGCAGGCGACCGCGATCTTCGCCTGCATCGCCTCGATCGACTGCACGGCATGCTGTTCCCACGGCGTGACGATGAACACCGCGTCGATGCCGGACTTCGCGTACATCTCGCGCCAGGCCTCGGCGTCGCCGGTGTAGACCTTCGGCTTCGGCTTGCCGGACTTCGCGATGCGCTCCAGCGCCTTGCCGACCATGTACGGATCGGTGTCGCAGATCGCGGTGATCGCCACGTCGTCGCGGCGCAGCAGTTCCTTCAGGTGCACCTGGCCGCGCATGCCGACGCCGAGGACGCCGATCTTCAGCGGCTCGCCCCGCTTCCACGTGCGCGGCTTCGCCAGCGACGACAGCGGTGCGACGGACGCCGCGCCTGCGGCGGACGCGATGAGGAAATCCCTGCGATTCATGTGCGGCGCGACTCCGATGCGTGCGACGGCGCGCGCGGCGGCGTCGCGGAACGATACGTCACCGCATGGCGCGATCGGCGCGCAGCGGCCCCGCGCGGAGTGTAGCCGCTGCGGGACCGGACTATTCGCGCATCAGCTTCTGGATCTTCCCGCCGAGCTTCATCACCTTCATCAGTGTCGCCGGCTCCAGGCGCAGCATTTCCTCGCCCCAGGCCGACAGCGCGGTCATCAGCGCGAGCGTTTCCCTGATCCGCGCGCGCGCGTCGGCGGGCTCGTTCGCGAAGGCCTCGTCGGCGACCAGATCCTTCAGCAGGGCCACGGTGGGATCGAACTCGCGCGACTTGCGCTCGCGGGTGATGACGCGGAACAGCTCCCACACGTCCTTCGAGGTCTCGAAGTGGTCGCGACGATCGCCGAGCAGGTGCACCGTGCGCACCAGGTTGAGGTTGGTCAGCTCGCGCAGGCTGGTGCTCACGTTCGAGCGCGCGACCGACAGGGTCTCGGCGATCTCCTCGGCGTGCATCGGCCGGCCGGCGTGGAACAGCAGCGCGTGGATCTGCGCGACCGTGCGGTTCACACCCCAGCGCGAGCCCATCTCGCCCCAGTGCAGGACGAAACGCCGGCTCAGCGGCGACAGCGGATCGCGGGCGGTGGCGTCGGAAGAGGAAGGGGACGAGGAGGACGAAGACGTGGACGACATGGTGATGACCCTGGCGGGCAGTGGCATTCCGGACGGGATGCGCGAGGCTTGCGGGCAGCCTAGGTTCGTCATATATTTCTGTCAAGACAGAAATAACCGACGATACCGTCGAACAGGAGCAGCGCATGGGCGCTCTCGCAGTCCCGGCCCCGGCCGACACCAAGCCTCCTCCCGCAGGCAGTCCCGCACCGGTCGTGCTCGTCCTCGGCGGTACCGGCTTCATCGGCCGCCATGTCGTCGCCGCGCTCCGCGCCCGCGGGCTGCAGGTGGTCGTCGGCAGCCGCCGCCCCCGTCGCCGCCTGCCGCGTCATGGCCTGGGCGACCTGCCCGGCCGCGAGGCCCATCTCGAACGCCTCCTCGATCCCGCCGCCTGGCAGCCTGTCGTCGAAGGCTGCGACATCGTCGTCAATTGCGTCGGCATCCTCCGCGAACGCGGTCGCGAGACCTACGACCGCGTCCACTATCGCGCACCCGCCGCCCTGGCCACCGCCTGCGCCGCGCGCGGCCTGCGCCTGGTCCACATCTCCGCGCTCGGCCTCGACGGACCGGCCGGCAGCCGCTTCCTGCGCTCCAAGCGCGATGGCGAGGCCGCGCTGCGCGCCAGCGGCGCGGACTGGCACATCGTCCGGCCGTCGCTGCTCGACGGCGAAGGCGGCTTCGGCGCGCGCTGGATCCGCCGCGTCGCGCGCTGGCCGGTGCATCCGCTGCCGCCCGCCGCCGCCGGCCGCATCGCGATGCTCGACGTCGGCGACCTTGGCGAGGCCATCGCCAATCTCGCGCTCGACCCCGCGCCGCCGGTGCGCGAACACGATCTCGGCGGCCTGCACGTGCGCACGCTCGCCGGACACCTGGCCGCGCTCCGCGCGCTGCACACGCCCGTGCCTGCGCGCCGCCTGCCCGTTCCCGACCTGCTCGCCCGGCTCGCCTCGCATGTCTGCGACCTGTTCCACGCCACGCCGTTCTCGTACGGCCACTGGGAACTGCTCCAGCGCGACAACGTCCCGGGCGAGAACCGGCTGCCGGCGCTGCTCGGCCGCGCGCCGCGCACGATCGGCGCGACCGCGATCGCGCCCGCGCACGACGCGACGCCGGACGGACTTCCCATCGCTCCCAGGACGTTGTCATGACCATGCTTCACCAGGACGACAGACCGCATGTCGTCATCGTCGGCGGCGGTTTCGCCGGCCTCTGGGCCGCACGCGCACTGTCAGGCGCACCGGTGCGCATCACCCTGCTCGATCGCGGCAACCACCACCTGTTCCAGCCGCTGCTCTACCAGGTCGCCACCGCCGGCCTGTCCGCACCGAACATCGCCGCGCCGCTGCGCCAGATCCTGCGCCGGCAGAAGAATGTGACGGTACTCCTCGGCGAAGTCGCGGGCATCGATCCCGGTGAGAAGCACGTACGCCTCGCTGACGGCCGCAGGCTCGCCTTCGACCACCTGCTGCTCGCCAGCGGGGCCACGCACGCCTATTTCGGCCACGACGACTGGGCGCCGCACGCGCCCGGGCTGAAGACGCTGGACGATGCGCTGGGCATCCGCCGCCGCATCCTCACGGCCTTCGAGCGCGCCGAAGCCGAAGACGACCCGGCGAAGCGCGATGCTTGGCTGACCTTCGCCATCGTCGGCGGCGGCCCGACCGGCGTGGAGCTGGCCGGCACGCTCGCCGAGATCGCACGCCACACGCTGCGCGGCGAATTCCGCCGCGTCGATCCGCGCCAGGCGCGCGTGCTGCTGCTCGAAGCCGGCCCGCGCGTGCTCGCCAGCTTTCCAGAATCGCTGTCGGAAAAGGCCCGCGCGCAGTTGCAGAAGCTCGGCGTCGAGGTGCGCACCGGCGTGCCGGTCGCGGCCATCGACGACGAAGGCGTGCAGCTCGGCGACACGCGCATCGCCGCGCGCACCGTGCTGTGGGCCGCAGGCGTCGCCGCATCGCCGCTGGCACGCGACCTCGGCGTACCGCTCGATCGCGCCGGCCGCGTCCTGGTCGAATCCGACCTCAGTGTGCCCGGGCATCCGTCGATCTTCGTCGCCGGCGACCTCGCCGCGATCCAGTGCGACGGCAAGCCGGTGCCCGGCGTCGCGCCCGCCGCGAAGCAGATGGGTCGCCACGTCGCCCGCGCGATCCTCGCGCGACTGCGCGGCTCAACGCCCGCGCCGTTCCGCTACCGCGACTTCGGCAACCTCGCCACGATCGGCCGCATGGCCGCCGTGGTCGACCTGCACGGCCTGAAGTTCTCCGGCCTGCTCGCCTGGTGGTTCTGGCTCGCCGCGCACGTGTTCTTCCTGATCGGCTTCCGCAACCGCCTCGTGGTGCTGATCGACTGGGCGCAGGCGTACTGGAGCTACCAGCGCAGCGCGCGGATCATCCTCGGCGGCGAGCGCGATGGCTGATCGTGATGGGTGAAGGTGATGGATGATCGCGACGGCTGACGCTGCTCAGGCACGCGCGACGCGACAGGCATAGCAGCCGGGTTTCGCGTAGTGCAGGTGCAGGCAGTCGACGCGATCGATCGCGAACAGCTCGGCGATGCCCGCCTCCAGGTCCTCGCCGGACCGCACGTCGGCCCCGGTCATCATCCCGCGCGCATCGTAGGCACGCAGCGACAGCAGTCGGCGACGCAGCAATTCCGGCACCTCGCCGATCGCGGGCGTCGCCATCACCGCCGCTTCGCGCACGTAGATCGGACCTGCGGCGCGATAGGGCGTATCCGCGGACTGGTGTTCGTGGTGCAGCAGCACCAACCGCTCGCCCTCGGTCGCATCCTGCAGGCTGACGCGGCAGGGATACACCGGCCGGCCGTCGGCGACGACCCGACGCGCGCCATGCGCGTGGAGCGCGTCGTCGGGCAAGGCGAACAATGGCGCGAAGAGTTCGAGGGGCAAGGCGTGGATCTGGAAGGACATGGACGGGCTCCGGATGAAGACGGGAGCGCATCGTCATGCATGGCGCGGCGGTGCGATATCCGGATCCTGCGGATGCAGGCCCGTACCGAAAAGCCTCGCAGGCGATCAACTAAGTCGTTTTCTTCCTGCGGCCTTTCGATGGCAGCATGCGCACATGATTGCCTTTCGGATGCAGCTCGAACAATCCGGTCGCCACGATCAACGGCTTCAGTGTCTTGTAGCCATGATTCTTCGGCGTGAACGGGCCGCGGTTGGCGATGTGCGTGGTGATCGCACCCAGATTCGACCAGCCATCCTCGCCCTTGGTCGCTTCTATCGCGCTCCGCAGCAGGTTGATCAGGCTCGCATCACCGAGCAGCTCCGCGGCCGTGCGCTTCCCGGGCGGCCGGGCCACCACTGAGGGCGCCGTGGCCGGTGGCGCCACGGGCAAGGCTTCCGACGTCGACGCTTCGATCGCGACGGTCTTCGGCAGGTCCGCTGCCGGCATCGATGCCGGCAGCGACGCCGGAGCCTCCTCCGGCACGTCGACATGGAAGAACGTCGTGCAGGCGGACTTGAACGCCATCGGCGTCTTCGCCCGGCCGAACCCGTAAACCTGCATGCCACGGGCGCGCAGGTGCATCGCCAGCGGAGTGAAGTCGGAATCGCTCGACATCAGCGCGAACGCGTCGAAGCGGCCGCTGTACAGCAGGTCCATCGCATCGATCACCATCGCCATGTCCGAGGCATTGCCTTTGCTGGTGTAGGCGATCTGCTGCATCGGCTGGATGGCGTTAGACAGCAGCGCCTCGCGCCAGCCGCGCAGATGCGGACTGCCCCAATCGCCATAAGCCCGGCGCACGTTGGCGACGCCGAGGCTGGCGATTTCGTCGAGGACGTATTCCAGACTGGCGGTCGACGCGTTGTCCGCATCGATCAGCAGAGCGATCCGCAGCCTGTCGTCCATGTCCCGGCTCCCGTGTCGGAAAGCACAAGCCTAGCAGGTCGCGACGGCACGGATTCCGGAGGCACGAACGAAGACGGCCCGGAAAACCGGGCCGTCGGGGTGCGTTCGGAAGATCGTGAAGATCAGGCCGCGAACAGCGCCTTCATCTTCTTCAGCGCGTTCGCCTCGATCTGGCGGATGCGCTCGGCGGAGACGCCGTACTCGTCGGCCAGTTCCTGCAGCGTGACCTTGCTGTCGGGCTCCAGCCAGCGGCGCTTGATGATGTCGCGCGAGCGGTCGTCGAGACGGGCCATGCCTTCGCGGAGCAGGTCGAGCTGGTCGGCTTCGCTGTCGGCGCTTTCGTAGGTCTGCGCCGGATCGAGGCCTTCGGCCATCAGGTAGGCGGCCGGTGCGGGCGGCGCATGGTCGTCGTCGGCGTCGTCCGGGGCGTCGAAGCCGATGTCGCGACCCGACAGGCGCGATTCCATCTCGAGCACTTCGCGCTCGGACACGTTCAGGTCCTGGGCGACGGCGCGGACTTCCTCGGCGTTCAGCCAGCCTAGGCGGGTCTTGCTGCGACGCAGGTTGAAGAACAGCTTGCGCTGCGCCTTCGTGGTCGCGACCTTCACGATGCGCCAGTTCTTGATGATGAACTCGTGCATCTCGGCGCGGATCCAGTGCACCGCGAACGACACCAGGCGCACGCCGACGCTGGGATCGAAGCGCTTCACGGCCTTCATCAGGCCGATGTTGCCTTCCTGGATCAGGTCGGCCATCTGCAGGCCGTAGCCGTTGTAGCCGCGGGCGACGTGGACGACGAAACGCAGGTGCGACAGCACCAGCTCGCGCGCGGCGTCGAGGTCGTTGTGCTCGTGGTAGCGGCGAGCGAGCGCCTGCTCGTCCTCGGCCGTCATCACGGGGATCTGGTGGACCGCGCCGATGTAGGCCTCGAGCGAACCCAGCGCGCTCGGGATCGGCAGGCTGTTGGGAATCAGGGCAGTGGCAGTGGTCTGGTTCATAAGATCCGATCTTAGCAGTCGCCTGCTTGGAGTGCTAAATCCCTGAAAAGTTCCCCAGCGTTCCATTCATGTTGCGAATCGAACCTCAAGGGTGCGCTTCCTTCCTTTAACGGGCCTGTCCCTGTTTCGAGGTCATGGCCGGCCGTCCTTCGATGGATGGAGGCGGTGCCGGGAGAATCAAGGGCCTGCGTGATGCAACCGGTGCCGGCGGAGGGACCGGCATGGCACGAGAGCAGACTGCGGGACCTCGCTTGGCCAGGGGAGGGTCGAAGGTCATGCCCTGTCCCGACGTTCAGCCGACAGGCGGCTGCGGCGATGGTTGACAGCCCGTCCCGTCACTGCTGTACTACTACACACAGTACACACGCTTCGGAACCGCCATGGCGCGAACCCGCCCGCTGATGATCCAGATCGCCACCGGCGACACCCGTCCGATCGTCCGCCAGATCGTCGATGCGGTGCGCATGCAGATCGCCACCGGCGAGCTGCAGCCCGGCGACCAGCTGCCCAGCGTGCGCGGCCTGGCGCAGCAGCTGACGATCAATCCCAACACCGTGGCCAAGGCCTATGCCGAGCTGACGACCGAAGGCTGGGTCGACAGCCGGCAGGGCCTGGGCCTGTTCGTGGCGCCGCCGCGCCAGCGCCTGAGCGAGGCGGAGCGCGAGCGCCGCTTCGACGAGGCGGTGCAGCGCTTCGTGAACGATGTCGTCCCGCTGGACGCGACCATCGAGGAGGTCCATGCGCGCATGGACGCCGAGTTTCGCGCGCTGGCGCCCCGCAAGACCGCCTGACGACGGCCGCTGAGGCGCGCGGTCGCTCCGCGCCTTCCGCTCCGTCCACAGTCCGCATTCCCCGCGCCGCACCCGGCGCGATCGTGTCGTGCCGGGTTCCGGCCGCGACCTGCCCTCCTGCCCTTCCATCCGGTTCACGAACCGTCCTGGATCCTGCCATGTCCCTTCCCGATCACGTGATCCAAACCGACGGCCTGAGCAAGCGCTTCGGGCGCAAGCTCGCGCTCGACCATCTCGACCTGTGCATCCCGCGCGGTCGCATCCACGCCATCGTCGGCGCCAACGGCGCCGGCAAGTCCACCCTGTTCCGCGTGCTGCTGGGTTTCCTGGCGCCGAGCGCCGGCAACGCGCGCATCCTCGGCCGCGACAGCGCGGGATTGACGCCAGCCGATCGCGCGCGGATCGGCTTCGTCAACGAGGAACACACGCTGCCCGGGTGGATGCGCGTGGCCGACATCGCGCGCATGCAGCGCCGCGAATACGCACGCTGGAACCCGCGCGCCTACGACGAGGTGATCGGCCACTACCACGTCCTGCCCGAACAGAAGGTCGGCCAGCTCTCGCGCGGCGAACGCGCGGGCTTCAACCTCGCGCTGGCGCTGGCGCGCTCGCCGGAACTGCTGATCCTCGACGAACCGACGCTGGGCCTCGACGTGGTCGCCAAGCGCGCATTCCTGGAATCGCTGATGTACAGCAACGCGACCGACCAATGCACCGTGATCTACTGCTCGCACCAGATGGAGGAGATCGAACGCGTCGCCGACAACCTGATCATCCTCGAACGCGGCCGGCTGGTGCACATGTCCGCACCGGACGAGTTCTGCGCGAGGGTCAGTCACTGGGTCGCGGACATCCCGTTCAAGGGGCCGGACGCCGCCGACATCCCCGGCCTGCTGGAACGCCAGCGCATCGACGGCCTGCACCATTACCTCGTGTTCGACCAGGACGAAGGCTTCGGCGATTTCCTGCGCGGCGCCGGTGCGCGCAACGTGCAGTGCATGCCGGTGAGCCTGGACCGCGCGGTGAACGCGTTCCTCGCCAAGAACCACATCGCGCCCACGGCGTCGGCCTGAGGAGAGCCCCCATGTTCGAACTGTTCAAGGCCGAATTCCTGCGTTTCCGCACCCTGATGCTGGCGCTGGCCGGCGCGCACCTGCTGGTGCTCGCATTCATGACGCGCGTGTTCGATCTGGCGCAGCAGCCGCTGGTGGTGCACTGGACCATCGGCGGCTGCCATCTGGCGATCGGCCTGCTCGCGGGCCTGTACCAGATGGGCACGTACCGCAAGGCGAACGTGTGGCTGACCCTGCTGCACCGACCCATGCCGCCGCATCGCGTCGCCATCGCGATCATGCTCGCCTGCGTCGCGGCGCTGGCCGTGGTGGTGGCAGTCCCCATCCTGCTGGTCGCGCTGTGGCAGGACACGATGACCGCGCGCGTGGTCGACCTGCGCCACTGGCTGCTTGCGCTGTCCGGGCTGCAAGTGGCGACGATCGGCTACCTTGCCGGCGCGCAGGGCATGCTCGGCGGTGCGCGGCGCGCGCTGGCCGTGCTGCCGTTGCTGATGCTGCTGCCGATGGCCTCGGCCACCGGCCCGTGGATGCTCGCACTGCAGGCGCTGTGCCTGCTCTGCCTGGCCGCCATGGTGCTGGCTTCGTTCCAGCCCGATCTCGATGCGCCGCCGGCACATCCGCTGGCCGAAGCGATCGTGGCGATGCCGCTGCAGGTGGGCGTGTCCTTGCTGCTGGTGCTGGCCGCGTTCGGCGCGGAGTTCGCCTGGATCGCGGAAGGCTCGCATCCGAACAACACCGCAGTGCCGCCGCGCGGTGGCCACAACGAAGTGGAAAAGGCCGACGCGCGGACGCGCATGCGTCTGGCGCTGGACGGCAGCCGCCATCCCGACGCCGCGCTGTTGCGCGAGCAGATCGCGCTGTCGGACAGGCTGGGCATTCCTTCGCAGCTGCGCAGGCTGCCGCTGCGTCACGAACTGGCGAACGTGGCACCGATGGAATTCGACGATCGCGCGCAGGGCGTGCGCTGGGTGTTCAGCCACGACGACATGCGCTTCCACGGCTGGCGACTCAACGATCGCAGTGCGGTCGGCATGCTGGGCGTGGGCGACGGCCAGGCCGCGTTCCCCGCGCCTGCGGTGCCGGTGGGCCTCGCGCCGGGTGGCGGCAAGGACGACGTGCTGCTGTTCGCCGGCAACACCGCATATGAGTACGCCAGCGACGACCGACGCATCCACGCGCGCATCCGCCTGCCCGCAGGCGAGCATATCGTCGGGGTCGGCATGCTCGGCGAGACACTGGGCGTGATCGGCGACCGCGCGCTGTACCTCTACGATGCACGCGAAGCGGCCGAGCATCGCGACACGATGACGCCGCGCCTGCGCGTGCCGATCCCCGGCGCGTACCGCGACATCTACCACCTCGACATCATCGAACTGGTCGACGGCCACCTGTTCGTGTTCAGCAACACCTACGGCGCGCACACCCAGGAGGGCGCCGCGCCGGTGCAGTACGTGCTGCGCGCGCATGACGATGGCCGCATCGAGACGATCGCGACCCGTCGACTCGCGTACGACTACCCGGCCGTTTTCCGCTATCGCAGCTTCGTGATCTCGCCGGCATTGCATGCGGTGCGCGACCACGCACTGCGCCTGTTCGCACCGCCGCTGCCGCTGGAAACCACGACCCCGGCGCCGATTCCGCGCGCGATGTGGTGGCTGGCGGCCGTGCTGTCGCTGCTGGCCGGTCTCGGCGGCTGGTGGCGCACGCGTCGTCTCGACCTGACGTCCGCGCGTCGCTGGGCCTGGATCGTGGCCTGCACGCTGTTCGGGCCGCCCGCGCTCGGTGCGCTGTGGCTGCTGCATCGCCCGGCCGATTCGTTGCAGGCCGACGACGCAGGCGCCGACGCGCACCGCGCCCACTGAACCCATCGACCGGATCGACGACGATCCGGCAGCCGGAGCTCCCCATGCCGTTGACGACGACGTTCGCGACGCAACCCGCCGTGCCCGCGCGCCGCGCGCTGGCCCGCATCGCCGCATCGCTCTTCCTCCTGTGTTCCGCATCGCTGCCCGTCGCCGCTGCGACGGCGCCGCTGCCGCGCAAGGCCTTCGTGCTGCAGCCGACGGTGTCCTCGGTGACGCTGTCGCCAGATGGCCGTCGCATCGCCTGGCTGCGCGAGGCCGGGCGCGCACGCGAAGTCTGGCTGCGCACGCTCGACGACGGCGCGACGCGGCGCCTGCTCGCGCACACGTCGGCGGAATCGCTGGACTGGTCAGGCGATGGTCGCTGGTTGATGCTGGCATCGCCCAGGCAGCTGGATGCGCTGGCGGTGACCGTGCATGGCGCGGGACAGGGCCGCTCCGGCCGCATGGCGACGCTCGGCGCGCAGGTGAGACGCGAACTGCTGCGCATCGACGGCACAAGGCCCGCCGCCGCGATCGTGCTCGAAACCACCGGGCCGCGCGGTGTCGCGGCGCAGACGCGCTGGCATCTGGTCCGCGTCGACGCACGCGGTCACCGCGAAGTGCTGCACAGCGCGGCGCAGCGCATCCTCGGCTTCGCACTGGATCCGCGCGGACGGCTGGCCCATGTGCAGCGCGTCGAAGGCCTGTCGCTGGTGGTGCGGCGCATCGAGGCCGATGGCCGCGCCGTGGAAGCGCTTCGCTGCACGCACATGCGCGTGTGCACGCCGCTGGCCGCAGCCGACGACGGCAGCCTGCTGCTGCGCGCGCACGCCGACACCGGCGACGGCACCGAACGCGTCGCGCTGCTGCGCCTGGCGCGCGACGGGACGCGACACGTGCTGCACGCCGATCCATTCGGCGAGGCCGATCTCGATGGCGTCGCCATCGATCCTGCGACACACCAGCCACGCATGGTCGCGTATCGCAGCACGGTAGCGCGCAACCACGCGCTCGACCCGTCCCTGCGCCCGCACCTGGATGCGCTGGCCGCACGTCTGCCGGACCGCGACCTGCGCCTGTCGCTCGGACGCGGACCCGGCGCGCAGTGGCTGGTCGAAGCACGCGGCGGCCGGCAGCAGGGCCTGCGCTGGCATCGCTACGATCCGGCGACCGGCACGCTGTCGCTGCTGTTCGACGATGCGCCGCTGCATGCCCGCGACCGCACGCCCGCGACGTACATCGCCGAGGCGATGCTGGCGCGCCGCCAGCCCGTGCAGTGGCGCGCCAGCGACGGCATGCGCCTGCACGGCTTCGTGCAACTGCCGCCGGGCCGCGACGCCGCGCGGGCGCCGCTGGTGGTGCTGGTGCATGGCGGGCCATGGAGCCACGCGCGACCGGAGTACAACGGCATCGCCCAGTTCCTCGCCCATCGCGGCTACGTGGTCTTCGAGCCGAATTTCCGCGCTTCGACCGGCCATGGCATCGCCTACACGCTGGCGGCGAACGGCGATTTCGGCAACGGGCGCGTGCAACGCGACATCGTCGAAGGCACGCGCCACCTGCTCGCCTCGGGCATCGGCGACCCGCAGCGCGTGGGCATCGCGGGCGCCTCGTTCGGCGGCTATGCGGCGCTGCTGGGCGTCACCTTCGAGCCCGATCTGTTCAAGGCCGCGGTCGCCTTCGTGCCGCCGCCGGACATGGCCTGGACGCTGCGCTGGATCCTGCGCAATCCCGAGTCGATGGCACTGGGCCGCACGGTGCCGATGCCCGACATGCTGCGCATGCTGGCGCTGGATCCGGACGACGGCGTGCGCATGGCCGCGCTGCGCGCGCAATCGCCGATGGCCAACGTCGCGCGCCTGCGCCGGCCGGTGCAGCTGGTCGCCGGTGGCGAGGACCGCCGCGTCGGCATCGCCGGGGTGGTCGAGTACGCCGCGCGCCTGAAGCTGGCCGGCAAGGACGTGAGCCTGTTCGTCGACGACGAGGCCGGGCACGTCAACCGCGCGCCGCTGGCGCGAGAGGCGAACCTCTACCTGCTCGAAGCGATGCTGCACAGGCATCTCGGCGGCCCCGCGCCGATGCTGCCCGACGGCGCCTTGCGCGGCTATCTCGCGGGCAGCCAGCGCCTGTGCGCGCCCGTCCTCGGCGCGCTGTGCCCGCGCGCGCCGACCAGCGACTTGCCGACGAATGGTGCAACCACGCAACCCCGAACCGCCGCCCCGCGCGATTGAAGCGCTGCCGGTTCACCCCGGCCGCCATCGGCGCCCAATCCCCAGCATCGATGGCACCCGACCGCAGGCCCCCGGGCCTGCGGTTTTTTCATGCCTCGGCGCGGCCCGACAGCAGGTCGACCAGGCGCCGTCCCGCGCGGCCCGGCGGACGGTCCAGCCGTTCGACCAGCCAGGGCGTGAAGCGATGGCGCGAGCCGCCCTCGTAGGCCAGTTCGCAGAGGCTGCCATCGGCCAGATGGTCGTCGGCGAGATAGCGCGGCAGCCAGCCGAAACCCATGCCCATCAGCAGGGCCTGGCGCTTGGCGACGAAGCCGGACAGGTGGAACACCCGCTCGCCGCCGAACAGGTTGCGCTCGCCGCCGCGTTCGCTGGAATCCTGCACGGTCAGCTCGACGTGGGCCTGCAGGTCGGCGAGCGTGGCCTGGCGGTCGCGCGTGGCGAGCGGATGCGCCGGCGCCACGCACAGCACGCATTCCACAGGGTCCAGCGCCTGCGCGCGGCAGGCCGGGTCCGGCACGTAGTCCTTGGCCAGCATCAGGTCGGCGCCTTCCTTCGCGAAGCGGTACTGCACGCCGCCGAGGAACTCGATCTTCAACTGCACGCGGGTCGGCGCGCCCTCGTCGGCCAGGCGCTTGAGCGCCTGCAAGGTGTCGGCCAGCGGGAGGATGCCGTCGACCACCACCAGCAGCCGGGCTTCCCAGCCGCTGCCGAGCTGCTCGGCCAGTGTCTCGATCCGCCCGGCCTGCTGCAGCAGGCGCCGGCCTTCGGCCAGCACCGCCTCGCCCTCGGGGGTCAGCCGCACCCGGTAGCCGCTGCGATCGAGCAGCGGCAGGCGCAGCTGGTCCTCCAGCTTGCGGATCTGGTAGCTCAGCGCCGAGCTGACCTTGTTCAGCTGCGCGGCGGCCTGGGCGTAGCCGCCGTGGCGGATCACCGCATCCAGGGCCTGCAGGGCCTCCAGGTCCACCTTCATGTTCGAAATTCCTGGAAGAGATCCGCAATTCAATTCGCTTTTTTCGAATGTACGGCCTCGCCAGAATCCGGGTCAATCCAACCGGCCCCTGCGCCGACCCGCCTGACGAGGAGCATCGAATGGACACCGCCACCAACCCCTGCGGCCTTCGCGGGATCGCCTTCACCGAATTTTGCGCATCAACGGCCGGCGGACCGGACCTCACCGCGCTGGAACGCCTGTTCCTCGCCTTCGGCTTCTCGAAGCTGCACCGACACCCGGCGCGCGACATCGTCCATTTCCGCCAGAACGACATCCATTTCCTGCTCAACGGCGAGCACGAGGGGCATTCGGCCGAGTTCGCCCGCGCCCACGGCCCGGCGATCAGCGCGATGGGCTGGCTGGTCGACGATGCCGAAGCTGCGCTGGCCACCGCCGTCGCGCGCGGCGCCGAGGCGGTGCCGCCGGAGGCCCGCGACCATGCATGGCCGGCGGTGTGGGGCATCGGCGGCAGCGTCCTGTATTTCAT
This sequence comes from Lysobacteraceae bacterium 2PB, assembly GCA_005502915.1. Taxonomy (GTDB): domain Bacteria; phylum Pseudomonadota; class Gammaproteobacteria; order Xanthomonadales; family Xanthomonadaceae; genus Lysobacter_I. The sequence continues at coordinate 22,941 of SCMT01000002.1, read as the reverse complement.
CGATGCTCAGGCCGACATCTACGCCCGCGACTTCGTGCCGCTGGACCAGCCGGTCGTGCAGAAGGACAAGGGCTTCCTCGTCGTCGACCACCTGACCAACAACGTGCCGATCGGCGGGCGCGACCGGTGGGCCGCGTTCTACAAGGACATCTTCGACTTCACCGAAGTGCGCTACTTCGACATCCAGGGCGCGAAGACCGGCCTGACCAGCTACGCGCTGCGCTCGCCCGACGGCTCGTTCTGCATCCCGATCAACCAGCCCAAGGACGACAAGGACCAGATCGCCGAGTACCTGCGCGAATACCGCGGGCCCGGCGTGCAGCACCTGGCCTTCCTCACCGACGACATCCTCGCCTCGCTCGACGCGCTGCGCGGCAGCGGCATCGAGACCCTGGAGATCGACGACGCCTACTACGAAGAAGTGTTCGAGCGCGTGCCCGGCGTGCGCGAGGACCGCGCGCGCATCCGCGAACACCAGGTGCTGGTCGACGGCGACGAGCAGGGTTACCTGCTGCAGATCTTCACCCGCAACCTCATCGGCCCGATCTTCATCGAGATCATCCAGCGCGCGGAGCACCTCGGCTTCGGCGAGGGCAACTTCGGCGCGCTGTTCCGCTCGCTGGAGAAGGACCAGGAGCGTCGCGGGGTCCTCTGACCCGGCGCGCAGGCATTCCCGAACACGACCCGGAGCACGACCATGGCCCTGACCCGAGGCATCCACCACGTCGCGTACCGCTGTCGCGACGCGAACGAGACCGTCGATTTCTACAAGCGCGCGCTGGACATGGACCTGGTGCTGGCGATTTCCGAGGACCGCGTGCCGTCGACGAAGGAACCCGACCCGTACATGCACATCTTCCTCGATGCCGGTCGCGGCAACGTGCTGGCCTTCTTCGAAGTGCCGCATTCGCCGCCGATGGGTCGCGACGGGAACACCCCGGCCTGGGTGCAGCACCTCGCGTTCGAGGTCGAGGACATGGACGCGCTGCTGTCCGCGAAGACGCGCCTGGAAGACATGGGCCTGGACGTGATCGGCCCGACCAACCACGCGATCTTCCAGTCGATCTACTTCCACGACCCCAGCGGGCATCGCATCGAACTGGCCGCGAACACGGTCAAGCCCGGCCAGCTGGAAGAACTCAACCGCCTCGCGCCGTCGATGATGGACGAGTGGCAACGCACGCGGCGCACCGTCCGCCAGGCCGCGTGGCTGCATGCGGAGGAGTTCGCGGCCAGCGCGTGATCCGCAGTCCGCGTTCGAACGGAGGCGCCGTCGTCAACGCGACGGCGCACAACCCGCGAAGAGGTCCAGCGCAGATTTGCGCGCGAGGGTACGCACGTCGGCGAGCGCGAGCACGCTGTGGAAAAAATGGTCGTGCGACAGCGGCCGATCCGCACCGCGGCGCACGCAATCCAGGTCGAGGCGACGCCGCGCGGCGAAGCGATCCGACGCCCACAGCAGCATCGGCACGTGGGTCTGCTCGTCCGGCGCGATCGCATACGGTGCGCCGTGCAGGTACAGGCCGTTCTCGCCGAGCGATTCGCCGTGGTCCGACACGAACAGCATCGCGGCGTCGATACCGGGATCGATGGCAGGTCCCTCCAACGCGACGGGCTCCGGACACGCGCCCGCGCCAGCATGCCCGCGCCGGGCACGACAGCGCAGCACCTCGATCGGAAGTCGGTTGACCAGCGCCGACGGCTCGCCGAGCAGCGACACGATCTCGGCGAGCACGTGCGTGGTGTAGAGCACCGAATTGTCGTAGGTATTGCGCAGCTGCGCGTCGGTGCACGTCTGCAGCTCGTTGGTCCTGCACTCGGGCTGGAACACCGCGAACGCGGCCGGATAGCGCGCGTGGTAGGCCGGACCGTGGCTGCCGAGCAGGTGCACGACGATCACGGTGTCGCGACGGATCGTTGGCAGCACTGTCTTCAGGCGATCGACCAGCACCTCGTCGTGGCAGCCGTCGGCATTGCATCGCGCCGGATCGGCGCCCTCGGCGGCGGAGAGCTCCTTCGCGCGCGCGGCCAGGCCCTTGCTGCCGGTGTTGTTGTCGAGCCACAGCACGTCGTAGCCGGCGCGCTGGACCACGTCGACCAGGTTCTCGCGATGCTTCGCTTCCGCATCGTCGTAGGCGGCGCGCCCGAGGTCAGAGAACATGCACGGCAGCGAGGTCGCCGTGTTGGTGCCGCAGCTGCCGACATGGGCGAAATTCACGATCGGCAGCGGATGCAGGTCGACGTCGGTGTCGCGGTCGTAGCCGTTGAGGTCCAGGCTGGCGGCGCGGAGCGATTCGCCGATCGCCAGCACCAGCACGACCGGTCGCTTCGACGGCACGAGCACGTCGCCGCGACGGGCGTCGGTGGCGATGCGCACGAAGGGACGATCCGCATCGCGGGCGTGGTCCAGGTACGACAGGTTCGCCGCGAGCAACGCGAAGGGATTGGCGATGTGGCGCAGCTCCATGCGGTTGCGCAGCAGCGAGGCCACGTCCTTGCCGGCGAACCCGGCGGCAACGGCGAGCAATGCGAAGGCGAGCGCACCGAGCTTCAGCCGCGACCACAGTTCGCGCGGTGCGCTGCGCCAGTCGATCCGCACCCACCACAGCAGCGCCGCCGGCACCACGCCGAAGCCGGCGATGAACAGCAGCATGCGCAGGCTCAGCCATTCGCCGGCCTCGCGCGCGTCGGTCGCATACACGCTGGCCAGCGCATGGCGATCGATCACCGCGCCGTAGTCGCCGATGAAGAACGCCGCCGCCGCGGACAGCAGCAGCACGACCGCGAGCCCGGGCCGGAAGGTCCAGCGCAGGCTCAGCGGCAGCAGCATCAGCAGGGTGAGCGCGAACAGCGCGGCGGCCACGGCCGCGACCACCTTCGCGCCGTGCATCCCGGCCAGGCCCGGGGTGTCGAACACGATGCCCCAGAAGCGCGTGTTCAGCGCGACCACGAGATAGGCGACGACGAGCAGCAGCAGGGCACCGGCACCGAATGCCGGGCGGAAGGTCTTGATGGCAGGGGGCATGCACGCAGCATGCCCGCGCGGGATTAGCGGAACATGAGGCGAACCTCAAGTTTCCGCTAGCGCGAAGTTAAGACCGCGTTGCCGGACAGCATCGGCAACGCGGCACGTCCACGCAGGACCGTAGCCTCAGGGCTTCAACGTGCGCTCGAACAGCTCGTGGATGCGGCGGTACTGGTCGTACCACGACGCCGCGCGGGTGTAGCCGTGGCGCTCCAGCGGATAGCTGGCCAGCTCCCACTTGCCCTTGCGCAGTTCGATCAGCCGCTGCGCCAGCATCACCGAGTCCTTGTAGAACACGTTGTCGTCCATCATGCCGTGCGCGATCAGCAGGTGGTCCTGCAGGCGGTCGGCGAACTCCAGCGGCGACGAACGCTTGTACGCCTCCGGGTCGAGCACCGGCGTGTTGAGGATGTTGCTGGTGTATTCGTGGTTGTACTGCGACCAGTCGGTGACCGGGCGCAGCGCGGCGCCGGCCTTGAACACGCCCGGCTTCTTGAACAGCGCCATAAAGGTCATGAAACCGCCGTAGCTGCCGCCGTAGATGCCGACGCGGTCGCGGTCGCCCTGCCTGGTCTCGACCAGCCAGTCGATGCCGTCGAGGTAATCCTGCAGCTCGGGCTCGCCCATGTGCCGGTAGATCGCGGTGCGCCAGTCGCGGCCGTAGCCCTCGGAGGCGCGGAAATCCAGATCCAGCACGATGTAGCCCTGTTCGACCAGCATCTGGTGGAACATCTGCTCGCGGAAATAGTTCGGATAGCGGTCACTGACGTTCTGCAGGTAACCGGCGCCGTGCACGAACAGCACGACCGGATAGCGCTTGCCCGGCTCCGGCGTCTTCGGGCCGTAGTACTTGCCCCAGATCGTGCCGGCACCGTGCTTCGAGGGCACTTTCACGTATTCGGGTTCGAGCCAGCTGCGCGCCTTGAAGGCTTCGCTGCGGGTATCGGTGAGGTCGCGCGCGGTGCCGTCGGCGACCACCGCCAGCTGCGGCGGCAGGTAGCTGTCGGAATGGCGCACCAGCAGGCGACCGCCCTCGGGCGATTCGACGAAATCCTCGACGCCGTCCAGCGACGTGAGTTCGCGCACCGCACCGCCGGCCAGCGGCACCTCGCAGACTTCGTAGTCGCCCGGCCAGGCGCGGTTGCACAGGAACAGGATGCGCTTGCCGTCGGCGGACAGCGCCGGCGACGAGGCTTCCCACCGGCCCGAGGTCAGCGCGCGCGGCTTCGTGCCGTCGTGCAGGTAGAGGTGCGAGTACCCGCTTTCTTCCGACAGGTACCACAGCGTACGGCCATCGGGCAGCCAGCCGAACTCGTTGAAGTTCCAGTTGATCCAGGCCGCGTCGGTCAGGCGATGGCGCGCCTGCAGCTTCGCGCCGGCCAGGTCGACGGTGGCGATCCAGCGGTCCTTGTTGTCGACCGCGCGCACCAGCACCGCGACGTTGCCGCCGTCGCCGCTCCAGTGGATCGCCGGGCCGAGGCCGTCGCCGTCGGTCTCGATGCGCACCGGGCGGTTGCCCTTCAGCGGCTCCTGCTTCGCGGCCTTGCGCAGCTCGGCCAGCGGATCGACCGCGATGCCCGGCAGCGCGTCGAACTTCAGTTCCGTCGCCTTCGCACCGTCGACATCGACCAGCCACAGGGTGTGCGGCTGCGGCGCGTTGCGTCCGACGCGGGTACGCACTTCCTCGAATTCCTCGTATCCCGATTCGGTCACGTACTTCGGCATCTTGCCGCCCTGGCCCGCGTCGGCGCCCTTGGCGCTGGTGACGACCAGCAGCCAGCGGCCATCGGGCGACAGCGCGCTGTCGGCGATCTCGACGTTCTTGCCCAGGTACGCCGGCAGCGGCGCGCGGGTGGGATCGGCGCGGCGCCAAGCGAGTTCCTGCGCGCGCGCGGCCTCGCGGCGGTCGCGATCGGTCTTCAGGGTTTCGATCAGGCGCAGCTGGCGGTCGCGCAGGTCGTCGGCGGGCGGCGCCTTGGCCGGATCGTCGACGGCCTGCAGGTTCGAGGCCTGGACCACGCCGAGCGCGGCGGTCCAGCGGTACCAGTCGTTGCCCGCGCGCCAGACCAGGGCACCATCGCGGCTCCACTGCGGGCGCGATTCCTGCGCTTCGGTGCGGGTGAGCTGCGTGAGCGCGCCACTGCGCAGGTCGCGGACGAAGATGTCGCCGTTGCGCGCGAAGGCGGCGCGGATGCGCGTCGCGTCGTACACCGGACGCGCGGCGTCGAGCCCGGCGCGGGCGGCATCGCCGACCTTCACGGGCGCGCCACCGGCCACCGGCACCTGCCACAGGTCGCGGATCGTCGCGCCCTCGCGCTTGCGCTGGTACAGCGCGGTCTTCCCGTCCAGCGACCACCACGCCTGCTCGACCGCATTGCCGATCCAGTCCGGGTCGGCCATGACCGTCTCGAGGGTGAGCGGTTCGGCTGCCTGGGCCGAGGGGGCGGCGACGGTGGCCAGCAGGGCGGAAGCGAGCAGGGTGCGCAGGGGCGCGCGAAAGCGGCAGGGACGGGACAACACGGTCATGGGGCACGCCAGCGGATGAAAGTCGGCGCAGCTTAGAGCCTGCGGTGGGCTTTTTCATGGGCCGCCCTGCGCGATCCGGGGCGCGGGCCAAGATGCGCACAGCAGCGCGACCACGACACCGGTCACGTCCCGACGCCCCGCGCGGCCGGCCGTCGGAACATCCGTGCAACGCCTGTCCCCGACCTAGCCCGCAAGCGTGCTTTCCCGCACAATTCGTCCCGAAGTTCCACAATATCGGGCAGTTGGGCGATACTCCCACGCATCCGCCGCAGGTCGGTCTCGCAAGCGATTGATCTGACAGGGGCAGGCCTCTCCGGGCCTGTGGCGTGTCGCACTGCCGCCGGCCCGCGGGCCGGCCGTCGTTCCCTGTCACAGAGAGTCCGCTCCGAGGCATCACCCGGCCATGCACGCCTACGTTTACAAGAGCCAGCGGAAGGCCGATACCTACGTCTACCTCGCCACGCGCGACGACTTCGACTGCCTGCCGCCGCCGGTGCGCGCCCAGCTGGGCGACCTGCGCTTCGTGCTGGACGTGGCCCTGCCCCCCGAGCGGAAGCTGGCCCAGGCGGATGCCGCCGTGGTCCGCGCGAACCTCGCCGAGCGCGGCTTCCACCTGCAGTTCCCCAGGACCGTGCTCGATCCGATGACCGACGACTGGGGCACGGATGCCTGACAACACCCCCCGGGACGGCATGGCGTCGGACGACGCCGTCTTGACCGACGCGGTCCTGAACACTGCGCCGCGCAGACGGCTGGCACCGGTGCCCCTGCTGGCGGGCCTCGTGCTGACCGGGGTGGCCGGGGTTGGCGCGGCGCTGGTCGGCGGCGGCCTGGGCGCATGTCTCGTGGCGATCGCGGGCCTGCTCGCGCAGCCCGCGTTCGCGCTGGCGATGCGCGGACGCGGGCGGATGACCGACGCACTTCCGCTGCTGGCGTTGTGGGCGCTGGCGCTGGCCGCCTTCGCCGCACTGATCGCCTGGCCGCTGGCCGCGCTGCTGCAGGGCCGCACGCTCGGCGCCGCGCTGTCGGTCAGCGCGATCGTCGGCGGCGCGCTGATCGGCTTGTGGCGCACCTGGCCGCTGTGGCGCTGGCTCGAAGGCGAGGGCGGCACGCTCGCCGAGCACTGGCGCGCGCTGGGCAATACCGACACCCGCGACTGGCACGGCCTGCTCGCCGCGCTGCTGCTGATCCTGCCGCTGGCCGGCATCGTGCTGCTGGCGTGGCCGGGCCTGCTGCCCGCCGCAGCGCGCTGGCCGGCCGTGGCCGCGTGCGCCGTGCTGTGGCCGCTGGCGCATGTCGCGCTGCTGCGCATGGCCGCGCCCTCGCCGCTCAGCGCCGAGGCCCTGCTCCAGGAGGCCCTGGCCGAGGACGTGGCCGAGACCACCGCCGTCGACGAGGACGACCTCGACGCCGCGCTCTACGCCGCCGCGCGCCAGGGTCGCGTCGACCGCGCGCTCGGCCTGCTGGAGGCCGGCGCCAACCCGCATGCGCTGCCCCGCCCCGACGACCGCGATCAGCGCACGCTGCCGATGCTGGCGGCGGTCCTGCCCGACCTGCGCCTGCTGCGCGGCCTGATCGCGCACGGCGTCGACGTCAACGGGCCGCACGGCGGGATGACCCCGCTGGTCGCGGCCACCCGCGACAGCTGGCACGGGCGTCCGGAAGCGGTGATGACCCTGCTCGCCAACGGCGCCGACCCGCGCATCGCCGACGGCGAAGGCAACACGCCGCTGCATCATGCCGCACGCAGTTCCGACCCGGGCGTCGCCGCGCTGCTGCGCGACGCCGGCGCGGAGATCGATCCGCTCAACCACGACCACGCCTCGCCGCTGGCGATCGCCTGCACCTCGGGCAACTGGCGGCTCGCGCGCTTCCTGCTCGAACGCGGCGCGAAGCCCGACCTGCCGGGCGCGCTGCCGGCGCTGCACGCGGCGGCCGGCGGCGACGAGGACGATCCCGCCGGCGTGCAGCTGCTGCTCAAGCACCGCGCCAAGGTCGACGCGCGCGACATGCGCGGGCGCAGCGCGCTGCACGAGGCCGCGCTGGCCGGGCACGCCGACATCATCGGCATCCTGCTCGGTGCCGGCGCCGACGTGCATGCCCGCGACAACGCGCAGCGCACGCCCTTCCTCGACGCCGCGCGCGGCGCGCGCCTGCCCGCGCTGAAGGCGCTGCTGCCGGCGCGCCCGGACGTGCACGCAGTCGATGCGCAGGGCCGCCATGCCCTGATCCTCGCCTGCCTCGCCGATGCGCCCTCGCCGGGGCTGATCGCGACCCTGCTCGACCTCGGCCTGGATCGTCACCATCGCGACGCCGAAGGCCGCGCCGCGATCGACTGCGCCGCCGCCGCCGGGCGCTGGGCGCTGGTCTCGGCGATCGATCCCAAGTACCTGCTGCCGGCCAGCGTCGGCCCCGATGCCGACAACGAGGCGCCGCCGCCGGATCGCGCGCCGATCGCGATGCTGCGCGACGCACTGTACGAAGGCCGCGAGGACCTCCTGTCGCGCCTGCTGCCGCTGGTGTCGCCGCGCGAACTCGGCAGCCTGCTGCACGACGGCGACTCGCCGGCCGAACCGGTGCATATCGACTGGCTGCTGCGCCACGGCGCCGATCCCGAGACCCGCGACCGCCACGGGGACACGCCGCTGTTCGCCTGGCTGGCGCTGGGACCGGTGGCGACGGTGCCGATCCAGCAGCTGCTGCGTCGCGGGGTGTCGCCCGCCGGTGCCGGCGGCCTGGCCCGCTTCCTCGCCGCCTGCGTCGCCGCCGACCGTGCGGACCGCGGCCTGGAGAAGCTCGCGCTGGACCTGCTCGAACGCGGCGCCGACCCGTTCGCCACCAGCACGGCCGGCGACCCGCCGCTCACCCTGGCCGTGCGCCTGGGCTGGAGCGGGCTGATCGCGCGGCTGATCGAAATCGGCGTGGATTTCGGCGCGCGCGACCACCACGGCATGACCGCGCTGCACCTCGCCGCCGCGCTGCGCCGCGAACCCATCCTCAAGCAGCTGATCCTGCACGGTGCCTCGCCGAACGTGCGCGCCGCCGACGGGCAGACGCCGCTGGGCGTGGCCCTGGCCAGCGGTCGTCGCGACCTCGCCGACTGGCTGGACTGGCGCCACTGGCAGCTGCCCGGCCGCGCGCTGCGGCCCTCGGACCTGCCGCAGGCCGCCACCATCGGCGACGCCGATGCCGTGCGCCGCCTGCTCGACCTGGGCATGCCGATCGACACCGTCGACAGCCAGGGCTGCACCGCCCTGCTGCGTGCCGCCGGCGGCGGTCATCGCGGCGTGATCGAACTGCTGCTCGCGCGCGGCGCCGACCCGGAAATCGCGGCGCGCACCGGCGCCACGCCGCTGTCGGCGGCGGTGAGCATGCGCCAGATCGAGATCGTCGACCGCCTGCTCGCCGCCGGTGCCACGCTGGAGCAGCGCCTGCCCGGCGATGTCACCGTGCTGATGCTCGCCGCCGCGCTGGGCCTGCCGGAAGTCTGCTCGCGCCTGCTCGCCGCAGGCGCGAACATCAACGCCACCGATGCCCAGGGTCTGACGCCGCTGCACTGCGCCGCGCTGTTCGGCTTCACCTGCCGCGACCGCCGCCGGCTGGTGGCCCTGTTCGACGCGCTGCTGCTGGCCGGCGCCGATCCCGACACCCCCGCCGCGGGCAACGTCACGCCGCTGCTGCTGCTGCTCGGCGCGCGCGCCGAACCGGGCACCGCCTGCGACGAGGACGTGGTCATCGCCGGCATGGAACGCCTGCTCGACGAAGGCGCGCACCTGAAGGTCCGCGACCCGCGCGGCTTCGGTCCGCTGCACCTCGCTGCACTGCACGGTTTGCTGAAAGTCACCCAGCAGCTGATGCGCGACGGCGCCGAGCCGGACGCGCGCGACGCGCTCAACCGCACACCGCGCGAGATCGCGGTGATGCGCGGCTTCATCGACGTCGCCGCCGAATTCGCGCCGCAGACCGGCCAGGTGTCGATGGCACGGTTCCTGAAGGATCGGGAGTAGGCGCGAAAGGCTCGGCGTCCATCGCGCACAGCCCCCTTTGCAAAAGGGGGCGGCGGTCGCGAAGCGGCCGCGGGGGATTTTCGGTCCGATCGCCACCCACGGCACGTCAGCGGCGATGCTCGCGTTCGACAAATCCCCCCGCCGCGCTGCGCGCGTCGGCCCCCTTTTGCAAAGGGGGCTTGAGCGGCTACGTCATCCGCGTCTCGTCCGCCGGCGCTTCGCTCTGCTCCTCCACATCCGCCTCGAACAGCTGCTCCAGCTCGCTGCGCGCCTGCTTCGCACTTTCCAGCAGCGCGGCTTCGTCGTCGTAGATCAGGTGCTGCGTCGCGAGCAGCTCCTCGTCGTGGCGACGGAACTTCTGCACGCGCTGCGTGGCCTGCTCTTCGCTCATGCCCAGCGCGATCAGGACATCGCGGCCCATCTCCAGGCCGGAGGCGAAGGTCTCGCGCGTCACCTCCGCACCGAGGTCCATCAGCTGCCAGGCATGCCGGCGATCGTGGGCGCGGGCGAAGATGCGCATGTTCGGATACAGCCGGCGCACCACCCGCGTCACCCGGATGTTGGCTTCGGCATTGTCGATCGCATTGATGAACAGCACCGCGTGCGCCGCGCCCGCCGAGCGCAGCAGGTCGGGCCGCGACGGGTCGCCGTAGTAGACCGCATTGCCGAAGCGACGGACGAAGTCGACATGACGCGCATCGGTCTCCAGGGCGACGAACGGGATCTTCTGCGCCACCAGCATGCGCGCCACGATCTGCCCGAAACGGCCGAAGCCGGCCAGGATCACCTGCGGATGCCCGGACGGCAGCGCATCGAACTCGCGGACGGGCGCACTGTCGGGATGCGCGCGCAGCACGCGCGAGGCCGCAATCACCGACAGCGGCGTCAGCGCCATCGACAGGCCGACGATCGCGATGAGCCGGTTCTGCAGCGCTTCGTCGATCAGGCGCGCCTTCACCGCTTCCGACAGCACCACGAACGCGAATTCGCCCCCGAGCGCCATGACCGCCGCCAGTTGCAGCGCCTCGCGCCAGCCCATGCGTCCGGGGCGCCTGGCGATCGTGAACAGCACCAGCGACTTCACCAGCAGCAGCACGCAGGTGCCGAGCACGATCATGCCCGGCTCGGCCGCGATCAGCTTCAGGTCGATGCTCATGCCCACGGCCATGAAGAACAGGCCCAGCAGCAGGCCCTTGAAGGGCTCGATCTGCGATTCGATCTCGTGGCGGAATTCCGAATCGGCCAGCAGCACGCCGGCGAGGAAGGCGCCCAGGCCCATGCTCAGGCCGGCCAGGTGCATCACCCAGCCCGCGCCGAGCACCGCGAACAGGGCGCTGGCGGTCAGCATCTCCGGCACGCCGATGCGCGCCGCGAGGCGGAACAGCTGGCGCAGCAGGACGCGACCGCCGATCACCACCGCCGCGATCGCGCCCACCGCCTTCAGCACGTCGTGCCAGATCGGATCCGGACTCGCCGCCGCCGCGCCCAGCAGCGGCACCGCCGCGATCAGCGGGATCGCCGCGATGTCCTGGAACAGCAGGATCGCGAAGCCCGTGCGCCCATGCTCGGTGTTCAGCGCCTTGCGCTCGGACAGCAGCTGCAGGCTCACCGCCGTCGACGAGAGCGCCAGCGCCAGACCGACCACCAGCGCGGCCTTCCAGCCCAAACCCGCCATCAGGCCGATCCCGCCCAGCGCCAGGCCCGACAGCAGTACCTGCAGGCCGCCCATGCCGAACACCGGCCGGCGCATCACCCACAGCCGCGCAGGGGACAGCTCCAGGCCGATCACGAACAGCATCATCACGACACCGATTTCGCTCGCGGTGAGCACCGGCGCGGCATCGGGCACCACCTTGGCCCCGAACGGCCCCAGCGCCACGCCCGCCGCCAGGTAGCCGAGTACCGCGCCCAGGCCGAAACGCTTGAACAGCGGCACGGCGATCACCGCCGCGAGCAGAAAGACCAACGCGAGTTGCAGACCGTCACCGTGCATGGACACCTCCGGCGACGACCTTAGCCGGGCATCGGACAGGCCGCAATCGCATGGCAGGAACGCAGCATCACCCCGGGTCCGGTTTGCTACGCTGCCACCCGGACCCAGGCACCATGGACATCACGATGCGCTCCATCACACCGCTCCGCCTCTTCGGCACCCTGCTCTGCCTGTGCGCCGCCGTGTCCGCGCACGCCGCCAAGCGCGACGACGACGCCATCCGCCGCCAGGCCGAATCCAGCCTGCTGGTCAGCGGCGACATCGTCATCGCCGCCGACGGCACGGTGCTGGGGCACACGCTCGACGGCGCGGACACGCTGCCGAAGGGCATCGTCGACCTCACCGCGAAGCTGGCATCGAAATGGACCTTCGAGCCGGTGGCGCTGGCCGACGCGCAGGCCACCCGCTCGCGGATGTCGCTGCTGTACGTGGTCAAGCCCCTGGACGAGAACCGGCACACGGTGGAGCTGCGCAGCGCGAGCTTCAATGTCGACCTGCCGCCCGAGGCCAGGGTGACGATCGCGCGCAAAGGCCGCATGCCCGCCTATCCCCAGGTCCTCGTGACGAACGGCATCGGCGCCACGGTCTACCTCCACCTGCAGATCGGTCGCGACGGCAAGGTGATGAATATCGACGCCAGCCACGTCAACCTGCGCGCGATCGGCAGCGAGAAGCACATGGCGCAGTGGCGCGACGCCTTCGCCAAGCTCAGCATCCAGGCGGTGCGCGGCTGGACGTTCAAGCCACCGACGACCGGTCCGTATGCCGACGCACCGCACTGGATCGGCACCATGCCCGTGATGTTCATCGCCGAAGGCGTGCCCGAACCCCAGCCCGGCAAGTGGGAGGCCTACATCCCCGGCCCGCGCAGGATCATTCCCTGGCTGGACGGCCAGGGGCTCACCGCCGAGCAGACCGACGCGCTCGCACCGAACCAGTTCCACAGTCCGGGCAGCAGCCGTCGGATGACCAGCCCGCTGATGGGCGGGTGATCATACGCATCGGTCGTGGAGGCGACCGATGCGCACGCCGCGAACAGCATCGGCGAATCCGCATGGCGACACTTGCGCGGATACGTCATCGGAGTACGATTGAACTCAGGCGTCGGGACAGACCCGGCGCCGTCCACCCAACCGTGAGGGAGCCTCATGGAACGTACACCGGACCGCACTGCGGTCGATTTCGATTACCTGGTCTTCATCGGGCGCTTCGAGCCCTTCCACAACGGCCATGCGGCCGTCGCCCGCCACGCACTGGGGCGCGCGCGAAAAGTCATCTTTCTGATCGGCTCGGCCGACACCCCCCGCAGCCTGCGCAATCCGTGGTCGGTCGCCGAGCGTTCGGTGATGATCCAGGCGGCGCTGGACGACGCGGCCGACCGCTTGATCCTGCGCCCGCTGCGCGACCACCTGTACAACGAAAGCCTGTGGATCGCCGGGGTGCAGCGCACCGTGGCCGATGCGATCCGCGACGACGGCGGCGATGCGAACGCGCGCGTCGGGCTGATCGGTTTCGACAAGGATGCGTCGAGCTACTACCTCCGCGAATTCCCGCAGTGGCCGCTGGTCGACGTGCAGCACACCCAGGCGCTGTCGGCGACGGAACTGCGCCGCTATCTGTTCGAAGCCGGCGGCATCGACTTCCACGGCGCGCTGCTGATGCTGCGCGCGAACGTGCCGCAGCCGGTGTTCGAGATGCTCGAAGCCTTCCGCAAGAGCTCGCCGGCCTACACGCAGCTGGTCGCGGAATACCGCTTCATCGAGCAGTACAAGGCCGCGTGGAAGGACGCGCCGTATCCGCCGACCTTCGTCACCACCGACGCGGTGGTGGTGCATTCCGGGCACGTGCTGCTGGTACGCCGCCGCGCCGAGCCCGGCAAGGGGCTGTGGGCGCTGCCCGGCGGCTTCGTCGGCCAGAACGAAGCGCTGCTCGACAGCTGCCTGCGCGAGTTACGCGAGGAAACCCGGCTGAAGATCCCGGTGCCGGTGCTGAAGGGCTCGCTCAGGCGCCAGCACGTGTTCGACCATCCCGAGCGCAGCCAGCGCGGACGCACGATCACCCACGCCTTCCACTTCGATTTCCCGAGCGGCGAACTGCCCGAGGTACGCGGCGGCGACGATGCCGACAAGGCGCGCTGGGTGCCGGTGAGCGAGGCGCTGGAGATGGGGCCGAAGCTGTACGAAGACCACCTGCACATCCTCGAATTCTTCCTCGGCCGCGTCTGAGGCGCGACCGCACACCCGTCGCCGGATAGACCGGCGGCTTCCACCGACGCGAAGGAGCTTCCCGTCATGCAATCGCTCAACCATTCCCTGCGCAACCTGCTGCTCAACACCGACAGCTACAAGGCCAGCCACTGGCTGCAGTACCCGCCCGGCACCGACGCCACGTTCTTCTACGTCGAATCGCGCGGCGGCGTGCACGACCGCACGGTGTTCTTCGGCCTGCAGGCGATCCTCAAGGAATACCTGTCCACGCCGATCACCCATGCGGACGTGGACGAAGCGCGCGACCTGTTCGCGGCGCACGGCGAGCCGTTCAACGAGGCCGGCTGGCGCGACATCGTCGACCGCCTCGGCGGCCACCTGCCGATCCGCATCCGTGCGGTCCCCGAAGGCAGCGTCGTGCCTACGCATCACGCGCTGATGACCATCGAGTCGACCGATCCCGCCGCCTTCTGGGTGCCGTCGTATCTCGAAACGATGCTGCTGCGCATCTGGTACCCGATCACCGTCGCCACGATCAGCTGGCACGCGAAGCAGACGATCCGCCAGTTCCTCGAACGCACCAGCGACGATCCCACCGGGCAGCTGCCGTTCAAGCTGCACGACTTCGGCGCGCGCGGCGTGTCCAGCCTGGAATCGGCCGCGTTCGGCGGCGCGGCGCACCTGGTGAACTTCATGGGCACCGACACCGTGTCGGGCCTGCTGCTGGCGCGCGCGCACTACCACGCGCCGATGGCTGGTTTCTCGATTCCTGCGGCCGAGCACAGCACGATCACCAGCTGGGGCCGCGAGCGCGAACTCGATGCCTATCGCAACATGCTCCGGCAGTTCGCGAAGCCCGGCAGCATCGTCGCCGTGGTGTCGGACAGCTACGACATCTACCACGCGATCCGCGAACACTGGGGCAAGACCCTGCGCGACGAGGTGATCGCCTCCGGCGGCACGCTGGTGGTGCGTCCCGATTCCGGCGACCCGGTCGCGGTGGTGCACCAGTGCATCGAACTGCTCGACGAAGCGTTCGGGCATACGGTGAACAGCAAGGGCTACAAGGTGCTGAACCACGTCCGCGTGATCCAGGGCGACGGCATCAACCCGACCAGCCTGCGCGCGATCCTCGAGCGCGTGACCAGCGACGGCTACGCCACCGACAACATCGCCTTCGGCATGGGCGGCGCGCTGCTGCAGCAGCTGAACCGCGACACGCAGAAGTTCGCGCTCAAGTGCAGCGCCGCGCGCGTCGACGGCCAGTGGATCGACGTGTACAAGGATCCGGTCACCGACAAGGGCAAGCAGAGCAAGCGCGGTCGCATGACCCTGCTGCGCCATCGCGAGTACGGCAGCTACAGGACCGTGCCGGTCTCCGCCGAGGCCGCGTCTCTGGCCGATGTCGAGATGCCCGCCGGCTTCGACGACGCCATGGTCACGGTGTGGGAAGACGGCCGACTGCTGCGCGACTGGACCTTCGACGAAGTGCGCGCGAACGCGGATGCGGTGAAGCTGTGATGCCTGCGCCCCGTTTCCCGTCATGTGACCCTGAGGGGAGACGGGGCTTTTGCGCGCCTTCATAATGCTCGTCATCCTCGCGCAAGCGAGGACCCATGCATCAGCGGCGACCAAGCTTGGGTCCTCGCTTGCGCGAGGATGACGTTGTTTTATTGCTCCGCACGAGCGGCCGATCGATCCTTCGCTTCCATCCGACGCGACTCCCTACGATGCCAACGCCCGCCATTCTCGACCGATGCCCGCCATGACGACCGTACCCACCACCACCGACGTGATCATCATCGGCGGCGGCGCGGCGGGGCTGATGTGCGCGCGCGTGGCCGGCCTGCGCGGCAGACGCGTGCGGGTGGTCGAGCATGCGAACCGCTGCGGCAAGAAGATCCTGATGTCCGGCGGCGGGCGCTGCAATTTCACCAATACCGGCACCACGCCGGCGAACTTCCTCTCGAACAACCCGCATTTCTGCAAGTCGGCGCTGGCGCGCTACACGCCGCAGCACTTCATCGACATGGTCGAAGCGCACGGCATCGCCTACCACGAGAAGGAGCTCGGCCAGCTGTTCTGCGACGAATCCTCGAAGCTGATCGTGAAGATGCTGCTCGACGAATGCGCCGATGCCGGCGTGCGCATCGACACCAGCTGCAGCGTCGAAGGCGTCGAGAAGACCGACAACGGCTTCCGCGTGCGCACCACGCTGGGCGAACTGCGCGCACCGTCGCTGGTCGTCGCCACCGGCGGACTGTCGATCCCCAGCATGGGCGCGACCGGCTTCGGCTACGAGCTCGCGCGGCAGTTCGGCCACACCGTGCTGCCCACGCGCGCGGGCCTGGTGCCGCTGACCATGACCGGCAAGCCGCAGGAGCGTTTCGCCGAGCTCAGCGGCGTGTCGCTGCCGGTCACCGCGCAGTGCAATGGCCGTGCCTTCAGCAACTTCATGCTGATCACTCATCGCGGCGTCAGCGGCCCGGCGATCCTGCAGATCTCCTCGTACTGGAACGTCGGCGACGAGCTGCAGCTCGACCTGCTGCCGCAGGCCGACGCTTTCGAGACGCTGAAATCGCTGCGCACGAGCAGGCCGGGCATCGAGCTGCGCACCGCGCTCGCGGAACTGTTCCCGAAGCGGTTCGCCGAGCGGCTGTGCGAAGTGTGGTTCCCGAGCCGACCGATCCGCCAGTACAACGATCCACAGCTGCGCGAGATCGCCGGCTTCCTGCAGGCCTTCCCGCTCATCGCGAACGGCACCGAAGGCTACCGCACCGCCGAAGTCACCCTCGGCGGCGTGGATACCGACGAGCTGTCGTCGAGCACGATGATGTCGAAGCACGTGCCCGGCCTGCATTTCATCGGCGAAGTCGTCGACGTCACCGGCTGGCTCGGCGGCTACAACTTCCAGTGGGCCTGGGCCTCGGGGAATGCGGCCGGGCTGGCGGTGTGACTGTAGGGGCCAGATCTTCCCGCACGACGCGCGCCGAGAAATCCTTCGCACGCCATGCGGATCTCCTCAGCCGTTACCGGCGAACGCACCCACGCGCAGCGTCATGCGCAACTGCACACCGAGTTTCGCCTCATACTGCTGCAGAACCTGGAAACCCTTGACATCCTGCGCATCGACGGTGGCGATGCGACCGCGCTCCATGCCACGAGGCAGGCTTGCCGACACAGGCAGGTTCCGCTCCTCCGGCTCCACCCATTGCTGCTGCAGCGTATAGATGCCCAGCAGCGGAACCCCTGCCGCACTCGCAATCACGCGCGCCTGCTGCAGGCATTGGGCAACCCCTCTCTCCAGCAATTCATCGCGCTGCGCACGCATGTCGCCGTACTCGCGATGGAGGCGAACGAGTGCCACGCCCTTCGCTGTCGACAAAGCCGCGATGATGTCGGGCGCTTTCTCCAAGGGGAGCTTTCTCAGCTCGATGCCCATCTGGGCGGATGACCCGGACAGCCAACCCTCCGCAGCTTCGAAGCTCACCGAATGAATGACGAGAGCCGACTCGGCAATGCCGTGCCTGGCCAGCAAATCGATGATCGCGACGATTTCCCGGCCTTTGCGCAGCGCGGCTTCCGTACCGATGCTGGCACTGCCTGAAACGCGCGCGTGCAGGCTGATGGATTCAGGGCGAACCCTGGTTTCGACATCGACGATGACATCGATCCGATCGGGCATGGGTTGCGTCATGGGTCAATTCCTCCGTGCGTGAACGGCATCGAGCCTCTCACAGCCGCATGCATGGCTCAACCCGTCGGACGGCGGGTCAGGCTAGGAGGCCTCTGTCCCGGAAAGCGCCAGCTGCGTCAGGTACAGCCGCAGGTCGAACTCCAGCTGGTGGTAGTGCGGCGCCATGTGCGTGCAGAGCTGGTAGAAGGCCTTGTTGTGCTCGGTTTCCTTCAGGTGCGCCAGTTCGTGCACCACGATCATCTTCAGGAACTCGGCGGGCGCGTCGCGGAACACGCTGGCGATGCGGATCTCGCGGCTGGCCTTGAGCTTGCCGCCGTGCACGCGGGAGATCGCGGTGTGCGTGCCCAGCGCGTGCTGCACCACCTGCAGCTTGCCGTCGTAGACCACCTTGCCCAGCGGCACCGACTTGCGCAGATGGCGGTCCTTCATCGCCTGCACGTAGTCGTAGAGTTGGCCGTCGTTGCGCACCGCGTGGCGCTCGCCGTAACGCTCGGCCAGCATCGGTCCCAGCCGGCCCGCCTCGATCAGCGCGCGGACCCGCGACTGGACGTGCTCCGGGTAGCCGGCGAGGTACTTCAGTGCGTCCATCGGCGGGGCGGCCAGGCAGCGGGGTCGGCGGGTATCATGCGCGGACATCCGGATCAGAACATCCCGCAGGATACCGCGACATGGCGAAGCCGAACCCGCTCCAGGAACAGCTGCTCAAGGCCGGCCTGGTCAAGAAGTCCAAGGTGGCCGAAGTGGCCCGCGAACAGCACAAGGCCAAGCACGCCAAGGCCGCGTCCGGACCCAGCGAGATCCAGCTCGAAGCCGAGCGCGCCCGGGCCGAGAAGGTCGAACGCGACCGCGCGCTGGAAGCCGAGCGCAAGGCGCAGGCCCGCGCCGCCGAACTGCGCGCCCAGGCGCGGCAGATCATCGACGACCGCAAGGTGCCGCGCAGCGGCGAGAGCGAATACCGCTTCGTCGTCGACGGCGTCATCCGCACCCTGCTGGTCAACGACGACCTGCGGAAGAAGCTGTCCTCCGGCGCCCTGGTCATCGCCCGCATCGACGACCGCTTCGAACTCCTGCCCCGCCCCGCCGCCGACAAGGTCCGCGAACGCGACGCCAGCATGATCGTGCTCGACCACGGCCAGGCCGCCGGCAGCGAACCCGAGGCCAGCACCTCGGAAGACGACGCGTACTACGCGCAGTTCAAGGTGCCGGACGATCTGATGTGGTGATGGCGTCGCGTTGAAGTCGAGCGCCGAGGTCCCGTCGCCGGACAGGCGCAGCGCACCGCGTACCTGTTCATCCCCTTTCGGTCAGCGCCCCCATGCCTCGCCAATCGGCGTCGTGGAACTTGCGCAGGCGCTCCATCGTCGGCTGGCCGTCGCGCAGGCCGTAGAAGGTGAGGGCCGTTTCGCCCATGATCGCTGCGCGCTGTGGTGCATCCAGTTTCAGGTCGCTGTCGAGGAAGCTCGCGAAGTCGTCGATGTAATGGCGCCAGCGCGGCTGGGCCGCCAGCATGCTCCAGTCCGAGCCGTACATGACGTGCGGCCAAACGAATTCGCGCTTCACCATCTGCATCTGCTCCGCGAGCCGGCGGCGCACGTCGGCACTGCCCATCATGTGCTCGTAGTAGCTCAGGTCGGTGTAGACCTGCCCCGGGAAGCGCTCCATTGCCGTCGCGACCTGCTCGCGCCAGTCATTCGGTTCGCCGGCCTTGTGGTCGCCGCCCATGTGGCCGAGGTTGATCCGCAGACTGGAATGGCCGGCGGCCATCTCCCTGCCGTAGCTGCCCAGCACGTCTTCCCAGAAACCTGGCCCGGCCAGCTTGCCGGAACCGGAATAGGCCTCGTTGGAGTCGGACGTGTGCGCCATCACCGGGACGCCAAGCTCGGCGCAGCGCGAGTAGAAATCGTGCAGGATCGTGTCCAGCTGCTGCCGCGTGGCGACCGGGCGGTTGCCCGGACACTGCTTCAGCGTCGGCTGCGTGATCTGCGTGTTGTCGGTCGCACTGAACCCCATCGGCGGATACACCTTGAACGCGATGCAGCCGTACTCCTCGACCGCACGTCGGATGTAACCCGCGTCCGGGTCGCAGGCGGCGCGCAGCGGGTTGAACGGCGCCATCGCATGCACCCGCCCCTGGGTGGCGAGCGCGATCTCCCGCATGACGTCCATCTGGCGGTCGATCGGAGAATACGTGCGCCCGCGATCGCGGTTGGCGTCGCCGAGCCACAGGTCGAAGTCCACCATCGCCGGGCAGAGCAGGTCGACGCCGGTCTTCGAATCGCAGCCATAGGCCTGCAGCATCGTCCACGCGTTCTCGATCCGGAAACGGAAGAAGGTCTTGAGGAAGCTGATGATGGCGGACACGCGGCCGTCGCCGGCTTCCTCGGCGCGCAGCGCCGCGATGACGCCATCGCGGCTCCGAAGCTGTTGACGCAGCGACCGGGCGCTCTTCTCGGCACTGGTGCGCGGCGTGCCCTGCTCCAGCCTGCGGAAGAATTCATCGACCCGGGCCTCTGCGTCGTTCGCGCGCAGCAGACCCTTGCGCGTGGCCGCGCCCGTATCCAAAGCGTCCAGCTGCTGCCAGAACTCGACGAATCGCGTGTCGCTGTCCTTGCGGACGCTCCGCAGCGTGGCCGACAGCGGATGCGGAGCGACGAGCGAGCCTTCCCCGGAACCGGTGCCCAGCCCATCGCCCTTGTCGCGACTGCGAAGCCAGCGCAACTCCTCGTCGGCGGTGGGTGCCAATTCCCACGCCAGCGCCTGGACGATGTCGCCGATCAGGTTGAGCGGACTCAGGTCCGGCTGGCGCAATCCGACCTGGTTGACGAAGCCGGCGATCTGCAGATCGCTGCCATTGAAGATGTGGCAATGCGCGTCGATCACCACCTGCCCATCCGGCTGCGCGTACTGCGGACAGCTCGGTGGTTTGACGAGACGGCCACGGCAGCCGCCAGCGATGGCGAGCGCGCCGAGCGCGACGCCGGACTTGAGGAATCTGCGACGGCTGTACATGCGCGGCGACCTCCCTGTGTGGACCTCAACGTGACGCGAGCGCTCGCCGTATACACCGCGAGCGGCGATCCCTGCATGACCGAGCATACGCGATGTGGCGGTATCGATCCGGTCTCTCCGTCGATCCTGTCCGGCGTCAGTGCGGTGTCTCGGGCGCATTGCCGGGCGTCGCGTCCCGGGCGCGAGCCTGGCCCGCACCGGGCACGCCTCACGCGGCTTCACCCTCCAGTGGCACCAGCCGGCCGTCAACGTCGTATCGCAGGCCGCAGAGCATCGCGGCCATGCCGCGCAGGGCGGCTTGCGGGCTCACGCCGGTGGAGTCACACAGGGCGATGAACTGCGGGGGCACTTCGACGAGCAGGACGTTGGGCTGCTTCAGCATGACGGCATTCCTTGATTCGCCCGACGCCCACCGTGGGCGCCGTTGGCGAGTCAGTCACGCATCGCGCGCAGGCGCGTCAAGGTTTGCACCGCAACTCGCCCCGACCTTGACGCGCCGTGCACGGTGCGAGATTGGGATGACAACGGGGCACATTCCCCACACCGCATCCGATGCCGCCTTAGGCTTGCTTAGTCACTCTTGTAGGGCGGGCTCAAGCCCGCCGTTGCAACGCGTGGTATTCCGCACGCCGCCGATGAGGCGTCACGGAGACATGATGCGCCTTGCGGTTTGCGGCTTCTTTCTGGCGGGCTTGCGCCTGCCCTACCGAGTTCACCACTCGCCATTCGCGGGCGGAAGGAGAACAGTCTTCAAATGCGTGAAGTACTTTGGGTCTTCTTCCGAAAAAATCTCTTTTCCGACGCCCATGTAAGCACGGGCCAATTCATCGTTCGCGCGTTCCATGTTGCCAAGTTCAAATTGCGTCTGACCAAGGCGCAGATGGATGAATGGATTGCCGATCGCGCCCGGGCAATGCATGGCATCGATCAGCGCTGCACGCGCCTGCTCATGGTGACCGGCGCGAAAATTCGCATCCCCGATCGCGACGAGCAACCACGTGCAAGCCTCCCAGTCGGTCTTCGGCTCGGGCAGTAGATCGAGTGCCTCGATGTAACGCTGCACGGCCGAGTAGTAATCCCCTGCCTCGGCCAGGCGATCCCCCTCACCGGAGAGAACCACTATCTTCTCGTGAATTTCGTTGGACAGCGCCATGGCGTGGGTTTCGCAATTCAGGGAAAACAAGCCTACTCCACGATGACACCATGCTCTACCCCTGACACCAGGGTCGGCCCGGGCGCAGGCACCGCCCGCGCCCGGGCACGCCTCACGCGGCTTCACCCTCCAGTGGCACCAGGCGGTCGTCGGCGTCGTAGCGCAGGCCGCAGAGCATCGCGGCCATGCCGCGCAGGGTGGCTTGCGGGCTCACGCCGGTGGTTTCGCACAGGGCGATGAACTGCGGGGGGACTTCGACGAGCAGGACGTTGGGCTGCTTCAGCATGACGGCATTCCTTGATTCGCCCGACGCCCACCGTGGGCGCCGTTGGCGAGTCAGAGGCGCATCGCGCGCAGGCGCGTCAAGGTTTGCATCGCAACTCGCCCCGACCTTGACGCGCCGAGCACGGTGCGAGAGTGGGACGGCAAAGGGGCACACCTCCCGACACACTCTCCGTCGGCGTCATAGAGTGTATGAGTTGAGTATTTCCCCGACAGTCCGCCCCTGAAACGCTTGTTTCAGGGCGGGCACCTGGGCCTTCGGTAGATTGGTGGTTACCACACCATCCAGTCACACCCGGAGACCCCAGGTGATCGATTCCCAACAGACTACGAAGCGCAAGCCCTCGCTGCTGCAACTGGCCGAGGAACTCGGCAACGTCTCCAGGGCCTGCCAGCTCATGCGCTATCGCCGCGACTCGTTCTACGAGATCAAGCGCGCCTTCCAGACCGCCGGCGTCGCCAGCCTCGTCGAGCAGAAGCGTGGGCCACGCGCCCCCCATCCCAACCGGGTCAGTCCCGAGGTCGAGACCGCCATCCTCGACTTCTGCCTCAAGCACCCCACCAAGGGATCGCAGTTCGTCGCCAACCAGCTTCGACTCTCCGGCGTCGAGGTCAGTCCATCGGGCGTACGCGGTGTCTGGCAGCGCCACGACATTCTCAAGCGCCACCAGCGCCTGCTCCGGCTCGAAGCCCAGGCCTGCGACACCACCTACATCCTCTCCGACGAACAGAGGCGGCTGCTCGAACGCGCCGGCAGCGATGTCGTTCCCCAGCACGTCGAGTCCTCCGCACCCGGAGAGCTCCTGAATCAGGACACTTTCTACTGGGGCACCCTCAAGGGCGTCGGCAAGGTCTACGTCCAAGTCGTCGTCGACACCTTCTGCTCGCTCGCCTTCGCCAAGGTCTACACCAGCAAGATGCCGATCACTGCGGCGGACACCCTCTACGACCGCGTCCTGCCGTTCTACGAAGCGCTCGGCGTACCGGTCCAGGCCATTCTCACCGACAACGGCCGCGAGTTCTGCGGCAAGCCCGAGCAGCA
>SCMT01000029.1 GCA_005502915.1 Lysobacteraceae bacterium 2PB | reverse complement strand
GGGTGGGGGTGGAGGCGGGGGCGGATCGCCCGGTTTGCGTTGTTCCGGCGGCGGCGGTGGCGCAGTGTCCCGGGGATCCAGCGGCGGGCAGATGGTGCAGTAACCGGTGTCGCGCGATGCCCGCTTGCCACGTTTCGCCATCACGCGTGTCGCCTCCTGCACCCGGGCAACGCTCAAGGCGGTCCTCGGCGCACCGTAGCGCCAGGCGAGGGGGTACAGCGCGGCGGCATTCTCGACCGGTCCGCCCGCCAGGTTGAGGGTTGCCCAGTCCTCCAGCAGGCTGGCGACCACGGCGTCCTTCGGCTTCACGAACTGCAGGCGCTCGTTGAGCTGGTAGTAGAGCGCCTGGTGCAATTCGTGCGGCTTCACGGGCTTGCCGTCGTTGCCGGGCGGATAGGCCGTCGGCAAGGGCGGCACAGTGACCGGATCGAACACCACGCCCGCCACCGATCGGCCTTCGAGCGCCTTGGGATCGGCGGCGAGTGCGATCTTGGCTTCGAGGATGCGCGCATGCAGCCATTCGGTCCGCCAGTGCGAGTCCGGGTTGCGGCGCATGCCGATGCGGATCCAGCGCAGGGCGAGGCGGTCGCTGCCCATCAGCTCGAGTGCAGTGCCGAGGTTGGCGGCGGTCTGGTAGCGGCCCGGGAAGATGCGCTCCATCGCGACGAACAGGCGGGCTGCGTCGACGTACTTGCCCTGGTGGATCAGCAGCACGCCCAGTTCGGTCAGATGGTCGAAGGTGGGCTCGCGGCGCGCTTCGGCGATGATCTTGTCCTTGGGAGGCAACCAGTCGCGCGCATGTCTGGGCCTCGTGATCTCCTCCACCAGCGTCTCGCCGGTGTATTCCATCGGGCTAAAGCTGCGGCCCTGGTTGTCGGTGGCCGGCGAATTGATGCACGCCGACGCCAGCGGCGCCCACAGCAGAGCCGCGAGGCATGCGCTGCGGATCATCTGTCTCGTCATCCTGCCCCCCTGTCTGCGGATGGTCTGTTTTCACCCCTGATGGACTCACCACCCGAACAGCTTGAAGTACACCTGCGAAGTGCCTTTCTCGTCGTCGAGGCGGCCATCGCCGTTGCGGTCCTGCAGGAAGTAGGCGGGTCCGCGCGCGGGCTGGATGCGGACGATGCGCAGCTGACCAGCGACGCGATATTCGGTGATGACGTCGCCGTTGGGCTGGTTGCGCGTGGTGGCGACGGCGTCGGCGGGGATCTGCACGTCGGCGGTGCCGGAGTCGCCGGTGGTGGCGCAGGCGGCGAGCGACAGGCACAGCGGCAGCAGCAGGGTCGGCAGGATCGGCGTCATGCGCATGGCGGTGCTCCGCGTGGGGGATGTGGTTCGATCATACGTCGCCCGGCGTGAACCCACCGTGCCGCCGTCGCGCTTCACGCCTGCGCCGGAAGCGCGGGGGGTAAAATCCCGGCATGAAACGACTCCTCCTGATCGACGGTTCCTCCTATCTCTTCCGCGCCTTCCACGCGCTGCCGCCGCTGAGCAACGCGCAGGGCGAACCCACCGGCGCGCTGTTCGGCGTGGTGAACATGCTGCGCGGCCACCTGAAGGAGCAGCCGGACTACCTGGCCTTCGTCGTCGACGCCTCCGGGCCGACCTTCCGCGACGAACTGGACCCGCAGTACAAGGCCCACCGCCCGCCGATGCCCGACGACCTGCGCGCGCAGGTCGAACCGATGATGGAGATCGTGCAGGCGCTGGGCTTCCCGATCCTGCGCGTGCCCGGCGTCGAAGCCGACGACGTGATCGGCACGCTGGCGCTGCGCGGCGCCGAGGCCGGGATGGCGGTCACGATCTCCACCGGCGACAAGGACTTCGCCCAGCTCGTCCGCCCGGGCGTGGCCCTGGTCAACACCATGACCGGCAGCCGCATGGCCGACGACGAAGCGGTCATGGCGAAGTTCGGCGTGCGCGCCGACCAGATCGTCGACCTGCTGGCGCTGATGGGCGACAGCGTCGACAACATCCCCGGCGTCGAGAAGTGCGGCCCGAAGACCGCCGCGAAGTGGCTGGCCGAATACGGCAACCTCGACAGCGTCATCGCCAACGCCGACGGCTTCAAGGGCAAGCTCGGCGAGAACCTGCGCGCGGCGCTGCACCGGCTGCCGTTGAACAGGCAGCTGACCACGATCAAGACTGATGTCGAACTGGACGTCGGCCCGGCCGACCTCGCGCTGCGCGAGCGCCATGTCGAGGACCTGCGCCGGCTCTACGCGCGCTACGGCTTCAACCAGGCGCTGAAGGAGCTGGGCGGCGGTGACCCTGCCAGCGAAGCCGCCGCGGAGGCCGCGGCGGACCGCGCGGGCCTGCGCAGCACCGCCGCCGGCTACGCGCGCGCCGCGACAGCCGGCACGGACGAGGCGCCGGACCCGGCGCTGTCGGCGAAGGGCGCGTACGACACCGTGAGCACGCGCGACCAGCTCGACGCCTGGGTCGCGAAACTCGACGCCGCCGCCGAATTCGCCTTCGACACCGAAACCGACGCACTGGACGCGATGCAGGCCAACCTGGTCGGCCTGAGCTTCTCCACCGAACCCGGCAGCGGCTGCTACATCCCGGTCGGCCACACCTATCCCGGCGCGCCGGCGCAGCTGCCGATGGCCGAGGTGCTGGACGCGCTGCGCCCGCTGCTGGAAAGCCCGAAGCACCGCAAGCTCGGCCAGCACGGCAAGTACGACCTGCACGTGCTGCGCCGCCACGGCGTGGACGTGGCCGGCTACGCCGACGACACCATGCTGGAAAGCTTCATCTGGAATTCCAGCGCCACCCGCCACGACATGGATTCGCTGGCCAGGCGCTACCTCGGCTACGACACGATCAAGTTCGAGGACGTGGCCGGCAAGGGCGCGAAGCAGATCTCCTTCGCCGAGGTCGCGATCGACGACGCCGCGCGCTACGCCGCCGAGGACGCCGATGTCACCCTGCGCCTGCATCGCGTGCTGTCGGCGAAGCTCGCGACCGAACCGTCGCTGGAGAAGGTGTATCGCGAGATCGAGGTACCACTGGTGCCCGTGCTGGCGCGCATGGAGGCCAACGGCATCCTGATCGACGCCGACGAACTGCGTCGGCAGAGCGCCGACCTGTCCCGGCGCATGCTCGCCGCACAGCAGAAGGCCACCGAACTGGCCGGGCGCACCTTCAACCTGGATTCGCCCAAGCAGCTGCAGGCGCTGCTGTTCGACGAACTGAAGCTGCCGGCGCTGGTGAAGACGCCGACCGGCCAGCCGTCGACGAACGAGGAGGCGCTGGAAGCCATCGCCGACCAGCACGAGTTGCCGCGCATCATCCTCGAATACAGAGGCCTGGCGAAGCTGCGCAGCACCTACACCGACAAGCTGTCGGAGATGGTGAACCCGGACACCGGCCGCGTGCACACCAGCTATCACCAGGCCGGCGCCGCGACCGGGCGCCTGTCCTCGAACGACCCGAACCTGCAGAACATCCCGATCCGCACCGAGGACGGCCGGCGCATCCGCAAGGCTTTCGTCGCGCCGCCGGGCCGCAAGCTGGTGGCCTGCGACTACTCGCAGATCGAGCTGCGGATCATGGCGCACCTGTCCGAGGACGCCGGCCTGCTGCGCGCCTTCGCCGCCGGGGCCGACATCCACCGCGCCACCGCCGCCGAGGTGTTCGGCAAGCCGCTGGATGAGGTGAGCGGCAACGAGCGCCGCGCCGCCAAGGCGATCAACTTCGGCCTGATGTACGGCATGAGCGCCTTCGGTCTGGCGAAGCAGCTCGACATCGGCCGCGGCGAGGCGCAGGACTACATCGCGCTGTACTTCAACCGCTATCCGGGCGTGCGCGACTTCATGGAGCGCACCCGCAAGGAGGCGCACGAGCGCGGCTACGTGGAGACCGTGTTCGGCCGCCGCCTGTACCTGGACAACATCAACGCCCGCAACCAGGGTCTGCGCGCAGGTGCCGAGCGCGCCGCGATCAACGCACCGATGCAGGGCACCGCCGCCGATATCATCAAGCGCGCGATGATCGCCATCGACGGCTGGATCGCCGGCCATGCCGGCCAGGCGAAGATGCTGCTGCAGGTGCACGACGAACTGGTGTTCGAGTGCGACGCGGATTTCGTCGACACGCTGATTCCGGAAGTCGAAGCACGGATGGCGGCGGCAGCGGAACTGCGCGTGCCGCTGGTGATCGACGCCGGCGTCGGCGACAACTGGGACGAGGCGCATTGACGTTCCGGATGCGCCTGCAGAACGCTGTTTTCCGCGTTTGCGCATGCAGCAAGGCGGTTAGCGGAACTGCACAACCTGTGACTTTAGACAGGGTCCAACCTGTTGTTTCAGACAGGTTTTCCGGCGATTTTCCCGCGAAACTGAATACCCGCTGCATGCGGATTAAATCGACCCTGAATTCGTCTGCCTTCTGAGCGAATTCTTTACGAACTCTCCGGCCGAAACGTGGTCAACTTGTTCGCGACGGATGCAACGTCCGTCGCAGGTCACCCACTCCCCTGGGGTGACCCCCGGAACGAACGACTCTCCCCAAGTCCCGTTCCAAGCCCCGCCGGTTCCCCCACCTGCGGGGCTTTTTATTTGTGCGGCCGGTCGGGAGACTGAGCACAGTCTCCCGACCGGTATGCCGTCCATGTCCGACCTGCTGCAACTGTCCGCGCCTTGGTGGCATTTCGTGCTGCGCGCGGTGGTCGTCTACGCGCTGGTGATGGTGCTGATCCGGGCATCGGGCAAGCGCGCGGTCGGGCAGTTCACGCCCTTCGACCTGGTCCTGCTGATCCTGATCGGCAACGCGGTGCAGAACGGGCTCAACGGCGGCGACAACTCGGTCACCGGCGCGGCGCTGCTGGCGGGCTGCCTGATCGGCCTGAACTACCTCGTCGCCTTCGTCGTGGCCCGCAGCCCCCGGGTCCGGGCCGTGGTCGAAGGCAGGGCCGTGGTGCTGGCCCGCGACGGCCATGTGTTTCGCGAGGTGCTGCGTCGCGAACTGGTAAGCAACGCGGATTTCCACGAGGCGATGCGAGAGGCGGGCTGCAACGAGATCGAGAAGATCCGCCTGGCGACGCTGGAGACGAACGGGCGGATCAGCATCCTGCTGGCGGACGAGGCCTGAGCGATTCCCGTGGAGCGGAGCTTGCTCCGCTCATGACGTTCCGGGGGGGGGTCGAGCGGAGCAAGCTCCGCTCTACAGAAGCAGGTCAGCCCAGCTCCGCCAGCCAGTCTCGCGGCCTCAGGTAATCGAACAGGCGCGCCTCGTCGCTTTCCGCCTCAGGCGTGTAGCCGTATTCCCAGCGCACCAGCGGCGGCAGGCTCATCAGGATCGACTCGGTGCGGCCGCCGCTCTGCAGGCCGAACAGGGTGCCGCGGTCGAACACCAGGTTGAACTCGACGTAGCGCCCGCGCCGGTACAGCTGGAACTGGCGCTCGCGCTCGCCGTACGGCGTGTCGCGGCGGCGTTCGACGATCGGCAGGTAGGCGTCGAGGAAGCCGTCGCCGACCGCGCGCTGGTAGGCGAAGTCGCGCTCGAAGTCCTCGTGCAGGTCGTCGAAGAACAGGCCGCCGACGCCGCGGGTCTCGTTGCGGTGCCTGAGGAAGAAGTACTCGTCGCACCACTTTTTATGCGCGTCGTAGCGCGACTGGCCGCCGAAGGGCTCGCACAGGTCACGGGCGACCTGGTGCCAGTGGCGCACGTCCTCGTCGACCGGATAGAACGGGGTGAGGTCGAACCCGCCGCCGAACCACCAGGCCACGGTCTCGCCGTCCTTGAAGGCACGGAAATGGCGGACGTTGGCGTGTGTCGTCGGAATGTACGGATTGCGCGGGTGGAACACCAGCGACACCCCGACCGCGCGCCACGAGGCCCCAGCCAGTTCCGGCCGCGCGGCGGTCGCCGACGGCGGCAGCTTGGTACCCGAGACGTCGGAGAAGCCGATCCCCGCCTGCTCGAACACCGCCCCGTCGCGGAGGATCCGCGTGCGCCCGCCGCCGCCCTCGGCGCGCTGCCAGAGGTCTTCCCTGAAGGTCGCGGCGCCGTCCGCGCCCTCGATCGCGGTGCAGATGCGGTCCTGCAGGCCGGTGAGGTAGTCGCGGACGCGGAGGAAATCGGAGAAATCTTTGTCATTCATGATGAAGTCAACCCTTCGACTTTTGAAAGCTCATAACGACAGCCCGCCCACAAAGTAACCATAGCCATCCGGAATCTATCTTTGTCAGTCATCGACGACTTCTCCTTTGACTCATTTGTTTCAAAGTTATTCAATCCGCCGTCAAAAACCTTTTTGTCACTTGCACAGAAGCTTGAAATTAGTGCATTACAATCTTCCTCTGAAATCGATCTGTCTGGCTTATGGGCGAAATCATTTCGAACTCTCCCAAGCTTGAGCAACGGCCCTTGCAGCTCAGCTCGAAGTCCTAATGCCAGACAAATATCAACTTTTGCTGAATACTCGAACCTTCTGCCTTCGATCTTTTCTGGATTTTTCACAACCGCAGATATGTATCGAGAAAGAATATTCTCAATCCGGATGTGACCTCTGATTACAGCTCCGAGATCGTCTTCATTAGCAATATCTTTGCTTAGTAAAACTGCCTCGCTAAGAATCACGTCGTTCATTCCCATCACACGATTACCTCGTCTTTTTGGTTGAACATCAATTGCGATGGCAGACGAAAAATCGCGCTAAACCGGCTGCAGGTTCGCATACGCCAGCACCAGCCACTTGCTGCCAGCGTCTTCGAAATTCACCTGCACCCGGGCATGGGCACCGCTGCCTTCGATGTCGGTGACGATGCCGGTGCCGAACTTGGCGTGGACCACGTTCTGGCCCACGCGCAGGCCGGGCGTCTCCTGCAGCGAGGCGTGGCCCCACTGCTTGCGCGGCTGCGCCTGGTACATCGGCCGCGAGACCTGCACCTTCGGGCGGACCTCGTGGATCAGCGTGGACGGGATCTCGCGCAGGAAACGCGAGGGCAGGCCGTACATCTCCTGGCCGTGCAGGCGTCGCGCCTCGGCGTAGGTGATCACCAGCTTCTGCCGCGCGCGGGTGATGCCGACGTAGGCGAGCCGGCGCTCTTCTTCGAGCCGTCCGGATTCCTCGATCGACTTGTTGTTCGGGAACAGGCCCTCTTCCAGCCCAACCAGGAACACCAGCGGGAATTCCAGACCCTTGGCGCTGTGCAGGGTCATCAGCTGCACGCCATCCTCGCCGGCCTCGGTCTGACCTTCGCCGGCCTCCAGCGCGGCGTAGGCGAGGAACGCGACGAGTTCGGACAGGGCAGCGGTTTCCTCGTCGTCGCCCTTCACGAAGCGCGCGGCGACCGACACCAGTTCGTCGAGGTTGTCCGTACGCGAGTCCAGCGAGCCCTTCGACTGCAGCTCGTAGTGCGTGCGCAGGCCGGAGCGGGCGAGCGCGTGGTCGATCTTGTCCTTCAGCGGCAACTCGCCGGCTTCGTCGGCGATCGCTTCGATCAGCTGCGCGAACGCGGCGATGGCGTTGCGCGCGCGCGCCGGCAGGGCGTCGCCGCCGGCGACCTCGGCAGCGGCCTTCCACAGCGAGATCGAACGGTCGCGCGCGCGGCGGCGCACTTCATCGAGCGTGCGTTCGCCGATGCCGCGCGGCGGCGTGTTGACCGCGCGCTCGAAGGCCGCATCGTCGTCGCGATTGGCCATCAGGCGCAGATAGGCGAGGGTGTCCTTGATTTCGGCGCGCTCGAAGAAGCGCATGCCGCCGTACACGCGGAACGGGATCTGCTCGCCGAGCAGGGTTTCTTCGAAGGCGCGGGACTGGGCGTTGCTGCGATAGAGGATCGCGCATTCGCCGTGGCTGCCGCCGTCGCGCACCCACTGGCGGATGCGCTCGACCACGAAGCGCGCCTCGTCGATCTCGTTGAAGGCCGAGTACAGGTCGATCGGTTCGCCTTCGCCGCTGTCGGTCCACAGCTGCTTGCCGAGGCGCGAAGGGTTGTGCGCGATCACCGCGTTGGCGGCATTGAGGATGTTGGCGCTGGAGCGGTAGTTCTGTTCGAGGCGGATGGTCTTCGCGCCGGGGAAATCGCGCAGGAAGCGGTTGACGTTCTCGACCTTGGCGCCGCGCCAGCCGTAGATGGCCTGGTCGTCGTCGCCGACCACGAACACCTGGCCGGTGTCGCCGGCCAGCAGACGGATGAAGGCGTACTGCAGGCTGTTGGTGTCCTGGAACTCGTCGATCAGCAGCTGCTGGAAACGGTGCCGGTAGTGCTGCAGCAGCGGCGGATGGTCGCGCAGCAGTTCGTGCGCGCGCAGCAGGATCTCGGCGAAATCGACCAGCCCGGCCTGCTCGCAGCGCTCCTGGTACAGGGTGTAGGCGCGGAGCATGACCGATGCCCATTCATCCTTCTCGGGCTGGATGTGCTGCGGGCGGCGGCCCTCGTCCTTCTGCGCGTTGATCCACCACGCGATCTGGCGCGGCGGGAAGCGCGCCTCGTCCAGCTCCAGCGCCTGCACCACGCGCTTCACCAGCCGGTGCTGGTCGTCGCTGTCGAGGATCTGGAAGCCCTCCGGCAGCTTCGCGTCCTGCCAGTGCAGGCGCAGCAGGCGATGGGCGAGGCCGTGGAAGGTGCCGATCCACATCCCGCGCGTGCCGTGCGGCAACAGGGCGTCGGCGCGGTGGCGCATCTCGCCGGCCGCCTTGTTGGTGAACGTGACCGCGAAGATGCCGTGCATCGGCACGCCGTGGACTTCATGCAGCCAGGCGATGCGATGGGTGAGGACGCGGGTCTTGCCGGAACCGGCGCCGGCGAGCACGAGCATGTGGCCGGGTTCGGCCGTGATCGCCTCGCGTTGCGCGGCGTTCAGGCCGTCGAGCAGGTGGGAAACATCCATCGCGCCATTCTACGCGATGGACCCGCCCCGCCCCCGCGCATCGGGAGCGGGCGGACGTCGGTTCCGCGGTCTCAGTGATGCGCGTGCTTCGTCGCGCCGGCCATCATGATCCGGTCGGTCCAGGCGATACCGATCGCCGAAAGGATGAACAGCCCATGGATGGCCGCCTGCCACATCACGCCTTCGGCGGTGACCGAGGTGCAGGCCTTGAGCTTGGTGGCGCCGGCGTCGATGAGCGGCTGCAGGGTCTTCACCGCTGCCAGGCCTTCGGGCGTGCCGCAGACCGGCAGCCCGCCGACCATGCCGACCTCGATGAAGCTCTTGAGCAGGTGGATGGAGGAGATGCCGATGATCGCCATGGCCAGCTTCACCTTGAGCACGCTGGCATTGACGTGGCTGAGCCACTCCGGCTGGTCGGGATGGCCTTCCAGGCGCATGCGCGAGACGAAGGTCTCGTAGCCGCCCACGATCACCATCATCAGCAGGTTGGAGATCATCACCACGTCGATCAGGCCGAGCACGATCAGCATGATGTCCTGCTCGCTGAGCGAATTCGCGCCGGTGATGAGATGGACCAGTTCCTTCAGGAACAGGAACACGTACACGCCCTGGGCGACGATGAGGCCAAGGTAGAGCGGCAGCTGCAGCCAGCGCGAACCGAAGATCAGGGCGGGCAAGGGTCCGAGGCGGGCGTTGCTGTGGGGAGACATGGCGGGCGGTTCCGGAGGGATGGCGGCATGAGAAAACCGCATAAGCCTAGCGGTCGACTTACCCCCCGCCAAGCGCCAGCGTATGGCCCCCGGCTGCGCGTACACTCCGCCTTCCCCGCCCACGGAACCGGCGACGCCATGATCGAACTGCATTACTGGCCCACCCCCAACGGCCACAAGGTCACCCTGCTGCTGGAGGAACTGGTCGATGCCGGCCAGCCGCTGCCCTACACGCTCAAGCCGGTGAACATCGGCACGGGCGAGCAGTTCCATCCCGACTTCCTGGCGATCGCGCCGAACAACCGCATGCCTGCGATCGTCGATACCGCGCCCGCCGACGGCGGTGCCCCGGTCAGCGTGTTCGAATCCGGCGCGATCCTGCTCTACCTGGCCGAGAAGACCGGCCGCTTCCTGCCGCAGGACCTGCGCGGCCGCGCGGCGACGCTGGAATGGTTGTTCTGGCAGATGGCCGGTCTCGGCCCGATGACCGGGCAATACGGACATTTCAATGTCTACGCGCCGGAGAAGATTCCCTACGCGATCGACCGCTACACCCGCGAGGCGAACCGCCTGCTCGGCGTGCTCGACAGGCGCCTCGCCGGCCGTGCCTTCCTGGTCGGCGATGACTACACCATCGCCGACATGGCCTGCTACCCGTGGATCAGTCCGTACCGGACGGCGCCGATCGACCTGGAACCCTATCCCGAGGTCCGCCGCTGGTGCGATGCGATCCGCGCGCGCCCGGCGACCCGGCGCGCCTATGCGCTGACCAAACAGGTCAACCCGCAGGCCGGCCAACCGCTCACCGACGAACAACGCCGCACCCTCTTCGGAACTTCCAAGCCATGATGCTCCGCACCCGCACGCTCGCCCTGCTCACCGCCGCCGTGCTCGGCACCTCCCTGCTGTCCGGTCTCGCCATGCCCCACGCCCACGCCGCCGGCCCTGCGCCGGGCAAGCTCACCCTCGAAGCGATCAACGGCGCCGCGCCGCTGTCCGGCCCGACCCTGGTCAAGCCGCAGATCGCACCCGACGGCTCGCGCGTGACCTTCCTGCGCGGCAAGGACAAGGACCGCAACCGCCTCGACCTGTGGGCCTTCGACGTGGCCACCGGCACGACCGCGATCCTCGTCGATTCTTCCGACGTGCTGCCCGGCGAAGAAGTGCTGAGCGACGAGGAAAAGGCACGTCGCGAACGCCAGCGCACCGCCGCGCTGTCGGGCATCGTCGAATACCAGTGGTCGCCGGACGGCAAGGCGCTGCTGTTCCCGCTCGGCGGCGAGCTGTACCTGTACGATCTCGCCAAGAGCGGCAAGGAGGCCGTGCGCAAGCTCACCAGCGGCGGCGGCTTCGCCACCGATCCGAAGATCTCGCCCAAGGGCGGCTTCGTCAGCTTCATCCGCGGCCGCAACCTGTGGGCGATCGACCTGAAGACCGGCGAGGAACTGCAGCTCACCACCGACGGCAGCGACACCATCGGCAACGGCGTGGCCGAGTTCGTCGCCGACGAGGAAATGGGCCGCCACACCGGTTACTGGTGGGCGCCGGACGACTCGGCGATCGCCTTCGCGCGCATCGACGAAAGCCCGGTGCCGATCCAGAAGCGCTACGAGGTGTATCCCGATCGCACCGAAGTGATCGAACAGCGCTATCCGGCGGCCGGCGACCCGAACGTGACGATCAAGCTCGGCACCATCGCCCCGCGCAAGGGCGCGACGCCGGCCTGGATCGACCTGGGCGCGAATCCCGACATCTACCTCGCCCGCGTGCAGTGGCGCGACGCCAAACGGCTGACCTTCCAGCGCCAGTCGCGCGACCAGCGCAAGCTCGAACTCATCGAGGCGACGCTCGCCACCGGCAAGCAGCGCACGCTGGTCACCGAGACCAGCAGGACCTGGGTGCCGCTGCACGACGGCCTGCGCTTCCTGAAGGACGACCGCTTCCTGTGGATCAGCGAGCGCAGCGGCTTCGAGCACCTCTACGTCGCCAGCGCCGACGGCAAGCGGCTGACCGCGCTGACGTCGGGCAACTGGCCGGTCGACGCGCTGCTCGCGGTGGACCAGGACAAGGGCCTGGTCTACTTCAGCGCCGGTCGCACCGCCGACGGCAAGGCCGACGCGCGGCAGAACCACATCCACGTCGTACCGCTGGCCGGCGGCGAGATCCGCACCCTGTCCACCGAGCCCGGCATGCACGGCGCCAGCTTCGCGAAGAATGCCAGCATCTACGTCGACAGCTGGTCGAACACGGACACGCCGCCGCAGATCGTGCTGCACCGCGCCGACGGCACGCGCATCGCCGCGCTGGTCGAGAACGATCCGTCGAAGCCGGACCATGCCTACGCGCCGTATCGCGACGCGCAGCGTCCGATCGAGTTCGGCACGCTCACCGCCGCCGACGGCAAGACCCCGCTGCACTACAGCCTGATCAAGCCGACCGGCTTCGATCCGTCGAAGCGTTACCCGGTGGTGGTCTACGTCTATGGCGGCCCCGCCGCGCAGACGGTGACCCGGAGCTGGCCCGGTCGCGGCGACCACTTCTTCAACCAGTACCTCGCCCAGCAGGGCTACGTGGTGTTCTCGCTCGACAACCGCGGCACGCCACGTCGCGGCGCGGCCTTCGGCGGCGCGCTGTACGGGAAGCAGGGCACGGTGGAAGTGGACGACCAGCGCAAGGGCGTCGAATGGCTGCGCGCGCAGCCTTGGGTGGACGGCCAGCGCATCGGCGTCTACGGCTGGTCCAACGGCGGCTACATGACCCTGATGCTGCTGGGCAAGGCACCGAACGACTACGCCTGCGGCGTGTCCGGCGCGCCGGTGACCGACTGGGCGCTGTACGACACGCACTACACCGAGCGCTACATGGACCATCCGAAGACCAATCCGGAAGGCTATCGTGAAGCCAGCGTATTCACCCACGTCGCCGGCATCAAGCCCGGCGCGCTGCTGCTGATCCACGGCATGGCCGACGACAACGTGCTGTTCGGCAACTCCACCAAGCTGATGAGCGAGCTGCAGAAGCGCGCGGTGCCCTTCGAGCTGATGACCTATCCCGGCGCCAAGCACGGCCTGCGCGGCAACGATGCCCTGCATCGCTACCGCCTGACCGAAGCCTTCTTCGGCCGTTGCCTCAAGCCATGAGCCCGCACGTGCCGCCGCCGCTGCCCGCGGGCGCCATGCCGCCCGCGCCACCCGCCGGCAAGCCCGGCTGGTGGCAGCGCAACTGGAAGTGGGCGGTGCCGGCGCTGGTGGCGTTCCTCGGCCTGCTGTTCCTCGCCGCGATCGGGCTGTTCGTCTACGGTCTGTTCTCGATGATCGGATCGTCCGACGTGGCGATGGAAGCCAAGCGCCG
Source organism: Lysobacteraceae bacterium 2PB (assembly GCA_005502915.1). Taxonomy (GTDB): domain Bacteria; phylum Pseudomonadota; class Gammaproteobacteria; order Xanthomonadales; family Xanthomonadaceae; genus Lysobacter_I. Next base: position 33,110 of record SCMT01000029.1, on the reverse strand, counting down.
CGCGCAGCAGGACCCGCGCGTGATCGAGGCCCTGGGCCAGCCGGTCGAACCCGGCTGGTTCATCCAGGGCAACCAGCAGACCAACGGGCCGAACGGCTCGGCCTCGCTGCAGATCCCGCTGGACGGGCCCAAGGCCGACGCCGACCTCTACGTCGAAGCGGTCAAGCGCGTCGGCCGCTGGCAGTACCGCACGCTGACCGTGGTGGTCGACGGTCGGTCCACCGACATCGACCTGCGCACGCCCGACGAGATCGCCGCCGCGAGCGCGACCGACGAGCACGATTTCTCGTCGTCGGATTCGGTCGAGGCCCCCTGACCGAACCCCTCGGCGCACGCCGGTGCGTTCCGGATGGCATCCCGCCTCCGGAATGCACCATGTCCCTGCGTCGCCTGCTTCCTTCCGCGCTGCTCATCGCGCTGCCGATGCTCACACCGGCGCATGCCGCCGAGCCGCCCAGCCACGACGAAGCCCGGGCCTTCCTGCACAGCCTGTTCGTGGCCTCGCCGTACCGGCTGAATGCGATCGCGCTGTCGGGCGAGATCCGCTACCGGCTCGCGAGCAGCGCATCGCCGACATGGCAACCGCCACGGACCGGTGAACAATCGGTGTGGATCGACGACGCAGGCCTGCATGTCGCGATCTGCGCGGACTGCGGCGACGAACCCGCACCGTCGGCCGACATGCTCAGGCATTACCTGTCCCCCAATGCCTGGGTGCGCAGCGATGACCGCGACATCCGCAGCTTCGCGCGCCAGCACGGACGCGGGCGCTCGGTGCGCACGCGCATGGAAGGCCTGACCGAAGCGGTGCGCGCGCACATGAACGGGCCGATCGACTATCGCCATTACCACGATGCGGCGACCGCACTGCAGAACCGCAGCGGCGACTGCACCGAGTTCGCGGTGCTGCTCGCCGCCGTGGCGCGCGCGCGCGGCATCCCGACGCGGATCGTGCACGGCATCGCCTATTCCGGACGCTTCGCCGGCCGCGCGCACGTGTTCAGCCCGCATGCCTGGGTGCAGGCCTGGGACGGCACGCGCTGGACCAGCTACGACGCCGGCTTCGGCCCGTTCGGCGCGGGGCACATCGTGCTGGCGATCGGCGACGGCGATCCGGCCGCGCTGCGCGGCCTCAACCGCGCCACGCGCCAGCTGCGCATCGTCGACGCCGCGCAGATCCAGCGCGATCGCGACACCGCGTCGAAGTGAATCCTCTGTGTGACGACTCTGTCATCCCGAGCCGCAGGCCAGGGACCTGTTTTTCGATCGATCGGAGCGCAGCTTCAAAGCAGGTCCCTCGCCTGCAGCTCGGGATGACAGTCAGCATCTGATGCGCAGACGATGACGGGCCGGCCGCGCTGCGGGCCGGCCCGTCGATGGGGGCGAGGCTCAGCGACCGGGCGATGTCGATGCGATCACCACCGGCAGCTCCGGCAGCGACGCATCATCGGCGACGACAGTCTCCGCCGGATCGTGCACCGCGCCGACGATGCGCACTTCGTCCAGCTCGGCCAGCTGGCTGTCGGGAATGCGCGAGCCGGTGGTGGCGCGACCGCGTCGTGGCGCCTTGCCAGCATCGGCAGTGCGCGGAGCATCGGCCTGCGCAGGCAGCGACGGCAGCGAGGTGTCCTGCGGCAGCGCGGCATCGGCCGGGTCGTGGATCGCGCCGATGACCAGGATTTCGTCGAGATCGTTCGGGTTGCGCTCGACGATGCGCGAGCCGGTGGTCGGTTCTGGCCGCTCGCTGCGCGGCGCCTTGCGTTCGGCGGGCGTGTCGTCGGCAAAGCTCGTGATCGGCACGCTGCAGGCGAGGAGGGCGATGGCGAGCACGGTGGTGCGTGGCATGGACATGATGGTCTCTCCGGTCGTGGATGAATGCATGCGGTGTCGCGCACTGCCGGCGTGGATCGATCCCGCTGCGCGACGCGCTTCCTGCTGAACGCCGCGCCGGTGGCAACGGGGTTGCCTGCCGTTCGACACGCACGAGCTTCGGCACGCGTGGACACTGGCGTCTCAGCCGCTGCGCCGTGGCCGCCGCATGCTGCCGTCCGTGACCTTCGGCGCTGTGCCCGCGCCGCGACCGGGGGTAGCGTTGGATCACCTCCGGAGACGTCCCCCATGAAACCGCTCGCCCTTGCCATCGCACTGACCCTCTTCGCGGCCGTGGCCGCACCGCCGGCGTTCGCGCATGCCGCACCACCCGCTCCCGCTGCTTCCACCGCCAAGGCACCACCGGCCTGGGTCGCCGCCAGCAACGCGCACGCGCAGGTGCTGCTGCGCGCGACGCTTCCCTTCCAGCCCGAACAGGCCTCCTTCTTCGGCATTCCCGGCTACGACGACCAGGTCGCCGACCTGCGACCCGACAACGTCGCCCGTGCGCGCCAGGCCACGCTCGGCGCCAGGGGCGTGCTGCAGAAGGCGCTGCAGCTCGAGCGCGATCCCGACGTGCGGCAGGACCTGGCGATCATGATCCAGGCCGCCAACGACAGCGTCGAGGCCAGCCAGGTCAACGAACGCCTGCTGCTGCCCTTCGCCGATGCGCCGCAGCTGGTGTTCCAGGGCGTGCGCGGGCTGCTCTCGGAACAGACCCCGCCGGAACGCCGGGCCAAGGCGCTGACCCGGCTGAAGACCTATGTCGGCATGACGCCCGACACCGTGCCGATCATGACGCTCGCACGGCAGCGTTACGAGGAACGCGCCGGCAACGCCAGGCTGCTGCGCCCGACGAAGCTGGAAGTGGAGCAGGCGCTGGGCAATGCCGAGACCTACGTCGCCGGCATCCGCAAGCTGTTCGCGCAGTACAAGGTGGATGGCGCCGACCCGGCGCTCGACGCGCTCGACAAGCAGGTCGCCGACTACGTGGCCTGGGTACGCAGCGAGGTGCTGCCGCAGGCGCGGACCGACACCCGCCTGCCGCCCGAGCTCTACGCACTGCAGCTCAAGCAGGTGGGCATCGACATCCCGCCGGAGCTGCTGATCCAGCGCGCGCGCCTGTCGTTCATGGAAACGCGCGCGGCGATGCAGCGCCTGGCCCCGCTGGTCGCGAAGGAGAAGGGATTCGCCGAGACCGACTACCGCAGCGTGATCCGCGCGCTCAAGCGCGACACCATTCCGAACGACCAGCTGGAAACGCGCTACCGCACGGTGATCGATGCGATCGACCCGATCATCCGCCGCGAGGGCATCGTCGACGTGCCGCAGCGGCCGATGGTGATGCGCCTGGGCACCGAGGCCGAGAGCGCGGCGCAGCCGGCGCCGCATTTCCTGCCCGCGCCGCTGATCGGCAACACCGGCCAGCAGGGCCAGTTCGTGCTGCCGCTGGGCAACCCCAACCTCGGCGACAGCGAACGTTTCGACGACTTCAATTTCCCGGCCGTGGCGTGGACGCTCTCGGCGCACGAAGGCCGTCCGGGCCACGAGCTGCAGTTCACCGCGATGGTCGAACGCGGCGTGTCGCTGGCGCGCACGCTGTTCGCGTTCAACTCGGTGAACGTGGAAGGCTGGGCGCTGTACGCCGAAGCCGAGATGGTGCCCTACCTCCCGCTGGACGGGCAGCTGATGGCGCTGCAGTTCCGCCTGCTGCGCGCCGCGCGCGCGATGCTCGACCCGATGCTCAACCTCGGCATGATCGACCGCGAACGCGCCGGCAAGGTGCTCAGCGAGGATGTCGGGCTGTCGCCGGCGATGGTCCGCCAGGAACTGGACCGCTACACCTTCAACGCCCCCGGCCAGGCCGGCAGCTACTTCTACGGCTACGCGCGGATCCTCGAACTGCGCGCGGAAACCGAGCTGGCCCTGGGCGAGAAGTTCGACCGCCTCGCCTTCAACAACTTCCTGCTCGACCAGGGCATGCTGCCGCCCGACCTGGTGGCCAGGGCCGTGCGCGAACGCTTCGTGCCGGAGCAGCAGAAGAAGCGTTGAGGGCGAGACGGAAGACCGGAGCCTGACCGAAACCTGTCATCCCGAGCCGCAGGCGAGGGACCTGCTTGACCATCCCTTCAAAAGCAGCTCCCTCGCTTCTGGCTCCGGATGACAGTCATGCCGCGCAGCGCTTGTCGACGCGCCCCGCTCAGCGCCTGCGCCACGCCAGCAGCGTCACCACGCCCGCGACCAGCCCCCAGAACGCCGAGCCGATGCCGTACAGCGTCAGCCCGGAGGCGGTGACGAGGAAGGTGACCAGCGCCGCCTCGCGGTCGGTCTCCTCGCGCAATGCGGCGGCGAGGCTGCTGCCGATGGTACCGAGCAGGGCGAGGCCGGCGATGGCGACGATCAGCGCCTTCGGGAACGCGGCGAACAGCGCGGCCACGGTCGCGCCGAACAGGCCGACGAGGACGTAGAACACGCCGGCAGCGACCGAGGCCACGTAGCGGCGCGACGGATCTTCGTGCGCCTCGCGGCCCATGCAGATCGCGGCGGTGATCGCGGCGAGGTTCAGCGCGAATGCGCCGAACGGCGCGAGCACCGCGTTGGCCACGCCGGTCCAGCCGATGATCGGCGACACCGGCGGCGTGTAGCCGGAGGCGCGCATCGCCGCGACGCCGGGCACGTTCTGCGAGGCCATGGTCACGATGAACAGCGGCAGTGCGATGCCGGCGACCGCGGCGAACGACAGGGTCGGCGCGACGAAGACCGGACGCGCCACTTCGAGGACGAGGCGCTCGGTGTGCATCAGGCCCGCAGCCGCGGCGAACGCGATGCCGGCGAGCAGGGTGAGGATGACCGCGTAGCGCGGCGAGAAGCGGCGCGCGGCCACGTACACCGCGAACATGGTCAGGCCCAGGCCGAGGCTGCTCTTCATCACCGCGAACGCTTCCAGGCCGAAGCGCAGGAGCACGCCGCCGAGCATGCCGGAGGCCAGCGCCATCGGGATGCGGCTGATCATGCGTTCGAAGAACCCCGAGAAACCCGCGACCGCCATCAGCAGCGCCGACAGCACGAAGGCGCCGACCGCATCGGACATCGGCAGGCCGGCGGCGCTGCCGATCAGCATCGCCGCGCCCGGTGTGGACCAGGCGGTGACCACCGGGATGCGATAGCGCAACGACAGGCCGATGCAGGTGAGCCCCATGCCCAGGCCCAGCGCCCACATCCATGAGCTGGTCTGCGCGGGCGTGGCGCCCAGCGACTGCGCTGCCTGGAACACGATGACGACCGAACTGGTGAAGCCCACCAGCACGGTGACGAAGCCGGCGGCGACCGCCGACAGCGAGGCATCGCGCACGAGGCTGCGACGCGGGGGTGCGGCAGGCGGCACGGCGTCGGTCTCCACGTGCTTCCCTGCGCGCACGGCGAACGATCGCCGCCGTCAGCGCGGCGCGCGACCGGGGCCGCGGCCGGCCTCCGGGCGAAGGAGCGGCGCGGGCTTCGTCGCCTGCGGGCGCGGCACGCGCAGCGGACGCGAACCGTTGGCCGGAATCGGCTCGAACATCGCCGGATTGAGGAGCTGCAGCGCGTTGCGGCAGTTCAGGAACGGGTAGGTGCGTGCGCTGACTGTGTCGGTGATGCGCGTCGGCGACAGGGTCATCGCCTCCATGCGCTGGGCCACCGTCGATGCGGGCGCGGCCTGCTTGAGCGCGACCGCGCAGGCGGCGGCCATCGGCGCGGCCTGCGAGGTGCCGCCGAAGCTGGACGTGGCGCCGTTGAAGCCCGGCGCGGTGACGAAGGCGCCGGCAGCGTACAGGTCGGTGGTCGCGCTGCGGTTGGTGAAGCAGGTCGGCTTCATCGGCTCGGTCGAGGTTTCGGTGCAACCAAGGAAGGTGCGCGAGGGGCCGTTGAAATCCCAGGTCGCGCCGGTGGACAACGCAGTCGAGATGCAGGCCGGGGCGCTCATCGCATTGCTGTTGCCCTGGTTGCCCGAGGACACCACCACCACCGCACCCAGCGCGCGCAGATTGTTCACCGACACCGCCAGCGCCTGCGTCCAGGCGGCGGCGTTGTCGCAGTCGCCGGCGAACAGGGCATCGGTGCCCAGGCTCAGGTTCACCACATCGATGTCGGGATGGTTCGCGGCCAGCCAGTCCAGCGCCGCGACGACGTCGGCGGTGGACTGGAAGCGGTTGGTGCTGCTGATGACCTTCACCGCGACCAGCTGCACCTGCGGCAGCGCGCCGCGCGGCGCGACCGTACCGTCGCCGCCGATGATGCCGGCGACATTGGTGCCGTGGCCCTGGTCGTCCTCGGCCGAGCCGGTGCCGGACTGGCTGGTTCCGCCGTTCGGGCAGCAGCCGGTGCCGACCGTGCAGAAGCAGCGTTCGCCGACGATGCGCCCGGTGAAATCGGCGTGGTCGGTATCGATGCCGGTGTCGACCACGCCGACCTTCATCCCGGCACCGCCGACGCCCAGCTCGCGGAGCTGGTGGACCTGGTTGAGCACCGACGCGTAGTCGGGTTCGCCGCCACCGCTGCCGCCGACGTCGAGATCGACCCTCGCCACGCGCGGATCGCGGTGCAGGCGCGCCAGCGTGGCCGCGTCTGCGCGCATCGCGAATGCCGGCACGCGCGCGAAGCGGTGCGTCACCCGCGCGCGACCGGCGGCGGGCAGGGCGCGCAGCACGGCGTCGACATCCGCGGCGACCGCCGGATGCAGGCGGATGCCCTTCGCCGCCGCGGCCTGCGCGGCCGGCGTCGGCTGCAGCATGACCACCACCCGCGCCTCGCCGTCCTTGCGCGCCTTCGCGAATGCCTCGGCGGAGACCGTCTGCGCCGAGGCGGCGAGCGGAACAAGGACAAGCGCCGCCGCGATGGCGAGGCCGCGCAACCACGAAGAATCCAAGATGCGACTGCACTGCATGATCCGACTCCCGGATGGCGCGCGGCTCAGCGCCCGCGCAGCTTCTTGAACAGATGGACCGCGCCCAGCACCACGATGCCGAGCAGGATGCCGACCACGGCGTCGAAGGCCATCGACAGCAGCGTGCCGGTCCAGCCGTGCGCATACGGTTCGATGATGTGGTGCAGCGCCGGGACGTTGTGGGTGATGATGCCGCCGCCGACGAGGAACATCGCGGCGGTGCCGGCGATCGACAGGAACTTCATCAGCTTCGGCGCGCCCCACAGCAGGAAGCGGCCGACCGCGCGCTTGAGGGCGGCGATGCCGTCGCCGGCCCGCGCGCTGAGATACACGCCGACGTCGTCGATCTTCACGATCGCGCCGACCAGGCCGTACACGCCCACGGTCATCACCAGCGAGATGCCGACCAGCACGCCGAACTGCTTGAGGAAGGGCTGTGCCGCCACGGTGCCGAGCGAGATCACGATGATCTCGGCGGAGAGGATGAAATCGGTGCGCACCGCGCCCTTGATCTTGTCCTTCTCGAAGGCAACCATGTCGACCTGTTCGTTCTTCACCGCATCCAGCAGCTCGGCGTGATGCGCTTCGTCTTCGCCGGGGCTGTGCAGGAACTTGTGCGCGAGTTTCTCCACGCCCTCGAAGCACAGGAAGGCGCCGCCGATCATCAGCAGCGGCATGACCAGCGGAATGTTGATCCCGCGACTGCGCATCCACACCTCCAGCGCGCTGATCGCCAGCGCCGCCGGGACCAGGATCGCCTTGTTGACCGCCGAGCCCTTGGCCACCGCCCAGACCACGGGCAGCTCGCGGTCGGCAGTCACGCCGGTCACCTGTTGCGCGTTGAGGGCGAGGTCGTCGCCCAGCACGCCGGCGGTCTTCTTGGCCGCCACCTTGGTCATCACCGACACGTCGTCGAGGAGGGTGGCGATATCGTCGAGCAGCGCGAAGAAGCCTGAAGCCATGGGGCGGACATCCGTGGGGAAAAAGACGGGCCATTCTGCCACGGGCGATGCGGCAGACCCGCGTCGCCCGTGGCCACGCCCGGATCAGCGGCCGGGCGTCCCGCTTTCGATCACCACCCGCGTCGCGGCGGTGCGCGCCCGGGTGGCCGCGCCGTACATCAGCTCGGCCTGCGCGGGCGCGGCGAGGTAGTCGCCGACATGGGCGACCCGCGCGAAGTAGTGGACCTCGTGCCGGCCCGCCGGCAGGACCTCGGCGTAGAACTTCGGCGCGCGCGGATCCAGGCGGCGGGTGCGGAACCAGCCGGAGCCCTCGTCGGACACCGCCTGCAGGTCGACGCCGGCCACGCCGCTCAGGGCGAGGTCGGTCGGGCGCAGGCCGCCGGGCACGGCATCGGTGATCGCGACGAAGCGGCGCTCGGCGGTGGTGTCGAGGCGCAGGGTCACGCGCACCCAGTCCCCATCGCGGAGCGATTGCTTGTCGAGCGTGGTCCATCGGCCGTCGCGCAGCACCCGATAGTCGCGCTGCAGGGAGAAGCTGATCGCGGACGCGTTCGCGGCGCGCGCGTCCTCGCCGTAGCGGTATTCGACGCGGTAACTCGCGGGCGCGTCTCCGCCGACCTGCGGCGTCAGGCGCAGCGCCTTGCCGGCGTCGCGCGGATCGATCGCGATCTCCCAGCGCGGCGGTTCGCCACCGGGCACCAGCACGAGCGTGGCCTTGCGATCGCCCGAGGCCACCGCGAGCGTCACCGGCGTCCGCGCGCCGTCCCGGTCCAGCCCGCGCAGTGCGAGCAGGCAGGCCGCGCCGCTCTGCGTATCGACCTGTGCTACGCCGCCGGCATACAGGTCGCCGAGTCCGGCGATCAGCGCACGCCGCGTCGCGATGTCGGCGAAGGACGGATGGCGACGCAGCAGCGCGATCAGTTCGCACTGCTCGCGCAGGTCCGAACTCATCCAGCGGTCGTGGCGGTCCGCCGCGCGCAGCACGCGCGCCTCGCCGCGCAGCGTGGTGGCGTCGATCAGGCGTCGCGCGGCTTCGCGGGCCTGCGGATGCCTGCCTGCGGCCATCGCCCGCGCGGCGGCGACCTGCGCCGGCAGCGGCAGTGTCGCGAATTCGCGCCACAGGCCGTCGGTGACCGAGAGGCCCGGCTTTTCCTGCGCGGCGGCGGCGAAAGCGACGCGTACGCGCGTCGCCGGATCGCTGCCGGAGGGATGCACCCGGCGCTGCAGGTAACCGTCGGCCTTCGACAGCGCCCGCAGCGGAACGTCGTGGCCCAGCTCGGCCAGCACGCGCAGCGCACGCACGGTCCAGGCGGTGAGCGGCACGTCGCCGCCGTCATCGCCAGCAGGGGCATCGGCGAAGTAACGGAAACCGCCGTCGCCGGTCTGGAACACCGCGACGTTCGCCAGGGCATCGTCGATGCTGGCGCGTGCGTCGGGGAAGCGCGTACCGTCGCCGCGTTCCAGCGCGATGGCGGCCGCGACCGCGCGGCTGAGCATCTGCTCCCAGCAGCGATGCGGATAGCGATGCAGGTCGTCGATCCAGCCGTGCACCAGCGCGTCCGCACCGGGCAGCAGGGTCACCGCCAGACGCACGTCGCGCGCGCCTGCCGGCAAAGCCGGCATCGGCAGCAGCAGGGGCGACGCGCCGAGCCAACCGGCCTGCACGCGTTGCGCATCGATGCGCGGCGAGGCCAGTTCGATCGGCTGCGATACCGCATCGCCCTGCGCACCGGCCTGCGCATGCGCGGTGGCGACCAGCATGCGCGGCGCGGCGTCGGCATCGGGGGCGATGTCGAGCGCGAATGACGACTGCCCGCGCGGCGCGAGGTCGAGCGTGCGCGCGGCCTGTGCACCGAGCGCCTCGACCGCCAGCCTCGCCTCGACGCGCAGCGGCGCATCGCCGCTCTGGCGCACGTTGGCGGTGAGTTCGGCGCGATCGCCCGGATACAGCCGCACCGGCGCATCCAGGCGCGCTTCCAGCGGCAGGCCGACATCGAACGTCGCCTCGACGCGACCGAAGCCTTCGCCGTCGTCCGCGCTCCACGCCACCGCGCGCCAGCGCGTCAGGTTGTCCGGCGCGGTCACGGTGAACACGCGCTCCTCGCCCGGCGCCAGGCGCAGACCGCCCTGCCACAGCGCGGTGTCGGCGAAGGCGCCGCGTACGCGCAGCGCGAGCAATGCGGGATCCGGCGGTAGTGCGCGATCGCGGCGGATCGCATCGGCATCGGGCTTGATCACGAACACGGGCGCGACGTCGAGCAGATCGGCACGCAGGATCCGCGAGCCGGTGACGGTGATCCGGTCCAGATTCTCACTGTCGCCGGCGTATCCCATTCCGGGCGAGGCCGGACTGTCGACTTCACTGACCGCATCGAACACGACGGGCGGCTCTTCCGGGAACTCGGGTACGACCACCTCCGCACGTCGTACGGCACCCGCCTCGCGCCGCCGCATCTCCGCCATGATGCCTGCCGGGCCGCGCAGCGACGCATCCACCTTCGCATCGTCCCAGGGCAGCGCGTACGTCCAGCGTGCCTTGTTCCAGTGGGAAAAATCGATCGCCACCAGCCGGCCGCGCCAGTCGTCGGCGCGATGGCCCAGCCAGGCGATCCCTTGCGGATCGAAGTCGTTCCAGCGATCGCCGGCGAGGGAGCGCAGGGCATCGTCGAACACGGCCAGCGCGACGCTGCGCGGTGTGGCGCCGGTGTTGCGCACGCGCACCTGCACCGGCTGGCCCGGCTCGGCGCGGGCGCGATCCAGCGACACGACGACGGCGGGCGGCGCCTGCGGACGCGGCACATCGACCGCGACGGTGAGCGCGGTGCTGCGCGGCGGCGCGCGCAGACCCTTCGCATCGACCGGTGCCGGCGCGCGTTCGCGCACGCGCAGGGTCAGGTCGACGCGGTTGCGGCCGTCGGCGTGGGTCGGCAGGCTCAGCTCGGTCTCGGCGCGGTCGATCGCCAGCGTGCGCGTCGCCAGCACCTCGCCACCGGCAGACACCACCAGCAGCGCATCGGCCCGGGTATACGGCTGGCGCAGCAGCACGCGCACCGGTGCCTTGGCATCGGTCGGTGCTTCGATCACCTCCAGCGCCGGCTCGACCTTCGGCGCCTCGCCGCGCGCATCAGCCGCGTTCCACACGTAGCGACTCAGCACCGCCGGCGCGGCCTCGCCGCTGCGCGCGGTGAAGACATAGCGTCCGCTGCGCGTGCGCGGCACGTCGCAGGGCGCGGGCGTGCCAGCGACGAGCGTGCAGGTCGCCACCGGCTCGTCCTGCGTCGTGCCGTTGACCTGTTCGGTACGGCGGGTCACGGTGACGGTGATCGTTTCGCCCGGCACGGCGGCGCCATCGGCGGCGACCAGCACCGCGTCCAGGCGCAGCGGCGTCGCGGCATCGAACCACGCCGGCAGCAGGCGCAGGCCGACGTAGCGCGCATGCCGCGCGTAATGCGCGATCGCGCGGTTGCTGGCCGTCGGCTCGCGGCCGGCGAGCGCGACTTCGGCGGTGGTCTCCAGGCGCGCGAAGGCCGGCGGCTGCGATGCGCTGTCGCGTTCGTCGTCCTCTTCGATCTCCTCATCCGCCACGAAGGCCACCGGAATCTCGACGCGCGCGCGGCCGTCGGCATCGAGCGTGGCCGTCAGTGCTGCAGGCGGGGCGAAACGCGCATGCGCCTCGTCCAGCGAGGCATCGAGGAAGGCGTAGTCGGCGACATCCGGATAGGCATCGGCCGGCGATGCGGCTTCCATGAACGTGCGCACGCGGCGGATCTCCGCGCCGCTGGCGGCACCGCCGGACCAGTAACCGGCTTCGATGTCGAGCAGGATGCGGTCGCCGTCGCGCACCAGCTGTGTCGTGGTCGCGGCTTGCGCCCACAGGTCCTGGGCGCGGAAGGTGCCGACGAAGATGCACGCGGCATGCTCGCCCTCGTCGAGCCGGAAGCAGTAGTCGCCGTCCACGGTCTGCGAGGGCAGGACGAATTCGCCAGAGAACGCGCCGTCGGCATCGAGCGTGCCGCGCCAGCTCAGCAGTTCGGTGCGCTCTGCATCCGACACCAGCGACAGCTCGACCGCTTTCTCCTCCGGGCGCAGCAGGCGTCCGCCGCGCGCGACGCGCGCCCAGCCGTGGAATCGAATGGTGTCGCCGGCCCGGTACAGCGGCCGGTCGGTAGCGATGAACAGGCGAGGCTCCACATCGGAGGCGCGGACCAGACCGCCATCGCCGTCCTCGCCCAGGTGCAGGACCGCGCGTCGCGGGCCGTGGGTCGCGCGCAGCAACCACGAGGCCAGCGGCGTGCCGCGCGTTTTCGGCGGGCGCGCGAATCCGTCCGGCAGGACCAGGCGAGCCACGCCGTCGCGGCCGGTGCGCGCGGTGCCGACCACGGTTTCGGTCGGCGCCGTGGCCGCCTCGTCCTTGGCGGCCGGCGCAAGCCGGACCAGTTCGACCTCGACGCCGGCCAGCGAGCGGCTGTCGTCCCAGTCCAGCGCCCAGGCCACGATTTCGTTCGCGGCGACATGCGCGCCGAGGTCGAACTGCGGCGCGGCCATCCGCAGCGCCTGCCAGGCATGCGTGCCGACCTGCCAGCGCAGCGCGCCGCCTTCGCCCAGGGTGCGCCGTGCGGATGCGGAGATGGCAGTCGCCGCGGTGCCGCGCGTCGAGGCGATGCCCAGCGCTTCCCGCAGCGGCGCGGCTCCCAGGCCTTCGATGCCCATGGTCAGCGCCGGTGCGTTCACTGCATCGATGCCGGCGCGCTCGGGATCGCCCAGCAGCCATCGCGTCGCGGGCGCGCGCAGGACCGGGCGCGGCGCGCCGGTGCGTAGTTCGACCTGCATCGGCGCCCACAGCCCGCGCCCGTCGACATCGCGCAGGCCGCTGCCGATGTCGAACGCGACGCGGGCATCGGCCGCGTCGATCACGAGGTAGGCGACATCGCCCATGCGCTGCGACAGACGCACGCCGCGCTCGACCGGCGCAGAGGCCGTCGCCCAGCGCGACAGCGCAGCGCCGGCCGGCAGCGCGGCGGCGAAGGCCGCGCGCGCATCGGCGTCCAGCGTCGCCGAGAAATGGATCGCGATCGGTTCGCCCGGCACGCAGTCCAGCGACAGGCCATCCGCGGGCTCGAGATCGCGTACCTCGCGCTCGCGGGACGTGCAGGTCGCCGCGCGCACGCGGAAGGGCTCGGCGTGGCGGAACTGCAGGAGGCGCTCGGCTTCGTCCGACGGCAGCGGACCGGCGCTGGAGCGCAGGCCCGCGTCGGCCACCACGTCGACGACGGCATCGGCCGGCAGGTCCGGCGGCAGCGCCACTGCGAAGCGCGGCCGTTGCCGGTCGTCCCAGTCCCGGCGCGCGGGCAGCGGCGAGATGCGCAGACCGCGCCAGATGCGCTCGCCATCGCCCAGCGACAGGACCCGGGCAACGGCCTCGGCGGTCATCGGCAGGTTGCCTTCGAGCACCAGCGTCGGCACGCCGGCCTTCCAGTCGGCGACGCTCCCGGTCAGGTCGGGGCGTTGCGTCTCCGCCGTGAGCACCACGGCGCCGAGCGGTTTGCCCGCCGCCGTCTGCAGGCCGGGGGCGATGCGGATCGTCAGCCGGGTGGCCGGCGGCAGCGGCCTGTCGCCCGCGACCGTGCAGCCCACCTCGGTGTCGTCGGACCAGTGGCAGTCGAGGGCGAGGGCCGGTTCGACGCGGAGGCCGGTCACCGGCTGGTTGTCGAGCGCGAGCATCGGCTCGGGGAATTCGAGGGAGAAGCCGTCCTCCTCGATGTCGACCTCGATGCCGCGCGTCGGGTCCGCTGCCAGTCCCTGCACCGGCAGCGCCATCGCCGGCAGGCACAGCGCGGCCAGCAGCATCCCTCGTCCGAGTCGTCGCATCGCATCCCCCTTCATCGTCGGCGCATCGTGCAGGACGCCAACGGCCGGCGCCAGCGAACGGGGTCCGCGCTCAGGTCACTTTCGCCAGCATCCGCCGGTGGCCGATGAGCCGCGCCCAGCGCGTGCCGAGGTCGATCCAGCAGACGTAGCCGGCTTCGCCGAGCAGGCGCAGCCACATCCCGGGGCGCAGGGACAGCGCCGGTTCGGCGGCGCAGGGTTCGTGGTCGAAGCCCAGCTGCGTCGCGAACAACGCGCAGCGGGCGAGGTGGTAGCGGCTGCTGACCAGGGTGACCCGGCCACGCTCGCCCTCGGCGGCGAGCAGGTCGCGGGCATGGCGCAGGTTCTGCAGGGTGTCGCGCGAGGCTTCCTCGAACAGGACGGGCGCATCGGCGGGCACGCCGGCGGCGAGCAGCGCGGCGTGCGCGGTCCGCGCTTCGCTGGGATGGCCGGGCGCGGCGCCGCCGAGGAGGACGATCCGGCGCGGGGGGCGCTCGCGCCAGAGCGCGACGACGCGGGCCACGCGGGCGGCGAAGTCTGCATCCATCCGCCCGCCCGGTGCGTGCTTGCCGAACAGCAGCAGGCAGTCGCCGGTGGCCGGGACGATGGGCGCCCGCGCGGCGGTGCGCACGACGCGGGCGAGGTAGACGAGATAGACCAGGCCCGCGCTGAGCAGGCAGGCCAGCAGGGCCACGAGACCCGAGTGGATCACGTCGGGGTCGGCCGCGAGCTTCAGGCGATGATCGATGCGAAAGGTATTCATGGCGACAGGCGGTGAAGACGCGGGGTATCGACTGCATGGCAGGGGGCACGTCCCGCCTGCGGCCTGGATCCGCCAGATTCGGCAACGCATCCGGTTTCACGCGCCGGTGGACCGCGCACAGCATAGGGCCGCTGGCGGGTCGCGTCGCGCATGAACGAGGCGACCGCCGGCCACCGCCTTGTCGGACACGGCCCGTATAATCCCGGGTCGTTTCCCGACATGAGCCATGCGGTGCCCTCCGCCAGCCAAACTCCGACCCCGATGGCGCCGCTTGCGATCCGCGCCTACACCTCCACCACTGCCCTCGGTCATGGCCTGACTGCCCAGGCCGAGGCACTGCGCACCCGACGGAGCGGACTGCGCAGGAACGATTTCGGCGAGGGCGCCACGGCGGATGCCCGACTGGAGACCTGGATCGGTCGCGTCGAGGGCGTGGAGGACGTGGCCCTGCCGCCCGACCTGCTGCCCTGGGACTGCCGCAACAACCGGCTGGCCTGGCTGGCGCTGCAGCAGGACGATTTCGTCGCGAAGGTCGGGGACCTGATCGCCCGCCACGGCGCCGGGCGCGTGGCCGCGATCATCGGCACCTCGACCTCCAGCATCGGCGCCAGCGAAGAGGCCTACACCCGTCTCGAAGACGGGGCCTTCCCGGCCGACCTGCGCACACCGCTGCTGCACACCCCGCATTCGATCGGCGATTTCGTCCGGCGCATCACCGGCATCCGCGGCCCCTGCGTCACCGTCGCGACCGCCTGCTCGTCCAGCGCGAAGGTCTTCGCCCAGGCCGCGCGCCTGATCCACGCCGGGGTGGTCGACGCCGCCCTGGTCGGCGGCATCGACACCCTCTGCGGCAGCGTGCTGTTCGGCTTCAATTCGCTGGGCCTGGTGTCGCGCAACCGCTGCCTGCCCTTCGACGCCCGCCGCGACGGCCTGTCGCTGGGCGAGGCCGGCGGCTACGCCATCCTCGAACGCGCCGTGGACGGCGAACCGGGCCTGCGCCTGTGCGGCTACGGCGAGAGCAGCGACGCCCACCACATGTCGACCCCGCATCCCGAAGGCCTGGGCGCGCGCCTGGCCATGCAGGACGCGATCGCCCGCGCGGGCATCGCGCCGGCCGACGTCGGCTACCTCAACCTGCACGGCACCGCCACGCCGGCCAACGACACGGTCGAGGCGATCGCGGTCGCCGGGCTTTTCGATGCCTCCCTGCACGCCAGCTCGACCAAGGGCTGGACCGGCCACACGCTCGGCGCCGCCGGGATCGTCGAATCGGTGTTCGCCCTGATCGCGCTCGAACACGGCCTGCTGCCGGGCATCCTCGGCGACGGCGAGCCGCAGCCCGACCCGGCCTGCGGCCCGCAGATCCGTTTCGCGAACGCCGATCGCGCGATCCGCTACGCGATGAACAACTCCTTCGGCTTCGGCGGCAACAACGCCTCGCTGGTGTTCGGGAAGGCATGACATGACGACCCTGACCGCACACATCGAAAGCATCGGCTTCTGGACCAACGGCCTGCCCTCGTGGGACGCCGCGCGCGCGTTCGTCGCGACAGGCGCGCTGCCGGAAGGCGCACCCGCGAAACCCTCGCCGCAGCTGCTGCCGCCGAACGAGCGTCGTCGCGCGCCGGAATCGGTCGCGGTGGCGCTGGAGGTCGCGCTGTCGGCCTGCCAGGCCGCCGGCCGCGACCCGGCCTCGCTGCCGTCGGTGTTCACCTCGACCCACGGCGACCTGTCGATCACCGACTACGTCTGCACCACCCTCGCCGCCGAGCCGACGGCGATGTCGCCGACGAAATTCCACAACTCGGTGCACAACGCCGCCGCAGGCTACTGGACCATCGGCGCCGGCTGCGTCGAGGCCGCGACCGCGATCAGCGCCTACGACGGCAGCTTCGGCGAGGGCCTGGTCGAGGCGCTGGCGCAGCTGGCGGCGGGCGCCGAGGCGGTGCTGCTGGTCGGCTACGACACCGGCGCCACCGGGCCGCTGCGCTCGGTGCACGACTGCACCGGCCTGCTCGGCGGGGCCTTGCTGCTCTCGCGCGAAGGCCAGGGGCCGCGCATCTCGGTGGCCTACGCCGATGGCGAAGCAAGCCCTGCACCTGGCGGCGACGGCCCGCTGGGTCGCCATGCCGGCGGCAATGCCATCGCATCGATGCTGCCGCTGTTCGACGCGCTGGCCTCGGGCGCCGGCCACGTGGTGCTGCGCGCCGGCCCGCCGGGCCGCGTGCTGGCCGTGGACATCACGCACCCGAAAGGCAGCCATGACTGATCTCGCCGCCGGCACCCCCGTCGTCTACGACCGCCACAGCATCGCCGTGGTGATCCCGGCGCTGAACGAATCGCTGCGCATCCGCGAGGTGGTCGAAGGCGCGCTGGCCGAATGCGACCGGGTGATCGTGATCGACGACGGTTCCGACGACGGCACCGCCGAGCGCATCGCCGACCTGCCGGTGACCCTGCTGCGCCACGAGACGCGGATGGGCAAGGGCGCGAGCCTGCGCGACGGCTTCCGCGAGGCGCTGCGCCAGGGCGCGAACGCGGTGCTGACCATGGACGGCGACGGCCAGCACCTGGCCGCCGACATCCCGCGCCTGGTCGCCGCCGCCAACCGCCATCCGAACTGCATCGCGATCGGCGCGCGCCTGCGCAAGCGCGCGCAGCAGCCGACCTACCGCCGCCTCGCCAACGAATTCGGCGACTGGGGCATCGCCTGGGGCTGCGGCTACCGCATCGCCGACACCCAGAGCGGCCAGCGCCTGTACCCGGCACCGGTCGCGGCGCTCACCGACGTGCCCGGCGAGGACTTCGTCTACGAGGCGCAGATCCTGATCAGCGCCGCGCGCCGCCTCGGCATGGGCGTGGTTTCGGTGCCGATCGAATCGCGCTACGCCGGCGCCGGTGCGGTCGAGAAATTCCGCAAGAGCCACTTCCGCCCGCTGCACGATCTTTGGCGGATCACCTCGCACGTGGTCGTGCAGGTCTGGAACTACGGCCACGTGATCCGCGAATATCGACGCACCCGCAACACCCCGGCGGTGATCGACGACCCGACGGGCGAGTTTTCGTCGACGCCACGCAAGTGAACGAGCACGCGCATTCCATGAACGACGGCAACGCGACCATGCAGACCTCCCACGACGTCATCGTCCTCGGCGGCGGCCTCGCCGGGCTGAGCCTGGCGATCCAGCTCAAGCGCCAGGATCCGGCCATCGACGTGGCGGTGATCGAACGCCGTGCCCACCCGGTGCGCGAAGCCGCGCACAAGGTCGGCGAATCCACGGTGGAGATCGGCGCGCACTACTTCGCCAATGTGCTGGGCCTGCGCGAACATCTGGATGCGGAACAGATCCGCAAGTTCGGCTTCCGCTTCTTCTTCAGCGAAGGCCGCCGCGACATCGACCGCTGCACCGAGCTGGGCGTGAGCCGGATCCTGCCGACACCGTCGTGGCAGATCGATCGCGGCCGCTTCGAGAACTTCCTCGGCGAACGCGCGCGCGAACTCGGCGTGCGCTTCCACGACGGCGCGGTGGTGCGCAGCGTCGACCTGCGCGAGGACGACACGCCGCATACCGTCGGCTTCGAGCAGGCGGGTGCGACGCAGACCGCGTCCGCGCCCTGGGTGGTCGACGCCAGCGGCCGCGCCGGCCTGCTCAAGCGCAAGCTCGACCTCGCCGAAAGCAACGACCACGACGCCAACGCCGTGTGGTGGCGCGTCGACGGCATCATCGATCCGAAGCTGTGGTCCGACGACGCCGACTGGCAGGCGCGCTGCAACCCGCCGGACCGCTGGCGCTCGACCAACCACATGTGCGGCCGGGGCTACTGGTTCTGGCTGATCCCGCTGTCCTCCGGCGCGCATTCGCTGGGCATCGTCTGCGACGCGAAGCTCCATCCGCTGGAGACCATGAACACCCACGAGAAGGCGATGGACTGGCTGCGCACGCACCAGCCGCGCGTCGCCGAGGCGCTGGACAAGCCCGAGCACACGCTGCAGGACTTCCTGTTCCTGCGCCACTTCTCCCACGGCTGCAAGCAGGTGTTCAGCGGCCACCGCTGGGCGCTGACCGGCGAAGCCGGCGTGTTCCTCGACCCGTTCTATTCGCCGGGCAGCGATTTCATCGCGATCTCGAACACGCTCATCTGCGACCTCATCGCGCGCGATCGCGCCGGCAAGGCCTTCGCACCCTACGCCGACATCTACCAGCAGCTGTACTTCGGTTTCTACGAGAACACGATGACGCTCTACCAGGGGCAGTACGCGCTGTTCGGCGATGCCCAGGTGATGCCGGTGAAGGTGATCTGGGACTACACCTACTACTGGTCGCTGCTCGCGCCGCTGGTCTGCGGCGAGAAGCTCACCGAGATCCAGCTGCTCGGCCGCCTGCGTCCGCAGTTCGAACGCGGTCGCGACCTCAACCTCGCGATGCAGGCCCTGCTGCGCACCTGGGGCGAACGCAACGACGCGGCCGGACGCGTCGGCGACGCCGCGCTCGATGGCCGCCTGCTCGACCAGTTCAACATCGACTGGTTCCACGAGATGAACCGCGCGCTGCACGACCTGCTCGACAACGCGAGCTTCGCCGACCGCATCCGCGACAACGTCGCGCGGATGGAGTGGCTGGCCGCGGAAATCCTGCTGCGTGCCCGCGCGGACTATCCGGACATCGACGACCACGGCCTCGCCGCGCTGCTGCCCGCGCCCGCCGAACGCGCCTCGCTCGCGCCGGTGTGGTACGCGGCGGCGTAAGGCAGGCCACCGCCGGAAACGCACGAGGGCCGCGCAAGCGGCCCTCGTCGTGTCGCGGTCTCGCGAGGCTTACTTCTTCTCTTCGTCTTCATGCCCCGGCGCCACCATGACCAGGGTTTCGGTCGGCGCGTCGTAGTTGAGCTTGAGATAGTTGGCGACCATGCCCGAGACGCGGATGATCATGTGCTTGTCCATCGCGCCGAAGGTGTAGGTGGCGCTGAACGCACCCGCGCGCTGGTAGAACTGCGGCTCGCCGATCACTTCGCCGGTGGCCGCATCGCTCAGCTTGAGCTTGAGCAGGATGCCCGAGTCGCCCGCGAAGGCGCCGCCGAAGAAACGCGCGCCGCCGGAGATGAAGCGGATGTAGCCGATTTCCGGCTCGATCTTCAGCGTGCGCGGCGCATCGCCCGCCGGCTTGGCGTTCCACTCGGTGATGAGCGGCTTGGCGCGCTCGGCGAGATTGGCTTCGAGGTTCTGCAGCGCCCCCTTGTTCGACTCGTGTTCGTCGAACGGAGGCCCCATCTTCACAGGCGACATCTCGAAGCGCTGGAAAGCGTTGAGTGCCATGGTCGGCACCGGGTTCTTCGCATCCTCGGAGAACTTCGGAGGTGCGATCTTCTTCTTCGCGGCCACCGGGCCTGCGAGGGACAACGTGGCGACCACGAATGCAGCCATCAGCATGCGCTTCAACATCTGCTTTCTCCCCTGGGTGTTGGATGGAAGGTGATCGCTCAGCTCATGCCGCCGTCGACGCCGATCACCTGGCCATTAATGTACCCCGCGGCGTCGCCGCACAGGAACGCCACCAGCGCGGCGACCTCCTCGGGCGTGCCGGCGCGGCCGGCAGGGACGATCTGCTTGATCTGCTCCGGCGGGAAGGCCTCGCGGGCCATGCTGCCGGCGATCACGCCCGGTGCGACGACATTCGCGGTGATGCCCCGGCTGGCCATCTCGCGCGCCAGCGACTTGGTCGCGCCGTGCAGCGCGGCCTTCGCGGCGGCGTAGTTGGTCTGGCCGCGATTGCCGATGACGCCGGCCACCGAGGAGATGCTGACCACGCGGCCCCAGCGGGTGCGCGCCATCGGCAGCAGCAGCGGCTGCGTCACGTGGAAGAAACCATGCAGCGACACGTCGACCACGCGCTTCCATTGCTCGTCGCGCATGCCCGCCATCGGCGCGTCGTCGTGGATGCCGGCGTTGTTGACCACGATCTGGATCGGCCCGGCTTCGAGCAGGGCCGCCAGCGCCGCGCGCGTGGCCTCGCCGTCGGCCACGTCGAAGGCCACGGCCTCGGCGGAACCGCCGGCAGCGATGATCTCGTCACGCACGGATTCGGCACGGGCGAGGTTGCCGTTCGCATGCACGATCACGTGCGCCCCGTTCGTGGCCAGCGCGCGGCAGATCGCGCCGCCGAGATCGCCGCTGCCGCCGGTGACGAGGGCGCGGCGGGGAGTGGTGTTCGACATGTCTTGTTCTCGCGTCATCAAAAGACGTTGATGCGTGTAAGCGGTTTAAAGTACTTTCCAACTCAGGCGGTAGTCGGGACCGTCATCATCGTATCGCTCCTCTCGATCCAATCGCAGGAACTCGGCTTTTGCACTCCTGACATCCGCTGGATAAGTATTGCGGCTCTCGGCAAGAAGCACCTCGAGCTCATCCCAGCGCTGATCGATTCCACCATGCCCTGGATGTGTGCTTGTATCCTGACAATCGGCCTCGTGTCGCTTGTTCCATGCGACGAAAATTCGCCACTGTTCCTGCTCCAGCGCCAACAAGTCCGGTTCGATCGGAAATACAACGAACGTTCCAAGCCATTCGTCGTCATGTTCATCGAAGTTCGACTTGAAACGATGAGGCACGCCATGAATGTCGGCAATGCCGGAGCGCGGACCGTCATACCACTCGCTTTCGACATATACCCGCTCGAAACCGTACTGATGACTCATGGCTGCAACATCACCGCCGCACGCCCCTCCGCCAGCACCGCGCCGTCGTGGAGCACGCGGAAGACGTACTGCTGGCTGGCGGGGCTTTCGGCGAGCAGTTCGGCTTCGCAGGTGAGGTCGCCGGGCAGGTCGTCGATTCGGGCGACATGCAGCTGCACGTCGCGCAGGGCGACGAGGAAGCCGACCCTGGGTTCGCCGCCGGCCTCGGCGCCGCGCAGGCCGCCATGCACGGCCATCGCCTGCGCACCGTATTCGCACAGGTGCACCGCGCGCAGGCGGTCGTCGCCGCGCAGCGGATGGGCCGGGTCGCGATGCGTGGCGGTGCGCAGGCGCACGCTGCGCTCGTCCCAGCCGGTGACTTCGTCCCACAGGCACATGCCGCCCTTGTGCGGGATCATCGCCTCGATCGCGCTGCGATCGATCACGTCATGGCCAGTCAAGCGACACCTCCAGCTTCTGTCTTCGTAGGAGGGCCTTCAGGCCCGAGCGCTTTGCTTTTCCCGTCGGCATCCACCGCATGTCGGGAAATCAGCAGCGCCAGCACGAAGTTGCAGACCACGCCCAGCGTGACCGTCACGCCGATCGCGCGCAGCACCGGGATGCTCGACAGGCCGAGCAGGAAGAACACCAGGAAGGTCATCAGGCTGCAGACGATCAGCGCGTGCAGGGTGCGCAGCTGGTCGGCGTAGTCGTCGCCGGCGTGTTCGAAGAACAGCGCGTAGTCGAGGCCGAGGCCGGCGGCGAGGATCAGCGCGACGAGGTGGAACAGGGTGAGCTCGACGCCGGACGCGCGCAGCACCGCGACGATCAGCAGCGTGGTCAGCGCCATCGGCAGCAGCACGCGCACGACGCGGCGCGGCGTGCGCAGCGCGAACCACACCGTGGCCGCGAGCAGCAGCGCGGCGATGCCCAGCGCGAACAGCACGCGCTCGCGATAGGCCTCGACCAGCGATTCGGAGGCGGTCTTGAGGTCCATCAGCTCGACGCCGGGCGCGGCGACGGCCGCCGAGACCTTGGCCGGATCGGACAGCCCGGTCATCGACACCAGCGCGGTGGCGTGGTCGCGCTGTTCCAGCAACAGGGCGCCGAGGCGCGTGGCCAGCGGCGTGCCGGCGAAATCGCCTGGCGCCAGCGGCTTGGCGGTGCGCGCGGCCTCGACATCGGCGAGGAAATCCTCGAAGGCGTCGGCGCGGAACGGCGTGGGGGCCACGGCGGCATCGAGCGAGGCGCGCAGCGTGTCCGCCGAGGGCAGCTTCGCCTGGCGCGCACGCTGCACGGCGGCGCTGGGCAGCACCTTCGCGGCGCTGTCGTAGCCTGCCAGCGTGCCGTCGGCGACGAGGGCGTCGAGGCGCGGATGCAGGGCTTCGAGCCGGCGCAGCACGTCCTCGGCGTCCTTGCCGCGCACCGCCAGCAGGTAGCGCACGTCCGGCGCGCCCAGCTCGGTGCGCAGGCGCGCATCCTCGGCCAGGGCTTCGGGCTGCACGGGCGTGAGCTTGGACAGGTCGTTCTGCCAGAACGGCCCGGGCGCGAAGCGCAGGGTCGCGAGCGCGGCGACCGCGAGCACCGCCAGCAGCCACGTCGGCGGACGCGGCACCCGCTCGGCCAGGCGCCACAGCGCGGCCATGCGCGGCGACGCGGCCGGGTCGCGCGGCGCCGGGTCGATCAGCGCAGGCAGCAGGAAGCGGGTGGTCAGCGCGGCCATGGCGAAGGCGGCGATGGTGAACACCGCCAGCTGCTGCAGGCCATCGACGCCGGAGAACAGGAAGGTGAGGTAGGCGATGCAGGTCGAGGCCACGCCGGTGGCGAGGGTCGGCCAGATCGCCCGCGCGTTCGCCCAGGGCGACACGCCCGCGCGCTGGTGGCTGAACAGGTGGATCGGGTAGTCCTGGACCACGCCGATCAGGGTGAAACCGAAGGCGACCGTAATCCCGTGCACGCCCTCGAACAGCAGGGCCACCGCGCCCAGCCCGGCCAGGCCGGCGCTGGCCAGCGGCAGCACGCCGAACAGCGGGGTGCGCCAGCTGCGGTAGGCGATCAGCAGCAGCAGGATCAGGCCGACCGTGTCCACGGTGCCGATCCAGCTGGCTTCGCGCTGCGTACGGCCGCCGATCTCCACCGAAAACGCGCCGGGACCGGTCAGGGTCATCGTTGCCGGGCTGTCGCCGCGCGCCCGGTCGAACGCCGCCTGCACCGCCGCCACCGCCAGCTGCTGACCGGTGGGGTCGAAGCCGGCGGCCCGGGTTTCGATCGCGAGCAGGGCGCGCTGGCCGGCGCGGTCGAACCAGACCCCGTGCAGTCGCTGCGGCGCGGTCGCCGGCTGCAGGGCCTCGGCGATGCGCAGGGTTTCGAGGGTGGGGTCGGCCGGCAGGATCGGTTCGATCAGCGCCGCAGCGGGCGAGCCGAGATCCTGCACCCGCGATTCCAGCTCGCCGCGCAGGAAGGCGGCGTCGTAGGGCTGGGTATCGAGCGTGGGCGACAGCAGGTAGCGGTACGGGCGCAGGCGCTCCGGGATGGCATCGAGCCCGGCATCGGCGCCGTTCGCGACGAGGACGAAGCGCTCGTCTGCGGCCAGGGTCTCGGCGACGGCCTGCGACTGCGCGGCCAGGGTTTCGGGATCGTCGCCGCCGATCGCCATCAGCAGCAGGCGCGAACCCGGGCCTTCGCCCAGCTCGTCGATCAGCAGCTTCTGCGCCGGGGTCTCGGCCGAGGGCATGAACTTGCGCAGGTCGCCGCTGACCTGCAGGCGCTGCGAGATCGCATAACCGGCGCCGACCAGCACGGCCAGCCAGATGAGGGCGAGGATGACGCGGCGGGTCGGACTCATGCGGATGCGCCTGGGGTCGCGCCGTTCACTTCACGCCCACCCGGCACAGCGCTTCCATCGCCTTCGCATCCGTCGCGGGCTTCACCGCAAGCGCGGCGCTGGCGAGCAGGGTGCGCTGCAGGTCGCCCTTCACCGGGCGGGTCTCGATGCAGCGCAGCTCGGCGCCCTGGCCATGCAGCGTGATGTCGCGCACGCGCGCAGCGAGCGCCCTGTCCTTCGGCGCCAGGGTGAGCGTCCAGCGTTCGCGCGGCCCCTGCACCTTCAGCGTGTAGACCTGTTCGATCTGGGCGCGATCGCCGGCGAGCAGGGCGCCGAAGCTGCTCTGCAGGCTGGCCAGTTCCGGGGCGCGCGACAGCGAGAACCTGCGCGGGGTCTTGCCGGCCCGGGCGATCGTCGCCTCGCCGGCGCGCAGGGTGGTGGTCTCGGCGTAGGGACTGCGGACCTCGCGGACCAGGGTGTCGGCCACCGGGCGGCGGTATTCGCCGACCAGGCGCAGCGGATCCTTGAGCAGCGGCGAGACGCGGACCTCGACGAAATCGGTGCGCATCGGCGCCGGCCGCGCCAGCGCCTTGAGCACCCAGTCGGCATCGGCGGTCTGCGCCAGCGCGGGGAAGGCGACCAGCGACAGGACGGCAGCCGCGAGGACGGTTCGAATCGCGCGCATCAATCGCGTCTCCAGAAATCGTAGAAGTTGAACCAGTTGTACGGGGCGGTGCGGGCGACAGCTTCCAGCCGCGCCGCGTAACGGCGGATCAACGCCGGGATCGCGGTCGCGCGCTCGCTGCGCGGGATGACGATGTCGTCGCTGAAGTTCTCGAACACCAGCTCGTAGCGGTTGCCGCCCTTGTACAGGCCGAAACCCAGGGTCACCGGTGCCTTCAGCGCGGCGGCGATCAGCCAGGGCGCGGTGGGGAACGGCGCGTCCTCGCCGAAGAACGGCGCCAGTTCGGTCTGCCCGCCCGGATGGGCGCGGTCGATCAACAGCGCGACCAGCGCGCCCTGGGCGATGGCTTCCTGGATCGCCAGCATCAGCCCCGGGCCATCCTGGCCGCCGTCGATCACGGTCGCCGCGACCTCGGGATTGAGCGCGTCCAGCAGCTGGGTCAGGGCCGGGTTGTGGGCTTTGTCGAGCACCACGCGGATGGTGTATTCCGGTCGCTGCCGGGCCAGCACGCGCAGCACCTCGAAGCTGCCCAGGTGCGAGCCGAACAGCAGCATGCCCCGGCCCTGGTCGAGGTGGGCGTGCAGCTCGTCCAGGCCGCGCACGGCCACGTCGAAGCGCTGCGCCACGTCGATCCGGCCGTCGCCGAGCAGGAACACGCGGTCGAGGATGGTCGAGGCGAAGGTGTGGACGTGCCGGGCCGCATCCCACAGCGACGCCGGGCGGCCGAGCGCGCGGCACAGCCACTGCCGCGAGGCTTCGCGCTCGGGGCCGCGCCGGACCAGGAAGTACAGGGTGATGGGATAGAGCAGGAGCCGGCCGATCCAGCGCCCGCCGTAGCGGCTGATGTTGCGGATCAGCCAGAGCGCGAACAGGCCGCCGCCCTCGGGGCGCTGTTTCCACTCGGTGCTCATGCGGCCGGCTCCGTCGCCTGCACGTCGCCGGTGGCGATCACGGTCTCGCCGCGCAGCACCCGGAACCGCCAGCGCGGCGCGGCGCCCTCTGCCGCAACCGCGTCGATCTCGATCCGTGCCGCCTCGCCGGGCAGCAGCGGCTGCACGAACTTCACCTGCGGCAGGCGCATCGCGCCCAGCGGCCCGTGTCCGGCTTCGATAGCAGCCAGCACGCGGTCCAGCACGACCACGCCCGGCACCACCGGACGCCCGGGGAAATGGCCCGGCAGCGCCGGATGATCGGCCTCGATCACGAAGTTCATGGCTTGCGCTCCAGCATCGATGAAACGGCCGCCTGCGCCTGCTGCGCCAGGGCCTGGCGATCCACGCCGGCGGTGGCCAGCGGCTGGCCGATGCGGACCACGATCCGGCCCGGACGCACGCGGAACAGGCCTTCGGGGGACAGCACCGCGCCCGCGCCCTCGATCGCCACCGGCAGCACCTCCACGCCGGCATCGATGGCCGCCTGGAAGGCGCCTCCCTTGAACGGCGCCATGCGCCCGTCGCGGCTGCGCGTGCCTTCGGGGAAGACGCACAGGGTGGCGCCGCCGCGCAGCAGGTCCACGACCTCGCGCAGCATCTTCGACCCGGCGCGGCGGCTGTCGCGCTCGATGAAGACCATGCCCATCGCCCGCGCGTACTGGCCGAGGAACGGCACCTTGCCCATCTCGGACTTCATCACGAAGCGCAGCGGCACCGGCACCGCGCGGAACAGCGCGCAGATGTCGATCATCGACTGGTGGTTGGCGACGATCATGCGCGGCTTCGACCAGTCCACGCCCTCCGCGCCCTCGACCGAAAAGCGCGCGCCGGCACCCGCCAGCAGGGTCGGTGCCCACATCCGCGAGGCCATGCGCAGCGGGATGCGCGGAGTGCGCGTGACCAGCAGCACCAGCAGCGCGGCGACGATGCCGGCGCTGGTGAAGGCCAGGGTGAAGAGCAGCTGCAGCAGGTTGTACACCGCCCAGAACGCACGCGCCGCCGGCGATTCGCGGCGGTCGGCCTGGGTGTGCATCGGGGCATGGACCGTGGACATCGTGGGACGGACTCTCCAGGAAACGCTTACAGAGGCTCAGCGGGCGGGGCTCAGCGCACGGCGCCGACGTCGTCGGAACGGAAGAAATCGCGCCAGAAGGCCGGCCCCAGCGCCGCCATCTTCCGCGCGAAATCGAACAGGTTGCGATAGGGACGGACCGGGAACACGAACTTGCGGACGATGTATTCCAGCGTCGCGAAACCGCCCACCACGCCGTAGACCGCGATGTTGGCGATGAACGACCACTGCTCGCCGGTGACCGCGACCGGCGCGGCGATGCCCGCCTGCGCCAGCAGGCCGTTGGGCACCGCGACCAGGGCCAGGCCGAGGTTGAGCAGGGTCAGCAGCACCAGCAGCCCGGCCCAGGCGGCGGTCAGGCCACGGGTGTAGGCGAGGTGCCGCGGCGACAGCTCGTCCGCAGGGGTGCCGTACAGCGCCGCGACGACCTTGCGCACCAGCGGCACGCGACCGCGGCGCAGGCTGCGCGCGAAGCACCAGGCGATCAGCCCGGTGAACAGCGGCGGCACGAGCAGCAGCGGCAGCAGGGCGAAGGGAGCGCGGGACAGCCAGACCAGGCCACCGACCACGACCGGCAGGGCCAGCCAGTGGGCGACGCGACGCAGGGCCAGGCCCTCGATGAGCACCGTGAGCGCCAGCGCGCCCAGCGCCAGCGCGGCGATCGGGCCCGACGACCTGGCCTCGGCCAGATGCGCCAGCGGGATGTACCCGACCAGCAGCAGGACCCGCAGCGCCGCGATCACACCGTCTTGTGCTGTTCGACGTGGGCCGACAGCGCGCGCAGCGAGCCGAAGATGCGGCGGTTGTCGTCGTTGTCGGAGCGCAGCTGGAAGCCGTATTGCTTGCTGATCGCCAGCGACAGCTCCAGCGCGTCGATCGAATCCAGGCCCAGGCCGGCGCCGAACAGCGGGGCTTCGGGGTCGATCCCCTCGGGCGCCACGCCGTCGAGGTTCAGGCTCTGGACCAGCAGTTCCGCCAGCTCACGCTCGGCGGCAGTCATTTCGGACATGTCTCGGTTTCCGGTTCACGGTCGGGTGCGGATGGGGATCCGGCCGAAAGGCAGGCTTCCCCGGCAGCAGGTGCGCTTCGTGGCGCCTGCCGGACGGGAGCGCGGTCGGCGGCGGCGGCCATCCCCATGGCCGGCAGTGGCGACGCGCTGCGCGGTATGATGCCAGTCTCAGACTGCAACAAGAAGAGCATGACAGTACATTCCGGTATGGACGGTCCCGTTCAGGTGGCCGGGAGCGCTCCGACCACGCGCGAGCGCGATGCCCTCGAACGCGGCGCCCCTGAATGTGATGCCCATGCCCTCGAATGCGATGTCCTTCGATGCGATGTCCTGGTCATCGGCGGCGGCCCGGCCGGCAGCACGGCCGCGATCACCCTGGCCCGCGCCGGACGAAGCGTCCTCCTGCTCGAAAAGGACCGCCACCCCCGCTTCCACATCGGCGAATCCCTGCTGCCGATGAACCTGCCGATCCTCGATCGCCTCGGTTTGCTGGACAAGGTCGAGGCCATCGGGGTGCGCAAGATCGGCGCCGACTTCCCGCGCCCGGCCGCCGGCGAGGGCATGACGCACGTCTTCCGCTTCGATCGCGCGCTCACCCCCGGCTGCACCCACGCCTTCCAGGTCCGCCGCGACGAGTTCGACCAGCTGCTGTTCGAGGCCGCCCGCGAGGCCGGCGCCGACGCCCGCGACGGCGTGGCGGTCACCTCGGTCGAGTTCGGCCCGGACGGGCGCCCCGCCACGGCCCGCGCGCGCGCCGAGGACGGCACCGAATACACCATCGCGATGCGCTACCTGGTCGACGCCAGCGGCCGCGACACCTTCCTCGGCAACAAGCTCAAGCTGAAGCGCCGCAATCCGAAACACCAGTCGGCCGCGCTGTTCAGCCACTTCCGCGGCGTCGAGCGCCGCCCCGGCGAGGACGCCGGCAACATCACCATCGAGCGCTTCGAGCACGGCTGGGCCTGGGTGATCCCGCTGCGCGACGACGTGATGAGCATCGGCGCGGTGTGCAGCCCGGCCTACCTCAAGCAGCGCAAGGGCGACGGCGAGGCCTTCCTGATGCAGACGCTGCAGGGCATCCCGACGCTGTGGCCGCGCATGGCCGGCGCCGAGCGCATCGCGCCGGTGCACGCCACGGGCAACTATTCCTACACCTCCACGCGGATGTGCGGGCCGGGCTGGACCACGGTCGGCGACGCCTACGTCTTTATCGATCCGATCTTCTCCTCGGGCGTCTACCTCGGCATGCACAGCGCCGAACGCGCCGCAGGCATGATCGACGCCGCGCTGCGCGATCCTTCGCGCGAAGCCGCGCTGCAGCGCACGATGGTCCGCGACTTCGATCGCGGCCTGAAGGAATTCTCCTGGTTCATCTACCGCTTCACCACGCCGGTGATGCGCCACCTGTTCGCGAACCCGCGCAACCTGTTCCAGATCGAACAGGCGGTGATCTCGATGCTCGCCGGCGACGTGTTCGACAACCCCGCCGTGGTGCGCCGCCTGCGCGCCTTCCGCATGATCTACCGGTTCACCCGCCTGTCGATGGCGCCGCGCGCGCTGCGCGACTGGTGGCGCCGCCGCCGTGGCCGCGATGCCGGCTTCAGCGGCGATACCCTGCAAACGGAGTCCTGATGAGTCCCTCGCTGTCCCCTGCCGCCGCGCTGTCGGTGGATTACCTGCATGCCGATACGCCGGATGCCCTGCTCGGCGAGGACACGCTGGCGGTCTTCGGCTTCGGCAACGCCGCGCCGCACTGCGACGACCCGCGCTACCTGCGCGTGCCGCTCGACCCCTGGGGCGGCGCGCCGTTCGAGCACTGGCGCGCGGCCGGCCCGGTCGAATTCGGCCGCGAAGGCGAGCCGGACTGCCAGGTGCGCTGGGCCAGCGACGGCATCCTGACCTTCGGCGTCATCGAAGTCGACGAACCGGCCGGCGAACACCCCGACCACAGCGACATCTGCGAAGCCGCCGAGCGCGCGTATTCGGCGATGGTGCGCTTCGTCTCCGGCAGCCGCACGCCGCACCTGCTGCGGATCTGGAACTACCTCGACGCCATCACCCAGGGCGACGGCGATTCGGAACGCTATCGCCAGTTCTGCGTCGGCCGCGCGAACGGCCTCGGCCGCTTCGACAACCTCGAACTGCCTGCCGCCACCGCAATCGGCCGCTGCGACGGCCAGCGCACGCTGCAGGTCTACTGGCTGTCGGCCGCGCGCCGCGGCACGCCGGTCGAGAATCCGCGCCAGGTCAGCGCCTACCGCTACCCGCGCCAGTACGGTCCGCAGTCGCCGAGCTTCGCCCGCGCCATGCTGCCGCCGCCGGACAGCCACATGCCGCTGCTGCTCTCGGGCACGGCGAGCGTGGTCGGCCATGCCTCGCAGCACGTCGGCGAACTGCTCGCCCAGGTCGGCGAGACCTTCGCCAACTTCGACGCCCTGCTCGCCGAAGCCCGCCGCCACGCACCGACCCTGCCCGCCGGCTTCGGCAGCGGCACGCGGCTGAAGGTCTACGTGCGCGACGCCGACGACCTGCCGCTGGTCGCCCGGGCCCTGGACGAACGCTTCGGCAGCACCGTCCCGCGCATCCTGCTCCACGCGGTGATCTGCCGGCGCGAACTCGCGGTGGAGATCGACGGCGTGCATGCCTGACCTCCGGCACGCTTGAAATCGCCCGGCATCGCGACCATCTTCACGACACGGGCGGCATCCGCGCCGCCCACGGAGACGGCGATGGGCTTCATCAGTCTGGTCTGGGGCGTGCTGGCGACGCTGTTCATGCTCATCGCGCTGATCCCGTTCCTCGGCTGGCTCAACTGGCTGGTCATCCCCTTCGCCGCCATCGGCGCGATCCTCGCCGCGATCGGCATCATGCTGCGCGGCGAGAAGGGCCGCCGCGCGAAGGCCGGCCTCGCGCTCAATCTCGCGATCCTCGTGATCGCCGCGATCCGGCTGTCGATGGGTGGCGGGGTGATTTGAGTCTTTCGTAGGGCGGGCCCTGGGCCCGCCATCGCGGCGTGTCTTCTGCGCCGCTCGATGATCGAAACCGCTTCGATCATTGCCATCTTCATCGATGACATGGCAATGGCGGGCCCAGGGCCCGCCCTACAACCTTCTCGCCTCCACCAGCGCACGCGTATGCGCATGCTGCGGCGCACCGAGCACGTCGACGGTATCGCCGATCTCGACGATCCGCCCGGATTCCAGCACCGCGATGCGTTCGGCGACCGCCGCCGCTGCGGACAGGTCGTGGGTGACGAACAGCAGCGCGAGGCCGCGCTCGCGCTTGAGCGACGACAGCAGGTCGAGGATGCCGCGACGATGATGCGCGTCGAGCGCCGACACCGCTTCGTCGCAGACCAGCAGATCGGGATCGCGCGCCAGCGCGCGGGCGATGGCGATGCGCTGGCGCTGCCCGCCGGAGAACTGGTGCGGCCAGCGCCCGGCCATCGCCGGATCGAGGCCGACCGCGACCAGCAATTCGCGGGCCTTCGCCGCGCGCGTGGCGGCATTGCCGTCGCCGTGGATGCGCAGCGGCTCGCTCACGATGTCGCCGACGCGCATGCGCGGGTCGAGCGAGGCGTAGGGATCCTGGAACACCACGCCGATGCGTCCGCGCAGCGCGCGCAGGGCCGCGCCGCGCTGCGCGGTGAAGTCGATGCCATCCAGCCACACCCGCCCCTGGGCGCCACGCAGCAGGCGCAGCAGCGCGCGGCCGAGCGTGCTCTTGCCGCTGCCGCTCTCGCCGAGCAGGGCGAGCCCTTCGCCGCGATGCAGCTGGATGTCGACGCCATCGAGCGCAGGTGCCGGTGCGCGCGAGTAACGCATGGTGAGCGCTTCGCCACGGAGCAGCGACGACGCTTTTGTAGGAGGGCCTTCAGGCCCGAGCTCTTCCGGGGTCGCCACCGATTCAAAGCTCGGGCCTGAAGGCCCTCCTACAAAAGCAATTGCATCGGCCTCGATCAACTCCCGCGTGTACTCCTGCACCGGCGCATCGAACACCGCGCGCGTCGCGCCGCGCTCGACCACGTCGCCGCGCCGCAACACCAGCACTTCGTCGGCGTAGGCGCCGACCAGCGGCAGGTCGTGACTGATCAGCATCAGCCCGAGGCCGTCCTCGCGACGCAGCGCGTCGAGCAGATCGAGCACCTCGCGGGCGATGCGCGCGTCGAGCGCGGACGTGGGTTCGTCGGCGACGAGATAGCGCGGCCCGCTGCACAGCGCCAGCGCGATGGCGATGCGCTGGCGCTGGCCGCCGGAGAACTGGTGCGGAAACCGCTTCAGCGCGGCCTCGGGATCGGACAGGTGCACGCGTGCGAGCAGATCGCGTGCCTCGCGATCCGGGCGGCCGTGCACGCGCAGGGTCTCGCGCAGCTGCGCGCCGACCGAGCGCAGCGGATGCAGCGATGCCAGCGGATCCTGCGGCACCCAGCCGAGGACGCGTCCGCGCAGGGCGGCATGCGCCGGGGCGATGCGCGCGGCGAGTGGGATCGCCCGACCGTCGTGCAGCACCTCGCCGGAGGCCTGCAGCCCATCCGGCAGCAGCCCGAGCAGCGACAGCGCGGTCAGGCTCTTGCCGCTGCCGCTCTCGCCGACCACGCCGAGGCAGCGCCCGGGCGCGAGTTCCAGATCCAGCGGCCCCAGCAACCGGCGCGTGCCGGCGTGGACCTGCAGCTGGCGCAGGGCGAGGGTCACGACGCGGCGCGCTCGGGTTCCGCGCGCACTTCGCCGCGCACGTCCAGCCAGTCGCGCAGGCTGTCGCCGAGGAACTGGAACGCCGCCAGCGTGGCGACCAGGAACCCGGCCGGGAACAGCAGCGTCCACGGCGCGCCGTCCAGTTCCTGCACGCCTTCGGACAGCAGCGTGCCCCAGCTGGCGGAGGGCTCGTCGACGCTCAGGCCGAGGAAGCCGAGGAAGCTTTCGACCAGGATCGCCTGGGGCAGGATCAGGCCGAGGTAGACCACCGCCAGCGGCATCAGGTTCGGCAGCGCGTGCCAGCGCAGGCGCTGGCCGAAGGACGCGCCCATCGCGGTGGCGGCGAGCATGAACGGCGTCTCGCGCAGGCGCGCGGCCTCGGCGCGCATCACCCGCGCCAGATCGATCCACACATAGCCGCCGATCGCGACCAGCAGCAGCCACAGCGAACGCTCGAACAGGGTCAGCAGCAGGATCACGATCAGCAGGAAGGGCAATGCGCTGGCCATGTCCAGCAGGCGGAGCATGCCGCGCTCGATCCAGCCGCCGGCCAACCCCGCGCTGGCGCCGAAGCCCAGGCCCAGCGCCAGAGCGACGAGGCTGGCGAGCAGGCCGATGGTCAGCGACAGCCGGCCGCCGGCCAGGGTGCGCGCGAACACGTCGCGGCCGATGGCATCGGTGCCGAACCAGTGCCCGGCCGTGCCCGGCGCGACCGACAGCGCCTCCCAGTCCGGACGGTGCGGATCGAAGCCGACGAACAGCGGCCCGAGCCAGCACAGCAGGGCCAGCCCGGCGAGGAACAGCAGGCAGGCACGGGCCATGGGCGGCAGGGGGCGGGCGGGGCG
>SCMT01000028.1 GCA_005502915.1 Lysobacteraceae bacterium 2PB | reverse complement strand
GCCATGCGGTCGCCGCCGCGGCCACCGTGACGGCCGCGCTGCGGGCGTTCCTCGGCGGAAATGCGCCCGTCCTTGTTGGCGTCGAGCCTGTCGAAGTGTTCGAGCAGCTTCGGCGCCTTCGCCGCTTCGCTGCGGTCGATCGCGCCGTCCTTGTTGGTGTCGAGCCGGGCCATGCGGTCGCCGCCGCGGCCACCGTGACGGCCGCGCTGCGGGCGTTCCTCGGCGGAAATGCGCCCGTCCTTGTTGGCGTCGAGCCTGTCGAAGTGTTCGAGCAGCTTCGGCGCCTTCGCCGCTTCGCTGCGGTCGATCGCGCCATCCTTGTTGGTATCGAGCCGGGTCATGCGATCGCCGCCCTGGCCGGCCGGCCCCGTCTGGGCGAGGACGGACATGCCGGTCGTCGCGACGATCAGCGCTGTGCCGAGAAGTACGATGGGTTTCATGAGGGTTCCTGTGTGGGAGTCGGGAGTACAGGTCGGAATGCGGCATGCATGCGCACACCCGGATCAACGCATGCCGGGCGCCCGGGTTGACCGGACGTCTCCGGGCCCGCCTCCGTCCGGTCACATCCGGCGCCCGACCGCGTCATGGGCAGTACTTGCCGCTCGACCCGCTGCACGCCGACTGAGACCATTCCGACCATGAGCGCCGCCACCCTCACCTTCGACGACCTGATCCAGCGCGACCTGCCCGCCGCCCGGCGCGGCGATGCCGTGGCCTACGGCCGCATCGTCTCGGCCTGCCAGAACACTGTGACCGCCGTGGCCCTGGCGATCACCCGCGACGTGGCCGCCAGCGAGGACATCGCCCAGGAGGCCTTCCTGAACGCCTGGCAGCGGCTGGACAGCCTGCACAGTCCCGACAGCTTCCTGCCCTGGCTGCGCCAGATCGCGCGCAACCTGGCCCGCGACCACCTGCGCCGCTACCGCGACCAGCCGCTGGACGGTGCGAACGCCGAACTGGTGCTGGCGGTCGCCGCCGACCCCGGCCCGCAGCCGATGGACCACGTGCTCGACGGCGAACGCGAGGCCGCCGCCGCCGAGCTCATCGCCGCGCTGCCCGAGGACAGCCGCGAAACCCTGCTGCTGTTCTACCGCGAGGGCCAGAGCTCGCAGCAGGTGGCCACGCTGCTGGGCATCACCGACGCGGCCGTGCGCAAGCGCCTGTCGCGGGCGCGCCAGCAGATCCGCGACGACCTGCTCGCACGCTTCGGCGAATTCGCACGCAGTTCCGCGCCCTCGGCCGCGTTCACGGCGGCGGTCATCACCGGGCTGGGCATCGCGACCAAGCCGGCGGCGGCCGTGGCCGCGACCACCCTGGGCGCTGGCGCGGTCGGCAGCGGCGTCGCTGGCAAGAGCCTGGCCGGCATGCTCGGCGTGGGTAGCGTGATCGGCGGCAGCATCGCCGGTGGCTGGCTGGCGGCGCACCTGACCCGGCGGTTCATCCTGGCCTATGCCGAAACCCTGGAAGAACGCGACGCGATCCTTGCGGCCTACCACCGCTACCTGCGCTGGACGCTGCTGTGGATGACGGCCGTGTTCGCGGTCGCGATCTGGGGTTACAGCCTGGCCCTGACCACGCTGCTGACCGTCGTGGCCGAAGCCGTCTCGCTGCGCACCCTGCTGGCGATCCGGCGCACGCTGCAGCCGCTGATCGCACGCGACAGGGCGCGCGATCCCGAGGGCGCAGCCAAACGCTACAAGGCGTACGACTACAGCTACGGGCCGACCGCGATCGTGTGGACCGGCATCTTCTACGTGCTGTCGATGCCCCTGTTCCACATTGCCCTGCACTACGGCGGGTCCGGCATGGCGACCGCCGCGCAGGCCCTGTGGCGCGTGCTTTCCTGAGGTGGCCACCATGCACAACGACACCGGCATCGCCATGACCGACCTCACCGCCATCGACGCCCTGATCGGCCGCGAACTGCCGGCCGCCCGTGCCGGCGACCGCGCCGCCTACGGCCGCATCGTGGCCGCCTGCCAGAACACCGTCACCGCCGTGGCGCTGGCGATCACCCGCGACGTGCCGGCCAGCGAGGACATCGCCCAGGATGCCTTCCTCAGCGCCTGGCAGCACATCAGGCGCCTGCAGAATCCCGCCAGCTTCCTGCCCTGGCTGCGGCAGATCACCCGCAACCTCGCCCGCGACCACCTGCGCGCCGGCCGCCACCGCCCGCTGGACGGCGAAGGCGCCGAACTCGCGATCGAACTGGCGGCCGATCCCTCGCCGACACCTTCGGAGTGGCTGGAGGAGGACGAGCGCGAACGTGCGGCGGCCGAACTGATCTCCAGCCTGCCCGAAGACAGCCGCGAAGTCCTCCTGCTCTACTACCGCGAGGGCCAGAGCTCGCAGCAGGTGGCGATGCTGCTCGGCCTGTCCGACGCCGCCGTGCGCAAGCGCCTGTCCCGCGCGCGGCAGAGCCTGCGCGACGACCTGCTGCGGCGCTTCGGCGACTTCGCCGCGTCCAGCGCCCCCGGCGCGGCCTTCACCGCCGTGGTCGCGACGGCATTGGCGACCGCTGCACCGCCGGTGGCCGCCAAGGCGATCCTCACCGCCGGCGCGGTCGGCGGCGCCAACAGCCTGTCGAAGATCGCGCTCGGCGCTGCCGGCAGCATCGGCATCGGCATGCTGGCCGCATTCGCCGGCATCTGGCTGGGCACGCGCAAGCAGCTCAAGGGCGCGATCGACGACGAGGAGCGTCGCGGCCTGGTCCGCAGCGCCGTGGTCAACTCGCTGGCCACCGTAGGCTTCCTCGTCTCGATCCTGCTGCTCACCCGCTTCGACGACGGCTGGCTGCTGCCGGTGCTGGCCACGCTGGTCTTCATGGCCGTGGTCTTCCACCAGTCGATGGTCGTCCAGCCGCGCGTGCTGGCGCGACGGCACGCGCTGGAGGCGCAGCGCGATCCCCTCGGCGCCGCGCGCCAACGCCGCAAGGAACGCATCCAGTGCTGGCTCGGCGCCGGCATCGGCCTGGTCTGCGGCCTCGGCGGCCTGATCGCCGGACTGGTGGCGTCGGGACGGCTGTAACGCAGGTCCCTGGGGATCCGATCCCGGGAACACGGCTCCGGCCACGATCAGGACCTGCAGGTACGCGCCCTGCGACATGCCGGGTATCCTGCACGCATGCCGCGATCCGCCTCGATGCTCCGCTTCGTGTTTTCCAACTGCGCCACGTGCGGAGGCACCGCAGCGTGACGACCTCCGGCGCCGACCTCGACGAACCGCTGCGGCTGTTCCACACCTCGGAACATCCCTGCGGCTACTGGCCGGACCGCAAGGCCCGTGACCTGGTGTTCGACCCCGGCGATCCCCGGCTGGCGCGCAAGTACGCGATGGCGCTGCAGTGGGGCTTCCGCCGCTCCGGGAACCTGATCTACCGGCCGCACTGCCGCGCCTGCCAGGCCTGCGTCGCGGTACGGATTCCTGTGGCGGACTTCGCGCCCAACCGCAGCCAGCGACGCTGCCTGGAACGCAACGCCGACCTCGACGCCCGCGTGCTGCCGGCGATGCGCAGCCACGAACACTTCGCGCTCTACCAGCGCTACCTGGGCGCGCGACATCCGAACGGCGGCATGGACGGCCACGGCGAGGCCGAGTTCGACCAGTTCCTGGTCAGCACCTGGGCGGAATCGCGCTTCCTCGAAATCCGCGCGCACCGCGACCACGGCCAGGGCCCGCTGCTCGCCACGGCCGTGACCGACGTCGTCGAGGACGGCCTGTCGGCGGTCTACACCTTCTACGACCCC
Source organism: Lysobacteraceae bacterium 2PB (assembly GCA_005502915.1). Taxonomy (GTDB): domain Bacteria; phylum Pseudomonadota; class Gammaproteobacteria; order Xanthomonadales; family Xanthomonadaceae; genus Lysobacter_I. The sequence goes on along the minus strand of SCMT01000028.1, from coordinate 43,745 downwards.
GACGCAACCGATCGCGGTCTCGGCACCTTCGCGATCCTGCAGCAGATCGCCTGGGCGCGACGCGAAGGCAAGCGTCATCTCTATCTCGGATACTGGATCGACGGCCACGACAAGATGGCCTACAAGCGCCGCTACAAGCCGCTCGAAGCCTTCGACGGCCAGCGCTGGCGGCTCGACCCCCACGACGCCCCGCCCCTGACCGCAGACGACCGATGACCGCACGCCACGCCGCCCTCGCCGCACTTCCCATCGCCGCCGTGCTCGCCACCGCCTGCGCGACGACCGGGCGCACGCCTGCGCAGGCGGCCGACGCGCCGCTGCGCGTCGCCACCTACAACGTCTCGCTCTACGACGATGCCGACGGCGGCGTGATCCGCCGCCTGGAAGCCGGCGACGCGGGCGCGCGCAAGGTCGCGGCGGTGCTGCAGCGCCTGCGCCCGGACCTAGTGCTGCTCAACGAATTCGACCACGACGCGGAAGGTCGCGCAGCCGACCTGTTCCAGCAGCGCTACCTCGAAGTGCCGCAGGCCGGGGGCGGCGAAGCCCTGCACTATCCGCATCGCTACTTCGCGCCGGTCAACACCGGCGAGCCGAGCGGTCTCGACCTGGACGGCAACGGCAGCACCGGCGGCACGGGGCGCGACCGTGGCAACGATGCCTGGGGCTACGGCCTGCACCCCGGCCAGTACGGCATGCTGGTGCTGTCGCGCTATCCGATCGAACGCGATGCCGTGCGCAGCTTCCGCCTGCTGCGCTGGAGCGCGATGCCCGATGCGATCAGGCCCGACCATCCGACGCAGCGCGGCTATTTCCACCGCGACGAGATATGGCAGCAGCTGCGTCTGTCGTCGAAATCGCACTGGGACGTGCCGGTGCGCACGCCGCTGGGACGTCTGCATTTTCTCGTCTCGCATCCAACGCCGCCGGTGTTCGACGGCCCCGAGGACCGCAACGGCGCACGCAACGCCGACGAACTGCGTCTGTGGCGCGAATACCTCGACAACGACCCCGCCGACCACGCCTGGCTGTGCGACGACCAGGGCCGCTGCGGCGGCCTGGCCGAAGGCGAACGCTTCGTGATCGCCGGCGACCTCAACAACGATCCGAACGACGGCGACGGCCGCCACGACGCGATCCGCGCGCTGATCGACCACCCGCGCGTGCTGCGGCACCCCGCGCCGCGCAGCGAAGGCGCGCCGATCGCCTCACGCCGCGCGGGCGGCGCCAATGCCGACCATGTCGGCGACCCGGCCGAGGACACCGGCGACTTCGGCCCGAGGGTCGGCAACCTGCGCCTGGACTACGTGCTGCCCTCCACCGGCCTGGGCTGGCGCGGCGGCGGCGTGTTCTGGCCCGCGCCGGACAGCGAGGACGCCGCGATCGCGCATGCCTCGGACCATCACGCGGTGTGGGTGGATCTCGTCGCGGGCGACTGAACCCGCCGCACTGCGCCACTTCCGGACTGTCCGAGGGGGACAGTCCATCCTTCGGCAGACGCGATCCGCAGCGCCATGCGGCCAGTCCGCCGTCGCGGAACCCCGTCTCCGAAAAAAAGTGATGGCCGTCGGGTCTGGACCGCTTCCAACCCGCGGATTTGGGTATATGCTCGGTTCATGATCCTTGGCAAACACGATGTGGATGCAGGGACGGGGGGAAGGGTCGGGGGGACTCTGACAGCCGAAGCCGCCGCTCGCACGGTGGTCGATGCGCTGCAGCGCGCACTGCCCGCGGGGACCCGGATCGCCATCGCCTGGCATCATGCCCAACTCGGCCTCGGCAGCCACCGCTGCCCGGGCGCCGACGATGCCTTGCAACGCGCCGTGGTCGCCCATCTCGATGCCGCATCCGTCGACGGCGGTATTTCCTTTCGCGAAGGCACCTGGCTCGGCCGCTCCGATCGCGGCACCGAGCGCGTCGCGGTCGGATTGACCTTCGACGATGCACCGCCGGAAGGCTGGGTCGAACACATCTGGTTCGCGCTCGCCTGCGACCTGCTCTGGGCGACGCTGCGGCTGGCCGACGCCGACACCCGGATCGAGGCGCTGGAGAAGTCCAAGCGCCTGCAGCATGCGCTCTACGAGATCTCCGACCTCGCCGGCTGGGGCCTGGAGATGCGCGAGATGCTCGCGCGCATCCATCGCGTCGTCGGCCACCTGATGCCGGCCGAGAACTTCTACATCGTCCACTACGACGACGAAGACGACAGCATCCGCTACCTGTATTTCGCCGACAGCCGGGACCGCTTCGATCCCGACGCCGATACGGTCTATCCACTCGGCGAAGGCCTGCACAGCATGACCGCCGCGCTGCTGCGCCACGGCCGACCGCTGGTGGGCTCGGCGCGCGACATCATCGAATCGCTCGGCATCCCGCACGAGGAATACGCCGGAGGTCCACTCAGCGAGGACTGGCTGGGCGTGCCGCTGCTGCGCGACGGCCGGGTCTGCGGCGCGATCGTGGTCCAGGACTACGATCGCGTCCATTGCTACGGCAGCGAGGAGCAGGCCCTGCTCGAGTACGTCGGTCAGCACATCCTCACCTCGCTCGACCGCAAGACCGCGCAGGTCGAACTCGAACGCCGGGTGCGCGAACGCACCCACGCGCTGGAGCGTGCGAACCAGGAACTGCAGAACGAAGTACTGGAACGCCAGCATGCCGAGAAGCTGCAGCAGGCCCTGTTCCGCATCACCGAACTCTCGGTCAGCGCCACGGGTCTCGAACACTTCTACGCCGACCTGCATTCGATCATCGGCGAACTGCTGTACGCCCGGAACTTCTACGTCGCCCTGCTCTCGGCCGACGGCGACTACGTCGAATTCCCCTACGCCGCCGACGAAATCGAGACCAAGACCCTGACCCGCCGCAAGCGCGCGCGCGGCCTGAGCGAATACGTGATCGACACGGGCAAGCCGCTGCTGGCGATGCGCGAAGGCATCCAGGCCCTGGAGGCGCAGGGACTGGTGCGCAGCATCGGGCCGCTGGCCTGGTGCTGGCTGGGCGTGCCGCTGACCCGCGACGGCGTCGTCGAGGGCCTGATCGGCGTGCAGAGCTATACCGAAGGCGTGGCCTTCACCGACCGCGACCAGGAGCTGCTCACCTTCGTCGCCCACCACATCGACGCCGCCCTCGCACGCAAGCGCGCACAGGACACCCTCGTCGCCGCACACGCCGAACTCGAGACCCGCGTCCAGACCCGCACGCGCGAACTCGCCGACGCCAACCGCGAACTGCGCGAACAGATCGCCGAGCGACTCCGCGCCGAGCAGCGGCTGCGCCACCAGGCCCGCCACGACTCGCTCACCGGGCTGCCCAACCGCGCGCAACTGCAGGAACGCCTCGACGATGCCATCATGCGCGTCACCTCAGCCGATGCGCGGCCCTTCGCCGTCCTCTTCCTCGACATCGACCGCTTCAAGCTCATCAACGATTCCGTCGGCCATGTCGCAGGCGACGAACTCCTGGTCGAGTGCAGCCGGCGCATCTCCCAGCTCATCCTCCGCGACGATCTCGTCGCCCGACTCGGCGGCGACGAGTTCGCCCTCCTCGTCGAGAACGTCGAAAGCGCCGACCAGGCCCGCCAGTACGCCAGCACCATCCTCCGCGCCATCGGACAGCCGCTGTGGATCGAGGGCCGCGAGATCTTCCCCTCCGCCAGCATCGGCATCGCGCTGTGGCATCCGCGCTACCGCAAGAGCGAGGAACTCCTGCGCGACGCCGACGCCGCGATGTATCGCGCCAAGCGCCTCGGCCGCAACCGCAGCGAGGTCTTCGGCGAGGAGATGCGCGCCGAGGCCATGCGCCTGCTCGACCTCGAAGCCGATCTGCGCCGCGCGATCATGCACGACGCCTTCGAGCCGCATTTCCAGCCGATCCTGCGCCTGGCCGACCGCCAGCAGGTCGGCTACGAAGCCCTCGTGCGCTGGAACCACGAGCAGCGCGGCCTGCTCACCCCCGCCGAGTTCATCGGCGTCGGCGAGGACAGCGCGCTGATCGAACAGGTCGACTGGCTGATGTACGGCCACGTCGTGTCCTCGATGGGCGAGTATCCGAAGGACTACGTCTCGATCAACGTCTCGCCGCGCCATTTCCTCTCGGACAACTTCTCCGACCGCCTGCTGCGCATGCTCGACGAGGCAGGCCAGGATCCGCGCCGGCTGCGCATCGAGATCACCGAGGTGGCGCTGATCGAGGACGCGAACCGGGCGCTGAAGGTGCTGCGTGACCTGCGCGGCCACGGCATCGAGGCCCTGCTCGACGACTTCGGCACCGGGTTCTCGGCGCTGTCCTACCTGCACCGGTTCCCGATCCAGGGCCTGAAGATCGACCGCAGCTTCGTCTCGGGACTGGAGGGCGAGACCCGGACCGAGAGCTTGGCGCTGGTGCGCGCGATCCTGGCGATGGCCCTGACCCTGGGCATCGACACGATCGCCGAGGGCATCGAGACCGAGGCACAGCGCGAGATCCTCGTCGAGCAGGGCTGCCAGTTCGGACAGGGCTATCTCTTCGGGGCTCCGCGGATGCTCGACCGGAACCCATCGTCCTTCCGCCATCGCCAAGGGCTGCACTGAGCGGAGCGCAGTCTCGCGGGATCGATGTCGGCATGGATGCCATCGGGAATGGCATGGATGATGCTTGGGTGTCAGGGGTGGCGACAGGGAAGACGTCAGGCGACTGTCAGGGACCGACCTTGGCGGTACTTGGGCTTTTTCCCGACATTCTGCGTTCGCAGGTCGACATGGCAGCCGTACGGGCACATCAGCATGATCCTGAGCAGGAACGAAGCGCTTGACACCCCGGTGGACGCGGTCGACGTCCCTCCGCCGGCCGTCGCCGGTGGCGGCCTGAAGGCAGCACTCGCACCGCTGCTGCGCGCGGCGCCACCGGATGCACGCGTGGCGATCGCATGGCGGCATCGGGTCCTGGGCGAAGACGGGCTGGACGATGGCGTCGACGATGTCCTGCGCGATCGCACGCGCGCCGCGCTCGATGGCAGTGCCGACGCGTCGGAAGGCGACCTGCAGGTCGAGCGCTTCGAACGCGCGAACGGGATCGTCTGCATCGGCCTGCGCCGCCGTCCCGATGCCGACAGCGACTGGATCGATCGCCACTGGACGCCGCTCGCCGCTGACCTCGTCTCTGCCTGCCTGCGCCTGGCCGATGCCGACACCCGGATCGAGGCGCTGGAGAAATCCAAGCGCCTGCAGCATGCGTTGTACGAGATCTCCGACCTCGCCGGCTCGAACCTGGAGATGCGCGAGATGCTCGCCCGCATCCATCGCGTGGTCGGCGAGCTGATGCCGGCGGACAATTTCTTCATCGTCCAGTACGTCGAAGCCCACGATCGCATCCGCTTCCTCTACTTCGCCGACCATCGGCATGAGTTCATCGCCAATCCCGAGGTCGAGTATCCCCTGTCGTTCACGCCGCTGACGTCGGTGCTGATCCGCCACGGCAAACCGCTGATCGGACGACCGCTGAAGATCCTCGAATCGCTGGGCATTCCCTATCAGGAAGGCACCGGCGGCCCGGTCAGCGAGGACTGGCTGGGCGTGCCGCTGCTGCGCGACGCCAGCGTCTGCGGCGCGATCGTCGTCCAGGACTACCTGCGGCCGAACTGCTACGGCAGCGAGGAGCAGGCCCTGCTCGAGTACGTCGGCCAGCACATCCTCACCGCGCTCGACCGCAAGACCGCGCAGGTCGAACTCGAACGCCGCGTGCGCGAACGCACCCTCGCCCTCGAACAGGCGAACCAGGAACTGCAGAGCGAAGTGCTGGAGCGCGAACGTGCCGAGAAGCTGCAGAAGGCCCTGTTCCGCATCACCGAACTCTCGGTCGGGACGACCAGTCTCGATGACTTCTACGCGGCGCTGCATGGCGTCATCGGAGAACTGCTCTACGCGAAGAACCTGTACATCGCGCTGCAGAGCGCGGACGGCAAGCGCATCGAATTCCCCTACGTCGCCGACGAGATCGACACGAACACCGTCCACGACCGCCCGCGCGGCAAGGGCCTGACCGAATACGTGATCGACACCGGCAAGCCACTGCTCGCGCGACGCGAGGACATCCTCGCGCTCGAAGCCCGGGGGCTGGTGCAGAACCTCGGCCCCGGGCCGATGGCCTGCTGCTGGCTCGGCGTGCCGCTGACCCGCGACAGCGTCGTCAGCGGCGTGATCGGCGTGCAGAGCTACACGGAGAGCATCGGTTTCATCGACCGCGACCAGGAACTGCTCACCTTCGTCGCCCACCACATCGACGCCGCCCTCGCCCGCAAGCGCGCCCAGGACACCCTCGTCGCCGCGCACGCCGAACTCGAGACCCGCGTCCAGACCCGCACCCGCGAACTCGCCGACGCCAACCGCGAACTGCGCGAACAGATCGCAGAGCGCCTCCGCGCCGAACAGCGCCTCCGCCACCAGGCACGCCACGACTCGCTCACCGGGCTGCCCAACCGCGCACAGCTCCAGGAACGACTCGACGACGCCATCATGCGCGTCACCTCCGCCGATGCACGGCCCTTCGCCGTCCTCTTCCTCGACATCGACCGCTTCAAGCTCATCAACGATTCCGTCGGCCATGTCGCAGGCGACGAACTCCTGGTCGAGTGCAGCCGGCGCATCTCCCAGCTCATCCTCCGCGACGATCTCGTCGCCCGACTCGGCGGCGACGAGTTCGCCCTCCTCGTCGAGAACGTCGAGAGCGCAGACCAGGCCCGCCAGTACGCCAGCACCATCCTCCGCGCCATCGGACAGCCGCTGTGGATCGAGGGCCGCGAGATCTTCCCCTCCGCCAGCATCGGCATCGCGCTGTGGCATCCGCGCTACCGCAAGAGCGAGGAACTGCTCCGCGATGCCGACGCCGCCATGTATCGCGCCAAGCGCCTCGGCCGCAACCGCAGCGAGGTCTTCGGCGAGGAGATGCGTGCCGAGGCCATGCGCCTGCTCGACCTCGAAGCCGATCTGCGCCGCGCGATCATGCACGACGCCTTCGAGCCGCATTTCCAGCCGATCCTGCGCCTGGCCGACCGCCAGCAGGTCGGCTACGAAGCCCTCGTGCGCTGGAACCACGAACAGCGCGGCCTGCTCACCCCCGCCGAGTTCATCGGCGTCGGCGAGGACAGCGCGCTGATCGAACAGGTCGACTGGCTGATGTACGGCCACGTCGTGTCCTCGATGGGCGAGTATCCGAAGGACTACGTCTCGATCAACGTCTCGCCGCGCCACTTCCTGTCCGACAACTTCTCCGACCGCCTGCTGCGCATGCTCGACGAGGCCGGCCAGGATCCGCGCCGGCTGCGCATCGAGATCACCGAGGTGGCGCTGATCGAGGACGCGAACCGGGCGCTGAAGGTGCTGCGCGACCTGCGCGGCCACGGCATCGAGGCCCTGCTCGACGACTTCGGCACCGGGTTCTCGGCGCTGTCCTACCTGCACCGGTTCCCGATCCAGGGCCTGAAGATCGACCGCAGCTTCGTCTCGGGACTGGAGGGCGAGACCCGGACCGAGAGCCTGGCGCTGGTCCGCGCGATCCTGGCGATGGCCCTGACCCTGGGCATCGACACGATCGCCGAGGGCATCGAGACCGAAGCCCAGCGCGAGATCCTCGTCGAGCAGGGCTGCCAGTTCGGGCAGGGCTATCTCTTCGGGGCTCCGCGGATGCTCGCGCGCGACAGCCATCGGGTGGCCGCCGTGCGCCACGGCGCTGGCCATCGCCCGCTGCACTGAGCCATCCCTGCCATCGCCAGGCGGCGATGGCAGGCAGGACAACACGGGACAACGACATGGCACAAACGCAGTACGTGAAAAACCGGATCGCACGCTCTAAGCTGACCACTTGATTCCAGGCGAGGACGACGTGGGCGCAGGGACAGGCGGGACGAACGCGAATCCATCGGCACCGGCCGCCCTCGCCGGCACGGTCGACGCGCTGCGCCGCACCCTGCCTGCCGCAAGCCGTTTCGCCATCGCATGGCGGCATCCTGTGCTCGGCCATGGCTGCATCGGCAGCGCCGACGGGGACGCGGCACTGCAGGATGCCGCGCGACGCGCGCTGGACGCGCCCGTCCACAAGCCACACGTCGACGACGGTGTGCGCGTGGTCCGGATCCGCCAGGACGAAGCCTCCGCCGACATCGCGATCGCGCATGCCGCCGGCGACCGCAACGATGCCGGGGCGAGCGCGCCCGACGCGACCTGGTTCGGACTGGCCGCGGACCTGCTCGTTGCCGGCCTGCGGTTGGGCGAGGCCGATGCCCGCGTCCATACCCTGGAGAAATCCAAGCGGCTGCAGCAGGCCCTGTACGAGATCTCCGACCTCGCCGGCTCCGACCTGGAAATGCGCGAGATGCTCGCGCGCATCCACCGCGTGGTCGGCGAACTCATGCCGGCGGACAATTTCTTCATCGTCCAGTACAACCCCGGCCAGGACACCCTGCGTTTCCTGTATTTCGCGGACAGCCGCGACCGTTTCGATCCGGATCCCGACGAGGATTTCCCGCTCTCCGACAGCTTCCTCACCGCGACCCTGCTGCGCCACGGTCGCGCCCTGATCGGTCCGTCGCAGGCGATCATCGCGGAGTTCGGCATCCCCGACGAAGAAATCATCAACGGCCCGCAGAGCGAGGACTGGCTGGGCGTGCCGCTGCTGCGCGACGGTCACGTCTGCGGCGCGATCGTCGTCCAGGACTACGAACGGCCGAACCGCTACGGCAGCGAGGAGCAGGCCCTGCTCGAGTACGTCGGCCAGCACATCCTCACCGCGCTCGATCGCAAGACCGCGCAGGTCGAACTCGAACGCCGGGTGCGCGAACGCACGCGCGCGCTGGAGCGTGCGAACCAGGAACTGCAGAACGAAGTGCTGGAGCGGGAACGCGCAGAGAAACTGCAGCAGGCCCTGTTCCGCATCACCGAGCTGTCGGTGAGCGCCACAGGCCTCGACGAGTTTTATGAGGCACTGCACCGGGTCATCGGCGAACTGCTCTACGCAGGCAATTTCTACATCGCCCTCCTCTCTGCAGACGGCGGCACCATCGAATTCGCCTATGTCGCCGACGAATACGATGCACGCCGCACGCGTACGCGTCCGCGCGCCAAGGGCCTGACCGAGTACGTGATCGACACCGGCGAACCGCTGCTGGCGGACCGTCCGATGATCGACGATCTCGAAGCGCGTGGCCTGGTACGCAGCATGGGTCGCCATGCCCATCGCTGGCTGGGCGTACCGCTGACCCGCGAGGGCAAGGCCATCGGCGTGATCGGCGTGCAGAGCTACACCGCCGGCATCGACTTCACCGACCGCGACCAGGAGCTGCTCACCTTCGTCGCCCACCATATCGACGCCGCCCTCGCCCGCAAGCGCGCACAGGACACCCTCGTCGCCGCGCACGCCGAACTCGAGACCCGCGTCCAGACCCGCACCCGCGAACTCGCCGACGCCAACCGCGAACTGCGCGAGCAGATCGCCGAGCGCCTCCGCGCCGAACAGCGCCTCCGCCACCAGGCCCGCCACGACTCGCTCACCGGGCTGCCCAACCGCGCCCAGCTCCAGGAACGCCTCGACGACGCCATCATGCGCGTCACCTCCGCCGATGCACGGCCCTTCGCCGTCCTGTTCCTCGACATCGACCGCTTCAAGCTCATCAACGATTCCGTCGGCCATGTCGCAGGCGACGAACTCCTGGTCGAGTGCAGCCGGCGCATCTCCCAGCTCATCCTCCGCGACGATCTCGTCGCCCGACTCGGCGGCGACGAGTTCGCACTCCTCGTCGAGAACGTCGAGAGCGCAGACCAGGCCCGCCAGTACGCCAGCACCATCCTCCGCGCCATCGGACAGCCGCTGTGGATCGAGGGCCGCGAGATCTTCCCCTCCGCCAGCATCGGCATCGCCCTGTGGCATCCGCGCTACCGCAAGAGCGAGGAACTCCTGCGCGATGCCGACGCCGCCATGTATCGCGCCAAGCGCCTGGGTCGCAACCGCAGCGAGGTCTTCGGCGAAGAAATGCGTGCCGAGGCCATGCGCCTGCTCGACCTCGAAGCCGACCTGCGCCGCGCGATCATGCACGACGCCTTCGAGCCGCATTTCCAGCCGATCCTGCGCCTGGCCGACCGACAGCAAGTCGGCTACGAAGCGCTCGTACGCTGGAACCACGAGCAGCGCGGCCTGCTCACCCCCGCCGAGTTCATCGGCGTCGGCGAGGACAGCGCGCTGATCGAACAGGTCGACTGGCTGATGTACGGCCACGTCGTGTCCTCGATGGGCGAATACCCGAAGGACTACGTCTCGATCAACGTCTCGCCGCGCCATTTCCTCTCGGACAACTTCTCCGACCGCCTGCTGCGCATGCTCGACGAGGCCGGCCAGGATCCGCGCCGACTGCGCATCGAGATCACCGAGGTGGCGCTGATCGAGGACGCGAACCGGGCGCTGAAGGTGCTGCGCGACCTGCGCGGCCACGGCATCGAGGCGCTGCTCGACGACTTCGGCACCGGGTTCTCGGCGCTGTCCTACCTGCACCGGTTCCCGATCCAGGGCCTGAAGATCGATCGCAGCTTCGTCTCGGGACTGGAGGGCGAGACCCGGACCGAGAGCCTGGCGCTGGTGCGCGCCATCCTGGCGATGGCCCTGACCTTGGGCATCGACACCATCGCCGAGGGCATCGAGACCGAGGCCCAGCGCGAGATCCTCGTCGAGCAGGGCTGCCAGTTCGGACAGGGTTATCTGTTCGGCAAGCCGCGCCCCTTGCCGCGGACCGGCCGGCACCGGATCCCGGCCACGCACTGACCATAAGAACCAAATATAGAACAATAGATTCAATTTTCAATTATTGTTCTATTTTTATAGGATCCCGAAGATAGCGCCATGCCGCCGAGGTCATCCGGGTGCACCCCGCACCCGCCCCGGCCGCCTTCGGGAGTACTGCCATGAATGCGTCAGCCACCACCCTTGCGGGCCGAAGCGCCCTTGCCCTGATCTTCGTCCTGTCCGGTGCGGGCAAGCTCGCCGCATATGCCGGCACCCAGCAGTACATGGAGAGCGTCGGCGTACCCGGCGCGCTGCTGCCGCTGGTCATCCTGGCCGAACTCGGCGGCGGCCTGGCCTTGGTCGCCGGCCTGCTGACCCGCACGACCGCGACCGCCCTGGCGCTGTTCTCGGTGATCGCGGCCGCACTGTTCCATGCGGACTTCGCCGACCAGAACCAGATGATCCACTTCCTCAAGAACATCGCCATGGCCGGCGGCCTGCTGGTGCTCGCCGCGCACGGGCCCGGCCGCTACAGCCTCGATGCCCTGCTCGCCCGCCGCGCCGCCCGCAACGCCGTCGCCCTCGCCGGAGCCGCCCGATGATCACTGTCCGTCCCGCCGCCGAACGCGGCCATGCCAATCACGGCTGGCTCGATTCCTGGCACAGCTTCTCCTTCGCCGAGTACCACGATCCGCGCCACGTCCACTGGGGCCCGCTGCGCGTGATCAACGAGGACCGCGTCGCACCGGGCCGCGGCTTCGGCACCCACGGCCACCGCGACATGGAGATCATCAGCTACGTGATCTCCGGCGCACTGGGTCACAAGGACTCGATGGGCAATGCCGCCAGCATCGTGCCGGGCGAGGTGCAACGCATGAGCGCAGGCACCGGCGTCACCCATTCCGAGTTCAACCACGACACGCGGGGCACGACGCATTTCCTGCAGATCTGGATCATCCCGGACCGGATGGGCGTGACGCCCGGCTATGCGCAGCGCAGCTTCAGCGACGCCGAAAAGCGCGGCCGGCTGTGCCTGGCCGTGAGCCCGGACGGCGCCGAGGATTCGGTGACCATCCACCAGGATGCGCGGATGTACGCAGGTCTGTTCGACGGCGACGAACGCGCCACGCTGGACCTGGCCGAAGGCCGGCTCGGCTACGTGCATGTCGTTCGCGGCAATGCACTGGTGAATGGCCACGTGCTGAGGGCCGGCGATGCGCTGCTGTATCGCGACGAGCCGCGCATCGAGATCGAAGGCGGAGACGACGCGGAAGTGCTGGCGTTCGATCTGCCGCAGATGGAGTGAGTCGAGCGGCCCGATCGGGCCGCTTCATTCAGTCGTCTTGAGGCATGCGCATGGCTTTAAGTGCGCCCAGGGCGCGCTCAAGTGCTTCGCCATCTTCCGGCGCATGCAGATCAATGCCGCTCGTCGACTTCACGGCATCGATCACGGCATCCCGTGGGATCGCAAGCTTGTTGGCGACGAGCAACGCACACGATCGGAGATGCGATGCGCGGTGTTGAAACGGCAGCGATGGGTTACGCACCGCCTTGCGATGCGACGAATACGACATCCGGATCAGGCCGCAGGCGGCGTCGCATCATCCGCCGACGACGGCAAGGCCTCCGACGGCGCGCTGGCCGGTTCCGCCGTCGGCCCCAGCACGGGCAAGGCGACAGGCAGCGGGTCGGCGTCGCGCAGACCGAAGCCGAACATGGCTTCGCTCTGGGTCGACACCACCATGCGCACCATGCCGCTGGGCACCATCAGTTCAAGCGAGACCTCGCGACCTTCCGGCGTGCGGCCTTCGATGGTCATCTCGATGAAAGCGCCGCCGGTATCGATGGTGGCGCAGGCCACGTGCGGACCGGCCGGGCCGTCCTGCAGGAAGGGGCGGATTGGATCGCCCAGCACTTCGAGCGCCTGCGGGAAAAAGAAGACGGCATAGCCGCTGGTGTCGTTCATCGCGGGGTCCTGTGACGGCGTCGGGCGAGCGTAGCAGTTCCACGTCCGTAGAGCGGAGCTTGCTCCGCTCGGGCTTTCCGGAAGTTCTGGAGCGGAGCTTGCTCCGCTCGGGCTTTCCGGAAGTTCTGGAGCGGAGCTTGCTCCGCCCGGGCTTTCCGGAAGTTCTGGAGCGGAGCTTGCTCCGCCCGGGCTTTCCGGAAGTTCTGGAGCGGAGCAAGCTCCGCTCGGGCTTTTCGGAAGTTCTGGAGCGGAGCAAGCTCCGCTCTACGGAGCGCGATGCGCGGTCAGCGCAGCTCGATCGACAGCGCCGCTGCGGCATCGCGGGCCTTCGCGCGGGCCTCGTCGATGTCCGTGCCCAGGGCGAGGGTGACGGCGACACGACGATGCCCTTCCACCTTCGGCTTGCCGAACAGGCGCAGCGCGGTGTCCGGCGCGCGCAGCGCCTCGGCCACGCCGGTGAACGCGGGCACGCCATGGCCGTGCGCCAGCACCGCGCAGGAGGCCGAGGGGCCGTTCTGGCCGATCTTCGGAATCGGCAGGCCGAGGATCGCGCGCGCATGCAGGGCGAACTCGCTCAGGTCCTGCGAGATCAGGGTGACCAGGCCGGTGTCGTGCGGACGCGGCGAGACTTCGGAGAACCACACCTCGTCGCCCTTCACGAACAGCTCGACGCCGAACAGGCCCCAGCCGCCGAGGTCGTCGGTGATGGTCTTCGCGATCGCCTGCGCGCGCTCCAGCGCCTTCGCCGACATCGGCTGCGGCTGCCAGCTCTCGCGATAGTCGCCATCGCGCTGCAGGTGGCCGATCGGGTCGCAGAAATCGGTGCCGCCGGCATGGCGCACGGTCAGCAGGGTGATCTCGTAGTCGAAGTCGATGAAGCCCTCGACGATCACGCGCCCGGCACCGGCGCGACCGCCGGTCTGCGCGTAGTCCCAGGCCGCATCGACGTCGTCGGCGGTGCGCACGAGGCTCTGGCCCTTGCCAGAGGACGACATCACCGGCTTGACCACGCAGGGAATGCCGATCTCGGCCACGGCGGCGCGATAGTCGTCCAGCGTGTCGACGAATCGGTACGGCGACGTCGCCAGGCCGAGGGTTTCGGCGGCGAGGCGGCGGATGCCCTCGCGATCCATGGTCAGGCGCGCCGCGCGCGCGGTCGGCACCACGCGGGTGTGCGTGCCGCGCTCGGCGAACTCGCGCTCGAGCTGGACCAGGGTCTCGGTGTGGATGGCCTCGATTTCCGGGACGATCAGGGTCGGCCGCTCCTCGGCGATGAGGGCGCGCAGAGCGTCCCCATCGAGCATGTTCAGCACGTGGCTGCGGTGCGCGACCTGCATCGCCGGGGCATCGGCGTAGCGGTCGGCGGCGATGACCTCGCAGCCGAAGCGCTGCAGTTCGATCGCGACTTCCTTGCCCAGCTCGCCGGACCCCAGCAGCAGCACGCGGACGGCGGAAGGCGACAGGGGCGTACCGAATTCGATCTCGGGGAAGGCGGACATGGGCGTGGTTCCGGCGGAAAGCCGGCATTTTAAATCAAGGGCTTGCACAAAGGCCGGTCATCACGCCGCATCCCGGCAACACCATTCGTCCGGCATCGCTTGCATATTCTGATATCTTTTTGATATCAAATGATCATTCCCGACCACCGAGCCCGCGCCATGAAAGAGAACACCTCCCGTTCGCTCCCCGGCATCCCGACCCTCCTGCTGCTGCTCGTCGCCGTGATGGTCGGCGCCTGGCTCATCGGCACCAGCGCCCGCGATGGCACGGCCGGGTGGATCGCCGGCATCGCCCTGGTCCTGGGCTCGATCTTCCTGATGCTGGGCCTGTACAAGGTCGAACCCAACCAGGCCGCCGTGCTCGACCTGTTCGGCAAGTACGTCGGCACCGTGAAGGACAACGGCCTGCGCTGGAACAACCCCTTCTACGGCAAGAAGAAGGTCTCGCTGCGCGTGCGCAACTTCGAGAGCAGCAAGCTCAAGGTCAACGAACTGGACGGCAGCCCGATCGAGATCGCGGCGGTCATCGTCTGGCAGGTCGTCGACAGCGCCGAAGCCGTCTACAACGTCGACGATTACGAGAGCTTCGTGCACATCCAGTCGGAATCCGCGGTGCGCGCGATGGCGACGAGCTATCCCTACGACCAGCACGAGGACGGCCAGCTCGCGCTGCGCAGCCATGCCAACGAAGTCGGCCAGCACCTGAAGGAAGAACTGCAGGAGCGCCTCGCCGACGCCGGGGTCACCGTCCTGGACGCGCGCATCAGCCACCTCGCCTACGCCCCTGAAATCGCCCAGGCGATGCTGCAGCGCCAGCAGGCGAACGCGATCATCGCCGCGCGCACGCGCATCGTCGCCGGTGCGGTCGGCATGGTCGAGATGGCCCTGGCCGAGCTGCAGAAGAACGGCGTGGTGCAGCTCGACGAGGAGCGCAAGGCGCAGATGGTCAGCAACCTGCTGGTCGTGCTGTGCGGCGAACGCGCGACGCAGCCGATCGTCAACACCGGCTCGCTGTACTGATCGCGGCGACCGCCGCACCTGCCCGGGCACCCCGCCATGAGCGAAAAGAAGGCCTATCCGCTGCGCATCAACGCCGAGATCCTCGCGGCCACGCAGCGCTGGGCCGACGACGAGCTGCGCAGCCTCAACGCCCAGATCGAATACGTCCTGCGCGATGCGCTGCGCAAGACCGGTCGCCTGAAGACGCCGCCCACGGACGATGCCTCTTCCAACGGAGAATCCGAATGATCCACGTAGTCCGCCAGATCGAACGCCATCTGCCCGCTTCGCATCGCCGCAGCCTCGCGCCGCGCCTGCTGCTCGCCTCCGCACTGGCCCTCGCGCTCGGCACGGGCCTGCTCGTCGCGACCTCGACGCGGGCGCAGGACGCGCCCGCGCCTGCGGGCGCCGATGCGCCGGCCTTCGATGCCGTGCGCGAGGCGCAGCAGGTGATCGACGCGTTCCTGGCCGGCGACACCGCCTCGGTCCATGCGCGGTTCGATGCGAAGATGTCCGCCGCCGTGAGCGCTGAACAGCTCGCGCAGGGACTCGCGAGCATCCAGGCCGGTGCCGGCGCGCTGCAGTCGCGCGGCGAACCGACCAGCGACCTGCGCGAGGACGGCGCGCTGGTGACGCAATCGCTGCGTTTCGAGCGCGCCGAGGTGGTGGCCTTCGTCGCCTTCGACAAGGACCGGCGCATCTCCGGCTTCGCGCTGCGCCCGCCGAAGACGCCCGTCGCCGAAGTGCCGCCGGTACCGGCCGATGCCGCGTACGAGGAACGCGAACTGCGCATCGGCGACGCCGCCACAGGCCTGCCGGCCACGCTGGCCATGCCCAAAGGCAAGGGCCCCTTCCCCGCCGTAGTGCTGGTGCACGGCTCGGGACCGCAGGATCGTCATTCGACCATCGGCCCGAATCGCCCGTTCCTGGACATCGCGCGCGGTCTCGCCGAGCGCGGGATCGCGGTGCTGCGCTACGAGAAGCGGACCAAGGCGCACCCGCAGGCGTTCATGGATGGCGGCGCCACGATCGACCGCGAGACCACCGACGACGCCGTGCTCGCCGTGCAGACGCTGCGCAGCCAGCCGGGCGTGAATGCGAAGCGCGTCTTCGTGCTCGGCCACAGCCTCGGCGGCATGATGGCGCCGCGCATCGCGCAGCGCGACACGAAGATCGCGGGCATCGTGCTGCTGGCGGCGCCGTCGCGTCCGCTGCTGGACATCCTGATCGAACAGAACAAGCGCCTCGCCGTGCTCGACGATGGCCGGATCAGCGACCAGGAGAACGCCGCGATCATGCGCCTGAGCGACAGCGTGAAGGCGGTGCGCGACGGTCGCGAGATGACGGCGGCGCAAGGGCCGCTGGGGCTGTCGCCGGAGTACTGGCGCACGGTCGAAGCCGTGGATCCCGTAGCCGAGGCCGCACGGATCAAGCAACCCATGCTGATCCTGCAGGGCGCGCGCGACATCCAGGTGGTCGATGCCGACTGGCAGAACTGGCGCGAGGCATTCCATGACGATGCGCGCGTGACCTTCAAGCTGTACGAAGCACTGAACCACCTCGCCATTCCCGGCGAAGGCGATGGCAGCCTGGCGGAGTACGCGCGCCCGGGCCACGTCGCGCCCGAACTGATCGGCGACGTCGCCGCGTGGATCGATGCGCAAGCTGCGTCGACGCCCGCGCACACCAGGACGGGGCGCTGAACATGCGCCGCACGTTCGAGGTCGTGCCTCCCGATGCGCGCATGGCCTGGCTGCTGCCTGCGATCGGGCTGGCGACCGCGCTGGTCGGCGTCGCCCTGGCGGCGCGCGAGGAACCTCGTGCCTGGTTCCTGCTGATCCCCATCGGACTCGCCTGCGGCGCCATCGCATGGTCGCTGCAACGCCGGTCTGTCTGGATCGAAGACGGCACGCTCCGCATCGCAGCGGGACTCAACAGCGCCAAGGTCGCACTGGACGCGCTCGACATGGCAGCCGCGCGCATCATCGATCTCGACAGCGAACCTGGGCTGCGTCCCTTCTTCAAGACTTTCGGCACGTCGATGCCCGGCTATCAGTCCGGCCATTTCCGGCTGCGCGATCGCAGTCGTGCCTTCCTGCTGCTGACCTCGCGCCGCAAGGTGCTGGTCCTGCAAGAACGCGATGGCCGCAGGCTCCTGTTGAGCCTGACCCGACCACAGTCGCTGCTGGACGCACTTGGCGAAGCTGCCCCATACCGCAAGCGCTGAGGAACATGCCGCATCGCCGATCGAGAGGGTCGATGCATTGCGGTCGAACGACGGCATGGCGGACCACTGCATCGATGAGACCATCGACTGCGCCATCGATTCGACCCATCTATCCATCGCTTCGATTTCCATGGTCGAACCACATCGGCGATCCGCAGGAAGACCGCTGCTCGAACTGGATCATTCATGCTTTCGATACGAACCGTTGCGACGATTCGCGATGCAAATGAAACGCGCGGAAACCGCATGAACTCCAGGAATCCGCAGCGACTTCCGATTCCGGGATGACGTGACGCGAAGTTGACGCGAATCACGGTTGACGCCGACCAAACGGATCAACATGACGATGCGGGCAAGCATAGTCCTTGCCGCGCCGCAGCCGACAACGAAAAGGAAGCGCAGTCATGGCTCGCATCCATTCGCATCCTGCAGGCCCACGCACCAGCGGCATCATCCGGTCGCATTGCGTGATCGTCGCAAAATGCCTTCTGGTTGCCGCGATCGCAATGATCGCAGGCTTCGCATCGCATCCGACGTCGGCAAAGCAGCTGTCGGTCGCACGACGCATCGACATCGAAGTCCGGATCGGCGATCGCGACAGCCTGCCCGGCACCCTGACCCTGCCACGCGGTGCCGGCCCTTTCCCGGTCGTGGTGCTGGTGCATGGGTCCGGCGCGCACGATCGCGACGAGACCATCGCCGCGAACAGACCGTTCCGCGACATGGCCCATGGCCTCGCGGAACGCGGCATCGCCGTGCTGCGCTACGAGAAGCGCACGCACCGGTATCCGCGCCTGCTGTCGGACGACCAGCTCACCATCGATCGCGAGACCACCCACGATGCGCTGCTGGCGATCGCGCGGCTGCGGCAGACGCGGATGATCGACCACCGGCGCATCTTCGTGCTCGGCCACAGCCAGGGCGGCATGCTGGCGCCGCGCATCGCCGGCCGCGCGCCCGACGTGGCAGGCGTGATCCTGCTCGCCGCACCCGCGCGACCGCTGCTGGACCTGCTGATCGAGCAGCAGCGCCGGGTCGGGCTGCTCGACGATGGCGTGATCAACGATGCCGAACAGGTGGCGCTGCATCGCCTGGTCGAAGGCGCGCGCGCGATCCGTGCCGGCCTGGATCCTCCGGCGTCGCGACTGCCCATGGGCCTGTCCGCGCGCTACTGGCGCAGCGTGGACGCTGTCGATCCCGTCGCCGAAGCGAAGGCGATCCGGCAACCGATGCTGCTGCTGCAGGGTGGACGCGACCTGCAGGTGATGTCCGCCGACTGGCTGCGCTGGCAGCGCGCCTTCGCGGACACGCCGCGGGTCACCTTCGCCTATCACCGCACGCTCAACCATCTCGGCATGCACGAGCGCGAGCCGGGCTCGCTGCACAGCTACGAAGTCCCCGGCAAGGTATCGGCGGAGCTGATCGACGACATCGCCCTGTGGATCGAGCTGCTGCGCGGCGTGCACGGCCACTGAGCAAGGGCGGGCGTCGCGACGGGCAGGTGGTGAAAAACGCCGGCGCAGGCTCTACCCTGTGCGGATGCGTCCGTCTCCCCGCATCCTGCTGAACACCGATGTCCTCGACATCTGGCCCGCATCGTTGCTGCGCGCACGCAGCAACCGCGACGCGCGCGCCCTGGCGCAGGCCCGCCAGGTCATCCGCCGCAAGCGCGACGGCCGCTTCGTCGCCGCCATCGGCGATGCCGGATGCATCGGTCTGATCCCCGGCTGGACGCGCGAACCCGGGCTCGCACAGGCACTGCAGGTCATCGCGTCGCCGCCGGCCATCGGGCGCGGACCGCAGGCCCGCCCGCTGCACGCCCTGCAGGAGCGGCTGCACGCATTGGGCCTCGACGCCGAGGACTACGGCGCACGCACCGGCCTGGCACTGGTGCCCGAGCCGAGCTGGCTGGCCCATGCCGGTTTCGACCGCTACCGCCGCCCCCTGTGGCTACACCCCGGCGCCGCACGCGCCTGGTCGCGCATGCGCGATGCCGCGCGGCACGATGATGTGGTCCTGGAAGCCATCTCCGGCTATCGCAGCCACGATTACCAGTGGGGCATCTTCGAGCGCAAGCTGGCGCGCGGCCTCACGGTCGAGCAGATCCTGACCGTCAATGCCGCGCCAGGCTACAGCGAGCACCACGGCGGCCACGCCCTGGACATCGGCACGCCGGACGAACCACCGGCGGAGGAATCGTTCGAACACACGCGCGCGTTCGCCTGGCTGCAGGCGCACGCCGGCGATCACGGCTTCTCGATGAGCTTCCCGCGCGACAACCCGCACGGCATCGTCTACGAGCCCTGGCACTGGTGCTGGCACGGCGACGCCCGGCGGGAAGGCTGATCGATGCAGGCGATGCCCACACTCGACGCCGCCTGGCGCACGGGCCGCAACCATTTCAACCTGATCCGCCTGATCGCCGCGTGGCTGGTGATCTGGAGCCACGCCTGGGCGATCACCGGCACGCCCGGCAACGATCATTTCGCACGGTTGACCTCGCGTTCCGCCGGGGCCTTCGCGGTCGATGTCTTCTTCGTGATCAGCGGCTTCCTGGTCGCGGCCAGCCTGCAGCGCAACAGCTGGCGCGACTTCCTCCGCGCCCGCGCGCTGCGCATCTATCCGGCACTGGTCGTGTGCATCCTGCTCACGGTCGGTGTGCTCGGTCCCGTGCTCAGCGCCGCGCCCGACTACCTGTCGAACCCCGGCACCTGGCGCTACCTGTGGTCGAACGCCACGCTCTGGCGCGCCGAGTTCCGCCTGCCCGGCGTCTTCGACACCCTGCCGCGCACGGCCGTGAACGGCTCGCTGTGGACCCTGCCGATCGAAGGCCGCCTGTACTTGATGCTGTTCGTCGCCGGGCTGCTGGGCATGCTCGCGCCGAAGCGCTACGTGCCGGCGTGGGCACTGGCGATCGCGGGGGCCGCGGGTTTCGCGTGGATGTCGCATCCCCTGCCCGAACATCTGGTGTACCTGCTCTGGGTCACCGCCTTCTTCATCACCGGCACGCTGCTGTGGGTGCTGCGCGCGAAGATCCGCCTCTCGTGGTGGCTGTGGCTGCCGCTGCTGCTCGCCGCCGCGCTGGCCCGGGGCAGCATCTGGTTCGTCCCCGCCTACTTCGCGACCGTCGCCTACGGCGTGTTCTGCCTCGCCTTCCGCGCGCCGCTGCCTCGCATCGAGCGCACCGACCTGTCGTACGGCCTGTATCTCTACGGCTGGCCGATGCAGCAGGTCGCCCTGCTCGCCGGCGCGGCCAGCGTCGTCGCCAACACGCTCGTCGCCACCGCGCTGGCCCTGGCCTGCGCCGCCGCCTCCTGGTTCCTCGTGGAGCGGCCGGCGCTGCGCTGGAAGCGCCGGGCGTCCACCGCGCCGCCTGCCGCCGCGGATGGCGCGGCCGCGTCCTGAATCAATCCTGCGAACGCTTCGTCGGCGTCTTCGCCTGCGTCGCGAAATCGGCGATGCGCCAGAGATGGAAGCTGGCATAGGTGCGATACGGGCCCCAGCGCTCGCCGCGTTCGGCCAGGGCTTTCGGCGAGGGCATCGTTTCCGCCTTGTCCACGCGCTGGGCGCCCTTGCGGATGCCGAGGTCGTCGATCGGCAGGACGTCGGGACGCCCCAGCCGGAACATCAGCATCATCTCGACGGTCCAGCGCCCGATCCCGCGTACCGGCGTGAGCGCGGCGACGATGGCCTCGTTGTCCATGGTCGACATGCGCCGCAGGTCGGGAATCTCGCCACGCGATTCGCGCAGCGCCAGGTCGCGCAGCGCGAGCAGCTTGTTGCCGGACACGCCGCAGGCGCGGATCGTCGCGTCGTCGCAGCGCGCGAGCGTGTCATGGTGGAAACGATCGCTGCCGATGGCGGCCTCGACGCGGGCGACGATGGTCGCGGCGGCCTTGCCGCTGAGCTGCTGGTAGAGGATCGCGCGCGCCAGCGCGTCGACCGGATCGAAGGTCTTCTTCCAGCGCGGATCGGGCTCGATCGGCCCGATGCGCTTCATCCAGGTCGCCAGCCTGCGATCGCGGCGCGCGAGATGGTCATGGGCTTCGCGCGTATCGAAGCCGCGTGCGAATCGAGGCATGCAGGTGCTCCGGCAGGACGGACGGGACTGCGATCGATTGTAGGGCGCACGACCACGCGCCGGCACGACGACAGGGTGGCGCGAAGGTTCGTGTCAGCGTCGGATCGCGTCGATCGCGAACACCAGCCAGCCGAGGATCAGCAGCATGCCGCCGAACGGCGCGAGCCGCGTGGGCATGCCGAATGCATGCGCGGCGACCAAGGTCCCGGAAAACAGCAGGGTGCCGAGCGCAAGCATGAGCAGCGCGGCCAGCCCGGTCCGATGCGCGGCATGGCGCGGCAGGGCGGCCAGGGCCACGCCATGCAGCAAGGCGATCAGGGCCGCGGATTGCAGGCTGCCGCGCGCGTCGATATCGGCCGCATGCGCTGCGTAGGCCGAGAGGGCGACGCCGGCGGAGGCGAAGACCGCGCCGGAGGCGGTCAGCAGACGACGGAGGGATCCGGAGGTGGCTTCAGAGGTGGACTCGGAGGTCATCCGCGCACTCCTGCACATGCCTGTGGGCGGGTCGCCGCACCGACGACGGAAACGCGAAGCGCCGCACGAGGCGGCGCTTCGGTGGACAGCTACGCGACGGACGGGCCATCGCGCCGGATCACGCGATCGTTCACTTGATCGCCCAGTAGGCGGTGAACTTGCCTTCCTCGGTGAACGCACCGGCAATGCCACTGTCGTAGACCTCGTACGGACGGTCGGTAACTTCGAGGCCACGCGGCGCCGACCAGGCGCGGAGGGCGTTGCGGACATTCTCCAGCTCGCGGATGTAGCCCGTGAACTTCGCGGTGACCGCGCGGCGGGCCGGGGTCAGCTGGTACTTCACCGGACCCTGCAGGGTCAGGCCGGTCATCTCGGCGGTGGCCGGCGCGCCTTCCGGATCGGCGCTCTTGCGGACCGGCTGCGCGATGTCGAAGGTGTAGGTCTCGCGGCCCTGCTCGCTGGTGATGATGCGCATCGGACCGGCGGCGACGAGGCCATTGGCGGCCATCGTGCGGTTGATCCACTCGGTGTTCGCCTTCATCGAGCCTTCGATGATGTCGTCATCGAACTCCAGCGTGCCCGAGGACACGTACAGCAGGTGCTCGGACGGCACCGGCACCACGGCCAGGCCGGTCAGCTTGTCGCCGTAGACGGTGTGGTCGATGTTCGGGATCGAGGCCAGCACGTTGACCAGCTTGGCCAGGCCGAACTTCATGTCGTCGCCCACGTGGCTGCGCACGTACAGGCCGGCATAGCGACCCAGCAGGTTCCAGCCGTAGTTGACCTTGTAGGTCTGGGTGATCTCGACGTTGCGGTTGTTCTTGCCCGTGGGCTTGAGCTTGAACTCGGTGCGCTTGTCGGTGCCCATGCGATCGTTCTCGATCGCGATGGCGACCAGCTCGTTCGGCACGCTCTCGACGATCTTCCACGTGCCCTTGCCGACCTGCGCGTTGTCGGACTCGTAGTGGAACTCGGCGCCGACGCCCGAATCGGGGCCGGCAATGCGCATCTGCATCTTGGGATCGCGCAGCGGAATCGCGTTCCAGTCCTTGAACCGGCTGAAATTGTTCAGGGTGTCGTAGACGATGGTCAGCTTGCGGTTCGTTTCGATCCGCTCGGTCAGGAATCGACTGGACGGCAGAACGACGCCGACCAGGAGGAACAGCACGGCAACGATCGCCAGGGAAATCAGAATCTCGAGCAGACGGGTCATTCAGGGGCTCTCCAGGACCAATGCCCGCTCCAGACGGGCAAGACCCGAATCGTATCAGGGAAGACTGGCCCGGGGCGAGAGCCCCGGCAACTCTGTATCGGCGTTACGGCCAAGGTCCGGACATCGTCGCGACCCCGTTCACGTCCCGCGCGGGCCGTACTTCGGCGCATGCACGTACACGCCGAGAGCAAGCAGCCCGCAGCCGGGCCGTCGTCCAGCGGAACCCGACCGCCCCCTCCCGTCGATCAGATCAGCTGAAGTTCGAAGGCCTTGAGCACGGCGCGGGTGCGGTCGCGCACGCCGAGCTTGGAAAGAATGTTCGAGACGTGGTTCTTGATCGTGCCTTCGGCCACGCCGAGCGAGTTGGCGATCTCCTTGTTGGAGAAGCCCGAGGCCATCAGGCGCAGGATCTCGGTCTCGCGATCGGTCAGCGGATCGGGGCGATCGAGGCTGACGAAATCGTTGCGCATGTGCTCCAGGCCCGACAGCAGGCGCTGGGTCACGGCCGGCTGGACGAGGGATCCGCCTTCGGCGACTGCCTGGATCGCGCCCACCAGCTGGTCCAGGGACACGTCCTTGAGCAGGTAGCCCTTGGCGCCGGCCTTCATGCCGGCCAGCACCAGCTGGTCGTCGTCGAAGGTGGTCAGGATGATCGTCGGCGGCAGCTGGTTGATCCGCGCCAGGGCCTGCAGGGCCTCCAGGCCGGACATGGCGGGCATGCGCATGTCCATCAGGACCACGTCGGGGCGGACCTGGGGAATCATTTCGACCGCCTGCCGGCCGTCCACCGCTTCGGCGACGACCTCGATGCCCTCGGCCAGCGCGAGCAGGGAGCGGATGCCCTGCCGGACCAGGGTCTGATCGTCGACCAGACAAACGCGAATCATGGTGCCTCCTGGAGCTCGATATCGGGGGAGTATGGGGCCTGCGTGCCCGTGCGGCGTGCCATCAGGCCACCCCGGCAACGGCCACGGCCGCAAGCGGCAGGTACAGGCGCAGCGCGAAACCTTCGCCGGGCCGGGTGTCGATCTCGACTTCGCCGCCGTAGGCCGCCAGGCGCTCGCGCATGCCGCGCAGGCCATTGCCGGCGGTGGGATCCTCCGCGCCGCGGCCGTTGTCGCGGGCGCTCAGTTCGACGCCCTGGTCGTGCCAGCGGTAGTGCAGGGCCAGGGTCGAGGCCTGGGCGTGGCGGACCACGTTGGTGATGATTTCCTGGGTGCAGCGCAGCAGGACGTGCGCGCGCTCGGCGTCGTCGAGCATGAACGGGGTCGGCATGCGCATGTCCACGCTCAGCCCCGGGACGTTGTCGGTCAGCGGCTGGAGGGTCGCGTTCATGTCGATGGCATCGCTGTCGCGGATGCGGCTGACCGCCTCGCGCACGTCGCTCAGCAGCAGTTTCGCCAGGGTATGGGCCTGCGACACGTGCTCCTGGGCCTTGCCCTCGACCAGGTGATTGGCCACTTCGAGGTTCAGGCTCAGCGCGGTCAGGTGGTGGCCGAGCAGGTCGTGCAGCTCGCGCGAGATCCGGGTGCGCTCGTTGACCCGCACGCTTTCGGCGAGCAGGGCCCGGGTGGCGCGCAGTTCGGAGTTCAGCCTGCGCTGCTCCTCGCGGGCCTGCGCCTGCTGGCGGGCGACGAAGCTGTTCGCGTACACGAACCCGGCGAAGCCGGTGTACAGCAGCGACTGCATGATCGCCTCGTGCCAGGCCAGCCCGAGGCCGCTGACGAAGACCGGCACCATGACCAGCTGGCTGGTCAGCATCCAGACCAGGCCGGCGCGCGGCGACATCACCCAGGGCAGCACGCAGGCCGCCAGCATCAGCAGCACGCTGCCCAGGCCGTTGGCGGCGGCATAGCTCACGCCGATGGCGCTGGCGCTCATCACCACCAGCATCGCGTGGTCGGCCAGCGTGACGCGACGCTGGCCCAGCGCGCGGCTGGCCAGCCAGAAACAGAGCCCGAACAGCACCCAGCAGCCCAGTCCCAGCCAGGCCAGCTTGTCCATGCCCGGTACGCCGCCCTGCTCAGCGGGCAGCGAGACCAGATAGACCGGGAACCCGACCAGCGCCCAGGTGAACAGGCCTGCATAGCGCAGGACTTGGATGTGGCTCATTCGGGAAGACATGCCCCAGTGTAGGCCACCCCCGTCGCCCTGCACTCGACCGGAAGTCATGGGTCGGGCCGCCCATGTCGCGAGGTCCGGCCCGGATCCTGCCCGATGCGACATCCGCGGACAGGCGGCGGATGTCGCCCCTGTGACGGTCATGCGATAATCCGATGTCCCCCCGGGCGGGCCCCCGCCCCGTCCCACAGACCGCCGGAGCCATTGGAATGTCGATTGTCATCCGCGACGTGCGCGAGCACGAGCTGGATTCCGTCCTTGCCCTCAACAATGCCGCCGGCCCGACCATCCTGCCCTTCGACCAGGCCCGTCTCCGCCACTTCTTCGAGACCGCCGAGTACTTCCGGGTCGCGGAACGCGACGGCACCCTGGTCGGCTTCATGATCGGCGTCGGCAGCCAGGCCGGCCACGACAGCAGCAACTTCCGCTGGTTCTCCGAGCGCTACGACCGTTTCTTCTACATCGACCGCATCGTGGTGGCCAGCCGCCGCCGCGGCGGCGGCGTGGGCCGTGCCTTCTATG
This sequence comes from Lysobacteraceae bacterium 2PB, assembly GCA_005502915.1. Taxonomy (GTDB): domain Bacteria; phylum Pseudomonadota; class Gammaproteobacteria; order Xanthomonadales; family Xanthomonadaceae; genus Lysobacter_I. Next base: position 17,903 of record SCMT01000028.1, on the reverse strand, counting down.
CCGACGCCCAGAGCTACGCCGAGCTGCGCTACCCGCTGCTGGCCTGCGAGGTGTTCCTCGACACCGCCAACGACCCCAGCCTGCCCGATCCCGCCCTGCTCTTCCACGGCAGCTTCGGTTTCCGCGAGGTCGGCCAGCAGGTGATGCCCGAAACCGGGCTGCGCGCCGCCATGCTCATGAAGGACATGTGCAGCTACCCATGGGTCCGCGAGACCTACGGCACCCAGCTGCCGGACGTGCCGTGGCTGGCGTCGCCGCGCGCCGCCGCACCGCGTCCGCTGGCGACGGGCACCGGCGCATGAGCGCAGGCGCCGCCTCCATGAACTACGAACTGGCCGGCGACCTGAAGATCGGCCAGGTCGGCATCGCCAACCTCCGGGTGCGCACGCTCGACGTCGAGCGCCTCGGGACCGAGATGCGCGAGCGCGTGGCGCGCGCGCCGAAACTGTTCGAACGCGCCGCGGTGATCGTCGACTTCGGCGGCCTGCCAGGCACGCCCGACGTGGCCACCGCCCGCGCCCTGCTCGACGCGCTGCGCGCCGCCGGCGTGATCCCGGTCGCGCTGGCCTACGGCAGCACCGACAACGAGCGGCTGGCGGTCGAACTGGGACTGCCGCTGCTGGCCAAGTTCCGCGCGCAGTACGAATCCCAGGACACCTCACCACCGCAGGCCGAACACGCGCGTGCAGAACACTCGCGTGCAGAACCGGCCCGCGCCGAAGCGGCCGCTCCGGCCCCGCCGCGCAGCGAGGCCGCGCGCGCCGTGGCCCCGTCCGGCGAACCGGGGATGATGGTCTCGGCGCCGATCCGCTCCGGCCAGCAGATCTACGCCGAACAGCGCGACCTGACCATCCTCGCCACCGTCGGCGCCGGCGCGGAAGTGATCTCCGACGGCTCGATCCACATCTACGGCGCGCTGCGCGGACGCGCGCTCGCCGGCGCGCGCGACAACGAGAAGGCACGGATCTTCTGTCGCGAGTTCCACGCAGAGCTCGTCGCGATCGCGGGACACTACAAGGTCATGGAGGACATTCCGGCGGACCTGCGCGGCAAGGCCGTGCAGGTCTGGCTGGACAACGGGCAAATCCACATCGCCGCGCTCGCCTGAGCCGCGGACACACGCAACAGGAGAACGACTTTGGCTGAAATCATCGTAGTCACATCGGGCAAGGGGGGCGTCGGCAAGACCACCAGCAGCGCGAGCCTCGCCTGCGGTTTCGCGCGTCGCGGCAAGAAGGTCGCGGTCATCGACTTCGACGTCGGCCTGCGCAACCTCGACCTGATCATGGGCTGCGAGCGCCGGGTCGTGTACGACTTCGTCAACGTCATCCATGGCGAGGCTTCGCTGAAGCAAGCGCTCATCAAGGACAAGCGCTTCGAGAATCTCTACGTGCTCGCCGCGTCGCAGACGCGCGACAAGGACGCGCTGACCAAGGAAGGCGTGGAGAAGGTGCTCAAGGAACTGGCCGACGACGGTTTCGACATCATCCTGTGCGACTCGCCGGCCGGCATCGAGAAGGGCGCGTTCCTGGCGATGTACTACGCCGACCAGGCCGTGGTCGTGGTGAACCCGGAAGTGTCGTCGGTGCGCGACTCGGACCGCATCCTCGGTCTGCTCTCGTCCAAGACCCGCCGCGCCGAAGCCGGCGAGCGCGTCAAGGAACACCTGCTGCTCACCCGCTACAGCCCGGCGCGCGTGGAAACCGGCGAGATGCTGAGCATCAAGGACGTCGAGGACGTGCTGGGCCTGAAGACCGTGGGCGTGATCCCGGAATCGCCGGACGTGCTCAACGCCTCGAACAAGGGCGAACCGGTCATCCTGGACATGGAATCCAACGCCGGCCAGGCCTACGACGACGCTGTCGCACGGCTGCTCGGCGACGAACGCCCGATGCGCTTCACCCAGCAGGAAAAGAAGGGTTTCTTCAGCAAGATCTTCGGAGGCTGACGCATGTCGATCTTCGACTTCCTCAAGCCCAAGAAGACAGCCACGGCCTCGATCGCGAAGGAGCGCCTGCGCATCATCGTCGCGCAGGAGCGCACCCATCGCGGCGCGCCGGACTACCTGCCCCTGCTGCAGCGCGAGCTGCTGGAAGTGATCCGCAAGTACGTCTCGGTCGATGGCGACGCCGTCAAGGTGGAGATGGCGAAGGACGGCGACCACGACGTGCTCGACATCTCGGTCGCCCTGCCCGACGACCGTCCGTCCGCCGGCTGATCCGGGGGCGCGAGTCGCTCGCGCCCGTCCTGCATGACCGCCGTGCCCGCCGACACCGATGCCGCCAGCGACCGTCCGCCCGACGTGCTGACGCTGGCCGACGTGTCGCTGGACGACGTGACGGCCCTGCTCGACCGCTATGGCCTGCGCTTCGAGCTGGTCGCCGACGGACTGCCGATTCCCGGCAGTTTCTGGGGTGAGCGCGAGGCGGGCCTGATCGGTTCCAACGTGTTCGCGCGTCGCGACACGCCGCTGCATTCGCTGCTGCACGAAGCCTGCCACCTGATCGTCATCCCGCCGCCGCTGCGCCTGCGCATCCACACCGATGCCAGCGACTCGCAGTTCGAGGAGGACGCGACCTGCTACCTGCAGCTGCTGCTCGCCGACGAGATCCCGGGATTCGGCATCGAACGCGCCTTCGCCGACATGGATGCCTGGGGCTACAGCTTCCGGCTGGGCTCGGCGCGCGCATGGTTCGAGCAGGATGCCGAAGACGCCGCGGACTACCTGCGCGACCTGCCGCACCTCGACGGGCTGCTGCCGGCACGGCTTTCATCGGCCCCTGACTGACCATCAACGCGCCACGCGCAGGAGCGCATCATGTCGAACATCCTCTTCATCGCCGACAGGAACTATTCCTCGTGGTCGCTGCGCCCGTGGCTGGCGCTGCGCTGGGCCGGCATCCCCTTCGAGGAACGCCTCGTGCGGCTGGACCAGCCCGGCTACGGTCGCCAGGAGATCGCCGAGATCAAGGCCGTCGCGCCCAACGGCACCGTGCCGGCGCTGCACGCGAACGGACTGGTGGACAAACTCGTGATCTGGGACAGCCTCGCCATCGTGGAATGGGCGGCCGAACAGGTCGCACCCGGCGTGCTGTGGCCGGAGGATCCGGCGCTGCGCGCGCAGGCGCGTTCGGCGACCTGCGAGATGCACTCGGGTTTCGCCGCGGTGCGGCGCGACCTGTCGATGAACATCCGCCGCCGCATGGATCGCGCGCCCGACTGGCCCGACGACACCCGCCGCCAGCTCGCCCGTCTCGACGAACTCTGGTCCGGACTGCGTGCGCAACATGCCCATCGCGGCCCCTGGCTGTTCGGCACGCGCAGCATCGCCGACGCCTTCTTCACCCCGGTCGCGACGCGGCTGCGCACGTACGCGGTCGAAGTGTCGGAGGCCTCGACCGCGTATCGCGACACCCTGCTCGCCGATGCAGATTTCCTCGCATGGGAAGCCGACTGCGTCGGCGAGCAGCGGGACGGTTCGGGCAATCCGGTCATCGACGGCCTCTATCGCTGAGCATGCTGACGTTCCCGGCCGATCGCATGCTCGCGCAGGGCGCCAACCGGATCTGCGTGCGCGATCCGGCCTCCGACGCGCACTGCCTGAAATACGAATTGCCGCCGCAGCAGCGCACCCGCGTCGGTGCGCGCCAGCGCCTGCGCCGCTGGATCGCGCGGCGAATCCCGGCGCTCGGCGAAAACCGCACGGAACTGCGCGCCTGGCGCGGATTGCACGCGCGACTCGGCGACGCGCTCGCGGATTTCGTCGCCCCCTGCGAAGGCATCGTCGCGACGCCGGAAGGCCCGGCCCTGCGCTGCGGGCTGGTGCGCGATGCGCAGGGCCTGCCTGCGCGCAGCCTCTATGCGCACCTCTTCGAATCGACGCCGCACACGGCCGCGCAGCTCTGCGCTGCAGTCGATGCCTTCGAAGCCTGGCTGCTGCACCACGGCATCCCGCTGTTCGACCTCAACAGCGGCAATGTCGTGGTGATCGAGGATGCCGGGCAGCCCTCCGGCCTGCGCCTGGTCTGCGTCGACGTCAAATCCATCCTCGACGGCCGCGAAATCGTGCCGATCTCGCGCTGGGTGCCCTGGCTGCGCGCGCGCAAGCTGCGCCGCCGCGCCGAACGCCTGCGCGCGCGCATCCGGAGCCGGCTGGCCGCGCCACCGCCCTGAGCATCCCGCCTGCCTCCAGCGAAAAAGTCCCGGCACCCGGTGAACCCGGCCGGGCAACCTGCTAGCCTGCGTCCCGACCCGTCGCCGCGTGTCGCGACCGGCCCCCCATCCGATGCTGCCGATGGACGGCGGCGCCCACCGCTCCGGAGAACCACCGTGATCCATCGCAACACCCTGCTGGCCCTCGCCATCGGCACCGGCCTGCTGACGCTCGCCGCCTGCAGCCGGGACGCCGCCGAAACGACCGGATCGACGCCCGACAGCCAGGCCGCGGCGACCGCCACCGACGCCAGCGCGGACGCCTTCGTCAAGCGCGTGAACGACGAGTACAAGGCGATCTATCCGGAACAGACGGCGGCCCAGTGGCTGTCGTCCACCTACATCAACGACGACAGCCAGTTGCTGGCGGCGAAAGCGAACGAAATGTACCTGACCCGCCTCAACGGCTGGATCAAGGCGGCCAAGGCCTACGAAGGCAAGCCGATGTCGGCCGACAGCGCGCGCGCCATCCTGCTGCTGAAGCTCGCCACGGCGATGCCGCCGCCGAGCGATCCGAAGAAGGTCGCCGAACTGACGAAGATCGCCACGAAGATGGAAGGCGATTACGGCGCCGGCAAGTACTGCACCGGCGAAGGCCCGGCCAAGGTCTGCCGCGACATCGGCCAGCTCAGCGAAGTGCTGGCGAGCAGCCGCGACTACGACGCCCAGCTCGATGCCTGGCAGGGCTGGCACACCATCTCCCAGCCGATCCGCAAGGACTACGTGCGCTTCGTCGAACTGGTCAACGAAGGCGCGCGCGAAATGGGCTTCGCCGACGCCGGCGAGATGTGGCGCTCCGGCTACGACATGGCACCCGCCGCGCTGGCGGCGGAAACCGATCGCCTGTGGGGGCAGGTCAAACCGCTCTACGACGACCTGCACTGCTATGCGCGCACCCGTCTCAAGGCCAAGTACGGCGCGGACAAGGGCGAAGTGGCCGGCGGCCTGCTGCCGGCGCACCTGATGGGCAACCTCTGGCAGCAGGACTGGGGCAATCTCTGGGACGTGCTCGCGCCCTACCCCAGGGCCGGCAGTCTCGACATCAACGGCGCGCTGATGGCGCAGCAGGCGAAGAACCTCGCGGAGCTGCGCGCGAAGAAGCCGAACGCATCGGCCGCGGAAGCGATCGAACTCGAGCGCGAGGCCAGCCTGCTCACCGCCAAGCAGATGACGCAGCGCGCCGAGGATTTCTACGTCTCGCTCGGCATGCCCAAGCTGCCGGACAGCTACTGGAAGAAGACGCAGTTCATCCAGCCGCGCGACCGCGACGTGGTCTGCCACGCCAGCGCCTGGGACATGACCATGGGCGGCCCCGACGGCAAGACCCAGGACGTGCGCACCAAGATGTGCATCAAGCCGAACGAGGAAGAGTTCACCACGATCTACCACGAACTCGGCCACGTGTATTACTACCTGGCCTACAACCACCAGCCGCCGCTGTTCCAGAACGGCGCGCATGATGGCTTCCACGAGGCCATCGGCGACACCATCGTGCTCGGCATGACGCCGAAGTACCTGGAATCGATCGGTCTGGCGAAGGCCGGCGAACAGAACCAGGAAACCCTGATCAACGCGCAGATGCGCATGGCGCTGGCGAAGATCTCGTTCATGCCCTTCGGCCTGATGATCGATCGCTGGCGCTGGGGCGTGTTCGACGGTTCGATCAAGCCCGAGCAGTACAACAAGGCCTGGTGGGACCTGAAGGCGAAGTACCAGGGCGTGGCCCCGGCCTCGCCGCGCGGCGAGGAGTTCTTCGACCCGGGCGCGAAGTACCACGTGCCGGGCAATACGCCGTACACGCGCTATTTCCTGTCGCACATCCTGCAGTTCCAGTTCTACAAGTCGCTGTGCGACGCCGCCGGCCACACCGGACCGCTGTACGAATGCAGCTTCTACGGCAACCAGGAAGCCGGCAAGCGCTACTGGGCGATGCTCGGCAAGGGCGCCAGCCAGCCCTGGCAGAAGACGATGAAGGAACTCACCGGCGGCGAGAAGATGGACGGCACCGCCGTGCTGGAATACTTCGCGCCGCTGCGTACCTGGCTGAAGCAGCAGAACGAAGGCCAGAGCTGCGGCTGGCAGGCGCCGGCCAAGGGCTGATCGCCGATACGCGGAACATCCCTCGCGAAGGCCGGCGCACGCCGGCCTTCGCATGTCGGGCGGACGACCGCGATGCGCAACGTCGCGCACGGAATGCGCGCAGGACGCGGCCTTATCATCCCCGGCAGACCCGGGCCGCCCTGCACCTGCGGCGTCCCGACCAACGACTCGCCACGGACAGGCTGCCCAGGATGTCGAAGGAACTGCCCACCGAACGGATCAGGAGCCTCGCGACGCGTTCGCGCTTCCGCATCGGCGGACACCTGGTGCAGCCGGACCGCCTCGTCATCGGCCACCAGGGAGGGGAGGTCCAGGTCGAACCGCGCATGATGGAAGTGCTGGTGGCGCTGGCCGAGCACGCCGGTGAAGTGGTCAGCGCCGAACAGCTGCTGATCGAAGTCTGGCGCGGCACCTTCTACGGCGACAACCCGGTGCACAAGGCCATCGCCTACCTGCGCCGCGTGCTGGGCGACGACCTCAAGTCGCCGCGCTACATCGAGACGATCCGCAAGCGCGGTTACCGGCTGATCGCCAGCGTCTCGTATCCCGACGACTACCGGCGCGTCGCCACGCGGATCTCGGCATGGCAGGGCACGACCCCGTACGTTGGACTCGCCGCGTTCGACGATGCGCATGCGGGCGTGTTCTTCGGGCGCAGTCGCACGACCGCCGAGCTGCTCGCCGCGATGCGCCACCAGATCGACAACCAGCGGCGCTTCGTGCTCGTCGTCGGCGCAAGCGGTTGCGGGAAGACGTCACTGCTCAACGCCGGCGCGATTCCACTGCTGCGCCAGGAGGGCGGTTTCGACGGTCTGCACGCGCTCGCGATCGCGCGCTGCGACCTCGCCGGCTGCGACGCCGGCGACGCCATGGTCCGCCTCGCCGTCGCGCTGTCCGCCTGGACGATCGGCGAACGCCCGGTGTTCGCACCGCAGCCGCCGGCGGACCTCGCGGCCTCGCTGCGGCAGGCGCCCGGATCGATCGGCGCGATCGTCGACGACGCATTGCGCCGTCACGCCTCTCGCGATCTCGCCGCGCAGCCGCATGCGCACCTGCTGCTGGTGATCGATCACGCCGAAGCGCTGGTCGCCACCCGCGCGCACAAGCCAGCGCGCGATCCCGCGTTCGCGAAGGCACTGCATCACCTGTGCGAAACGCCGCGCGTATTCGTGGCGATGATCGTCCGCAGCGACTTCCACCCGCTCCTGATCGAGACCTATCCGGTCATCGCAGAACGCAAGCTGGGCGAAGGCCATTTCGACGTGCTGACGCCGCGCGCCGGGGAGATCGCCCAGATCATCCGCGCACCCGCCGCGCTGGCCGGGCTGAGTTTCGAGGAACACCCGCAGACGGCCGAATGCCTCGACGATGTGCTGCGCGATGCCGCGACCGAGCATGTCGACGCGCTGCCACTGCTGCAGCACACCCTGCAGGCCCTGTACGAGCGGCGCAGCGACGACGGAGAACTGGGCTTCGAGGCCTATCGCGCGATCGGAGGCCTGGAAGGCGCGATCGCGCATCGTGCCGAAGAAGTATTCGCCACGCTGGACGAGGCCGCGCAGCGCAGCCTCGATCAACTGCTGCCGCTGCTGGTCGTGCTGCGCGAGGACAGCGAATCGGTCAGCGCGCGCCGCGTCGCGTGGTCGGCGCTGGACGGCGATGCGCGCGCGCTCGCGGAAGCCTTCGTCGGCGCCCGGCTCTTCATCGGCGAACTGGGCGACGGCGAACCCGGGGTCCGGGTCGCGCACGAAGCCCTGCTGCGGCAATGGCCCCGCGCCCGCGACTGGCTCCAGGACAATCGCCGACTGCTGCAGGCGAGGGCGCGCCTGCGCCGTGCCGCAGCGCGATGGATGGAAGAAGGTCGCAGTCCGGACCTGCTGCTGAACCGCGGACGCCCCTTGCAGGAAGCGCTTGAAGCAGCGCGGCAGCCACCATTCGACCTCGATCCGGACGAGCGCCTGTTCCTCGACGCCTCCACGCGGCAGGACCGGCGCCGCCGACGGCTGCGCGCGGGCGGGATCGCCGGCCTGGCGCTCTCCGCGATGATCGCCGCCACGTTCGCGGTGATCGCATCGCAGGCCCGCAGCGAAGCCGATCGCCGTCGCGAAGAGGCCCTGCAGCTGTCGGACTTCATGCTGGTCGACCTCGCCGACAAGCTCCGCCCCCTCGGCAACCTCGGGCTGCTCGACAGCATCGGCACGAAGGCGCTCGCCCAGCTGGAAAGCCGGCCGGAGGCGCAGATGCGCGTCGGCGATCTCGTCAACCGTTCGCGCGCGCTGCGCACCGTTGGCGAAGTGATGCTGGGCGAGGGCCGACTCGACGAAGCGGAGTCCGCGTTCATGCGCTCGGTCGATGCCGCGCGCAGCGCGATCGCCACCGCACCGCACGTCGCCGAGGCGCAGGCCGAGATGGGGATCGCCGCGTACTGGCTCGGCCTGCACCACTACCGGCAGCGCAGATTCGAACAGGCGCGGACGCACTGGACGACCTACCTGCGCACCAGCGAGGCGCTGGTGGCGCTGCAGCCCGGCAGGATGGACTGGCGCATCGAATTGTCCTACGCGCTCAACAACCTCGGCGCCGTCGCGCGCGACCAGGGACGCATGGCCGAAGCGCAGGGCTATTTCAGACGTTCCGCGCACATCAAGTCAGAGGTGCTCTCGACCCGACCCGATGACGACGGACTGCGCTACGAGCTGGTGGATACGCTGTCGTGGATCAGCAGCGTGGACGAATCCGAAGGACGTCTGCGCGAAGCGGCGGCCGGATACTCGGACCAGATCGGCATGTTGCGCCAGCTGGTCGCCAGCAAACCCGATGCGCTGCTGTGGCAGCGGCGTCTGGCGACGTCGCTGCTGTCCAGCGGCGCGCTGGCCGCGTCGCGCGGACTGCTGGACGACGCGAAGGCGCAGATCGACGAAGCCATCGCGCTGCTGTCGAGGCTGACCGCGCGCGAGCCCGGCAACAAGGGCTGGGCGCACGATCTTGCGCTGGCGCACGTCGAGGCCAGCGAAATCGCATGGATGCGCGGCGAGCATGGCGGGCATCGCGCGCACGCCCGGATCGCAGGGGGGCTGATCCGCGACATCGAGTCGTCGTCGGAGCCTACGCCGGCGGTCCGGCGCCTGAAGGCCGCCCTGCACCTCCTCGTCGCCAGCCATCCCGCGAACGACGCCACCGACGCGCGATGGAACGCAGCGATCGCGACGTTCGATGACAACGCCGCGCGATCGAAGCACGACGTCCAGGAAACGTCCGCGCTCGCCAAGGCCCTGGTCGCGCGCGGCCGGCACCATGCGGATGCCGGCCGGGCAGAGGCGGCCCGTCGCGATTGGCAGCGTGCGATCGCGCTGCTCGCGGTGCCGGCCAGGACGTCGGGAAATCCGAATGTGATCGCGCCGTGGGCCAGCGCGCACATCCTGCTCGGCGAGCGGCAGGGCGTGCAGGCCCAGATCGCCTGGCTGGCGGAGATCGGATACCGCGATGCGGACTATATCGCCAGCCTCGGCGACGCGTCCCCGCCCCGGATGCAGACCCCGGGGGCCGCGAAACGCACGGAAAAGACCCCGGAGACGCGCTGAAAAGCGCACGGCGTACTGCGATCCTGAAACACCGGACCGCGCCGGGTCCGGGGACGACGATCCACGGAACAGGACATGCACGACCGACCATCCCGCCGCAAACGACGACAAGGAGATCCAGCATGAGCAAGTTCATCCATACCGCACTGCCCGCATCGCAGCAGGACTCGCGGTCGCTCTTCCGGGCATGTTCCCCGGAGGAGGCCTCGATCGACATGGCGCTGACCATTGTCGAAGTGAACGGCAGGTACAAGTGGTGGTATTCGGACCCGCTCATCATCGTTCGCAGCTCATCCGTGACGGTCAACCTCAGGCTGAACTTCATGAGCCTCGACGGAACCAGGGCACGCATCCTCTGCCATGCCTGCACAGGGGTCACCAGGAAACATTCGCCGATCCGGCATTTCCACAGGCACGATGACTGTTCCGCCTCCTTCGAGCTGTCGCTGCGCAAGCACCAGATGGTGGACTTCGGCATTTTCGTGGAAGTACAGGGCTGGGGATGCAATCTGCCGTGCACGCTCTTCTGCGACCCGCAGGCCAGCAACGACCCGATCAAGACCTGACCGTTGGCCCCAGCAGGGCGCCTGCGCACGCCGCGTGCGCAGGCGGGATTCCATCTGGCCGCGGACTGCAGGCTGCAGGGCCTCGCTGCGGTGCGATTCCGCACATGCACAGCCCCGCGGGCGCAATCGTCCGGCAGAACGCTGCCGTCAACGATGGCCGGAAGCGCCGGCGCGTGCGCGCCGCTCGCACGCCGAGTTCCTTGCGAATCAATCACTTGAATCCTGGCAGGTTCCCGGAAGGAATGTCGGAGCCCTCGTTCGCAGACTGCCGCCGCAGTCTCGGCCCCGACCGCACTCCCGTCCACTCGCCATCGCCCGCGATGGCCTGCCCTCCCGATCAGGTGACCCACATGGAATTCACAACGCCCCGCCTCCAGGACAGCGTCCACCCGGATCACGCCCTTGGCGCGCCCCCGCGCATCGGCCTGCGCGATGCGACCGCCCGCGACACCCTGCCCCTGCTGCCGCCCGGGGAACGCCTGCACCTCGGGCATGTGGTGCTCGATGCCGCCCTTCTGCGACGCCTGCGCCAGGCGCGGCTGATGAGCCAGCAGGACCTCGCCAACGACTGCTGGCGGCGCAACATCCAGCTCTCGCTGACCACGATCAAGCGCGCCGAGGCGGGGCGGCCCGTACGCTTCCGCATCGCCCGCGAATTCGCGCGCAGCTTCGATGTCCCGGTGACGCAGCTCCTGCGCATCGACGACCCGGATGCTGCAGCGAAGTCCTGACGCGCGCCGGAGTGGCACCGGCGACGCACCGCGAAGGCACCACCAATCGCTTCGCCGGGGATCAGGATGGGCTTGCGAAGCGCCGGAACGCGCTTCGCCGCACATCGCAGTCCATCCTCAATTCAATCAGGACGAAACCATCATGAGCACCTACATTCTCCAGAGCCTGCAAAACACCAACCTCTGCATCGGCGTGGTCTCGGTCTCCGCCGGCGCGCTCGTGACCCTCCAGACGCTCTCCGGCATCGGCGGGAAGTCGTCGCAGTGGCAGATGGACCAGAACACCGGTTACATCACCCTCGCCGCCGATCCCAGCCTGTGCCTCGACGTCCAGGGCTTCAACGGCCAGCAAGGCCAGCTCATCGTCTCGAAAATCGTCATCGGCCGCGACAGCCAGCGCTGGAACTGGGTCGGCAGCCCGCCGTACATCTCCAACCTGGCCTATCCCAGCATGGTGATCGACAACTCCGGCGGCAATGCGAACCCGGGCAATCCGGTCCTCATCTGGCCGTTGAACTACGGGCAGAATCAGAAGTGGGCCGCATTGAGCGTGCCCACGCTGACGGCGCTGGCCGAAGCAGCCGCCTGATCCACGCAGCCTGCCGATCCTCCTGCGCCAGGCACCGGGCGCATGGCGCAGGAGGAGATCCGCGGGCATGCATCGATCGCTGCATGCGCCACCGAACGGAACGCAGGACGCGCGGACTGCATCGCCGCCCCAGTGCCCGTCTGGCTGCAGTCTGCGAACGACATCGCGAGTGCGCGTGCAAGCCTGCTAACATCCGTGCGGCAACCGAAGCCCGCATGGACCCATGACCCAACGCTCGGACAGGATCAGATCGCTGGCATCGCGCGGCCGCTTCCGCATCGGGGCGCTGCTGGTGCAGCCGGAACGGCTGACGATCACCATCGCAGGCGAGGAGATCGCGCTCGAGCCGCGCATGATGGAGGTGCTGATCGCGCTGGCCGAGCACGCCGGCGAAGTGGTCAGCGCCGAACAACTGCTGATCGAGGTCTGGCGCGGCACGTTCTACGGCGACAACCCGGTCCACAAGGTCATCGCGCAGTTGCGCAGGCTGGTCGGCGACGACAGCCGCGCGCCGAAGTACATCGAGACCATCCGCAAGCGCGGCTATCGCCTGATCGCACCTGTCTCCCACCCCGAGGACCAGCGCCGCACGCTCGTCGGCGACAGTGCATGGTCTGGCCGCAGCCCGTACGTTGGCCTCGCATCCTTCGACGACGCGCATGCCGAGGTATTCTTCGGCCGCAGCCGCATGACAGCGGACCTTCTCGCAGCGATGCGCAGCCAAATCGATAGCCAGCGCCGTTTCGTGCTGCTGGTCGGTGCCAGCGGCTGCGGCAAGACCTCCCTGCTCCGCGCCGGCGCGATCCCGCTGCTCCGGCAGAGCGGTGGCTTCGACGGCCTGCAGTCGCTGTCGATCGCCACCTGCGATTTTTCCGGCGTCGAAGCCGGGGAAGTCATTCCGCGCATGGCCTCGGCTCTCGGCGGATGGTCGCTCGACGGCCGTCCGGTGTTCGCCTCGCCGCAGGCCGTCCCGGTCGAAGGCGAGGCGCTCGCAACGCGCCTGTCCGACATCATTCGCGATGGGATCCGCAGGCTCGCCGCGCGCGAAGTCGACGCCAATCCCTACGCACACCTGCTGCTGGTGATCGACCATGCCGAAGCGCTGGTCGCCTCCTCGCGCATCGATGCAGCGGAGCGCGAGGCGTTCTCCCGGCTGCTCGTCGCGTTGTGCGACAGCCCGCGAACGCTCGTCGCGATGATCACCCGCAGCGACTTCTACCCCAGGCTCATCGAAGCGGTGCCGGAACTGGCCGATCGCAAGGGCGGCGACGGCCACCTCGACGTCCTGATGCCGCGTTCCGGCGAGATCGCCCAGATCATCCGCACGCCGGCCATGCTCGCCGGATTGAGCTTCGAAGAGGACAGGCAGTCGCTTTCCCGACTGGACGACGTGCTTCGCGACGCCGCAAGCCAGCACCCGGACGCACTGCCGCTGCTGCAGCACACACTGCAGGCCCTGTACGAACGCCGCAGCGAAAGCGGCCAACTCGGCTTCGCCGCCTACCGCGACATCGGCGGCCTGGAAGGCGCGCTGGCGCATCGCGCCGAGGAAGTATTCGCCGCGCTACCCGAAGCAGCCCGGAACCAGCTTGAGTTCGTGCTCTCGCAACTGATCGCGATCCAGCCGGACAACGACGCCATCAGCGGCCGCTGGGTCAAATGGGACTCGCTGGACAACGACGACGCACGCACGCTGGCGGAGGCATTCGTACGCGCGCGACTTTTCGTGGGCGAACTGCGCGACGATCGACCAGGGTTCGGCGTCGCGCACGAAGCGCTTCTTCGCCAATGGCCGCGCGCGCGCGACTGGGCCCAGGACAACCGACGCCTGCTCCACGCCCGCGCCCGCCTGCTCCGCGAGACCGCGCGCTGGGTCGAGAGCGGCCGGGGCAACGATCACCTGCTCAACGCCGGACGCCCATTGTCCGAAGCGATCGAGGCAGCGCGCCGCTACGATGACGACCTGCAGCCGGACGAACGCGCATTCCTCGACGCATCGAGACGGCAGCAAGCCAGGAAACGCAGGCTGCGAATCGCCGCGACCATCGGACTGGTGCTGCTCGCCGCGATATCGACAGCATTCGCGTTCATTGCCATGCATTCCCGCGACGAAGCCGAACGCAGGCGCGCGGATGCGCAGCAGCTGTCCGACTTCATGCTGGTGGATCTGGCAGACAAGCTGCGCCCGCTGGGAAACCTGAAACTGCTCGACAGCATCAGCGCGAAGGCGCTGTCGCAACTGGACACGCGCCCGGTCAACGACATGGATGTCAACGACCTGCTCAATCGTTCGCGCGCGATGCGCACGGCGGGCGAGGTCATGATGGAACAGGGCAAGCTTCCCGAAGCACTCTCGGCTTTTTCGCTCGCGGGCACTGCGGCCCGGAAAGCCGTGCTGCGCAGTCCGGATTCATCGGAAGCGCTCGCCGAGTCCGGCGTGACCTCCTACTGGCTGGGTTACTACCATTACCGGCAGCGCGACATCGCGCAGGCACGCAAGCACTGGCAGGACTACCTCGACGCGACCGAGCGCGTCATGCAGCGCGACAGCAGGAAGGCAGAGAACCTCGTCGAGGTGTCCTACGCGCTGAACAACCTCGGCACTGCGGCCAACGTCCAGGGCAACATCGCGGAGGCCATGGACTATTTCCAGAGGTCGGCAGCACTCAAGCGCAGAGCGCTCGCGATGAAGCCGGATGATGAGTCCCTGCGCTACGATCTCGTCGACACTCTTTCGTGGATCAGCAGCGGCGAAGAGACTCGCGGCAGGCTCCGCGAGGCTGCCTCCGAATACGCCGAACAGATCCGCATGCTGCGCCTGCTGGTGGCCCGGAAGCCGGACGCGCACGCCTGGGAGCGCAGGCTCGCGACCTCGCTGCTGCGAAGCGGCAGGCTGGATGCATCGCTGGGCGACAGCTCCACCGCGCAGGCAAAGATTTCGGAAAGCATTCAACGGCTGCAGCGGCTCACCCGGCTCGAACCGGATAATCGCGTCTGGAAGCGCGACCTGGCCCATGCGCACCTCGAGGCGGCGGAGATTTCGCGCTCCCTGTCCGATGACCGGGGCGAAGCAAGCCATCTCGGCATTGCCCGCAGGATATCCGAGTCGCTGATGCGTGAGGATCGGAAGCTGCCTGTCTGGCAACGCCTAGACGCATTGATCCGCTTCCGCATCGGCGTGACGCAGGACGATGCGGAAGCCATGGATGAGGCGATCGCAGATCTCCATCGCCTGCAGCTGCAGGCACCCGGCGACGTACAGGGCATCACGGCCTACAACAAGGCGCTGGTCGAGCGGGCTCGTCGTGCGCTCTCCGCAGGAAACCGGACATCGGCCGAGCGCGACGCGCGCACAGCGCTGGATTCGATCGCCTCCACGGCACGCCAATCCAGCGATCCCCGCGTGCTTTCGATCTGGATCGCCGCCCATGACCTGCTCGGGATCGGCGACCGGGTGGACAAGGAAAGGCAGCGGCTGGCAACGACGGGGTACATCCACACGAATTGACCGCGAAGTTCCCGGCACCCGTTCGCGGTCCCGCAGAGTGATACCGAACCGATACGAGAGGCACACCAAAACAGAGCGACGGCATCATATGATCCTCGCGCGATCCGATCCGAACGATGTCCAAGCCCGGCGCACGCGACCAGAGGCCGAGGGGATCGGATCACGAAACAACCGGCAAGACCCCGAGCACTCCGCCCGCAAGAATGAGAACGACATGCGCCTGACCAAGAGCACTGCACCGAGCAACGCCTCCGCACAAGCAAGCGGAACGATCAACAGCACGCTGACCGTCACCGCCGACCGCAATGGTTACCTGAACGGTTATACGTACACGAACGAAGACGCCCATGGCCACTTCGAATTTCCTGCCGGTGACGACAGCGACACGCTGAATGTGAGGTTGTCCGCGCCTGCTGGCTGCTACCTCTATGCCACCAGTGCTTCTCCGATCGCGCCCGCGTCGATCTCGCCGTCACTCGTCGGCGGACGGTTTCCTGCCGGTACGACATCCGCCTCGATGACCTTCAACTTCCACAGCACCGCCAGCAACCAGACCTACGTCAGTTTCTCGGTCCTGAATCCGGCGACCGGTCAGATCCTGGTCTGCGATCCGCAGGTCGGGAACGATCCCGAACCGGGCTGATCCACAACGACGTATCCACACACGCCAATCGCATGCGAGAACACGACGATGAGCACTTCAGAGACGGACGAGCAAGTCATTGAGACGACCCCGATGGTCGTCACCATCACCGGCGAGAGCCCGGACGGCTTCACCTACACGACGGAGCCCGAAACTGTCGAATTCCATTCGAAGAAGAAGCGGGTGGCGCTCGATTGCACGATCGGCCCCGGCCCGGTATCCGGGAATTTCGTGTTCAGCGGCTACAACTACCCCGTCGCCGGTGTCGAGGTCGATGCCCGCAATGCAGGCACCAGCGCCATGAAGCTGACCTTCCAGTTCAACGGACAGAAGACCGGCGGCAGCCTGCTGTTCAATATCATCGATGACACGGGTCGCGCGCTCGTCGTCGATCCTCAGGTCGGCAACGACCCGGAACCTGGTCTCTGACACGACGCTTCAAGCTCCGACGGCCGCACAGGCCTCGGAGCCCGTCGTCTGCACGGCCTCTCCCTCCGCGGGAGAGGTGATTCCACGATTCCCGACCAGGGCGGATCGAAACGGGGCGCCGCTCGCGCCCTGACCGTCCACTCCAGGCTGCCGGTTCGGCCTCTTCTCCCGCCGCCGACGACTTCAAGCCGTCGACAGCCCCATCGCCATCGCCTGCCATGAGTCGGGCCGATCGCGCCGATCCCAGCCTCCTTCGATCAGCGACCGGTTCGCCGGGCCTTTGGCGGCCCCGGAGCGCCCCCCGCCCCGGCGTTTTGCACCGAGATCGATACCGAACCGCAACCAGATTCGGCCGGCGGTTGTCGCAAGATGGCCATCAGGACATCCGGAGGCCACCCACTGGCCGAGGAGTCCACATCGCCAGGAAGGCGGCCGGAGCGCCGCCCTCTCTCCAATGACACAGGAGTTCACATGTCGGATCTCATCCCGGGTGGCTGGACCAGCTTCGACTTCACCCTGACCCCCACCGCCAAAGACGTGTTCGAAAGCGTGACCCAGGGGCTGATCGGGGGTCGTTACACCGCCCTCGCCTTCGCCACGCAGGTGGTTGCCGGGACCAATTTCGCCTTCCTCTGCGAGGTGGAGTACCCCAGCAGTTCGCAGGAAGACAACGCGGTGGTGATGCGCATCCACCAGCCCTTGAGCGGCCGCCCACACCTGATCTCCATCGTCCCGGTCAGGCCCTGATCGGGTCGCCCTGCGCCCCGGCCCGCAGGGCAATACGGGTCGCTCCGACCTGGATTCGCGTCCATCCCCTGCCGCACCGTCCGCCGGCACGCCTCGGCGCGACCCTGCCGAACCCAGAATAAAGTCAATAAATTCAATGCATTGAAAACCGTCAGGTTTCCGAAAGGTCAAGAAAACGTCGACACGGCAGTCTGCATCCCGTCGCCGGCCATCACTGCGATGGCCCACCTACAGACACCAAGGGGAATGCCATGACCGACTCGCTCTCGCCCACCGCGCATGCCGCTTTCGACGCCCTCCACCCCCTGCTCGCCGCCTCGGCCGACGCCGCCGTCCACCAGCAGGGCATCGAGACAGCGATGGGGTACCCCATCCCCAAACGAACCCACTCGATCCGCCCGCAGCCCCCCCTCGCGTCGGAGACCGGGCCAGCCTTCCAGGCAAACGCACCGGTCGAAGCCCGGAACCATGGCAGCGTGATCCTGGACAGCGGCGCGCTGCGTCGCCTGAGGACCGCCCGCCTGATGAGCCAGCAGGATCTCGCCGACGAGTGCTGGCGACGCAACATCCGGGTCTCGATCGCCACGATCAAGCGCGCCGAGGCCGGCCATGCGGTCCGCTATCGCGTGGCCCGCGAACTGGCCCGGTGCTTCGACGTGCCGGTGGGCGACATCCTGCGTCCCCGCGACCCGGCCGGATCGGCGCAGCCGCTGGTCGCCTGAATCCGGGACGCCGGCATCGGCCCCGGATCGGGGCCGTCGATCGCCGCCGCCCGGCAGGCGCACCCGCATCCCACC
>SCMT01000027.1 GCA_005502915.1 Lysobacteraceae bacterium 2PB | reverse complement strand
CGCTGACCGCGTGCATGCGTAAATACCTCACCATGCTCAACGCCATGGCCCGCGATCAAGCACCATGGGCACCCGCTACTGCCACACCTCAATAAGACAGTTGACTCCTACAAAGCAGATCCCTGTCTCTACAGGCGCAGGATCACGCGTGCTTCGCGATGAAATCCCGCACCTGCGGATACACCTGGTCGCGCCAGCGGCGACCGCTGAAGATGCCGTAGTGGCCGGCGCCCTGCGCGGTCAGGTGCACGCGGTTCTCCTCGGGGATGCCGGTGCACAGCTTGTGCGCGGCGCGGGTCTGGCCGACGCCGGCGATGTCGTCGAGTTCGCCCTCGATGGTCATCAGCGCGGTGCCGGTGATCGCCTCCGGGCGCACGCGTTCGCCGGCCACGTCCCACAGGCCGCGCGGCAGCAGGTGTTCCTGGAACACGATGCGCACGGTGTCGAGGTAGTAGTCGGCCGGCATGTCCAGCACGGCGTTGTATTCGTCGTAGAAGCGGCGATGCGACTCGGCATCGTCGAGGTCGCCCTTGACCAGGTCCTGGTAGAAATCCCAGTGCGACATCATGTGCCTCTCGGGATTCATCGCGATGAAGCCCATGTGCTGCAGGAAGCCCGGGTAGACGCGGCGACCGCGGCCCGGGTAGTTCGCCGGCACGATGTGGATGAGGTTCTGCTCGAACCACCACAGCGGTTTCTGCGTGGCGAGGTTGTTCACCGCCGTCGGCGATTCACGGGTGTCGATCGGGCCGCCCATCATCACCAGCGAACGCGGCGTGGCTTCGCCGCGCGCGGCCATCAGCGACACCGCCGCGAGCACCGGGACGGTCGGCTGGCAGACGCTGATGATGTGCAGCTTCTCCGCGCCGATGTGGCGGATGAACTGCTCGATGGTCGCGATGTAGTCGTCGAGCGTGAAGTTGCCGTCGTCCTTCGGTACCATGCGCGCGTCGATCCAGTCGGTGATGTACACCTTGTGGTCGCGCAGCAGGGTCTGCACGGTGTCGCGCAGCAGCGTGGCGTGGTGGCCGGACAGCGGCGCCACGACCAGCACAGGCGGGTCGTCCTTCAGCTCGACGATGCCGTCGGCCTGGTCGGAGAAGCGCTTGAAGCGCAGCAGCCGGCAGAACGGCGTGCGCAGCACCTCGCGCTCGACCACCGGCGATACCGCCGCCGAGCCTTCGCGACCGTCGTGCTGCACGGAATGGATGCCGAACTTCGGCTTCTCGTAGTCCTTGCCGATGCGGTACAGCAGTTCGTAACCCGCGGCGGCGCGCTGCGCATGCGGCAGGCCGGACAACCAGCTGCCGGGCGCGGAAAACATCCGGGCGTTGGCTTCGGCCCAGTAGGTGATCGGCGCCATCCATGCGCGGCCCAGCTCGTGCATCTGATACAGCAGCATCGCTCCCCCTGAAAAGTGACAGCTTGCGTTTTGCGGCAGCGCAGCATAGCGCATTGGGAGCGTGGCGATGCGACGCCTGCCGCAGTATTGGCGGGCCATCGTGTCGCACGAATCTGCGAGACTGAAGGGGTGTCCCCCTCATGCCGGCGTCCAACCGGCCCTTGATACCCTCCGGATTGACCAACAGGACATCACCACGGCAATGGGCATGCTCGTTTCGCGGCACCGACCGAATCGCATGCAGTCATCGGCGGTCGCCGTCGTCGTCGCGATGGCCCTGTTCGCTTTGGGCAGGTCGTGGATCGCCCTGTCTGCTTTTCCCGGGCCGTGGGCGCTCATTCTGCCGGGGGTGATGTCACTGCTTGGGGCCTGGGGCGTGCTCAGGTTTCTGCAGCGGAAGGATGTCGAATCGATGTCCTGGACCTTGGGCGACGATGCATTGATTCGAGGACGGGATGCCGACCATCGCATCCAGTTGTCCGAGATCGTCGAGCTGTCGAGGGGTGTGCCGGTGGCGCCGGGGGACGGGGTCGAAACCCATTGGCATCAAACAGGCCTGGTGCTGAAGGTTCGTGATGGTCGGATCCTCGCCCTGAACCTGCTGGACGCCGAGGGGGGCGCGGCGCTGATGCAAGCCATCGAGATGCGCTGCGCAGCCCGGTTCACGACTGCGCCTCGCCACACCGAGAGAGAGCTGGCGTGGCTGCAACGCATGAAATGGAATGTCGTGGGACGCGCCTCGGATATTGACTAGCGTGGCCGATCAGCCGCCCAGCTCCAGCGCCGAGGCGTCCGGTGCGAGCGTCGGCGACAGCCAGCAGTGCGAGCCGAGCGGGACGAAGCCGACATCGGCGAGGCGGTCGCGGTAGAAGCGCGCGGGGCGACGCAGGAAACCCTCGTGGTCGCCTTCGATGTCGTCGTCGGCGGTGAAGGCTTCGAGGAAGGCGATGCCGCCGCATAGCTCGGCGAGTCCGGGCAGGCCTTTGTCCAGTTCGCGGGTCGGCACGTAGTGCAGCACGTCGCTGCAGATCAGCAGATCGACCGGCGCGCAGGGCCGCAGCAGCGCGAAGTCGCCGAAGTCGGCCAGGTGCAGGTTGCGCGCGGCACCGTAGCGGCGGATCGCGTATTCGCTGGCGTCGAAGCCCAGATAGCGCAGCTTCGGCCGCAGCTTCAGCAGCGGCGCGCGCCAGACGCCTTCGCCGCAGCCGATGTCGAGTACGGTGCGGATCGGCCGTTCCAGATGGTATTCGGCGGTGGCGACGGCCAGCGCGACCTTGCGCTGCAGGCGCTGGCGCCCGCCGATGCCCGAATCGCGGTACCAGCGGTCGAAATATTCGCGGTCGTAGACTTTCCGTGGTGTCTTCATGCGTGGCCGATCAGCAGGGAGGTCATCGACAGCGAGCCGATCACGTCGTCGTTGAAGAATTCGATCGCGTCGCCGTCGCGTGCCAGCGCCAGTGCGTACAGCAGCGGCAGGTAGTGCTCGGGCGTCGGAATCGACAGCCGCGCATCTTCGCCCAGTGCCGGCCAGTCCGCCAGCGCGTCGAGATCGCCGTCGCGGACCAGCGCGTTCACGCGGTCGCGGAAACGCAGCGCCCAGGGCAGCGGCACGGGATCGCGCCAGTCGAACAGGCGCAGGTTGTGCACGATGTCGCCGCTGGCGACCACCATGATGCCTTCGTCGCGCAGCGGCGCGAGCCGGCGCGCGAGCGCGAGATGCCAGGCGCCCGGGCGACGCGAATCGATGCCGAGCTGGACGACAGGCACGTCGGCGTCGGGATACATCGGCCGCAGCACGCCCCAGGCACCGTGGTCCAGGCCGCGAGCGGGATCTATGCGCGCGCCAGCGTCGCCGAGCAGTTCGACCACGCGACGCGCCAGCGCCGGATCGCCCGGCGCGGGCCAGCGCACATCGAACAGTGCCTGCGGGAAACCGCCGAAGTCGTGGATCGTCGGCGGTGCATCGGCGCCGGTGAGCCACGGTCCCGGCGTCTCCCAGTGCGCGGACACGCACAGGATCGCGCGTGGACGCGGCAGGCGCGTGCCCAGCGCACGCCATGCGCGCGACCAGGGGTTGTCCTCGATGGCGTTCATTGGCGAACCGTGGCCGAGGAACAGGACGGGCAATGCGGTGTCGGGTCGGATCATGGCGCCGACCATACACGAGGCAGGGCGCGCGCGATCAGGACGGAGCGTTCCCCGTCGGCGCATCGCCCGCGGCGACGCGCCAGGCATGACGCGCGGCGCGTACGGTGTTCGCGTTCAGGCGCGCCACGCGCTGCGCCTGCTGGTAACCGCCGGCCACGACGAACAGGATCGGGATGCGTCGCGTGCGCGCCATGCGGAACACGTACAGGTCGCGCACGAACATCTGCGCCGTGGTGAGGCCGACCTGGCTCTTGGGATCGTCTTCGTGGCAGTCCGCGCCGGCCTGGTAGACCAGCAGGTCGGGGCGATGCGCGTCGACCAGCGCCTGCGCCTCGTCCAGGGCGTCGAGGTAGCGCTGGAAGCCGTCCTCGCGTACGCGGACCTGGGTCGCCCACGAGCGCGTGCCGCCGCGGCAGCCGAAGCGCGTGCCGAAGATCGACACGTTGTAGAGATTGGGCAGCCGCGCGGCGAATTCCTCGGTGCCGTTGCCGCCGTGCTCGTCGCAGTCGATCACCATGACGCGCTTGTCCGGCGCGTCGTGGGCGAGCAGGGCGAGCCCGTTGAGCGGGCAGTAGCCGCTGCCGCAGTCGGGGGCGGCGTGGTGGAAGCCGCGCGCGATGTTCATCGCGATGCCGTGGCGTTGCGCGGCCTCGGCGGCGGCGAGCTGGCCGCCGAGCATGGCGAGCGTGGCGTCGCGCACGCGCGGCGACCACGGGATGCCCTGGCGCGAGGCCATCGGCTCGCGTCCGGTGAGGAATGCAGCGAGGTAGGCCTCGTCGTGCAGTCCCGCCAGCCGGGAAGGCTGCAGCATCGGTGGCGCATGCAGGTCGACCAGTCGGAGACGTTCGAGCTTGCGTGCGGTGGTCTCCAGGCGTGCGAGCAGCGGCACGTCGGCGGGCCCGTATTCGGTGCGGTAGAAGGCGGGAATCCGCGTCATGGCCTGCGGCGTGGCGTGGCTCATGCGGGGCCCAGCCGCGTGCGCGCGAAGGCCCGCAGATCGTCGATCGTGGTGGTTGCCGGCGACAGCAGGTCGTTGCGTTGCTGCGCTTCGAACTGCGCGCTGAAGGCGCGCGCACGCGCGGCAGGCGAAACGGAGAGCGTGGTCAGGCGCAGGAAGCGTGCCTGTTCGATCGTGGACAGGCGGAACACGTGTCCGCAGCTGGTGTCGCGCAGCGCTTCGGCATCGTCGCGATAGCGCAATGCGAACAGCGCGCCTGGCGGAAGCTGCACGCCACCGATGGTGACGGGCGCGATCGCCATCGCCGAATGCGACTCGCCGAGCGACATCTTCTCGACCAGCAACGGTCGATCGTCCTCGTCGACGAACAGGTTCACCTGGCCGCCGCGACGGACGCGGCCATGGGCGATCTCCAGGAAGAATTCCTCGGCCTGCGAACAGCTGCCGATCTCGGGTTTCTCGCGCATCTCCGGCAGCGTCGGTGCGCATCCGGGATCCGGTGCGAGGATCTGCCGCAACAGATCGGCCAGCAGCCGGCTCTCTTCGTGCTGCAGCGATGCGCGGATCGCGGCGAGGGTGCGCGGCAGGACGACCAGCAGGCGCGCGACGGCATCGTCGGCCAATGTCGACACGATGGCGTCGTCGCAGCGGTCCAGCCGGCGCCAGCCCTGCGCCCAGCCGGCCGAGATCGCCTGCTGCGCCAGCGCTTCCGTGCGCGCCTTCGGCCAGGTCGCCAGCACGGCGAAGTCCGCCGCCGAGTCCGGCGCGCGCGCCTGGTTGATGTGCGTCGACAGGAAGCGCGTGGCCTGCGTGTAGCCGCAGCCGCGCCGTTCGGTGCGATGCGAAGGATGCTCGTCGAGCATCTCGCTCAGGCGGGCATGCAGCGCGAGCCCGGCGCGTGCGAACGCTGCGACGACTTCGTGCGATGCCGTACTCACCCGATCGACAGCAGCAGGGCACGCACCAGGTGCGAGGTCTGCTCGCGGTCGCGCGCGTCGAAGGTGAACACCGGTACCGGCGGACCGCAGCGCTGCACCGCCCGGCGCACGGCATCCATGCGGAAGCCGCGCGACAGGTCGGTACGGGTGATGCCGATCACGATGGCGATGCCGGGGGAAATCCCGCGGATCGAGCGCAGCCAGCGCTCGCAGGCATCCTCGATGTCGTCGTGGTCGCCCGGCAGCACCACGACCACGCCGACCGCGCCTTCCAGCACGATCGGCCGCATGTGCGAGAAGTGGTCCTGGCCGGGCAGCCCGTAGATGTGCAGCGGTGTGCCGTCGTCGAGCAGGACCATCGAGAAGTCGAGCGCGACGGTGGTCGTGGTCTTCTCGCCCATCGCGCCGTCGGTCATCGGCATCTCGGTGGATACCGGCGCGGTATCCGACAGCGAGCGGATGGACGTGGTCTTGCCTGCGCCGACGGGTCCGGCGAATACGAGTTTTGCGCTTTCGGAAGACACGGCGATCCTGGTGTTGTCCTGGGGGTTCACTCGGGGCGCGACCGGCGGTCCGCCCCGATGCGTGGCGATGATGCGGATGCGGTCAGGGGCGCAGGCCGAAACGTTGCGCGATGCGGGCCATGATGCCGGAGAACGGCCGCGCGGTTTGCGGTTGCGGCTCTTCCTTCGGCAGCGCGTCGGCGGGCATGTCCAGCAGGTTGGCGGCGGCGTAGGCCCACAGCGTGGCGTTCACGTCGGC
This sequence comes from Lysobacteraceae bacterium 2PB, assembly GCA_005502915.1. Classification (GTDB taxonomy): domain Bacteria; phylum Pseudomonadota; class Gammaproteobacteria; order Xanthomonadales; family Xanthomonadaceae; genus Lysobacter_I. The sequence continues at coordinate 42,578 of SCMT01000027.1, read as the reverse complement.
GGCGTCGACACGGCAGGCGGCGACCAGTTCGCCGACGCTCGCGCTGCCGTCGAGCAGCCGCTTGGCGATCCTCAGCGAGTCGACCAGCTCGGGCGCACTGCCGACATCGGGCCAGCAGGTCAGACGGTAGCGGCCTTCGGGGAAGCGCGGCAGGGTGTCGCGCGCGGCGAAGGCGGCCTGCAGCAGAAAGGCTTCGAGGCTGCGGCTGGCGCCGTCCTCGCGCGGCCGTCCGTCCGCATCGTTGCGCGTGAGCGACCAGTCGGCGGTACAGAAGGTGTCGACTGCGGAAAGCAGGTCGCTCAGGGTCGGTGCGTACACGCGGCCTTCCCCCGGCCGGATCCGCACGGTGCGGCCATTGCAGGTCGCGTCGACGCCGAGCCCCTTGAAATCGTTGCCTGCGAGGCGGCACAGCGCGGTGGATGCCTCGGGCTGCATATCGTCTTCATCGTCGCGCGCGTCGGGCGCGAGCAGTTCGCGCATCCGCTGCGCGAGCGCGGGGACCAGGCTGTTGTCGTCTGCGATGCCGATCCCATCGCCCGCTTCCCCGCCGTCCGTGCCGAAGGCCAGCACCGGCGTGCCGCGCGCGCGCGCGAGGTCGTGCGTCCTGCGCCCGTAGGCATCGGACAGGTCGGTCACCAGCAGGCTGCAGCGCGTACCGTCCCAGGGACGGACCTTCGCGTGAATGCGGTATGCCGCCAGCAGTTGCACGGCGAGCCTGACGCGCTGTTCGGCCTGTTCGCCGAGCGCGGAAAAAGTGATGTCGACACGGGGCATGGACGCCGGCTTGGGGAGAGAGTCGTGGAGCAGCGGATACGCGGAATGCGCAGCGCCGGATGCACCGCGAAGGTGCATCCGGCGGGCATGCGGATCAGGGAGATCAGGAGAAATCCACGCTCTTCTCGAAGGTGCGCAGCTCGTGGCGCGCCATCGCGAGGTTGGACTTGGCGCGGTCCAGCACGACGTACAGGAACAGCTTCTGGTTCGATTCCAGCGGGCGGATGATGTGGTACTGCTTGGTCAGGCTGATCAGGATGTCTTCGATCGTGTCGTTGAGGTTGAGCGCATTGGCGACCTTGCGCTTGGCGCGCACCACTTCGGTATTGCCGGCAGCGGCGAGTTCGAGGTTGACGCCGCTGCCGTCGCCGGCCAGCAGCATGCCGCTGTCGGCGTCGACGAGAGCGGATGCGACGTAGCCGTCGATGCTGCGCAGTGTTTCGAGGGAAATCTTGGCCATCGGGTACTCCTTTCTTTTCTGTGGTTGGATGCGTGCGGACGGCGCGGTCGGCCGCGGATGCCTGTGGCATGCACGGTCGCTGGCCGGTGGATGTGTCAGCGGTGGGCGTCGATGCGTTCCGCGAGTTTCTGTGCGGTATCGAGCGCGGCGCGGATGGTCATCGCGAGGTTCGCGGTATTGTCCGTGCACACGCAGAGCGTATGCAGTCGTGCCCGGGACGGAACGCGGACGATGACGATGGATCCCTTGTCGGTGGCGATGCTGTTGTACAGCGCGCCGCTGGCGAGGGTCTCCCTGCTGAAGGATTCGATCAATCCCATCAATGAGCTGGTGATCGCGGCCGTGCGTTGCGCGTTCGCGCTGCTCAGGTTGCTGCCGGCATGCGCATGGCTGCGGCCATCCACCGTCGACATCGAGGCGAACAGGGTCGCCTGGGAACGCTGCAGCAAGGCAGCCAGGATCGCCTGGCACTCCATCCTCGCGACCATCTCGGGCGATGTTTCCTGGGTCGTTGCCTGTGCGGCCGCTGCGGGAGGAACGATCTCGGTCATTCTCGGCTCCATGGGGGACGAGCCGACAAAGCATTTTCCATGCCAAGGCGTACGTTCCGCTGGGTCGAGGCGGAAACGCGCGAATCCGCCGCAATCCTTCTTTCCTGTTTCCGTCGCGCGACGACACGGCTGCAGGTCGGGTGACGCGAAACGTCATGCGCATCACGCTGACGGGGGATGTCTGACTCGCCGCGACGCGTTCTGCCCGGCACGGACATCGATTCGGCGATCGGCGGCTGCGATTTGATAAGGTGGCGGCCCGCAATCGAGCTTCGAAGCCCATGACCGCCTACTTCTGGACAAAGTCAGCACATCTCGTGTTCGTCATGGCCTGGATGGCCGCGGCCTTCTACCTCCCGCGCATCCTCATCAACCTGGCCGAGGTCGGCGATGTGCCGGCGGTGCGCGAGCGCCTGGTGCTGATGGGCCGGCGCCTGTACCGCTTCGGCCACATCATGTTCGGTCTTGCGCTGATCTTCGGCATGACGCTGTGGATGCACTTCGGCATCGCCGGCGGCTGGCTGCACGCCAAGCTGACCCTGGTCGCGCTGATGTTCGCGCACTACATCGTCGCGGGCCGCTGGCTCAAGGGCGTGGCGAACGGCAAGTCGCTGCCGTCGCCGCTGATGCTCCGTGTCTTCAACGAGATCCCGGTGTTCGCGCTCGTCGCGGTCGTCTATCTCGTGCTGGCCAAGCCGTTCTGATCGCTGGCCGCATCGCTCTCGGGCCGTAGAGCGGAGCCTGCTCCGCTCGGGCTGTCCCGGGAAGGCATGAGCGGAGCAAACTCCGCTCGGAAAGAAACCGGGGCTTCGGTCTTCAGGCTGCGGCCTCTGCCTTGTACGAGTCCACATCGATCGACGCGCCGACCTTGGCCAGGAACGCCACCGTGGCTTCGTCGAAACCGATGGGCGGCGCTCCCCGGACATCGTCTTCATCCCATGCGATGTACAGCACCACCGACAGCGTTGCTTCGAGCGAGTACTGTCGTTTCAGCGCATCGATGGCATCGGCGTGCGGCGCGAGTCGATCGATCACGCGGCGTGCCATCGGATAGATATCCACGAGGATGCCGTTGTCCGGGTCGTCTGCGATCACGCCGGACGACAATTGCCACGCATTTATCCTCGGGCGCGGATCGGCACGTCGAATGATGCCGGTCGGTTCGATGCCGATGCATGCGGTGATGAGGTCCGGGTCGAAGTCCTCCCGGGTGTACAGCATGAAATAGACTTCACCACGATTCACGTTACGAACACTCCGGGCTGGAGCGGCTTCCTGGGTGCGGTTTGCAGCGTGGTGACTGCTCCGCTCGCCTCGCCCGGGAAGGCATGAGCGGAGCAAGCTCCGCTCTGCAGGAGAGGCTGGCTGTGGGCCTTCACTTCGCGAACATCTCCGGCCTCGGCAATTCCACCGGCACGCCGTCGGCGTTGCACAGCCTGCGCGTGCACAGCGGCTTGCGCAGGGCGGGCATGGCCTGCAGGAAGATGTGGTAGATCGCGTTCTGTTCCAGCGATCCGCGCACCGCATGCGCACCGGGGCCGCGCGCCCAGATGCCGACATCGTCGCCGCCGTGGCTTTCGCTGCTCATCGGCACGGTCGATTCCTGCAGGTAATCCGGATGCTCGGTGTCGACGTCGGCGAGGTTCGGGCGGCCCGAGGCGGCCTGGTAGCCGCTGACCTCGTGCAGGAAGGTCTTCGGACCTTCGGGCTGCTGGTCGGTGGCGCCGACGTAGCCAGGGCCGTTCGCGTAACCGAGCGTGGTATAGGGCAGGCCGGTGGCGTCGGTGGCGTAGCCGGTGGAATCGACGCCTTCGCCGCTGCTGCCGCGCACCTTGCCGAGGATCGGATTGCCGCGCACCGGGTAGCCGGCGAAGGTCATGGTGTGCGCGTGGTCGGCGGTGACCAGGATCAGGGTGTCGTCCACCGAGGTCATCTCCGTGGCGACGGCGACGGCCTCGCTCAGCGCGATGGTGTCGGTGAGCGCGCGGTAGGCGTTGCCGTAGTGATGCGCGTGGTCGATGCGGCCGCCTTCGATCAGCAGGACGTAGCCTTCGCGGTTGCGCTGCAGGCGCGCGATGGCGGCGCGGGTCATTTCTGCGAGCGAGGGTTCGCCGGCGCGGTCCTTCGGACGATCGTGTTCGAACTGCATGTGGCTGGGCTCGAACAGCGCCAGCAGCGGGCCCTCGGCGGGCGCCTCGGCGAACTGCCTGGCGTTCCAGACGTAGGTGCCGCCGGGATGACGCTGTTTCCATTCGGCGACCAGGTCGCGGCCGTCGAGCCGCTGGCCGACCTTGTCGTCGTACTCCGGATCGCGCTGCGTGGCCGGCATGAAGTTGGCGCGACCGCCGCCCATCAGCACGTCGGGGCCGCGGCCGTAGGGCGTTTCGACGAACTGCCGGGCGATGTCGCGGCAGCCGGCTTCGTGCGCGGTGCGGGGCATCTCCTCGTCGTTCTCCCAGTTGCGGTCGGGCGAATGGGTGAAGGTCGCGCCCGGCGTGGCGTGGGTGACGCGGGTGGTGGTGACCACGCCGGTGGCCAGGCCCGTGTCCGCCGCCAACTGCCACAGGCTCACCAGCGGCGAGCGCAGCGCGCCCGCGCAATCGCCGCGCGCGGCGTCCTGGCCGATGCTCAGCACCCCGGCGCGGGTCTTCACGCCGGTGGCCATGGCGGTCATGGTGCCGGCGGAGTCGGGCGTCTGGCTGTCGGTGTTGTAGGTCTTGCTGAGCGCGGTATGCGGGAAGCGTTCCCAGCTGAGCATGTTCTCCTCGCCGGGCTGGCCCTTGCGCTGGCCTTCGAGGATGCGCGCGGCGGCCACGGTGGGCAGGCTCATGCCGTCGCCGACGAACAGGATGACGTTCTTCGCCTGGCGCTGCATCGCGCCGCGCTCGGCCGCCTGCGCCGCGCCGGCGCGGAACCACCAGGCCGGGGTCTCGCCCTGCGGATGAGCGATCCGTGGCACTTCGATCACCGAAGGTGCTTTCGGCGCCTTGCGGGCATCTGCGGATGGGGCCGCGAGCAGAGCCAGGATGGCGACGCTTGCGGAAGCGAGCGGGAGGAGGCGAAGGGACGTGCGAAGGAGCATGCGGGGCAGGGCCGTTTCGACGAAGCCGTCGATTATGCCCGCTGGATATGACCACCGTGCACGACGGTATGGCGCACGGTCCGATCCGCCCGCGGGGATGACGGAAAGCAGCGTCGCGAGCCCGGCCTCGCAGGCGGTCGCGCGCTGGGCTATCGTGCCGGCTTGTCCCGATTGCCGCGCACGTTGCGCCGGAGAGGTCCTGCATGGGTTTGGTCGCCGCGTGGTTCCGCATTCCCTTCTGGCAGCGCGTGCTCGGCGCCTTCGTCCTCGGTGGCCTGGCCGGCTGGCTGATGGGCCCGGCGGCGGAAGTCTGGCTGCAGCCGCTCGGCGACCTCTACGTCAAGCTGATCAGGATGATCGCCGTGCCGCTGGTGTTCTTCGCGGTGATCAATGCCGTCGCCTCGCTGCACGGCCAGAAATCCATCGCCGCGCTCGGCGGCCGCACCTTCCTCTGGTTCGCGATCACCGCCGTGCTCGCGGTCGCCATCGGCCTGCTGGTCGGCATGGTCATGCAGCCGGGCCTGGTCCAGGTGCCGCTGGCGCCGGATCCCGCCTACGTGGCGAAGGACGTGCCCAACGTGGTGCAGGTGCTGCTGGGCGTGGTGCCCTCCAATCCCTTCTATGCGCTGACCGGCATCGGTGAAGTCACCAACGCCGACGGCGAGACCGTGCTGCGCGTGAACCGCGGTTCGATCCTGCCGGTGATCTTCTTCGCCGCGCTGGTCGGCTTCGCGATGGTCAAGCTCGGCGAGAAGGTCGCGCTGGCGCGCAAGCTGGTGGGCGAGGCGAGCGAGATCGCGATCCAGCTCACCCGCTTCGTGCTGGAAATGACTCCGATCGGCACCTTCGGCCTGATCGCCGGCCTCGTCGGTGCCTACGGTTTCGACAGGCTGCTGCCGCTGGGCAATTTCGTGATCGCGCTGTACGTCGCCTGCGCGCTGCATATCGTGGTCAGCTACGGCGGCCTGCTGCTGGCGCACGGCCTGAACCCGCTGAAGTTCTTCAAGGGCGCTGCGCCGGGCATGCAGGTCGCGTTCGTCAGCTCGTCGAGCTTCGCCTCGCTGCCCTCGTCGATCCGCTGCGCCACGCACAACCTCGGCGTGAACAAGGACTACGCCGCGTTCGCGGTGCCGCTGGGCGCGAGCATCAAGATGGACGGCTGCGGCGCGATCTACCCGGCCCTGTGCGCGGTCTTCATCGCGCAGTACACCGGCACGCCGCTGACGCCCGAGCAATACCTCATTGTGCTCATCGCCTCGGTGCTCGGCAGCTTCGGCACCGCCGGCGTCCCCGGCACCGCCGTGGTCATGGCCACCGTGGTGCTCACCGCCGCCGGCCTGCCGCTGGAAGTGATCGGCTACCTCTACGCCATCGACCGCGTGCTCGACATGATGCGCACGATGACCAATGTCACCGGCCAGATGCTGGTCCCCGTGCTCGTCGCGAAACAGACCGGCCTGCTCGACCGCGCGGTCTACGACAACCCCGACACGAATGTCGGCATCGAGGACGAGAAGGCGACCTGACGCGCAACGCCCCGCCTGGCCCATCGGGTGCGCCCCGGCGCACCGCTTTTCGTGGGAGCGACGCGAGTCGCGATCAGGACTTCATCTTGAACAGGTTGCGTAGGGCGAGGCCGAGCAGGAAGACGCAGCCAAGGGAAATGACCTTGTGAATCATCTCAAGGCCCATGGCGATGCTGACGATCGCGCCATCCTTGCCGAACAGCGCGTCGCGCAGTTCCATCTGGGTCTTGTCGAAGCCCGGCACCGGCAGCGTGTTGATGGCGACGTAGCGAAGCCATTGCAGGGTGCGGTCGAGATCGAAATCGGCTGAGGGCAGCAGTGCTTGCCATTTGCTGGCTTCGGCATTGGCCAGTCCGCCGTGGATGAGTCCGGTCAGCATCGCCGCGCCCAGTAGTGCGATCACCGGCCTGCGCAGGCTGAAGCCATAATCCGAGACGGCGGCGTAGATCGATGAGATCGTGCGTGGCCAGAAGCGCATGCCGGGGTGTTCTGCCCGCATTTCGAGCCTGAAGAACTGCTGCTCCTCGCGCGTGGCTTTTGCCTTCTCCATGGCCAGCTTGAGCGTGCGATAGGCACGTGCGGCATCCGGCCCCTGGATGGCATCGAAGTCATCCCTGAAGACAGTGTCGCGGAAGTCCGTGTCCTGGTGGAGCTCGCAGCCATGGAAGTTGGGAATGCCGCGGAAGACCGCCGCGCATGCGTCCTGCGTGCCTCGCGGACGACCGAAGCGGGTGGTTGACTTGAACTTGCGGCCTTCGAAGATCGCATCGCCGAGGAATGACGTGCCAGCGAAGGAGATCGCATTGAACTCGAGGCGGGTCTTGTCCGCGTCGGACCGGATGGACGCCGAGAAGTCGGCCGACCGTGAGAATTCCGCGCATTCGAAATCGATGTCGTCGCCAAAGGCGGCCGCCTGAAAATCGGCGTCGCCGACGAATCGCGTCTTGCGGAACATCGGCCTGTCGCCGAAACCAGCGCCACGGAATTCGGCCGTCTCGTGGAAGGTCGCCGCGCGGAAGTCGGCGTCGTTGCCGAAACTTGCCGTGTCGAACAGCGCCAGGGATTCGAATGCGACGGCTGAGAAGGATGCCCCGTCGCCCAATGTCGCACCGGTGAAATCGGCATGCGAGTGGAAAGACGCATTGTCAAATCCAGTGCTCTTGGCGAATGAAGCGCTGGAGAAGTCCGCATGGCTGGCAAATTTGGCGCGGATGAACGAGCAGGACAGCCCGAACTTCGCTGCCTTGAATATCGCGGCATCGTAGAATGTCACGTGTTCGAACTTCGGCGACACGCCGAATACGGTTGCTCCGAATTCCGCGCGCCCTAAAAAACGACTGCTGCTGAAGTCGGCCTGATGTCCAAAATGTGTCGATCCGAAGTTTGCGAGACCGTGGAATGTTGTTTCGGTGAAATCTGGCTCTTTTTCTGCCTTTACACCGGAAAATAGGGCGTCGGCATGGAAGTGCGCCTTGTGAAAACGTGGCGCGACTCCAAACGAACTGTCAGTGAAATTGGCGATATCGAGGAAGGCTGCATTCTCGAACGATGCGTTGGCATTAAATCGTGAGTTCTGAAACGATACCTGTGTCTCGAATGTCGCGCTGTTGAACTTGACGTCCCTCAGTATGGCGTTTGCAAAATTCGCACAAGACGATCCGTCCTGCGGTTTCCTGAAAATGCAGCCAGAGAAGTCGATCTGGGGCGAGTTGAAGTCGAATCCGTTGAAATCCAGCGTGGTCTTCGGCGGGTAGCGCTCGAACCAAGCGTTCCACACCTCATGACCATGTCGTGCGATCTCTCGCAGCTTCGGGTGCTGGAAGTGCTTATGCTCCCCCCATCCTCTGAGCTGGAATTTCTTGTGGAGCGCATCGACTTGATGCCCTGGCGGCAAGTTTTGATTCACGTGAACATCCCTGTGACTTCGGTCATGCCGTCATCATCGATGGACGGCTTGGAAAGGCGGCAATGACATTACGCAATCTCACTGCGGCAACGTCTTCCCCCGCCTTCCCACCACCTTCGCCATCCCCAGCGCCAGCGGAATCGGGAGCAGGAGGCCCAGCGCGGCGACCCAGGTGGGGTGCGAGGGCAGGAGGACGGCCATGCCGACCACGCCGGTGATCACCACCAGTGCGACGAAGCAGGCGGCGACGCGCGGATGACGGGCGATGCGCGCGGCGAGGCCGCCGCCGACGATCGTGCCCACGCACCAGCCGACGACCAGCATGGCCATGGCGCCGGTCGGGGCCGAGGCGATGATGCTGTCGAGCTGGTCGAGGTCGTTCGGGTCCAGGCCGGGCGGCGGGGGGTAGAGCATGTGCCCGATGGTTTCGATGCCGTGGACGGTGATCATCATGGCGATCACGCCCACGACGATGGCAAGGAGGGTGCGCAGCATCGACGTGTCCCCGGCAGCGATGTGGAAGCGCGCAGCATGCGATGGCGGCTGCGCCGTCGCAAGCGCCGAGCGGGCCCGGACGCGCGGAAGGCCGCTTGCGCGGCCTTCCGGGGTGTCGCTCGCTGCGGGTGTCGCTTACTGGGTGACGACGCGGCGGGCCTTCAGGTAGCGCTGGCTCCAGTAGCCGGTGGTCAGGCTGGCCACTTCCACGTCCTTGCCGGTGCGCGGCGAGTGCAGGAACTGGCCGTTGCCGATGTAGATGCCGACGTGGTCGACGCGGCCGCCCTTGCGGCTGAAGAACACGAGGTCGCCTTCGGCGAGGGCCTCGCGGTCGCGGATCAGCTCGCCCACATTGGCCATGTCGCGCGAGATGCGCGGCAGTTCGATGCCGAGGGTGTTGCGGAACACGTAGCCCACCAGGCCGCTGCAGTCGAAACCGCTTTCCGGCGTGCTGCCGCCCCAGCGGTACGGCGTGCCGAGCAGGGCGAGGCCGCGCTTGAGCATGCCCTTGATGCGGCCTTCCTTCGGCGCTTCGGTGGTCTCGACGACTTTGCCGGGGACCTGCGAGGCGTTGAAGATGGTGTGGATGTCGCGGGCGAAGATCAGGGTGCGCTCGGGCAGCGACAGCGGGTTGCCCAGGGTGGCGTCGTTGACCGGCGCCATGAGCTGCTGCGAGCGGTCCAGCGGATCGCGGGCGGCGACCGGGTCTGCGGCGAAGGCCTGCAGGCTAGCGCAGGCCAGGAGGCCGGCGAGGAGGATTCGGGAGGTACCGCGGAGGGCGCGGTGGATGGCGAGGGGGCGGCCGGGGCCAGTGGCTTTGGTCGTCACGCGTCATGCACTTTGCGAAAAGGAGACCGGAGTTTGCACGACCGGGGCCGCCGGGGGGTTCAGATTTCGTTAGACCCCGCCCGGAAAAGGTGACCGGGTTCGCTAATCGATCACTGCAGGACCCGTTTGGCCCCGGTGTAGTGGTCGCGCCACCAGGCGCCGTCGAGGTGGTCCAGGCGAACCGTGCCTCCGGTGCGGGGGGCATGGACGAACCGGCCCTCGCCGACGTAGATGCCGACATGGGTGACCTCGCCGCCCTTGCCGAAGAACACCAGATCGGCCGGGGCGAGGCGGGCCGGGGCGATCTTGGGGCCCTGCATCGCGGCCAGCTCGCGCGATGTGCGCGGCAGGCGGACGTCGAGGGTCTCGCGGAACACGTAGTTGACCAGGCCGCTGCAATCGAAGCCGCTTTCGGGCGTGTTGCCGCCATAGCGGTAGGGCGTGCCGACCAGGCCGATGGCGCGCATCAGCACGCTGTTGGCGGCGGCCGGGTCGCTGGGCGTGGCGGTGGCCCATTGCCGCTGGCCGGGTGGGGGGGAAGGGCGGTCGGCACGGACGTTGCCGCCGCCGCCGCAGGCCGTGAGCAGGGTCGTCAGGGCCAGCATCGCGCCGGCAAGAACGACGGGCGGGCGCCGGGACAATGGCGCCGGGGCGGTCGAGTACGGATAATGCGCGGCTCTCATCGGCGGCCATCTTGGCCCCAACTTTCCCGGCCGGCAACCCGCCGGCCCCTGCCGCCCAGGCGGCCCAGACCCGATCAGGATCAACCGAGTCCATCATGAAAATCCAGAAAGACAGCGTCGTCCGTTTCCACTACACCGTTGGCGAAGTCGGCCAGCCGGCCAACGAAAGCTCCAACGGCGGCGAGCCGCTGGCCATCCTGATCGGCCACAACAACATCATCCCGGGCCTGGAAAAGGCGATGGAAGGCCGCGAAGCCGGCGAGAAGTTCGAGGTTGACGTCCCGGCGTCCGAAGCCTACGGCGAGCGTCGCGAAGGCCTGACCCAGCGCATCCCGAAGAAGCATTTCGGCGAGCAGCGCCTGATGCCGGGCATGCAGGTCGTGCTGCAGACCAACTTCGGTCCGCGTGCCGTCACCATCGAAAAGGTCGGCATGAGCGTGGTCGACGTCGACCTGAACCATCCGATGGCCGGCAAGGACCTGCATTTCGACATCGAGATCGTCGAAGTCCGCGAGGCCAGCGCCGAGGAAGTCGAGCACGGCCACGTGCACGGCGAGGGCGGCCACCAGCACTGACCGGTCGCGTCTTCACCGGTGCGCATCGACGGCCCGCGAAATCGGGCCGTTCGCGTTTTCCGGGGCTACACTTCGAACGACGCCATCGTTTTTCTCCCGCATGACCGCACCGATCGCCGCCGACGCCGTCCGCCTCGACCTCTGGCTCTGGGCCGCGCGTTTCTTCCGCACCCGCAGCCTCGCCAAGCAGGCGATCGACACCGGCAAGGTCGAGGTCGGTGGCCAGCGCGCCAAGGCCTCGCGCAGCGTGCGCATCGGCGACGCCCTGCGCGTGACGCGCGGCGACGAACTGTTCGAGATCGAAGTGCGCGGCCTCAGCGACCAGCGTGGCCCGGCCAGTGTCGCGCAGGCGCTGTATGCCGAATCGGAGGCCTCGAAGGCCCGCCGCGCCGAGACCCTCGCCGCGCTGCGCGCCGCCCGCGCCGGCTACCAGCCGCCGGAGAGCAAGCCCGACAAGCGCGCCCGCCGCCTGATCCGCGCGCTGGGGGACATCGACGCGCTGTGAGGGCGGTGCATCCCGCGTGAGATGGCGTCGATCGCGAAGAGCCGCCGCATCGCCCTCCTGGCGAGGTTTTTCCTGCCCATAAAAAAACGCCGGCGGGGGACCGGCGTGGAGTACATGGACGTGGGATATCGGGAACACACGCTGACCATCTCCAAGCGTGCCCGTTGCGGGCCGGCGCACCTGCTTCCAGCGGCTGCGCCGGTCGGCCTCCGGGACTCAGTCGGAGGCCGAACGCGTGGTCAGATCGCTCGGGCGGCGCGGAGTTCCCGAGCCGCACCCTGCAGGATCCGACAGGTCGATCGAGACGGGTCGGACCCTGTCGCCCCGCCCGGTCGGGCGGGGCGGGTGCGGCGATCAGGCCAGGTCGAAGCGGTCGAGGTTCATGACCTTGGTCCACGCGGCGACGAAGTCCTTCACGAACTTGTCGCCGGCATCGTTCGCGGCGTAGACCTCGCACAGCGAGCGCAGCACCGAATTCGAGCCGAACACCAGGTCCGACACCGTACCGGTCCAGCGCAGCGCGCCGGTGGCGCGGTCGCGGCCTTCGAGCACGCCCGGCTCGCTGGCCGAACGCGACCACGCCGTGCGCATGTCGAGCAGGTTCACGAACACGTCGTTGCTCAGCGTGCCCGGACGATCGGTGAACACGCCGTGCTTGCCGCCGTGGCTGATGCCCAGCGCGCGCAGGCCACCCACCAGCACGGTCATCTCCGGCGCGGTCAGCGTGAGCAGCTGCGCCTTGTCGACCAGCAGTTCCGCGGCCACGTCTTCCAGCCCGGCCTTGACGTAGTTGCGGAAGCCGTCGGCCTGCGGCTCCAGCACGGCGAACGACTCGACGTCGGTCTGGTCCTGGCGGGCGTCGGTGCGGCCCGGGCTGAAGGGCACGCTGATGTCGTGGCCGGCATGCTTCGCCGCAGCCTCGATCGCCGCGCCGCCGGCCAGCACGATCAGGTCGGCCAGCGAGACCCGCTTGCCGCCGGTCGCACCGGCATTGAACCCGGCCTGGATGCCTTCCAGCGTGGCCAGCACCTTCGCCAGTTCGGCCGGCTGGTTGGCCGCCCAGTCCTTCTGCGGCGCGAGGCGGATGCGCGCGCCGTTGGCGCCGCCGCGCTTGTCGCTGCCGCGGAACGTGGACGCGGACGCCCAGGCCGTCGACACCAGCTGCTGCACGGTCAGGCCGGAGGCCAGCACCTTCGCCTTCAGCGCCGCGATGTCGGCGTCGTCGACCAGCGCGTGGTCCACGGCCGGCACCGGGTCCTGCCAGATCAGGACTTCGTCGGGAACCAGCTTGCCGAGGTAGCGCGCACGCGGCCCCATGTCGCGGTGGGTCAGCTTGTACCAGGCGCGGGCGAACGCATCGGCGAAGGCCTGCGGATCGGCATGGAAGCGGCGCGAGATCTTTTCGTAGATCGGGTCGAAGCGCAGCGACAGGTCGGCGGTGGTCATCATCGGCGGATGCGACTTCGACGGATCGTGCGCGTCCGGGATCATCTGCTCCGGCTTCGGGTCCTTCGGCGTCCACTGGTGCGCGCCGGCCGGGCTCTTGGTCAGCACCCACTCGTTGCCGAACAGCACGTCGAAGTAGCCGTTGTCCCAACGCGTGGGATTGGGTTTCCAGGCGCCCTCGATGCCGCTGGTGATGGTGTCGCCGCCGCGCCCGCTGCCGTGCTTGCTCAGCCAGCCGAACCCCTGGTCTTCCAGCGCGCCGCCCTCGGGCTCGGCGCCGACCAGCGCGGCGTCGCCTGCGCCGTGCGCCTTGCCGAAGGTGTGGCCACCGGCGACCAGCGCCACGGTCTCCTCATCGTTCATCGCCATGCGCGCGAAGGTCTCGCGCACGTCGCGACCCGAGGCCACCGGGTCGGGGTTGCCGTCCGGGCCCTGCGGGTTCACGTAGATCAGGCCCATCTGCACCGCCGCCAGCGGGTTGGCGAGGTCGCGCTCGCCGGAGTAGCGGCTGTTGGGCTTGTCGCTGGTGGCCAGCCATTCGGCTTCGAGGCCCCAGTTGATGTCCTTCTCCGGCTCCCAGATGTCGGGGCGGCCGCCGCCGAAGCCGAAGGTCTTGAAGCCCATCGATTCGAGGGCGACGTTGCCGGCGAGCACCAGCAGGTCGGCCCAGCTGAGCTTGCGCCCGTATTTCTGCTTGATCGGCCACAGCAGGCGGCGCGCCTTGTCGAGGTTGCCGTTGTCCGGCCAGCTGTTGAGCGGCGCGAAGCGCTGCGAACCGTTGCCGGCGCCGCCGCGACCGTCGGCGATGCGGTAGGTGCCGGCCGCGTGCCAGGTCATGCGGATGAACAAGCCGCCGTAATGGCCCCAGTCGGCCGGCCACCAGTCCTGCGAATCGGTCATCAGCGCCTTCAGGTCGGCGACCACCGCGTCGAGATCGAGCGTCTTGAATTCGGCCGCGTAGTCGAAGTCCTTGCCCATCGGGTCGGACTTGTCGGTGTGCTGGTGGAGGATGTCGAGGTTGAGCTGGTTGGGCCACCAGTCGCGGTTGCCGCGACCGGCGCTGGCCATCGTGTAATGGCGGGCACCGCCCGAGAACGGGCACTTCGATTCGTTGGACATGGTGTTCTCCTTGTGGGTCGATGGCACCCGGTGGTGCGATCCCCTGGGCTGCGATCCCTTGCAGCCGGCGGCGATCCCGTTCCGCGCGGGTGGCGGGGTGGAGACAACGTACGCCTGGCGGATTTCAAAGAGAATTCGATTGTTTGGACGATTTCGATAGGCAATAACTATCCAAAACGTCTATCGCGTTGCACGGAACGATTGATGCGGTCGAAGGTCCGGTCGGCTCAGTCCAGGTCGGCCGGGGACAGTGGCCCGGTCGCTTCCCGTTTCCGGCCCGGGTGCCGGTCGAACACGCGGCGATGCGCGGCCAGCGACCAGGCATCGTCCCGGGAATAGTAGCCCTCCACCCAGGCCTGCAGGTGGTCGAGCATCGCGTCCTGTGCCTCGGCCGACTCATATTTATGTGGTTCCCAAGGGCGCCGCCGGTTGTTGGCCAGGCAGGCCTCCAGCCCCGGGTTGAGGAACACCAGCTCGGTGCTGGCCGGCGCCGCCGCCTCGACCAGTTCGCCGTAGCAGCCTTCGATCACCCATGCCGGATGCGCGGCGATGAACGCATCGAGATCCGCGCGCACCGCCTCGGGCGAACGCGGCACCGCGATCTGTTCCGCTTCCCAGACGATGGTGTCCAGATCGAGGTGTGGCAGGTCGTGGCGTTCGGCCACCGCCTTCGCGAGTGTGCTCTTGCCGGAGCCGGAGTTGCCGAGGATGAGGAGTTTCATGGGCGCTTCGCTGGATGGAGTGCAGTCACGGCAGTTCCGTCGAAGGCGATGTGGAACAGACGCCATTCCTTGCCATGCAGCCGGTAACCAAGCGAGGCGACGCGTGACGCCGGACTGCCGGTGCATGTGAGATCCGCATCGATGTAGACATGCTCGTCATCGCCTTCGATAACGACATGTCGCATGACGTTGCAATCGGCACGCTGTCGTGAAACATCGCGCTGCACTTGTGCGGTCTCCGGTGATGACGTGCATCCGAAGACCAGCACGCACAGCACGAATGCTGCAGTGATCGATGTGCGGGTCACCGGTCAGCGCGACCCGCCGAACAAGCCGCCGCCCAGCTTCAGCACGTCGCTCAGGTCGACATCGCCGTCGCCGTCCTTGTCGAGCACCGCGCCGAGCAGGCCGCCGCCGAGGCCGCCCTGCTGGCGTACCTGCTGCTGTTCCTGGCCGAGCACGGCGCCGAGGAGGTCGGCGGTCGGGTTGCCGCCGCCGCCGGAATTGCCGGAGAACATCCGCTTGGCGAGGTAGCCCATCACGATCGGGGCGAGGATCTTCATCAGCTGGCCGGCGCGGTCGCCGCCGAGGCCGGTCGCCGCGCCGAGGCTCTGCTCCGCGCGCGCCTGCTGGCCGCCGAAGATGTGCCCGAGCATGCCCGCGCCATTGGTCTGTCGGCTCTGCGCACCGCCGAGCACCGCGCCGAGCAGGTCGCCGATGCCGCCACCGCCGGCATGGTCCTTCTGCAATGCGCCGAGCAGCGCCTCGGCACCCTGCGGCTGGCTCGCGTTCCTGCCCAGCGCGCCCATCAGCAGCGGCAGCGCCGCGCCGACGGCCGAGGAGGCCTGGTTCTGGTCGATGCCGAGCTGCTGGGAGATCTGCTGCAGCGGCGCGCCCTGGAGCTGGGCGAGGAGATCCTGGGTCATCGTGCTCATGTTGCGGTTCCTGTGCGTAGGCGGCCCGGCCGCGCGTGGATGCCTACTGTAGCGCTGGGGCGATGACGCCCGGGCGGCCGCGTCGGCTTTTTTTCAGGTCTGCGCCGGCAGCTCGGTGTTGCGGTGGAAATCGAAGATCAGGTGGGTCTGGATGTGCACCACCTCGGGCCGCTCGGTGAAGGCGGCAAGGGCGAATTCGCGCAGGTGCGCGCTGTCGCGCACGCCGACGTGGACCAGGAAATCGTCGGCGCCGGCCACGTGGTAGAAGGCCAGCACCTCGGGCAGGGCGCGCAGGTGGGCCTGGAAGCTCTCGACGAAGGTCCGCGAATGCTGCTGCAGCCGCACCGCCACCAGCGCCTGCAGGCCGATGCCGATCGCCTCCGGCGCGATCTCGGCATGGAAGCCCAGCAGCGCCTTGGTCTCGCGCATGCGTCGGATCCGCTCCAGCGCCGTGGACGGCGCCACGCCGACTTTCTCCGCCAGGTCCTTGTTCGGCATCCGCGCGTTCTTCCGCAACAGCCGCAGCAGGTCGAAGTCGATTCGGTCCAGCAGCATGTTTCGGCCCCGTTCGCGAAATAGTGTTCGGCCCGCAGTCTATCAGTCGCATCTGGTTCCAGAATCGGCCGCATCCTCCGAACATAGCGCCGACAGGACTCCGCCATGACCGACATTGATTCGACCCGCCGCGATTCGACCCATCCCGAGACCCGGGCCGTCCACGCCGGCCGCGAAGACTTCACCGCGCTGGGCATCCACGCGCCGCCGATCGACCTGTCGACCACCTATCCCGTCGCCGACCTCGGCACCGGCACCGCCAGCTTCGATGCCCTGGTCGGCGGCGACGCCAGCGCCGCCAATCCCATCTACGCCCGCCTGCACAATCCGACCGTCGCCCGCGTCGAGCGCGCGCTGGCCACGCTGGAAGGCACGGAGGCCTGCGTCGCCTACGCCTCGGGCATGGCCGCGATCACCGCACTGCTGCTCGCCAGCCGCGCGCGTGGCGCGCACATGCTGGTGGTGCGCCCGCTCTACGGCACTTCGGACCACCTGTTCACCAGCGGCCTCGCCGGGCTCGAAGCGGAATTCGTCGAGGCGCACGAAGTCGCCGCGCGCCGACGCCCGGACACGGCATTGATCTTCATCGAGACCCCGGCCAATCCCACGCTCGACCTCGTCGACATCCGCGCCGTGATCGAAGCCGCCGGCGACGTGCCGGTCGCGGTCGATTCCACCTTCGCCACGCCCATCCTGCAGCGACCGTTCGAACTCGGCGCCACCTACGTCGTGCACAGCGCGACCAAGTTCCTCGGCGGCCACGGCGACGTCATCGCCGGCATCGTCTGCTGTTCGGAAGCGAATGCGAAATCCTTGCGCCAGGTGCGCGCCGCGACGGGCGGATTGCTGCACCCGCTCGCGGCCTATCTCCTGCATCGTGGCCTGCCCACGCTCGCGCTGCGCGTCGAACGCGCACAGGCCAACGCGATCGAACTCGCCCGCCGCCTCGCCGCGCATCCCGCCGTGGCGAAGGTGTTCTTCCCCGGCCACGGCACCGTGCGCAACGCGCATCTCGCCACCACGCAGATGCGCGGCCCCGGCTGCCTCATCGCCTTCGAACTCCGCGACGGCTACACCGCCGCCGCCCGCACCATGCAGCGCGTCGCGCTGATGACGCCCGCAGTGAGCCTCGGCTCCGTCGATACCCTCATCCAGCATCCCGCCGGCCTCACCCATCGCGTCCTCGACGACGCCACCCGCACGCGCTGCGGCATCACCCCCGGCCTGCTGCGCCTCTCCGTCGGCATCGAACACGTCGACAACCTGTGGGCGGATCTCGAACAGGCGCTCGCGCAGGAGGGGGTGGTGGTGCGTGAGGCGGCGTGACGCGCGCAGCTTGCACACGGCAATCCCACAAGGCAGACACGCCCCGTTTTTGCAGGGCGGGCCTTGGGCCCGCCGACGGCGAGGCCGGTGAGGCGTGAGCCGCGATGTGGATGAAGGTCTCGTGATGATCGCGTGCGGGGCGCGATGGGATTGTCTGCGGCGCGCCTGTCATTCTTGACAGGTGATTCTTCGCTGATTCGCGATCATTCCCATCCTCGCATCATGCACGGCGCGTGATGTTCCGCCTGGCGCGGGTCATCCCCGCGTCCGTTTCTCCGTCGCGGCGCATCGCGTCCCAACGTGACGCCTTGCACGAAACGATGTCGATCATCTGCGCCGATGCGCTGCGCATGATCGAGTCATGATCGTTTCGTGATCCTTTTTGAATGAACCCGGCCCGTGGGAGCCGGAGCATGGCGACGTGGGCGAGATGGCACTTCGCCCCGTGCGCGCGCCACACCGCAGGCGGGGACTGCAAGTGGCGCCGGGCACCCGAACGCCACGCGGCCGTCGGACGGCCGCGCATGACCGGTACATCCATCAAGGAGATTCACATGCAAGGCAAGATCACGCTGTTCGCGCTGCCATTCCTGGTTGCGGCACTGGCAGCCGCCACTCCCTCCGTCGCCTTCAACGACGCACCCGGTGTCCCGACATCTGCGGATGCGGCCAGCGCCAAGGCGGGCGGGCTGCTGCAGGGTCGACTGAACGTCCGTTACGGTGACGGCCGACCGGGACCGGGGCGGACCTCGAAGACCGTCGTCCGGCTGATCGAGGACAACGGCCGTATCCATCTGATCGACGCCGCGAGCGCGAAGCGCGCCGCCGGCGACCTGCATCTTCTGGCCAATCGCCGCGTCGCCGTGAGCGTGGCCGCCATCGTCCCGGGCAAGGCCGCCGACAGCGCGCCGCTGCTGACTGCGGAAGCGATCGTGCCGATCGACGATCTCGATGCCGACGCTGCGCAGGGCCGCGCGGGCGACGTGTCCATTGCCGCGGTGACGGGCACCAAGGCGTGGGTGACGGTGATGTGCCGGTTCAAGGACAACACCAGCACGCCCCGGCCGCTCAGCTATTTCGTCGACATGTACGCCAATACGTCCGGTCGGCTGGATCATTACTGGCGGAACATGTCCTACGGGAAGATCAACCTGACCGGAAGCACCGCCTCCGGCTGGTACACGCTGCCGCAGAACCGCGCCTACTATTTCCCCAGCACCGGCGAGCCCCGATGGGACGAGCTGCGCAACAACTGCCTCGGCGCGGCCAACCCCAATGTCAACTATGCCAATTTCTTCGGCATCAACATGATCTTCAACGGCGACATGGACGGTTATGCCTACGGCGGCACCGAGACCCTGACCTACGATGGGGTGACGAAGAACTGGGGCCTGACCTGGAACCCGCCCTGGGCCTACAGGTCCAACGTCGTCAACGATTATGAAGGCATCAATACGCTCGCCCACGAAATGGGCCACGCGTTCGGCATGCCGCATTCCGACAACATGGACGGGGACAGCGATACCTACGACAACTCGTGGGACATCATGAGCGGTGGCTACGACGAAGTCTTCTACGACGCCACCTACGGCCGGTTGCCGCAGAATCCGATCGTGTACCAGCGCGATCTCATGGGCTGGTTCGACGCGGCGCGCGTCCGCAACCACACCCGCTTCAATGCGACGACCACCTACACCATGGATCGCGCCAGCCTGCAGGGGTCGACCAATATCCAGATGGTCAAGCTGATCGTCCCGAACAGCACCACCTACTACACCATCGAAGTGCGCAAGACGACCGGTCCGATCTACGACTCCAGGCTGCCGGGCGATTCGGTGATCATCCACCGGGTCACGGACAAGGCCCGCATCGTGGATGCGCGCGTGCCGCCGCACGACTACTCGAACCAGGAAACCAACATGTTCAAGGTCGGCGAGTCCTACACCACGCCGGAAGCCACCGGCAGCCGCTACAGGGTCGAAGTCCTGACCGCCACCACGGCCGGCTTCACGGTCCGCGTCTCCAACCTGTGACGGAATGACCCGCGTCGCAGTCGCGATGCTCCAGGGGCGCACTTTGGCGGCAGGTCGGTCGACCTGCCGCTTTTCCCGTTTGGCTGCCCTGTTTTCGCAAGTCCTCCAGTAGTACCATCCGGGAGGATGCACCGGGAGCAGGTGCCCATTCCATCCTCCAGGCCGATGCTGGCTTCAGGCGCGGCGTTATTCATGCGCCGGGACATGTGCCGTGAAGCGATTCCTTTTTTTTCTTCTTGCATTTGGCGTGGCAGCGTTGCTGCCGCTTGTGTACTTCATGTTCACCCCGTTCGCGATCGAGGGGGTAGCCGTGAGTTCAAGGCCCAGTTGCGATGATGCGATGGATGGCAAAAGGCGCGTCAGTTCCTCGTGGAAGGAGGGCGCATTGTTGGTCGAGGTCTCGGAAGCCAAGACCTGTGGCCTGGCCCGGGAATCCATCGCCGTGCAGAGAATCGGCAGAAGGCTTTTCGTTCGAATCAGCTATGCGTCGCCGAGCGGCGAGCTTGCCGCCTGTCTCTGCCGCCATGATTTCAGCCTGAAAGTGCCCGGCGTGCCACGGCAGGATTACGATGTCGTCGTTTACAACGTTCCCTGATGAAGTCGCTCGAAGAAGCACTTGCCTCCATCGCACACGTCATGTTCCCGGAAGATGACGCGCCTCGCGAGATCAGGCTCGACACCAGGGCTTCCGATGGTGACACACCGCTGCACGTCTTCGCGTGGCGCAAGGATGAGGCGGCCGCAAGGCTGCTGATCGCGGCAGGCGCGGATCCGAACGCAATCGGAGACATGGGCGAAACGCCCCTGCACGTGGCAGTCCGCCAGGGCATGCCTGAACTTGCCGGGGCCTTGCTGGCAGCCGGAGCGTCGCCGGATATCGTGTCGGAGTTCGAGGAGACGCCTCGGGAAATGGCTTTGCGCGAGGGTGGTCGGCTCGCGGATGTCTTTCGCTCGAAAGATGCCTGAAGACGTCTTCCGATATCCGGCCTTCGCGCGGTCTCCCGGATTGGCAGTTCGTAGAGAACCATCGATCCAGAGAACTCCTCGATCAATCATCGTTGACTGCCGAGCTCCCAGCCCTCGAATCGCACCCCATCACTCCCCCACGATCACATCGAACTCCCCGCCGAGCACGCGGTCCAGTCGGCCGGTGCGCCAGACGCGGACGCTGTCGCGGACCAATGGCGAGGGTTCTGCGCGGTAGCGGCGGCAGATGCGGAGATCGTCGTCGGTCCTGAGCGGGTCGATGCGGGTGCGGCCGGGGAGGTCGGGGGCGATGCGGACGGCGAGGGTGGAGCGCCGAGGGGCGTCGTCGTGTTCCTGGCCGTGTTCGAAGACGTGGAGGCCGTGCTCGGGCTGCAGCAGGTCGTGGGCGCCGAAGCCGCTGATGGCGAGGCGGGCGCGGCAGGCGTCGGGGTTCTGTTCGAGCACGTCGACGCGCATGTTGCGGCGTTCGGCCCAGGCCATGTACATCGCGAGCAGCTGCTGCCACCAGAGGCGGGTGCGCGCGGGGTCGCGGCGCAGTTCGGCGTCGCTGGCGGACAGCGCGAGCAGCGCGTCCTGCGGCCGGCGTTCGGCGAGGGCGTCGATGGCGAGGCCGGTCAGCCACAGCGTCTGCGCGGTGCGCGCGACGAACAGCGCGTTGCCGCCGTCGCGGGCGAGGCGTTCGTCGAGGCGCTGCACGGTGTCGAGCGCGCTTTCGATGCGGTTGCGGCGTTCGATGCGGTCGAGGGTGTCGAAGCGTTCGGGGCGCGACCAGAAGTCGTTCGCGTGCATCGCCGCGAAGTCGGCATCGCGCGCGTCGCGCCAGGCGTCGCCGGCGACCGTATCGAGCAGGTCGTCGAGCGCGGCGTGCAGGGTGGCGAGGCTGTCGGGCGATACCTCCGGTGCCCACAGCAGTGCGCGGAGGTCGCCGACACGGGGCGATGATGCGGCCGGCGATGTCGCTGTCGCCGCGATGCCGCCCGCAGGGGCGTTGGGATCGACGAATTCCACTTCCAGCCGTTCGCCGGCGCTGCGCACGAACAGGAACTGGTCGCCCTGCGGCGTGCGGTGTTCGACGATGCTGCGCGCCAGCGGCGCGAGCAGGTGCTGTTCGATGGCGCGGCGCAGCGGGCGCGCGCCGAGGTCGGGCGTGAAGCCGCGATCGAGCAGGAATTCGATCGCCGACGGTTCCCATTCCACCGCCCAATCCCGGTTGCGCAGGCCGCGACGGCCCATCGCGCGCTGTAGTTCCTTGTGCAGGATCTCGCGCATCAGGCTGCGGTCGAGCGGGTTGAACAGCACGATGCGGTCGAGGCGGTTGAGGAATTCGCGGCGGAAGGTCTCGAACAGCGCCTTCTCGACCACGCTGCGCGAATAGCCGCCGGCCACCGAAGTGAAGCCGGGGCCGGCGCTGCGGCCCAGGGTGGAGCCGACGTTGCTGGTGAGGATGACGATGCTGTGCCGGAAGTCGGCGACGTTGCCGTTGCGGTCGCCGAGGCGGCCGTCGTCGAAGACCTGCAGGAACAGGTCCCATACCTTCGGGTGCGCCTTCTCGAATTCGTCGAGCAGCACCACCGAAAAGGGTTGCTCGCGGATGCGCGAGACCAGCGAGCGCGCGCTGCCGTCGCGCGAGACATCGGTGAGCCGCCACGCGCTGTCGTCGGACTGGTATTCGCTCATGTCCAGGCGCAGCAGGCGTTCGCTGCTGCCGAACAGCAGTTCGCCCAGCGCCTTGGCCAGCTCGGTCTTGCCCGTGCCGGTCGGGCCGGCGAACAGGAACACGCCGACCGGCCGCGCCGGGTCCACCAGGCCGGCCTTGAGCATCGCGATGCGATCGACCAGGCCTTCGACCGCTTCGTCCTGGCCGATCACGCGCTTGCGGAAGAAGGCGCGCAGGGCGTCGAGGTCGAGGCTCTTTCGATCGTCGATCACGTCCAGCGGCAGGCCGCTGCGGCGCGCGATGGTCTGCAGCAGCGCGTCGGGCGTGATCGGCAGCGCGTGCGGTTCCGTGGCGATGGCGGCCTGCAGGGTGTCTTCGAGCAGGCGCAGTGTGCGCCCGGGCTCATGCTGTTCGGGGAAATACTGCGTGGCCATGCGCCGCGCTTCGTCGAGCGCGCGCGCATCCAGCACCTCGCGGCCGAGCGCGGCGCTGCGCGCCTCGCGCCAGCGCGCGAGCAGGTCGCGCAACGCGGCATCGGTCGGCGACGACAGCGTCACGGTCTTCGTGAGATGGCGCAGCGTCGGCCGCGCGATCAGCAGCTGCGCGAGCTGCGCCGGCTGCAGCTCGCCGATCAGGCGCAGCTGGCCGCGTTCGATCGCCGGCAGCAGCATGTCGAGGATGCCGCGCGGGTCCTGGCTGTGGCTGCCCTTCTGCAGCAGGTCGAGGAAGTCCTGCACGCGCCACAGTGCGCGCGGCCGGTTCAGCGCGGCCAGCATCTCGCCGATGCGTTCCTCCAGTTCGCCGATGTATTTCTGCCCGGACAGCACCTCGGCGGCGGAGGCGTCGAACAGCAGCCAGCCTTCGCCGTGCAGGCGCGCGAGCAGGCGGTCGACCAGCGTGGTCTTGCCGCTGCCGTGTTCGCCCGACACCAGGATCGACACCGCAGGCGTGGCGTGCAGCATCTCGTGCAGGCGCGCCACCTGCGCGTCGAGCTCGGGATGGTCGACGATGTCGCCGCGCGCATCGTCGCCGTTCGACGACCACAGCCGGCCGACGCCGCCGAGCGTGCGCTGTTCGCGTCGCTTCGCCTGTTCGGCCTGCACCTGCGCGATGTACGGCGCCAGCATCGGCACCTGCAGCGCCTTCAGGCCATCGTGCAACTGGTCGAGCTCATAGTCTTTCAGGGTGTCGAGCGGCATCGCGGCCGTGCCCGGCGCGTGCGACTCGGCCCACTGCAGGTATTCGCGCATGCGCTGGCGCAGCGGCGGGGCGTCCCACCACCACTGGCGGACGTGGCGCAGGAAGGCGGGCAGGGCGGCGGCGTCCTCGCGCGACTGCAGGTAGTCGAGCATGAAGCGCGCGGTGTAGCGTCCCGGCTCCTCGGTGATCGCGAGTGCTGCCGAGGCGTCGACGTCGCTGCGGTCGCGCAGTGCGGCATAGACCATGCACTGCGCGACGTAATGATTGCTTTCGAGCAGGTCGAGGATGTCCTTCGGCGTGAAGGCCTCGCCCGCGAGCAGGCCCACGCCCTCGCGGAACGGCGCCAGGCGCAGCAGGTCCTCGGGCCGCTGGATGCGCTCGTCCTCGGCCTCGATCTCGCGGCGGAGACGGTAGAGCCTGTCGGCCGGGGTTTCCTCGGTGGACGGCGATGCTTCGGGAGCGACGGGTGCGTCGATCGGCGGTTCGGGTTTCGCCTCGTCGACGGCATCGGTATCGGCGCTGGCGGCCGGGGGCAGGGCGGGCGTCTCGACGGACGGGGGAAGCGCGACGGGGGAGCCTGGCCGGCGCAGCCACAGCGCCAGGCCGATGCCGATGAACAAGCCGAGGATGAAGATCGCAACCGTCACGTCCATCTCCGTTAAGCGAACGCACTCGCCATGCGCGGTGGGAGCAGCAGTATAGGCGGCGTGCTTGTCTTCCTCCCCCGCGCGCGGGGGAAGGGGAAAAGCGGCGGCCTCAGCTCACTCCAGCGCCTTCAACCGATACAGCGCCTCCAGCGCCTGCTTCGGCGTGAGCTCGTCGGGGTCGATGGCGGCGAGGGCATCCAGCGCGGCGGAGTTCGGCGCGAACAGACCGAACTGCTGCGGCGCGTCCAGCGCCTGCGCGCTGAGCACCGGGGCGGGATCGCTGCGGCGCTGTTCCAGCTCGGCGAGGCGGCCTCGGGCTTCGCGGACCACCGACTTCGGCAGGCCGGCCAACGCGGCGACCTGCAGGCCGAAGCTGCGGTCGGCCGGGCCGTCCTTCACCGCATGCATGAACACCAGCGTGTCGCCATGTTCGACGGCGTCCAGGTGGACGTTGGCGATGCCGCTGCCCGGCTGGGCCAGCGCGGTGAGTTCGAAGTAGTGCGTGGCGAACAGGGTGTAGCAGCGGTTGGTGTGCGCCAGATGTCGCGCGCAGGCTTCTGCCAGCGCCAAGCCGTCGTAGGTCGAGGTGCCGCGCCCGATCTCGTCCATCAGCACCAGCGACTGCGGCGTGGCGTGATGCAGAATGTAGCTGGTCTCGCTCATCTCGACCATGAAGGTCGACTGCCCGCGCGCCAGGTCGTCGCCCGCGCCGATGCGGGTGAGGATGCGGTCGATCGGGCCGAGTTCCGCCTTCGATGCGGGCACGAAGCTGCCGATGTGCGCGAGCAGCACGATCAGCGCGTTCTGGCGCATGTAGGTCGACTTGCCGCCCATGTTCGGGCCGGTGATGACCAGCATGCGTCGCGATGTCTCGCGGTCGTCGCCATCGAGGATCAGGTCGTTCGGCTCGAACGGCGCGTCGCGCACGGCTTCCACCACCGGGTGGCGACCGCGTTCGATGCGGATGACGGCATCGTCGACCAGCGTCGGTCGCGACCAGTCCAGTTCGCGGGCGCGTTCGGCGAAGCAGGCGAGCACGTCCAGTTCGCTCAGTGCGGCGGCGGCGCGCTTGAGTGGTTCGAGGTCGCGGTTGAGTTCGTCGAGGATCTGTTCGTACAGCAGCTTCTCGCGCGACAGCGCGCGCTCGCGCGCCGAAAGCACCTTGTCTTCGAACTGCTTCAGTTCCTCGGTGATGTAGCGCTCGGCGCCGGTCAGGGTCTGGCGGCGGGTGTAGTGCACCGGCGCCTTGTCGGCCTGGCCCTTGCTGATCTCGATGTAGTAGCCGTGGACGCGGTTGTAGCCGACCTTCAGCGTCGGGATGCCGCTGCTCTCGCGTTCGCGGGCTTCGAGGTCGATCAGGAATTGGTCGGCGTTGGTGCTGAGCAGGCGCAGCTCGTCGAGTTCGGCGTCGTAACCCTCCGCGATCACGCCGCCGTCGCGGGCCAGCAGCGGCGGCTGCATCACGATCGCCCGCGCCATCCATGCCGCCTGCGCATCGTGTTCGCCGAGTTCGGCGCACAGCGCGAGCAGGCGCGGCGAATCGATGCCGTCCAGCGCCGCGCGCACCTTCGGCAGCAGCAGCAGCGCGTCGCGCAGGGTCGACAGGTCGCGCGGGCGCGCGCTGCGCAGGGCCACGCGCGAGAGGATGCGCTCGATGTCGCCGAGGCCGCGGAAGGCATCGCGGACATCGCCATCGGCGCGCGTGTCGACCAGGCGTTCGACCGCGTCATGGCGTTCCGTCACGACCTGGCGGTCGCGCAGCGGCCGGTGCAGCCAGCGCCGCAGCAGGCGCCCGCCCATGGGGGTCACGGTGGTGTCGAGCACGCCGAGCAGGGTGTGTCGCGTGTCGCCGTCGACGCGGGTGTCGAGTTCGAGATGGCGCCGCGTCGCCGCGTTCATCGCGATCGCACCGTCGCTGGTCTCGACGCGGATCGAGGTCAGGTGCGGCAGGCGCTGCTTCTGGGTCTCCTCGACATAGCCGAGCAGGGCGCCGGCCGCGGCGATGGCGAGATGGCGGCCTTCGATGCCGAAGCCGCCGAGGTCGTGCAGGTTGAAGAACTGCAGCAGCTGGCGCCGGCCGCTGTCGGCGTCGAACAGCCAGGGGGCGCGGCGGCGGATGCCGCCCCGGCCGGCCAGGCCGGCGGGCCAGCCCTCCTCGTCGGGCACCAGCAATTCGGCGGGATCGAGCCGCGCGAGCTCGGCTTCGAGTTGATCGTCATTGGCGACTTCGTTGACCAGGAACCGGCCGCCGGCCAGGTCCGCCCAGGCCAGGCCGTAGCCCGCCTTGCCCCGGGCGACCGCCATCAGCAGGGTGTCGCGGCGGTCCTGCAACAGGGCCTCGTCGGTCACCGTGCCCGGGGTGACGATGCGCACGACCTTGCGTTCGACCAGCCCCTTGGCCAGCGCCGGGTCGCCGATCTGCTCGCAGATCGCCACCGATTCGCCCAGCGCCACGAGTCGGGCCAGGTAGCCTTCGTAGGCGTGCGCCGGCACCCCGGCCATCGGAATGGGCTGCCCGGCCGAGCTGCCGCGCTGGGTGAGGGTGATGTCGAGCAGCCGCGCGGCCTTGCGGGCGTCGTCGTAGAACAGCTCATAGAAATCGCCCATCCGGAAGAACAGCAGCACGTCCGGATGCTCCGCCTTGGCGGCGAAGAACTGACGCATCAGGGGGGTATGCTGCTCGGCGGACGCGCGCGGGGAAGGCGTGGATTCGGACACGGAAGGCGGCTGGGACAAGGTCGGCTCGAGCGGTCCGGCAGGGCGCCGGAGACGGCCGGCTAGTATGCCAGCGCATGCCGGATTTCGTGCTGCGCTGCAGCGTATCCGGCCATGCCGCAGGCATGGTCACAGGTCACGTTTCCTGTGCTACCGTCGCCATACGGTTGCGTTCGCGACTTCGGGGGAAACGGCACGACGAGGCGCCAACCCCCATGCGGCCAGACGACTCGGGGCGGGGGCGCCCAGATCGATCAGGGCCTGCGCGACGCGGGCGAAACCGGACACAGACGACACCACACACCAAATCAATAACGACATGGCAAGAGGGGATCACATGGCAGACCGTGCACCGCAACTCAATCGACTCGCCCGGGCGCTTTTCATCGCGCTGGTGGGCGTCGCCCACGCACCCATCGTGCTGGCGCAGGACGCCGGCGCAGCCGAGGATCCCGAGGCCGGCACGCTCGACAAGATCGTCGTGACCGCGCAGAAGCGCGAGGAAGCCCTGCAGGACGTTCCGGTCGTCGTGACCGCGCTGTCGGGACAGATGCTCAACGATGCCGGTGTCCGTGACGTGAAGGACCTGCAGACCCTGGTGCCCGGCCTCACCGTCACGAGCACGCAGAGCGAAGCGCTGACCACCGCGCGCATCCGCGGCATCGGCACCGTCGGCGACAACGCCGGCCTGGAATCCTCGGTCGGCATCGTGATCGACGGCGTCTACCGTCCGCGCAACGGCGTCGGCTTCGGCGACCTCGGCGAACTCGATCGCATCGAAGTGCTGAAGGGCCCGCAGGGCACGCTGTTCGGCAAGAACACCTCGGCCGGTGTCATCAACGTCGTCACCAAGCGCCCGACCTACCAGCAGACCGCCGAGGCCGAGCTGACCGTCGGCAACTACGGCGCGCTGGGCGCGTCCGGCTCCTACAGCCAGGGCATCGGCGACATCGCCGCGTTCCGGATCTTCGGCGCGAAGCGCAAGCGCGACGGCTTCATGGACGTGGTCACCGGCAGCGGCCCGCGCTTCGACCGCGAGGACTACGACCAGAACTACCACACCATGCGGGCGCAGTTCCTGCTGGAGCCGACCGACACGCTCGACATCCTCTTCACCTACGACGAATCCGACCGTGACGAGAACTGCTGCACCGGCGCGACCATCATCCGTGGCCCGACGGCGGCGATCCTCGACGCGCTGACTCCGACCCCGGGCGACACCGGCGTCACCCCGGTCGCCGATCCCTTCGCCCGTCGTGCCTGGAGCAATCGCAGCACCGCGCAGGCCATCGGTGACCGGGGCGGCTCGCTGCAGATCGACTGGGACACCGGCTGGTTCGGCAATGCGACCCTGACCTCGATCACCGCACAGCGCAGGTGGGATTCGGTCAACGGCCTCGACTTCGACTTCAGCACCGCCGACCTGCTCTACCGCGACCCGAAGAAGTCCGACAACTACTCGAAGTTCGACACCTTCAGCCAGGAAATCCGCCTGGCCGGTTCGACCGACAAGCTGGACTGGCTGGTCGGCCTGTTCTACGCCGACGAGTCGCTGCAGCGCAACGAGGCCTACCGCATCGGCGCGGCCTACGAGCCCTATCTGTCGGTCGCGCTGCTGTCGCGCATCAATCCGCTGCTGGGCACCAGCCCGACCGCGCCGCTGTTCCTGTCGCAGGCCTCGGGCCGGCCGTTCGGCACCGTGTTCGCCGGTCACGCCGCGTCCGATAAGTACCAGCAGGATTCGAAGACCTTCGCGGTGTTCACCAACAACACCTGGCACGTCACCGATGCCTTCGACCTGACCTTCGGCCTGCGCTACACCCGTGAAAGCAAGGAGCTGGAGTCGCGCTACAGCAACCCGAACGGCGGCCTCGGCTGCGGTGCGATGCTGTCCAACCCGGCGCAGGTCGTCGCGGCCCTGGTCGCGCGTGGCCTGACCGTGGCTCAGGCTTCGGCCGCGGCCCCGCAGGTGGTGGGCTTCGCCTGCCTGCCGTGGACCAACATCCGTCACAACGGTCGCGTCACCGAGCAGGATCGCGACGAGAAGGAATGGTCCGGCACGATCAAGGCGGCCTACCGCTTCAACGAGCACGTGATGGGCTACTTCTCGGCCGCGCGCGGCTACAAGGCCGGCGGCTTCAACCTCGATCGCGTGCAGTCCAACACCGGCCTGTCCAGCGGCACCTCGGGCATCATCCCGGTCAACGACACCTCGTTCGGCGGTGAATTCGTCGACAGCTACGAGCTGGGCGCCAAGACCACCTGGCTCGGCGGCAACCTGCTGCTCAATGCCACGCTGTTCCACCAGGAATACAGCGACTTCCAGCTCAACAGCTTCCTCGGCACCAGCTTCGTGGTCCGCTCGATCCCGAAGGTGACCTCGCAGGGCCTGGACGCGGAACTGCTCTGGAAGACCGGTGGCTGGATGGTGCAGTCCGGCCTGACCTATGCCGACACCAAGTACGGCGACGACCCGCTGCCCGACACCGATCTCGCGCTGCTGCCCGGCAGCCGCGCCAGCTTCGCGCCGAAGTGGTCGTTCACCGGCTCGGTCGGCTACGAATGGGAGCTGGGCAGCAACCTCGAGGCCCGCGCGACCATCGGTGCCAAGTACATGTCCGACTACAACACCGGTTCCGACCTGGATCCGGAGAAGGAACAGGACGCCTACACCCTGGTCAACGCCCGCTTCGTGCTGGGTCGCCAGGACGGTCGCTGGGATGTCGAGCTGTGGGGCCAGAACCTGACCAATGCCGAGTACATGCAGGTCGCGTTCGATGCCCCGCTGCAGACCGGTACGTGGAACGCCTTCCTCGGCGCGCCGCGCACCTACGGCGTGACCATGCGCGTGCGCTACTGATCCGGCAGTGATGCGGATCTGATCCCGCTTCGATCCGGTCGCGATGCCGGATCGATGCCGGACAGCTCCCGGACTGATCCGCCAACGATGCTGTTTCGCATCTTCGACGGCCCGCTTCGGCGGGCCGTCTGTTTTTGCAGGTTGCGCGAGTCGGGGGACGCGCGCATTCTCGCCGCGGGGATGTGCCGCCGGATGCGGCCATCGCAGGGATCCGGTGTCGCCGCGCAAGGCGCCGCGTGCACTCGATGAGGAGGAAGCGCCGTCGACCGGCCTTCCGCAACGTCAGGTTTTCAGCCAGGGAGAACGTTCGATGTCCACGCCGTCGAAGTCCACGCCATCGCAATCGCCGTCGCAATCCGCGTCATTCAAGTACGGGCCACATGCGCTCGCCGCCACCATCGCACTCGCGCTGGCGTTGACCGCTTGCGGCGCCAAGCAGGAAGAGGCGCCCGCCGCCAAGCCCGAAGTCGCCGCCGCCACGCCGCCGGCACCGCCCGCCGTCTGCCAGGCCAGCCAGAGCTGGATCACCAGCCCGAATCCGCCGGCGGAAGTGCCGGCTGCAGAAAGCTTCTGCGATTTCTACCAGTTCTCGTGGCAGTGGTTCCTCGCCCAGGTGTCGCCCGCCGCGGATACCAGCACCGGCGCCAACCGCGTGTTCGAGACCAACCGCCTGCACGACCCCAAGGTCAAGAGCGGCCAATGCTCGCTGCCCGCGCTGATGGGCCAGGCCAAGGCCGCGCTGCTGCTCGACATCCGCGACGACAAGCCGCAGGGCTTCGAGGACGTGCAGGCCGACGGCAACGCGCTGTACGACCAGAACCGCAACATCCTCGTCTACAACACCTGGTACTCGAAGGCGATGTGCGAGTCCACCCAGGCCGGCTTCGCCTCGGGCACGTTCGAGATCAAGGTCGCCTGGAAGGTCCTGCCGCAGCCCGATCCGACCTACTACTCGATGCAGGCCACGCTGCCGGGCACGAAGCAGCAGGTCACGCTGGGCATGGTCGGCTTCCACCTCGCCAACTGGACCCCGAACCATCCGGAAATGATCTGGGCCACCTTCGAGCACAAGACCAACGCCCCCCTGTGCGACGGTTCCAGTGCGATGCCCGCGTCCGGCTGGTCCTTCGCCAGCGCCGATGCGGCCAACTGCCTGACCCAGAACCCGCAGAAGACCTCCGGTCCGCCGAGCGCCAACTGCAGCAGCTTCGCCTTCAACACGCCGAACCAGAAGCAGGATCCGCAGCCGCTGACCGGCACGCCCAACAACGTCTGCCGCCAGTACGCCTGGGGCAACCAGCAGGGCACCTCGGTCAATGGCAACAACAACCAGGCCAATGTGGAGGCGATCGTGCAGCTCAACGAGCAGCTGGTCGGCCCCAAGGGCATGCTGACCGCGCTGCCCGACACCGACCCGATGGCGATCTGGAAGCATTACGAAATGATCGGCGGCATCTGGACCAAGGGCGGCGCCTCGTCCGGCAATCCGCCCGTGCCGCACATGACCGCCAACGGACCGGCCCCCGGCGACAAGAACAGCCCGCAGCGAGGCTCGCTGGAGCTGGCCAACATGAGCATGGAAACCTTCCAGCAGGGCGACGGATCGTTCATTCCCAACTGCTTCGGCTGCCACAACTTCGACACCGCCAAGCCG
The DNA here is from genome assembly GCA_005502915.1 of Lysobacteraceae bacterium 2PB. Taxonomy (GTDB): domain Bacteria; phylum Pseudomonadota; class Gammaproteobacteria; order Xanthomonadales; family Xanthomonadaceae; genus Lysobacter_I. The sequence goes on along the minus strand of SCMT01000027.1, from coordinate 11,337 downwards.
CTGAACGTGAGCCACATCTGCACCAGCCTGTTCAGCAGCGACGACAGCGGCAAGAACTGCGTGATCCCGCCGTCCACCACTGCAACGGCGGCGGCCCCCGCAGACCCGGCGGCGCCCGCCAAGCCGTAAGCGACGCGCATGCGGTCCATCGACAGCCTGCCGCAACGGCCCGCCTCGTGCGGGCCGTTGCCTGTCCGGCCCGTGCCATCGGTATGATGCCGGCACCGGGCATCGGCCCGTGCAGACCGGGTTGGACCGCCGCATGAGTTTTCCCACCGACGCCGAGCTTCGCGACCATGCCGAAGCCCTCGGACAACGCTTCCGCGCCGCCCGGCTCAGCCTGGTCACCGCCGAAAGCTGCACCGGCGGCTGGATCGCCAAGACCGTCACCGACATCGCTGGATCGTCCGACTGGTTCGACTGCGGCATGGTCGCCTACAGCTACGAAGCCAAGCAGGCCATGCTCGGCGTCCGACCCGAAACCCTCGAACACCACGGCGCGGTCAGCCGCGAGACCGTGGTCGAGATGGTCTCGGGCGCGCTGACCCACGCGGGCGCCAACATCGCGGTCGCGGTCACCGGCATCGCCGGCCCCGGCGGCGGCGCGCCCGACAAGCCGGTCGGCACCGTCTGGATCGGCTGGAAGCGCCGCGGCGGCTACGCCCATGCCCAGCTGTTCCAGTTCGACGGCGACCGCGATGCCGTGCGGCGCCAGACGGTCGCCGCTGCGCTGGATGGCCTGGATCGACTGATCGGCAAGCCCTGAGCAGGTCGCCCATTCATAGATCCGGCGTTGACGGTGAAGCGTGTTAGTAGTATTACTACTAACCATGGACCTGACCGATACCCAGCAAGCCATCCTCGCCCTGATCGCCGAGCGCCTCGCCGCCGATGGCGGCTCGCCCTCGCAGACCGAGATCGCCCATGCCATGGGCTTCAAGGGCGTCCGTGCCGCGCAGTACCACCTGGAAGCCCTGGAGCAGGCGGGCTACATCCGCCGCATCCCGGGCCAGGCGCGCGGTATCCGCCTCGTCCACGAGGCCGCCAACGACGCCATGGACCAGCCGCCGGCCCCCGCGTTGCCCGATGAGGCCCTGCGCCTGCCGGTGCTCGGCCGCGTCGCCGCCGGCCTGCCGATCGGCGCCGACCTGCGCTCCGACGATTACATCCTGCTCGATCGGGCCCTGTTCTCCCCGGCGCCGAACTACCTGCTCAAGGTGCAGGGCGACTCGATGATCGACGAAGGCATCTTCGAGGGCGACCTGATCGGCGTGTACCGCACCAGCGAGGCGCGCTCCGGCCAGATCGTCGTCGCCCGCGTCGACGACGCCATCACCGTCAAGCTGCTGAAGATCGGCAAGGACCGCATCCGCCTGCTGCCGCGCAACCCCAGCCATGCCCCGATCGAAGTGCTGCCTGACCAGGACTTCAGCATCGAAGGTCTGTACTGCGGCCTCGTGCGGCCCAATCGTTGAGTGTGATGCCAGGCTGAGCGCGATGCGGGGAATCCCTACAGCGCACCAGGCGGTCCTCCGATGTCTTGCCATCGTTCATCCAACTAGATTTCAGGGCGTCGCAGGTTTTGCGACGGGCAGTCCCTAACCTGCGCCCACTCCAAGCATTCACCCAATCACTGACGAGGATTCCACGATGGACGAGAACAAGAAGCGCGCCCTTTCCGCCGCACTGAGCCAGATCGACAAGCAGTTCGGCAAGGGCTCGGTCATGCGCATGGGCGACCGCCCGGTCGAGGTGGTCGAAGCCATCGGCACCGGCTCCCTGATGCTGGACATCGCGCTGGGCATCGGCGGCCTGCCCAAGGGGCGCGTCGTCGAGATCTATGGCCCGGAATCTTCGGGCAAGACCACGCTCACCCTGCAGACCATCGCCGAATGCCAGAAGGCCGGTGGTACCGCCGCTTTCATCGATGCCGAGCACGCGCTCGACCCGATCTATGCGCAGAAACTCGGCGTCAACATCGACGACCTGCTGCTCTCGCAGCCCGACACCGGCGAGCAGGCGCTGGAAATCGCCGACATGCTGGTGCGCTCCAACGCCGTCGACATCGTCGTGATCGACTCGGTCGCCGCGCTGACGCCGAAGGCCGAAATCGAAGGCGAAATGGGCGACCAGCTGCCGGGCCTCCAGGCTCGCCTGATGAGCCAGGCCCTGCGCAAGCTCACCGGCAACATCAAGCGCAGCAACTGCCTGGTCATCTTCATCAACCAGCTGCGCATGAAGATCGGCGTGATGATGCCCGGCCAGAGCCCGGAAACCACCACCGGCGGCAACGCCCTCAAGTTCTACGCCTCGGTTCGCCTCGATATCCGCCGCATCGGCAGCATCAAGAAAGGTGAGGAGATCATCGGCAACCAGACCAAGGTCAAGGTCGTCAAGAACAAGCTCGCCCCGCCGTTCAAGCAGGTCGTCACTGAAATCCTCTATGGCGAAGGCATCAGCCGCGAGGGCGAGCTCATCGACATGGGCGTCGACGCCAAGCTCGTCGAGAAGTCCGGCGCCTGGTACAGCTACGACGGGGAGCGCATCGGCCAGGGCAAGGAGAACGCCCGTCAGTACATGAAGGACAACCCGGCGGTCGCCAAGAAGCTCGAAGCGGCCTTGCGCTCGCAGTTCGTCGCCGCCGACGCCCCGCGCAACGAAGCCGAAGACGACCAGGACGACTGAGTTCGAACGCAGAGGGGGCGGGCCCGAATACCTCGTCAGTGGACGGCCCGCCCCCGACGCACCATGCAGCCCACCGGCTGCATGCCATCCCCAGCGATGCGTCACGGATGGCGTATCGGCGGTGTGGGGCCCCAAACCCGCACCGCATCGCGGCGCCGCTCGCCGGTGGCGCCGTTCGCCGGGCCGCTCCAGGGATGGGGTTGCCTGGCCTTTCTGTGAGGGTCGATCGCATCATGATCGCCCTGCGCGGCACCGAAGCGCCCCGTGCCCGCCGTGATCTCCTCATTCCTGCCTGCTGTCGCATGCACGCCGCCCATTGAACGAACCGCGATGTCGTCGATCGATCCACCCGATGAAGCCAAGGCACCGGCCCCGCGCAAGCGTCGCGGTCCCGAGCCGACGCCGGGGCAGCGCGCCCTTTCGCTGCTGGTCCGTCGGGAGCACTCGCGCAAAGAGCTGGCGCGCAAGCTGGCCGCGCGCGGCATCGACAAGGACGAGGCGCAGGCGACGGTCGACCGCATGACCGCCGAGGGCTGGCAGAGCAACGACCGCTTCGCCGAACAACTGGTCCGCAGCCGTGCGAACAACGGCCAGGGCCCGCTGCGCATCCGCGCCGAGCTGTCGACGCATGGACTGGACCGGGACGCCGTCGCCGCCGCCTTCGAGGCCTACGACGGCGACTGGACCGACAACGCCCGCGACCTGGTCCGGCGTCGTTTCCCCGGTGCGCTCGAGGATCGCTCCCTGCAGCGCAAGGCTGCCGAATTCCTTGCCCGACGCGGCTTCACCGGCGACCAGGTGCGCGCTGCCACGCGCTACGACCCCGACGACCACTGACAGGGCCCGTGGCGGCCCCTCCATGCCGGCGCAGATCGTATCCAGTCAGCCAAGCCGGCCGGGAACCCGGCGCCACGGACGCGGTCGGATCGGCCATCCGGGACGTCTGGCCTGCTAACCTAGGCGGTCTTGGGTTGTCCGCTCGTATCCGCGTCGGCACGGTGCCGGCTTCGCGGGTGGGGACAGTGCCCCTCATCTTCGCCGCCAGCCATGAAAACCACAGCCGACATCCGCCGCGATTTCCTCGAATTCTTCCGCTCCAAGGGCCACGCCGTGGTGCCGTCGAGCCCGCTCGTCCCGGGCAACGACAAGACCCTGCTGTTCACCAACGCCGGCATGGTCCAGTTCAAGGACGTCTTCCTCGGCGCCGAGAAACGCAGCTATACCCGCGCCGTCTCCAGCCAGCGCTGCGTGCGCGCCGGCGGCAAGCACAACGATCTCGACCAGGTCGGCTACACCGCCCGCCACCACACCTTCTTCGAGATGCTGGGCAATTTCAGCTTCGGCGACTATTTCAAGCAGGATGCCATCGCCTACGCCTGGGAACTGCTGACCGAGGTCTGGAAGCTGCCGAAGGAGCGCCTGCTCGTCACGATCTACCACACCGACGACGAAGCCTTCGAGATCTGGAACAAGGGCATCGGCCTGCCGCCGGAGCGCATCATCCGCATCGGCGACAACAAGGGCAAACCCTACGCGTCGGACAACTTCTGGCAGATGGCCGACACCGGTCCCTGCGGCCCCTGCACCGAGATCTTCTACGACCACGGCGACCATATCGCCGGCGGTCCGCCGGGCAGCCCGGACGAGGACGGCGATCGCTACATCGAGATCTGGAACAACGTCTTCATGCAGTTCGACCGCCAGCCCGACGGCAGCCTGCTGCCGCTCCCGGCGCCCTGCGTCGATACCGGCATGGGTCTGGAACGCATCGCGGCCGTGCTGCAGCACGTGCACAGCAACTACGAGATCGACCTGTTCCAGCACCTGATCAAGGCCGCCGCCGCGATCACGAACACCGCCGACCTCGAGCACAAATCGCTGCGCGTCATCGCTGACCACACCCGCGCCTGCAGCTTCCTGATCGTCGACGGCGTACTGCCCTCGAACGACGGTCGCGGCTACGTGCTGCGCCGGATCATCCGCCGCGCGATCCGTCATTTCTGGAAGCTCGGTGCACTCAGCGCAGAAGGCAACTTCTGGCGCATGGTGCAGCCTTTGATCGAGGCGATGGGCGAGGCGTACCCGGAACTGGTCGAGAAGCGCACGCTCATCGAGCGCGCGCTCAAGGCCGAAGAAGCCGCGTTCGCGCAGACGCTGGATGCCGGCATGGCGCGCCTGGAAGGCTATCTCGCACAGAGCGCCGGTAGGATCGATGGCGAGCAGCTGTTCCAGCTGCACGACACCTATGGCTGCCCGCCGGACCTGATCCTCGACATCCTGCGCGAAAAGGGCCTGTCGGACGTGCCGGCCGAAGTCACGGCCGAATACGAGCGCCTGATGGACGAGCAGCGCGAGCGCGCGCGCAAGGCGGGCAAGTTCGGCGGCGGTGTGGCCATGCCGGCCGAACTCATCGCCCAACTCGCCCCTACCGAGTTCCTCGGCTACGACCGCCTCGATGCCGACGACCTCGAAGTCGTCGCTCTGCTCAAGGACGGCGCACCCGTGGAAAGCATCGTTGCGGGCGACGAGGCAATCGTCCTCCTGGCGCGCACCCCGTTCTACGCCGAGTCCGGCGGCCAGGTGGGCGACACCGGCACGCTGGCGGGCGAGGGCGCCGAGTTCGCGGTCGCCGACACCCAGAAGTTCGCCGGCCAGTTCTTCGGTCATGTCGGCACGCTCAATGCCGGCAGCCTCAAGCGCGGCGACCGCCTGTCGGCCCAGGTCGACGGCGCGCGTCGTGGCGCCACCATCCTCAACCACAGCGCGACCCACCTGCTGCACGCCGCGCTGCGCAGCGTGCTCGGCACCCACGTGACCCAGAAGGGTTCGCTGGTCGCGCCCGACCGCCTGCGTTTCGATTTCAGCCATTTCCAGGCGGTCACCGCCGACGAACTGGCCGAGATCGAACGCCGCGTCAACGCCGAGATCCGCGCCAACAGCGAAGCCGAAGTGCACCACATGGGCATGCAGGAAGCGCTGGATTTCGGGGCGATGGCGCTGTTCGGCGAGAAGTACGGCGAGCACGTGCGCGTCCTGCGCATGGGCGACACGTCGACCGAACTGTGCGGTGGCACCCACGTGCGTCGCACCGGCGACATCGGCCTGTTCAAGATCGTGTCCGAAGGCGGCATCCAGGCCGGCGTCCGCCGGATCGAGGCCGTGACCGGCCAGGGTGCACTGGACTACATCGCCGACGAAGAGCGCCGCCTCGACGAGGCCGCGGACCTGCTCGGCGGCAACCCGGCCGACATCGGCGACAAGCTGCGTGCCCTGCTCGATCGCCAGAAGAAGCTCGAGCGCGAGATCGAGGCGCTCAAGGCCAAGGCCGCGACCGCCACCGTGGCCGACCTGGCTGCGACCGCCGCCGATGTCGGTGGCGTGAAGGTCCTCGCGGCCCGGGTCGAGGGTCTGGATTCCAAGGGGCTGCGCGAGGCCGTCGACCATCTGAAACAGCAACTTCGTGATGCCGTCGTCGTGTTGGCCGGGGCCGCGGATGGTAAAGTGGCTCTCGTTGCGGGGGTGAGCGGCGCGGCACTTGGGCCTGTCAAGGCCGGGGAATTGCTGGCGCACGTTGCCGGCCAGATCGGGGGCAAAGGCGGTGGCCGCCCCGACATGGCTCAAGGAGGGGGCGAGGATGGCCCGAATCTGCGCGGAGCTCTGGAGGGCGTTCAGGATTGGGTCAAGGGCCGTCTGGCCTGCTCGACATGATGATCGGCGCTTCTCGCCGACGAGTGTGTCCGGGTATTCTTAAATCAATTGCGTCCGCTCCGGAATTCCATCCCCACAAGAATCGGTCGCGGAACAACGACAGCGTGTCGGCGAGGGGGAAGCCGGCCCATGGAGAATTGCAATGCTCATTTTGACTCGCCGGGTTGGCGAAACCTTGATGATCGGCGACACCGTCACGGTGACCGTGCTCGGCGTCAAAGGCAACCAGGTGCGTATCGGGATCACGGCGCCGAAGGACGTCGCGGTCCATCGCGAGGAAATCTACCAGCGCATCCAGCGCGGTGAAGGCCATCCGAGCCACGGCCCGAATTCGGGTTTGCCGCAGGACGATTGAGCCGGTATCCTGTGCACCCTGCGCGCAGTTGACCGCGCGCCGACGGAGAGTTGCCCGAGAGGCCGAAGGGGCTCCCCTGCTAAGGGAGTATGCGGTCAAAAGCTGCATCGAGGGTTCGAATCCCTCACTCTCCGCCACCTGTTTCACCCGAACAAATGGTCGGTATGCGCAAGCAAGTCGACCCTCATCGAGATCGAACAATCGCTTGTGGCAAAGCGAGGTTTCCCACGGGGAACGGCGATCACGAAGAATGTTCGGATGGAGTTGACCGATTCGCTTCGAGTTGGCACAATTTCGCTTCTTCACCGCGCGCCCGTAGCTCAGTTGGATAGAGCACCAGGCTACGAACTTGGGGGTCGGAGGTTCGAATCCTTCCGGGCGCGCCACTCTTCAGAAAAAAGCCAATCCGCGCGGATTGGCTTTTTTTCTTTGCGCGCCCTCGGATTCCCGGGCCGCCGCAGCGCGGCGGGCGTCCCTCCCTGCGCGACGCCGTGCTTCGCAAGCGGCGGGCTCTCATCCTTCCGAGCGCGCTTCTTTTCAAGAAAAAAGCCAACCTTCGCGGGTTGGCTTTTTGTTTGCGCGCCTCCGATTGTCGGCCGCTGCGCAATCCGCTGATGGGCAGCCCGCGAACGCGCGCTCAGGAGGATCGCCCGCCGTCCTCTTCCAGGCGCCGACGCAGCGACAGCGGGCGCATGTCGGTCCATACGGCTTCGATGTGCGCCAGGCATTCCGCCTTGGAGCCGCTGAAACCCTCGGCCTGCCAGCCGAGCGGCAGCGCGCGGTCGGCGGGCCAGATCGAATACTGCTCTTCGTGGTTCACCACGACCTGGTAGCGGGTGCTGTCGTCGTCAGGCGTCATGAGCGGTCTCCGTGCATGCGCGCGGCATGCGCGATGCCGGGATCATACGCCCGGCATCGCGATGCCACTCGATGTCCCGGCGTGGCTCAGTCCAGGAACTGCAGCCGCGCCAGTTCCGCGTACAGGCCGTCCTGCGCGAGCAGTTCTTCATGCGTGCCTTCGGCGACGATGCGGCCGTGGTCCATCACCACGATGCGGTCGGCCTTGAGGATCGTGGCCAGTCGATGCGCGATCACCAGCGTGGTGCGGCCGCGCATCAGGTTCTCCAGCGCGTGCTGCACGGCGCGTTCGCTCTGCGCGTCGAGCGCGGAGGTGGCTTCGTCGAGCAGCAGCACCGGGGCGTCCTTGATCAGCGCGCGGGCGATCGCGAGGCGCTGCTGCTGGCCGCCCGAAAGGGTGGTGCCGCGCTCGCCGAGCTGTTCGTCGTAGCCCTTGGGCAGGGCGGCGATGAACTCGTGGGCTTCGGCCGAACGCGCGGCGGCCTCGATCTCCGCGTCGGTGGCGTCGAGGCGGCCGTAGCGGATGTTCTCGCGGGCGCTGGTCGCGAACAGCGTGGGCTGCTGCGGGACCAGGGCGATGTGCTCCCTCAAGGCAACCGGATCGCATTCGCGCACGTCGATGCCGTCGACCGACACGCGGCCATCCTGCGGGTCGTGGAAGCGCAGGAGCAGCGAGAACACCGTGCTCTTGCCCGCGCCGGACGGCCCGACCAGGGCCACGGTTTCGCCGGGCTTCACGTGCAGTGTGAAGTCGTGCAGCGCGGCCTTGTCGGGGCGCTGCGGGTAGCGGAAGGACACCGCGTCGAGCTGGATGTCGCCGCGCAGCGCCGGCGGCAGCGCCACCGGCGAGGCGGGGGCCGGGATGCCGTTGCGTTCGGCCAGCAGTTCGTCGATGCGGCTCATGCCGCCGGCCGCGCGCTGCAGTTCGTTCCAGGTCTCGGCCAGCGCGGCGACCGAACCGCCGGCGAACATGGCGTAGAGCACGAACTGCGCGAGCGTGCCCAGGCTCATCCGTCCGGCGTTGACGTCGTGCGCGCCCATCCACAGCACGACCGTGATCGCGGCGAAGAACAGCACGATGATCACGGCGGTGATGCCGGCCTGCAGGCCGATGCGGCGGCGCGCGGCATCGATGGCGCGCATCACGGCGTCGCCGAAGCGCTCGCGTTCGTAGGCTTCGCGCCCGTGGGCCTGCACGGTGCGCACCGCGCCCAGGGTTTCGGTGGCCAGCGCGTTGGCGTCGGCGACGCGATCCTGGCTGCCGCGCGAGGCGTTCTGCACCCAGCGTGCGGCGAACATCACCGGCAGCACGGTCGCCGGAATGCCGACCAGCGCCCAGGTCGCCAGCCGGGGGCTGGTCACGAACAGCATCACCAGCGAGCCGAGCACCGTGATCGAACTGCGCACGGCGACCGACATCGAGCTGCCGACGAGATTGCGGATCAGTTCGACGTCCGCGGTGAGGCGCGAGACCAGCTCGCCGCTCCGATTGCGCTCGTGGAAGCCGGCGTCGAGGCCGATGAGGTGGCCGTAGAGCCGGGTGCGGAGGTCGGCGACCACGCGTTCGCCCAGCAGCGAGACGAAGAAGAAGCGCAGCGCCGTGCCGATGGCGAGCGCCACCGCGACCAGGAAGAGCAGCACGAAGCTACGGTCGATGTCCGAGGCCGCGCCCTTGACGAAGCCGTCGTCGATCATCGTCCGGAACGCCACCGGCAGGCTGAGGGCGGCCGTCGACGAGACCGCCAGCGCGCACAGCCAGCCGAGGAACAGGCCGCGATGGTGGAGGACGAAGGGCCACAGCGCGCGCAGGCTGCCGATGGGGGCCTTGGCGGAGGGCGGAACGGGTTCGGACATGAGCGGGGCGGCGTCCTTTGACGCTTGCGGTGGGGGAGGGCGGGACAGCTATTGTCGGCCAATCCGCACCGACGGACAGGGTTCGGTCGAAGCCTTCACCATCCGATGAGAGGCCCGGGCTGCTGTCCGCTCGGGGGCCCGCTGGCGCAGGCGTCTTCGCGTCGCCGCCTGCGGGATGGCGACGCGGACACGCGGATTCAAGCCCCGGGGCTCAGGGGGCGGTGCTGCCGGCGGCGCGGCAGGTGAAGCGATTGCCGTAGAAGTCGACCGACAGTTCGCCCTGGTGCTCCCAGATTTCCATGCCTTCGCGGCCATAGCGCGCGCCGCTGGCGGCCATCATCGGGAAGGCGATGGCCTGGTCGTCGCCCCAGGTGACGACGGCGGACTTCGGATCGAGATCGTTGTAGTAGACGACGGTGAAGGGCTTGCTCTTGTCGTCGCAGTCGTAGGCAGTCGCTTCCGGCGTGGTGGTTTCGCCGTTGTCGAGCTGCAGCTGGACGGTGCGGGTCAGGTAGGCCTCGGACACGCAGCGGCTGCGCTCGACGGATTTCCAGCAGTCGTCCCGGCCCTTGACCCAGCCGCGCTGCTCGGCGGCGAGGCGGGCCTGGTCGGCGCCGGGTGCGGCCTTGGCGCGGGCGAAGACTTCGGCGAGGCGACGATCGAGGACCGCGAGCTCCGGATCCCTGCAGACGAGCTTCTCGGCCTCGCTGGCGGCAGCGGCGCAGTCGAACGAGGGTTTGACGTCGACGGCGGCCTGCGCGGCCGCGGGAGCGGTAGCGGGCGCGGCCGGCGCTGCGGGGGCTTTCGCGGGGGCGGCGGTGTCGGCAGTGGCGGGCTGGGCCTCTTCGGCCTGCTGGCAGGCAGTCAGGCCGAGCACGAGCACGAACGGCAGCAGCGAAGACGGCTTCATCGTCGAATCCTCGGGAAGACGGGCAGGGGAATGTCGATGATCCTACGTCGGCGACGTGACCGGCGACAGTCGCGCGCGGTCGCGCGTGGCGTCGCGCAGCCGCAGCGCGAGCGCGTCGGCATGTTCCGCCGGCAGACGCACGCGCAGCACCGCGCCGTCGGCGTCGAAGCGTTCGTCCAGCCTGGCGGCTTCGGCGGCGATCAGCGCGGCATGCACGGCGCCGAGATCGGCGAAGGGGCAGGCGATGTCGAACTCCGACAGCGCGATCAACGGTCGGCGTTCCGCGCGACGCAGGCATTCCGCCGCCGCGCCGCCGTAGGCCCGGACCAGGCCGCCTGCGCCGAGCTTGATACCGCCGTACCAGCGCGTGACCACGACCAGCACCTGGTCGCAGCCCTGGCCGTCGATCGCGGCGAGGATCGGCCGTCCGGCGGTGCCGGCGGGTTCGCCGTCGTCGCTGGACCGGTACTGCCCGCCGACCCGCCACGCCCAGCAGTTGTGGGTGGCGTCCGGATCGCCCAGCGCGGCCAGCACGGCCGAGGCGTCTTCGGCCGAGGCCATCGGCACGGCCTGGGCGAGGAAGCGGCTGTGCTTGACCTCCAGCAGGTGCGAGGCCGGGCCGTACAGGGTATCGAGCGGCATCGGTGTCTGGGCGTCGCGCGCAGGGCTCAGGGCGCGGTCAGCGTCGCCGCCAGCGGCTTGAGGTCTTCCGGCAGTTCCGCATCGGGATAGCGGCGCTTGAACTCGCGCAGGCTCTCGCGCGCCCAGGCCTGCTCGCCCTTGGCCAGCAGCTCGCGGATGCGCTGCAGCCAAGCCTGTCGGAATTCCGGCGAGTCGGCGGAGACCGGCGGGCGGTCGTCGTAGTCGCTCGTGGTCTTCGGCGTGTCGCGGGTGGCGGCGACATCGCCGACGAAACCGTTGTTGCCGCGCGCCGACGCGACGGGTGGCGGCGCGCGGCAACAACGGT
>SCMT01000026.1 GCA_005502915.1 Lysobacteraceae bacterium 2PB | reverse complement strand
ACCACCATCGCCCGCATCGATCGCTGGCCGGCCTGTCGCCGGTCGCCTTCGCTCGGGCACAATCCCCGTCAACCTCTACTTCTGCATGACTCGAAGAAACGAGGACGCTTCAGCGTGTATCCGCGCTATCTGCGGCAAGCAACCGGTGACGCCCCGGTCGTTGAGCGTCGCGGGGTGGTAGAGACTGACAACTTTTGCCACGGATCGACGCGGAGTTCGCGGATCGAGAAGCAATCTTCTTCATCGGTCGTATCCGCGTGATCCGCGTCGATCCGTGGCGAGAATGCATGTCCGCAACGAAAGAACCCGCCGTCGCCGGCGGGTTTTTCGCATGATCTTCGATGGAAGCGATGACTCAGAACGGGATGTCGTCGTCCGAGAAGTCGTCCATCGCCGGGGGCGGATTGTTGGCCGGGGCCTGGCGCTGACCGCCGCCGCCACCGTAGCCACCACCACTACCGCCGCCGTATCCACCGCCGCCACCGCTGCGCTGGCCGCCGCCGTAGCCGCCGCCACCGCCTTCGGACCGCTGTGCGCGCTGCGGGCGTTCACCGCCACCGCCACCGCCGCCGCCATCGCCGCGACCGCCGAGCATCTGCATCTCGTCGGCGATGATGTCGGTGGAGTAGCGCTCGACACCGTCCTGACCGGTGTACTTGTCGTAGCGGATCGAGCCTTCGACGTAGACCTGGCTGCCCTTGCGCAGGTACTCGCCAGCGATCTCGCCGAGCTTGCCGAAGAAGGTCACCCGGTGCCATTCGGTGCGTTCCTGGGTGTTGCCTTCCCTGTCCTTGCGCACCGAGGTGGTGGCCAGGCTGACCTTGGTGACGGCCATGCCGCCCTGGGTGTACTTGGTTTCGGGATCGTTGCCGAGGTTGCCGACCAGGATCACCTTGTTGATGCCGCGTGCCATGAAGAGTTCCTGCTGTGTCGCCGTGGGTGGCGAAGGACATTCCATTATAACCGGGGCCCCGGCGGCATCAGGCAACGAGCCGTGACCAGGTCGGAAAATCCCGCATCGCGGGGTCGGGCAACCCCGACCCGGTGTCGCCGGCCATTTATAATGTCCGCTTCGCCCGCCTGGACCCCCCATGGAAGCCACTTCGGTGCCCGCCTCGCTCGACCTGCCCGCCATCCTGGCCTTGGCCGCCCCCGACATGGCTGCCGTGGACGCCCTGATCCGCCGTCGCCTGGGCTCGGACGTGGTCCTGGTCAACCAGGTGGCCGAGCACATCGTCTCCGGCGGCGGCAAGCGCCTGCGGCCCATGCTGCTCCTGCTCGCGGCCCGCGCGCTGGGCCACCAGGGCGGCGATGCCCAGCAGCTGGCCGCCGTGGTCGAGTTCATCCACACCGCCACCCTGCTCCATGACGACGTGGTCGACGAGTCCGACCTGCGCCGGGGCCGCAAGACCGCCAATGCCGTGTTCGGCAACGCCGCCAGCGTGCTGGTCGGCGACTTCCTCTACTCGCGCAGCTTCCAGCTGATGGTCGAGCTGGAGCGGATCGAGGTGATGAAGATCCTCGCCGACACCACCAATGCCATCGCCGAAGGCGAAGTGCTGCAGCTCCTGCACATCCGCAACCCGGACACCGACGAGCCGGCCTACCTGAAAGTGATCGAGCGCAAGACCGCCGTGTTGTTCGCTGCGGCCACACGGCTGGGCGCCCTGCTCGCGGGCGCCGACACCGCCGTCCAGCAGAAGCTGCACGACTACGGCATGGCCCTGGGCTATGCCTTCCAGATCGCCGACGACGTGCTGGACTACAGCGCCGACGAGTCGGCATTGGGCAAACACCTCGGCGACGATCTCGCCGAAGGCAAGGCCACGCTGCCGCTGATCCACGCGATCCAGCACGCCGACGCGGCGACCCGCGAGCGCCTGCGCACGATCGTGCAGGACGGCGATGTCGATGCGATGCCCGAGGTGCTGGCCGCGATCGCGGCGACCGGCGGCATCGACTACAGCCGCAAGCGCGCGGAAGACTATGCAACGGCCGCCGAACGCGCCCTCGATGGCCTGGGCGACAACGAGGCCGTCGCCGCGCTGCGCGGCCTGGCGCGTTACGCGGTGCAGCGCGACCGCTGAAATCGATCGCGCGGATCGGTGCGCACGCGCCACACAGCGCGACCTGGTGGTGACGAAAGGCAGGGGTACGGCGTGACGATCGGCCCCTGATGCCGTCGAAGCCGCATCGCCAGACTGGAGGCCTGTCTTTCCTCGCCTCCGGAGCCACCATGCTGCGCCGCCTCGTCCTCCTCGTTTCCGCCCTGGTCGCCTTCGCGACCGCGCACGCCGCGCCGCTCGCCGATGGCAAGGGCAGCTTCACCACCGACGACGGCGTCGCCCTGCATTACGACATCGCCGGTCGCGGTGCGCCTGCCGTGTTCGTGCATGGCGGCCCAGGCTCCGGATCGGCGGGTTTCCAGGCCGTCGCGGGCGACCTGTTCGAACGCGACTTCCGCATGGTCTATCTCGACCAGCGCGGCAGCGGCCATTCGGCCAGCGCAGGCAACGGCGATTATTCGCTGGAACGCCAGGTCGAGGATCTCGAAGCCCTGCGCCGGCACCTGAAGATCGAGCGCTGGACCGTGGTCGCGTATTCGTTCGGCGGGCTGATCGCGCACTCCTACGCCGTGAAATATCCGGAGCGGGTGCGCGCGATGATCATGGGCAACGTGCTGCTCGACCTCTCGTCGTCGATGCAGAGCAGCTACACGCATGGCCTGGCCCTGATCCCGGAAGCCGCGCGTCCGAGCTTCGACGACGCGATGCCCTTCCCGCAGCGCTATTTCACCGTGCTCGGCATGCTGCAGAAGATGGGCCTGTCCTGGCAGCTGCAGTACGCGTCCGAAGCCTCGAAGCGCACGATGGAAGCCAAGGTCGCAGGTCGTGATCTCGGAAAGAACCGCGACATGGCGACGAAGATCTTCAGTGGGCATCCCGGCAGCTACTTCAACGACCTGATTCCGTCGACCGCGCAGGTGAAAGTGCCGGTGCTGGTGATCGACGGCCAGGACGACCATGCGGTCGGCCCGCAGGCGGAACGCTTCGCCTATCCGACGATGACCCGCGTCACCCTGCCCGGCCGCCACAATCCCTTCATCGACGCGCCCGACGCCTATCGCGACGCCGTACATGCCTTCGCGAAGACGCATCGCCTGCGTTGATCGCAAGGCATCGCAGCCCCCCCCCAACGACAAGGCCCGGCATCGCCGGGCCTTGTCGCGTATGCAGCAGGGTTACGATCAGCCGCGCAGGGAGAACCCCGACACGTCGCTCAGGGCCACGCGGAAGAAGCCAAGCTTGCCGCCGGCGGCCTGCGCATCGCGCAGGTGCAGGTAGGCGACCTCGTCGTCGAAATCGTCATCCTCCTCATCGTCCTCGTCGCTTTCCTCCGACGCATCGGCATCGGACTCGCCTTCGGCTTCGGCATCCAGTTCCAGATACGCACGGGTCAGCGGATGGCCCGCCATGTATTTCTCTTCGCTGACCACATGACCGGTGACGAGCATGCCACCGATGATGAGGGAGACTTCGGCTTCGACAGGCGTCTCGGCTTCGGCGAGTTCGATGAGGTGTTCGAGCAGAGGGTCGTACATGCGGGAGTCCTCGGGATGGATGCCGGATGGCGAAACCCCAAGGATATCGCAAGCGACGCGACGATCAGGCGATGCCGAGCCCCGGGATCGCGGTGATCGCCTCGGGATCGAATCCGGCGAGGGCCGCGAAATGCCGGCCGCGTTCGGTGTAGTCGCGATAGCTGCCGAAACTGGGCGCGCCGGGCGACAGCAGGACGACGCCCTCCCCGCCCAGCGCCGTGCGCGCCTTCGCGACGGCATCGGCCAGGTCGACGGCCGCGACCAGCGCGAATCCGGCCACGCCTGCGACCGGCGCCAGCAGGTCGTGGATCTTCGGGCCGTTCTGGCCGAGGGTGATGATCGCGGCCGGCGCCTGCGTGCGCATGGCCTCGGCGAACGCGGACCAGTCGATGCCGCGATCGTGCCCGCCGGCCAGCAGCGCGACGCGGCGCGAGCGGAAGCAGTCCAGCGCGGCCAGGCTCGCATGCGGCGTGGTGCTGATCGAATCGTTCACCCAGGTGAGGCCGTCGCGCGTGCCCAGCGTCTGCAGGCGATGCGGCAGCGGCTGGAACGTGGCGGCATGCGGCGCCAGCGGCTCGGCATCGAGGCCCAGGGCCTCGATCGCGGCAAGCACGGCGCAGAGGTTGCTGCGGTTGTGGCGACCGGGCAGCGGCACCTCGGACGCATCGAAGACTGCACGTTCGCCGCGATGGACGACATCGCCGCGCAGGTGCCAGCCGTCCTCGCCACCGACGAAGCGGACTTCGCTGTCCGGCAGCGCCAGCGCGGCCAGGCGCGGGTCGGCGCCATTGAGGATCGCGATGCGCGGCGCCGCGCCGGTGAACAGGGACAGCTTGTCGGCGACGTAGCGGTCTTCGCTGCCGTGCCAGTCGAGATGTTCGGGAAAGATGTTCGTCGCCACCGCGACCTCGGGGCGCACGCCGGAGGCGGCGACATCGCCGGTCTGGTAGCTCGACAGTTCGATCGCCCAGAATTCCGGCGGATCGTCGACATCGATCACTTCGAGCAGCGGCAGGCCGATGTTGCCGCACAGGGCGGTGAGATGCCCGCCGGCGCGCAGCAGGTGCGCGAGCAGCGCGGTCGTGGTGCTCTTGCCCTTGGTGCCGGTGACGCAGATCGTGCGCGCCCCGGCGTGTTCGGCGAACCACAGCGCGGTGCCGCCCATGAAGCGCGTGCCGCGTTCGGCGGCGGCCAGGGCCTCGGGCTTGTACGGGCTGATGCCCGGCGACTTGATCACGATGTCGAAGGACGCCAGCGCGTCGGCAGTGGCGTCGGTGCGCGCCGCGAGCAACGCATCGCCGAGCGCGTTCGCCTCGGCCAGTTCCGCTTCGCTGCAGAACAGCGTCAGCGACAGCGCCGGCAGGCGTCGGCGCAGGACGCGCCACGCCGCGCGGCCCTCGCGTCCCCAGCCCCAGAGCGCGACTTTCAGGTCCGCCAGCGCGGCGATGTCCAGCATGTCGTCAGGCCGCGAAGCGCGCACGCAGGCGCTCCCAGATCGCGGGCGGCACGCGATGCTCGTCGTCGATCGCCAGCAGCGCGTCGACATCGAGTTCGGCCGCATCCAGCTGCGGCCGGATCTCGCGCACGAAGCGTTCGACGATGTCGTCCTCGCGCCACTCCGGGCGCTCGGCGAGCGCGGCCATCGCGGCGCGCGATTCCCGGCCCTCGCCCACGCATTCGAAGGGCTTGTGGTCCTGGAATTCGAGCAGCGCATCGTAGCCGGCGGTCTGCGCGGGGTCGTCGAGCAGGTTGCGGCCGAAGATGCCGACCAGGCGCGGTTTGGGCATGAACGGCGCCAGCGCGAGGAACACGAAGTGGCACTTCGGGCAGACACCGCACCAGCGATTGACCGGGCGTTCGCCGAGGATATGGAAGTTGCGGTTGCAGCTGGAGAAGTGCGCGTCGTAGTGGTCGCTCTTCGCGAACTGTCGTGCGACCGCGAGTTCGCTGAGCGGTCGCAGCAGCGAGTAGTAATGCAGGTCGGCGGCGATGCGTGCATGCACGTAGTCGCCGAAGTCGCGCTCGAAGGCCCAGCCCTTCGACCACTGGTGGTTCACTTCGCCCGTGCCCTCGATCAGGCTGCCGTAGCTCGCCGAGCGCTCGTTGGAGAACACGACCTGGTTCGCGCCGGTCAGCAGCGCGGCGAAGACCAGGATCGCCGAGTTCACCGCAGTGACCGGGATGTGGCCGTTCCATGCGCCCTGGCGGTTGTATTCGAACAGCTGCGGCGCGAGCTGGCGGCCGAGGTTGAGCGTCGGCAGGCCGGTGCGCTCGGCGCAGGCCTTGATGAGCTGCGAACCGCCGATCCAGGTCACGGTCTGCGCGATGTCGACACCGCGCAGGGCCTCGATGCTGACCAGCGAGTCCTTGCCGCCACCGATGGCGACCAGCGCGTGCTCGGGCAGGCCCAAGGCAGGGGCGGTCGTCGCGGCTTGCGTCGCGCCCACGGGGAAGCGGATGCGGCCGCGCAGGTTCAGGCCATTGCGGTATGCGAATTCGCCGAGGCCGTTGAGATAGACGCTCTCCAGCAGCGCGGCGGTGTCCGCATCGATCGCGTAGCTGTCGATGCGGATCTCCTCCGGCACCGCCGCCTTGTAGTAGCTCACGCCAGCGATCAGGTGCAGCAGGCGCAGGGCGCGTTCCGCAGCCTCGGCACGCGCGCCGTCCAGCACGAACGGCGCGCCCGGTACGGTCACGGTCTCGACCAGTTCCGGACCGTCGTCGAAGGCATAGACCAGCTGCGCGATGCCGGTCTGCGCGTCGAAGCCGCAGCGGACGAAACGGAAGGCGCGAATCTCGTCGCGTTTGAAGTCTTTGGCAGGATCAGACATCGATGATTTCCTCTGCCGGCAGCGCCCGCAGGTTGTAGGTGTTCGCCATCGCCATGCCGTAGGCGCCGGCGTCGGCAAGCAGGAACACGTCGCCTTCGGCGGTGGCGGAAGGCAGCATGCGCGCGCGGCCGAACACGTCGCTGCTTTCGCAGATCGGGCCGACCACGTCGAAGGCCGAGACGGCGGCGTCGTCGATGCGCGAGAGGTTGTGCACGCCGTGGTAGGCGCCGTACATCGCCGGGCGCATCAGCACGTTCATGCCGCCGTCGAGGCCGACGCGGCGGATGCCGTCCTTCTCGATCACCTGGGTCGCGCGGACCAGCACCACGCCGGCCTCGGCGACGAGGTAACGGCCCGGTTCGACCGCGAGGCGGTAGCGACCGTAGCCGGCCTTGATCTCGTCCAGACCCGCACGCCAGCCCGCGATGTCGAAGGGCCGCGCGTCGGCGGTGTACGGCACAGGCAGACCACCGCCGATGTCGATGATGTCGACCGTGCCCACCTGGTCGGCGAGGCTGGCCAGATCGGCGAACACGTCGCGCCAGTGCGAGGGATTGTCGATGCCGCTGCCGAGGTGCGCGTGCAGGGCGACGATCTTCGTGCCGAGCCTGCGCGCCTCGGCGACGAAGGCGTTCACCTTCGCCACCGGCAGGCCGAACTTGGCGTCGCTGCCGCCGGTGCGCACCTTCTCGTGATGGCCATCGCCGCGACCGAGGTCCAGGCGCAGCCAGATCGAACGGTCGCGGAAGGTCTCGGGCCAGCGCTGCAGGGCCTCGACGCTGTCGACGGTGACGTGGATGCCCTTCGACAGCGCCGCGTCGTACTCGGCGCGCGGCGCGAAGCTGGGCGTGAACAGCACGCGACCCGGATCGATGCCCGGCAGCGTGGCGAACACGTGCTCGACCTCGGCCAGCGACACGCATTCGAAACCGAAGCCCTCGGCCTCCAGCGTGCGCAGGATCGCCGGGTTCGGATTGGCCTTGAGCGCGTAGAAGCGCAGGTCGATCGCGGTCGTCTCGCTCAGCACGCGGGCGCGGGCCCGCACGGTCGGCAGGTGGTAGACGTAGCGCGGCGTGCCGGCCTCGGCGCGCGCGACCAGATCGGCCACGTGCCCGCGCCACCAGGGCGTTTCGCGTTCGGGCTTGCCGTGCGCGATCTCGGTCCAGCTCGGGCCGAACACCGCGCCGTCCTGCACCGGCATCGCGCCGCTGCGGATCAGCTCGCCGTGCAGCTGCGGCAGCAGGCCGTCGGCATCGGCTTCGTCGATGACGAAGGTCAGGTTGAGGTCGTTCGACGACTGCGAGATCAGGTGCACGCGCTCGCGGCCGAAGGTCGCCCACACGTCGGACAGCTTGTGCAGCAGCGAACGCATGCCGCGACCGACCAGGGTGATCGCCGCGCACGGCGCGATCACCTTCACGCGACAGACTTCGGACAGATCGGCCGAGAGTTCGGCCAGCACGCTGCTGCTGACCAGGTTCTCGCTGGGGTCGAGCGACACGGTGACGTTGGTTTCCGAGGAGCCGATCATATCGACCGACAGGCCGTGGCGCTTGAAGCGTTCGAATACGTCGGCGAGGAAGCCGACCTGCTGCCACATGCCCATGCTTTCCATCGACACCAGCACGATGCCGTTGCGGCGGCTGATCGCCTTCACGCCCGGCACGGTGGCGGCGGTGCCGTCGATGCGCGTGCCCGGCAGCTCCGGGCGCTCGGTGTCGAGGATCGCCATGGCCACGCCGCTGTCGCGGCAAGGCGCGATCGAGCGCGGATGCAGCACCTTGGCGCCGGTGGTCGCGATTTCCTGCGCTTCGGCATAGTCGAGGCGGGCCAGCAGGCGCGCGTCGGGCACTTCGCGGGGATTGGCGCTGAACATGCCGGGCACGTCGGTCCAGATCTCGACGCGCGACGCCTTCAGCAGCGCGCCGAAGTACGCAGCGGATGTATCCGAACCGCCACGACCGAGGATCGCGGTCTGGCCATCGGCATGGCGGGCGATGAAGCCCTGCGCGATCAGCGCGCGCGTCGGCTGCGCGGCGAAACGGCTGCGGAAATCGTCGAGGAAGGCCTTCTCGCCGAGGTACTGGCAGTTCACCGACAGCCGCTGCGCCCAGGCGCTGGCATTGGGCAGCGACACCGCCGAGAGCCAGTCGCGCGAGTCGCACCAGCCGATGTCGAGCCCCTGCGCATGCAGGTAGGCCGCACCGATGGTGGACGACAGCAGCTCGCCCTGGGCCAGCACTTCGGCCTGCCAGTCGAGCGCCCGCGAGGCAGCGCGCGGATCGGCGCCGAGCGCGGACAGGATCGACAGGCGCTCGCCGAGCACGGCGTCGACATCGAGGTCGAGTTCGGCGCAGAACGCGCGATGGCGCTCGATGAGCGCGGCGATGCGGTCATCGATCTCGCGGCCGTCCGCGATCGCGGTCAATTCGTTGGTGACGCCCGACAGCGCCGAGACCACCACCAGCACGCGACCGCCCGTGTCATCCATCCGTTTTTTCGCCAGCCGGCCGATGGTGTCCCAGCGGTGGCGACGCGACACCGAAGTGCCGCCGAACTTGAGCACGACCCAGGCGCCTTGGCGGGGGTCGGCAGGATGCGTATCGGGCATTGGTCTGCTTTGAGGATGGGGAGTTGGGGGGATGTAGACTGCGGATGTCCGGGACACGGCCGCACATGGCGGGCGCCGTCGCCGGAACCCCTCATTCTAAGCCAGCGGGAGCAATGGGTAGATGGTGCTTCGTTATCTGCAGATGGACGTGTTCGCCGCACGCCCGGGTATGGGCAACGCGCTCGGCGCGGTGATCGACGGCGAGCGCTTCGACCCCGCGCGCATGCAGGCCTTCGCGGCCTGGACCAACCTGTCCGAGACGATCTTCCTGCTGCCGCCGACCACGCCCGAGGCCGACTACCGGGTGCGGATCTTCACGCCGCGCAGCGAGCTGCCCTTCGCCGGGCATCCCAGCGTCGGCGCTGCCTGGGCGGTGCTGGAATCCGGGCTGGTCGCGCCGGACCGGACCACCCTGGTGCAGGAGTGCGCCGCCGGACTGCTGCCGGTGCGCATCGAACACCGCGACGGCCGCCGCCGTACCGCGATCCGCGCGCCGCGGGCGCGTCGGGCGGGCGGTGGCGAACTGGCGCCATCCCTCGTCGATGTCGTGACGTCGAAGGTGCGGATCGGCGGGCTCGAGCCCGCCCTGTGGGACAACGGGCCGAAGTGGTGGCTGCTGGAACTGGCCGATGCCGAGGCCGTGCGCCGTCTTGAGCCCGACCTGCCCGCCATCGCCGCGCTGACCGAGGCCACCGGCGCGGTCGGGCTGGCGGTGCATGCGCCGGAAGACGCGGATGGACACCATCTGGTCGTCCGCGCCTTCTGCCCGGCCGACGGCATCCCCGAGGATCCCGTCACCGGCAGCGCACAGGCCGGCATCGCCGCGCGGCTGGCCGAGGCAGCTCGCCTGCCCGGCCGCGACGGCCGCTACGTCGGCAGCCAGGGTCGCGAGCTGGGACGCGACGGGCGCGTCGAGGTACAGGTCGATGCGGCCGGCGATGTCTTCATCGGCGGCGACGTGGTCCCGGTGATCACCGGCACCGTGGCCTGGTGAGGAAGACGACATCATGATCTATGCCATGCAGTACGAACTCCGTCCCGCACCGCACAGCGCGGATGCCGCCGAGATCGGCGGCGCGATCGCGACGAGCTTCGTGCGCGCGGACGACACCGAGACCGCGCTGGCCCTCGCCCTCGCCTACTACCGCGACAGCGACTGGGAGGTCGTTGCGCAGGAACAGCCGCCGCAGGCCGTCGACCGCGCCGCCTGCGAGGACGATCCGGAATGGCTGGACGCCTACGACGAAGCCGCGCGCGAAGGCGAATGCCACCTCCTCGACCTGTGGCCTGTCGCGGTCGACGAAGACGACCACACGCGGCATTGATTGCATCCGAAACTTTGGCAAAAACTGCCAAAGAATCGCGGGTTTTCTGGATATGCGCGACGATCGCGCTGCGCATGCGCGTTGCGCGCCGCGCGCTGCTAAGCTGCGCGGCCCCGATGCCCGGATGCAGTCCGCAATGAGTCTCCGCCGTTACGTGCAAGTCGATGTCTTCGCCGACCGCCCCGGCGCCGGCAACCCGCTGGCGGTGGTGCTCGATGCGGAGGGCCTGAGCGACGCGGAGATGCAGGCCATCGCGAAATGGACGCGCCTGCCGGAAACCACCTTCGTGCTGCCGCCGGTGAACGACGACAGCAGCTACCGCATCCGCATGTTCAGCCCGCGCCGCGAAGTGCCCTTCGCCGGGCATCCCAGCGTCGGTACCGCGCATGCCGTGCTCGAAGCGGGACTGGCCACGCTGAAGGACGGCCTGCTGGTGCAGGACGGCATCGCCGGCAAATTGCCGCTGCGCGTGGACGGCGAAGGCCGCACGCGCACCATCGCTGTGCGCACCCCGCGCGCCAGCGTGCGCGAGATCGCCAGCGCCGA
The DNA here is from genome assembly GCA_005502915.1 of Lysobacteraceae bacterium 2PB. Lineage (GTDB taxonomy): Bacteria > Pseudomonadota > Gammaproteobacteria > Xanthomonadales > Xanthomonadaceae > Lysobacter_I. The sequence goes on along the minus strand of SCMT01000026.1, from coordinate 44,159 downwards.
CGACCCGCGCCTGCGCGAGGTACTGAAAACCCTGCCGCTCGGCGCATTGCCGCCCGCGCTGATGGACGGCGGCCGCCGCTGGTGGCTGGCCGAGCTGGAAAGCGAAGCCGCGCTGCGCGATGCGACACCGCCCTGGGACGCGATCGGCACGCTCGCGCAATCGACCGAGAGCATGGGCCTGTGCGCCTTCGCGCGCAGCGACGATCCGGTGTACTACCTCGCCGTCCGCGCCTGGGTCGGCGCCCCCGCGCAGTTCGAGGACGCCGCCTCCGGCGCCGCCAACGCCACCCTCGCCGCATGGCTCGCCTCGCAGCACGCCCTGCCCGGCGACAGCGGCTTCTACCGGATCAGCCAGGGCCGCGAAGTCGGCCACGACGCGATCATCGAACTCACCGTCGACGACGCAGGCGACGTGTGGTCGGGCGGACGGGTGTGCACGGTGGTGCGGGGGGAGATCGATTGGCGGTGATAGCCGGGCCTACCGGGCGCATCTGCATCGCCGCCCCCCTGCCGATTCCGATGGATCGCAGTACGCAATGATCCCGTTCGCCCAAGCGAAACAGATCGTCGAATCGCATCTCGCTTCCATTTCGAAAGCGTTGGAACCCGATGCCGCCGTGATCGTCGAATCGGCTACGCTCGAAAGAGCGTTTGGCTGGGTATTCTTCTATCAGTCGCGCGAATACCTGAGAAGCGGGAGCTTCAGCCATGCACTGGCCGGAAATGCCCCGCTCATCGTCGACCGGCTCACTGGCGACATCGTGGCCACGGGTACGAGGCATCCCATCGAGCAGTATCTCGCCGAGTACGAGGCGTCGCGCAATCGGAGCGACGCCTGATCGTTCCGTAACGGGATCGAAAGCCACTTCGAACGCTGCAATCGACGACAGGGACAGGGCAAGCCGCGGTGGACGAGCCCACCCATCCCATATCCGTCACTCAGACCTCACCCGCATTCCCCGGAAGCACATGTCGGCAGTACATCCACTCATGTACTTCCTGATCGTCGACATACACGTCCGGTTTCGGCAGAAAAGCCTGGAAGCAGCCGTCGATACCGAATTGCACGGCGATCTCGCGCGCATAGTCGGCGCCCCCCGAACTCCACAGGTACAACGCGACGCCCCGCGCATGCAGCGCGCGGACGCTCGCGATCGCCGACGGCATGGGAATGCGCTTGGTGCCGACGGTGCGGACCAGCGTATCGTCGACATCGAAATAGATCGTGCGCAGTTTCATGCGCGGTCATGCCCGCTCACCCGAACCGCCCCAGCGACGCTCCCGCGAGCAGGTGCATGTGGATCTGGAAGACGGTCTGCCCGCCGTGGTCGTTGCAGTTCATGACGATGCGGTAGCCGTCGTCGGCGAAGCCCTGCTGTTTCGCGTAGTTCGCGGCTGCGATGGCGAGGCGACCAATGACTTCGGCCTGATCGGGCTGCACGTCGTTGAGCGTGGGCACCGTCACCTTCGGCACGAACAGGATGTGGATCGGTGCCTGCGGCGCGATGTCCTTGAAGGCGATGATGCCGTCGTCCTCGTACACGATGGTCGCGGGGATCTCGCGGCGAATGATCTTGTGGAAGATGGTGTCGTTGTTCATCGGAACCTCCTGTCGCAATGGATGGGTAGCGCGCGGCGCGCGCGATGACGTCATGGAATCATTGTCGGACGGCGGATCAATGCAGATACGAGCGCCTGCCGAGGAAAAACACATAGGCGATGATGGCCACCATCAGCACCCATGCGAGCGCTTTCGGTGCAAGCACGCCACCGACGGTGGCGCCCAGCAGAAGGACGAATGCCGACAGGAACAGATACAGGGACCATGTCCGGCGAAACACGAGCATGAGGCCGGCGATTGCCATGACGATCCCGAACATCGCCATCATCCCGAATTCGAGCCAGTCCGAAACGCCCAGCGTAGCGCTGCCCCTGTTCAGGAAGACGATTTCCGAGAGCTTGCCGTACACCAGAACGGTGACCAGCAAGGGCAGGAAGCTGATGAGAAGCACCAGAACAATCAGCGCGCCATGCCATCGCGCAAGCCTGCGAATCGTCTGCGGCGTGTCCGCGATCGGCGGCGCATAGGGATTTTCCGTCATCTCCGGCAACACCTCCGATCATTCAACCCAAGGGCATCTCGCTCCGCGAGCCGAACGCATGCGACAGCGTGCCGCGATCGACGTATTCCAGCTCGCCGCCGAGCGGCACGCCATGGGTCAGCCGGGTCGGCTTGACCTTGTGCTGGCGCGCGAGCTGGGCGAGGTAGTGCGCGGTGGCTTCGCCTTCCACGGTGGGATTGGTCGCGACCACCAGTTCCTGCACCTCGCCTTCGGCGAGACGTGCGGCGAGCGCGTCCAGGCCGAGCTCGCGCGGACCGATGCCGTCGAGCGGACTCAGGCGCCCCTGCAGGATGAAGTAGTAGCCGCGATACCCCGTCGCCTGCTCGATCGCCAGGCGGTCGACCGGCGACTCGACCACGCACAGCAGGTGCGCATCGCGCGCAGCGCTGGCGCAGATCGCGCAGACCGGGGTTTCGCTGAAATCGCGGCAGCGCTCACAGTGGCCGACGCGCTCGACCGCATCGGCGAGCGCAGTCGCCAGACGCTGGCCACCCTCGCGGTCGCGCTCAAGCACGTGGTAGGCCATCCGCTGCGCGGTCTTCTGGCCCACGCCCGGCAGCACCCGGAAGGCGTCGATGAGTTGTTCGAGGAGGGAAGCGGTCATCTCAGCGATCTGTAGAGCGGAGCTTGCTCCGCTCCAGCGTCAATCCGGCAGGAGCAGCGGAGCAAGCTCCGCTCTACAGGATGCGGTTCGATCAGAACATCCCCGGGATCTTCATGCCCGGCGGGATCGGCATGCCGGCGGTGGCGCCGGACATCTTCGCCTGCGATTCGGCGTTGACCTTGTTCACCGCATCGTTGATCGCGGCGGCGATCAGGTCTTCGGTCATCTCGGCGTCGGACAGCACGCTCGGTTCGATGCGCACCTTGCGGCACTCCATCTTGCCGGTGAGCGTGATGGTGACCATGCCGCCGCCGGCGCTGCCGGTGACTTCCAGCTTGGCCAGTTCTTCCTGGGCGCGCTGCAGGTTTTCCTGCATCTTCTGCGCCTGCTGCATCAGTTGGGCGATGTTTCCACGCATGTCGGCGTTCTCTCAATCTTCGTAGGGTCGGATGGAATCGGGCACGAGCTTCGCGCCCTGGCTCACCAGACGCTGCACGTCCGGATGGGCCACGAAATTCTCTTCGGCGGACGCCTGCCTCTGGTCGCGCTGGCGTTCGTTGCGCTGGTGCAGGGTTTCGGCGTTCGGGGCCTGGCCGGTCTCGAAGCGCAGCAGCACCGTTCCACCAAGCTGCGCGCTGAGCGAATCGGTCAGCGCCTTGATCAGGCCCGGCAGGCGCAAGTGGTCGTCATCGGGCGCCAGCGCCAGGCGCATCACGCCGTTGGCATAGTCGATGAATGCGGCATGCGCGGCCAGTTCGCGCGCGGGTCCGCGCAGGCCGCAGTTGGCGACGAGGTCCAGCCAGCGGTCGCTGTCGATCGAGACGTTCGGCGGCGGCGCATCGGCGGACGGCGACGCAGGCGATTGCGCCTGCTGATTCGTCGGCGGCGCGGTGACTTCGATGCGCGGCGACGGCACCGGGGCCGGTGGCGCTGCCGGGGGCTGCGTGGCCTGGGCTGGCGGCCGGCGCTCGGGGGCGGCCGGATTCTCCCGCGCCTCCGGTGGCAGCGGACGCGACATCTGAGGTGCGGGCTTGGCCGGCGCGCTGTCGAACGCGGCGGCGCGCGCGGCCTCGGGACCCCGCACGCCGCTGGCCGAAGGCCGCTCGACCTGGGCGCCACCGCCCTCGGCCGGGCGGAACGCCAGCATGCGCAGGGCGGTCATCTCGAAGCCGGCGCGGGGACTGGGCGCATAGCCCAGGTCGCGGCGGCCATGGAGCGCCATCTGGTACCACAGCTGGACGACTTCCGGCCGCAATTGGCCAGCAATCGCATCGATATCGACGCCATCGGCCTCGATCTCCGCCGACGGCACCAGCTGGCGGACCTGCACGCGATGCAGGGCTTCGGCCAGGGCATCAAGCACGCCGGCCCAGTCGGGCGAGAAGTCGGACAGGGCCGCGATCTCGGCCATCAGCGCGGCGCCGTCGCCGGCCACCAGCGCCCCGAGCACGGCACCGACCCGCATCCGGTCGACCGTGCCGAGCATGGTCGCGACCCCGGCATCGGTGAGCGGCACGCCCGCCCCGCCCTCGTGCGTGGTGCTGGCGCCGGTGTAGGCGATCGCCTGGTCGAGCAGGGACAGGCCGTCGCGGAGGCTGCCGTCGGCGGACTTCGCCAGCTGGCGGATCGCCCCCGGCTCGGCGGGAATGCCCTCGGCTTCGAGGATCTTCGCCATCTGCCCCTGGATCTGGCTCTCTTCCAGGCGCTTGAGGTTGAACTGCAGGCAGCGCGACAGCACGGTGACCGGCAGCTTCTGCGGGTCAGTGGTCGCGAGCAGGAATTTCACGTGCCCCGGCGGCTCCTCCAGCGTCTTCAGCAGCGCGTTGAACGCCGACTTCGACAGCATGTGGACTTCGTCGATCAGGTAGACCTTCACCCGGCCGCGCGAGGGCATGTACTGGGCGTTGTCGATCACCTCGCGGACGTCGTCCACGCCGGTGTTCGAGGCCGCGTCGATCTCCAGCAGGTCGATGAACCGGCCGGCGTCGATGTCCCGACAGGCATTGCACTGGCCGCAGGGCTCGGCAGACGTGCCCTGCTCGCAATTCAGGGACTTGGCGAAGATGCGGGCGATGGTGGTCTTGCCCACCCCGCGGGTGCCGGTGAACAGGAAGGCGTGGTGGACCCGGCCGGTGTCGAGGGCGTTGCTGAGCGCGCGGACCACGTGCTCCTGCCCGACCAGTTCGGCGAAACGCTTGGGGCGCCACTTGCGGGCGAGGACGAGATAGGACATGGGCACATTCTGCCATGGGCGCCGTTCGGCCGGACCCGCGCCGGGCCTTTCCTTGTCTCGCCGGCCCTATAAAGCTAGAATCATCGGCCCCGAGACGGCTGGATGCCAACGTCGGGGAAAGATGCGGAGAGGTGTCCGAGTGGTTGAAGGAGCACGCCTGGAAAGTGTGTAAGCGTCTAAACCGCGCTTCGGGGGTTCGAATCCCCCTCTCTCCGCCAGATTCAAAGGTGCAGTGATGGTCCAGTTCGCGTGGGTTTCGCCGGCGACGCTGGAGAGGGGGTGAGAACCCCCGTGGGTTCGACAAACCGGCGCAGCTGGTTTGCACGGCGAAGCCGCCCGAAGGGCGAGGTGCATTGCGCCGAGTGAATCCCCTCTCTCCGCCAGTTCCAAGTTCGTCAGCGTCGCTGATGCAACGTCTATGGTGGCCCCGTCGGCCCCTCGCGACGCTAGATCGAAAACCCCGCCAGGGCCGGAAGGCAGCAACGGTATCGGTCGATGCGGGCGCCGAGGTCAGCCGGCGGGGCCATCGCCATTTCCGGGACCTGGCTTTCGACGCGCCGCTGGCAGGTCGCCATCCCGTGATTTCACTGCCCGTGTGCTGGCGGCCCGGCTTGTCGCGCAGCTGCTGTTGCCGAGCCTGTCGTGATGGCGCATCCCGTCTCTGGACCGGTTGTCCAGGACCGGAACGGCGCATTACGCTGGCCTGATACTCCGGGGGCCTTCATGGGTTACGACATCAGCAACCATGCCATCGACGTGGCATTCCTCCGCGAGCGGCTCATTCCCTTCGTCATGGGGCGCAGCACGCTTGACGACCTGTCCGATGACATCGATCGCGCGACGCGGCTGAACCTGGTCGCCCACCGGGCCAATGGCTGGGGCTTGCGTACGGTATCGCTGGACCATGCGATCCACGCTGCGCAGCGCAATGCCGCCGTTCCACGCCCCGCACCGCCGCCGCCGGCGCCTCCTCCGACACTCTGGCAGCGCCTGACCGGAAGACGTCCTGCACCGCCGCCTGCACCGCCCGAAGCCTGGGTGTGCACCAGCGGCATCCCCGGCTTCGACTCCGATCTCTCCGTATGGGGGCGCCCCTTCTTCATCGTCGCGGGGAACAGCGATGAGGCGCTGCGCGAGTTCGATGCCTACATGCAGGCCGGCGAAGACGATGTCGACGCCATCGCGCGACGCATGTTCGCCCGGCTCGACGCCATGCGCGACAGGGTCGACCCGCGCTGCGCGCCCGAGGTCGTCGCCGTGCTCGATCGCTTCCATCCGCTGGAAGCGCACCTGCCGCAGCTCGACGCATCGGAGGCCGCTGCCCTCGATCGCGCATCGGTGCGCCGCCATATCGAACGGAAACTGCTGCTGTTGCAGCGATTCTGGGCGGAAAGAAGCAGCGACGATCCGATCGAGGACTATCTGCTGGACGAGCCCATGGTGCCGTCGGAGTACATCGAGTGCCTGCCCTTCGACATCATCAACCTCGCAGCGCAGTGGCTGCCGGGGTGGATGGGGCGCGGCCATGTCTGGCCGACCCGGCTGTTCGACGAGATCGGGGTGGAAGTCGACCATCTGTTCGAAACGCCCGAGCCGCTGTTCCGGGACCTCGTCCGCGAGGACAGCCGGCTGCGCGGCGCTTTCTGCACCACGATCCCCTGCAACTACAGCCTCGGCGGCTACGTGCAGCCTGAGAAGATCGAGGCATTCATCGCGCTGCTCGAACGACATCGCACCGACCTGATCCTGGCATGGTCGGATCGCAAGGATCCTGCCGAAATCGACGACATGCTCGCAGCCGATTACACGAAGATCCTCGAACCCGCGCTGCTCGCCCGCAGGAACGGCCACGGCTTCCTCGAAGCGGCCGAAGTGTATTCGGGATTCCTCGGCGCGATGAACTGATGCCCGAGTCGAGTCAGGCCTGGACAAAGCTCAGGGCGATGACGGATGCAGCCACTGCGCATCACCCTCGGCGTATCGCTCGTGCTTCCAGATCGGCACCCGGGATTTCACTTCGTCGATGATCCAGCGACACGCGGCGAAGGCGGCATCGCGGTGCGCGGCGCTGACGCCGACCCAGACCGCGAGGTCGCCGACGGCGAGATCGCCGATGCGATGCACGCAAGCGGCATCGGCGATCGGGAAACGCGCCAGCGCTTCGTCGAGGATACGCTCACCTTCCGCTTCGGCGAGCGCGCGATAGGACTCGTAGCGCAGGCCGGTGGCGGCACGTCCGTCGTTGTGGTTGCGGACCCAGCCCTCGAAACTGGCATAGGCGCCGGCTTCGGCGCGCAACAGGCCGGCGCGCAGGGGCGCGATGTCGAACGCGTCGTCGGCGATCGCGAATCGCGCCATGCCCGGAACGTCCTCAGGTCAACGCGGCGAGCATCGCCACGACCGGGCGCGCCGACGGGCGGCCGTGCTGCCAGTCGCCGCCTTCCACGCCGCTGCCGCCGATGTCGATGTGCGTGAACGCCAGCGGTTGCGACGCGTCGCTGCCGTGGCGATCCAGTCCGGAAGCGATGGCGAGGAAGGCCATCGGGAACTGGTGGCCGCGCGGCGTGGCCGAGGACGGCAGGTTGTTGCACGACAGCAGGTCGTCGGCGCGACTGCGCGGCGCGACGAAATCGTAGTCCTCGCGACGCAGCCGCGAGACCTCGAAGGGATCGCCCCACTGGTCGCCCTGCTTCGACAGGGATTCGGCAACGCCCGCCGCACGCGCCGGACCATTGTCAAGCGCGATGTTGTACGGGCCCACCGCGCGATTGGCGTGGCCGGTGAGTGTGGCGACGCTGAACAGCCGCGGCGCGGTGGCCTGCAGCGCGTCCTCGCGCAGGTGCGACAGCAGGTCGGCGAGCACGAGGCGGCCTTCGGCATCGGTATTGCCGATGCGCACGCGCACGCCGGCATGGCTGCGGATGATTTCGTCCGCGACGAAGCTGTCGGGGCCGATCGAATTGCGGACCACGCCGAGCTCGGCGATGACCTTCACGCCCGGCAGGCCGAGGCGTGCGACGGCGAGGACGAAACCGGCGACCGCTGCAGCGCCGCCCTTGTCGCGGCTCATGCCGGCCATGTGGCCATCGGTCTTGAGATCGGCGCCGCCGGTGTCGTAGGTCAGGCCCTTGCCCGCGAACAGCAACGTGCGTTCGACCGGGCCCTGCGGCGCGTATTCGAGACGGACCACGCAGGGACGATGACGCTCGACATCGAGGCTGGCGCGCGCCACGGCGCTGAGCAGCGGGTAATCGCGACGCAGCGCCTCCTGGTCGCTGTTGACCGACACATGCACCGAGGTATCGCGGAACGCGTCGACGCAGTACTGCGCGAACTTCGGCGGCGCCATGCGCTCCGGATCGGTGCCGGCGAGGTCGCGGGCGAGACGCATGCCGGCATTGACCGCTTCGACCCATGCCGCATCGGCCTCGCCGAACGCGCCATCGAGCACGGAGAAACCGATCGATGCCACTGGCTCGGTCGACGCGCCCAGCGCTTCGCGCGCTTCCAGCGGCTCCCACAATCCGCCGATCGCGGCTAGCGCGGCGACGCGTGCGGCATTGCGATGGCGGACGTCGGCCGGCGGCGGCGCCAGCACGATCAGCGGCGCGCGTGCACCGGCATCGCGAGCGCGGCGGATGCCGGCCTGCGCGGCTTCGGTATAGCGACGCACGTCATCGTGATCGCGGAGCACCGGACCGGTGGGCGCGAGGATCACGCGCCCGCCGGGCGCATCGGCGCAGGGCACCAGCGAGATCGCCTGCGCGGCCTGCGCATCGACGCCGCTCGCGGTCGTGAAGGCCCGGGAGATCAAGGGGTGCGCGACGGCAGGCAGGTCATGGGCGACCACGACGAGGGCATCGTGGCGCGCCGGGTCGGCGAGCACGGAATCGAGGTCGGTGACGGCGTGCAGACGGGTCATCAGTCGGGCTCATGCAGCTGAAACGGGATCGCAAGGCTACCCCATCCGCGATGTGGATCACAGAAGGCGCCCTGGAACGCGGCGTTCAGGCCAAATCCTGCTCAGCCGCCGGACACGGGCGGAATGAACGCCACTTCGGCGCCGCCGCGAGGGCAATCCCGCCAGTCGGCGAAGGCGCCATCCATCGCGACCCGGACGCGCTCGATCGGCAATGCGAAGCCGTGACGTTCGCGCAGATGTGCGTAGAGGGCCGCCAGGTCGCCCTCGTGATCGACCACCTCGCTGTCGCGGGCGGCGGCATCGCGCAGGCTGGCGAAATACAGCACGGTCACGCGCGCCATCAGGCAGGCTCCGCGATCGTGCCGACATCGCGCTTGCCGCCGCGCTTGCCACGCAGCTTCGCCGGCCCCAGCACGATTGCGTGCGACAGCGCCTTGCACATGTCGTAGACGGTGAGCGCGGCGATGGTGGCGCCGGTCAGGGCCTCCATCTCGACACCGGTGCGATGCACCGTCCTGACCGTGCAGACGATCTCCAGCTCGCGATCGCTGCGCCATTCGATGGCGAAGCGGATGCCGTCGATCGGCAGCGGATGGCAGAACGGGATCAGCTCGTGGGTGCGCTTGACCGCCAGCGTGCCGGCGATGATGGCGGTGTCGACCACGCCGCCCTTGGCGCTTTTCAGGCCATTGCGGTGCAGTTCGGCGGCGACCGCCGCGGGAAACTTCACCCGGCACTCCGCAGTCGCGGCGCGCGCGGTGGCGACCTTGGACGACACATCGACCATGGCCGGGCGGCCGTCGGCGTCGAGATGGGTGAGTCGTGAACCTCTGCTGCGTGAACGCGTGTTCAAACGGCGATTCTCCATTGCAGGCCATGGCCCGGGTCGGGTGGCGCGAACAGGAAATGCAGGACGCGCCGGCCATTCGGCCGCGACGCGCGGGACGATGCGTGCAGCACCAGTGGCCGCATCAGCCACAGGTCGCCTCGTGCCGCGACGCAGCTGCGTTCGCGGGCGGATTTCGGGATGTCCGCGATCGCTGCGGACGGCAGGCGTCCGGCACGGTGCGAGCCCGGCACGATGCGCAGCGGCCCATCATCCTCGCCGCAGATGTCGAGATGCAGACGCACCGCGAGCAGGTCGGTCAGCAGCGCTTCCGGTGGCTGGACGTAGAGGCCATCGGGCTTCAACGACCAACCCGTGAGTGCCGGATGCTCGACGCGAGCAGCGACCGGCACCGACAGATCCTGGTGGTAAGGCACTTTCCAGTTGCAATCGGCGGTCTTGCGGAAGAGCGTGCACTGGATCGCAACCGCGTCCATGGACAGGACGCCTGCCGCATGCAGGCGATGGCGGAGTTGCGGAACAAGGTGTGCGCACCAGGGCTGCAGCAGAAGGTCGCGCGCACCGGCGAGGCCGTCGTCCAGGGCCTCGTCGACAGGCAGAGCGGCAAGCCGCTCCGGGGAAAGACCCGAAGCCAGGCAGAGGGCGCCCTCGGCATCCAGTTGCGCCAGCATCACGCCTAGCCGCCGATCAGGAACATTTCGACGCGCCGACGCGCGGCGCGGGCTTCGCCGCGCACTTCGCTGTAGCGGTCGATGCGCGCGCGCCAGAGGGCGTCGAGGCGGGAAACGAAGGCCGCGTCGTCATCGAGATCGGGGCGCAGGTCGGTGCCGTCGGCTGCGAAGAGGCAGGTGTAGAGGCGTCCGTCGGCGGACACGCGCGCGCGGTGGCAGTCGCCGCAGAACGGCGCAGTGATCGAACTGACGAAACCGACCTCGCCCAGGCCGTCGTCGAAGCCGTAGCGTGCGGCGACTTCGCCGCGATAGTGCGGATCGAGCGGATGCAGCGGCCAGCGCGCATGGATGACGTCGCGCAGTGCGGACGAAGGCACGACCCGTTCCATCGACCATGCATTGCAGGTGCCGACGTCCATGTATTCGATGAAACGCATCGTGTGCCCGTGTTCGCGCGCAAACGCGATCAGCGGCAGCACCTGGTCGTCGTTGATGCCGCGCTGCACGACGCAGTTGAGCTTGGTGCCGGTGAAGCCGGCCTCGCGCGCCGCGTCGAGGCCGCGCAGCACGTCGGCGAGCGCGCCGCGCCCGCCCGACAACGCGGCGAAGCCGTCCGGATCCAGCGTATCGAGACTGACCGTGAGGCGATGCAACCCGGCCTCGCGCAAGGCCCGGGCCTGTGCGGCGAGCAGGCTGCCGTTGGTGGTCAGCGCGATGTCGTCCAGGCCGTCGAGCGCGGCGAGCCGGGCGATCAGCTCGGGCAGGCGCTTGCGCAGCAGCGGCTCTCCGCCGGTGATCCGCAACTTGCGCACGCCGACGCGCACGAAGCCGCGCACGAGGCGCTCGATCTGGTCGAAGGAGAGCCGCGAGGCCGCGTCCAGGCCATGGTCGTCCGGCACGCGATCAGCGGGCATGCAGTAGGGACAGCGGAAATTGCAGGCCTCGATCACCGACAGACGCAGGTCGCGCAGCGGCCGGCCCAGCGCGTCGCGCGGCAGGTCGTCGGCATGCGGATCGGGGTGCGGCACGGCGTTCATGGCTCAGGCGGCGGTCGTCGATGCCGATGAAGAGGCGACAGGTGCGGCATCGGGTGCGGCATTCTCGGGCACGAAGGGCTCGGCGCGCGCGGCGGTCGGTTCGGCCAGCGCCACGCACTCGCCCGGCGATGCCACGCGGTGCCCGCGCGCGCGCAAGGCCTCGCCTTCGGCGGCGCCGACGTAGTGGTAGAGGATGCAGCGGTCGAGCAGCTCGCGTGGATACTCGCGTTCGAGATCGGCGATGCCGGTATGCGAGGGGTTGCCGCGCATGGCGCAGTCGTGCGCCACCTGCTCGCCCTCGCCCGCCATGACGGCCAGGGTTTCGGGGATCGGCCGGGTATCGCCGGTCCAGACCACGCTGCCGCGCAGGCGCAGGCCGTAGGCGGTGCGCGGCCAGTGATGGCGCGCCTCGAAAGTCTCCAGGCGCACGCCGTCGTGCCAGAAAGCGTCGCCGACCGGGATCACCTGGAAGGCATCCCAGAAGTTCGCACCGCCCTCGGCCAGTGCATTCGGGTAGTCGCCGACCCGCTGGTGCAGCAGCGGCACCACCGGCGCGGGCACGTAGACACGCACGCGTCCGCAGCGCGCCGGGTCGAAGAAGCTGTCGACGAACAGCCGCTCGAAGCCGGCGACATGGTCGAGATGGGTGTGGGTGATGAACAGCGCGCGGGGCGCTTCGCCGTAATGGGCCAGATACGCGGTCAGGCCTTCGGCGCCGCAGTCGATGGTCAGCCAGGGTCGGCCATCGCGTTCGATCGTCGCCATCGCCGAGCCCAGCTCGACCGACGAGGCGTTGCCGACGCCGTGGAATCGCAAAGCCCAACTCATCTCGATGCACCCTTTCGCTGCGCGGACAACGGCAGCGTCAGGTCCCGCGCTGCCAGTGCGCATCGTACGCGCTGCGGAGTCGCGCGTAATCCCTTTCGACTTCGGCGACATCGCGGGCACCGCGCAGCTTCAGCAGCGAGCGCTGCAGCCGCGCCAGGTTGCGTTCGCGCCATGCGGTGGCGGGGATCCGCCATTGGCCGCGGTCCAGGTCGATGATCCAGCCACGCCCCGCATCGTCGAACAGCAGGTTGTGGGCATTGAGGTCCGCATGGTCCAGCCCGGCACGGTGCATGCGTGCGACCAACTGGCCGGCGAGATTCCAGGGCGCTTCGCCGCCGCGAACTGCAGCCAGATCGGCCAGCGAGGCCACGCCGCAGAGGCGTTCGAGCAGGATCCCGGCCCGGTAGCGCAGGCCCTCGCGCCAGTAGATCGCAGCGACCGGGCGCGGCACCGGCAGTTTCCGGCGCAGGGCCTCGCGCAGCAGGCGGAACTCCGCGAAGCTGCGGCTGCGCTCCGCCCCCTGCCAGAGGAAGCGGTCGCGGCTGAACTTCGCGGCGACGCCGCCGCGCAGGTAGTGGCGCAGCACCATCGCCCCGAGGGGCACGCCGCCGGCCGTGGCATCGATGAACCAGGCCCCGCCGCGTCCGCCGCTGCCGACCGGCCGGGCGTGATCGCCCCACGAGGCGGGATCGAACCACGCCGGGTCGGCAGCCTTGAGCCCGGCTTGCCGCAGGCGCTCCAGGTCGAACAGAATGGCGCCGGTCAGGGCCGCGCCCGCCGCAGCCCCGCCTCCGCGCACTGCACGGAACGGCATCAGGCTTTCGCTGGCATCGAAGGCGACCATCACTCCCGAGTCTAACAATTGCGCGCGACAACGCCCCCCTCGATCTGCCTCCTGCGCCTGTCCGCGCTTGGCGATGTGACCCACGTCCTGCCCCTGATCCATACCCTGCGCCGGGCCTGGCCCGAGGCGCCGATCACCTGGGTGATCGGACGGGGCGAGCAGAAGCTGCTCGACGGTCTGCCCGGAGTCGAATTCATCGTCTACGACAAGAAGACCGGACTCGCCGGCATGCGCGCACTGCGCCGCAGCCTGGCAGGGCGGCGCTTCGACGTGCTGCTGCAACTGCAGGTGTCGGCGCGCGCGAACCTGCTGTCGGCCTTCATCCCGGCCCGGCGCCGCATCGGCTACGACCGCTCGCGCTCGAAGGAGCTGCACGGCCTGTTCATCAACGAGCGCATTCCGGATCGACCCGGCATCCATGTCCTGGACGCCATCGGCAGCTTCTGCGAGCCGCTCGGCCTGCAGCGCGCCGAGGTCACCTGGGACCTGCCGGTGCCGGACGAGGCCCACGCCTGGGCACGGGCGCAGTGGCCAGAGGACGGGCTGCGGACCCTGGCGATCTCCCCCTGCTCCAGCCATGCCCTGCGCAACTGGCGGCCGGAGCGCTACGCGGCCGTGGCCGACCACGCCCGCGACCAGGGCTGGCGCGTGGTCCTGCTGGGTGGACGCAGCACGCTCGAGCGCGAGACCACCGACGCCATCCTCGCGGCGATGCGCCCGATGGCGCCCGGCGACGCCGTGCTCGACCTGGTCGGCAAGGACACCCTCAAGCAACTGCCCGCCCTGCTGGCGCGCGCCGACCTGTTGATGACGCCCGATTCCGGGCCGATGCACATCGCCAACGCCATGGGCACGAAGGTCCTGGGCCTGCACGCGGCCAGCAATCCGCGCCGCAGCGGGCCGTATTCCGACATCCGCTTCTGCGCGGATCGCTATGACGATGCGGCCCGGAAATACCTCGGCAAGCCCGCCGCCGCGCTCAAATGGGGCACGAAGATCGAGCATGAAGGCGTGATGGACCTGGTCACGGTCGAGGACGGCGTCGCCGCGTTCGAGCGCTGCCGGGCCAGCCTGGGCTGAGCCAGCGGCAGTTCTCCCGGGCACAAAAAAACCGCCTTGCGGCGGTCGGGTTCCTCGATTCCAGTCATTCGATACTACTGTCGCGGCGGGGCCTTCCATGGCTCCCGCACATCGACCCGGGTTCTGCCCATCACTCCATGCGATGGTGGGATTCCTTCCCTGCGAACCGCATCCTGCGTCGAACCCTCCGCGAAAGGCATCCTGCCCTCCGCGTCGCCCCGAAGGGCGAACGCACGCGGCACATCCTTGTGCCTTCGGCCGACCGGCGAACCGGTCATTCCGGGATCCCTGTCGCCTTTCGGCGAGAAACGGGATGCCTGACGTGCAGGGCAGACATTACGCATCGATTCAGTCGGAGGGAAGATGTCCCCGGCTCCGGTTTTGGCCACTATTGGTAGCGACCACCGAAAAACACCGGGGATTTCTCATTGAATCGCACAACCCGCTACCAATAGTGAACTGGCTTGGGTGAATATCACTATCGGGGTGAGTATTTCTGTCAATCTTCATTCCGTGACGGAATACGCAGTCATTCACAACCCCATCCATGGCTCATCAGGACGAATGACCTGCACACCACTGGTCAGGGTGCGGCGTGGCCCGAGCGGTAGTCCTCGTAGGACTTCTCCTCGACATAGGCCGAGCCCAGCGCGAGGTTGATGTCCTTCTTGATCCGGGCGCGCTCGTCGTTCTCGAAGTACACGCTGCGCGCCAGGCGGACGAATTCCTCGTCGAAGGCCTGCGCCTTCTCCTTGAGGCGGATGTCGTCCTCGATCACCCACAGGCGCTCGTTCACCGCCTTGAGGTCGGCGCGCAGGCGCACGATGTCGTGCCCGGCCGCCGGGTGCGCCATCCAGGTCCGCTCCAGGGCCGAGAGCTCGTTGCGCACGTTGGCGAGCTTCGCCGGGTCGGTCATGCGCTCGGACTTGATCTGGAGGATGGCGATCTTGTCGAGCAGTTCGCCGAAGGACACGGGGACGGAGATTTCGGACATGGCGGGAGGCGGCAGTGAGGGTTTCGGGGGCGGTCAGTGTACGCGTCTTGTGATCCGGGGCCCTGCCTCGTATCATGGCGGCCCCGCGGCGAGGTCACCCTCGCCGCTGCCCCTTCGGAGAGGTGGCAGAGCGGTTGAATGTACCTGACTCGAAATCAGGCGTACGTGAATAGCGTACCGAGGGTTCGAATCCCTCCCTCTCCGCCAGAAACGCAAAGCGCCCCGCAAGGGGCGTTTTGCGTTTCTGGCGGAGAGGGAAGACTTGATGAGACCCCTCGGTTCGACACATCGGCAGGACTGCCGATGCGGACGGCGCAGCCGCCCAACGGGCGAGGCGCATGAGATGTGCGGAGTCAATCCCTCCCGAACGGCCCCGCAAGGGGCGTTGCTTTTCTGGCGGAGAGGGAGGGCCTGGTGAGAACCCTCATGTTCTATCGCTTGGCCAACGACCGCCTGCGGCAGCGGCTGTACATGCGGGATGCGAACAACACGCAGGAATGACTGCAAGCATCATCGCGCAACGGCTGGCACGGAACTTGATGCATCCACTGCGAAACCCGCCATCCGGATACGCCATGGAGATCGCATGAACGCACGCCCGACACTTTCGCTGCTCCTCATCATCGTGATCGCGACCTGCGCAGCCTGCGATCGTCGCGTGTCGACCGGCACTTCGGACGTGAACCGCGAAGGCCAGGGCGACAGGCCCGAGACCGCGCAGGATCTGCGCGAAACGGCAACGATGACGCCTGAGCCCGATCCGAATGCCGAAGTGCCGGCAACGGCCCCATCGCCCGAGGCGGCCGCTGCACCACCCGTCGGCGACGCACCACCAGGGAATGCCACCACGCAGCAGGACGAAGGCGACACCCTGGGCCGGCCGTGATCGGCGCGGTCCGTCGCCGTGCGGGATGCCCGGACGCGAGGCGTGCCGCCGGGCATCCCGCACGACCAGGCATCAGGCGCGGGATGCCGCGATCAGCACTTGCCGTCCTTGCAGTCCTCGGCCTTTTCTTCGACCTTCTCGCCCACCTTCTGCACGTCGCGCCCAGCGCCGGCCATGGTATTGCAGCCGAGAAGGCCGGACGCGAACACCGCGAGAAGGAGGATGGACAGGATGCGTTTCATGGGGGATCTCCTGGAATGAGGGGAAAAGCGACGCGCACGACGCGCTGTCGCAGCCCCATCGATGCAACGACCATGCCACCGGCAGCGCACCTGCCGCCGCCTCGATACGGAACGCTTGATGGACGCCTGGCTTGAACTGCGCGCACTGATCGACGTCGTGCTGGCGATGGGCCTCGGGGGCGCGATCGGCTTCGAACGCGAAACCAAGGACCGTCCCGCCGGATTCCGCACCCACATGCTGGTCGCCGCTGCGGCGGCGCTGCTGGTGTCGGTGGGCCGCGGCATGCTGGACGATCCGCGTTTCTCCACCGGCGAGGTGACCATCGATCCGCTGCGACTGGTGGAAGCGATGATCGCGGGCGTGGCGTTCATCGGCGCGGGCACCATCTTCTCCAGGCGCGGCGAGGATTCGATCGCCGGCATCACCACCGCCGCGTCGCTGCTGATGGTCGCGATCATCGGCGTGACCATCGGCTTGCGCTACTACCTGCTCGGGACAGCCGCGACGGCCCTCACCCTGCTGGTGCTGATCGCACAGCGTCGGGTCGAACGCTGGCTGGCGGGGCGGGCAGCGCGCAACTGAGGGGCGAGGCACCGACGACCCGATCGACCACACGACAGCACGCATTTCCTGCAGACCTGCGCAATGTCCGACCTGGACATTCGACGAAGACGCCTTGCAGGCAGCCTGCAGTCGCGGCATCACCATCGCAAAAACGGTCCCGGGCGATTGCTTTCGCGCGCGGCGTCCGGTTTCATCGCCGGATTGCGTATCTCCCCGAAGACTATGGCTGACTCCCTACCCCACGGCCCCCGCATGATCGAATTCGGGCATCTGACCCACGCCGGCTTGCGTCGCGAGCTGAACGAGGACACCTATTACGGTGACAGCGATCTCGGCCTGTGGCTGGTGGCCGATGGCATGGGAGGACACGAGTACGGCGAAGTCGCCAGCGCGCTGGCCCGGGAGACCATCGTCCGCGAGATCCGCCAGGGCACGACCTTGGCGCAGGCGATCCGCACCGCCGACGAGGAGATCATCCGCGCGTCGCGCCAGCGCAGCGATGCGCTGCCCATGGGGACCACCGTCGTCGCGCTGCGCATCCTCGGCAATCGCTTCGAGGTGGCCTGGGTCGGCGACAGCCGCGCCTACCTGTGGCGCGACGGCACCCTCGCCCAGCTGTCGCACGACCACAGCTACGTGCAGGAGCTGATCTCGCAGGGCGCGATCACCGTCGACCAGGCGCGCACGCATCCGCACCGCAACGTGGTCACCCAGGCGCTGGGCGTGACCGATCCGCAGAACCTCAACGTCGAAACCCTGTCGGGCGAGCTGCGCCCGGGCATGCAGCTGCTGCTGTGCAGCGACGGCCTGACCGAGGAAGTGGACGACGCCAGCATCTCTCAGGTGCTGTCGCATACCGAATGCAGCGCCCAGGAATGCGTCGACGGCCTGGTCGATGCCGCGCTCGACGGCGGCGGCTCGGACAACATCACCGTGATCCTCGTCCGCCGGATCTGATCCCGGCCACGGTCTTGGCCAGTGGCGCCAAGACCCGACCTCAGAACCTCGCGCAGGTCGCGCCGCGCTCGCGCAGCACCGATTCCTGCGCGAATCGTCGCCGGTACTCGGCGATGACCTCGTCGATCGCGCGTCGCGCCGTCGCATCGCCTGCATGCAGAATGGTCACGACCTCCGATGGCTCGCGCTCGATGGCGCCATCGCCGCCGCGCCATTGGCCGGTGGCGGAGACGATGGTCAGGCCATCGGGAAAACGCGGCGTCAGCACGTCGTCGACGAAGGCGCGCCACCGGGCCTCGTCGACGATGCCGCCGTCGGGACGATGGCGGCCGAAATACAAGATGTCGCGGACCATCGCCATGTCGCCAGGCTCGCAGGCGACCGAAGGGCCTGGGGCGACCGGCACGCTGCGGCAGCCGGCCGTCGCGAACGCCATCACGCAGAGAACAACGCTGATGGCTTTGCCATTCAATCGGATCATCCCTTGCACCGGGGCAGCGCGCGGCGGATCTCGTCGTCGCCGGTGACTTCGCAGGCCCATTCGACCTGGCCGGTCGCGGCGTTCGCGGTCGGGCGCAGCACGATGGCGCCGTCCTTGCCGAAGCGTTCGTCCAGCGCCACGGTCACCACGCCCTGCGCGCCCACCGTGACCGCGCGCACGGCGCCGCCGCGCATGTCGCCGGGCGGCGGCAGGCCGGCTTCCTCCGCATCCTGCGGCCACCGGGCATTGGTCATGTGGTACTCGGTCAGGGCGACGCGGAACATCGTCACGCGCTGCACGGCGTCGGCGATCAGCGCGCGGCGGTCCATCGCGTTCGCCTGCGCCGTCATCGTCTCGCGAGCGTTGTCGACGCTGCGCTGCACCGATGCCTCCACCTCCGCAGCGACTTCTCGCGCCTCGGCACGCGCCTTGCCCAGCTCGACCTGCGCTGCGGTGACGGCATCATCGGCCTGGTCGGCCTGGCGCGGCTGGACGACGAAGCGGTCGTAGGCCAGCAGGGCGAGAAACCCGCCGATGAGCACGGCGGCGAGCGTAAGCAGGAACTGTTTCATGCAGGAAGATCCGTGATGGCGCGGAGAATGGCGCAGGCAGCGGGATCGGGGCGAAGCTCCGGCAGGCGGCGAGCCACCTTCACCCCGCCGAAGGCGTGGCTGCAGGCGCGACGAAATCGAGGTTCACGCCGAATTCGCACACGACGGCGGGATTCGAGACCATCCGCGGGTCGTCGGACGCGAACTCCGAGTCGCCCGCGGGGTAGTCCGTCGGATGCGGGTCGGGCGGACACAGCACCACCGGACCGCGCGTCTTGCCGTCGGCCGCCAACGCGCCACCGCGCCAATCGCTGATCGCGCCGCCATAGTCCCATTCGAAACCGAGGAACTTGAACGGTCGACCGTTCTTCGCCTGCAGGTCGGCGCTGGTCATGCCCAGGCGCACGCCGTCGGCCCGCACCCAGACGCTTTTCTGGCCACGGACGAACAGCGCCTGCGGCCGGCCGGATTCGTTCAACCACACTTCGATGCTGCGCTCGGGATCGTCCGGATACAGCCGCCAGCCCGGCGATGTCTCGCCCTCGGCACCGTTGAGCTCTTCGGCGACCACCTGCGCGGCACCGAGTCGCGCCTGCACGGCCGCCAGCGTGTCGTCGGGGCGCAGCAGGGATTCCAGCGCAGGCACCGTCTCGATCGGGGACGGCGGCGCTTCGGGTGTCGTCCCGGCCGTTGGGGAAGCCGCCGCCTCGGGCGCGGCCGACGGCGCGGCGGGCGTCGCATCGCCGGATTCGCGGCAGGCGGCCAACGACAGGCAGAGCAGCAGCATCGTGAACGGACGCAAGGACATCGTCAGGATCCTCCCTTCGAGATGGCCGACACGATACGACAAGCGCGCCCGTCGCGGCGAACCTCGCCAGCAGGCGGAGGCCCCCCATCGGCCGCGCTGTCCGGCCGGGCATGCGTTCCTCGTTGCTGCGTGGGTCGGCGACTTCACCGAATGTCCCGTTCGATCCACATTGCGTTGAGCCCCCCCGTTCAATCCCCGTTCGATCAACCCATGGAGAAAGGCATGCGTCGGATGATGATCCTGGCGGCCGGAGTCGCCGCACTGGCCCTGTTGGGCTGCAACCGAGAAACACCTGCAGGCGGCGATGCGGCCGCGCCGCCGCCCGCCGGCGCAGCCGCACCGGTTGCGGCGCCCAGCCCGGATGACGAGATCGCGCAGCTCAAGGCGGTCACGCCGCTCGACGCCTGCGCGACGCTGACCCCGGACAAGCTCAAGGCGGTCTATCCCGACCTGACCTTCACCGTGCACCAGACCGTCGCACCGCAGATGAGCGGCTACATGTGGGACTCCCGCTGTTCGTATCGCGCAGGCGTCGGCACCATCGAATTCGCCAAGGACGCACCCACGCACTCGGTCGACATCATGATCGGTACCGTCGTCTCCGAGGCCAAGGCGCAGGCCAACCTCGCCTCGCGCGTGGACACCGCCAGGACCACGAACGGTTACCAGCCGCAGGCCGACCTCGGGGCGAATGCCTACGCCGTCACCGACACCGGCATGGCCCGGCTGTACTTCGTGAAGGGTCAGAGCGAGATCCAGATCAACGTCTCGGACCTCGACACGCCGAACGCGGAGAAGATCGCCAAGGCGGTCGCGCTGGCGAAGTCGCTCTGAACCATCGGCACCGCGGGAGGACGCGGTCGTCCTCCCGCCCGCAGCAAACGGGAATCCACCACGCCAGCCGCCGCAGCGAACGGGCGATCAGACCGGTGCGTGATCGGGATGCGCGCCTGCAGGCGCGACGCCGCTTCGATGGGTCGCGCGATAGGCCGAAGGCGTGCATCCCGTGGCCGCCTTGAATGCACGATTGAACGGGCCCAGGGAGGCGAAACCGGAGGCCAGGCAGATCTCCAGCACGGTGTCGTCCGTGGCCGGGTCCGCCAGCAGGCGACAGGCATGCGCGATGCGGTACCGGTTCACGAGGCGATTGAAATTGTCCTCGCCCAGGCCCTGGGTGATCGCCCGGCTCACCCGGTATTCGACCGTGCCCAGACGGGTCGCCAGATCGACCACGCGCAGCTCGGGCTCGCGATAGACCTGTTCCTCCTCCAGCAGGCGCACGATCGACTGGGCCAGCCTGCGTTCTTCCGGCGTCGCTGTTTTCACCGCCGGCGCATCGGCGACGGGCAGCGCGACGGGCCATGGATGACGGCGGCGCACCCGCAGCGCCCACAGACTGAAGACCAGGATCGACAGCGCGCAGGTAGCCACGACCGACGAGCGCACGCCGGCCAGCGTCGACACGCTGTCGGCCAGGGCGTTCGACAGGGTCGCAGCCAGCACGCAGGTGCCATAGACCGCCATGAACGCGAGGCGCAGGCGCTTTTCTTCCGCCGGCATCATCGGCTGCCAGCCGCGCAGGGCCTCGATGAAGGCCAGCGCGAGTACGGTCGAACTGGCGAGGGTGAGCAGGGCGTCCGCCATCGACGTCCACAGCCCGGTCGTTCCGCCTTCCGCGCGCTCGGCAACGCGATGGACGACGATCAGCACCGCGATCCCGAGCGCTGCCAGCACATGCCGCCGACCGACGCCGCCATCGCCACGGAACAGGGCGCGGGAAAACAGCCAGTAGACATTGCAGGTCGCGCAGCCGCCCAGGGTGACCAGCCAATGGACCCAATCCGGCATCCCGGGCAACCAGGGACGCAGCATCGTCATGCCCAGCGATGCGCAGAAGATCGCGAAGCACAGTTCCGCATCGCTCATGCCCCGGCGGAACAGCAGGCGGGCCAGGCTCGCGAATGCCAGCACGGCCGCCGCCATCGTCAATGCCCCCGTCGCTGTCACCACGCCCCGATCCTCGCGCATGCAATGCCGGCAGTCTCCCTGCCGTCGTCAGGGACGACAACCGCCATCGGTCACGGCTGAACGGCCCCCGAACCCGCGATGGCTGCCTGCCGAATCGACCAGCCGATTTCCGAATCGGCGGGACAGCTCATGCAGGCCACGCGAAGGTGCGCACTTCGTCCTGCCAGGAGTCTCCGCGTGCATCGCATGCCGTCCCCCACCCTTTCGAGCTCGCCAGCGCCCGCTCCCGCCCTGCGGCGGGCTGCCACCACCTGGTTCGTCGTCGCCAGCCTCGGGCAATGGGCTTTCGTCCTGTTCATCCTGGGCTTCTACGGCCGGCATGTGCTGTCCGGCGACCTCGGCGGACTCAACGCGAAACCGCACATCACCGGATACGTGCCCGGCGATGCCCTGGGCAACCTGCAATGGCTGGGCCACGTCTTCCTTGGCGGCGCCGCGACCTTCGCCGGCATCGTGCAGCTGCTCCCGGCCGTGCGCCGCCGCTGGCCGGCGATCCATCGCTGGACCGGGCGCGTGTTCCTGATCGCCGCACTCGTGGCGACCTTCAGCGGCTTCTACCTCACCTGGATCCGCGGTTCGCAGCTGAACCTCGCGAGCGCCGTCTCCACCAGCCTCAACGGGCTGCTGATCCTGGTCTTCTGCGTGCTGGCCTGGCGCAGCGCGCGGCTGCGCGACATCCCCCGCCACCGTCAGCACGCCCTGCGCGCCTACCTGCTGGTCAACGGCGTGTGGTTCCTGCGGATCGGCATCGTGCCGGCCGGCGCGGTGATGAACGCGCTGGGGCATCGCCTCGACTACGACAGCGCGGTGTTCCTCGGGATCAGCTATCTCAGCTGGATCGCCCCGCTGGCCTGCCTGGAGCTGTACCTGGCGGCCGAGCGTTCGCCACGCGTCGGGCTTCAGCGCGGCGTCGCCCTGCTCTTCCACCTGCTGGCGATCCTGACCGCAATCGGCGTCGCCGGCGCCGCGATGTTCATGTGGTGGCCGGTGCTGTAGCCGGCACCGCCCCGCTGCACGCAAGGCACGCGCCCGGCAATGCACCATCCTTCGGCAGCGCCGCGAACACCGGCATGCCCGCCAGCAATGCGCAGAGGAAGAACGCCCGGAAACACAGCCGCACTGCCGCGGGCAGGCGATGGAACGCAACGATCGATGACATGTCCGGCTCCGGTGCGGAACAGCAGTCGGGATGCAGCGGTCGGGCCGATCCGACAGGCTCAGCGCCTGTCGGGCGGCACGTATTCGAAGCTCGGGCCGGCGGTCATCCCATCCTTCCATGGCGTGACCATCAGTTCCAGCGCCTTGTACTTGAGGTCGTACATCAGCGGCACCGCCTTCATCAGCTCGGGCGGATTGCCGTTGACCGCATCGTGGATCGACTGCAGCAGCGTCATGTAGGTGCGGTTGAACGCCAGCGTCTTCTCGTGCAGTTCCGATCCAGGCGGATAGTTCGCCATCTTCGGGTTCGGCTGCATGTTCCAGGCTGCGTCCCAGTCGACGTCCACATGGGGGCCGCTCGGCGGGTCCTTGGCCTTGTCGTTCGGGCAGTAGCGACGCTCGCACAGGATCTCGTTGAAGCGGAAATAGTGCGCGTATTCCACATCCTCGCCGAACAGCTTGCTGTCGGAATCGATGATCGTCCCGTCCACGCCCTCGCCCTGCCCGACGATCTCGTCGATGGCGAGGATGGCGTCGCGCAGGCAGTGGACCGCCACCAGCTGGCCGCCGCCGCCGTAGTAGTGATGCGGCTGCAGCTGCCGCGCCGGGTCGCCGGTGAAGATGCCGCCCGGCGTGGAGCGATCGAGTTCGACCAGCGCGATCTTGAGCGACTTGTAGAACTGGCCGATGGTGTCCCACTGGTCCGGCTGCGGCGGTGCATAGCGCTTCGCGGGCTTCTCGATCTGCAGGAACACCTTGATCGCGTCCTGGCCGAACTTCTGCAGCGGCACCTTGAACAGGCCCGCAGAATGCGGCAGGTAGGTCGGATATTCCGGGATGAACTCCGGATCATCGATCTCCGGCCGGCCGCCGATGGCGTTGAGGATGTTGCACGCCTGCAGCATATGCAGCATCTCCTCCATCACCACGCCCTGGATGTTCTGCGCGGCGAAGGTGTTGGTGCCGTCCTTGATCGAATAGAGCGCGCAAAGATAGGTGGGAATGGTCGCGTGCTCGATCTCGATCGCGGTCTGCAGATGCTCGCGGAGTTCCTCCAGCGACATGAAGCGGCGCGCAGACTTGAGCGCGGCCTCCGCACCTTCGGCGACATTCGCGGTCTCGGCGACGACATCGTAGGTGAGCATCTGGCGCTTGCGTCCGCTACGGGTGTCCCGCAGCAGGGGCTTGGCCGACAGCGCGAGATCGTCTGCGTGCGGATGGGTGTCCTGTTCGGCATTCATAGCGTTCATGGCTCCAGATGCTGCAGCACGGCCTCGGCGGTCTTGAATGCGAGGGCGGTCATGGTGAGGGTCGGATTCGACGTGCCGAGCGTCGGCATGTTGCCGCAGCCTGCGAGATAGAGGTTGTCGTGATCCCAGGTGCGGCCGTTGGCGTCGACCACCGAATCGTCCGGCGAGCTGCCCATGCGGTGCGTGCCGACGATGTGTCCCGCGCCGCGGAAGGTGTAGCCGCGCCCCTGCCAGGTGACGTAATCCGGCTCGGTCGGTTCGTACTCGGTGCAGTCGACGATGCCATTCGCGGCGAAGATCTGGTCGGACACATCCTTCGCGGCCTTGAACGACTTGCGCATGTAATCCGAGGCGTCGTAGTGGATCACCGGACGGTAGTTGTCCAGCTGGTCCTTGTACTGCGGATCGATCACGACACGGTTGTCCGGGTCGGGCGCCTGCTCGCACTCGAAATGCAGCAGCGCCTGTCGCGTGAGACGCTCGTTGAGGTGCACGCGCAATGCCTTGCCGAACATGCTGTCGCCGATCACGGCGTTGGCCACGTCCGAGCCCGGGGCGAAGGTCGGCCACGACCAGCCCCAGTTGTCGATCGGCGAGATCCAGGCCGCGAAGTCCTTGCGGAATTCGCCGTCGCGGAAGGTCGGGATGTAGGTGGTGCAGCCCGGGCCGCGATACGGCCAGATCTTCTCGCGGAACAGGCCCCAGGTGAGCAGCACCAGGTGGTCCATCAGATTGCGGCCGACCTGGTCGCTGCGGTTCGCCGCATCGGACGCGAGCAGGATCTTGGCGTTCTCGATCGCGCTGCAGGCGAGGATGTAGACCTTGCCGCGCGCGACCTGGGTGGTGTACTCGGTCGAATCCGGCTGCGCATAGGTCTTGTACACCACGCCATCGATGCGACGGGTCTTCGGGCAGATCAGCAGCGTCGACGCCACCGATTGGGTGATGATGTCCAGATGCTGGTCGTCGGCCTTTTTCAGCGTCTTCAGCGCGTTGTACTTGGCCTGCACCGGACAGATCGGCACGCAGCTGGAATTGCCTTCGCAGCGTTCGCCGGTGTACGGGTTCCACAGCGAGCCCACGACCTGGTAGGTGCTGTCGCTGATCGTCAGCTGCAGGCGCTTCTCATCGGCGTTCCAGACGGTGGTGCCGTAGCGGTACGCGGGGTTGGGAATCGAGTTTCGTCCCTGCGGCATGCTCACGCAGGTCACGGTGTACTGCAGCCCGTCGAGCGTGACCTGGAGGTTCTGGCTGTGTTTCATCCAGATGTGATCCTGGTAGCTCTGCGGAATCTTGTACATCGGGAACACGTAGTCGGGACCGTAGTTCTGCGGTCCCATGTCCGGCCCGACCTGCGCGGCGACATCGCCGGAGACGCCGATCTCGTTCTCGGCCATCTCGTAGTACGGCACCAGGTCTTCGTAGCTGATCGGCCAGTCGACGCCCTGTCCGTACAGCGTCTGCATCCGGAAATCGTTCGGCAGCATGCGCGGCACGTTGCCCAGCCAGTGCAGCGTGGTGCCGCCGGGCGCGCGCAGGCAGTCGCTGGCGAAAGGCAGCGGCCCCATCTGCACGAAATAACCCGTGTCGTACGGCGTCTTCGGCTCGATCTGCAGCACATCCGGCGACTGCGCATCCTTGATGTTCGGATACGGCGTGTTGGTCGCCTTGATGTTCGACGCGTAGAAGGTCTGAAGGTAGTTCTGGTAAGTGTCGTAGGCGCGATCGGAATCGAGCGCGATGCCGGCTTCCAGGCCGGCCTCCATCAGCAGCACGCGCTTGCCGGCCTGTGTCAGGACCTTGGTCAACACGCATCCGGCGATGCCGGAGCCGACGACGACCACATCGTATTCGTTGCTCATCGTAACCTTCCAATGGCGCGGGCGTTGGCGACAACGCCGTGGCTGGGGCGCCGCATCGGGCGCCGTGGGGGATGCGTCAGGCGGGAATGCGGATCGGCGGCTCGGCCCATGATCCGTAGCCGGGCTGCTTGGCGCCCGGCGGATGCGCCTCGGCGGCCTCCCACATCAGTCCCTGCACGTACGAGGGACCATCGATCTGCGTGGAAGCGACACCCGACGACGTCCCGATCCCGGTGTACCACATCCCGGTGTACCACATCAGGATGATGACCTTCGCGGTCGCCTGGTACGACGAATCCGGCATCAGTCGCGAACGGATCGCCGCGTCGATCGCCTGCTCGTCCTGCAGCGCGAGGATGGTCGCAGCCTCCTCGAAGAACAGGTCGAGCACACCCGCGGCCGTCTTCTTCGACAAGGTGTCGAAATAGGTCTGCGTCATGCCCGTGCCTTCGAGCTCGACGACCTCGAACCCGGTCAGGTGTGCGGAAATCGCGAGAAACAATCCTTGCCGTGTCTGCAAGTCCATGGCGTCTGTCCTGTCACGGCCCTCTGCGCGAGGGCAACGAATCCGCAATCCGTGCGGCCCGGTGCGCTGCGTGTCCCCGCAGAGTCCGCAGGCGACAGGCGAATTCTAGGCACCGGGCCGATCCGGGCCGGCATCACCTTGGGATCAGATCGTCGGCGCACCCGGCGTGCGACCGCCTCGATGCCATCGTGGCGTTGCGGCGTGCGGGACGGAGGTGAATGCTGGGAAACATCGATGCATTCGATCGATGCAGGCGACATCGCCGTTCGTCCGGAACCTGTCCGGGACGGTCGACCACCGCCGTTGTCAGGCCTGTAGCGCCATCGCCAGTTCGACGGGATCGACGGCAGCGGGAGCTCGCCGATCGGCATCGGACGACACCGACATTGCAGCCTGGATATCGCCACGTTCCCGACCCCAAGGAGATCGCACGATGAAGATGTTCGTCGACCTGGAAGCGCTGAACC
Source organism: Lysobacteraceae bacterium 2PB (assembly GCA_005502915.1). Classification (GTDB taxonomy): domain Bacteria; phylum Pseudomonadota; class Gammaproteobacteria; order Xanthomonadales; family Xanthomonadaceae; genus Lysobacter_I. The sequence goes on along the minus strand of SCMT01000026.1, from coordinate 17,195 downwards.
TGCGCTCGACCCCGGAAATCGATCCCGGCAACCGCATCGCCATCCTCCACCTCGGCCAGGACGTCGAGGTGCTCGGTCCTGCCACGGAGCCCGGCTGGACCCGGATCAAGACGACCATCGGCAACGCGCAGAAGACCGGCGTGGTCAAGGCCGAGATCGCAGGGCAACGGTCGTTGCGCGCCCCGGTCTCGGCGCAGCGGGAAGCACTGGCGAAGCAGGCCATCATCGAGTGGCTGCGCTTCGAAAAGGGACAGGGACAGGAACACCATGCGCCGTTCTTCAGGTACATCGGCGAAATGTGGCAGGCCATCGGCCTGGACCTGGACGGCAGGGATCGCGACCAGTTCTGGTCCGCCGCAGCCATCTCCTTCATGGTCAGGAACGCATCCAGCACCGTGCCCAGGTACAGGAAGTTCAAGTTCGCCGCCGCGCACGCAAAGTACATGCACGACTCGATCGCCAGGCGCAAGGCCAACGACACCAAGGCGCCCTTCTGGGGTCATCGCCTGCACGAAATCCGGCCTGAAATCGGCGACATCGTCTGCAAGTGGCGCGAAACGCCGCGGGATTACGACGACGCTGCGGCCAGCGATGCCTTCAAGAGCCACAGCGACATCGTCGTGAGCGTGCAACCGGACTTCGTGCTGGCCATCGGCGGCAACGTCGGTCAATCGGTCAACATCACCTGCTACAGGAAGACCGGCGCCGGATTCCTCGCGCCGCAGGACGCCGTCTTCATGCACATGGTCAATCGCACCTGACGCGTCGCCCCGCATCGCCGGCGCAGCCGGCGATCGCGACAAGCCGCATTCCGGCGATCCTCACTGCGCCCGCTCAGGCGGCATCCGCGCCGCCGAACCAGCCGTCTCGCATCCAGGGACTGCGCGGATTGCGCAGCAGTTCGTCCGCGATGCGGACCATGGCATCGAAACTCGGATCGTCCACGCCGCCCCACAGCGCGCGACCGAGCAGGTAGCTCGTCGCGAACTGGCGCCACGACGCGAACGAACGCGCCGCGAGGAACGCGGCCATGCGTACCAGCGCCATGGCCTCTTCGCGCTTCAGGTAACCCGCGCCGAACGCGACCCGGGCGACCGTGACCGCGCGCCCGAAGTCGTAGGCACGCGTGCCGCGCGCGATGTCGGCGGGCGTCACCAGATAACCGAGCGCTTCCAGCCGCGCAATCGCTTCGGGATGATGGGAAATGAATTCCGCCAGTTCGGGGTCCTCGTCGAGCTCCGAAGCGAACACCTCTTCCAGATGCTCGCGGCTCGCATCCGGATCGCCCTCCGCCGCAACCGCGATCAGCGCATCGAAGGTGACCGCATGGCCGCCGGTCAGCAGCGCGTGGATCCGTTCCCGCGCCTGCTCGGCATTGCGGGTGCTCCATGAAGACGCCAGCCACTCCCGCATCTCCGCACGCGACTTGTGCGGATCGAGCACGTTGATCGGAAAGGCATTGTTCTCGTTCAGCACCGCGCCCACAGCGAGCTGACGCCGCAGGACGGGATTGTCAGGGACATCGGGATACTCCGGGAACCAAGTCTCCATGCGTTCCGCAGAACGACGCCAGTGTCGTCGCGACAGGTACGCAGACAGCGCAGCCAGCGCCACACCGACCACCAGTCCCGCCACCACCTTCACCACGTCCGTATCCATGCCTTCGCCCGATGCGATCCGCCGATGATTCTAATCCGCTTCCACTGCCGACATGCCAAAGGCACGATGCCGAGCAGTTCAGCGGGACGCGGGGACGTCCAGCGGCAGGAGGCGGTTGTCTTCGTCGCAGCGGAGGCCGCAGAGCATGGCGGCTATGCCGCGCAGGGTGGCCTGGGGGCTGGCGCCGCTGGCGTGGCACAGGGCGATGAACTGGGGCGGGACTTCGACGAGGAGGACGTTGGAGACTGGCTGCGCTTGGGACATGACGGAACTCCGTTTCGCCCGACGCCCGACGTGGGCGCCGTTGGCGAATCCAACCCGCACCGCGCGCAGGCGCGTCAAGGTTTGGTAGCCCGGGTTCGGCCGAAGGCCGCACCCGGGTAACGAGCAGGGCTATCCGGGCGTATCGATGGCGGAAACTTCCTAACCCTGGCAAGCGCGAATCGCAGATTTTCCTTGATGCCTTCATTGACACTTGACCATGGAAATTCAAAAATTCAATAAGACATACGCATGAAAAAGGACACGATCTTGATCTCCGAAAGCGCGATGCCTCGCGTAGTAGAAATTACAAAAAGCCTTGTTTCTCTCGTTGATTGTGTCAACCCAAGTTGGACAAAGGCTTTCCTTAGATTCTCGTCCAGATCTCATTCGACCGAAGTAAAAGTCTCCTTCGCCCATACCGAAGGCGTCAGCATGGTGAATGCGCTTTCTCACAAAGACTTTTTTCATTCGTTCCCACAGAAAGGCCAGGATCTACTAACTGATCTTGGCAAGAGTGAAGGACTTTTTTTGATCATTGTCGAAAAATCACTTGAATTTGAAATCCATTTTGAATATGAAGATTTCAACAGGTGGGCCATAAGCAAAGCCTTCGGTGGCACAGGAATTCCTGTTGGATTGGAATGACTCTTTCAGCACGGCAGCTCAAACCAACCAGACTAGAGATTCTCGAAAGCTGGATCCCGGTCTGCGCCGGGACGACGGCAAGGATTACGGGGGCATGGACCCGCGCCGCGAACGGACACATCGCGCGGATCAGCGGGATGCGGGGACGTCGAGCGGCAGGAGGTCGCAATGTGCGTAAGCGCGAAGCGCGCACCCGAGGACGCTGCGTCATTCGCCCGAGGTGCGCTTCTCCTACCCGGGCAACATTCACCGCATTTACAATCGCAGACAGATGGTTTGAGCAGAGCACCATGCAGACGGAATCGATCCCACTCAGCTACTACCAGCCTGTCACCAAGGCGGTGATCCTCATCGGACTACCGCTCTTCATGTTTCTGGGCGGAGGAGCGCTCTGGTCGAGCATCGGCGCAAGCACAGCCATTGCTACATTCATTCTCATCGCTGTGGGAATCATGTTCACCGGCCTTGGCGTACATGCACTGCGATTGCTGCCCCACTTGCAGCACAAGATTGGAGCAAGCCCGGATGGGCTGCATATCTTCGACAGCAAGCTCAGGGAAACTTTTCATCCTTGGAGCCAAATCTCCCGCGTCAAGGATCACGCAATCATTGAAGTGTTCAACGTTTATGACAATGCCGGCAAGTGCGTCCTGAGCATCGATTACCACATCCTGCATTTTGAGCAACTTCGGGAGGATATCCTTAGCTACCTTTCAGAGGAAAAATAAGATGAGCCCGCGAACGGGCCCATCGCGCGGATCAGCGGGACGCGAGGGCGTCCAGCGGGAGGAGGCGGTTGTCTTCGTCGTAGCGCAGGCCGCAGAGCATGGCGGCGAAGCCGCGCAGGGTGGCTTGGGGGCTGACGCCGCTGGTATGGCACAGGGCGATGAACTGCGGCGGGACTTCGACGAGGAGGACGTTGGAGACTGGCTGCGCTTGGGACATGACGGAACTCCGTTTCGCCCGACGCCCGACGTGGGCGCCGTTGGCGAATCCAACCCGCATCGCGCGCAGGCGCGTCAAGGTTTGGTAGCCCGGGTTCGGCCGAAGGCCGCACCCGGGAATCCGAGTCGGTGATCGCGGATGCGCTTGACGCTGCGGGCTGCCTGAGTAAGGCTCGATGCATGTCAAAGATATCCATTTCTGCAGCGGCCCCATGCCAGAACATCGAGGCTATCCAGCTGATCAGACGCGTGACTGGTCATTCGATCGATTCGATTCGCAAGAAACTGGCTGCAGGCCAGTCTGGATCCGTGTACACGACCGAGCTGTATCGGAACGACCACGTCAAAGTCGATGCTGAAATTCGGACGCTGATTCACGGCCTTCGATCTCTTGGGATTCCGATCTTCGTCGCTGAAATTCCCTACGACGAGCAATGGGAGCACATCGAGAATATGGACGATTTTGGAATCAGCGATGAAAGCCTGATCGCACTTCTCGATACGGCCGTGGGTAAATTCGCATAGGCATTGCCTGCCTGATGACGACATCACCATGTCGTCGTTCCGGCGCACGCCGGAACCCAGCCTTGAAGGCTTTGGAAGCTGGGTCCCGGCTTTCGCCGGGACGACGGCAAGGGTGACGGGTGGACGGGCCCGCGAACGGGCCCATCGCGCGGATCAGCGGGACGCGGGGGCGCCCAGCGGCAGGAGGCGGTTGTCTTCGTCGTAGCGCAGGCCGCAAAGCATGGCGGCGAGGCCGCGCAGAGTGGCCTGGGGGCTGACGCCGCTGGCGTGGCAGAGGGCGATGAACTGGGGCGGGACTTCGACGAGGAGGATGTTGGAGACTGACCGGGCTTTCGATATGATTTTTCGACAAGGCGCAAACCAATTGGATTTCTTACATGGGCCGATTCATGTGCGGATGCGGAAATTCAATCACGGATACATGCTTCCCAAGCGATGACGCTCATTACATGATGACCGAAGCATGGGCATCGAGTGATTCGACTTTCATTGCGGATATCTTGAAGATCATCTCGGAGAAGGGATCAGATCCATCTCTCGCCAATGAACTTGAAGCGATGTACTTCGAGCATATCAATGAAAACTCCAAGCTTGTTTATTGCTGTCGTGAATGCGGCAGAGTTCACATCGAGACCACGCCAAATTCCTGGGAATTCAGAAGCCACCTCCCCGAATGAGGAAAGTCCTGGTCAACGGTAGTTTCTGAGCCCGGATAAGCGCGAAGCGCTCACCCGGGGACTTTGCGTCGTTCGCCCCGAGTGCGCTTCGCCTAGCTGGTCTACGCACTCACGGACCAGTGAGCCGCAGCGGACTGTGCGCGAGGATCGCATCAGCGATGTTCTCTGGCGTCACATCAGGACTCTCCGGATAGAAGATCATGTCGGATAGCTCTGGCATGCCGGTTGTATCGACAAGGCTTGCAAGCAACTCATCCAGCTCTTGTTCGGTGCCATCCGCCTCCATGATTTTCTGCACAAGAAGGATCAGATCCTCTCTTCTGGTGGCAACTTGCATGGGCATTTCTTCGCAGAGAACCGTGTGCAGGGTAACCTGCACACGGTTGGAATTTCATCCCGCCCCGTCCTCCAGCGGGAGGAGGCGGTTGTCTTCGTCGTAGCGCAGGCCGCAGAGCATGGCGGCGAGGCCGCGCAGGGTGGCCTGGGGGCTGACGCCGCTGGCCTGGCACAGGGCGATGAACTGGGGCGGGACTTCGACGAGGAGGACGTTGGAGGCTGGCTGCGCTTGGGACATGACGGAACTCCGTTTCGCCCGACGCCCGAAGTGGGCGCCGTTGGCGAATCCAACCCGCATCGCGCGCAGGCGCGTCAAGGTTTGCGCAGCAACTCGCCTCGACCTTGACGCGCCGAGCACGATGCGACACTGGGACGACAACGGGGCACACCCCAAACCCTCTCCGACGCCGCTTTTGACTTGCGTAGGGCGTATAAGCCGAAGGCGTCATGCGCCGATATGCGTGAGCAATGCTGGTATCCGGAGAAGGCGCATGACGCTTCGCTTATGAGCCCTACAAAGGCATATGCGTCTTACGGCCTTACGCCCCTACAAGCGCATATGCGCCTTATGGTCCCACGCAAGACTGGACGCCTTCTGCGTATCTTGCCAAGCTAATGTCTAAGGACTACTGGCAAGCAGGGGGAGGAAATGCATCGAGCCGGGAAAGATCAGGGATCGGCGAAATCCAGAATCACAGTTGAAATCAAGCCGAATCCAGCCGCCACTGGATGGAACTTTCATGAACGATTGGATAGAGGCAATGGGGCCATAACCCATTGGATTGAAAAGGAAAAAATTTCGATAAGAGCTCAGGCCTCACTTGAGCGAATGATCGATCAACTCCGTCCGCTAGATGCTCAGCAATGGGTAAAACCCAGGGCCAGCCTTATTGCAGATCACACATATGTGATACGATTCAAAGACGTGGGAAATGTTCAGCTTAGAATATATGGACACTTCTATAGCCAGCACCACGCCTTCGTCATGACTAACAATGGGGTTGAAAAAGATGGAACCTACTACCCTAAGGATTACAAAAAGGTCGCATTACAGTACAAATCCATTTGCGACGCGGATTTTCCCGGAAAAACGCGAAAGTTCCGTAACCACTGCAAGATATGCCAAGACACACAGCGAAAATGATGCTGAACATTATGTATCTGCGATACGATCCAAGTCTCATTGGGTATCAAGAGAACATCGAGAGGCATATTTAGAAGCGTCAATAGAGCAGAGCGTGGCTTGGCAAATAAAACTAAATCGCGAAAAACGCGGACTAACCCAAAAAGATCTCGCCACTCTTATTGGAACCAAACAGTCAGCCATATCCAGACTAGAAGATCCTCTTTACGGATCCCATAGCATTGAGACGCTGATTAGCATTGCCAATGCCTTTGATTGCGCATTGATAATCAAGTTCATTTCATACTCCGAACTAGCTATTGAGAGTCAAAAGCTCTCTAGCGATTCTCAATACGCAGCCCCCTTCGAATCAGAGAAGGAAATCTTTCATGACTAACGATCAAGCATCAAACAACTCTCCAATTTATTACGTAGACCAACCAGCAGAACTGCTTCTTGGGCCGACCGTATGCAGAATTTCTTTTGGCGTAAATCGAAATGATGAATCAGACTTCCCTCATCCAGTCGTAGAAATAGCGATCCCAACGAGCTCCCTCATTTCATTGGTAAGCGATCTTCGACATGCATTTGATGGTGAGAAATTCAAGTCCGATGCCAAAGAAAGCCTCAGAAGGCTACTTGATAAAATTGATGCAGGCACCGACGTCGGCCCCTCAGCGACAATGGAAGCCAGCGTAAAAAAGACTTCAAAAAAGAAACAAAAAAATTAAATTCATAAATTTCACTTCTAATTTGCAATTAGACAGAAGAAATTCACAGGCTGTAACTGCAGCGAGATTTTTTACTAGGCTGTGGATAGGCCAACCTGTCAAACAGTTCATGTTGCTTATCATGAGGAGGAGTCACTCCTCCTCATGCCGAGGCTTGTAAGCCTCCACCAACTTCCCCTGCACCTGCGCCGGCACGGGCTCGTAGTGACTGAAATCCAGCGAGTACCTGCCCCGCCCGGCCGTCACCGATTTCAACTCGGCCGCATACCCTTCCAGTTCCGACAGCGGCACCTGCGCCTTGACGACGATCTCGCCGCCGCGCAGTGAGTCGGTGCCGTTGATGCGGGCGCGTTTGGAGGAGAGGCCGCCGCTGATGTCGCCCATGTGGTGTTCGGGGGCGGCGACTTCGAGGTCGACGATGGGTTCGAGCACCTGCGGTCGGGCCTTGGCGATGGCGTCGAGGAAGGCTTTCTTGCCGGCGGCGATGAAGGCGACTTCCTTGCTGTCGACGGGGTGGTGCTTGCCGTCGTAGACGATGACGCGGACGTCCTGCATGGGGTAGCCGGCGACGGCGCCGCTGGCCAGCACCTGGCGCACGCCCTTTTCGACGGCGGGCATGAACTGGCCGGGGATGGTGCCGCCCTTCACTTCGTCGCGGAATTCGAAGCCCGTCCCTCTGGGTAAAGGCTCGATGCGCAGGAAGACTTCGCCGAACTGGCCGGCGCCGCCGGTCTGCTTCTTGTGGCGGTGGTGGCCTTCGGCGTGGGCGGAGACGGTTTCGCGGTAGGCGATGCGCGGCGGGCGGGTCTTCACGTCGACGCCGTAGCGGTCCTTCAGGCGCTGCAGGTGGATGCGCAGGTGCAGGTCGGACAGGCCGCGCACGACCGTCTCGTTCGTCTCGACTTCGTGCTCGACGTGGAAGCACGGGTCTTCCTCGGCGAGCTTGTGCAGGGCGATCGAGAGCTTCTGCTCCTGGCCCTTGCTGGCGGCTTCGACGGCGAGGCCGAACATGGGTTTGGGGAAATCCAGCGGCGCGAGGTGGATGTGGTCTTCGTCGTGGCTGTCGTGCAGCACGGCGTCGAAATGCAGTTCGTCGATCTTGGCGACGGCGGCGATGTCGCCGGGCACGGCGCGGTCGATCTCGACGTGGTCCTTGCCCTTGAGCTTGAACAGGTGGGCGACCTTGAAGGGCTTCTTGCCATCGTCGACGAAGAGCTGGGTGTCCTTCTTCACCGTGCCTTGGTAGACGCGGAAGACGCCGAGCTTGCCGACGAAGGGGTCGTTGACGATGCGGAAGACGTCGGCGATGACGTGGGCGGCGGGATCGGGCGTGGACTCGAAGGATGTGGCGTCGTCGCCCTGCCCCTTCACGAACATCGGCGGGTTGGCCTCGCCGGGGTGCGGGAAGAGTTTCTCGGCGATGTCGAGCAGTTCCTTCACGCCGGTGCCGGCGCGCGCGGAGACGAAGCAGACCGGGACGAGGTGGCCTTCGCGCAGGCATTGCTCGAAGGCATCGTGCAGTTCCTGGCCGCCCAGGCCTTCTTCGCCGACTTCGAGGAAGTGGTCCATGACCTGTTCGTTGATCTCGACCACCTGGTCGATGATGCGCTGGTGCCAGTCGGCGACGGGGCCGAGGTCGCTGTCGCCCGTGTTGTTGCCGAAGCAGTCGATGACGGCCTTGCCGCCGTTCGCGGGCAGGTTGAGCGGCAGCACTTCGTTGCCGAAGGTCTCGCGCAGATCGTCGAGCAATGCGCGGAGGTCGGCGCCGTCGTGGTCGATCTTGTTGACGACGATGGCGCGGCACAGCCGCCGGCCCTGGGCGTATTCCATCATCCGGCGCGTGCCGTAGCCGATGCCGGTGTCGGCGTCGACCACCACGGCGACGGTTTCGACCACCGCCAGCGCGGCGAGCGTGGGGCCGCGGAAGTCGGGATAGCCGGCGGTGTCGATGAGATTGACGTGGATGCCGGCGTGATCGGTGCTGGCGATGGCGGCGTCGATGGAGTGGCCGCGTTCCTTCTCGATGGGGTCGAAGTCGGACACCGTGGTGCCGCGTTCGATGCTGCCTGCCGTCTGGATTGCGCCGCCGGCATGCAGCAGGGCTTCGAAGAGCGTTGTTTTGCCGGCGCCGGGGTGGCCTGCCAGGGCCACGTTGCGGATCTGTTGTGTGCTGTAGGACATGACCGACTCTCCTTCTATCCAAAGGTCAGAGCCGTCATGGCTGTCCGCTGCGGGCACTGCCTCCGAGCGGTGCTCGGCGGGCGGTCATGGCGGGGCGTCCGGGGGACGCGGGTCAAGCATGGGAAGTTGTGCGCCGGGGGTCAAGCGGCGGTGCGGCGGGGGTTTGAGGGGGATCAAGTGGTGTCGAGAGTGTGTGGGACGAAAGTGCGCCGTCCTCCGGATCGCATGCGAATTTTTCTTCAGGAAATCATCAAGTTAGATCGATGCATCCATGTCTGTCATCCCGAGCCGGAGGCGAGGGACCTGCTTTTCGCTTCTTCAAGGCAGTGGGAAGGATTTCCGTCCGTCCTTTGTTTCGCTCGCTGTCGCGAGCGAGTTACTTTTCTTTGCTTGTGCAAAGAAAAGGTAACCAAAAGAAAGCACACCCCGTCGGTTGCGCCCGGCGCTGTGCGCCGGGTCCACGGGCTTCGCGGGGTTTTTCGACAGCACATCCATGTGCTGGTCGAAAAACGCGCGGCGTCCTGCCGCGCGCCCTGCGGGCCTGATCCGCGAAGCCCGCCGCAACCAGGGGCCCCGGTAGATCAAGATCAAAACCAGCCTCACTGCCGAAGGATCACCCCCGCAGCGGCGCACGGGAGAACGCCCAGTCGCGGCCGTGGCCGGCGGCGAAGGCGAGGTGGATCCAGGTCATGGCGAAGGGTTCGAGGTAGCGGGCGGCGCGCAGCGGGCCGGCGTCGACGGCGTCGAAGCCCATGCGCGTGGCGAGGGCGAGGACGGTGGCGCGGGCCTCGGCGTCGTCGCCGGCGACGGGCATGAACACCGGGGCGGCCAGGCGGTGGGGGTCGGCCATGTTCTCGGCGCCGGTGGTGTTGAAGGCCTTCACCACGCGGGCGTTGCGGGCGGCGGCGGCGATGCGCTCGGCGGCGGAGTCGGTGGTGCCGACGATGAGGCCGGCGAGTCCGGGCGCGAGCGGGTTGGTGGCGTCGACGAGGATGCGGCCCTGCCAGTCGTCGATGTCGGCGGCGACCTGCAGCGCGGCGGCGTACGGCACGGCGAGGACGACGATGGCGGCGCCGTCGATGGCCTCGGCGACGCTGCCGAGCTGCGCGCCGAGCGATGCGGCGAGGTCGCGGTACTTGTCGGGATCGGGCACGCCGAAGGCGACGCGTTCGCCGCGCGCGACGAGGTTGCGGGCAAGCGCGGCGCCGACGTTGCCGGCGCCGATGAGGGCGATGTGCGGGGTGGTCATGGGCGGACTCCTGGGACGGGATGAAAGGGGGATTTACCAGCGCAGGAACGGCGGCAGCCGCAGCGGATGATGGCGGAACCAGTCGAAGGCGCCGCGCATCAGGAAGCGGTGGAAGCCGGCATTGGGGATGGCGCGCGACAGCCGGCGCAGGAAGGCACGCGGCAGCCCGGCGCGATACAGGCCGCGACTGAAATCGACGAGGTCGGCGCGGCGCATCACCTCGACCAGCGGCGTGGCCGGATCGCGCCAGCGGCGGACGCGGTGGTGCATCGCGATCATCAGGCCGATCTCGTCGCCCCAGGTGGACAGCCCCTGCCCCGCCAGCCAGTCGCGGGCCTCGGCTTCGGACGGCGGCAGGTAGTCGACGGTGCGCGCGGACCACAGGCCGATGTCGTGGAAAGCCAGCGCGATCGCGAGCTTCCGGCGTTCGTCGGCATCGACATCGCGCAGCTGCAGGCAGACGTTGAACACGCGATAGACGTGGCCGCGATAGCCGGCGTAGTCCTCGCCGACGAGATCGCGGCGCGGGCGCAGGATGGCTTCGATCTGCGGCTCGACGCGGACGATGCCGTCGTCGTGGCCGCCGTGTGCGTGGCGATTCATCGGCCGAGCGCTTCGATCACCAGGCGCGCGGTCTCGGCGCCGGAGAAGTTCTGCTGCCCGGTGACGAGGTTGCCGTCGCGCACCGCGAAGCTGCGCCACAGGCCGCCCTGCACGTAGTTCGCGCCGAGGTCGCGCAGGGCGTCCTCGATGCGCCACGGCATCAGGTGGGTGCCGCGCGGCAGCAGGTTGTATTCCCACACGGCGTTGTCGGCGAACTCCTCCTCGACGTTGGCGAAGCCGGTGACGGTCTTGCCCTTGGCGATGTATTCGCCGCCGGCATCCTTCGCGTACTTCAGCACCGCGACACCGTGACAGAGCGCGGCGGCGACCTTGCCGGCGGCGTGGAAGGCGGCGAACTTGGCGTGCAGGTCGGTGGCGCGCTCGAACGAGAACATCGGCGACTGGCCGCCGGCGACGAGGATGGCGTCGAAGGCATCGACGTCGATGTCGGCGATGCGGCGGGTGTCGTCGACCAGCGCGCGCAGTTCGGGGGTGTGGATGAAGCCGCGGCTGACGATGTCGTGGCGGCTGTAGCCGCTGGGGTCGTCGGGATCGCTCATGGCGTCGGCCTGCAGCGCGCCGCCGTCGGGGCTGAACAGCTCGACGGTGTAGCCAGCCTCGGTGAAGGCGAGCCAGGGATGGGTGAGTTCGCTCCACCAGAAGCCGACCGGCCAGCCGCTGACGGTGGACACGGACGGGTTGGCCAGCACCAGGGCGATGCGCCTGGGGCGGCTGGGCTGGACGGGGTTGTGGTTGTGCAGGCTCATGACGGGCTCCGGTTGGGGACGGGGCACAGGATGTGCGTTGCCTCGAACCGGATAAATCATGAGAATCGAGACCATTCGTTGACGGAACCGACAACAATGGAGCTTTCTCGACTGCGGGCCTTCGCGACGGTGGTGCAGAGCGGCAGCTTCACCCGGGCCGCCGAGGTGCTGCGCACCCAGAAGGCGCGGGTGAGCCGGCAGGTGGGCGAGCTGGAGGCCGAGCTGGGCGTGCGCCTGCTCGACCGCACCACGCGCAGCCTGCGCCTGACCGAGATCGGCCGGGATTTCTTCGAGCGCACGCTGGGCATCCTGGGCGCGGTGGAGGATGCCGAGGGCGCGGCCCGCGCCAACCAGGCGATCCCGCAGGGCGTGCTGCGGCTGACGATGCCGATGGAGTTCGGGCTGATCGCCGGGTTCGGCTGGGTGCGTGAGTTGCTGCAGACGCATCCGCAGCTGTCGATCGAAGTGGACAGCAGCTCGCGGATCGTCGACCTGGTGCACGAGGGTTTCGACCTGGCAGTGCGCATCGGCCCGCTGGCGGATTCGCGACTCGCCGCACGGCGGCTGGGTGAACTGCACTATGGCCTGTATGCCTCGCCCGGCTACCTGCGTGCGCACGGCACGCCCGCGACGCCCGACGAGCTGGACGGGCACGCCCTGATCGACTTCGCGCCCGCCGGCCGACCAGCGCCCTTCACCCTCGTGCGCGGCGCGGACACCTGGACGCGTTCGGGACCCGGTGCGCGGTTGCGCGTGGACAGTCGCTACGCGCAGCGCGACGCGCTGCTGGCGGGACTGGGCATCGGGCAATGCATGGCGCTGATCGCGGAGGACGCGGTGCGCGCCGGGCGACTGGTGCCGGTGCTGCCGGGCTGGTCGCGCCCCCCGGTGCCGGTGCATGCGGTGTTCCCGAGCTATCGCTTCCTTGCGCCGAAGGTGCGGGCCTTCATCGAGCACGCACAGGCGCATTTCCCGACGACGACGCCGGGCGACGCCGCCATCGCGCACAATGCATTCTGAACGCCTGGGTCCCGGTCGTCGGAAACGGCCCTGGATTCAGGTCGCCGTTACCGCGCCGGCCCTAGCGTGCGTTCGCGCCATCCCGGCGCCTGGAGTCCGCCATGTCCCGCTTCGCCGCTTCGCTGCTTGCCGCAGCCCTTGCCGCCACCACGGGTGCGGCTTCCGCCCAGGACTACCCTGCCGGCTACAACGACCCGCCGGCCTACGGCGACCGCATCGCCCCGCTGTACGAATACGCCGAGGTGGTGCGCGTGGACCCGATCATCGGTCGCGGCGAACGCTATGCCCGGACCGATGACCGCGACTGCTACCAGGAAGGCGGCTATTACACCGATCGGGACGATGGCCGCTACGACGATCGATATGCCGATCGTTACGGCAATCGTTACGACGACCGCTATCGCAACGACGACCGCTATCGCAATGATCCCTGGGGCACCTACGACAACCTCGATCGCGGTCAGCGCACGCACGGCACCGAGACCGGCCGCAACGTGGCGACCCTGCTCGGCGGCCTGGTCGGCGCGGCGCTGGGCAGCAAGGTCGGCGGCGGCTCCGCGCGTTATGCCACCGCTGCGGTGGGTTCGATGGTCGGCGGCATGGCCGGCCGCGAGATCTACGAAAGCAGCCAGCGGCAGCGCCAGGAAGCCCGCGTGACCGTCTGCGACCCGGTGCGCGAGGAGGCCTACCGCGACGTGCAGGACGACGTGATCGGCTACGACGTCACCTACCGCTACGGCGGGCGCGAGTACACCACGCGCACCGACCACCATCCCGGCGACCGCATCCGCGTGCGGGTGGACGTGCGGGCGGAGTGAACGTCGCGCGCAAGCGCCGCTGACCGCGCAGTGGAACAAAGAAGCCCGCGACCATGGTCGCGGGCTTCGCGTTTACGGACAGGCCAAGGTCAGAATTCCGCGACCTGATCGAGCTTGAGCTCGGGGCCGTTGCCGCCCTTGGCGAGCTTGTACTGCATCTGGCGCATGGTGCCGATGGGTTCGCCGCTGTCGTCATGCAGCGGGAAGCGGCGCGCGAGCACCTGTTCGACGATCGCGAATTCGTCCTTGCCGCGATAACCGGCGCTGTTCTTGGCGTCGGCGGCGAGATCGGGCATCGATACTTCGACCATGCGGCGGCCCTGGTCGGAGGCGACCACGATGACCGAAGCGCGATCGCCGGTGTCGGCCGATTGCATGAACACGTAGATCTCGGGCTCGCCGTCGGCGTCCAGATCGGCCATCTCCGCGCTCTTGAACAGGCCCGCGACGGTCTTCTTGAGCGGCTTGTTGGAGAGGGTCAGCCCCTTGGGCGTGATGGTGACGGTGCTGCTGGCGACGCCGGACACGATGTCCACCTGGTACGACTGGCGCTTGTGGGTGAACGCGTGGGTGTAGACACCGGCCTGCTTGCCGTCCCTGGGCTTGTTGCCGGCTGCCGGGTTCGCACCATCGCTGCCGGGGGCGCCCGGAGCCTCGACGGCGTCGGACGGCTGGGCGACATCGGCACCTGCGGCATCGGGCGAAGCGCCCGGGGTGTCGTCGTCGGTCGAGCAAGCCGCGAGCGCGAAGGCGAGGGTGGCGGCGAGGAGAACTTGGCGCATGGTCGGGCCCCGGCAAATGGTTGGGTCGGCGTCGCGACCCGCCCCCTGACGGTCGCGACGCCTGCAGTCTACCCAAGCGACCTGCCGATCCCAAACCGAAGCGCGATAACCAAGCCAGCTGGTTGGCGTGTCATCGGCGATGCATCCGGTTTTCTCCTTCCCCCGCATGCGGGGGAAGGTCGGGATGGGGGCAAGGTGCGATGGGGGTGTCGCCCCCCACCTCAATCCTCCCCCGCACGCGGGGGAGGAAGTCGAATCACGGCATCTTCGGCAATGTCGGCGGAAGGGCAAGGCCAAGTCCAGGCATTCAACCCGCTTGGAGCCGCGACGTCGCCGAGGCCGTGGGATGCGCGGATGGGTACGGCGACAGCAGCGCGGCTTCCTGGCGCTGCAGTTCGGCGCGCAGGTCGCTGGCGACGGTTTCGAGATGGGCGCGGACCTGGGGATCGGTGATCGACGGGATCACGGTCGGGAACGCGGCATCGTGGACCAGCAGGTTGGTCTTCTCGATCGGATCGCTCGCGAGGTCGTACAGCTCCCACTGGTCGGGGACCGGGCGCTCGCTCCATGGGTCGCAGTAGCGCACCAGCTTCCACTGGCCCGAGCGCAGCGCGCGCACATGCGCCGGCTGCGGCACCGCGCCGGGCGAGAGCGCGGGCACGTACGGGCGCGATTCGCCTTCGGCCGGCGGCGTGCGCAGCAGGTCGACCGTTGCCGCGTAGACCGCGTACTGCTGCCAGGACTGGACGTTGTGCGGATCGGCGTCGTGCGGCAGCGGCTCGGTGATCATGTCGTCGGTGACGAACAGCACGCCGCTGCGCGGCTGGCCGTCGGGACCGATGACCGGGCCGCCGACGATGCGTTCCTCGCTGCGCAGCAGGGGCTTGAGGTTGGCGCCGGGCAAGGGGCCGGCGACATGGGTCTTCGACAGTTCGTGGCGCGCGCGCTCGATGTGCCCGTCGGTGGCGTGGGCGAGCTTGAGCAGGGTCGGCAGGATGTCGATGTGGCTGGTCTGCGCGGTGACGATGCGCGGCACGTCGCGCACGCTGTTGAAGCGCGGCGCGCTGACCAGGAACGGCACGTGCACCACTTCCTGGTAGGCGCCGTGCCACTTCTCGATCTGCATGCCGTGCGCGGCACCGTATTCGCCATGGTCGGAAGCGAAGACGACGATGGTGTCCTTGCGCAGGCCGCTCTGCTCCAGCGTCTCCAGCACGCGCAGGATGTGGCGGTCGACCATCGAGATCATGTAGGCGTAGTACTGCAGGAAGCCGACCGCCGCGCCGTCGGGATCGTCCTGCAGCTGGAACGGGATGGCGACGCCCAGGGTCGCCTTGACCGCGTTCTGCAGCACGGTCTGCGCGTCGCCGCCGATGCCCTGGCCGACCGCGAGACCGGTCTTCGCCGCCAGGCCGAGCGCGACCTTGTAGGACGCGTCGAACTGCGCGCGCGGCTTGTTGCTGGTCAGCAGGTCCTCGTCCTGGGTGGGCGAGGCGGTGGCGCAGTCCTGCGGCAGGCCCGTCGGATTCATCGGCACCTGGAAGGTGCCCTCGGTCGGCTTGGTGCTGATCGTGCCCTGCGGCGGGATGGGCACCGATCCACCGGGACCGGACATCGGCGGCGGCTGCGCCACGGCGATGGCGGCGCCGTGCTCGGCCGGCCACTGCGGCTTCAGCCCGCGCGGCAGGCCCGGATAGGTGGCGATGTCGTGCGGGTTGGTGAACGAGACCACCGCGAAGAACGGGGGTGTCTGCGGCTTGTCCGTGTCCAGCGGCGCATCCATGCCCTGCTGCGACAGCGCGCGGTTGTAGGGCACGCCCAGTGCGCGGCCGCGCAGGAAGCTGCAGGCCAGGTCGGCGAACTGGTAGTCGCGGTAGGTGCCGAGATTGTTGATCGAAGCGCCGTGCGGCTCGGGCCAGGACAGCTCCCAGTCGCCGAAGCCGTATTCCTGCAGGGTGTGGTTCGGCGGCTCGCTGACGTGCCACTTGCCGAAATAGTGCGTGGTGTAGCCCAGCGCGCGGAACCAGTCGCCGGCGGTCGGCGTGCCGTCATGGCGCAGCCAGGGGAAGTTCGAGGCATCGCCGCTCTTGAACAGGCCGTCGGTCTGGGTGACGCCGGTGCGCGGCCCGTACTGGCCGGTCATGATGCTGGCGCGGCTGGGGATGCAGGCCGATTCGGCGATGGTGTGGTCGGTGAAGACGGTCGCGTATTCGCGCAGCTTGCAGAAGCCGGGGAAATGCTTCGCGTACGGATTGGTCTTCGGGTCGATGTCGCCGACGAAGTCCAGGACCTGCTTGATGCCCCGGGCAAATCCGGCATCGCCGTAGCCGCGCTGCGGGTAGTAGAGCTGGTCGACCAGGATCATCAGGATGTTCGGCCGCGCCTCGCGGACCTGTTCGACCACATCCTCGACTGTGCGGGTGTCGTCCGCCTGCTGCCCGCTTCCCTGCCCCATGCCCGTCGTCGTGCCCTGCGTCATGTCCGCCGCTCCGTGGTGGTCGAAACCGACGTTGTACCCGATACGCGAGACGCGGGTGGATCAGTTCGGCATCTTTTCGCGCCGGCAAGGTATCGAGTTTTGCAGGAGGGCCTTCAGGCCCGAGCTCTTCGAACAACCCACGAGACCAAAAGCAGAGCTCGGGCCTGAAGGCCCTTGTGTCTTTTGCCCCGATAGATTGTTGGGGGAGAGCGGAGTGCGGCAGCCCGTTAAGTCGCAGTGCTGGAGCACGGGTAGGAGTCTGGGGCGCCGCACTCCATGGCTCCCGCCGTGAGCCCGAACAGTTGATCGGATCGCAGTCCGAAGCTGAACAAGCCTGGGATCGGCGGGAGTGCTCTCCTTCCTCAAGACTACTACGGAGGCTGCATGAACAC
>SCMT01000025.1 GCA_005502915.1 Lysobacteraceae bacterium 2PB | reverse complement strand
GTGCTCCATCATGGCCAGAGGTCAAAAGCCTCGACAACAGGCCGGATATACGCTCGCAATCTCACCTTGGATCGAAAGCGCTTGGCAACAGGGAGGAGTCCATATACACCCTACGTCCGCGATTGCGGCTTGCGCCTGTCGCGCGACTCGCGGTGCGCGGTTTCGGCCATGACCTTGAACTGGCGTTCGCGCTTGAGCCACAGCTCGTGCGCGGCGCTGTCGGTGGCTTCGTCTTCCAGTGCGGTCTCGGGGATCTGGCCGAAGGCGATGCGCATGGGGGCGGCGTGCTGCGAGACGGCGTTCTGCATCGCGCCGAAGTACAGGGCGTTGTTGCCGTAGCGTTTGTTGACCTGGTCGAGCACGGCGCTCATCTCCTGGCTGCGCCGGCGTTCGGGGATGAGCTCGGCGGTGACGCTGCCGCGCGGTTCGAGATTCACCAGCGTGACCGAGACCGACAGCGGCGGGTGGCGTTTCGGGTTCCAGCGGCCGGAGGCGAGGGCGCGTTCCAGGGCTTCGAGTTCGTGACCGAGCAGCTTCAGGAACGTGGGCGTGTCGTCGAGCGGGGCGAAGCTCAGGTCGCGTTCGAAGCGCTTGTCCATGCCGACGAAGCGCATGCGGATCGCCAGGCCACCGGCGAGGAATGCCTCGTTGCGCAGGCGCATCGCGGCCTTCGCGAGCAGCTTGAACAGCACCGAGCGCGCGCCGGCATAGGTGCGCAGTTCCGGGCCGAGCACGTGCGAATGCCCGACCGAGGCGCGCTGGCTTTCGCGGTGGGGCAGGTGGTGGCCGCGCAGCTGCAGCCAGTAGCGGTCGCCCTCGACGCTGCCCCAGGCGGCACGCAGGTGCTCGCGCGTCGCGCTGCACAGTTGCTCGACCGTATGAATCCCGGCGCGCCACAGGCGCTTTTCCATCGACGGGCCGATGCCGCAGAAGTCGCGCAGTTCCAGTGCATGCAGCTTGTGCGGCAGGTCCGACAGCTCCAGTACCGTCAGTCCGTCGGGCTTCTGCATGTCGGAGGCGGTCTTGGCGAGGAACTGGTTCGGTGCGATGCCGATGGAGCACTTGATCGCCTCGAAGCCGCGATCCCGGATGGTCTGCTTGATGCGACGGGCGATGGCCTCGGCGTTCTCGCGCCTGCGCTCGCGGCCGATCAGCCAGCACGGCACTTCGTCGATCGAGCCGGCCTTGTCGTGCGGGATGCAGTCGCCGATCGCGTCCATCAACTGGTGGTGCACTTCGACGTAGCGCGCCGGGCGGGCCTGGATGAGTACGATGTCCGGGCATCGCTCGCGCGCTTCCCAGACCGGCGTGCCGGTCTTCACGCCGTAGGCCTTGGCCTCGTAGCTGGCGGCGATGCAGCAGGTGCTTTCCGCCATCACCGGCACCACGCCGACCGGCCGGCCGCGCAGGCGCGGGTCGTCTTCCTGTTCGACCGAGGCGAAATACGAATTGAAGTCGACGAAGAGGCAGCGCAGGGTCACGGGGCGGCTCGCAGGAAGACGGCAGGTCTGCGGCATGTCCGCCCCAACGGGCATGCGGGGTGTTCGAACGTGTTTGTCTGGAGCGGGGGTCTGGCGGGCCCGCTCGCCGGAACGGGCCTGAGGGGATTATGGCACCCCTGCTTTTGCGGAGCGGAGCTAGCTCCGCTCCATTCGTCCGAAGATTCGAGCGGAGCAAGCTCCGCTCTATGGCAAATCAACGGGTTACAGCACCACCGGCGGCTCGCCGCCGACGATCACCACGTCGGCGGGGCGGCGGGCGAACAGGCCGACGCTGACCACGCCCGGGATCTGGTTCAGGTCGCGCTCCATGCCGACCGGGTCGGTGATCGCCAGGCCGTGGACGTCGAGGATCCAGTTGCCGTTGTCGGTGACCACGTCGTCGCGCCAGACCGGCTGGCCGCCGGTGATGCGGACGATCTCGCGGGCGACCAGGCTGCGTGCCATCGGGATGACCTCCACCGGCAGCGGGAAACGGCCGAGGATGCCGACCTGCTTGCTCGGGTCGACGATGCAGACGAAGGTCTTGCTGGCCTCGGCGATGATCTTTTCGCGGGTCAGCGCGGCGCCACCGCCCTTGATCAGGCGGCGGTTGCCGTCGCATTCGTCGGCGCCGTCCACGTACAGCGACAGCGGACCCGTGGCGTTGAGGTCCATCACCTCGATGCCGTGGCTGCGCAGGCGTTCGGTGCTCTGCTCGGAGCTGGAGACGGTGCCCTTGATGCGGTCCTTGAGGCGGGCGAGGCCGTCGATGAAGTAGGCCACGGTGGAGCCGGTGCCGACGCCGACGATCATCCCGTCTTCGACGTATTCGAGGGCCTTTTCCGCGGCCAGGCGTTTCATTTCGGACATGGGTGGGTCATTCGAGTGAGAGAAGGGTTTTCCACTGCACGGCGGTCACCGGCAGCACGGAGAGGCGGTTGCCCTTGCGGATCAGCGCGAAGTCCTCGCCCAGCGCGTCGGCGTGGGCGCGGATGTCGTCCAGCGCGATCGGACGCTTGAGCGTGCGCACGTAGCGCACGTCGACCAGTTCCCAGCGCGGCTGTTCGCGCGTGGCCTTCTCGTCGAAGTACTTCGACTTGCGGTCGAACTGGGTCGGATCCGGGTAGGCGGTGCAGGCGACTTCGGCGATGCCGTAGATGCCGGGTACATCCGCGTTGGAGTGGTAGAACAGCACGCCGTCGCCGACCTGCATCTCGCGCATGAAGTTGCGCGCCTGGTAGTTGCGGACGCCGGTCCAGGGCTCGACCTGGACGCGGGCGAGGTCGTCGATCGAGAAATCGTCGGGTTCCGACTTCATCAGCCAGTAGCGGGTGCGTTTGCTCATGCGGCGTTCGTTGCGAAGAGACGGGTGTCGGCCTCGGTGCAGACCGCGTCGAGCGCGACATCCCAGGGCTCGGCGATCAGGGGCTCGACGTGCTGCAGTGCGAAACCGGCGCCGACCAGCCAGGGCGGTGCGGCGGTGTCGCGGCGGAAGGCGAAGCTGCGATCGTACCAGCCGCCGCCCATGCCCAGCCGCTGGCCGTGGTCGTCGAAGCCCACCAGCGGGGTCACGACCAGGGCCATGGCTTCGGCCGGCAGCAGTTCGGCGGTGTCGGGTTCGGGGATGCCGTAGCGGTTGGTCACCAGCGGCTCGCCCGCGCGCCAGGGCGCGAAGCGCAGGCGGCCGTCGTCGTGGAGCACCGGCAGGCAGTAGGTCACGGCAGGCGGCAGGCGCAGCTGCCAGACGTGCAGGGCGATCTCGCCGTCGCTGGCCCAGTAGCCGGCGACATGCCCGGCGTGCGGCGCGAAGGGCAGGGCCAGCAGGCGCGCGGACAGCGCCTCGGCGCCGGCGATGCGTGCGGCGGCGGGTAGTTGCCGGCGGCGCTCGCGCAGCAGCGGGCGCAGGGTCCGGCGCTGGTCGGTGGCGGGGCTTGGGGTCATGGCACCGCAGGGGGAAAGAGGACGCGCATTGTGCGGCATCGGCGAGATCGATTCCAAAACACGATGCGTCATCAGGTCAGATCGTTTTGCAGGCGCTACAAAAGACGAAGCCCGCGCCGGGGCGCGGGCTTGTCTGCGACACGCGGCGGACCGCGCGTCGCGGGAAGAAATGCATCCTCCGCCATGCCGATGCTCGCGAAAACGACCTTGAACCCGGGGTTCAAGTGGGGACGCTTGGCTTCCATCGGGCTTTCCGCTGCGAAGGCGGACATGCACACCCGGATTCCGCTGCGCCCCCGTGGTCGTCATTAAGGGACAAGGCGAATGTTTGCGCGCGCCGTCGTTCACGGCAGAGGACGCAGGTGCAGTATAGGTCGGCGAAGGCGAAGCGCAAGGCCGATGATCGGCTGCATTCATCGATGCGCTGCGGAATGCGCGGTTCCACGCATGGAACGCTGTGCGCGATGTGGCGTATCGCGATCGGTTCGCGGTTATTCGCCGCCGAGCGCGTCGAGCTTGCGGTTCATCTCGGCGAGTGTGCGCACGATCTCGCGTTCGCGGGCCGACTGCTCGTTGCGCATCAGTTCCAGTTCGTGCGCGAGGTTCAGCGCCGCGAGCACCGCGACGCGGTCGACGGCGGCCATGCGGTTGCTGCCGCGCACTTCGCGCATCTTGCCTTCGAGCATCCGCGCCGCCGCCAGCAGGCTGTCGCGCTGTTCGGGATCGACGCCGACGGTGTATTCGCGGTCGAGAATGCGGATGTTGACCGCTTCGCTCATGGAGACGGGCTCAGGTGTGCTGTTCGAGGGACTTCAGGCGCGCGATCATCGCTTCGACGCGGGAGCGGGCCTGCTCGTTCTTCGCCAGCAGCTGCGACCGGTCGTTCGCCAGCTGCTCCTGCTGCAGGCGCAGGCTGCGGTTCTCTTCGGCGAGCCGCTGGACGCGCTGCGCGAGGGTCTCGACCTTGGCGGCGAGGGCGCGCAGTTCGGCGATCATGTCGGGACCGGTTTCCATGTCGGCACGATAGGCAGCCGTTCGCCGGGGGTCAAGCGCGCCCGGCGGAGCTGGCCGGATTGTCTGTCGAGCCGTCTGCCGAGTTGTCCGCCGGGGCGTCCGGCGCGACGTTCCCGGCGGCGCTGGCGGTGCTGCCCGGCACCCAGGCCCGGATGAAGGCCAGGCAGTCCGCCGGCGGGACCGGGCGCGACAGCCAGTGGCCCTGGATCTCGTCGCAGCGGAAATGGTCGAGGAAGCGCATCTGGGTTTCGCTCTCCACGCCCTCGGCGACCACGGTCAGGCCCAGCGAGTGGGCCATGGTGATGACCGTGGTGGTGATCGCGGTGTCGTCCGGGTCCCGGTTCAGGTCGGTGATGAAGGTCTTGTCGATCTTCAGCGTGGTGATCGGCAGGCGCTTGAGGTAGGCCAGGGACGAGTAGCCGGTGCCGAAGTCGTCGATCGCCAGCGACACGCCCATCTCGCGCAGCGCCTGCAGCTTGGCGGCGGCCTGCTCGGCGTTGGCCATCAGCACGCTTTCGGTGACTTCCAGTTCGAGCGCGTGCGGTGGCAGGCCGGTGTCGGCCAGCACGCGGCGCACGATCTCGGAGAAGTCGCCGCGCAGCAGCTGGACCACGGACACGTTCACCGCGACGTTGAGCGAGGTCATGCCGGCGTCGTGCCACTGGCGCAGGGTGCGGCAGGCTTCGCGCAGCACCCATTCGCCGATGCCGAGGATCAGGCCGCTTTCCTCGGCCAGCGGGATGAACAGGTTCGGCGGGATCTCGCCGTATTCCTCGCTGGTCCAGCGCAGCAGGGCCTCGACGCCGGTGATGCGCTGCGCGGCCAGCGACAGGCGCGGCTGGAACACCAGGCGCAGCTCGCCGCGATCCAGCACCTTGTGCAGCGCGCCGGACAGCTGCGCGCGGCGGCGGTTGGCCACGTCCATGCTGTCGTCGTAGCGCACGAAGGTGCGGCGCCCGGCGGCCTTGGCCTGGTACATCGCGGTGTCGGCCTGCTTGAGCAGCTCGGTCGGCACCTGGCCGTGGTCGGGGTAGAGGCTGATGCCGATGGAGGGGGAAATGACCACTTCCTGGCGGTCGTCCAGCACCAGCGGCGCCTCGAAGGCCATGATGATCTCGCGCGCGACGCGGTCCGCTTCGGAGGCGTCGGCCAGGTTTTCCAGCACCACGGTGAACTCGTCGCCGCCCAGGCGCGCGACGGTCTGCTGCTCGCCCACGGTGTCCTGCAGGCGCATCGCGGTGGCGCGGAGGATGCGGTCGCCGGCGGTGTGGCCCAGCGAGTCGTTGATGTCCTTGAACCGATCCAGGTCGAGGAACAGGACGGCGATGTGGTGGTTCTGCCGGCGCGCACGCACGATCGCCCGCGACAGCCGCTCCGACAGCATCGCCCGGTTGGGCAGGTTGGTCAGGGTGTCGAAGTTGGCGAGGTAGCGCAGTTCCTGCTCGGCGCGCTTCTGCTGGGTGATGTCGGCGATCACCACGACGTACAGGCGCTGTTCGCCGGTGATGCCCTCGGTCGCGTTGGACTCGACCTGGCAGAGGAATTCCTGGCCGTTCTTGCGCCGCTGCCACATCTCGCCGGTCCAGTGGCCCTCGTTCGCCAGCTTTTGGCGCACCTTGCCGTAGAACACGACGTCGTGGCGGGTGCTGTCGAGCAGGTTGGCGCCGTGGCCCAGCACTTCGCGCTCGGTGTAGCCGGTGGTGCGGGTGAAGGCGGGATTGATCGAGACGAAGTTGAAGTCGCGGTCGAGCACCGCCACGGCTTCGTTCATGCTGTGCAGCACGGCGATGGCGATGCGCCGCTCGCGCTCGGCCTGGCGGATGCGGGTGATGTCGCGCGCGGTGCCGGCGACACGCCGGGCGCGGCCATCGGCGCCGACCTCGACCACCCGGCCGCGGGCGCGGACCCACAGCCACTCGCCGTGGGAATCCAGCACGCGATGTTCGGACAGGAAGATCTCGGTCTCGCCGCGCAGGTGGCGGCGCATGCGGTCCTCGACCTGGGTGCGGTCGTCGGGATGGATGCGATGGTCGCTCTCGGTCATCGTCAGCACCCGCAGTTCCGGGGCGACGCTGCGGGTGTCGACCCACATCCGGTGCATGTGGCCGGTGCGCAGGTCGTAGTCCCAGTACTGCTCCGAGGAGGCCCACAGGGCGAGCTTCAATCGCTCCTCGCGTTCGCGGATCTGCCGGATGTGGCGCTTCTCGGCGCGCTGGCGCCGGCTCCAGACGACGAGCAGCACCAGTCCGAGCGCGGCCGCCAGCGCAAGCGGAGCGATGACTTGCAGTTCCGCGGGAAGCACCACGCGCTCAGGACCTGGTCGATAACGAAGGCCGCAGTCTATCAGGGCGCCGTCGCTCCGGTCCGGTCGGGCAGGGCCTGCCGGGGCCCTGATAGACTGCCGCTTTCCCCTTGCGCGAGCCCGTGATGTCCGTTGCCCAGCCCAGTCCCCTCCTGCCGGGCCTGTACGAGATCGAGGACGCGACGCGCGCCCTGGGCCTGGGGGTCGGGGCCTCCGAACTGCACGGCGCGCTCTGCGGCTGGCTGGCCGGCGGCGGCAGCGATTCCCCGCGCTGGCTGGCGCAGGTGATGGCCGACGACAGCCTGGCCGCACCGGTGGCCGACAGCGCCCTGGACCGCCTGCGCGCGGTCACCGTGGCGCAGATGTCCGACCGGGACTTCGGTTTCGACCTCCTCATGCCCGAGCCCGAGGCGCCGCTGGTCGAGCGCAGCAGCGCGCTGTTCGACTGGTGCCGGGGCTTCCTCGGCGGCTTCGGGTTGGCCGCCGGGCGCCAGCCGCCGCTCTCCGAGGAAAGCAGCGAGGCGCTGGGCGACCTGGCCAGGCTGGCCGCCGCCGCGCCCCAGGAAGAGGGCGACGAGGAGGACGAAGCCGCGCTGGCGGAGATCGAGGAATTCGTCCGCGTCGCGGCCCTGCTGCTGCATGGCGACTGCGCCATGGCCGCGCAGCACCGCCGCAAGCTGCACTGACACGCTGCATTGCCCTGCACCTTTCCTGTTCGCCGATGAGCACCCACACCGGTATTTCCGCACGCACCTATGCCCGCCGCCGCCGCCAGCTGATGCGCATGGCCGGCGATGACGCCATCGTCATCGTGCCGTCCGCGCCCGAGCGCATCCGCAGCCGCGACACCCATTTCCCGTACCGCCAGGATTCCGACCTGTGGTACCTCACCGGATTCGCCGAGCCGGACGCGGTGCTGGTGCTGATCCCCGGCCGCAAGCATGGCGAGGTCCTGCTGTTCTGCCGCGAGCGCGATCCGGAACGCGAAGGCTGGGATGGCCCGCGCGTCGGCCCGGAGGGCGCGGTCGATGCGCTGGGCATGGACGATGCCTATCCGATCGACGACCTCGACGAGATCCTGCCCGGCCTGCTCGAAGGCCGCAGCCGCGTCTACTACCACTTCGGGCGCGACACCGAGTTCGATCTCAAGCTGATCGGCTGGCTCAACCGCGTGCGCGCGCAGGTGCGGCTCGGCGCGCAGCCGCCGCACGAGTTCCTCGAACTGGGCCACCTGCTCGACGAGATGCGCCTGTTCAAGGACCGCGAGGAGCTGGTGCTGATGCAGCGCGCGGCCGACATCAGCGTCGAGGCGCACGTCGCCGCGATGCGCGCGTCGCGGCCGGGCATCCACGAATACGAGCTTCAGGCCGAGCTGGAACGCGTATTCCGCCGCCACGACGGCGTACCGGCCTATTGCAGCATCGTCGGCGCCGGCAGCAATGCCTGCGTGCTGCACTACCGCGACAACCGCGCGCAGGCGAAGGACGGCGACCTGGTGCTGATCGACGCCGGCGCCGAATTCCGCGGCTATGCCGCCGACATCACCCGCACCTTCCCGGCCAACGGCCGCTTCACGAAGGAACAGCGCGCGCTGCACGACCTGGTCGGCGATGCGCAGCGCGCGGCGCTGGCGCAGGCGCGCCCGGGCGTGCCCTACGAAGCCGGGCACAACGCCGCCGTGGAAACCCTGACCGAGGGCCTGCTGCGCCTGGGCCTGCTCAAGGGCACGCTCGAGAAGGCCATCGCAAGCGGCGACTACAAGCGTTTCTACCGGCACAAGACCGGCCACTGGCTGGGCCTGGACGTGCACGATGTCGGCGAATACCGGATCGAAGGCGAATCGCGCCTGCTCGAACCGGACATGGTCTTCACGATCGAGCCCGGCCTGTACGTCGACGCGCGCGACACCACGGTGCAAGAGAAGTGGCGCGGCATCGGCATCCGCACCGAGGACGATGTGCTGGTCACGAAGAATGGCCACCAGGTGCTCACCGATGCCCTCGCGCGCAGCGCCGACGAGATCGAGGCATTGATGGCGGAGCGGTGACATCCACCGCCCGCTTTCGTAGAGCGGAGCTTGCTCCGCTCATGCCTTCCTCGGAAAAGCGAGCGGAGCAAGCTCCGCTCTACGTGAAGCATCGTCCACTCAGGCCGTGCTGCTTTCCGGGCAGATGAACGGATATTCGCAGTCGTCGATGATCGGCACGATGCCGAAGAAGTCGTTGAGCACCGATTCCGCCGTGCAGTACGCGCCTTCCACCCAGGCCTGGTCGTTCGAGTAGGCCTCGCCGACGATGAAGATGTCCGCGTCCGCGCCGCCGCTGAGCAGCGAGGGCTTGCGGATCTTCCGCTGCACGTCGCCGATGTCGTAGTGCGGTGCCCACTCGTGGTAGCCGGCGTTGAACGGCGGCAGGGACCAGTCCATGTACGCGGCATCGAGCGGTTCCGGCACGGCGCTGTAGTCCGCGTTCGGGCCGAAGTGCAGTTCCGCCAGCATCTTGCGCAGCATCTTCACCATGCGTGCCGGCACCGCGCGTGGGCCTTGCAGTGGCTGGGTGTCCTGCGACCACGGAATGGTGCGGTTGCGGTCCGGGCCCAGTTCCAGCTCGCGCCAGAAGGCGGTGTTGTCCTCGTCGTCGTAGCTGGCGAGGATGCCGTAGACCGGCTTCTTCTGCGGCTGCGGCGCGTTGTCGCCGAAGTACACCACCATGCGGATCGGCGAATTGCTGACGCTGGGCCCGATGGTGTCGTTGCGGGTGGCGGCGGCCAGCGCCTTGGTCTGTGCGATGGTCAGCGGCTGCTCGGTGATGTTCTCGATCGCCGCGACCATGTCCGCCACCGAGGTGTAGGGCACGTCGACCAGTGTCGCCATCGCCTTCAGCGCGTTGGCGGGGAACTTCTGCTTCTTCAGCGTGGCGATGTCGGCGGGGGTGATCGTGTAGCCGACGATCTGTGCCGGATACGGCGCGGGGTTGGCCGCATCGGGCGCCCACCACGGCGAATCGAAGAACATGCCGACCTTGTAGGACGGCTGCATGATCGTCGCTTCGAGGTACAGCTGCACCTTGTCGTGGTTGAGCACGTCCACCGCGCCCTTCGGCGGCTCGCGGAAACGCGTGGCCTGCGCGACCAGATCGATCGCGGCGCGCGGCATCGCCATCCACGCCGCATCGGCCTCGCGGGTGCCGGCGGCGATGTTGGGGTCGCTCCGGTCGGCATAGGTGAAGACGGCCTTGCCGTCCTGCCACAGGATCGAATGCAGGCGGGTGTCCGGGTGGTAGCGGAATTCGATGCCCTTGGCCTTGGCCAGCTTCTCGATCTCGTCGAACAGGGCGTTGAACATGCCGGAGTAGCCGATGGACAGCGTGCGGTACTGGCTGCCGGGCGTGAACTCGTTGTTGATGTTGAACGACACGCCGGCATGGGTGTTGATCACGTTCGAGCTGTAGCCGTTGCCGTCGGCGGTGTACTCGAAGCCTTCCTGGCCCAGCTGGTCGTACAGCAGGTTCCAGTAGCCGATGTCCTTGAGCTGGTCGCCCTTCTGGAACACGCTGGACGAGGGCAGGTCGGCGGTGATTTCGCCATCCTGGTAGAACTTGCACCAGTCGCGGCGCGTGAACTGGTCCCAGGGTTTCGTCGTCGCCAGATCCTGCACCGTCGTGAATCCCTGGTCGGGCGTGGTCGAGGACAGGAAGTTGTTCGCGGCATAGGGCGCCGCGTTGTTCGAGGTGATGTCGTTGAGGTAGAAGTTGCGCGAACGCAGGTAGAACAGCTGGTCGCTGGTCACGTTGAAGGGGACGGAATACTTCTCCAGCCCGAGCAGCTCGATGGTCTTGGTCACTACGCGATGTCCGGGGGCGAGGCCGCCGTTCGGATCCGGCGCGCCCTTGCCGGGGTGCTGGTCCCAGAACGAATAGCGCATGCCGCCCAGTTCGACGAAGGACTGGCCGGGATCGTTGCGGTAGTGCCAGGTGCAGATACGTGCGCCCGCCGCACGCGTGCCGCGGTGGCGCTTCGAGAAGTCGTAGCGCCCCCAGTCGTAGAGTTCGAGCACGTCGCCCTTGCGCAGCTGCTTCGACTGCCCGGCCTTGGTGTGCTTGCCGGCGAGCAGGCGCCAGGCGGTGTAGAGGCCGGCGGCACCGGCGCCGAAGATCGAGTAGGTCTTCCGTGTCATGGTCTGGTCGCTCCTGTCGCTTAAGGGAGATGCGTTGAAGGGAAACGCGTGCGGTTCATTCGCTGCCGAGGCGTCGCATCTGGCCCGGCAGGTCCTTCTGCGGAATGACGACTTCGACGAGGGTGGGGCGGTCGCGGATGCCCTTGATGCGTTTCAGCGCCGCATTCAGTTCGGTCACGGTCTCGACGCGGATGCCTTCGGCGCCGAAGGCCTTGGCGAGGGCGAGGTAATCCCACTTCGGCAGGATGTCGAAGGCGTCGAAGGTGTGCTGCGGGCCGGGCAGGAAGGCATCCATGTCCACGTAGACCTGTTCGATCGCGTAGACCTGGTTGCTCATCACGAAGATCACCGCGTTGAGCTTGTTGCGCGCCAGCGTCGACAGCGACTGGCAGACCATCATGAAGCCGCCGTCGCCGGCGATCGTCCAGGCGCGCTTGCCGCTGCCCAGCTGCGCGCCGCAGGCCGCGCCGGTCTCGAAGCCGATGCACTGCCATGCCGCCGAGGACACGTAGCTGCCCTGTTTCAGGCCGCAGGCGTTCGTGGCGACGTACATCGCCGAGCTGACGCCGTAGGTCATCACGATGTCCTTCAGCATGTCGTGGTCATGCAGGAACTTCATCGAATGCTGGAAGAAGCGGTTGTAGGTGATGACCTCGGGCCTGTCGTCGTAGACCGGGTCCGAGTTCGACGTCCACGGCTCGGGATACTTCGGCTGCGGCGGCGCCTTGGCCTTGAGCGGATAGCCCTTCGTCGCCTTGAAGCGGGCGAGCAGGGCGTCCATGAAGTCGCGCATGGTCACGTCGCCGTACTTGAAGTAGCCGGCGCGCACGCCTGCGGTGTCGGCCAGCACCATCTGCGCGTACTTGCCTTCGATCAGGGCGAGGTAGTCGTCGGTGATGATCGTGCCCAGCGCGATCACGCAGTCCGAGGCATCGACGACCTGGCGCACGCTGTCGATCGACGCGGCGTCGGAATAGGTACCGATGAACTTGTCGCCCTTCTCGTCCAGCACGCTCTTGCCGAGCGTGGTCGTGGTGTAGAGCATGCCGCTGGCGTCGATGATCTTCTTCAGCAGGTCGGACAGGCCGAAGCGCAGCACTTCGACGCCGGCGAGGATCAGCGGATTCTTCGCCGTGGAAATCTGCGTCCAGGCCTGCTCGACCGCGTTGCGCAGCGCCGCCTCCGGGCTGCGGGTCACGCGCGGCTTCAACGGCGTTTTCGGCGGTTTCGGGCAGGGCTGTCCCCAGACCTCCTTGTAGCAGGCGATGTAGACCGGGCGCCTGTGCGTGATGGCTTCGACCAGCAGCTCGTCGATCTGCTCCGGTGCGCCGACGTTCGTGGAGAGCGTGATCGCCTTCACCGTGACGTTTTCGTAGACCTTGCGGTCGGCATCGAGGTCGCCGGTGGAGTGGTGGAAGAGCACGTCGTACATGTCGGTGATGTCGCGCGCATCGGCGCCGGGCGTGGCGCTGATCACCACGATCGGGCTGCGCTCGACCCACGCCCCGGCGACGGCGTTGAGCGCACTGAACGTGCTTACCCCGAACTGCAGCGACACTGCGGCGAGCCCGCGCGTGCGCGCGTACGCATCGGCGGCGTAGGCGGCGTCGAGTTCGTTGATCGCGCCGATGGTGCGGATGCCGTCGAAATGCTCCAGTGCCTGGGTGAAGTGCTTCACGTAGTCGCCGGGGATCTGGAAGACGTCGGTGACGTCCAGCTGCTTCAGGCGGGTGAGCAGGTAGTCGGCGACGGTGAAGGGCTGCGACGCGGCGGCGCGTCCGGTGCTGCGGCGTGGGCTGCGGGTCATGGCGATCTCCGTGAGGCGTGCGAGGCGGGCTGCAGCGACCGCGCGGGGATGCGTCGTCCATCCGTGCGTCGTGGAAGGGCGGTGTCGTGGATGCGGTCTGCGTGGCGTGGTGCGTTCATCGCGGGAGTCCGTTCTCCGGCCGTGCGCGCATCCCCGTGCGCGTTGACGACGCCACGGTCGTCCTCGCAGGCTGGGAAGTCAAGACGGCCCGAGCATGATCGGGGGCTTGCCGAGCGTGCACCGGAGCGGCGTGTTTTCCATTGGAATCAGGCGCTCCGACACGATCGCTGCGGTCGCGCGCGCCGGCATCCGATGCACCAGTGATCCGGAACTGATCCCGCTGCAGACGGTTCGCGGAGTGCTCAGGGCGCCGGGTCGCGGCAGGCGCGGTCGACGGCCTTGAGCAGGGTCGGCAGGCGATGCGCGCCGTGCATGGCGAGGACGTGCGCCTTCGCATCGGCCAGGAGCATGCCGGCGGCGCTGACGTAGAGCGGTCGCGCACTGTCGCCGCGCAGCACCTCGTGGTCCGTACCGATGCCGACGAAGGCCGTCTTGGCCACGCCGATCACCGGCACGCGGCCGTCCAGCGCGTCGAACAGATGCTTGCCCAGACCGGGTCGGCCGTCGTCGTCGAGGAAGACATGGCCATCGACGACGATGAGGTCCGGCTGCAGTGCGTGCTCGCGCAGCAGGCCGAGCAGGCAGGGCAGTTCGCGGCGATAGAACGCGCCGGGTTCGTAGGGGGCGACCGCATGGAAGCGGCTGATGCAGGTGCGCGAGGGCCGGGCATCGCGCCAGTCCTCGAAACACACGCCCGCCGCGACCGCCCCGGGGTCGGTGTAATGGACGTCGACGGCGAGGATCATGGCCTCGGGGATTCCCACGGCGTTGGAATGGATCATGGTGTCAGGTTTTCGGATGTGGCGTTTCCCGGCGCAGCCCTCCGACCCCGAGGTGGCTTCATGCCTCCTGCAAAGGTGGCTGCATGGATTGCTGTGCCCGCGAGAAGCTGCGGCCCGATGTCGAGGCTGGCGGGTCGACTTCGCCTGCAGCCATGATTCGCCGAATTGCATCGTCGAGTCGAAGGCATGCGCGCCCTGCACGACGGGCCGCTTTTGACGCAAGCGGATGACTTGTGTTCCCCTGCGTCCGCGGCGTGCCACGGCCCCCTGCCTTCCGGCCTATGGGATTGAGGTGCTGCCGCCTACTACCATGCTGCCGGAGTTGGGTTCGAGGTCTGTCGCCGATGGGCCGCCCGGGCAGGAGGCGAGGGCATGTCGCGCTGTGAACTTTCTTTGAAATCGGTCGGTTATCGTTATCCTGGCGGACATCGGGCTGTGTCGGGGATCACGCTGGACCTGGGGCCGGGCATCCTCGGGTTGCTCGGCCCGAACGGTGCCGGCAAGTCGACCCTCATGCGGATGCTGGCGACCATGGCTCGGCCCAGCGAGGGGCAGATCACCTGGAACGGAGTCGACCTTGCGGCCGATCCCAACGCGCTGCGTGCGACGCTCGGTTACCTGCCGCAGGATTTCGGCGTCTATCCGGCGCTGAGTGCGCGTGAGTTCCTCGGCTTCCTTGCTGCGGTGAAAGGCTTGGCCGGCGCGAAGGCCCGGGAGCGGGTCGAGCACTGCCTGTCCGTGGTCGGGCTGGTCGATGCCGCGGATCGCCGCCTCGGCGAATACTCCGGCGGCATGCGCCAGCGCGTGGGCATCGCGCAGGCCCTGCTCAACGATCCGGCGCTGCTGATCGTGGACGAACCGACGGTCGGCCTCGATCCGGAAGAGCGCATGCGCTTCCGCCACCTGTTGACGGATCTGGCCGGCGAACGACTGGTCATCCTTTCCACCCATATCGTCTCCGACGTCGAAGCCAGCGCCACGTCGCTCGCGGTGATGACCAAGGGCGAACTGCGTTTCCACGGCACGCCGGAACAGTTGATCGCCCGTGCCGAAGGTCGCGTCTGGGAGTGGACGATCGCCACAGAGCAGATGGCCGAGGTCCGCAAGCGCTTCAGCCTGTGCGGTTCGCTGCGGCGCCCCGAGGGCATCCGCGTGCGCGTGCTCGCCGACGCACGCCCCGACGTCGACGCGGTGCCGGTGGCGCCGGAACTCGAGGATGCCTACACCCTCCTGACAGGTTCCCGGCCGCACGAGGGGGATGATGCCTTGCGCGCGACCGATGCCGAGGCCTCGCCCCGCGGCGCGATGACGGGAGGCTGACATGGATGCCTTCCTGCGGGTGTTCGCGATCCTGCTCGCGGATCTGCGCGAGCGCACGCGCACCCCAAAATTCTGGATCGTGCTGGGCATCATGTCGTCTGCGACCTGGTGGTGCTTCCCGGCGCACGAAACCGGCTTTTCGACGCTGTCGCTGCCGGACGGCTCGCGCGGCTACTACTCCAGCGCCTGGGCCGGGCTCGCGCTGGGCCTGATCTACAGCACCCTCCTCAACCTGGTCGGCTTCTACCTGGTGCGCGGCACGCTCACCCGCGATTTCGAGACGCGCGTGTGGCAGTTGCTGGTGACCACGCCGATGACCCGGGCCGGCTTCGTGTTCGCGAAGTGGGCCAGCCACATGGTCGTGTTCGCTTCGATCGCGCTGGTCGGCACGCTGGTCGCGCTGGCCGCGCAGTGGGTCCGTGCCGAGGACAGGGACATCGACCTGATCGAAGCCCTCAAACCCCTGCTGCTGTTGAGCCTGCCCAGCCTCGCCCTGACTGCCGCGCTCGCGATCTGGTTCGACCTGATCCCGTGGTTGCGCCGCACCGCCGGCAACGTGGTGTATTTCGTGTTCTGGTCGGCGATGGTCATGTTGTCCCTGATGCCGTTCGAGGGGGGCGGGGCGGCCCCCGGACGCGGCTGGATCAACGATGCCGGCGGCATGATCCCGGTCGCGCACCAGATGGTGGAACTCCGCTCGGCGCAGGTCGGCGAGCCCGTGGAATTCGGCCTCAACCTCGGGTCTGCCTACTTCGAAGAGCCGGTCGATCGCTTCGAGTGGAAGACCTTGCAGGTCGACGCGAAACTGCTCGTCGATCGCAGCTTCTGGCTGCTCCTCGGGCTGGCGTTGGTGCTCGCTGCGGCACCGCTGCTGGACTGGGCGGCCTCGCGCGGGTTGTCGAAGGCGAAAGTCGCTTCCGGCGCGGGACGTGGCCTGCGCTGGCTGGACTACCTGCTCGATCCATTCGCGCGCGGTCCGCTGGGCGTGCTTGCCGTCGCCGAGCTGAAACTCGCGTTGCGACAGCGTCGCTGGTGGTGGTGGCTGGCGGCGGTCGCGGCGATCGGCGCGCAGATCGCGCCATCGGGGATCATGCCGATCGCGATGCTGCTCGCATGGATGCTGCCGCTGGACGTGCTCGCACGTGGCGTGCTCAGGGATCGCGACCATGCCACCGCGAGCCTCGTGTTCAGCGCTCCGCATGCATTGCCGCGGCTTCTCGCCGCGCGTTTCCTCGTCGGCGTCGCGATGCTGTGCATCCTGAGCCTGCCGGGGCTGCTGCGACTGGCCATCGACGCGCCGATCGCAGCGATGGCCGCAATCGTCTCGATCGTCTCGATCGTCAGCTGGGGCCTGAGCCTCGGCGCGTTGTGCCGCAATGCGCGCCCGTTCGAGCTGGTGATGGTGGGCGTGGTCTATGTCGCGCTGAACGGGCACAACCTGTTCGACCTGGCGAATGATCCGCTGTCCACGCTGATGGTGCAGGCGATGGGCCTGGTGCCGGCCTGGCTGCTGCTGGCGTGGAGCTGGCCCCGGTTGGCTCGCCGCTGAATCGCCTGCGATGGCGGGCCCAGGCGTCGACGGGCGGCGGCCTGGCGAGGAGATGCCCGGTTCGGGCTCGAACGCCGGTCCAGCCCGGAAGAGATGCGACGGTGCCGTCAGTCGAAGGCAGGGCCCAGCTGCCGGTCGAGCTCCGCCAGCCGCTCCGGCGTGCCGACATCGGTCCAGCGGCCCCGGTGGTGTTCGCCGCGGACGCGGCCGCGCAGCATCGCGGCGCGGAGCAGGGGTGCGAGCTTGAACCGCGGCGGGGAGGCGGTGGAGTCGGGGTTCTCGCCGATCACGTCGAGCCACTGGTCGAACAGGCGCGCGCGATACACGCCGATGCCGGCGAAGGTGAGGCGTGAGGCACCGTCGGAAGCGACGTGGCCGTCGGGCTGCAGCGCGAAGTCGCCCTTCGGATTGTGGTCGGGGTTGTCGACCAGCACCAGGTGCGCGTCGTAGGCGATGTCGCGCGGCAGGCGGGCGAAGTCGTAGTCGGTCCAGATGTCCCCGTTGACCGCGATGAACGGGGTCGACATCGCGTTGTATTCCAGCAGGGTCAGCGCATTCCACACGCCGCCACCGGTCTCCAGCGGGGTCGGGCCTTCGTAGCAGAAATGCAGGCGCAGGCCCCAGATACGGCCGTCCCCGAGGGTCTCGGAGAACTGGTGGGCCAGCCACGAGGTGTTGATGACCACGTCGCGGATGCCGATCGCGGCGAGCTTCTCCAGGTGCCAGACGATCAGCGGCTTGCCGCCGACCCGCAGCAGCGGTTTGGGCGTGGTGTCGGTGAGCGGGCGCATGCGCTCGCCCAGGCCTGCGGCGAAGATCAGGGCCTTCATCGTGCCACCGTCATGCGGCGGCCAGCGCGGGCTTGACGTGACGCGCGATCAGTTCGGCAAGCGGCGCCAGTTCCGGATATTTCGGCAGCACGCCGTCGAGGTAGGCGAAGAAGCGGGCGACGTCGGCCACGTACTTGGGCTTGTGGTCGCGGTGATTGAGGCGGGCGAAGATGCCGATGACCTTGAGGTGGCGGTGCACGCCGATCCAGTCGGCGTCGCGGCGGAACCGGGCCAACTCGGGCACCGGCAGGCCGGCGGCGAGGGCGCGGGCGTGGTAGTGGTCCAGCCAGGCGTCGACGCGGTGTTCCGGCCAGCTCAGGAAGGCATCCTTGAACAGGCAGATCGGGTCGTAGGCGATCGGGCCGGACACGGCGTCCTGGAAGTCCAGCACCGCCGGACCGGTGTCGCCCGCGGGCATCAGGTTGCGCGGCATGAAATCGCGGTGCACCAGCACCGTGGGCTGGGCCAGCGCGGCGTCGATCAGGCGCCGGTAGACCAGTTCGAGCCGTTCCAGGTCTCCGCAGTCCAGGGTCACGCCGAGATGGCGGCCGAGGAACCATTCGTCGAACAGGCGCAGCTCGCGCGCCAGCAGCTCCTCGTCGTAGGCCGGGAAGCCCGCCGGCATGGGTGTCGCCTGCAGCTTGAGGAGCTGGTCGATCGCGGCGTCGAACAGCGCGTCGGCGTTGTCGGCGTCGATGACGTGCAGGTAGGTGTGGTGGCCCAGGTCTTCCAGCAGCAGGAAGCCGGCGGCCTCGTCGATGGCCAGCACGCCGGGCACGCGGACCCCGGCGGCGGCGATCAGCGCGCGCACCTGCAGCCAGGGGCGCACGTCCTCCTTGTCCGGAGGCGAGTCCATCACGATGACCGTGCCGTCCCCGGTGCGCCCCCGCCAGTAGCTGCGGAACCCCGCGTCCATCGAGGCGCGCTCCAGCGCCAGTCCGGCGTCGCCGGTGGCGGCGCGGGCCCAGTCGGTACGGGCGGCGGCGCGGGGGTCGAGGTCGGCGGTCGGTGCGATCGAGTGGGACGACTGGGTCATGCGGCACGGTGGGTTGGGCGAATGCGACAGGGTATAAGCCCTGCCGTCCCCGCGCCATATTCCTGCAACGGACCGGCTCGCCTGAACGGCACCGGGAGATCGCGTGCGGGCGTTTAGAGCGTGTCATGCACTTTTTCGTATGCCGCGAAGGTCGTCCGGGGGCGTGAGCCAAGGCGCGCGCCGCCGCCAAGGCTGGCCGCCTTGGCAAGGTGCGCAACGCCGGATCGCGCCCCCGGAAGACCTTCCCTCCGGGTTGCGCCCCTGTGGCACCGAGACTGCGGCCCGTGGCTTGCCTTGGCCAACCAGCCAAGGCTGCGCCACGGAACCTTGCCTCGGTGCCACAGGCTGCGCAACGCGGCACACGAAAAAGTGCATAACACGCTCTAGTACACTCGCCGGATCGTTTTCGTGGAGCGGGTCATGGCGTCATTGCAGCCGGTGTTGTTGTCGGGCGGGTCCGGAACGCGGCTGTGGCCGCTGTCGCGGGAGGCCTACCCGAAGCAGTTCCTGGCGCTGGCCGGCGAGGACACCATGCTGCAGGCCACCTGGCGCCGGGTGGCGGCCCTGTCCGACGCCGCGCCGCTGGTGGTGGCCAACGAAGACCACCGCTTCCTGGTCGCCGAGCAGCTCCGGGTCATCGGGGCGCCGGCCGCGCGCATCGTGCTGGAGCCGGTGGGCAGGAACACCGCCCCCGCCATCGCCGCCGCCGCCCTGGTGGCGATGGCCGACGGCAGCGACCCGCTGCTGCTGGTGCTGCCCTCCGACCACGTGGTCCGCGATGCCGAGGCTTTCCGTGCCGCCGTGACCGCCGCCATGCCCGCCGCCGAGGCCGGTGCGCTGGTGACGTTCGGCATCGTGCCGCAGGCACCCGAGACCGGATTCGGCTACATCCAGGCCGATGCCGGCGAAGGCGTGCGACGCGTCCTGCGCTTCGTCGAGAAGCCCGACGCCGCGACCGCGCAGTCCTATCTCGACGATGGCGGCTACTTCTGGAACAGCGGCATGTTCCTGTTCCGTGCTTCCCGCTATCTCGAAGAGCTCGGCCGCCATCGCCCCGACATCGCCGACGCCGCGCGCGCCGCCTGCGCGCACCTCGACCATGATGCGCTGTCGCAGGGCGGGGAGTTCCTCCGGCTCGACCGTGACGCCTTCGCCGCGTCGCCCTCGGAATCCATCGACTACGCGGTGATGGAGAAGACCGATGCCGCGATGGTGCTGCCGGTCGACATCGGCTGGAACGACGTCGGTTCGTGGTCGGCGCTGTGGGAGGTGAGCGAGCAGGACGGCGACGGCAATGCGCACCACGGCGACGTGATCGCGATCGACAGCCGCAACAGCTACGCCTATGCGCGCAGGCTGGTCGCGCTGGTCGGCGTGGACGACCTGGTGGTCGTCGAGACCGACGACGCGGTGCTGGTCGCGGCGAAGGACAAGGTGCAGGAGGTCAAGCAGGTGGTGGCCCGGCTGAAGGCCGACCAGCGCTCGCAGGCCGCGCTGCATCGCGAGGTGCACCGCCCCTGGGGCAGCTACGACTCGGTCGATGCCGGCGACGGTTTCCAGGTCAAGCGCATCAAGGTCAAGCCAGGCGCCGCGCTGTCGCTGCAATCCCATGAACGTCGCGCCGAACACTGGATCGTCGTGCGCGGCACCGCGCGCGTCACCCGCAACAACGACGTGTTCGAGCTGTTCGCCAACCAGTCGACCTACATCCCGATCGGCGCGAAGCATCGCCTCGAAAACCCGGGTACCGACATGCTGGAATTGATCGAGGTGCAGTCCGGCGACTACCTCGGCGAGGACGATATCGTGCGCTACGAGGATGTGTATGGGCGGGGGTGAGCTGCCGATCCGATACGAATTCCAATCAGGAGCAATGCTTTGAGAATCGATCCCGGGATGTCCGCGCTCGTGGTGGGCCTGTTGGGCGTGTCGTTCTTGATCCCCCCGACTGCGCTCGCGGACACGGGGCAGGCCGCCCCTGCCGAGACGAGCGCGCCGGCCGAGCCTCGCGTCGTGCTGGTGTCCCGCCCGAGCTTTGCGCCCATCGCCGAAGCGCTGCAGGCCACCGGGCGCAGCAGGTTGCATGCGGTCGCCATCGTGCGTTACGACGCCGCCGGCGTGGTGCAGGCAGTGCGTCTCGATCCCGGAACGGGCGAGCAGGCCGTCGACGATGCGATCCTTGCCTGGTGCAAGGCCGCGATCCTGACGCCAGGGACTGCCGGCGAAGGTCGTTTGCCGTTCGACTTGAGCGTTGACGACTCGCCTGCCGCATCCATTGCCGAGTTGCCGGAGATCCGGACCGAGCATTTCGTGGAGCGTCCTCCGATGAAGGACCTGATCCGCACCTTCGTCGAGACCGGACGGCGTGGCGGTTCGCTCGAGTTGGGTCTCGAGTATTCCGTCGAGGGGGTGGTCACGCACGTGGAGGTGCTCCGTTCCAGCGGCAACGCCACGCTGGATCAGGCTGCGGTCGATTGGACCAGGCGCGCGCGACTGCGCGCCGGGGATGCGGGGCGGGGGCGTCTGCCTTTCAAGTTCGGCCTCCAGTGATCCTCGCTCTCTTCGACTTCGACGGCACGATCACCACGCGGGAGATGATGCCGGACTTCGTGCGCATGGCGGTGCCGCGCGCGCGCCTGCGCCTGTGGGGCACGCTGCTCGCGCCGTGGGTCTTCGGTTACAGGGCCGGATGGGTGTCGGGTTCGAACATCCGGAGCAAGATCGTCCGGGCTGGATTCAGCGGGATGCCCGAGGCCGATTACCGCGCGGCGGGCGAACGTTTCGCGCGCGACGTGCTGCCCGGCGTGCTGCGTCCGGAGGCGATGGCGCGGATCGCCTGGCACAAGGCACGCGGCGACACCGTCGCGGTGGTGTCCGGGGGCTTCGATGTGTACCTGTCGCACTGGTGTCGCGCGCAGGGCATCGATCTGCTGTGCTCGAAGCTGGAAATCGTCGACGGCCTGCTTACCGGCCGCTTCGATGGCGCGCAGTGCGTGCGCGAGGAGAAGGCGCGACGTGTGCGCGAGCGCTACGTGCTGCGCGAGTTCTCGGCGGTGCATGCCTACGGCGATTCCGTCGAGGACGCAGAACTGCTGGCGTTGGCGGACGAGAGCTGGTTCCGGGTCTGGCCAGCCGTGGAAGGCGAATCGCCGATGGTTTGACCTCCTCCCCCGCGCGCGGGGGAGGATTGAGGTGGGGGCGCTTTGGGCGCATTGCCCCCCATCCCGGCCTCCCCCCCCCCCGCGCGGGGGAAGGAGAACGACGAAGCGCGATCAGTTCGCGATCAGTTCGTCGCGATCAGCCCAGCGATTCCAGCCATTCGTCGTCGGAGCCGTCGCTGATGCCTTCGAACAGGAAGGTCGACAGGTAGCGTTCGCCGGTGTCGGGCAGCATGGTCAGCAGCACCGAACCTTCCGGCGCGCTCTCCGCGACCTTCAGCGCGGCGGCGGCGGTGGCGCCGGCGGAGAGGCCGACGAAGAGGCCTTCCTCGGTGGCGAGGCGACGCGCGGTGTCGCGCGCGACGACATCGTCGATGGGAACGATCTCGTCGGCGATCGTGCGGCTGAGCACGTCCGGCAGGAAGTCCGGGGTCCAGCCCTGGATCTTGTGCGGCTGCCATTCCTTGCCGCCGAGCAGCTGCGCGCCGGCCGGTTCGCTGGAGATGACCTTGATGTCCGGACGCGCGAGCTTGAGCACTTCGCCGGCGCCGGTGATCGTGCCGCCGGTGCCCCAGCCGCTGACGAAGTAGTCGAGGCGCTTGCCTGCGAAATCGCGCAGGATTTCCGGGCCGGTGGTGCTGCGGTGGTAGGCCGGGTTGGCTTCGTTCTCGAACTGGCGGGCGAGGAACCAGCCGTGTTTCGCGGCGAGCTCCCTGGCCTTGCGCACCATGCCGCTGCCGCGTTCGGCGGCGGGGGTGAGGATGACCTTGGCGCCGTAGGCGCGCATCAGCTTGCGGCGTTCGACCGAGAAGGTCTCGGTCATGATCGCCACGAAGGGATAGCCGCGCGCTGCGGCGACCATCGCCAGTGCGACGCCCGTGTTGCCCGAGGTCGCCTCCACGATCGTCTGGCCGGGACGCAGCAGGCCCTTGCGCTCGGCGTCGAGCACGATCGCCAGGGCGAGGCGGTCCTTGACCGACCCGCCGGGATTGAAGGATTCGACCTTGGCGTAGAGCGTCACGTGCTTGGGCGCGAGACGGTGCAGTTTGACGATCGGCGTATTGCCGATGGTGTCGAGGATGCTGTCGTGGAGAGCCATGGGATGTCCTGGAGCGGTGTCGAGGGGGAATGGGGGTAAAAGGTCAGGCGGCCGCGGCGAGCGGCCTGTCCGCGCGGGCAGGCACGACGATCATCGCATCGTCGCAGCCCGCGTCATGCTGCGCATCGCCATCCGTGCGGTTCCTGCCGATCGGCGCGGCGCCGAACCAGTGCAGGCGCGCGGCCAGGCCGGCGACTTCGCCGACGAACAGCAGGGCCGGTGAACGCACATCGTGGGCACGGGCGGTGTCTGGCAGGGTGTCGAGCGTGGCCAGCACCACGCGCTGGTCCGGGCGCGAGCCGTTCTCGACCAGCGCGCAGGGCGTCGACGCCGCACGGCCGTGCGCCAGCAGGCGCGCACGCACGCGTTCCAGCCCGGCGACGCCCATGTAGAAGGCCAGCGTCTGGCCTTCGCGCGCGAAGCCGGCCCAGTCGAGCTCGTCGTTCTCGGCCTTGCTGTGCGCGGTGACGAAGCGCACCGACTGCGCGTGGTCGCGATGGGTGAGCGGGATGCCGGCGTATGCGGCGCAGGCGAGCGCGGCGGTGATGCCGGGCACGACTTCGTAGTCGATGCCGTGGTCGCGCAGGTATTCGATTTCTTCGCCGCCACGACCGAACACGAAGGCGTCGCCGCCCTTGAGGCGCACCACGCGTTTGCCGGCGAGGGCATGTTCGAGCATCAGCGCGTGGATCTTGTCCTGCGGCACGTGATGGTGGCCGGCTTCCTTGCCGACCTCGATCCGCTCGGCATCGCGGCGGGCGAGGTCCAGCACTTCGGCGCTGACCAGGCGGTCGTGGAGGATGACGTCGGCTTCGTTCAGCAGGCGCAGGCCGCGCAGGGTGAGCAGGCCGGCGTCGCCGGGGCCGGCACCGACCAGGGCCACGCGTCCGGTGCGCCTGGCGGTGTCGGCCTGGTCGATCCGCGCCAGCAGCGCGCGTTCGGCACCGGCGTGGTCGCCGCGACGCAGCAGGGACGGGATCTCGCTGGTCATCACGCCATCGAAGAACCGGCGCCGCGCGCCGGTGTCGGCGATCCGGCTCCGGATCCGCCGGCGATGGTGGACCAGCAACGTGCCGAGCGCGCCAATGGATTCATCGATCTCGGTTTCGAGGCGTTCGCGCAGGTGGCGCGCCAGCATGGGCGCGCCGCCGCCGCTGGAGATGGCGATCTGCAGCGGGCCTCGCTCGACCCGGGCCGGGACCTGGAAGCTGCACAGCGGCGCATCGTCGACCACGTTCACCCACAGGCGGCGGGCCTCGGCGGCCTCGGCCACGGCGCGGTTCACGTCGGCATCGTCGGTGGCGGCGACCGCCAGCCAGGCGTCGTCGAGCCAGGCCGGCTGGAAGCGGCCGTCCAGATGCTCGATCGCCCCCGTGGCGGACATCGTCTCGATTTCGGGTATCAGCTCCGGAGCGCCGACCCTCACCCGTGCACCGGTGGGCAGCAGCGCCGTGATCTTGCGCAGGGCCACCGCGCCACCGCCGACCACCAGCACGATGCGACCGCGCAGGTCGAGGAAGGCCGGGAACAGCGGGGGAGGCTGGGCATCCGAGGCCTCGGCGGCCGCCATGCACGGGATCGCATCCGCAGGGGCGGCAGGCGGCGCAACGGGCGTGGTGTGGGCGAGGGCGGGCATGGCCGGGTCCGGGTCTGGGAACGGGCAGTCCAACGTAAATCCGCGACCGGGACGCCGGAAATGACCGCCCTGACTTGCTATATAAGAATTTGGAATGTGCGATGACAGTTTTATTTCTATAAGTTATCAGAATTAAATCTCTTGATCCGCATGAAGAGATTAGATTTCAGGGCATCATTGGGGGTGCCCCGTTTCCCGTCCTTTGCTCTCGCTTCCGGAAAGACCGTCATGACCCTTGTTCAACTGCGCTACTTCGTCGCAATTGCCGATGCGGGCTTCAACATCACCTCGGCGGCCGAACACGTCCACGCCACACAGCCCGGCCTGTCGAAGCAACTCAAGCAACTGGAGGACGAGCTGGGCTTCCTGCTGTTCGTCCGCAAGGGAAGGAGCCTGGAAGAGCTCACCCCGGCCGGTGCCCAGGTGCTGGCCCACGCCCGCAAGATCCTGCTGGAAGCCTCGAACATCCGCGCCTTCGCCGCCAACCAGCGTCGCGACGGCCACGGCCAGCTGCTGATCGCCACCACGCACACCCAGGCCCGCTTCGTGCTGCCGCCGGTGATCTCGCAGGTCCACCAGGCCTATCCGCGCCTGAGCATCCACCTGCAGCCCAGCGCCGACGGCGACGTGCTGTCGCAACTGGCCCGTGGCGAGGCAGACCTCGCCCTGATCAGCACCGCCGGGGACGTGCCGGCCGATGGCGTGGCCATCCCGCTGTTCCGCTGGCGCCGCGTCGTGCTGATGCAGCGTTCGCACCCGCTGGCGCAGAGCGGCGCGCGGCCGACCCTGGCCGATCTCGCCGGCTACCCGCTGGTGAGCTACGAATCCTCGATCCGCCCGGACTCCTCGCTGCGCCGCGCCTTCGCCACGCGCGGACTCGAACCTCAATTGGCGATGACCGCGCGCGACGCCGACCTGATCAAGACCTACGTGCGCGCCGGCATCGGCGTCGGCCTGCTCGCCGAAATGGCGGTCAGCGCGATCCAGGATTCCGACCTGGTCGCCTTCCCGGCGCCGGACGCGATCCCCGAGTGCACCGCCTGGGCCGTCTTGCCGCGCGAACGCGTGCTGCGCGACTACACCGTGGAGCTGCTGGTCTCGCTCGCGCCGCAGCTCGATCGCCATGACCTGCGCCGCATCCTCGCCGGCAACCAGGCCGCGACCTGGCCTGCGCCGCCGACCTGGACCGACCTGAGCCAGGTGATCACCAACTGACGTCGTCGCGAGTCCTTGCGACATGCACGAACGCCCGGCGATGCCGGGCGTTCGTGTTTCGGATGATCCGATGCGCTTTCGTGTAGAGCGGAGCGAAGCTCCGCTGTGTTCTTTCCGGAGACCGCGATCGCGACGCTGCGTTGGTTGGGCTGGCTGGCGGAGGCGGTGCAGCGAAGCTTCGCTCTGCTCTACAACTGCAGGTGTCAGGCGCTCTTCGCCAGCGACTCCGTGCCCCAGTCCTCGTGCAGACCGCATTCGCGCTTGAGGCCGAAGAAGCGAGTGTCTTCCTCGCTCATGCCGGCTTCCAGCGGGCGCGTGGTGTGGGTGTCGCCGATCGAGACGTAACCTTCGTGCCACAGCGGGTGGTAGGGCAGGCCGTTGGATTCGAGGTATTTCCAGACGTCGTAGTCGCTCCAGTCGACGATCGGCTGCAGCTTCCAGCGGTTGTCGCGCAGTTCCAGGAATCCGGCGCCCGCGCGCGAACTGGACTGGCTGCGGCGCAGGCCGGCGATCCAGGTGCGCACGTCGAGTTCGCGCAGCGCGCGCTGCATCGGTTCGACCTTGCGGATCTGGTTGTAGTGCTTCAGGCCTTCCAGACCCTGTTCCCAGAGCTTGCCGTGGCGCGCTTCCATCCAGGCGATGCCGACCTGGGGGCGGTAGACATGCAGGTTGAGCTTGAGGCGTTCGGTGAGTTCGTCGATGAAGCGATAGGTTTCCGGGAACAGATAGCCGGTGTCGACCACGATCACCGGGATGTCCGGCTTCACCTGCGTCGTCATGTGTAGGGCCACGGCGGCCTGCGCGCCGAAGCTCGACGACAGCGCGTGGTTGCCGGCCAGGTGCTCCAGCGCCCATTCGACGCGTTCGGGCGCGCTGCGCGCGGCCAGCCAGCGGTTGAGTTCGGCGAGCGCCTGTGGCGACTCGGCGGCGGTGACGGGGTCGGGCAGGCTCATGCGACCAGCTCCAATGGCAGCGTCCTGCTGCCGCTGTCGTCGACGGCGACGACGCCGGCGCGGACCAGGAAGTCGCCGAAGCGCTCGCCGCTGCTGCGCTCGGCGGCATAGCGGGCGAACAGCGGGTCGAGGGTGGCGAGGATGGTGGTTTCGTCGATGTTCTCGCGGTACAGCGTGTTCAGGCGCTGGCCGCGGTGGTCGGCGCCGATCATCAGGTTGTAGCGGCCAGGCGCCTTGCCGACCAGCGCGATCTCGCCCAGGTAGGGACGCGAGCAGCCGTTCGGGCAGCCGCTGAGGCGGATGTGCAGGTCGGCGCCATCAAGGCCGTGCTTCGACAGCAGTACTTCGATGCGGTCGACGAAGGCGGGCAGGTAGCGTTCGGCTTCGGCCATCGCCAAGCCGCAGGTC
Organism: Lysobacteraceae bacterium 2PB; assembly: GCA_005502915.1. Taxonomy (GTDB): domain Bacteria; phylum Pseudomonadota; class Gammaproteobacteria; order Xanthomonadales; family Xanthomonadaceae; genus Lysobacter_I. Next base: position 36,428 of record SCMT01000025.1, on the reverse strand, counting down.
GGCAGCGCGACGCAGGCCAGCGCTGCCTTGCGCGCAGGCGAGGCCGCCGCGTGCGTGTCGAGCGCGTATTCACGGACCAGCGCATCGACCGCGTCGCGTTGCGAGGCGTCGAGGTTGGCGATCAGCAGGTTCTGGTTCGCGGTGAGGCGGAACTCGCTCTTTCCGCCGGCCTCGTCAAGCAGCGCGGCGATCCTGCGCAGGCCGGTGAGGTGCTCGACGCCGTCCCGGTCCCAGATGCGGCCGGCGATGATGCGCAGAGTGAGGTGCCAGAGGCCGTCATCGCCCTGGCTCCAGCCGAACTGGTCGGCGTTGTGGTCGAAGGCGTACTCGCGCGCGGGACCGAACGCGATGCCCGCGCGCTTCGCCACTTCGTCGCGGAAGTTCTCCAGGCCGTGGTCGTCGATCGTGTACTTCAGGCGTGCGCGCTTGCGCACTGCGCGGTTGCCCCAGTCGCGCTGGGTGGTGACGACGGCCTCGCCGACCGCGATCACCTGATCGGGCGTGATGAAGCCGATCACGTTGCCGAGGCGCGGATAGGTTTCCGGGTCGCCATGGGTCGCACCCATGCCGCCGCCGACGCTGACGTTGTAGCCGGCGAGCCGGCCGTCCTCGATGATCGCGATGTAGCCGAGATCCTGCGCGAACACGTCGACATCGTTGCTCGGCGGCACCGCGAAGCCGATCTTGAACTTGCGCGGCAGGTAGACGGCACCGTAGATCGGCTCCTCTTCCTCGCCGCTGCCGGCGACCTTCTCTTCGTCGAGCCAGATTTCGTAGTAGGCGCGGCTGTTCGGCAGCAGGTGCTTCGACAGGGCTTCGGCCTGTGACTGCACCTGCGTGTGCACGGCGGAGAGATAGGGGTTCGCGGCGACCGCGATGTTGCGGTTGACATCGCCGCAGGCGGCGAGGGTGTCGATCAGCGCGGCGTTGATCGCCTGCATCGTCGCCTTGAGTTCGCCCTTGATCACGCCGTGGTACTGGAAGGCCTGGCGCGTGGTCACGCGCAGGCCGCGTTCGGCGTAGGTCGTCGCGATGGCGTCGAGCTTCAGCCACTGTGCCGGCGTGACCACGCCACCCGGGGTGCGGGTGCGGATCATGAACGAATACGCCGGCTCCAGTTTCTGCCGGCGGCGCTCGTCGCGGATGTCGCGGTCGTCCTGCTGGTAGCTGCCGTGGTACTTGATCAGGGTCTGGTCGTCCTCGGCCAGCGCGCCGGTGATCTGGTTGCCCAGCGATTCGACCAGGGTGCCGCGCAGGCGACCGCTCTGCCGTTTGATGTCTTCGACGGAGTGAGCGCTCATCAGTACACGTCCCGGGCGTAGCGGCCCTGCGCCTGCAGGGCATTGAGGTAGTCGTTGGCGTCTTCGGCGGACTTGCCGCCCTGCACCGCGATGATGTCCAGCAGCGCGGCATGCACGTCCTTGGCCATGCGCGTGGCATCGCCGCAGACGTAGAGATGCGCGCCGTTTTCCAGCCACGCGTACAGTTCGCGCGCCTGTTCGCGCAGGCGGTGCTGCACGTAGACCTTGCTGGCCTGGTCGCGCGAGAACGCGAGGTCGAGGCGATGCAGCGCGCCGCGCTTGAGTGCGTCCTGCCATTCGACCTGGTAGAGGAAATCCTCGCGGGCGTGCGGGTTGCCGAAGAACAGCCAGTTGCGACCGGTGGCGGCGACGGCTTCGCGCTCCTGCACGAAGGCGCGGAACGGCGCGACGCCGGTGCCCGGGCCGATCATGATGATGTCCTTCGCGCCGTCGGCGGGCAGGCGGAAGCGCTCGTTGTGCTCGATGTAGACCTGCACCTGCGCGCCTTCCTCGCGGGCGGCGAGGAAGTGCGAGGCCGCGCCCCAGCGGGTGGCGTCGCCACGCAGGTATTCGACGTGAGCCACGGTGAGGTGCGCTTCGTCGCCGACGGCCTTGCGGCTGGACGCGATGGAATACAGGCGCGGCTGCAGTGGACGCAGGGCCTCGACCAGCGCTTCGGCGGTCCACGCACCCGGATGGTCGTGCAGCAGGTCGATGATCTGCGCATCGGCCATCAGCGCGGTCAGTGCCTCGCGCTGGTCGGGCGCGAGCAGGCGGTTCAGCGCGTCGCTGCCGGCGTGCGCGGCGTGGGTGGCGACGAAGGGGCGGCTCAGGCGGGTGATCTCGCGGCGCTTGCCCAGCCAGTCGCGCAGGGGCAGGGTGTCCGTGCCCACGGTGACCGGTGCGGCAGCATCGAGGCCGAGTTCGGCGACGATCGCCTCGACCAGGGCCGGCGGATTCTCGATGACCACGCCGAGCGCGTCGCCCGGTTCGTACTCCAGGCCGGCGCCTTCCAGCGACAGTTCGATGTGGCGGATGTCCTTGTCCGAACCTCGGCCGGTGATGCGCTGGTTGGTGAGCAGCTCCGCCGTGAACGGGCGTTCGCGGGTCCAGGCGACCGGTGCGGCGAGGTGCGGCCGCAGCGGGGTGACCGTGGCCAGCGGCGCGCTGCGCGCCTTCAGCGCCTCCTTGCCTTCGGCCAGGACCTGCGCCGACCACGGCGCGGCCACGGTCTCGATGTCGAGGTCGGCGTCGGCGCGGGCCACCCAGCGCTGCGCGCCCAGGGCTTCGAGGCGGGCATCGATGCGCTGGCCGATGGCGCAGAACTGCGGATAGCTGGAGTCGCCCAGCCCGAGGACGGTGTAGCGCAGGCCCGGCAGCTTCGGCGCGCGCTTGCCGTCGAGGAATTCGACCAGCGCGCGGGCGTCGTCCGGCGGGTCGCCGTCGCCCTGGGTGCTGATCACGATCGCAAGATAGTGCTCGTCCTTGAGCTCCCGAGTCGGATACGCATCGGCGCGAAGCAGGCGCACCGGCAGGCCTTCGGCCTCGAATTTCGCGGCCAGGGCCTCGGCCACGCGCTTGGCGTTGCCGGTCTGGCTGCCGTAGACCACGGTCAGGCGCTCGCGCGGCTGTGCGGCGGCATCGGCCTGGCCTGCCACCGGCGCCAGCGGCACCAGCCCGCCCTGTGCCCGTGCCAGTCCCGCCGCATACCCCGACAGCCACCACAGGCCGGCGCTGTCCAGGCCCTCGGCGAGGCGGGCGATCTGGGCGAAGGGCTCCACCGACAGCGGCGGCTGCGCGAGCGTGGACAGGGCGACGGTGGCGGGGGCGGAAGACATGGCGGGAACCTGAGGCTGCCCGGGATGGGGGTCCGGGGGATGGACTCAGCCTATGTCCCTGTATTTCAAGCAGGAAAGGATCGGTCGTTATTCGCTTATGCCGGCGCGCACTTTCGACGCCGGGAGGGTTTATCGATACTGGAAAGCCTTCAGCGGCTCCTCCCCACATGGATCTGCCCCCCGATTTCCTCCTGTTCATCGCGATCGGTTTCGCTGCGCAACTCGTCGATGGCGCGCTGGGCATGGCCTATGGTGTGACCGCTTCCACGCTTCTGCTGGGCTTCGGCGTGCCGCCGGCGGTCAGCAGCGCGACGGTGCATGCCGCCGAATGCTTCACCACCGGCACCTCGGCGATCTCGCACCATGCGTTCGGCAACATCGACCGCAAGCTGTTCCGGCGCCTGCTCCTGCCCGGGGTGCTGGGCGCGGGCATCGGCGCCTACCTGCTGACCGCGATCGACGGCGATGCCCTCAAGCCCTGGATCGCCGGCTACCTGCTGCTGATGGGCGTGATCATCCTGTTCAAGGCCTTCAAGGAGCTGGTGCCGCGCGAGGTGACCTCGCACGTGTCCACGGTGGGCTTCATCGGCGCCTTCCTCGACGCCATCGGCGGCGGCGGCTGGGGCCCGATCGTGGCCACCAACCTGATCGCCCGCGGGCACGAGCTGCGCCTCACCGTGGGCAGCGTTAACGCGGTGGAGTTCTTCGTCACCCTGACGGCGTCGATCGTCTTCCTGGTCACGATGGGCTTCAGCCACATCGGCATCGTGATCGGGCTGGCCATCGGCGGGGTGCTGGCCGCCCCGCTCGGCGCCTGGTTGATCCGCTTCGTCAAACCCCGCGTGCTCATGCCCTTCGTCGGCCTGCTGGTGATTGGCCTGAGCCTGCGGACCCTGTACAAGACCTTCGCCGGCTAGGCCATCGGTCGTCGACCCCGTCGGCCCCGGCTCCCGCCTCATCTGGTTCCCTGTCGAGATTCCATGTCCATTCCCGCCCTGAGTCATCTCGATCGGCTCGAAGCCGAGAGCATCCACATCCTCCGCGAGGTCGCGGCCGAGTTCCGCAACCCGGTCATGCTGTATTCGATCGGCAAGGACAGCTCGGTGCTGCTGCACCTGCTGCAGAAGGCGTTCGCGCCCGGCCGGTCGCCCATCCCGCTCATGCACATCGACACCGGCTGGAAGTTCCGCGAGATGATCGCCTTCCGCAACCGCCGTGCCGAGGAAACCGGCATCGAGCTGCGCGTGCACACCAACCCGGAAGGCGTGGCGATGGGCATGAATCCCATCACCTTCGGCGCCACCGTGCACACCGACGTGATGAAGACCCAGGCGCTGAAGCAGGCGCTGGACCTGCACGGCTTCGATGCCGCCATCGGCGGCGCGCGGCGCGACGAGGAGAAGTCCCGCGCCAAGGAGCGCGTGTTCTCGTTCCGCACCGCGCAGCACCGCTGGGACCCGAAGAACCAGCGTCCCGAGCTGTGGAACCTCTACAACACCCGCATCCACAAGGGCGAATCGGTGCGCGTGTTCCCGATCTCCAACTGGACCGAACTGGACGTGTGGCTGTACATCTTCCGCGAGAAGATCCCGGTGCCCTCGCTGTATTTCGCCCAGGAGCGCCCGGTGGTCGAGCGCGACGGCGCGCTGATCATGGTCGACGACGACCGCCTGCCGCTGCACGACGGCGAAGCGCCGGCGATGAAGCGCGTGCGCTTCCGCACCCTCGGCTGCTACCCGCTGACCGGCGCGATCGAATCCGAGGCCGACACGCTGGAGAAGATCATCGCCGAGATGCTGGTCGCCACCACCTCCGAACGCCAGGGCCGGGTGATCGACCACGATCCTTCCGCCTCGATGGAGAAGAAGAAGCAGGAGGGCTATTTCTGATGAATGCACTGACCCAGGACGCGCCCGCGCAGGACGCCATCGCCGCCGTCGCCGCCTACCTCGAACAGCACGAGCACAAGCAGCTGCTGCGCTTCATCACCTGCGGCAGCGTCGACGACGGCAAGAGCACGCTGATCGGTCGCCTGCTGCACGACACCAAGCTGCTGCTCGACGACCAGTTGGCCGCGCTCGAAGCCGACAGCCGCCGCCACGGTACTCAGAACGGCCAGATCGATTTCGCGCTGCTCGTCGACGGCCTGCAGGCCGAGCGCGAGCAGGGCATCACCATCGATGTCGCCTACCGCTTCTTCAGCACCGACCAGCGCAAGTTCATCGTCGCCGACTGCCCGGGCCACGAGCAGTACACCCGCAACATGGCCACCGGCGCGTCCACCGCCGATCTCGCCATCGTCCTGGTCGATGCGCGCAAGGGCCTGCTCACCCAGACCCGCCGGCACAGCTACATCGTCTCGCTGCTGGGCATCCGCCACGTGGTGCTGGCGGTGAACAAGATGGACCTCGTCGACCATGACGAAGCCGTGTTCGCGCGCATCGCCGACGACTACCGCGCGCTGGCCGCGCAGCTGGGCATCGCGAACGTCACCGCGATCCCGCTGTCGGCGCTCAACGGCGACAACATGCTGGAGCGCTCGGCACGCATGCCCTGGTACGCCGGCCCGACGCTGCTCGAACACCTGGAGACCGTCGATGCCTCGCACGCGCGCAAGGATCTGGGCCTGCGCATGCCGGTGCAGTGGGTCTGCCGGCCCGACCAGAACTTCCGCGGCTTCGCCGGTACCCTCGTGTCCGGCGTGGCGCGGGTGGGCGACGAGATCGTCGCCCTGCCGTCCGGTCGCCGCTCGAAGATCGCGCGCATCGTCACCGGCGACGGCGATCTCGACCTCGCCATCGTCGGCCAGGCGGTCACGCTGACCCTGGAGGACGAGATCGACATCAGCCGTGGCGACGTGATCGCCGCCGCAAGCGCGCCGGCGCAGGTCGCGGACCAGTTCGCCGCCCACGTGCTGTGGATGGGCGAGCAGGCGCTGCTGCCGGGCCGTCCGTACTGGCTGAAGATCGGCGCGCGCACCGTCGGCGCCTCGGTGACCGAGATCAAGCACCGCGTCGACGTGAACACGCAGGACCACCTGGCCGCGAAGCACCTCGAACTCAACGAGGTCGGCTACTGCAACCTGCATCTCGACCAGCCGGTCGCCTTCGAGTCGTATGCGGACAGCCGCGAGCTCGGCGCCTTCATCCTGATCGATCGCCAGACCAACGGCACGGTCGCCGCCGGCACCCTGGACTTCGCGCTGCGCCGCGCCGCGAACATCCACTGGCAGCACCTGGAAGTGGACAAGGCCGCCCGCGCGCGCAGCCTCGGCCAGTCGCCGCGCTGCGTCTGGTTCACCGGCCTGTCCGGTTCGGGCAAGTCGACGGTGGCAAACCTGGTCGAGAAGCGCCTGGCCGCGCTCGGCCTGCATACCTACATCCTCGACGGCGACAACGTCCGCCATGGCCTGAACAAGGACCTGGGCTTCAGCGAGGAGGACCGCGTCGAGAACATCCGCCGCGTCGCCGAGGTGTCGAAGCTGATGGTCGACGCCGGCCTGATCGTGCTGGTCAGCTTCATCTCGCCGTTCCGCGCCGAGCGGCAGATGGCGCGCGAGCTGTTCGAGGGCGACGAGTTCGTCGAGGTCTTCGTCGACACGCCGCTGGCGGTCGCCGAGGGGCGCGACGTGAAGGGCCTGTACGCCAAGGCCCGCGCCGGCAAGATCCCGAACTTCACCGGCATCGACTCGCCGTACGAGGCACCGGAATCCCCGGAACTGCGGCTGGATACGGTCGCCCACTCGCCGGAAGCCCTGGCCGAAGCGGTGGTGCAGCGGATCCTGGGGCAGGGTTGACCTGCGGGCCGGGCAGGGCGGTGCCCTTGCCCGGACCCGTCGGCAGGCCACCGGCCCATCGATGCGTCCATCAACAAGCCCATCAATATGAAGGCCCGGTTCTCACCGGGCCTTCTGTCGTTCCGGAACCTGGTTCGAGCGCGCCGTCAGGGCGGAGCGCTCAGTTCCGGAGCTGCACGGGCGACGCCTGGGGCCGCGGCGCGATGCGCGCCGGCGGCTCGTGTTCCTGTTCGCAGGTGATCCGCAGCGGCTGCGGCGTGCGGATGCCGAAATGGACATGGTCGTCGCAGTCGGACGCCAGCGGTACGGCATCGCCGGGAATCCAGACTTCGACCTCGATGCCGTCGATGCGGAAGCGCCGCACGCCGAGCAGGGAGAAGAGATAGGCCTGCGCGCCGCTGGGCAACACGATCGGCTGCAGGCACGCACCGTCGAAATGCAGGCGGCTGCCTGCGGGTGCGATCACACCGAGGGTGACCCGGTCCTGCAGGCGGCGTTGCAGCGTGACATGGATGTCGTCACCGATGCGGACCGTCCCCCCGATCCGGCAAGTCATCACCACCACTCTGCACCTCTCCTGTGAAGACAGCGACCATGCCTGGCCTTTCCATCGGTCCCGGTTCGGTCCGGCCGGCGTGCGCGGCTGCGCGCAGGCGTGACCGATGTCGCCGATCGGCGACCTTCCGCCGATCCCGGAACCGCCCCTTGTCCGGCGGTTACCTCATTCGGAATCGAAGTTAGCACAATTGACATGCCTGTCAATCGAGGGCGGATCATGCGAACCTGTCGCCCGGAAGTCGGGTAGGCAGGCCCATGGACAAGTACGCACAAGCCCTCATGCAGGCGATGGACGAAACCGGCACCAGCAACACGCGGGTGGCGGAAGTCGCGCGGGTCGGCCGCAACAACGTCGCGCACTGGCGCGTGGGGCGGCGCCCCATCCCCGCCGAGCACGCTCCGGCGATCGCCGCCCTGCTGGGCGTCGCGCCCGAGCGGATCAGCCGGGCCTACGACCAGATGCTCCGCGTCGAATCCGCCCAGCAGGTCATGGCCCTCCAGGGCCTGCGCTCCGGGGCCACGCCCGACGCGCATGTGGCCATCGAGCGTCTGGACGGCTTTGCCCGCGCCGACATGCCCGTGCGCATCTGGCTGCCCGAATTCGTCGTCCGCCGGGAACTGGGGCCGACACCGGTCCAGCACGTCCGATGGGCGGTGCAGCTGTCCCGCGCCATGGAACCGGACATCCGCCGCAACGCCCTGGTGCTGGTCGATACCAGCATGACCCGGCACGAGGACGTGGTCGACGGCGGCCTCTATGCCTATACCCTCTGGGGACGCCCGGACATCCGCCGCGTCCTGCCGCGACGCGACGGCTGGCTGCTGGTCGGGCAGGACCCGGGGGTCGACCGGGTGCACGTGCCCGTCTCCGAGTTAACGGATCTGCGGATCCTCGGCGCGGTCGTCGGCGCACTCTGACCGGGGCGGCGCGTCGAATCGTTTGACGGGCCCCTGAATTTGTGCAAATTAAGCTCGAGACGAACAACCAGAAGAGGCGTGTGCGGACCGTCCCGGCGAGGGTTCGCAGGAACATGCAATGGAAGATGCGAAGTGGAAAAGCATCGCCAAAGGATTGGCATTTTCGGTGGTCTACTGCTTTGCGTATCTCGCGGCTTGGTTCAGTTCGCTTGACCAGTGGTTCCTGCCCGCGGGAATTCGCATCGCCGGCCTGCTGCTTCTGCCGATCCGCCATTGGCCCTACCTCTTCATCGGCGACATCGCCGCGCTGGGCCTGCTGCGCGTGCCGCGCGCGCCCGTCGACGGCGCACTGTGGGCCTACGCCAGCCCCTTCCTGCTGATCTCCATCATCGCCGTGGTGCCTGCCGTGCTGCACAGGCGCCTGTCCACCCTCGTCGCGCAGGTGCGATGGCTGCCGTTCTCGGCGGTGCTGCTCGCGCTGTGGGGCGCCGCCAGCAACGCGATCGTGAACTTCCTGCTGTCCGGGCCGCCGGTGATGGCGTCGTTCGAGGGCTTCCTGCGCGTCTCCGTCGGCTACCACCTGGGCATCATGATCGTGCTGTTGCCCTGCCTGCTGTGGATGACGCGGCAGGTGTCCTGGTTCGCGACCCGGGGCTTCCATCGCAACGTCGCGATCGCCACAGGCGTCGTGCTCGCCCTGTATCTCGTCCTGCATCTCGCGCAGGACCTCGCCGTGGGCATCCGGCAGGGCGTGCTCATGCTCATGATCACCCCGGCAGTGGCGCTCACGCTGCTGCATGGCTGGCGTGGCGCGGCATTCGGGACCTGGATCGGCAACCTCGCGGTCGGCGCGATCCTGCCCAACTTCGGCTTCGAGGGCGGTCACGATTCCGGTGTGTTCATCGCGCAGCAGGCGCTGGTGATCACGGCGACGGCGGTACTCGCCATCGGCTGGTCGATGACCCGGCACCACCAGAACGCCAGCCAGTCCGGCGTCGCCGAGGAGGAAGCCAGGCGGCTCGCGCGCACCAGCTTCGACACGACCGAGCACATCCTGCGCGAACAGCTGCTCTACATGGCGCAGATGCAGCTGATGCTCGACGGCGAACGCAAGATGCTCGCCGACTGGCTGAAGAGCCAGGGGCGGTTCGAGGATGCGATGAACCTCAACAGCAGCGGCATGGTCCATCGCCAGGCCTTCGACGAACAGGCCATGGCGCTGTATCCGATCCAGCTCGAAGAGGGCGGCCTGTTCAGGGCCGTGCACAACCAGGCGTTCAGCGATTTCTGGGCGGGTGATGCCCACGTCAGCTATGGCTTCCGGGGCCCGGTGAAGACACTGTCCACCGGGCTGCAGCTGACCGCATATCGCTGCATCTGCCACGCGATGGCCCTGCTGTCGGACTACAACCCGGACGAGTACCGGATCAACATGCGCGCCTGGAACGCACGCCAGTCGCGCGGCATCGTGCTGCACGTCGGCGTGGTGCCGACGTCGCAGCACGAAACCTCGCACGCGGGGGAAACCGCGCAGATGCTGCTCAATGCGCGGATCAAGGCCCATGGCGGTCTGTTGCACCGCCATGGGCACCAGCTTTCGATCCTGTTGACCGAAGCCGGCGCGGCCCACTGAGCCCGGATCAGTAGGTCGACGTCGGCCTGCGGATCCACCAGCGCTGGCGGCTCCCGTCTTCGTACACCACAACTTCCACGTCGGGGCCGAGATAGACCCTCGTCGGCGTTCCGGCGGGTTCGGTCGTGCCATCGACCACGACGTGATCCGCATCGGAGCCGATCGGCAATACCCAGAACGTGTCCTCGATGCGACCGACGGCGGTGCGTACGACGCCTGCGCTGTCGTTGATCTGCAGATAGCGGATGCCGTCGCGTTCGAACTGGTAGACCTGCCACGGCGAATTCGGCGCGAGATCGATCGAAGGCGGATTGGTCTGGCCGAGTCCGTTCGAGGGAGCGGGTTCGCCGACGCCACCGCTGGGACAGCATGCACTCGCAGGCGAAATCGCCAGCCACGATCCAAACAAGGCCAGGATCGAATATGCCAGTGCGCGACTGTGTTGAATCAACATGGGCTACTCCTTGGATATATTTCGATAAACCATTTGCTGTCGGCTCCCCTGTGCCGGTTACGCCAACGATTCCGTGCCCGCACGCCAGATCCTCGGGCAAACCGACGTTAACATCCGGGATTGCTTCGTGGTTGGGATTGCAATGCCGTCTCGACCGGCGGGCCGGTTCGACGAGGGACGGCAGCCGGATTACCGGACATCCGTTCCGGTTTTCGATGCGCGCGCGTGGCTGTCGCGCTTGAATCAAGCGTTTGGATCACGCGTTTTTTCGTATACCGCAGGCGACGTGCGCGAGCGACCGCGGGTGTCGTGACGATGATCCGCGCCGGAAAAACGGTGGCCGATCATCAGGGGCATGTCGGATTTCGCCGGAGCGGGTGAAGTCGCTATCTGTCCTGGAGGCGTGCCGATCGATATCCGCGACTGCACTGTCATCCTTGCGTGCGCGCCGGAACGCGCACGATCCGCGCATCGCGGGCGCGTTTCCGATCTTCCTGCAGTCTCTTCTGTTGGGTGCCGTGGTAGTGCGGGGCGACGGCGCCCCGCACCTTCGCGTCGACGGATCGACGGGTCTCAGCAGCAGCCGTGCTCGCCGTGGTGGTGCCCGCCGGCCACGGCGGCGACGCCGGTGGTTTCGCCGCGCTGGCTGGCGTTGCGGTGCGCAGCGATCACCTGCGACACGCAGGCGGTGACGCGCTTGCCCATCGGGATGTCGAGGAATTCATTCGGGCCGTGCGCATTGGATTGCGGGCCGAGCACGCCGGTGATCATGAACTGCGCGCCCGGGAATTTCTCGCCGAGCATCCCCATGAACGGAATCGTGCCGCCTTCGCCCATGTACATCGCCGGCTTGCCGAAGAAGGCCTGGCTGGCACTGTCGATCGCCTGTTCCAGCCACGGGCTGAGCGTCGGCGCGTTCCATCCGGTGGAATCCTTTTCCAGCTGCAGCGACACCTGCGCGCCGTAGGGCGGATCGCGCAGCAGCGCATCGCTCAGCAGTTGCCCTGCGTGCTTGCCATCGAGTGTGGGCGGCAGGCGCAGGCTCAGCTTCACGGCAGTGAAGGGGCGCAGCACGTTGCCCGCGGACGACAGCGGCGGCATGCCGTCGACGCCGGTCACCGACAGTGCGGGGCGCCAGGTGCGGTTGAGCACCAGTTCGGTCAGGTCCTCGTGCATCGGCGTCATGCCGGGCAGGAACGAGAACTTGTCGTAGACCGCCGTGCCCAGCACTTGGGCGCAGGTCTTCGCCTGGGCCAGGCGATCGGCCGGGATCTCGACCTGCATGCCTTCGATCAGGATGCGCCCGGTCTGTTCGTCCTCGATGCGCGACAGCAGCTGGCGCAGGATGCGGAAGCTCGACGGCACGATGCCGGAGGCGTCGCCGGAGTGCACGCCTTCGTCCAGCACCTTCACGGTGAGGTTGCCGCCGGCCAGGCCGCGCAGCGACGTGGTGCACCACAGCTGTTCGTAGTTGCCGCAGCCCGAATCCAGGCAGACCACCAGCGAAGGCTTGCCGATGCGCGGCGCGAGGTGGTCGACGTAGGCGGGCAGGTCGTAGCTGCCGGATTCCTCGCAGGCTTCGATCATCACCACGCAGCGCGCATGCGGAATACCCTGTTCGCGCAGCGCGAGGATCGACGTGAGCGAACCATAGATCGCGTAACCGTCGTCGGCACCACCGCGGCCGTAGAGGCGATCGCCCTTGATCACCGGCGTCCACGGGCCGAGGTCGTCGTCCCAGCCGGTCATTTCCGGCTGCTTGTCGAGGTGGCCGTAGAGCAGGATGCAGTCGTCGCCGGTGCCGGCATCGGCGCTGGCCGGGATGTCGATGAAGATCAGCGGCGTGCGGCCGTCCAGGCGCACTACTTCGACCTGCATGCCCGGCACGTCCTGGGCGCGCGCCCAGGTCGTCATCAGTTCGACCGCCGCATCCATGTGCCCGTGCGCGGCCCAGTCCTTGTCGAACATCGGCGACTTGTTGGGAATGCGGATGTAGTCGACCAGCTGCGGAACGATTTCCTCGTCCCATTTGCGGCCAACGAAATGTTCGATGCGACTGATGTCCATGCGGCGGGCCCGGCGGCGGAAAAAGACCCCGTGGATTCTACGCGGCTTGGCGGGGGTCGGGTTTTTCCGACACGGGCGGGGGGATTTTCCGGAGGTCGCGGCGGGCGGTCCGGCGATGGGGGCGAATGGCCCGGATCCGGAGACTGTCCCTGTCGACGCGATGCAGCGGACGCCACGAAACACCGGCCGCTGCCGACGCGGGACGAACCCCGACCATCCAGTCAATCCAAGCCCATTCAAAGGACAACACCATGAACCTGTTCAACACCGCCCGCATCCTCGCCACCGCCGCCCTGTCGCTGGGCCTGAGCCTGGGCGCCCTCGCCGCCGAGAAAGTCAACATCAACAGCGCCGACGCCGCCACGCTCGACCGCGTGCTGGTCAACGTGGGCCCTGCCAAGGCCGAGGCGATCGTCGCCTACCGCAAGCAGAACGGGCCGTTCCGCAGCGCCGAACAGCTCGCCCAGGTCGACGGCATCGGCCTGAAGACGGTCGAGCGCAACCGCGAGCTGATCGTGGTCGGCGGTGCCGCGCCCGCGGCCCGCCCGGCAGCGGCGCCTGGCAAGGCGCCGGTGGCTGCAGCTGCGCCGAAGAAGCGCTGATCGTCCGCTGCCACGGTTCGAACGGGGTCAGGTTCACTTCGCAGGAAGTGAACCTGACCCCGTTTGCATGGTTTGGATACACTCCGCCGCATCGATCCCGGAGTGCCCATGAACCCGCAGCCCCGCCTGATCCCCGCCAACGAATATCGCCGCGAGCGATGGCGCAATGGCTTCGGCTGGACGCGCGAGATCCTGCGCTGGCCGGAAGGTGGCGACGATTGGGACTGGCGGCTGTCGATCGCCGAGATCGAACAGGACGGCCCGTTCTCCGCGTTTCCTGGCGTCGAGCGCGAACTGGTCCTGCTCCACGGCCATGGCGTTCGCCTGCATTTCGACGACGGCGAAGTGCGCGAAGTCCTGCCGCCGCATGGCCGCGTCCGTTTCGCCGGCGAGCGCGCGGCACGCGGCGAACTCGTCGACGGGCTCACGCATGATTTCAACCTGATGTGGCGTCGTGATCGCGTCGACGCCGAGCTGTGGCATCGCCCGCTGGTGGGCTCGATGGTGCTGTTCGTCGAACCCGGGGAGCGCTGGGTCGTGCACGTGCTGTCCGGTCATGCGCATGCCACCGGCAGCGACGCCCGCTGCGATGCCGCCGCCGGCGACACGCTGCTGTTTCCGACGGGCCAGGCCCGCGCGCGCTTCGCGCTGGATGGCGGTGGCGAAGTGCTGGTGATCCGACTGCGCCGATGCGGCGATCGGCAGGGTTGATCGACGCGCTCGATCGATCGCGTATCTCGCCCGTGTCGATGTCGATCCTGCGATCCCGTGCGGGCTTTGCAGCGAACGCAGCGTTCCCCGGCGAATTGATCGGGATCAAGGCCGGGAAAACGGGGCGGCCATAACCTGCGCCACCTTTCCTTCCAAGGATGACCGCCATGGGTTTCGTTCTCTTCGAGTCCGGTCAGCATCGTTGCGTGGCCTACAGCGATCTGGTGCGCGGCGACGACGGCGTGCAGGCCAACCAGTTCCTCATCAAGCACGGCGACGCCTCGGCGCTGATGGATCCCGGTGGCGCGCTGCTCTACAACCCGCTGGTGCTGGCGCTGGGACGCGATGTGCGTCCGCACGAGATCGGCCTGATCCTGTGCTCGCACCAGGACCCCGACATCATCGGCGCGATCGACAAGTGGCTGCTGTACACCAAGGCCACCGTGGTCTGCTCCAAGCTCTGGGGACGATTCGTCCCGCACCTGGTGCCGCACTACATGGAGAACGCCGGTCGCGAGCGTTACCTGCTGGTCGACGACGAGGGTGCGCGCATTCCGCTGGGCGACACGCACCTCGTCGCACTGCCGGCGCACTTCCTGCATTCGGTGGGCAACCTGTCGTTCTACGACCCGATCAGCCGCATCCTTTTCTCGGGCGATGTCTGCTCCGGCCTCGTCCCCAGCGGTCGCGAATACGCCTTCGTCGAGGATTTCGAGGCCTACCGGCCGTGCATGGAGGGCTTCCATCGCCGTTACATGGCCAGCAACCGCGTGCTGCGGCTGTGGGTGGACATGGTCCGCGACCTGGCGCCGGAGATGATCGTGCCGCAGCACGGCATGCCGTTCCGTGGCGAGGCGATGGCGCAGGTGCTGGACTGGCTGTCGCGCCTGGACTGCGGCATCGACCTGCTCGGGCCGATGCACTATCGCCACCAGGTGACGCGCGAGGCGACCCCGGCGAATTACTGAGCCGGCTTCTGCCGGACGGACGAGGCGGGCTGTCGATGCCTGCCTGACGTCACGAATGGATGACGCTAACCCTGACACCCGGCCGCCTCGGCCGGGTGTCTTCGTTTGCGCGGGTGGTCGGCCCGGCCGCCTGCGCCGGACCCGGCAGGACAGGGCAGGACAGCGCAGGGCGGAGTAGGTCGGAAGTCACTTGCATTTCGCAAACGTCACGCGTAACGTCACGCGTCACGTTCATGTCGCCCCGAATCCATGCCCGATCGTCCGCCCTCGCCACCGTCGCCCCAGGCCCTCCGCCAGGCGCGGTTCCGCGAGCGGCTGAAGGATCGCGGCCTGAAGCCGGTGACGCTGCACGTGCGGCCCCAGTACCACGCGCTGCTGAAATCGCTGGAAAAGCGCATGCAGCGCGACAACACCCCTCCCTCCCTCCTGATCGCGGAGATCGACAGCACCATGTCCACCCCCCTGGCCCAAACGACGTCGGCCCCTTCGGCCGTCGCTCCCCATGCTGCATGGACCGCGCGCCCGCTGTACGACGCGCTGCAGCCGTACCTGACGCGTTACGGGATGACCGCCGAGCTGATCGACGGGGCGGAGCCGACGATCCACATCGTGGTCGACGATGATGGCGAGCTGGATGTGACCATGGCCGTCTCGGGCGAGCAGATCTTCGTCAGCGTGCCGCTGGTGACCGCCGACGACGTCGCCGACATCCCGGGCCTCAACGACGCCTGCCTGCGCATGAATCCGATCAATCCGCTGTCCAACCTGGGCATCGTCCGCCAGGCGGACGGCCGCGACCTGTACATCGTCTTCGGCGAGCTGTCGTCGCGCTCGCCCGTGGTCAACGTGCTGGAGGAAATCCGTGTGCTGGCCGACAACGCGCTCGAGGCCGCCGAAGCCATCGCGCCCTTCCTCGGCGCGCATGCGCCGCTGGCCGCCGTGTCGCTGGCGCAGGAGGCCTGAGCCATGGCGATCCTCAGCAAACTCTTCACGCTGTTCCGCGGCACCGCCACCGAGGCCGGCCAGGCCGTGGTCGACGCCAATGCGCTGCGCATCCTCGACCAGGAAACCCGCGACGCCCAGGACGCCCTCAACCGTTCGCGCGACGATCTCGCCAAGCTGATGGCCCAGCGCAAGCTGAAGGCCGATGCCGCCGAGGCCAACCGGCGCAAGCTCGGCGAATACGAAGGCTACATGCAGGTCGCGTTGCAGAAGAACGACGAAGCCCTGCAGCTGGAAGTCGCGCAGCGCATCGCCGATCTCGAAGCCAAGCTCGGCGAGGACGGCAAGGTCATCGTCGAATACGACGCCTCGATCGAAAAGCTGCGTGCCGCCGTGGTGCAGGGCGAACGCGGCCTGGAGCGGCTGCGTGCGCAGATCGACACGGTGCGCGCGACCGAATCGGTGCAGCGCGCGCAGGCGACCATCGCCGCACGCCATTCGGGCACCAATGCGAAGATGCGCACCGCGCTGGACAGCCTCGAGCGCATCAAGCAGCGCCAGGCCGAAACCGGTGCGCGCATCGAAGCGGCCGAGCAGCTGCAGGTCGACAGCGGCGACGACGGCCTGAAGCGCCGCCTGTTCGGCGAGAATGCCGGTGCCGAGGCGGTGCTGGCACGCTACCGGAAGCCGCAGGCCGTTCTGCCGGCACCGGAGGCCGCGCCGCTGCAGCTGCCCGGCACCGTCGACCGCATCGCCGAGTAACGTGCGGTGATGCTGTTCCGGCTGCTGCGCTCGCTGCGCAAGCACGCTTCGACCCTGAGTTGGAGCGCGCTCGCGTGCGCCATCGCCGTCCACTTCCTCGTGTCGTGGATGGCGATGGCCTGGCTGGGCGAGGACAAGCTGTCCGCGCCCGACATCTTTCCCTATTTCTACGCGACCGTCGCCTTCACCGTCGGCTTCGGCGATTTCAGTCCGTCCACCACCGCAGGCCGCGTGTTCGCGGCGCTGTGGCTGATGCCGGGCGGCATCGCCCTGCTGGCCTCGATGATCGGCAAGACATCCTCCGTGCTCGCCGACCGCTGGCAGCGCGGACTGCATGGCAAGAGGAACTATCCGAAAATGGAAGGACATACCCTGCTGGTCGGCTGGAACGGGCACGAATCGCAGCGGATCATCGATCTGCTGCGCCAGGAACCCGACGGCACCGAGCGCGAGATCCTGATCGTCGACGCGGTGCTCGATGCCAACCCCCGTCCGGACCACGCGCGCTTCGTGAAGGTCGGTTCGCTGGCCGATCCCTCGGAATACGCACGTGCCGGTGCGGCGGGTGCGCGGCGCATCATCATCGATGCGCCGACCGACGAGCAGACCCTGGCGGCAGCGCTCGCGCTGCGCGCGGCGGGCGCGACCGCGCACATCGTCGCGCACTTCGATCGCGAGGAATCGGCGACGCTGCTCAAGCGGCACCATGCCGACGTGGAATGCACGACGCCGGTCCAAGCCGAGCTGATCGTCCGCGCCTCGCAGGACATCGGTGCCTCGCGGGTCGCGCTGGAGATGCTGTCGATCGCCGATGGCGCGACCCAGTACAGCCTGGTCCTGCCCGGCAGTGCGCCAGCGCGCCGATACGACGAATACCTGTCGCTGCTGCGCAGGCGCCATCGCTCGACCCTGCTGGGCTATGCGACGCCCGACGCGCCGCTGACCGCGATCCTCAACGCCGACGACGATGCGGTCGTGCCGCCCGGTGCGACGCTGTTCTACCTGGCCAGTCGGCGCGTCGATGTCCATGCCGTGCTGCACGCGGACGGAGCGCAGGCCAGATGAGCCTCTTCGATCTGTTCCGCAAGCCTGCGGCGCGCGCGCCGTCGGCGCCTGCGTATCCGCTGGGCCTGCGCCTGAAGGCAGGCGTCGAGATCGACGCGCTGCCGTTCCGCATGGCGGCGGACCGGCTGCTGTTCCAGCCGCCGACCGGCGCGCAGTTCGTCGAGCGCATCGGCCGCATCCGCCTGAGCGAAGGCGCGACCGAGATCTTCCGCTTCTATCTCACCGACGATGCGTTCCTGCAGGTGATCCAGAGTGCGGGCGTGATCGAGGCCATCGGCTATTTCGTGTTCCACGACACCATCACTCCCGACAACGCGGCCGCGTTCCGTGCATGGACGCAGCCCGGCAGCCGCATCGGCGCGCCGACCTTCATCGTGGGCGAGCATCGCTACGCGCGGCAGTGGGGCGAGGACGGGACGCAGTGGGCGCCGCCGGTGGCGATGGACGAAGCGGTCTACGGCGCGGATGCGTCGCGGCCGGAATTCGACCTGACCCATTACGCGATGCTCTACGCGCGCGATGCCGACGTGCCGTCTGGCCGCGAACACCTGCTGATCAGCGCCGAGGACTACGGCCCGAACGAATTCTGCGTGGTCGTCTCCGTCGGCGTGCCGCTGAGCCAGGCCGACCTGCGCATCACCTGATGCGATCGGCGCCTGTCGCAGACGCCGTCCCACGCCATCGATCATTCCATCCATTGCATTTCCGAAGGAGCCGTACGCCATGCCCGAACAATTCGCCCTCTCGCTGTCCGGCCTGCCGGCCTTCCTCGCCTATTTCGGCGCATCGATCGGCCTGCTGGTCGCGTTCATGCTCGTCTACGTGCGCCTGACCCCGCATCGCGAGTTCGCGCTGATCCAGGCGAACAACGTGGCGGCCACGCTCGCCTTCGGCGGCGCGCTGCTCGGCTTCATCCTGCCGCTCGCCTCGGCCATGGCCAACTCCGTGAGCCTGGTGGACTTCGTGCTGTGGGGCGGCGTCGCCTTCATCGTCCAGGTGCTGGCGTACTTCGCGAACCGTCTGGTCATCCGCGACCTGTCCACGCGCATTTCCTCGGGCGAGATCGCCGCGGGCGCATTCGCCGGCATCGTCTCGCTCGGCGTCGGCATCCTCAATGCCGCGTCCATGACCTACTGAGGAGCCCGGCCGAGATGAAACGTTCCCGCAGCTTGCGCCTCACGGCGATGGCGATCGCCCCGGTGGCGCTGACCGCGTGCCAGCCGCAGATGGTGGATCCGCCGCCGCAGATCGCCCAGTTCGATTATCCGTCCCTGCAATCCTGCCTCGATGCCGACGACATCGCCGACGGCGACTGCCGCGACGCCTTCCAGCAGGCGCGCGCGATGGCGCCGCGCTACCTCAGCGAAGACGAGTGCGAGCGGTTGTACGGCGACGATGCCTGCGAAGACTACGACGGCAGCCGCACGTACTTCGCGCCGATCCTCCGCGGCTATTCCGTGCCCTACGGTTACGGCACGAGCCGGCGTTCGCAGTACGGCAGCATCGCGCCGATCTACGGCCGCAACACGCTCACAACGCGCAAGGCGGTGACCGTGGATCCACCGCCGGCGCGCGCGGTGACTGCGTCGCGCAGCGGTTTCGGCTCCAGTTCGTCCGCACGCAGCGGCTGGGGCGGTTGATGCGCCGCATCGCCATCGCGCCGCGTCCGGACTGGCGCGCGAAGGCGGAAGCCCTCGGCTTCCGCTTCCACACCATCGACGGCGCGCCCTACTGGGACGAAAGCGCCTATTACGCCTTCACGCTGCGCCAGGTGGAGGACGACATCGAGGCGCCGACCCAGGACCTGCACGACATGGCGATGTCGCTGGTCGACGAGGTCGTGCGCAGCGAGGCGCTGCTGTCGCGACTGGCGATCCCGGCGACCTACTGGGACTGGATCGCGCGGTCCTGGCAGCGCCGCGACCGGCACCTCTACGGGCGCATGGATTTCGCCTACGACGGCACCGGTCCGGCGAAGCTGTTCGAGTTCAACTACGACACGCCGACGGCGCTGTACGAAGCAGCCTTCTTCCAGTGGCTGTGGTTGGAGGACGGCATCGCCGATGGCCGGCTGCCGGCCGGCGCGGACCAGTACAACGCGATCCAGGATGCGCTGGTCGAGGCCTTCGGCGCGATGGCCAGGGACGCCGCGCTGCCGACGCCGCTGTATTTCGCCAGTGTCGCCGCGTCCGAGGAGGATCGCGGCACGGTGCAGTACCTGCGCGATTGCGCGATCCAGGCCGGCCTGCGCACCGAAAGCATCGCGATCGAGGACATCGGCCTGGACGTGAGCGGTCGCTGGTTCACCGATCTGGACGATCGCGTCATCCCCAGCCTGTTCAAGCTGTATCCGCTGGAATTCATGTTCGAGGAACGCTTCGGCCCGGCGCTGGTGAACGATGGCCTGCGCTTGCTGGAGCCGGCGTGGAAGGCGGTGCTGTCGAACAAGGGCATCCTTGCGCTGTTGTGGGAGCGCCATGCCGGCCATCCGAACCTGCTGGAATGCCACATCGACACCGATCGGCAGGTGCCTCTGGCGCCGGGCTGGGTCCGCAAGCCGTTCTTTTCGCGCGAAGGCGCGAACATCGAAGCGGTCGATGCGCAGGGTCGCGCCACGCGCACCGACGGGCCCTATGCCGACGGCCCCGCCGTGCGCCAGGCCTGGCATCCGCTGCCGGCGTTCGATGGCGGCTATCCGCTGATCGGCAGCTGGGTGGTCGGCGATCGCGCCTGCGGCATGGGCCTGCGCGAGGATTCGACCGCGATCACCCTGGATACCTCGCGCTTCGTGCCGCACGCGATCGTCGATTGAAGCGAGCCCGCGTGCGCTGACGCAGGCTCAGTACACGTCGCGGCGATAGCGTCCGTCGCGACGCAATGCATCGACGGCGGCATCGCCGAGGATCCCGCGCAGGGCATCGTCCACGCCGGTCGCCATGCCGGCGGCGCTGCCGCAAACGCGCAGGTGCGCGCCGTCATCGATCCATGCGCGCAGCGCGTCTGCGGCGCCGCGCAGTGCGTCCTGCACGTAGCGCGGTCGATGCAGGTCGCGCGAGAAGGCGAAGTCGGTGCGCGCGAGCACGCCATCGTGCGCCCATGCCTCCAGCTCGTCGGCGTAGTGCAGGTCCTGCTCGCGTCGGCGTTCGCCGAACAGCAACCAGTTGCGACCGGTTCGAGCCTGCGCGCGATGCGCGAGATGCGCGCGTAGACCGGCGATGCCGGTGCCGTTGCCGATCAGGATCAGCGGCACGTCGTCCGGCGCCGGGTGGAAGCCCGGATTGCTGCGGATGCGCAGGCGGATCGTGGCGTCCTGCGGCGCATGCAGGCACAGCCAGCCGCTGCCGAGGCCATGTCCGCCGTCGCCGCGTCGCGCCAGCCGCACCAGCAGGCGCAGGTCGCTGTCTTCGGGAATGGAAGCGATGGAGTATTCGCGATGCGGCAGCGGTTCCAGTCGCGACGCGAGCGCGGCGAGGTCCTCGCCTTCGCGCAGGTCCGGCCAGCGCGAACGGGCGAGACGTGCCGAGAGCGTTTCGCGACCCAGCGCATCCTGGAGCGCGCGGTCTTCGATGCCATGCGCATGCATCCAGTCCGCCACCGACGCCGCATCGTGCTCCGGGCCGATCTCGACCAGATCACCGGCCGTCCAGCGCGGCATCGCGCCCTGCGCGCGCAGTCGGATGTCGTACACCGGCGCGCCGAGGCTGCCCGCGTTGAGTTCGCGGCGCGACACCAGCGTCCAGGCTTCATAGTCGGGCACGGACCAGTCCGATGCCTCGATCGCGGCGGAGGCATCCCCGGCGATCTGCGCGATCTCGTGCTGCCAGCGCCGCAGTGCGCCGCCGTCGCCGTTGTCGACCTCGACCACGTCGAACAGCGGCGTCGCGCCGCAGCGGCGCAGCCAGTCGTCGATCGCGTGGCCGAAGGCGCAGTAGCGCACGTAGCGGCGATCGCCTAGGGCAAGCACGGCGTAGCGCAGGTGGGCGAGGTCGCGCGTGGTCGACATCATGTCGGCCGCGAAGGCGAGGGCGTTGTCCGGCGGATCGCCTTCGCCGGTGGTGCTGACGATGAACAGCGCGGTCTCGCAACCGCCGAGCGCATCGGGCGCGAGCGCATCCAGCGCGGACAAAGCCGGTGCGGCACCGGCCGCGCGCAGGCTGTCGGCGCTCAGTTCCGCCAGACGCAGCGCGAAGCCGGTCTGGCTGGCATAGAGCACGCGCAGCGAGGCGTCGCGCGGGGCGGGTTCGGTGCCGGAAACAGGAGTCGTTAAGCGACTTTTGCGCAGCAGGTACGCGCAGCCGATCAGGTAGGCGAGCAGCACGCCGCCGGCGATGGCCAGTTTCGATGCCGATGCGGACATCGACGGCCACGCCGAGGCCTGCCAGGTCGGCATCCACAGCGCGAGCGCGGCGAGCGCTGCGAGCAGCAGCGCTTGCACGATCCGCGCGCGCGGCGATGCGCGTTGTGCGGCGGGCATGCTCATCCGGCGATCTCCGACAGGGCATCGAAGCGCGAAGACGCGCGTTCGACCAGTCGCCCGCCGTCGCGCACCAGGAAGCGTGCGGCGAGGTCATGGCGTTGCGCGAACGCGAGGCCGGCGTCGGCACCCATCACCGTGAGCGCGGTCGCCCAGGCATCGGCGCGCATGGCGCTGTCGTCGATCACGCTGACCGCGACCGGTGCCTCGTGGACGGGGCGACCGGTGCGAGGGTCGAGGGTGTGCGAGAGTCGCCGGCCCTCGTGCTCGAAGCCATGCCAGCGGTCGCCGGAGGTGGCGATGGCGAGACCGTCCAGCTCGACCGTGCGCAGCGGTGGCGTTTCGACGCCGGGTTGCGGTTCCGATTCCTCGGCGCAGCCTTCCACGACCACGCGCCACGGCGTGCCGTCGAGCTTGCGACCGTAGCCGAACAGTTCGCCACCGACTTCGACCAGCGCAGCGGGCACGTCGGCATCGCGCAGGCGACGTGCGACCAGATCGGCGCCATGCCCCTTGGCGATCGCGCAGAAGTCGAGCGTCACGCCGCCGGGCTGGCGCAGGCGGGGCGGGGCGTCCTCGAACAGTGCGGCGAGTGTTTCGACGCGCGACGCGCGCAAGGCGGCGAGCGCATGCGCATCGGGAATGCGATCTGCTGGCTGCGACGGACCGAACCCCCAGGCATCGACCAGCGCACCGAGCGCGGGATCGAAGGCGCCATCGCTGCGCGCGGCGATGTCCAGCGCGCAGCGCAGCACCTCGGCGAAGGCTGCGGGCAGGGCGTGCACGCTGCCTGGCGGCGCGCGGTTGTAGCGGACGAGGTCACTGTCTTCGACCCACGGGCTCATCTGCGCGACGATCTCGTCGAGCGCGGATTGCGCGATCGCATGCAGCGCGTGCGGATTCCGGGTCGGTGCGCAGTACGCGCGCACCGACCAGGTGGTGCCCATCGTCGCACCCGCGAGGCGCATGCCGTCGAGCGCGACCGGTTCCCCTGATCCTGCCAAGACCGACTCCGTCGCGGCTTACTGCGGCAGCACTTCGAGCGTGGCGACGTAGCTCAGGCGACGTTTCTTCGCCTGCGGCACGCTGGTGCGTTCGTCCTCGGTCGCCGCTTCCAGCCAGTACATGCCGGCCTGCGGCCAGGTCACGCGGAAGCTGCCGTCGGCCCCCGTGGTCACCTTGATCTCTTCCTGCGCGTTGCGATAGCGCGTGGCGCCGCGCACGATCTCGACTTCCAGGCCGGCAGCAGGCTTGCCGTCGATGACCAGTGCGAACTCGGCGGTTTCGCCGGCGAACAGATCGTTCGGATGGGTCTTCGCCACCAGTTCGATGCCGGTGCCGGTCGGCTTGAGCGCGGTCGTGCTGGGCGCGCCGCGCGTGACGAAGGTTTCGACGCGGCCCACGGCCTGCGAGACCTGCAGGTTCGGCGCGTCCTTGGGCACTTCGGTCGCGAAGCTTTCGGCGCTGCCGCGCCAGCGCTTGGGCTTGCCGTTGTCGTCCCAGCTGGCGAACAGGCCCTGGTTGAGCATCGCCACGCGGTAGGTGCCTTCCTGGGTCAGCTCGACGTCGAACACGCTGCGGAACTTGCCGGTCGCGCCGTTGGCGCTGGTGCCGCGCGAACCGTCGGGCATCGTGATCGACAGGCGATCCAGCGCGATCGGCACGTGGTTCAGGTGGAACAGGTCGTTCGACACCGCAGCGTCGAAGGTGACCCAGGGTTTCTCGCCGGCGATGACCGTCTGCGACGGCAGCAGCCAGGACTTGTGCGCGGAGGCGGCGAAGGGCAGCAGCGCGCCAGCGAGCGAGGTGGCCAGCAGGACAGGCAGGAGGGAACGGAATTTCATCGCATGACCTCGGGGAGCAGGGGAATCGGGGGCAGGAAAATGGATCAGGGCGCGATCTTCAGCGCGATCGCACCGAGTTCGGTCGTGCCCTGGGCGTTGCCGCTGAACGGCGCCTTGGGCTTCCATGTGAAGGGGATCTTCAGCAGCTCGCGACCGCCGACTTCGCGCACGGCCTCTACCACCAGCGTGTACTGGCCCGGCTTGAGTGCGGCCAGTCGCGGATCGCTGTCCTTGAAGCTCAGGGCATGCTTCCCGACCGGGCGCGTCGGGCCGGTCACGCCGTCGACTGGCACTTTCAGGGTGCGGCCGCTGCGGCGCCACCACTGGCGCAGGTCGGGCAGCCACTTGGTGCCGTGGCCTTCGCTGTTGCTGCGCTGCTGGTACCAGACGCTGAGGTTGGCCACGACCGCCTGGTCCGCGCCTTCGATCCAGACCGCGACGTAGGGGCGGTGGTACTCGGCGACGTTGAGCTTCGGGATCTCGATGTCGATCTTCAGCTCGGCGGCATGCGCAGGCAGGTCGAGGCCGGCACCGATGGCGAGCGTGACGGTGACGGGCATGGAGACGGACAGGGAGGCGAAGGATGTTCCGCGGAACGACATGGCGACGGACCTCAGTGGATGAAGAGGAGGGCGAGCAGGGCCGGCAGGACGATGCCGAGGCCGACCCAGGGCCAGGTGCTGCGCCGCTGCCGGGCATACATCTGCAGGAGCAGCAGGCCGGTGATGCAGAACAGCACGCAGGCGACGGCGAAGACATCGATGAACCAGCGCCACGCGGCGCCGCTGTTGCGGCCCTTGTGCAGGTCGTTGAAGTAGGCGACCCAGCCGCGATCGGTGCGTTCGTATTCGACTTCGCCGGTGGCGCGGTCGATGCTCAGCCAGGCATCGGCGCCGGGCGTGGGCAGCGACAGATAGACCTCTTCCGGCGACCATTCGCCGGTGCGCCCGCGCAGGTCGAGGCGCAGCTGCGCATCCAGCCAGTCCTCCACACGCGCCGGCAGCGGCGCTTCGCCCGCGTCGCGCGTGCCGAGGGCCGCGAGCACCTTCGGCGGCAGCGTCGCGGCCTTGCGTTCGACCTGCGGCGACGCCTCGATCGACCCGGCATGGTTCAGGGTGATGCCGGTGATCGCGAACAGCAGCATGCCGGCGAGCGAGGCCGCCGCGCTGATCCAGTGCCACTGGTGCAGCGTGCGCAGCCAGAATCCGCGCTGGCGCTGCGTCGCGGCGATGTCCTTCGCGCGCGACGGGCTCACGTCTCGGCCCACTGGCGCAGCAGGTTGTGGTACACGCCGGTCATGCGCACCAGCGAGGGATGGCCGGGATGGTCGCGGGTGAGCAGGCGGATCGACAGGTCCAGGTCGAACAGCAGCCGGCGATGGCCGTCGTCGCGGATCATGCTCTGCATCCAGAAGAACGAGGCCACGCGCGCGCCGCGCGTGACCGGCGTGACCTGGTGCAGGCTGGTGCTGGGATACAGCACCATGCTGCCGGCCGGCAGCTTGACCCGCTGCGTGCCGTAGGTGTCCTCGATCACCAGCTCGCCGCCGTCGTACTCCTCCGGCGCGCTGAAGAACAGCGTCGCCGAGAGGTCGGTACGCACCGGTTCGGCGCTGCCGCGGCTGCGGTCGTAGCGCACCGCGTTGTCGACGTGGTAGCCGAACGACTGCCCGCCGCTGTAGCGGTTGAACAGCGGCGGATAGATGCGCTTCGGCAGCGCGGCGGCGAAGAAGGTGTCGTTCCTCGCCAGCGCGTCCAGGATCATCTGCCCCAGCTCGCGCGCCACCGGCGACTGCTCCGGCAACTGTGCGTTGTCCTTCGCCTGCGCCGACTGGTAGCCGGCCGTGATCCGGCCGTCGGCCCAGTCGGCGGCGTCGAGCAGGCCGCGCGCATGCGCGACCTGTTCGGGTGTGAGGACATCGGGGATGGCGAGGAGCATGTGGCTGTCCGGACGGGCTGATCAGAACTTGTAGATGGCCGTCAGCGTCGCGGAACGGCCTTCGCCCGGCGTCGCCCAGCCGCTGGTCGCGGTGTTGCGGATGCGGACGTAGTAGTCCTCGTCGGTCAGGTTGTTGAGGTTCAGCTGCAGGCCGAGGCGGTCGCTGACCTGGTAGGCGACCATCGCGCGGTGCACCCAGTAGTCCTGCGTGCGATACAGCGGCGCCGCGTTCGCATTGGCCAGCGTGGCGGCGGTGATCGTGCCGTTCACCGTCGGCAGGCTGCTGTTCTGGGTGAGGAAGCCGCCCTGGTAGGTGCTGCCGAAGCCGAAGGTCCACTTGTCCAGCGCGTAGGTGGTCCACACGCTGCCCGAATGACGCGGCGTGTTCGTCAGCGCATTCCCGCGCAGGGGGTCGGGGAAGAACACGCTGTTGGCACAGGCGCGGCCGTCGGCGTTCACGGCGGTGCCGGCGACGATCTGGGTATTCGGATTGCGCAGGCAATAGTCGGACACGCTGCTGAGCACTTCGCTGTCCAGCCAGGTGTAGTTGGCGTAGATCGCCCATTCGCGGGTGATGTGTCCGGCAACGCCAAGGGCGAGGCCGTCAACGCGCGCCTTACCGTCGAGCGACTGTTCGCCGCTGAGATTGGCCGGGTCCGGATCCGCGACGCGGTAGTTCTGGCGTTCGTTTCGGAACAGCGCGGCCGTCAGCGCCAGCCGGCCTTCGATCGCGTCCCACTTCGCGCCCAGTTCGATGTTGACTGCGGTTTCGGCCTCGACATCGCAGTTGGCGGTGCCGGTGGTGCTGGTCGCGGTGCAGCTGCCGTTGACCGAGGCCTTCGACGGCGTCTTGCTGTTCGCGTACGACAGATAGGTACTGACCTGCTCGATCGGCTTGAACACCAGGCCGACGCGATACGAAAACAGATCCTCGTCGTTGCGCGCCACCGTCGGCGCGCCGGTGATCTGGCCGCGCGTCGCGTTCGCCGTCGACACCGGCCAGGTCGTGGTCGAGCCTTCGTTGCGGTCGTAGCGCGCGCCGAGGTTCAGCAGCCAGCGCTCGCCGAACTTCAGCGTATCGAACACGTACAGCGACTGGTTCTCCAGCTCGCCCTCGGTCTTGCCGCTGCGGAAGTAGTTCAGCGGTCCGGTCCAGATGTTGTAGGGATTGCGGAAGGCCTGGTACGGGTAGCCGGCCGCGGTGTTCGGCAACGCGCTGCCGTCGGCATTGAAGAACACGCCGCCGGCTTCGAGGTCGAAGCGTTCCTTCGAGAACGACACGCCCGCGACCAGCGCATGCGCGACGCTGCCGGTGGAGAAACGCGCGGTCAGGTCGGTCTGGCTGACCGCGATCGTGTTGCGGGTGTCGCGGACGTAACCGCGCGGGCCGCTGTTCGGCAGCCAGGTACCGGCGGGCTGGCCGCCCGTGCAGGCCGTGCCGGTGTAGGGGTTGCGGCCGTTGTCCAGGCACCAGGTGCCGCCGAGTCCGGTGGCATTGGACATCTGGTCGACGCGCTGCCAGCGCGCGATGCTGCGCAGCGAGAGCGCATCGTTGAAGTCGTGGGCGAAGGTGCCGGTCAGTGCGTCGACTTCGATCTGCTGCGTGGAGATGTTGCGGTAGCCGAAGTAGGTCGACGGATCGACGCCCGGCAGCGGGCCATCGTTGTAGGCATTGAGCGCATACGGCACGCCGTACTGCGGCGTGTTGTCGTCTTCCTGGTGCAGGTAGTTCAGGGTGAAGCGCGTGTCGGTGCCGAGGCCGAAGGCCAGCGACGGTGCGATGCCCCAGCGGCTGTAGCGCTCGTGGTCGCGACCCGGCACGTCGTTCTCGTGGACCATCGCGTTCAGGCGCAGCGCGGTGCCGTTGCCGAAGTCGAAGTTGCTGTCGGCGGTCATCCGACCGTAGCGGTCGGTGCCGGCGCCGAGGGTGAAGGCATGCGCATCGCCTTCGCGCGCGGTCTTGCTGACCAGGTTGATGTTGCCGCCGACCGAACCGGCGCCGGACATGGCAGAGTTCGCGCCATTCACCAGCTCGATCGATTCGAGGTTGAAGGTGTCGCTGCGGGTGTAGAGCGCACTGTCGCGCAGGCCGTCGGTGGTGATGTCGCTGGTGGCGGTGAAGCCGCGCAGGTTGATGCTGTCGCCATAGCCTCCGCCGCCTTCGCCGGCGCCGAAGGTGATGCCGGGCAGGGTGCCCAGCACGTCGCGCAGGCCGAGCAGGTTCTGCTGGTCCATCACCTCGCGGTTGACCACGGTGATCGTCTGCGGCGTGTCCTGCAGCGACTCGGTGTACTTCGGCGACTGCGGCTTCGTCATGCGCGAGCCGTGCACTTCGACCTTGTCGATGGTCTCGGCATCGAGGTCGGCATCGGGGCCGGTGTCGTTCGTGGTGTCCGCATGGGCGGCGGCGGAGAGGGCGAGCAGCACGGCGACTGCGAGGGCGGTTTTCGCGGGATGGGCAGGCATGGTCATCGGTCGGTACGGTCGAAGGGACGCGCGCGGCGGCATGCGCTGCGCGACGGCGGCTCCGGGCGACGATGGCTGGCGGCAATCGTTGGCTCTCTCGCCTGCGGACAGGCCCGTGCACGGGGGCTATCGGACCGGCGATGATGTTAAATGATAATTATTATCAATTGCAACATGTTCTCACTTGCCTGAATGTGAAAAAGGCGGGACTTCATGTGGAAGTCCCGCCTTTTCCGTGCACAGGCGCGTCGATGTCGCCCGGTCATGCCGGGTGGAGGGCGTCATCAGGTCCGGTCGTCGCGCGTCCAGACCAGGCCGTCCTCGACCTTCACCGGGAACTTGGCCACCGGTTCGTAGGCCGGGGCGCAGAGCGCCGCACCGTCGCGCAGCGAGAAGCGGGCGCCGTGGAGCACGCAGGCGATGCTGCCCTCGGCGAGGTCGACATCACCCGAGGACAGCTCGAATTCGTCGTGCGTGCAGCGGTCTTCCAGCGCATAGAACTCGCCGTCGAGGTTGACCACCACGATCGGCGTGTCGCCCGCCCAGGCCACGGCCTTTTCGCCGGGTAGCAGCTGCGACGTCGGACAGACGAAGACCCAGTCGCTCATCGGGCGGGCTCCCGTGCGGCTTCGATGGGTTTGTCGAGCACTTCGAAGCGCAGGTCCGGGCGCTTCGGTTGCCCGTAGCGCGCATCGCCGTAGGGAAAAGGCTTGACGATGCCGGTGCGCACGTAACCGCGACGCACGTAGAACGCGATCAGTTCGTCGCGGCAGTCGATCACCGTCATGCGCATGCGCGTGCAGCCCAGCGTCTCGCGGGCGACGCGTTCCGCTTCGGCCAGGACGGCCTTGCCGATGCCGCCGCCCTGGATCGCCGGGTCGACCGAGAACATGCCGAAATACGCCGTGGGCACGCCATCGTCGGCCTCTTCCTGCGCGATGTGCGCGCAGGCGACCATGCGGCCGGCGTCCTCGGCGACGAGGATGAGGCTCTGCGGGCGTTCGAGGTCGGCGCGCAGCATGTCGGCGTCGATGCGCTGGCCGTCGAGCAGGTCGGCTTCGGTGGTCCAGCCGGCGCGGCTGGCGTCGCCGCGATAGGCGGAGGTCACCAGTGCGATGAGCGTGGGGATGTCGGCAGCGGTGGCGGTGCGGAAGGCGAGGGTCGTCATGGTGTCGTGGCGATCAGGCAAGCAGGTTGCGCACCTTGCGCAGCGCGGCGACGAAACGTTCGATCTCGTCGTGCGTGTTGTAGAAGGCGAACGAGGCACGGCAGGTGGCGGGCACGCCGTAGAACTGCAGCAGCGGATGCGCGCAGTGCTGGCCGGAGCGCACCGCGACGCCTTCGAGGTCGAGCAGGGTCGCGAGGTCGTGCGCATGCGCGCCCGCGACCAGGAAGCTGATCACCGCGGCCTTTTCCGGCGCTTCGCCGAGGATGCGCAGGCCGTCGACCTTGCGCAGTTCCTCGGTGGCGTGCGCGAGCAGTTCGGCTTCGCGCGCTTCGATCGCGTCCATCCCGACCGTGGTCAGGTAGTCGACCGCCGCGCCGAGTCCGATGTGGCCGGCGATGTTCGGCGTGCCGGCCTCGAAGCGATGCGGCCCGTCGTTGAAGACCGTGCCCTCGAAGCGCACTTCCTTGATCATCTCGCCGCCGCCGAGGAAGGGCGGCATCGCGGCGAGGTGTTCCCTGCGCGCCCACAGCGCACCGGTGCCGGTGGGGCCGCACATCTTGTGGCCGGTGATCGCGTAGAAATCGCAGCCCAGCGACGGCACGTCCACGGCACGATGCGGCGCTGCCTGCGAGCCGTCGATCACGGTCGTGATGCCGCGCCGGCGCGCCTCGCGGCAGATCTCCTTCACCGGATTGACCGTGCCCAGCACGTTGCTCACGTGGGCCAGCGCCAGCAGCTTCACGTCCGGCGTCATCGCCGCATGCAGCGCATCGAGGTCGAGCGTGCCGTCCTCGCGGATTTCGGCGACCTTGACGACGGCGCCGGTGCGCTCGGCGACCAACTGCCAGGGCACGATGTTGGCGTGGTGCTCCATGCGGCTGACCAGGATCGCGTCGCCGGCTTTCAGGCGCGGCAGCGCCCAGGAATAGGCCACGATGTTGATCGCGAAGGTCGTGCCGCTGCACAGCACCAGCTCGTCGCGATGCGCCTTGAGGAAGCCGGCGAGTTTCGTGCGCGACGCCTCGTAGGCCTCGGTGGCCTCGGTGCCCAGCGCATGCACCGCGCGGCTGACGTTGGCGTTGTGGTGGCGGAAGAAGTCGTCGACGGTGTCGATCACCTTCGCCGGCTTCTGCCCGGTGTTCGCCGAGTCGAGATAGATCAGCGGCTTGCCGTGCACCTCGCGCGCCAGCAGCGGGAAATCGGCGCGGATCGCGTCCCAGTCGTGCGCGCGGCTCATGCAGGGGACACTCGCGACAGGTGGATGTCGAGCGCGGCGGTCAGCGCTTCGCGCAGCGCCGTGTTGTCGACGACGGCGAGGACCTCGCGGCAGAACGCGGCGGTCAGCAGGGCGCGCGCCTCCAGTTCGGGCAGGCCGCGCGAGCGCAGGTAGAACAGCGCAGTCGGATCGATCTGGCCGACGGTGGCGCCGTGCGCGGCCTGCACTTCGTCGGCATGGATGACCAGCACCGGCTGGGTATCGATCTCGGCATTGGCCGAGAGCAGCAGGTTCTTGTTCGACAGGTTGGCGTCGGTGCCGTCCGCGCCTTCGCGGATGGTGATGCCGCCGTGGAACACCGCACGGCCGCGACCGGCGCCGAGGCCGCGCCAGAGCAGGTCGCAGGCGGTGTCGCGGGCGATGTGCTCGATGCCCAGGCGGGTGTCGACATGGCGCTTGCCGTCGGCGAGCAGCACGCCGTTGGCGGCCAGCTTCGCGCCTTCGCCTTCCAGGCGTACGTTGAGTTCATGGCGCGACAGCGCGGCGCCGAGTTCGAGGTCGACGCGGCGGTAGTCCGCTTCCCGCGCCAGCACGGCGTCGGTGCGCGCGAAGGCGCTGGCGCCCTCGGTGTCGTCCTGCACGCGGGCGTGGACGAGGCGAGCGCGTTGGCCGAGATGCGCGTGCAGCACGTGGTTGCGCAGTCCGCGATCCTCGCCGAGCGCGAGATGGTGTTCGACCAGGGTCAGAGATGCGTCATTGCGCAGGTCGACGAGGTGGCGCAGGTGCGCGGCCGCTTCGGGCTGCGCACCGCTGGCGACGAAGACCACGTGCAGCGGCGTGTCGACGGCGACGCCATGGTCGACACGGACCACGATGCCTTCCTCCGCGAGCGCGGCGTTGGCGACGGCGAACAGTGCGTCTGCGCCGGCGTAGCGACGCTGCAGGATGTTGGCATCGCGGGCTTCGCCTTCGCGCAGCACGCGCGACAGCGGCTGCGCCTCGACGCCCGCCGGCAAGGCCGTCACGTCGCTCCGCGCGGCATCGAAACGGCCGTCGACGAACACAAGTCGCGGTGCCGGGATCGCGGCGAGGCGCGCGCCGAGCGCGGCCGCGTCGATCTCGACGTTGACGACCGGCACGAACGCGCGCCGTTCCAGCGCACGCAGCGGTGTGTATTTCCAGGCTTCGCTGCGCGGTGCAGGCAGGCCGTCGCGGAGCAGGGCGTCGCGCGCGGCGCGGCGACTGTCGCCCAGGCCGGCGGCCTCGGGCTGCGCCAGCGCGTCGAACGCCTGCGCGAACGCGTCGAGCAGGGCGCTCATCGTGCCGCCGCTCCCGTCGCCTGCGCACCCGGCGCCAGGCGATCCTTGATCCAGGCATAGCCGTGCGCTTCGAGTTCCAGCGCCAGTTCCGGGCCGCCGCTCTCGACGATGCGGCCGTCGGCAAGCACGTGCACCACGTCCGGCTTGATGTAGTCGAGCAGGCGCTGGTAATGGGTGATGACGATGAAGGCGCGGTCCGGGCTGCGCAGCGCGTTCACGCCGTCGGCGACGGCTTTCAGCGCGTCGATGTCGAGGCCGGAATCGGTCTCGTCGAGGATCGCCAGCTTCGGTTCGAGCACGGCAAGCTGGAAGATCTCGTTGCGCTTCTTCTCGCCGCCGCTGAAGCCTTCGTTCACGCCGCGATGCAGCAGTTCGTCCTTCAGGTGCAGCACGGCCAGCTTCTCGCGCACCAGCTTGAGGAATTGCATCGAGTCCAGCTCGCTCTCGCCGCGCGCCTTGCGCTGCGCGTTCAGCGCGCTGCGCAGGAAGTAGGTGTTGTTCACGCCGGGGATCTCGACCGGGTACTGGAAGGCCAGGAACACGCCGGCGGCGGCGCGCTCCTCCGGTTCCAGCGCCAGCAGGTCGCGGCCTTCGAACGTGACCGAGCCTTCGCCGACCTCGTAGCCGTCGCGACCGGACAGGATGTTGCCCAGCGTGGACTTGCCGGCACCGTTCGGGCCCATGATCGCGTGGACTTCGCCGGGCTTCACGTCGAGCGAGAGGCCCTTGAGGATGTCTTTTCCGGCGACGCGGGCGTGGAGGTTATCGATCTTCAGCATGGTGTGGGTTCGTTGCCTTTCGGCGAAATGTGATTCAGGAGGTGGTCGTGCCATCGTTCCCGGACAGCGCACGCAAGGCATCCAGCGCGTCCTCGCGCTGCGCCCAGGGCACGAACAGGTGGTCGTGGAAATACGCCGACACCGCGTTGCAGGGTATGGCGCGCCCCGCGAGGGCGGTGGCGATCGCCGCCATCATGCCCACGGCATCGAGGCTGGAATGGATGCGCAGGGTGATCTGCGCCCAGCGCGGCTCGTCGGCATGCGTTGCATCGTCTTCGACCGCCTCGACGACCAAGGTCGCGCCTTCGTCCTCGCGGAACAGCATGATCGCGTCCGCCGGCACCGGCGCATCGTGCGCCTGGGTGCGGATCGCGCGCGGGCGCGGCGCCAGCGCGGGCGACAGCCCGGCCAACAATGTCTGCAGATCGGTTTCGCCAGTCGCTGTGGTCATTCGAACACCCATGCGCCACGATCGATGCGGATCGTCGGGTCGTAGCCGCCGAGGACCAGCACGCGGCCGTCGGCCAGCGCCGTCGCGGTCGCGAAGGCGAGCTTGCGGCCGATGCGTCCGTTCACCGGGTCGAAACGACTGCCGTCGGCGGACAGCACTTCCGCGCGCGCGCCGCTGCCGGCGACGAGCGTGCGGCCATCGGCGAGGGGCGCGACGCTGTCGAGGAACTTGTAGCGGCCTTCGCGCATCTCCGGGCCCGGGGATACCGTTCCGCTGGACGCTTTCCAGCGTTCGCTGTCGCTGAAATGGCCGTCGGTTTCCGGGATGGCGGCGCCGCCGAGGAGCAGCACATCGGGCCCCAGCCGGATCGCGGCGTGCTTGTGGCGTGCCTTCTTCAGGGTGCCGGCCGGAGAGAACCGGCCTTTCGCCGGGTCGAACAGTTCCAGCGATGCGGTGACGGTGCCGCGCGCATCGGAGCCGCCTGCGACGAGTACGCGCCCATCGGCCAGGCGGGTCGCGGTGTGCGACATGCGTGGCGTGGCCATCGCGCCTACCGAGCGCGACGCCTTCGTGCGCGGGTCGAAGCGCTCGGCGCTCGCCAGGCGGCGCATGCCCTCGCCGTAGCCGCCCGCGATCAGGATCGTGCCGTCGGCGAGCACGGTGGCGCTGAAGCCGTCGCGTGCGGTCCTGAGGCTGCCGAAGGGCTCGAAGACGCCGCGATCGGGACGGTAGCGCTCGATCGATGCGGTCACGCCATCCTGCGTCCAGCCGCCGATGAGGAGCACCGAGCCGTCCTTGAGCGGCACCGCGCGATGACCGGCGCGCGGCAGTTTCGGCGCGCCCGTGGTCGTGAATGTTCCGGTCGCCGGGTCGAACAGCAGCGCATCGGTGGACAGGCCTTCCTCGCAGCCGTCGGAACGGCAGCCGCCGGCGACCAGCACGCGGCCGTCGCCCAGGCGCGTGGCCGAATGCGCCGCCCGCGCGCCGGGCATGCTCGTGATCGCGCGCAGCGCCGGACCGGTATCCCGGTCGGGCGCGAACGCGGCGGTCGACGTCGTCGACAGCAGGGCGATCGCAAGGCAGACCAGCGCGCGCATCATCCCACCGAACCTTCCAGCGAGACTTCGAGCAGCTTCTTCGCTTCCACCGCGAATTCCATCGGCAGTTCGCGGAACACCGACTTGCAGAAACCGTCGACGATCATCGACACCGCGTCTTCTTCGGAAATGCCGCGGCTGCGGCAGTAGAACAGCTGGTCGTCGCTGATCTTCGAGGTGGTGGCTTCGTGCTCGACGGTCGCGGTGGGGTTCTTCACCTCCACGTACGGGAAGGTGTGCGCGCCGCACTTCTTGCCGATCAGCAGGCTGTCGCACTGGGTGTGGTTGCGCGCGCCGTCGGCGCCGCGCTCGACCTTGACCAGGCCGCGATAGCTGTTCTGGCCGCGCCCGGCGCTGATGCCCTTGCTGACGATCTTCGACTTGGTGCGCTTGCCGACGTGGATCATCTTGGTCCCGGTGTCGGCCTGCTGGCGGTGGTGCGTCAGCGCCACCGAGTGGAACTCGCCGACCGAATCGTCGCCGAGCAGCACGCAGGACGGGTATTTCCAGGTGATCGCCGAGCCGGTCTCGACCTGGGTCCAGCTGATCTTGCTGCGCGCGCCCCGGCATTCGCCGCGCTTGGTCACGAAGTTGTAGATGCCGCCGACGCCGTTCTCGTCGCCGGGATACCAGTTCTGCACCGTCGAATACTTGATCTCGGCGTCTTCGAGCGCGACCAGTTCGACCACCGCGGCATGCAGCTGGTTCTCGTCGCGCATCGGCGCGGTGCAGCCTTCGAGGTAGCTGACGTAGGCCTTGTCCTCGCACACGATCAGGGTGCGCTCGAACTGCCCGGTGTTCATCGCGTTGATGCGGAAGTAGGTGCTCAGCTCCATCGGGCAGCGCACGCCCTTCGGGATGAACACGAAGCTGCCGTCGGAGAACACCGCGGAATTGAGCGCGGCGAAATAGTTGTCGCCGACCGGCACCACGCTGCCGAGGTACTGCTTCACCAGCTCGGGATGTTCCTTGATGGCCTCGGACATCGAGCAGAAAATGATGCCCTTCTCGGCCAGTTCCTTGCGGAACGTGGTGCCGACGCTGACCGAGTCGAACACCGCGTCGACGGCGACGCCGGCCAGCTTCGCGCGCTCATGCAGCGGCACGCCGAGCTTGTCGTAGGTGTCGAGCAGTTCCTTCGGCACGTCGTCGATCGAGGCGTACTTCGGGCCCTTGGGCGCGGCGTAGTAGCTGATCGCCTGGAAGTCGATCTCCGCGATCTCCAGCTTCGCCCATTCCGGCGGGGTCATGGTCAGCCAGTGGCGGTAGGCGGCGATGCGCCACTCGGTCATCCACTCGGGCTCTTCCTTCTTGGCCGACAGGAAGCGGATCACGCCCTCGTCCAGGCCGGGCGGCAGGGTGTCGGTCTCGATGTCGGTGACGAAGCCGGCGTCGTAGCGACGGCCGAGCTGTTCGAGGATCTCGGCGTTCTGCACCGGTTCCGGGGTCGAGGTTTGCGGGGTGGGGAGCGTCATGTTCGATACCTCAGCGCGCGGTCAGCGCGACGGGAATGGCCTTGCGCGGCAGCGGCGCGCCGGGGGGCAGGGCCATGTCGGCCAGCGAGATCCCGCGCAGGGCCTCGGCGACCACGTCGTTGATGCGGCGCCAGTGCGCGCGGGCGCCGCAGGAGTGTTCGATGCCGCACTGGCCCTCGTGCACGCTGCACTCGGTCATCGCCAGGGGGCCTTCCATTGCTTCGAGGATCTCGACCAGCGAGATCTCGCCGGCGGGACGGGAGAGGCGGTAGCCGCCACTGGCGCCGCGGAAGGCCTGCACCAGCCCGGCCTGGGCCAGCGGCTTGAGCACCTTGGCCACGGTCGGCGCTTCCAGCCCGGCCCGTTCGGCCAGCCCGCTGGCGCTGAGCACGGCCTCGGGCGTGCTGGCCAGGACGGTCAGCACGAGGGTCGCGTAATCGGTGAGCTTGGTGACGCGGAGCATCGGGGCGTCGGCTGGACAGGCGGGCGACGATCTTCTTCTTGGGCATGGGCGTGCGGGATCCAGCGGGACGGAGGCCTCGGATTATGGCGCATTTGCCCGCGGGGCGGCTCGCGCCCGGCCGGA
>SCMT01000024.1 GCA_005502915.1 Lysobacteraceae bacterium 2PB | reverse complement strand
GTTCTGGAGCTCGCGCGCGGCGAACATGCAGCCGAGCGGCAACATGAGCTGCTGGGCCCAGCCGGATGACGAGGGGGAGGGGAGGGCGTCGCCCCTTTCCGCGAACGGTTACTGGGACTTGAGCTGCATCGCGGGCGTGACCTGGCAGGCGCGCCACGCGGGCAGCAGGCCGGCGGCGAGGCTCGCGGCCAGCGTCAGCGCGAGCGTGGCGAGCACCATCGTCGCGTCGATGTGCACGAACTCGGCGTAGTCGGTCGGCTGCTGGCGCACGGCCCACAGGCCGAGCTGGGCGAGCCCCAGGCCGAGCACGCCGCCCGCGACGCCGATCACGCCGGCCTCGACGAGGTACTGCGCGAAGATCGTGCGGCGCGTGGCGCCCAGCGCGCGGCGCACGCCGATCTCCGGGGAGCGACGCAGGAACTTCGCGAGCAGCAGGCCGACGGTGTTGAGCAGGCAGACGAACAGGAAGCCGAAGGCCAGCCATGCCTGCAGGCGCACGTCGCCCGGCACCGCGCCGTTCTCGTCCAGCCAGCTCATGACATCGTCCAGGTCGACGTTCGGTTCGCGCTCGAAGCGGCCGGCCGCGCGCTGCTGGTTCGAATAGTTCACCAGGTATTCGCGATAGGCCTTCGCCTTCTCCGGCGTGGACAGCTCCACCCAGTACTGCAGCCAGGTGCACGGCACGTTGAGGCCGTAGTTGCCCTCGTCGTTCCGCGGCGCCTCGTCATCCGGCTGGGCCCAGCAGCTCATGTTGCCGCTCGGCTGCATGTTCGCCGCGCGCGAGCTCCAGAACGGCACGAACACCTGCTCGTCCGTGCCGTAGCGGGACTGGCTGAGGTCGTAGAAGCGCGGATTGGGCTCCCACTTGCCGATCACGCCGATCACGGTGAAGTCGCCCTGTTCGATGCGGATGGATTTGCCCACCGCGTTCGCGCCCTCGCCGAACAGGCGTTCGGACAGTGCGCCCGAGATCACCACCAGCTTCGCGCGCGCCTCGTCCTCGGCGGCGGTCCAGCTGCGCCCCGCGGCCATCGGCACGTCGAACATCGGGAAGAAGTCGGCGGTGGTGTAGCGCGCGCTGGCCATGAACGGATCGATCCCGGCCTTCGCCGGCACGATCGCGACATTGCCCGCGGACATGAAGGCCTGG
Organism: Lysobacteraceae bacterium 2PB; assembly: GCA_005502915.1. Lineage (GTDB taxonomy): Bacteria > Pseudomonadota > Gammaproteobacteria > Xanthomonadales > Xanthomonadaceae > Lysobacter_I. Next base: position 64,352 of record SCMT01000024.1, on the reverse strand, counting down.
CGGTCGCCGCGCTTCTCGCGCAGCAGCTGCTCGGCGTCGAAGCGCGACATCTGCCACTCCGGATCGTCGCCCGGCTGGAAGCCCTGGCGGCTGCGCGGATCGATGCGCGGATAGAAGAGCTTGTCGCTCTTCTGCGGGATCGGATCGCCCGACAGCACGTGGAACACGGTCAGGGTGGTGGTGCTGGCGCCGATGCCCAGCGCGATCGCCACCACCATCAGCGCGGTGAGCACCTTGTTGCGCCGGAAGCTGCGCAGCGCGAGGTTGAGGTAATAGCCGAACATGGCGGACTCCTCAAACGGTCGCGGTCTGCGTGGTCGCGGCGCCGCGCACCAGGCCGGCTTCGCGCTGCAGGTCGGTGGCCATGCCGTCGACGATGTGGACGTTGCGCTGCGCGCGCGCGGCCAGCTCGGGGTCGTGCGTGACCATCACGATGGTCGTGCCCTGTCCGTTGATCTCCTCCAGCAGCTCCATCACGCTGCGCGCCATCTGCGAGTCGAGGTTGCCGGTGGGTTCGTCGGCGAGCAGCAGGCGCGGGCTGCCGGCGAGGGCGCGCGCGATCGCGGCGCGCTGCTGCTGGCCGCCGGACAGTTCGGACGGGTAGTGCTTCATTCGCGAGCCCAGGCCCACCCGCGACAGCGCGTCCTCGATGCGCTGCCGACGTTCGGCCGCGGCCATGCCGCGATAGCGCAGCGGCGCATCGACGTTGTCGAACAGGTTCAGGTCGGGGATCAGGTTGAAGCTCTGGAAGATGAAGCCGATCTTCCGGTTGCGCAGCTTCGAGCGCGCGTCGTCGCCGAGTTTGCTGACGTCTTCGCCGTCGAGCAGGTAGGTGCCGCCGGTGAACTCCTCCAGCAGGCCCGCGATGTTGAGGAAGGTGGTCTTGCCCGAGCCCGAGGGGCCGGTGACCGCGACGAATTCGCCTTCACGCACGTGCAGGTCGAGCGATCGCAGCGCGTGCGTTTCGACCAGTTCGGTGCGGTAGACCTTGGTGACGCCTTGCATGTGCAGCATGGGGGAACTCCGGGAGGCGGGATGCGAGAGGAAAGGGAGCGGCGGACCGGGTGTCGTTCCGCTTCGCGCCGGGGAGAGAGAGGGCCCGGCGCGGGCGGTGCGACGCCTCAGCCGCCGATCCGGAAACGGGCGGCCAGCGGCGGCGTGGCGAGGAAGCGCAGCGTGCGCCGCGGGCGGTGCAGGCGCGCATCGTTGGCCGACGGCGCGAAGGCTTCGCAGTGCAGCGGCAGGCGCACGGCTTCGACCAGGTCGTCGGCCGACCACACCATGCGTGGCGAGAACGGGCTCGACGGGAACGGGTCGGACGCGGTGTCGTGCGCGGTGTCCGCGCTTTCGGACCGGCAGGGCTGGGGGATCTGGGCGTGCATGGTCATTCTCCGGAGATGCGGATGCGTTCGGCGTCGCCGAACTGGTCGCTGCCGGAGACCACGATGCGGTCTCCGGGCTTGGCGCCGTCGACGATCTCGACCGCGCTGAGGCTGCTGACGCCGGTGCGCACGGTGCGCTTCACGGCGATGGAACCGTCCATGACGTAGGCGCTGTTGCCGCCGCCCTGGTCGACGAAGGGGCCGCGCTCGACCATCAGCACGTTGCGGCGCGTGTCGAGCACGATGCGCGCGCTCAGGCGCTGGTTCTGGCGCAGCGCGGGCGGCTGCTTGCCGGTGAAGCGCAGGCGTGCGGCGACCTCGCCGTTCACCACTTCCGGCGACACCGCCGAGATTTCAGCGGCGAACGTGCCGGTGTTGCCGCTCACTTCGGCGGGGATGCCGATGCCCAGGTCGCGGGCGAAGCTTTCCGGCACCTTGATCTCGACCTCGAAGACCGACAGGTCGACCACGCTCAGCACCGGCGCGTTGGCCGCGACGTTGGCGCGCTGCGCGATCATCAACTGGCCGACCTGGCCGTCGAACGGCGCGCGCAGGGTCAGCGCATCGACCTGACGCTGCAGTTCGGCGACGACCGAACGCTGGCGCTCGGCCTGCAGGCGCTTGTTGCGGGTGTCCAGGCCCGCGCCCCGGCCCTGCAGTGCGTGTTCCTCGCGTGCCGTGGCCAGGCCGAGATCGGCCTTCTTCAGGGCGTCCTGCGCGCGTGCCACGTCGATCTGCGCGACCGCGCCGCCTTCGAAGGCGCGCTGGTTGCGTTCCAGGTCGCGCTGCGCGGCGATGCGGTCGATCGCCGCCTGGTCCAGTGTCTTGCGGGCGTTGGCGCGGGTCAGGGCGGCGTCCAGTTCGGCGCGGTCGGCTTCGGCCTCCAGGCTCGCGAGTGTCGCTTCCTCCTGGGCCAGCCGGCTGCGCAGCTCCGGGCTGTCGATGGTCGCCAGCGCCTGGCCGCGCTTCACTGCGTCGCCGGCCACCACCGACAGCGTGACCGTGCCTGCGGCGATGGTGTACAGCGTCGGACTGTTGGCCGAGATCACCCGGCCCTCGGCCGACAGGTCGCGGACCAGGTCGCCGCGCGTGACTTCGGCGATGCGCACGCGCTCGGTGCTGATCGACTGGCCGCCGGCGCGCCATGCGCCCACCACGCCGATGCCGGCAGCGGCGATGGCCACGGCAGCGCCGATGGCGATCAGGCGACGGCGCGGCATGCGTCCGGCGCTGGCGGCGAGAGGGCGGTCCTGTGCGGAGGTGTCGCGGATGCTCATGGGGGTCGTGGTGCTGAATGCCTGCCCAGTGCCAGCAAACCGCGTGCCAATCGCAACGCATTGAAATCAATGGAAATAGTCGCCGTCCGCCCGTGTCCGCGCCGCGTCCGGACGCGTCCGCGCGGACGGTCCGGCGCGGTTTCGCCGTTACACTAGCGACATTCACCGGGAGGACGGCAGGACATGTGCGGCATCGTTGGCGCGATCGCGGATCGCGATGTGGTTCCAGTGCTCATCGAGGGCCTCAAGCGCCTCGAATACCGTGGTTACGATTCCGCCGGCATCGCCATCGTGGACCGGCATGCCGTCGATGGGAATGCCGTCGACCCGGGTGCCGAAGCGCCCGCCGACGTGCGCCGCGTGCGCCGCACCGGTCGCGTCGCCGAGATGGAAAGCGCCGCCGCCAGCGAAGCCTTCAGCGCCGGCCTGGGCATCGGCCACACGCGCTGGGCCACCCATGGCGGCGTGACCGAACACAACGCGCATCCGCACATCAGCCACGGCGTGGCGCTCGTGCACAACGGCATCATTGAGAACCACGAAGCGCAGCGCGAACGCCTGCGCGCGCTGGGCTACAGCTTCGAGTCGCAGACCGACACCGAAGTCATCGCCCACCTCATCCACCACTACCTCACCCGGGGCGACGACCTGCTGCAGGCGCTGCAGCGTGCGGTGAAGGAACTGGAAGGCGCCTATGCGCTGGCCGTGGTCAGCCGCAAGGAACCGGACCGCATGGTCTGCGCGCGCATGGGCTGCCCGCTGCTGGTCGGCCTGGGCGAGGGCGAGAACTTCATCGCCTCCGACGTGTCGGCGATCATCCAGGCCACGCGTCGCGTGATCTTCCTCGAAGAAGGCGACACCGCCGAAGTCACCCGCGAAGGCGTGCGCGTGTTCGCCGCCGACGATGCCGAGGTCCAGCGCGAGGTCCACGTCTCCGACGTGTCGCTGGCGTCGCTGGAACTGGGCCCGTACCGCCACTTCATGCAGAAGGAGATCCACGAGCAGCCGCGCGCGATCGCCGACACCATCGAGGCGATCATGGATCGCGGCGGCTTCTCGCCCGAGCTGTTCGGCGCGGATGCCGCGCATGTGCTGCGCAACATCGATGGCCTGCAGATCCTCGCCTGCGGCACGAGCTACTACGCCGGCCTGACCGCGCGCTACTGGTTCGAAGCGATGACCGGCCTGCCGTGCACGGTCGAGATCGCCAGCGAATACCGCTATCGCAAGGTCGTCGCCAATCCGAACCAGCTGATCGTCACCATCTCGCAGTCCGGCGAAACGCTGGACACGATGGAGGCGCTGAAGTACGCCAAGTCGCTGGGCCACGACAAGACGCTGTCGATCTGCAACGTGCCCGAGAGCGCGATCCCGCGCGCCAGCAAGCTGGTGTTCTACACCCGCGCCGGCGCGGAGATCGGCGTCGCGTCGACCAAGGCCTTCACCACGCAGCTGGTCGCGCTGTTCGCGCTCACCGCCACCGTGGCCAAGGCGCAGGGCAAGCTCAAGCCCGAACAGGAAGCCGAACTCCTCGACGCGCTGCGCCACCTGCCGGGCAGCGTGCAGCATGCGCTGAACCTGGAGCCGCAGGTCGCGGTGTGGTCGGAACGCTTCGCGCCGAAGCAGCACGCGCTGTTCCTCGGTCGTGGCATCCACTACCCGATCGCACTGGAAGGCGCGCTCAAGCTCAAGGAAATCTCCTACATCCACGCCGAGGCCTATCCGGCCGGCGAGCTCAAGCACGGCCCGCTGGCGCTGGTCGATGCGGAGATGCCGGTGGTGGTGATCGCGCCGAACGACAGCCTGCTGGAGAAGGTGAAGTCCAACATCCAGGAAGTGCGCGCGCGCGGCGGCGAGATGTACGTGTTCACCGACGCCGACAGCCACTTCAGCGAATCCGAAGGCGTGCACGTGATCCGCACCCCGCGCCACGTCGGCATCCTGTCGCCGATCGTGCATGCGATCCCGGTGCAACTGCTCGCCTACCACGCCGCCCTGGCGCGCGGCACCGACGTCGACAAGCCGCGCAACCTGGCGAAGTCGGTGACGGTGGAGTGAGTCCCGAGGCCGGGCGGTGGTCGACCCCGTCCGGCCGGATCCCCGCAGGCCCCGAAATCCCCGGTGAACCGGCTTTCGCGGGTCGCGCAGGTCGTAACGGCTCCATAACTGACAGCCCCGGGGCACGGGCGTAACTTGAGCCCATGCAAGGAGGTACGTCGGGCCAGCTCCAGACCCACCCGACAGGCGCATCCCGCGCCGCCTCGCAACCCCTAGGGGTCAACGGCAGGCATCGGCGTTCCAGGGCGCCATGCCTGCCGTCGATTTTTCCGGGGTTCGAATTTCCCGTCTGCCGGGCGGGACCACCGCTTCCGCCGCTGGCCAGGCCCCTCTGGTCGATCCAGTCGTCCTCGTCGGCTCCAGTCTCGTCGGTTGCGGTTTCGCCTGCGCCACCGGCCGCCCGTATGATCGCGGCCTCATGATCCGCTTCCGTCTCCCCCGCATGACCGCCCCCGCCACGTCGAAACGCCGGCAGCTGTCGCACGTCCTGCTGCTGAGCTACATCGGGCTGGTGCTGTTCTTCGCCGTGTTCCTGCTCGGCGCCAGCGTGGGCACGATCCGCGCGGCGGCCCAGGCGCAGGCGCGCAACGAGGCCGAGCGCAGTGCGTCCGAGGCCCGGCGCCGGCTGGTCGAGTGGCAGCGCGAACCGGCGGTGGTCGCCGACCTGCTGATCAAGCAGCCGTCGTTGCCGTTCTACCTGCAGCGCGGGCAGTTCACCAAGGCGCGCACGCTGATCGCCGATGTCGGCAAGACCAGCGGCATCGACTACATCGGCCTGGAACGCCAGGGGCAGATGATCGGCCAGGTCGGCCTGCGTCCGCCCACCGCCGTGGCCGGCCTGGCCTTCGGCAAGCGTTCCGAAGCCTGGCGCATCGTGCGCCGCCCGGTGCCCTACGTGCAGGACGTCTTCATCGTCGTCGCGCAGCGGCTGGGCGACCGCCTGTCGCAGCGCTCGGACGTCGAATACGTCGACGTCCGTTTGCGGCCGGTGATCCGCCAGCGCGGGACGCAGCCCGATGCCTGGACCGCCGCGCTGCAGGAGGTCTCGTTCACCGGCGAAGCGGACACCTACGAGGACATCCGCGGCACGGCCGCCGTGCGCATCGTCGCCATCCGCGACAACGACGGGCGCATCGGTGCGCTGCTGGTCGCCAGCGTGCACGAGCAGTGGATGACGCGACGCATCCTGGAATGGCTCGGCATCTTCGGCCTCTCCAGCCTCGTGACCGGCGGCATCGCCTTCGCGCTGGCCTACCTGCTCGCGGCGCGCATCGCGTTGCCCTTCGCGCGCCTGACCAGCGTGGCGCGCCGCCTCGGATCCGGTGACCTGTCGACGCCGGTCGCACCACCGGGCACCTTCCTGTCCGAGCCGGTGGCGCTGGCCGAGAACCTGGAAAACATGCGCGCGCGGGTGAGCGCGCTGACCGAGAGCGAGCGAGAGCAGCGCCAGGAACTCGACGTGATCCTCGACGGCGTGGACGAAGGCATCGTCGGCATCGACGACCACGACGTTGTGCATTACGCCAACCGCCAGTTCCTCGAACTGGTCGGACGCGAACGCGGCGACGTGATCGGCCGGCCGCTGCAGGACATCCTCAAGCCGGTGCCGTCCTCGGCCGCGGCGGGCGAGGGCGCGATCCCCGGCCTGCCCGCGCCGGAGCGCTATTTCGCCACCGACATGATGCGCCCGGTGATCGCCCGGCGGTTGCGCGCCGCCGAGGACCGCCACGTGATGGTGGTGCGCGAGGAGAACGCCATCGAGGCCGCGCGTGGCATGCGCGACCGCATCCTCGCCAACCTCTCGCACGAGTTCCAGACGCCGCTGTCGGCGCAGATCGCCTCGATCGAACTGCTGCGCGACCACCTGCGCGATCACGGCGACGAGATCGCGATGCGCCTGGCCGATGCGCAGTATCGTGGCAGCATCCGCCTGTCGCAGCTGGTCAACAACCTGCTCGACAGCGTGCGCATCGAAAGCGGCGAGATGCGCCTGCGCCGCGCGCCGCTCGACCTGATCTCGGTGATCGCGGAAGCCATCGAGCTGATGCAGCCGCTGATCGAGCAGCGCGACCAGCGCGTGCTGTCGTCGCTGCCGCCGGGGCCGCTGCTGGTCGGCGACGCGCAGCGGCTGTTCTCGGTGATCGTCAACCTGGTCGCGAACGCCAACAAGTTCGCCCCGGACCAGACGCGGATCTGGATCGAGGCCGAATGGGCTGCGGACCGCGTCACCGTGTGGATCGAGGACGAAGGCCCGGGCCTGCCGGTGTCGCACACCGTCAGCGACCTGTTCGCGCCGTTCAAGCGCTCGCCGCACGAGGAGCCCAGCCAGCGCGGCACCGGTCTGGGCCTGACCATCGTCCATGCCATCGTACTGGCGCACGGCGGCGTGGTGAAGGTGGTGGAGCCGCTGCGCGCGCGTGGCACGCGCATCGGCATCGTCCTGCCGCTGGAATCGAACGCATGAGGAGACATTCGTGAGGGCTGAGTCGTGAGGTGCCTGGCATGAGGATCCTGGTCGTCGACGACGACGTCGAACTCGCGGGCCTGCTCCGCTTCGCGCTCAATGGCGCGGGCTACGACGTCATCAGTGCCTTCGACGGCGAGCAGGCGGTCGCGCGTTTCCGCGAGCACAAGCCGGACCTGGTCATCCTCGACGTGAACCTGCCGATCCGCAACGGCTTCGAGGTGCTCGACCTGATCCGTCGCCACAGCCAGGTACCGGTGATGATGCTCACCGTGCGCGCGGCCGAGGAGGACGAGGTCCACGGCCTGAACCTCGGCGCCGACGATTACCTGAAGAAGCCCTTCAGTCCGCGGACCCTGCTGGCGCGCGTGCGCTCGCTGCTGCGGCGCGGCAACGAGCAGCTGGAGGACGCGGTGCTGTCGCATGGCGCGTTGACGCTCAACGTCGAGCGCAGCGAGGCCCAGGTCGAAGGCGGCGAGAGCTTCCGCGTCTCGATGCTCGAACTGCGCCTGCTGCGCCTGCTGCTGAGTCAGCGCGGGCGGCCGGTGGATGCGGACAAGCTGATCGGCTTCGTCTGGTCCGACCGCGAAGCGGCCGATCGCGAGTCGCTCAAGCAGGTGGTGCATCGCCTGCGCCGCAAGCTGGCGGCGGCAGGCGGATCGGCGAACTGGATCGAGTACGTGCCGAACGTGGGTTACGCGGTCACGACGCAGGGACCGGGCTGAGCGCCAGGGGCATCACTGCATCGCCATCGACGATCAGCCGACCCGGAGCGGCATGCGCATGCCGTCGCCCGCGCCTGCGGTGGTTTCGACCAGCCAGTCGGTGACGCGTGCGGTGGCGATCTCGCGGCTGTGCAGTGCGTCGCGCTGCTGGCGGTAGATCGCCCGCTGCGCGTCGGCGCTGGTGCCGGTGTCGACGATGTGCTGCAGCTGCGCGATCTCGCGTTCGCAGCGCAGGCTGGCGACGTCCGGCGCGATCAGCGCGCATAGCCGCGCCAGGGCTTCGGACACGCGCTCGGTGGCGCCGGTGGACGGGTCGATGAACTCGGCCGCGAGTCCGTGGCGCTTCGCGCGCCAGCGGTTCTCGTCGACGATGCGTCGTGTGGCGGCATCGCCGGGCGCGTCGACACCGGGCGCGCCCAGGCGCGGATCGCGGATGTGCGCACGCACCAGGCAGCGGAATGCGGACGCCAGCGCCAGGGTGTCCTCGATCCGCGTGCAGGCGTCGCAGATGCGCAGCTCCAGCGTCGGGAAGCGCGAGGAGGGGCGGATCGCCCACCACACCTCGCTGCCGTCGCGCGCGGCGCCGGCGACGCGCAGCGTGTCGAGGAAACGCGCGTACTCGGCGTCGTCGGCGAAGGCGTCGGGCAGGCCGGCGCGCGGCCACTCGTCGTACGCGGCCTGCCGGTAGCTGGCGAGACCGGTGTCCTGCCCGCGCCAGAACGGCGACGAACAGGACAGCGCGAGGAACAGCGGCAGCCACGGCAGCAGGCGGTTCATCAACGCGACGCGGTCCACGCCGTCGGGCACGCTGACGTGGACGTGCAGGCCGCAGACCAGGCTGCGTCGGCCGATCGCGGCGTAATCCTGCATCAGCCGCTCGTAGCGCGCCTTGTCGGTCGCTGCCTGCGCGCGCCACGACGCGAACGGATGCGTGCCCGCGGCGAGCGGCTGCAGGTCGAGCTTGTTGGCGATGCGGGTCACCGCATGGCGCAGCTCGTGCAGGTTCTCGTAGGCCATGGAGGCGGTGTGCAGTACCGGCGTGGCGATCTCGATCTGGGCGCGATGCAGTTCCTCGTGGACGCGGTCGCCGAGGCGCGCGCGGCACGCCGACAGCAGCGCCGGCGTGCGTTCCCCGCACAGGTCGCGGGTCTCCGGATCGACCAGGAAGAACTCTTCCTCGATGCCGAAGGTCAGGGTGGGCACGGGCTTGGGCATGGACAGGGAGGTGCGCGTTGTCGCGAGCGCTGTCGCGGAGGAGGTGGTGGTGGCCATGCCGACAGTCTGCGATGCCGGAGGCGCGATCGCAGTTACCGTGCGGTTACGCGTTTTTTGCAGGATTTGCCTTGAAAACCGCACGATCGCGTGCGGCCGCCGGGCGAAGATGGCCGCAGGCTGAACGGGCCGGCTCCGATGGGGGGCCTTATAATGGCGACCTGCCCGCGACGGGCCGGGGGCGTGGCCTCCCGCGTCGCCGGCGTCGGAATCCGCAGAATGAGTGACAGCATCGTCGTCCAGCGTCCGACCCGCATCGAGGTCGATCTCGATCGTCTCGCTGGCAACCTCCGCGCGATCCGCGATCACGTGCGCGTTCCGGTGATGGGCATCGTCAAGGCGAACGCCTATGGTCATGGGCTCGTGCCGGTCGCGCGGCACCTGGTCCGTTCGGGCGTCGACCAGCTCGGCGTGGCCTTCCTGGAGGAAGGCATCGCGCTGCGCCGCGCCGGCATCCGCGTGCCGATCCTGGTCCTCGGCGGCATCTTCGGCCCGCAGATCGCCGAATTCATCGACCACGACCTGGAGATCACCGTTTCCTCGCTCGACAAGCTGCGCCAGGTCGAGGCCGCGGCCGAGGCCAAGGGCCGCAAGGCGGTGGCGCACCTGAAGATCGACACCGGCATGGAACGCGTGGGCGTGCACAGCTACTCCTGCGCTGCGTTCATCGAAGCTGCGGTCGCCTCGCGATGGTGCGAGATCAAGGGCGTGTATTCGCATCTCGCCTGCTCGGACGATCCGGCCTCGCCGATGACCGCGCGCCAGGTCGAGCGCTTCGCCGAGGCCTGCGCGCACTTCGATCGCCTCGGCGCGCTGATGCCGCTGCGCCATCTCGCCAATTCCGGCGGCGTGCTGCATTTCCCGGAGACCTGGCTGGACATGGTGCGTCCCGGCATCCTGCTCTACGGCGTCGCGCCCGATCCCGCAGCGCGCATGACCGTGCCGGTCGCGCCGGTGCTCTCGCTGAAGTCGCAGGTGGTCTATTTCAAGGTCGTGAAGGCCGGCAACACGGTCAGCTACGGCGCGACATGGTCCTCCGATCACGACTGCCGCGTGGTGACCATTCCCATCGGCTACGGCGATGGCTATTCGCGCGCGCTGTCCTCGCGCGGCGAGGTGCTGATCCGAGGCCGGCGCTATCCGATCGTCGGCCGCGTGTGCATGGACCAGTTCATGGTCAACATCGAACGCGACACCGCGTACAACGAGGACGAGGTGGTGCTGATCGGCGAGCAGGGCGACGAACGCATCTCCGTCGACAGCGTGGCCGCGACCATCGGCACCATCGCCTACGAAGTCCTCACCGGCCTCAACGAACGCATTCCTCGTCTCTACACCGGCGGTTGAGCGCGATACGCCACCGCCCGCATCGCCCGAGCACCACGACCATGACCGCACGCTCCTGGACGGCTGCAGCCATCCGCCGCATCGAAGCCGACTTCAACCGGTCGGCCGACACCCACCTCATCCCGATGCCCCTGCCGGGCTTTCCCGGCATCGAGGCGTACTTCAAGGATGAGTCCAGCCATCCGACCGGCAGCCTCAAGCATCGCCTCGCGCGTTCGCTGTTCCTGTTCGCGCTGGCCAACGGCTGGCTGCGCGAGGGACGCCCGGTGATCGAAGCCTCGAGTGGTTCCACGGCGGTGTCGGAAGCCTATTTCGCGCGCCTGCTCGACCTGCCGTTCATCGCGGTGATGCCGACCTGCACCTCGCCGGACAAGCTGCGCGCGATCGAGTTCCACGGCGGACGCTGCCATCTCGTCGACGATCCGGCGGCGATCAACGCCGAGTCCGAACGCCTGGCGCGCGAGACCGGCGGGCATTTCATGGACCAGTTCACCTACGCCGAACGCGCGACCGACTGGCGCGCCAACAACAACATCGCCGAATCGATCTTCCTGCAGATGTCGGACGAACCGCATCCGATCCCGGACTGGATCGTGTGCAGCCCGGGCACCGGCGGCACCGGCGCCACGCTCGGCCGCTACGTGCGCTACCGCCGCTACGACACCCGCATCTTGTGCGCGGATCCCGAGCATTCGGTGTTCTACGACCACTACGCCAGCGTGTTGCGCGGCACGCCCTGCCACGAGATGACGCTGCCGCGCGGCTCGGGCATCGAAGGCATCGGCCGCCCGAAGGTAGAGCGCAGCTTCATCGCCGCCTGCATCGACGCGATGGTCAAGGTGCCCGACGCGCTCAGCCTCGCGGCGATGCGCCATGTCAGCGAGACCCTGGGCCGCCGCGTCGGCGGTTCCACCGGCACCAACTTCGTCGGCGTGCTCGCCGCCGCAGAGCGCATGCGCCGCGAAGGCCGCGAGGGCTCGATCGTCACCATCCTCTGCGATGGCGGCGAACGCTATTCGCACAGCTACTACAACCCGGCGTGGTATCTCGAACAGGGGATCGACACCGCCGGGGCCGATGCTGCGATCGCGCGTGCGGTCGCCGGCGAGACGGTGCCCGACGCGGGCTGGATCGCACAGTAGCGCCGACGTGCCGGCAATCCGCGACGCGCGCCCGGCGTAGACTGCATCGATGCGCAAGATCATCCACATCGACATGGATGCGTTCTACGCCTCGGTGGAGCAGCGCGACGATCCCTCGCTGCGCGGCAAGCCGGTCGTGGTCGCCTGGCGCGGTGCGCGCTCGGTGGTCTGCGCCGCCTCGTACGAGGCGCGCAAGTTCGGCGTACGTTCGGCGATGCCGGCGGTGCGCGCGGAACGCCTGTGCCCGCAGGCGATCTTCGTGCCGCCGGATTTCGCGCGCTACAAGGCGGTGTCGAAACAGGTGCGCGCGATCTTCGCGCGGCATACCGAGTTGATCGAGCCGCTGTCGCTGGACGAGGCCTACCTCGACGTCACCGATCCCATGACGCGGCTGGACGACGGCAGCGTGCCCAGCGCGACCGCCATCGCCGAGAGCATCCGGGCGCAGATCCGCGAGGAGACCGCGCTCACCGCATCGGCCGGCGTGGCGCCGAACAAGTTCCTCGCCAAGATCGCTTCCGACTGGCGCAAGCCGGACGGCCAGTTCGTGATCAAGCCCGCACAGGTGTTCGACTTCCTCACCCCGCTGCCGGTGGGCTGCATCCCCGGCGTCGGCAAGGTGATGCAGCAGAAGCTGGAGACGCTGGGCATCGCCACCGTCGGCGACCTGCGCACGCTCGGCGCGGAGCGCCTGCAGCGCGAGTTCGGCAGTTTCGGCCTGCGCCTTTACCAGCGCGCGCAGGGCATCGACGAGCGACTGGTCGAACCCGACCAGCCGGTGCAGTCGATCTCGTCGGAAGACACCTTCGCGCGCGACGTGCCGCTGTCGGAGATCGAACCGATGATCCGCCAGCTCGCCGAACGCACCTGGACCGCCACGCGCAAGACCGAGCGCGTCGGCCGCACCGTCGTGCTCAAGCTCAAGACCGCGCAGTTCCGCATCCTCACCCGCAGCCACACGCCCGAAGCGCCGCCCGTCAGCCTGGAGCAGTTCACCGCGATCGCGCTGGCGTTGCGCGACCGCGTCGACCTGCCGGCGTCGACCTTGTACCGACTGGTCGGCGTCGGCCTGGGCGGCTTCCGCGATCGCGACGACCTGCTGCCGCCGCAGCCGGAGCTGTTCGGCGCGGCGGAGTGACTGACTCAGCCGGGCTTCTTCGGCTTCCACGCCTTCGCCGCTGCGACGGCCTTGGCGGCGTCGATGCGGCCGAAACCGTAGCGGTTGGAATGACCGTTGGTCTTGTACGCGGAGGCGGGGCCGATCTTCTTCGCGGTCGCAGTGAGCAGCTTGCGCACGTCCTCCGGTGCGAGCTGCGGCTTGAGCGAGAGCATCAGGCCGCACAGGCCCGCGACCAGCGGCGTCGCCGACGAGGTGCCGCCGAAGTCGTCGCAGTACAGGCCGTTGGTGTCGCCGGGTTTGCCGGGATTGAAGCCGCGACCGGGAATCGAGACATCGGTGGTGAAGATGCCGCGCGTGCCGCCGTTCGACGGCGCGACGACGCAGATCTGCGGGCCGCGGTTGGAATAACCGGCGAGTTCGTCCTTGTCGGTCGACGCACCGACCGCGATCGCGTTCGGATCGGTGGCGGGGTAGTCGACGGTGTTGGTGCCGTCGTTGCCGGCGGCGCAGACCACCACCGCGCCCTTGCCCTTGCGTCCGAAGCGGCGCGCGTCCTGCAGGGCGAATTCGATGTCCGGGCTCTTCGCGCCGCCCCACGAACAGGAGATGACATCGGCGAAGGTCGCGGCGTAGCGGATCGCGTCGGCGACCTGGCTTTCCGCCGCGAAGTCGTCGGCATGGAACACCTTAACCGGCAGCAGCCGGCAGTTCGGTGCGATGCCGTAGGCGCGCGGGCCGCGGCCGACGGCGACGCCGGCGCAGGGCGTGCCGTGCACGTCGTTGCCGCCCATCTGGTCGAAGGGCGCGCGGAAGCGCTTGGGGCGCGGGTTGAAGTGGTCGGCGTCATCGTCGGGCAGGAAGAAGTCGCGTCCGCACAGATCGCGCGCTTCGTCGGGATCCGGATTGCGCAGCACGTTGCCGCGCAGTTCGGGATGCTCCACGTCGATGCCGTCGTCGAGCACCGCAATCACTACCGCGCGCTTGCCGCGCGTGAGCTTCCACGCCTTGGCCGCGCCGATCGTGCGCAGGTGCCACTGTTTCGCCGGTGGCGTCGATGCCGTGGCCGGCAGGCTGCGGCGGAACTGCGAGACGAAGTTCGGCGCGGCGAACGCGACCTCGTCGAGCGTCGACAGCTGCGCGGCCAGCTTCACCAGCGCCTCGCCGGGATGGCGATGCGCATCGTCGCTGAGGATGTACTGGTCGGGGACCAGCGGGTTGCGCAGGCGGACCGTCAGGCCGCTGTCGCGCAGGATCGCGGTGCGCGTCTTCTGCGGCGCGTCCGCGTGGAAGCGCAGCACGATTTCCTTGTAGAGGATGCGCATGAGCCGGGTGTCGCGATCCATCCACGCGGTGATGGTCTTGCGCTGCAGCGGCGTCTCCTTCGCGCGTCGCGCGGCGGTACGCGGGACGTTGAGCACTTCGCCGCCGACGCGGCTGCGATCGGGCAGTTCGAAGAAGGCCTGCGCGGCGCGCATGACGCGTGCCGTGGCCATCGCGGCGACCGGCGTGCCCGAAAGCCGCGCGACGGTTTCGCCGTCCACGGATTCCAGCGACAGCGGCAGCGGTTCGAGATCGACCCATTCGCCCGAGCCCATGCGCAGGCCCAGGTCGGTGCGGGTGGCGGATTCGAAAGGGATTTCGACCGGGATTTCGACGGCCGCACCCGGACGGGCGTGGGCGGATGCTTTGGGGGACATGGCAGCCTCACTTCCTGTAAGGGAGGGTTCGATTATCGCGGGAATCGCGTCATGGGGTGAGACTGGCGCACCGCTTGTCGGATCGCGCGCGGCACGACCGCCTTACGAGCGGTGGAACGCGCTTTCCGCGTCGAACCAGACGGCCTCGACGTGCGCGTCGCCTTCGATCTTGCCGGTGATGTCCGGCAGGAAGACATCGCTGCCTTCGGCGGGGCGGAACAGCGCCTGCTGACGCGTGAACTTGGCGCGCGAGACGAATTCCAGGCCGTAGGTGCGGGCCAGCGCCTGCAGATCCTGCTCGCTGGCCTCGTCCTCCAGGCGCAGCGACAGCAGGCCGGTCGGGTAGCGGCACTCGCCGCGTTCGTCGACCAGCGCCGGCATCACCAGGAAATCGTTGCCCAGCAGCTTGTGCAGGCTGCGCCAGCCTTCGCGCGCGCTGCGCGGCAGCTTGTTCAGCTTGACCACCCAGCCCGGCAGGCGACCGCCCAGCGGGCTGACGCTGGCCTTGCCCTCCAGGCGCGCCAATCCCGCGGCCTCGACCTGGGCGGTCGCGGGCCGGACGACGAAGAGGCCGGGGCTGAGCTGTTCGGAGCTGGACGACATGTCCGTCCTTCGGTACTGCGGCGGGGACGCGAAACTGTGCGCGGGTGCGCATGTGGTATCACACGCCGGAGAGCGTGCGCAAGCGCACAGATGGGGCCGTTTCGCGCCTGCGGCAAGCCCTCCCGATGGCCGGGAGGGCAAAGCGGGACGGATCCGCACCGACGGGTCGCCGCCGGTGCGGCAGGCGGCTCAGCCGGCCGGCTGGAAACGCAGCATCAGCGACCAGGTGCGACCGGGCTGGTTGTAGAACGAGGTGGTCTCGTAACGCTCGTCGAACAGGTTCGCGACCCGGGCCTGCAGGGTCCAGTGCCGCGCGAAGCGGTACTCGGCGCGCAGGTCCAGGGTGGCGAAGCCGTCGACGCGGCGGGTGTTGGCGAGGTCGTCGTAACGCTTGCCGCTGGCCACGCCGGTCAGGCCGAGGCTGAAGTCGCCGAAGGCGCGATCGACGTCGATGCGTGCGCTCTCGCGGGCGCGACGCGGCAGGTCGTTGCCTTCGTTGGCGCCGCGCACGCGGTTCTCCGGGTCCAGCCAGCTGGCGGCACCGTTGATGTTCCACCCGAGCACCACGGTCTCCACCTGCAGCTCGGCGCCGCGCAGACGGGTCTTCTCGATGTTGTTCGGCAGGAAGATCGAGCCGTCGTAAGCGATTAGGTCGTCGACGCGGGTCTCGAAGGCGTTCAGCGCCACGCGGCTGCGTTCGCCGCGCCAGGCCAGGCCGAGCTCGAACGTCTTCGAGGATTCCGGGCGCAGGTTCGGGTTGCCGAAGAACGGGAAGTACAGCTCGTTGAAGGTCGGCGCCTTGAACGCGGTGCCGTAGCTGGCGGTCACGCGCCAATGCTCGGCGAAACCCATGCCCCAGGCGACGGAGCCGGTGGTCTTGCCGCCGAACTGGTCGTTGTCGTCGCGGCGCAGGGCGAGCTGCAGATCCTGCGCGCCGAACCCACCCTGGTACTGCGCGAAGACCGCACGGTTGCCGCGACGGGTGTCGTCGTAGGCGGTATCGCTGTCGACGCGGTCGCGCAGCCAGTCGAGGCCGACGGTCAGCACCTGGCGCTCGGCGAGGGTGATGTCGGATTGCATCGAAGCGCTGTCGCGCCGGGTGGCGAACGCGCCGGTCGGCGTGGTGCCGAGGAAGTTCTCGGATTCGTCCTTGTTGCTGCCGGCGGCGAACTGCACGGCGACGCGTTCGCCGGCCTGCCACTTCAGCTGCGCGCCGACGACCTGCTGCACGATGTCGGAGTTGTCGACGAAGCTGCCGTCGTATTCGTTCTCGCCGCTCACGCGCAGCGCATGGCCCTGCAGCGTCACCGATTCGCCGAGGTTCACGCCGCCGCGCAGCGAGAACGCATGCTGGGTGTAGCCGTCGCGATCGGTCTGGCCATCGACGAAACAGCCTGCGAAGACCGGGAAGCCCGCGCCGCGGCAGGCATCGATGCCGTCGGTCTGCCTGAAGCCGGCATCGAGGCCGAACCAGCCGCGTTCGCTGCCGCCACCGACACCGATCCCGCCTTCGCGCAGGCCGTGGCTGCCGGCTCCGGCGTGGAAGCGGAAGGTCGCGTCGCCACGATCGCGGCGGGTGAAGATCTGGATCACGCCGCCGATCGCTTCCGAGCCGTAGAGGCTGGAGCGCGGGCCGCGCACGATCTCGATGCGGTCGATGAGCGCGACCGGCAGGTCCTGGAACGAGACCAGGCCGGACGTGGCCGAACCCACGCGTACGCCGTCGATCAGCACCAGCACGTGGTCGGACTCGCTGCCGCGCACGAACATCGTGGTGAGCTTGCCTTCGCCGCCCTGGTTCGAAATGTTGATGCCGGCGCGGCCGCGCAGCAGGTCGGCCAGCGAGGTCGCCTGCGCGCGCAGGATCTCGTCGCGGCCGATGACTTCGACCGGCGCCAGCGCGGCGTCGGTGGTCACGGCGGTACGCGTGGCGGTGACGACCACTTCGTCCAGTTCATCGCCGGCGTCGGCATCGGCGGCGAGGGCGGCGCCGGGCAGCGCGGCGGCGATCGCCAGGCCGAGCGGGAGCAGGCGGGAAAGACGGGGGATATTCGCGGAACGGCTGGCGGAACGGCCGGCGGGAAGGACACGGAACGACATTGCAGGGACTCCATCGCGCGCACCCGCGCGCTGAACTGGTGAGGAGTCGCGATGGGGAAGGCAGGAACGAGCGAAGGGCCGACGCGAGCGGACGGCGACATCGCCGCGACGCCCTCCGCATCGCAACCATAGGGCTTCGTGGCCGGTCTCCGGGCTTGCGCGTCCGGTCGCCGCCCGAGGGCGTGGCCGGGGCCTTCGCGCCTTCCCGCAGCGCGTGCTGCAGTGGCGGATGATGCGAAGGGTTCACGTGCTTACCGTTGCGGGGGCAGCGCCGGAATGATGCCGTCGACGACGGCACGCACCGGCTTCCCGTTTCAATCCGGCACAGGAACCTGTTGCCGGATCACCGCGAAGCGGCGGGCATTGTAGCGGATCGGGTCGGGCCCCGCCGGCAGGCGGCGATGACGGTCGGGCTCAGTCGTTGCTGTCGCCGTGGTGCCCGCCGTCGGGCTCGTCGAACAGGCTGAAGACCGGTGCGGCCTCTTCGCGGGCGTGGTGCGTGGTCGTCACCGGCGCGGCGGCGGGGCGGCCGCGCGGAGGCGGCAGCAGGGCGATGGCGGCCTCGGCGGCGGTCAGCAGCTCGGCGCGGCGCTCCTGCGGGACTTCCTGCCAGTGGCAGCCGACCAGCGCGCCTTCGAGCGCGTAGAGCAGGTTGAGGCTGGGCTTGAAGCCGGCACGCTTGACGCGCATGAAGGCTTCGAGCGCGCCGGTCGCGCGCAGGTCGTCCTCGGTGCGGAGGCCCACCTGGCGCAGCCAGGCAGCGCTTTTCGGACCGATGTTGCGCAGTTTGAGCGGAGTGGTCATGCGGCGTCGTCGAGGAAGGTGGGCCGGGCCGCGTGCCGTCAGGCCGGTCGCAGCGAACGCAGGAAGGCGGCCGCGATGGCTTCCAGTCCCGCCTGATCTTCAACGTCGAAACGATCGGGGACCGGACTGTCGAGGTCGAACACGCCGACCAGTGCGTCGCCCTCGGCCAGCGGCACGACAAGCGGGACCACCAGCTCCGAGCGCGAAGCCGAGTCGCAGGCGATATGCCCCGGGAAGGCGTGCACGTCGGCCACGCGCTGCGTGGTGCGGGTGCGCGCGGCGGCGCCGCAGACGCCCTTGTCCAGCGGGATGCGCACGCAGGCGGGCAGGCCCTGGAAGGGGCCGACCACCAGTTCGGTGCCGTCGTAGAAGTAGAAGCCGACCCAGTTGAGGTCGGGCAGGGCGTGGTAGACCAGCGCCGACAGGTTCGCCGCGTTGGCGATGCGGTCGGTCTCGCCGTCGAGGAGGGCCTCGGCCTGGGCGAGCAGCTGGGCGTACTGTTCCGGCTTGCTGCCGGTGAGCGGGATCGATGCGAAACTCATGCGCCGAAGTGTAGCAGCGACGACGATCCGCTCGCGTCGTGCCGGAGAATCCCAGGAGTGCCCGTGCCCGCCACCGTCCCGTACCGCAGCCTGTTCGTCACCGGCACCGACACCGGCGTCGGCAAGACCGTCGCCGCGACCGCCCTGGTCCATCGCCTGCGCCGCGAGGGCCTGCGCGTGGCCGGGATGAAGCCGGTCGCCAGCGGCTGCGACCGCACGCCCGACGGCCTGCGCAACGAGGATGCGCTGGCGCTGCAGGCCGCGAGCGATCCGCGACCGGACTATGCCGACGTGAATCCGTACGCGCTGGAAATCCCCACCGCGCCGCAGCTCGCCGCGCGCGCGGCCGGCGTGCGGGTCGATCCCGGCCTGCTGCACGCGGCCCACGACCGGCTCGCCGCGCAGGCCGATGTCGTGATCGTCGAAGGTGCCGGCGGCTGGCTCGCGCCGATGGACGATGGCCTGGACCAGGGCGATTTCGCTCGCAGCCTCGGCGCGCCGGTGGTGCTGGTCGTCGGCCTGCGCCTGGGCTGCCTCAGCCATGCGCGGCTCAGCGCCCGCGCGATCGTTGCAGACGGCTTCACGCTGCTGGGCTGGATCGGCAGCACCATCGATCCTGCATTCGCCGAGCGCGACGCCTACCTCGACCTGCTGCGCGATGCCCTGCCGGCCCCGTGCCTCGGCGTGCTGCCGTTCGCGCCGGGTGCCGATCCTGCCCAAATGGCGCAATCCCTGGCATTGCCCTGAGGGCTTGCCCTGGTTGAATCACCAGCAAAAAGAAAAGCGCGCCGAAGCGCGCTTTTCCGTGAAGCCTTTCCTGCGTGATCAGCCCAGCTGCGGCTGTGCGTCGTCGGCGTCGCCCGATGCCGCGTGTTCCACCTGCT
This sequence comes from Lysobacteraceae bacterium 2PB, assembly GCA_005502915.1. Taxonomy (GTDB): domain Bacteria; phylum Pseudomonadota; class Gammaproteobacteria; order Xanthomonadales; family Xanthomonadaceae; genus Lysobacter_I. The sequence goes on along the minus strand of SCMT01000024.1, from coordinate 44,935 downwards.
TCGGATCCTGCGCGTGGTCGCGGGCGAGGTAGATGTAGAACGCCGGCAGCACGAACAGGGTGAACAGCGTACCGATGGTCATGCCCGAGGCGATCACCGTGCCCATCGAGAAGCGCGCGGCGGCGCCGGGGCCGCTTGCCAGCAGCAGCGGGATCATCGCGAACACCAGCGCGGCGGTGGTCATCAGCACCGGGCGCAGGCGGATCGCGGTGGCTTCCTCGATCGCTTCGCGCTTGCTCAGGCCGCGTTCGATCTGCAGCTTGTTCGCGAACTCCACGATCAGGATGCCGTGCTTGGAGATCACGCCCACCAGCGTCACCAGGCCGACCTGGGTGTAGATGTTGATGCTCATGCCCGGGAACGCCTCGATGCCCTGCATGCCGAGGATGCCGCTGGCGATGGACAGGATGTTGAGCACCAGCAGCGCGCCGCAGATCGCCATCGGCACCGTGATCAGCATGATGATCGCGTCGCGGAAGCTCTCGAACTGCGCGGCGAGGACCAGGAAGATGATGATCAGCGCGAACAGCAGCGTGACCAGCATCGTCGTGCCTTCCTGCTTGAACTGGCGCGACTCGCCGGCGTAGTCGACGCTGTAGCCCTGCGGCAGCACTTCCTTCGCCGCCTGCTCCAGGATCGCCAGCGCCTCGCCCTTGCTCACGCCGGGGCGGGGCGCGAAGGTGATCGACACCGCGTTGAGCTGCTGGAAGCGCTTGAGCGACTGCGGCTGCGCGCTCTCCTTCAGCGTGACCACGGTCGACAGCGGGATCAGTTCGCCGGTGCGTGTGCGCGTGTAGTAGTTCTCCAGCGCGCTGGCGTTGAGGCGGTCCTCGCGCTGCACCTGCGGGATCACGCGATAGGAACGGTTCTGCATCGCGAATCGGTTGGTGTAGCCGCCCGACAGCAGCGCCGCCATGTCGGCCGCGAGCGTACGCATGTCGATGCCCAGCGAAGCCGCCTTGTCGCGGTCGATGTTCACCTCGATGCGCGGCTTGTCGATCTTCAGGTCCTTGTCGAGGAAGATGAAGCGCTTGCTCGCGTAGGCCTTGCCGAGGATCGCGTCGGCCAGTTCCGACAGCTGGCTCAGTTCGCCGACGCCGCCGATGATGAACTCGCCGCCGCCGCCGTCGCCGCCTGCACTGGGCAGCGAAGGCGGCACCAGCGCGAACACGTTCAAGCCGGTCACCTGGCTGATCTGCGGCTGCAGCGACTGCTGCAGCACCTGCTTCGTCGAGCGTTCGCGCTCGCTCCACGGCTTGAGAACGAAGCCGGCCATCGCCATCGGGCTGGCGCCGCCGCCGCTGCCGCCGAAGCCGCCGTTGAACAGGAAGTAGCCATCCACTTCCGGCGTGGCCTTCGCGATCTTGGTGATCTCGTCGGTGTAGCGTTCCACGTAGTCGAGCGTGGAGTAGGGATCGGCGCTGGCGATCGAGAAGATGAAGCCTTCGTCCTCCATCGGCGCCGGTTCCTTCGGCGACTGCATGTACAGCAGCACGCAGGACACGAACACCACCGCGCCGAACGCGCCGATCATGTGCCGGGCATGCAGCGCGCCGTGCAGCACGCGCTGGTAGCCGCGGCGCAGGCGGTCGAACTTCTCGTCCAGCCAGGATTCGAGCTTGCCCTTGGCGTGGTCGGGGCCGTGGGCCTTGAGCATCTTCGCGCTCATCATCGGCGACAGCGTCAGCGCGATCACGCCCGACAGCAGCACCGATCCCGCCAGCGTGAACGCGAATTCGGTGAACAGCACGCCGGTCAGTCCGCCCTGGAAGCCGATCGGCAGGTACACCGCGACCAGCGTGGTCGTCATCGCGACCACCGGCCACGCCAGCTCGCGCGCACCGCGCAACGCGGCATCGAAGGGTTTCATGCCCTCCTCGATGTGCCGGTGGATGTTCTCCAGCACGATGATCGCGTCGTCGACCACGATGCCGATGGCGAGCACCATCGCCAGCAGGGTCAGCAGGTTGATGGTGAAACCCATCAGCAGCATGAGGAACAGCGTGCCGACCAGCGACAGGGGCACGGTCACGGCCGGGATGATCACGCTGCGCAGCGAGCCGAGGAACAGGTAGATCACCACGATCACGATGATCACCGCTTCCACGATCGTGCTGACCACCTCGTCGATCGCCTCCTGGATCGACTCCGTGCTGTCGTAGGGAATGGTGCCCTTGATGCCTTGCGGCAGCTGCGGAATGATTTCCGCTTCCCAGAGCTTGCGCACTTCGCGGATCACGTCGAGCGAGTTGGCGTCCGGCGCGACGTAGACGCCGACGAAGGTCGCGGCCTCGCCGTTCATGCGCACCGAGGTGCCGTACGACTCGGATCCCAGGACCACGTCGGCGACGTCGCCGAGGCGCACGATCGCGCCGTCCTGCTCGCGGATGACCAGCTGGCGGAATTCCTCCGGCGTACGCAGGTCGGTGCGCGCGGTCATGTCGATCGCGACCATCTGGCCCTTGGTCGAGCCGACGGCGGACAGCACGTTGTTCGACTGCAGCGCGGCCGACACGTCGCTGGCGGTCACCTTCAGCGCGGTCATGCGGTCGGGCTTGAGCCACACGCGCATCGCGAAGGTGCCCGCGCCGAGGATGTCCGCGCGCTGCACGCCCGGCACGGTGACCAGCTTGGGCTGGATCACGCGATTGAGGTAGTCGGTGATCTGGTTGTTGTCGAGGGTCTCGCTCGCGAACGACAGGTACATCGCCGCGATCTGCTGGCCCTGCTGCAGGTCGATCACCGGATCTTCCGATTCCGGCGGCAGCTGGCCGCGCATCTTGTTGACCTTCGCCGCGATCTGGGTGAGCGCCTCGTTCGGGTCCTGGTCCAGGCGGATGTAGGCCTGGATGGTGCTGACGCCCGCCGCGCTGGTCGAGCTCATGTACTCGATGCCTTCGGCGCTGGCGATCTCGCGCTCGAGCGGCGTGGTGATGAAGCCCTGGATCAGGTCGGCGTCGGCACCGAAGTACACGGTGCTGATGTTCACCACCGCGTTGCGCATCTCCGGGTACTGGCGGACGTTGAGTTCCGAGTACGCGCGGAGGCCGAACAGCAGGATGAACAGGTTGACGACGACCGCAAGGACGGGCTTGCGGATGAAGATGTCGGTGAATTTCATGGCGTGCCTCCGTGCCTCAGCTGTTGCCGGGCTTGGGTGCGGCGTCGGCGGCCGGCTGCACCTTGTTGTTGACCGTGACCTCGGCGTCGTTGCGCAGCTTCAGCAGGCCGCTGGTGACCACGCGCTCGCCGGGCTTGAGGCCCTCTGTCACCGCGATCAGGTCGCCGCGCGTGGCGCCGGTCTTCACGAAGCGCTGGCGCACCAGCAGCTTGTTGCCGGTCAGCGGCTGGCCCTTCGCGTCCTTCTCGTCCGGGCCGCGCTTGACCTCCTCGATCACGAACACCGCGTTGCCGTAGGGATTGAAGGTGATCGCGGTCTGCGGGATCACCACGACGCTGCGGTCGCCGCCGAGATCGAACGAGATCCTCGCGAACATGCCCGGGCGCAGCGCGAGGTCTTCGTTGACGAAGCGCGCCTGCACCTTGAAGTTGCGCGTCTGCGGATCGATCTGCGGCTCGATCGCGACGATGGTGCCGTCGAAGGTCTTGCCTGGCATGCCGTCGAGCGTCGCCCGCACCACCGAACCCTCGGTCACCTGCGCCAGCCGCTGCTGCGGCAGGGTGAAATCGAGCAGGATCGGGTCGAGCGCCTGCAGGTTCACCAGCGGATCGCCGGGGGCGACGAACTGGCCGATGTTGATCTTGCGGATGCCGAGGACGCCGTCGAACGGCGCGCGTACGGTCTTCTGTGCGATCACCGCGCGCTGGGCTTCGACCTGGGCCAGCGAGGTCGCGGCCAGCGTCGCGCGTTCCTCGACTTCGGCCTGCGAGACGAGCTTCTGCTTGCCCAGTTCGCGCCAGCGGTCGCGCTGTTGTACCGCGAGCTTCGCCGAGGCTTCCAGCGCGCGCAGCGTGGCTTCCTCGTTGGCGGTGTTCAGCCGCACCAGCACCGTGCCGGCCTTCACACGCTGGCCCGGCTGGAACAGGATCTCGCGGATCACGCCGCCGGCTTCGGCGGTGACGTCGGTGCCGTTCACGGCGATGAAGGTGCCGACCGCTTCGCCGTTGTCGCGCCAGCGCTCGCCCTTCGCCGTCGAGGCCGTCACCGCCACCGCCGGCTGCGCCTGGTTGTCGAAGTAGTCGTTCGTGCCCTTGGCGATCATGGCCTTGATGGCGAACACGCCGCCGAACAGCAGCACCGCGCCGAGCAGCACGGTCCCCATCAGCACGTTGGGCGGAAGCCTGCGGAGGAAACCCTTGCGGGGTGTGTCGGTACGGTCAGTCATGGGGGGAGACCTCGGGAAATGACGAAAGGGTGTCCACGCGGGCGGTCATGGGGCGGCAGGCGTTCGGGCAATGCGTGTCGAACACGTCGCGGCACAGGCGCGCGTTGAGCGCGTCGAGGGCGTCGTCGTCCGACGGGTCGAACAGCGGCTGCCATCCGTAGCCGTTGAGCAGGTAGTGCAGGTGCTTCATGAGCAGCCGGTAGGGGTCGCTCAGCGCATGCGCTTCGAGCAGGCCCTCGGTATGGGTCAGGGTATGCATGCCCAGGCACAGGGTCCATGGGCCAAGCGTCAGGGCCTGGGGCGTGAGGCCGAGGCCGGTGGGCAGGTCGCCGCAGGCCTGCGCGCTTTCGACGATGCCGTCGACCAGCGCGCCCAATGGCGCACTGGCGTCCAGCGAGCGCCGGCGGGTCTCCGCCGAAGCGGCGCCCCAGATCACCTCGGTCCACACGAACTGGGCCAGGCGGAAGTGCTCGGGCTGCGCGCGGATCACCATCAGGTCCGCCAGCGCGATGCAGACGATGCGTTCCCGGGTCGGGCCCGACCAGCGCGCGGCGCGCTCGAACAGGTCCACCCGGCTCAGGCAGTTGCGCGTGGCCAGGGTGACCAGCAGGTCTTCCTTGCTGGCGAAGTGCTGGTAGAGGGTGCCGATCGCGTAGTCGCACTCTTCGGCGATCCGCGACATCTGCAGCGACAGCAGGCCGTCGCGCTGGATCAGCTCCTGGGCCTTGTCCAGGAAGCGCTGCTCGCGTTCCGCGCGCTCGCGCAGGCGTCGATCCTTGGTGGTCATGAGGGCTGGGCCAATACGGGCTCGTATTTTGAATCAGATTCACAACCTGATCAAGAATGATTCTCGTAAAGTTCTGTGCCGCTCGTGGCGGCGCGCGTCCGGCTGGCTGGCAGGCAAAGAAAAAGCCCGACGGTGGGGGCCGTCGGGCTGGAGAGAAATGAAGCGACTTGCGAATGATGGCTGCAGACCGGGGGGTGTCTGCAAACCCATGGGGGAGCGGTAAGCGGCATCGCCCGGGAGGGCGCTGGCCGGGTCGGAAGCCGTGGGGCTGCCGACCGGTGTTGCCTGGTCAGATCAACGCGAAGCCTTGCGGCCAGCGGCCTTGGCCACGGCTTCGGCGTCGGTCTCGACGGCCTTGGCGACGGTTTCGAACTGGGTCTTGGCGATCTGGGCGATGGCTTCGTTGGTCTTCAGCGTGCGGCCGAAGACTTCCTGACCGGCGCCGATGGTGCGCTCGACGTTCTCGCGAGCCACCTGCACGCCCTTCGGCCACACGTTCTTCAGGCCGTCGACGTCGCGGACGTCGGCCAGCTCGCCGAAGAAGGCGAAGGTCGCGTTCATGTTCTCTTCGATCGCGTTGAGCTGCAGGCCGAACACGGCTTCGGTGTTGGCGAGGGCCAGACGACCGACCTGGGCGGTGGTGTCGGCGAACTGACGGGTCGATTTGGCGAACTGTTCGTTGAACTGCTGGTACATGACGGGCTCCTGGGGCTGTTGGCCGGCCGAGGGGGATGCCGGTGTTTGGTGCGGTGCAACATACCCGGATTTTGTTGCATCGCAACAAAAAGCCGACGAGCGGTCGCGCCGGGCAACCCGGTTCCATGCAGATCAATGGCTTGCAGGCGGTCCCCCGCCGGAATCACCGTGTCCGGCGATCAGCCCCGGTAGCGGCTGCCCGAGGTGCAGGTCTCGTGGACCACCACTTCGCTCAGCAGGGGCAGCGCCGGCTTGAGCCGGTCCCAGATCCACCGGGCCAGCTGCTCGCTGGTCGGGTTCTCCAGGCCCTCGATGTCGTTGAGGTAGTGGTGGTCGAGCTGGTCGTACAGCGGCTTGAACGCGGCCTTGATGTCGGCGAAGTCCATCACCCAGCCGGTGTGCGGGTCGATCTCGCCGGAGATGTGGATCTCGACCCGGAAGGAATGGCCGTGCAGGCGCGCGCACTTGTGGCCCGGCGGCACGTTCGGCAGCCGGTGCGCGGCTTCGAGGGTGAAGATCTTGAAGATGTCCATGGGCGGCATTCTCGCGCGAACGGCCGGCGGATGCGCCGGACACGAAAAACCCGCCGATCGGCGGGTCTGTCGGGATCGCGGCCGGGCATGCGTGGCCGCAGGTGTCTGGTGGCTATGGGTGGACTCGAACCACCGACCCCAGCATTATGAGTGCTGTGCTCTAACCGGCTGAGCTACATAGCCTTGGGGGCGGGCATTGTCCACGGCGGCGCGTCGGCCGTCAACCTGTGCCAAGGGCGGATGACGCTGGCTTCGACCGTCCGGGATAATGACGGCTTTCCGTACCGCCCTTTCCCCGATCCGGCCGCAGTGTTGACGGAGCCTCCCGGCCCGAGCTGCGTGCCGGATCCGCATCCGGACGCCGCCGCCCATGAACAGCACCCACCGCAAGCCCCTGCCGGGCACCGCCCTCGACTATTTCGACGCCCGCGCGGCGGTGGAGGCGCTGCAGCCGGGAGCCTGGTCGGGCCTGCCGTACACCTCGCGCGTGCTGGCCGAGAACCTGGTCCGCCGCGCCGATCCCGCGCGGATCGACGCCTTCCTGTCGCAGCTGATCGAACGCAGGCGCGACCTCGACTTCCCCTGGTTCCCGGCGCGCGTGGTCTGCCATGACATCCTCGGCCAGACCGCGCTGGTCGATCTCGCGGGACTGCGCGACGCCATCGCCGACCAGGGTGGCGACCCGGCGCAGGTCAATCCGGTCGTGCCGGTGCAGCTCATCGTCGACCACTCGCTGGCGGTGGAATGCGGTGGCTACGATCCGGACGCGTTCGCCAAGAACCGCGCGATCGAGGACCGCCGCAACGAAGACCGCTTCCACTTCATCGACTGGACGAAGAAGGCCTTCCGCAACGTCGACGTGATCCCGCCGGGCAACGGGATCATGCATCAGATCAACCTGGAGCGGATGTCGCCGGTGATCGGTGTTCTCGATGGCGTTGCCTATCCCGACACCTGCGTCGGCACCGACAGCCACACGCCGCATGTCGATGCACTGGGCGTGATCGCGATCGGCGTCGGCGGACTGGAAGCGGAGAACGTGATGCTCGGCCGCGCCTCGTGGATGCGCCTGCCCGACATCATCGGCGTCGAACTCACCGGCAAGCCGCAGCCGGGCATCACCGCGACGGACATCGTGCTCGCCCTGACCGAATTCCTGCGCAAGCAGAAAGTCGTCGGTGCGTACCTCGAGTTCCGTGGCGAAGGCGCGGCGGCGCTGACCCTGGGCGATCGCGCAACGATCTCGAACATGGCGCCGGAATACGGTGCGACCGCAGCGATGTTCTTCATCGACGGCAACACCCTCGACTACCTGCGCCTCACCGGCCGCAGCGACGAGCAGGTCGCGCTGGTCGAGACCTACGCGAAGACCCTGGGCCTGTGGGCCGACGATCTCGCCAGCGCGCAGTACGAACGCACGCTCAGCTTCGATCTCTCCACGGTCGTGCGCAACATGGCCGGCCCTTCGAATCCCCATGCGCGCGTCGCGGTCAGCGACCTCGCCGCGAAGGGCATCGCCGACGAGGCCAAGCTGCAGGCGGGCAAGGCGCAGGAAGCCGAAGGCCTGATGCCCGACGGCGCGGTGATCATCGCCGCGATCACCAGTTGCACCAATACCTCGAACCCGCGCAACGTCATCGCCGCCGGCCTGCTCGCGCGCAACGCGCGCCGCGCCGGGCTGGTGCGCAAGCCGTGGGTGAAGAGTTCGCTCGCGCCCGGCTCGAAGGCGGTCGCGCTGTATCTGGAAGAGGCCGGCCTGAAGGACGACCTCGAAGCGCTCGGCTTCGGCATCGTCGCCTTCGCGTGCACCACCTGCAACGGCATGAGCGGCGCGCTGGATCCGAAGATCCAGCAGGAGATCATCGACCGCGACCTGTACGCGACGGCGGTGCTCAGCGGCAACCGCAACTTCGACGGCCGTATCCATCCGTACGCGAAGCAGGCCTTCCTCGCCTCGCCGCCGCTGGTCGTCGCCTACGCCATCGCCGGCACCATCCGCTTCGACATCGAGAAGGATGCGCTGGGCCATGACGCAGCCGGCAACCCGATCACGCTCAAGAACCTGTGGCCGAGCGATGCCGAGATCGACGCGATCGTGAAGGCGAGCGTCAAGCCCGAGCAGTTCCGCAAGGTCTACGAGCCGATGTTCAAGGTCGTGGTCGAACACGGCGAGCGCGTCGCGCCGCTGTACGACTGGCGCCCGATGAGCACCTACATCCGTCGTCCGCCGTACTGGGAAGGCGCGCTCGCCAAGCCGCGCACCCTGCAGGGCCTGCGTCCGCTCGCCGTGCTTGGCGACAACATCACGACGGACCACCTCTCGCCGTCGAACGCGATCCTCGCCAGCAGCGCCGCCGGCGAGTACCTCGCGAAGATGGGCCTGCCGGAAGAGGACTTCAATTCCTACGCCACGCATCGCGGCGATCACCTCACCGCGCAGCGCGCGACCTTCGCCAATCCGACCCTGCTCAACGAAATGGTGCGCAACGCCGACGGTACGGTGAAGAAGGGCTCGCTCGCCCGCGTCGAGCCGGAAGGCCAGGTCATGCGCATGTGGGAAGCGATCGAAACCTACATGGACCGCGGCCAGCCGCTGATCATCATCGCCGGCGCCGACTACGGCCAGGGCAGCTCGCGCGACTGGGCGGCCAAGGGCGTGCGCCTCGCCGGCGTGGAAGCGATCGTCGCCGAAGGCTTCGAACGTATCCACCGCACCAACCTGATCGGCATGGGCGTGCTGCCGCTGGAGTTCAAGCCCGGCACCACGCGCCTCACCCTCGGCCTCGACGGCACCGAAACCTACGACGTGATCGGCGCCCGCACCCCGCGCGCCGACCTCACCCTCGTCGTGCACCGCCGCAGCGGCGAACGCCTCGAAGTCCCGGTCACCTGCCGCCTCGACACCGCCGAGGAAGTCTCGATCTACGACGCCGGCGGCGTGCTGCAGCGGTTTGCGCAGGATTTTCTGGAGGCGAGCAAGGTCGCTTGACCTCGTTCAATCTCGGGCGTCTGTTGGTTTTTCCGATCAATCGTGATCGGTTCCCTTTATACGAAAGCAGGGCTGCATGAACGTAGGTGCGCACGAGGAATTGAAGGGCAAGATCTGGGAGATTGCCAACCGTCTGCGCGGGCCCTATCGCCCGCCGCAGTACAGGCTGGTGATGCTGCCGATGGTGGTGTTGCGGCGTCTGGACTGCGTGCTGGAGCCGACCAAGGACAAGGTGCTGAAGGAATACGCCAAGCTGCAGGCCAAGGGCACTGCCGAGCGCGCGATGACCCGCCTGCTCGGCAAGGCCGCGGATCCGAATCGCCAGCATCCGCTGTACAACACCAGCCCGTACACGTTCGCCAGGCTGCTGGATGACGCCGACAACATCGCGCCCAATCTGGTCGCCTACATCAACGGGTTCTCGGACTCCGCCCGCAGCATCTTCGAGAAGTTCAAGTTCGAGGATCAGATCGAGAAGCTGGATGCCAGCAATCGCCTGTTCACCATCGTCAAGGCGATGGCCGAAATCGACTTGCATCCGGATCGAATCGACAACCTCCAGATGGGTTATCTGTTCGAGCACCTGGTGATGCGCTTCAACGAACAGGCCAACGAGGAGGCCGGCGACCACTTCACGCCGCGCGAGGTCATCCGGTTGATGGCCAATCTGATCTATACCGGCGAGCGCGATGTCTATCGGCCGGGCATCGTCCGCAGCATCTACGACCCGACCTGCGGCACCGGAGGCATGCTGTCGGAGTCGGAGAAGTTCATTCTCGCCCAGAACGCGGGCGCCAACCTGCACCTGTACGGTCAGGAGTACAACGACGAATCCTGGGCGATCTGCTGTTCGGACATGCTGATCAAGGACGAGGACACCGCCAATATCGTCCTCGGCGATACGCTGGGTGATGGGAAGACGAAGGACGGCTTCGAGGGCAGGCGATTCCATTACATGCTCGCCAACCCGCCGTTCGGCGTCGAGTGGAAAGATCAGAAGGCGGTCGTCGAAAAAGAGCACGCGGGTCTGGGCATGGCCGGGCGATTCGGCGCCGGTGTGCCTGCGATCAACGATGGCTCGCTGCTGTTCCTGCAGCACATGATCGCCAAGATGCACCCGTATGCCGAAGGCGATGACAACCAGCCCGGCTCCAGGATCGCCATCGTCTTCAACGGCTCGCCGCTGTTCTCGGGCGATGCCGGCTCCGGGCCGTCCAACATCCGTCGCTGGATCATCGAAAACGACTGGCTCGATGCCATCGTCGCACTGCCGGATCAGTTGTTCTACAACACCGGCATCTACACCTACATCTGGCTGGTGACCAACCGCAAACCGGCCGAGCGTCAGGGCAAGGTGCAATTGATCGACGGGACGCGGTTCTTCCGCAAGATGAAGAAGAGCCTGAACAACAAGCGCAACGAGATCGGAGACGACCACATCGCCGCGTTGACTCGCCTGTATGCGAACTACCGCAACGGCGAGACCGCCAAGGTCGTTGTCGATCACAAGACCGGTGCCGTCGAGACCCGCGTGGTCTCGCGTATCTTCGAGAACTGCGAGTTCGGTTTCCTGAAGGTGGTGGTCGAACGCCCTCTGCGCATGAATTTCGAGGCCAGCGCCGAACGCATCGCGCGATTGGACGAACAATCCGCGTTCGCCGGCCTCGCCACGTCGAAGAAGCGCAAGGACGACAAGGCGGTGCGCAAGGAGATCGCCGAGGGCGAGGCCATGCAGCAGGCGATCCGCGATCTGCTCGCCACGCTCAAGCGCAAGGGACGCTACATGGACCGCGCGCTGTTCGAAGCCGATCTCGACAAGGCGGCGAAGAAGGCCGGTCTGAAGCTGCTCGGGCCCATCAGGAAGGCCATTTTCGCCGCGCTCGGCGAGCGCGACCCCAAGGCCGAGATCTGCCGTGACGCCAAGGACCGCCCAGAGCCCGACAGCGAGCTGCGCGATACCGAGAATATCCCGCTGCCCAAGGGGACGATGCTGCCGCTGCGCATGGCGCAGGGTCCCGAGAAGCCGAACGACGATCTGGTGGAGGATTTCCGCGAGGCGATCGACGCCTACATGGCCCGCGAAGTGCTGCCGCACGTGCCCGATGCCTGGGTCGATTACGAGAAGACGAAGGTCGGTTACGAAATTCCGATCAACCGGCACTTCTACGTTTACAAGCCGCCGCGCCCGCTGGCCGAGATCGAGGCCGACATCCGCCAGCTCGAAGGTGAGATCGCCGGTCTGCTCAAGGGCCTGCTGGCATGAGTCGCGACCTCGCCCTGCCCGTCGACGGTGACCTGCTGATCTACCCGGCTTCGGGCGGCGAGGGCGGCATCCGTGTGCTGCTGGTCGGCGAGACGGTCTGGCTGACCCAGCGCCAGATCGCAGAGTTGTATGGTGTCTCGGTCAAGACGGCCAATGAGCACCTGCAGAACGTCTACGACGAGCATGAGCTCGAACCTGAACGAACTATCCGGAAATTCCGGACAGTTCAAACCGAAGGCGGGCGTGAGGTCCGTCGCCAGCTCGACCACTACAGCCTGGAGGCCATTCTCGCCGTCGGCTACCGGGTGCGTTCCGCGCAGGGCACGGCCTTCAGGCAGTGGGCCACGGCGCGTCTGGGCGAATACCTGGTCAAGGGCTTCGCCCTCGACGACGAGCGGCTGAAGGGCGGGCGGGGACCGGCGGATTATTTCGACGAACTGCTCGCGCGCATCCGCGAGATCCGCGCCAGCGAGGCGCGGGTGTACCAGCGCATCCGCGAGATCTTCGCGATGGCCATGGATTACCGCGAGGGCGACGAGGCCACGCAGCGCTTCTTCGCGATCATGCAGAACAAGATGCACTATGCGGCGACGGGGCTGACGGCGGCCGAGATCGTGCGCACCCGCGCGGATGCGGACAAGCCAAACATGGGCGCGACCACATGGAAGGGCAGCCGCGTGCTCAAGCAGGACGTGGGCGTCGCCAAGAACTATCTGGACGCGCGCGAAGTCGACACCCTCAACCGCATCACCGTGATGTTCCTCGATCAGGCCGAATTCCGCGCCATGCGCCGGCAGGACATCCGGCTGGCTGACTGGGACGGCTTCCTCGACAAGTTCCTGCGCGATACCGAGCTGCCGGTGCTGCAGGGCGCCGGCAAGGTCGCGCATCGCGACGCGCTGGACTGGGCCGAGCGCCAGTACGACGCCTTCGCCGAGCGGCGGCGGCTTGAGGCCGAACAGGTGGCGGAGGCGCGGTATCTGCAGGATTTGCGGGGTGCGGCGGAGGCGATCGGAAAAGCAGATAAATCTACGAATCCTCCAGCAGGCCGCCGTAACGCGAGAAGGAAACCGGAATGAGTTTGCACGCTGAAAACGACAGATTGTCGGCGTGGGTGGGTTCTCTGCCGGAAGGTTGGCGGTGCGACTGGTTGAAATGGCATGTCGACTGTTCGACAGCGCGTCCGACTGATGAGCAGCAGGCAACGCTGCCATATCTGTCGAATGAAGACATCGAGTCATGGACAGGTCGGCTCCTGCGTGAAGACCTTGTGCCAGCCGAGGCGGATAGCCGCCTGTTCAAGGCGGGCGATGTGCTGTTCAACAAGCTTCGGCCCTACCTCGCCAAGGTGTTCCGCGCCGAGTTCGACGGTGTCAGCTCGGGTGAGCTGTTGTGCTTGCGGCCATCAGATCGAGTGGACGCGCGCTATCTGTTCTATGTGTTGACGTCGCACGGACTGATCGATTCGGTCGACGCCCAGACGTTCGGGTCCAAGATGCCACGCGCCGACTGGGAAATCATCGGTCACCAGCCTTTGCCCTTGCCGCATGTCGGCGTGCAGCAGCGTATCGCAAACTTCCTCGACGAGAAGACTGCGCAGATCGACGCGTTGATCGACAAGAAGCGCGCGCTGCTGGAGCGGTTGACCGAGCAGCGGCAGGCGCTGATTACCCGTGCCGTGACCAAGGGGCTGAATCCGGATGTGTCGATGAAGCCGTCAGGCGTCGGCTGGATTGGCGATGTACCCGATCATTGGACAGTAACGATGCTTGGTTTTCGTTATGAGGTTCAATTGGGCAGGATGCTTAATGCGGAGCGTTCAGATGGAGAAAACCTCAAGCCCTATCTGCGTGTCTTCGATGTCCAGTGGAGGAGCATAAATACAGTCGATCTTCCCATGATGGATTTTCCGAGCGATGCGCAGAGGAGATATCGACTGATTCCAGGCGACCTCCTTGTTAATGAGGGCGGAAGCTTTGTGGGTAGATCTGCTGTTTGGCAAGGTGAGCTTGAAGAGTGCTATTACCAGAAGGCGTTGCACAGATTGAGGCCTTTCGATTCCGAAAAAGATTGTGCTGACTATTTTTGCTTCGTAATGGAGGCGGCCACCAAGAACCTGGTCTTTGAAGGCGAGGGCAATCAAACCACGATTGATCACCTGACGGCGGAGCAGTTCAGGCGCTACCAATTCGCATTCCCGCCATTGAGAGAGCAGCTTGCCATGTCTGCTTATCTGCATCGTCATTTGGAAAAGAGCGCATCCTCTGCGAGGAAGGTTGAAGACTCTCTTGTGAAATTGAAGCAGTATCGCTCTGCCCTCATCACCTCCGCCATCACCGGCCAACTCCCCGAATTGAACGGATAAGGACTCCGCCATGCCCGCACACAGCGAACACGCCTTCGAAACCGCCATCGAAGCCCGCTTGCTGGCCGCGGGCGGTTATGCCAAGCGCGCGCCGTCGGATTTCGACGAAACTCGTGCATTGTTTCCGGCGGATGTGGTCGGTTTCGTGCAGGACAGTCAGCCCGCGCGCTGGCAGGCCCTGCAGGCGCTGCTCGGTGCGCGCACCGAAGCGACGATACTGGAGGCGCTGACCAAGGAATTGGCGCTCAAGGGCACGCTGCACGTGCTGCGCCACGGCTTCAAGTGCTACGGCAAGACCCTGCGCATGGCGTATTTCCAGCCCAATTCCGGCATGAACCCGGAGGCGCAGGCGAAGTACGCGCACAACCGCCTCACCCTGACCCGGCAGGTCGCGTTCGCCTCGGTGCTGAAGAAGGCCGACGGCAGCCCGCGACGCTGCATCCTCGATGCCACCCTCGCCGTCAACGGCCTGCCGGTGGCGACCATCGAGCTGAAGAACCCGCTGACCGGCCAGCGCGCGGCCGATGCCATCCACCAGTATCAGCACGACCGCGACGCGCGTGACCTGCTGTTCGCCTTCAAGCAGCGGGCGCTGGTGCATTTCGCGGTGGATCCCGACGAAGTCTGGATGACCACGCGCCTGCAGGGGCGCGACACCGTGTTCCTGCCCTTCAATCGCGGCCACGCGCACGGCGCCGGCAATCCGCCGGTGGAAGGCGACTGGAAAACCCACTACCTCTGGGACGAGGTGCTGGCCGCGGACAGCCTGCTCGACATCCTGCAGCGTTTCATGCATCTGGAAGTGAAGGAACGCCAGATCAAGACCGACAAGGGCCCGCGCACGGTGCGCAGGGAGACGATGATCTTCCCGCGCTACCACCAGTTGGACGCGGTGCGCCGGCTGGTGGCGCATGCGCGCGACCATGGCTCGGGCCGCAATTATCTGGTGCAGCATTCGGCCGGCTCCGGCAAGTCCAATACGATCGCCTGGCTGGCGCATCGGCTGGCGGGCCTGCACGATGCCAACGACGAGAAGGTGTTCCATACCGTGGTGGTGGTCACCGACCGCCGCGTGCTGGACCAGCAGATGCAGAACACCATCTACCAGTTCGAGCACAAGACCGGCGTGGTGGAAAAGATCGAGGAGGACACCCGGCAGCTCGCCCGCGCACTGTCCGGCGGCACGCCGATCGTGATCAGCACGATCCAGAAATTCCCGTTCATCGCCCGTGCGCTGTCGCGGCTGCAGCGCGACGGCGAGGGCGTGAGGATCGACACCGAAGGCAAGCGTTACGCGGTGATCGTGGACGAGGCGCATTCCTCGCAGAGCGGCGAAACCGCCACGGCCCTGCGCGGCATGCTCAACCGCGACGGCATCGAGGCGGCGGTGGCCGCGCAGTTGTCCGACGAGGAGGACGACGACCTCGACATGGAGACGCGTGCCGCGATCCTGCGCGCCGCGAAGCAGCGCGCGCGCCAGCCCAACCTCAGCTTCTTCGCCTTCACCGCGACGCCGAAGTTCAAGACCAAGGCCCTGTTCGACGAGCCGGGCCCGTCCGGCGCATCACCGTTCCACGAATACAGCATGCGTCAGGCGATCGAGGAAGACTTCATCGTCGATGTGCTCGCGCACTACACCACGTATCAGCGTTTCTACGGGCTGATCAAGCAGGTGGAGAGCGATCCCGAAGTGCCGCGCAAGCAGGCCGTCAAGGTCCTGACCCGCTACATGGAACTGCATCCGGTCAATATCGAGCAGGTGGTCGGCACGATCATCGAGCATTTCCGCCTGCATGTGATGCACGAACTGGGCGGGCGCGCCAAGGCGATGGTGGTGACCGGTTCGCGATTGTCGGCGGTCAGGTACAAGCTCGCATTCGATCATTACATCAAGCAGAACGGGTACGAGGGCATTCGATCGCTGGTGGCGTTTTCCGGCGCGGTGGAAGACCCGGATTTGCCCGGTTCGTCGTACACCGAAGTGGCGATGAACGACGGTCTGGCCGAAAGCGAACTCCCGGAGACCTTCGACGGCGACCAATATCGTGTGCTGCTGGTGGCCGAGAAGTACCAGACCGGCTTCGATCAGCCGCTGCTGCAGACGATGTACGTGGTCAAGAAGCTCGCGGGCGTGCAGGCGGTGCAGACGCTGTCGCGCCTTAATCGCACCGCGCCGGGCAAGAAGCGGACCTTCGTGCTGGATTTCGTCAACAAGGAAGAGGATATCTTCAAGGCTTTCAAGCCTTACTATGAGGCCACGCCGGTCGGCGAGAACGCCGACCCGCACCGACTGTCCGAACTGCAGCACAAACTGCTCGCCCCCGCCATCGTCACCCAGGCCGACATCGATGCCTTCGTGGCGGTGTGGTATCGCCCGACCCGCGAATCCTCGGGGCAGGACCATCAGCGCATGAATGCGATCCTCGATGCGGTGGTCGAGCGATTCAAGCGCCAGGACGAAAAGGGTCGGGACGAATTCCGGGGGCTGCTCACCGCATATCGGAATCTGTATGCCTTCCTGTCCCAGATCGTGCCGTATCAGGACAGCGACCTGGAAAAGCTCTATACCTTCGTGCGCAATCTGATCGCGAAGCTGCCGTCGGTGGATGGCGATGCGACGTTCACGCTGGACGATGAGGTCGGTCTTCGCTATTACCGTCTGCAGCAGATCACGAACGGTTCCATCGACCTGGGCAAGGGCGAGCCCTATCCGCTGAAAGGGCCGACCGATGTCGGCACGTCGCGTGTCGCCGATGCGCCTGTGCCGCTGTCGAGCCTGGTGGACAAGCTGAACGAACGGTTCGGGACCCATTTCACGGAAGCGGACCAGTTGTTCTTCGACCAGATCCGGGTCTCGGCCGAGTCCAACGAGGCCATCCGCGAAGCGGCGCGCGCCAACAACCTCTCGGATTTCGCCGCATATCTCGAGCGCGTGCTGGATGAGCTGTTCATCGAGCGCATGGACGGCAACGAGGACATCTTCGCGCGGGTGATGTCGGATCGACAGTTCCGGTCCACTGCCAGCGAGCATCTGGCCCACGAGCTGTTCGATCGGATCCGGACCCAGCCCGGCCTGCAGGGATCCGCGCCGCCGCAGACCGGAGGCGAGCGGACATGACCATCCTCTGCTGCACCGCCAAGCTGCTCAAGCGCCTGAAACAGCCGGCCAAGCCGGTGGAGCCGGCGCCGCAGGGCAATCCCCTGGGCGAGTGGTGCGCCGATGTCGAGGTCTGGCGGCGGCAGCCGTTCGTGGTGATGCTCAATGCCGCGACCGGTGCGGTCCTGGTGCTGCCGGGCGATGCGGCCAATCTTCGCCGGCTGCATGAGCGGGCCTTGCTGCAGTTCGCGATGCTGGCCGAGCATTTCGGGGTGCGGGGTGGGGGTGTCGATGCGGAGCTGCACGGTTTCGATGCCGGCTTCGCGTTCGGATCCACGCGCGACCGCAGCCTGCTGGCGTCGCTCAATCAACGCAAGTACGGCGTATGGCTGCATCTGGAGCACGGCGACCATGCGCTGCCGGATCTGGCTGCACGCGAGTGGGAGGGCTTGTTCAAGCATCCCACACTCGGTTGGAACACGCGCCACAATATGGAATACCACACGCCGGTCGATCTGGTCCGCCAGCGCCTGATGCCGGCCGCCGACATTCTTCCATTCCCCTCGACTCGACATTGACGCCATGACCCATCGTCCGCAGATTCACGCGCCTCAACTGAGAATCCCCGCCACCTACCTGCGCGGTGGCACGTCGAAGGGTGTGTTCTTCCGTCTGGACGATCTACCCGAGGCGGCGCAGGTGCCGGGCGCGGCGCGCGATGCGCTGCTGATGCGCGTGATCGGCAGCCCCGATCCCTACGCGAAGCACACCGACGGGATGGGCGGGGCGACGTCGAGCACGAGCAAGTGCGTGATCATCTCGAAGAGCACACAGCCGGACCATGATGTCGACTATCTGTACGGTCAGATCTCGATCGACACCGCGTTCGTGGACTGGAGCGGCAACTGCGGCAACCTCTCGACCGCGGTGGGGCCGTTCGCGATCGCGAACGGGTTCATCGACAGGGCGCGGCTGCCGGAGAACGGCACGTTCCCGGTGCGGGTGTGGCAGGCGAACATCGGCAAGACCATCGTCTGCCACGTGCCGATCGCGAACGGCGAGGTGCAGGAGACCGGCGATTTCGAGCTGGACGGCGTGACCTTCCCGGCGGCGGAAATCGTGCTGGAGTTCATCGATCCGGCGGACGAGGGCGAAGGCGAGGGCGGAGGATCGATGTTCCCCACCGGCAACCTCGTCGACGATCTCGACGTGCCGGGTGTCGGCACGCTGAAGGTGACGATGATCAACGCCGGCATCCCGACCGTGTTCGTCAACGCCGTCGACATCGGCTACACCGGCACCGAGCTGCAGGATGCGATCAACGGCAATCCCGACGAGCTGGCGATGTTCGAGGCGATCCGCGCCCACGGCGCGGTGCGCATGGGGCTGATCCGCGACGTGTCCGAGGCGCCGAAGCGCCAGCACACGCCCAAGGTCGCCTTCGTCGCGCCGCCGGCCGACTACACCGCCTCCAGCGGCAAGCGCATCGCGGCGGGCGAGATCGACCTGCTGGTGCGCGCGCTGTCGATGGGCAAGCTGCACCACGCGATGATGGGCACGGCGGCGGTGGCGATCGGCACCGCCGCGGCGATCCCCGGCACCCTGGTCAGCGACGCGGCCGGCGGCGGCGCGCGCACGGCGGTGCGCTTCGGGCATCCCTCGGGGACGCTGCGTGTGGGCGCGGAGGCCGTGCAGGTCGACGGCCAGTGGGTGGTGCGCAAGGCGGTGATGAGCCGCAGCGCCCGGGTGCTGATGGAAGGCGCGGTGCGGGTGCCTGCGGACACGCTGCCGGGCTGAATCCGGGCTGGGGTGCGCACCTGAACGATGACGACCGGCCTCGGCTTGTCGTCGCCGGAAAGCCGTGGCAGAGTCGATCCCAGCGGCCCTCGTGGCCAACAGAGCAGGAGTCCGCATCGTGATCGATCCGGACGGTTATCGACCGAATGTCGCGATAGTCCTCATGCACCCGGATGGCCGGGTGTTCTGGGCGCGCCGTATCCGCCGCGACGGATGGCAGTTCCCGCAGGGCGGGATGAACAGCGACGAGACGCCCACCGAGGCGATGTACCGCGAGCTGCGCGAGGAGACCGGGCTGCTGCCGGAGCATGTCGACGTGCTGGGCTCGACGCCGGGCTGGCTCCGCTATCGCCTGCCGCCGCGGGCCGTGCGCCGGCACGAGCGCATGGTCTGCATCGGCCAGAAGCAGGTCTGGTTCCTGCTGCGTTTCACCGGCGAGGAGAGCGACCTCAAGCTGGACCTGACCGACTCCCCGGAATTCGACCACTGGCGCTGGGTGGACTTCTGGTACCCGCTGGAGCACGTGGTCAACTTCAAGCGATCGGTCTATGCCGACGCCCTCCGCCATCTGGCGCCCTTCGCCCGGCAGGTGGCCGGCGCCCAGGCGATCCCGCCGATGAGCCTGGAGCCCCGGCGCTGGTCGCGCTTCGGTGGTCGTCGCCGGCCGCCGGGCCCACGCGGCACCGGCAGCCCCGGGGCGGGTATGGGATCGGGGCCGTCGGCCGGGGTCGGAACGGGCAATGGCTCCGAATCCGGTCAGAATTGACAATCATTCTCATCCGTGGCGAAATGAGAACCGTTCCCACCGGACCGGTCCTCCTGCCATGTACGTCTGCCTCTGCAACGGTGTCACCGAACGCGAGATCCGCCAGACCGCGCATAACGGCTGCCGCACCATGGCGGAGCTGACGATGCGCACCGGCTGCGGCGCGGGCTGCGGCAGCTGCGTCTGCATGGCCACCGGCATCCTGGACGAAGTGCACGGCACCGCCGAGGCCGCTGCGGTCGCCAACGCGGCCTGATCCTCCCGAGCGGTGCGCCACGCGGGTACTCGCGCAATCGCACACGATTCGCATTCCTTCATCGTTTCCCGATCGCGGCTACAGTACCGGCCTGTTTGCAACGGAGGCCGGACATGAAGGGCAACCCCAAGACCATCGAATTCCTCAACAAGGCGCTCTTCAACGAGCTGACCGCGATCAACCAGTATTTCCTTCACGCGAAGATGCTGAAGAACTGGGGCCTGAAGGAACTGGCCGAGCACGAGTACCACGAGTCGATCGACGAGATGAAGCACGCCGACAAGCTGTCTGATCGCATCCTCTTCCTCGACGGCCTGCCGAACTTCCAGGCGCTGGGCAAGCTGCGCATCGGCGAGAACCCGAAGGAACTGCTGGAATGCGACCTGGCGCTGGAATACGAAGCGGTGCCGCTGCTGCGCGAAGCCATCGCGCACTGCGAGCAGGTCGGCGATTACGTCAGCCGCCAGCTGTTCGCCGACATCCTGGATTCCGAGGAAGAGCACATCGACTGGATCGAGACCCAGCTGTCGCTGATCGAGCGCCTGGGCGAGCAGAACTACCTGCTGACCAAGATCGAGAGCTGATCGCGCGATTCATCGCCCCGGCGAAGGAAGCAAAGAAAAAGGCGACCGCGAGGTCGCCTTTTTCGTGGGCGCATCCCGGCCGGCGTCAGCCCGTGGACGCCTGCGACATGCTCGCGCGCAGCGCCGCGCGGGCGCGGGCGAACTCGTTGGCGATCATCGCCACCGCCACGGCCGGGCGTTCCAGCGTGCCCATGCGCGCGCCGAGTTCGACGCGCTTGGCGGCGTTGGACAGCGACATCGCGCCGAGGTTGGCGCTGGACGACTTGAGCGTGTGCGCGGCGTTGCGCAGGCCTTCCATGTCCGGGCCTGCAGCGGCGGTTTCCAGCGCGGCGATGATCGTCGGCGTGTCGTCGAGGAAAACCTCGATCAGGCGATCGACTTCGCCGCCGAGGATGCTGCGCAGTTCGTCGAGCACCGACGCGTCGAGGACCGGGGCGGGCGGTTCGGCCGGCGTGGCGGCGGGCTTGGCGGGGGGCGTGGTGTTCACGAAAGGATTGGTCGGCAGGTGCGAGCGGGTGGCCGCCGCCTGGAGCGTGGCGTCGGGCGATGATGCCGTGGCCGGCGCGGCCGGCGGCGGTGCGACGATCGGTGCGGGCGCAGCGGGAATGGCGGGGGGCGATGGCGGCACGACGGGCGCCGGCGTGATGGCCGCCGGCGGTGCGGCGGGCACGGGGCGCGGCGTCAGCGAAGGCCGGGCAGGCGGAGCCGCAGGCTGCGGTGCGGCCGGCTGTGATGCGACCGGCACGGGCGTCTGCAGCGGCGCCGCGACGGGAGCGGGTGGCTGGATCGATGCCGGCGCGGGTGCTGGAGCGGGCGGAGGCGCCGGAGTTGGAACCGGAGCCGGAGCCGGCGTGGCGGCCAGAGCTGGGGCCGGTTCCGGCGCGACGGGCACCGCGACCGGTGCGAGCGCTGCCGCAGGCTCCTCTGCCGACGCCGGTTCGGGCGTGGCCGGTGCCGCGTGCTCTGCCGGGTGCTGGGACGAGATCTGGTGCCAGTGGAACAGGCAGCGTTCGAGTTCGCCGCGGGTCACCGGCTTGGCCAGGTAGTCGTCCATGCCGGCGTCCAGGCACTTCTGGCGGTCGCCGGCCATCGCGTTCGCGGTCATCGCCACGATCGGCAGACGCCGGCCGCCGGTCACGGCTTCATGCTCGCGCCAGCGGCGGGTGGCGGTGTAGCCGTCCATCACCGGCATCTGGCAGTCCATCAGCACCAGGTCGTAGCGCGATGCGGACATCCGCAGCAGCGCGGCTTCGCCGTTGGTGGCGCTGTCGCAGTGGGTGCCGAGCACGCTGAGCAGGCGCTGGCCGACCATCAGGTTGACCGGATTGTCCTCGACCAGCAGCACGCGCATCGGGCGCGCCGGTTCGGGTTCGGCCGGTGTCGGCGGCGCGGCCTCGACGGCTGCGGCGACCGGCGAGGCGGCGATGCCGTCGTGGCCCGGCTCGGGGGCGCCGCCGAGCGGCGTCTCGAGCGCGAATTCGCCGACCGTCGGCTGCGGCGCGGTATCGATCGTGCCCAGCAGCGCGGCGCGCAGGTCGGCATCGGGCGAGTGCCGCTGCAGCAGGGTCGCGCTCATCAGCAGTTCTTCGGGCGCCGGTTCGTCGCCGAGCAGGCCGATCAGCCGGACCTGGCCGTAGGTGTTCTGGCGTTCGAGATTGCGCTGCAGCGCGACGGCGGTGCTGCGCACGCTGGCGAGGTCGGCGATCACCGCGGTGTAGACCCATTCGCCGCCCTGGTTGGCGGCCGAGCGCAGGCGTTCCAGTGCCTCCTGGGTGGTTTCGACCGTGGTGATGCGCAGGCCCCAGTTCGGCAGGAGCATGCTCAGGCGCAGGCGCAGGCGCTGGTCGCCGGTGAGCAGCAGCACGCGGCCGCCGGTGTTCTCCACGGGCTTGTGGGCGATGATGTCGCCCTGCACCTTGAGCATCGGAACTTCGAACCAGAACAGCGCGCCCTGGCCTGCGTCGGATTCCACGCCGATGCGGCCGCCCATCAGGTCGACGATGCGCTTGGAGATCGCCAGGCCCAGGCCGGTGCCGCCGTACAGGCGCGTAGTGGACGCGTCGGCCTGGCTGAAGGCCTGGAACAGGCGCTCCTGCGCGGCCAGCGGGATGCCGATGCCGGTGTCGCGGACCTCGAAGCGCAGCTGGTGCTGCGCGCTGGTCTCGCCGATCTTGCGCACGCTCAGGCTGACGCTGCCGCGCTCGGTGAATTTCACCGCATTGCTGATCAGGTTGGTCAGCACCTGGCGCAGGCGCACCGAGTCGCCGCGTACCGGCAGGCGCACCGAGGGATCGATCTGCAGGGTCAGGCGCAGGCCCTTGCCCTGGGCCGGACGCTCCATCAGCTGGATGACCGACTCCAGGGTCTCGCGCAGGTTGAAGGTGGTGGATTCGAGCTGGAGCTTGGAGGCTTCGAGCTTGGAGTAGTCGAGGATGTCGTCGACGATGCGCAGCATCTGCTGGGCGGAGAGATAGGCGGTATGCACCATCTCGGCCTGGTCGACGGCCAGGCGGTTGCTCATCAGCAGGTCCAGCATCGGGATGATGCCGTTGAGCGGGGTACGGATCTCATGGCTCATCGTGGCCAGGAATTCGCCCTTGGCCATCACTGCCGATTCGGCGTCCTGCTTGGCCTGGCGCAGCTGCTGTTCCAGCTGGTTGCGGCGCTGCAGTTCGAGCTGCAGCTCGCTGCGCTCTGCTTCGTTGCGCTCGGCGATTTCGGAAGCCTCGCGCATGTGCCGCTCGTAGTTGCGCGATGCATAGGCCAGGTAGCCGACGATGGCGGCGGTCGCGGCGGCGAGGGCCAGACTGGTCACCCGGAAGGTGTCGGTGCCGTTGAGGACATCGGCGATCAGCGCGAGAAACGCGCCCGTGGCGGTGGCGATGGCCACCCACCGGAAGATCAGCAGCGAGGGTTTCGGCTCGTTCAAGATCGGGGTACCTGCGTTGCGTACGGAGTCCCACGCCGAGCCCCCCCCTGGACCGCGGCGCGCCGGCCCGGCGCGCCAGGATCGGCACGCCGGAGAAGGGATGATGCCCCAGCCCGACCCGGCTTGACCAGCGACGGGGCCCGCAGGGACGGCGTCCCGCCGGGTTGGCGTTTACAGCAGCGAGTGCTGGAAGTCGAAATCCATGGACTGGTTGGCGCGCTGCACCAGGTCGCCCTGGATGAAGTCGATCCCGCTCAGCCAGAGGGTCGCGGCGGTCTGCGGGTCCTCGACGTGCTGGCCGATGACCTGCAGGCCGAGCTGGTGCGCGCGCTCGATCAGCAGCTTCATCTCGTCCTGCACGGCCTGCTGGTCGATCTTGTGCGCATAGTGCGACGACAGGCGCACGTAGCTCAGCGGCAGCTGCGAGAGCAGGGCATCGGCTTCGGGGTTGGACTGGAACTGGCTCAGGCACAGGCGCACGCCCGCGGCCATCATCTGCTGGCAGAACTCGCGGACGATCATCGAGTGCAGCTGGGCTTCGCTCAGGCGCACGTCGACGACCAGCAGTTCGCCTGCGATGTCGAGCTTCTTCAGCGAATCCAGCAGCCAGTGCGCGTAGCCCTCCTGGCCCAGGCTGCGCGCCGACTGCGGCACGAACAGGCGCGCGCGCCTGCCGCCGACCGGCTGCTCGCCGAGGATCGCGATCGCCCGGCTCATCACCCGGCGGTCGATTTCGTGCACCAGCCCGGCACGCTCGGCCAGCGGCACGATCTCGGCGGCGGTGTGCAGCTGGCCGCTGCCATCGCGCAGGCGCACGAGCGTCTGGTACTGCTCGTGGTCGCCGCCGACCACCGAGACGATCGGCTGGAAGGCCAGCTCCAGGCGCTCGTTCTTGAGTGCTTCCTGCAGCTGCGACAGCAGGTTCGCGGCATGCTCGGACACCGCCTCGGACGGCGGCCGGTAGGCAGCGATGCCGACGGGATCGTTGCGCGCGGCGCGCAGCGCCTCTTCGGCGGCGGCCAGCGCGGCGCCGGCATCGCTGAAGCCGTGCGCCAGGTCGACGTAGCCGACGCAGGCGCGCAGGCGCAGGGTATCGGTGCCGATCTGCAGCTGGCGGCCGGTGAAGGTGTCGCGCAGCTGGCGCGCCCACAGCATGTGGCGGTCCGGCGGCAGGCCGGGCCAGTAGACGACGAAGGTGTTGTCGTTGAGGCGCGCCGCAGGGCGCTCGCCGGAGACCTCGCCGATCAGGCGGCCGGCTTCGGACAGCACGGCATCCAGCGCGGCGTAGCCGTAGTGGTCGCGCAGCGCCGAGGTGCCCTCGATGACGACGAAGTGCACCGCGCCGACAGTCTGCGACGGGAATGCCTGCGTCAGCTGCTGCAGCATGAAGGTGCGGGTCAGCAGACCCGTGGTCGGGTGCCGGCGCACTTCCTGTTCGCGCTGCTGCTTGAGCGCGCGCGCGCGGCGGACGCGGTTCTGCACGGCGGCGATCAGGTGGCGCGGGCGCACCGGCTTGCTGAGGTAGTCGTCGGCGCCGCTGTCGAGCACTTCCAGATGGCTTTCCGGATCGGTGTCGCCGGTGAGGAAGACCACCGGGATGTGCGCGTATGCCACGTCGCTGCGGATCTGCGCGGTCAGCTCGGTGCCGCTCATGCCGGGCATGTGCAGGTCCATCAGCACGAGGTCGGGCTGCAGGCGGGCGAGCATCGACATGGTGTCGCTGGCCAGCGGCACCACTTCCGCTTCCATGCCCGCGCCGCGCAGCACGCCCTGCGCGAACAGTGCCTGGCTGCGGTCGTCCTCGACGATCAGCACGCGGTAGGGCGGTTCGCCCTGTTCGACCGGCACGACCCTGGGCGGTGCGGCGATCGCCGCTTCGACTTCGGGCTGGACGGTGGCCTGGGCCTCGGTCGGCGGCGGCGCATCCGCGCACCAGCGACGCCAGTAGCCACTCGGCGGATACTCGGCGCGGGCTGGCGCGCCGCTGCGCGCGGCGGAAGCGGATGACGGGCGCTCGTTGGCTGCGAAAGACATCGTGACTCCCTGCGAATCTCCGCATTATGCGGGTTCGCTCCGCGATGGGAAGCGGCTGCGCCGCGTCGGATGCGGTTCGTCCGGATGCCCTGGCGGCTGCACGCGGCCCGGGTTCAGGTCGAGAGCAGTCGCGAGACCCCGCGATACACCTTGCGGCAGACCCACCAGACCACCAGCGCCACGCTCAGGCCGACCAGCACGACCACGCCCAGCGCGATCCACGGATAGCTCCAGGCCAGGGCCAGGCCGCCGACCACGGCGGTGTCCTCGGCGACCGAGGCGGTCCAGTTGCTGAGCGGCTCCGGCGAGGTGTTGATCATGGCGCGGGTGCCCGATTTCAGGGTGTGGCTGACCAGCGCCGCGCCTGCGCCGGCGGCGAGCATGCCGGCGCCCAGTTCACCGTCGGGCGAGATCGCGGCGGCGGCGAGGAAGGCGCCTGCGGGCACGCGGAGGAGGGTGTGCAGCAGGTCCCAGCCGGTGTCGACGCCCGGAATCTTGTCCGCGAAGAACTCGGCCAGGGCCAGCGCGCCGGACGTCCCGAGCACCCAGGGCGAGGTCGTCGCTTCCAGCGCGGGGGGCAGGTCCAGCCAGCCCATGGCCCCGGCGATGCCGACGCCGAAGACGGTGAGATAGACCCGCACGCCGGCCAGCCAGGCCAGCAGGATGCCGATGACGAACACATGGGCTTCGGTCATGACGCGTTTCCCCCGGAAAAGGCGTGCCTGCGGCCGGTGCGGCCGCAGCGGGCCCAGTATCGGTCAGGAAGCTGGCTGATCGCTTAAGACCCGAAGCCGCCGACGACGAGCGGGCGCACGCCCACCGGGGGCGAACCCGGTCGATGCCGCCAATCCGGCCGTCCGTCACCCAGCGGCCGGCGGACAGACGGTAGGATGTCGGGATGACCGAGACTCCCGACAGCGTCGGCCCGGCGTCCCCGGCCGCCGATACGCCCGAGGCCGCGCCCGCCGTGCGCGCGCTGCTCGACCGTGCCTTGTCGGACGGCGAAGCGGCTGGCCAGGCGCGCGGCAAGGCCGGCAAGCGGCGGCGCAAGCGTCGAGGCGGACAGGCCGAGCGCATGGCGCCGGCCGTCGAACCCCTCGCCGATGATGCCCCGGACACCACCGAAGCTGCGATCCCGGCACCGGACATCCGGTCCGACGCCCGCATCGACTTCGACGCCCCGATCGTCGTCGACGCGCCGCAGGCATCGCCGCCGTCGCCGGTTCCTTCGATCTACGACACCTGGACCGTGGTCGGCGCCTCCGGCGGCGACTGGAACGGCAGCGGCCATGCCGGCGATGCACCGCCGACCGAAGGCGCCGCGCCGGAGACGCCCGGCGCCGAGGCCCCGCGGGCGGGTGGGGCGGGCGGCCGATCCGGGGGAAGCCACGTGTTCGATCCGCACCTGCATGCCGGCGGCCACCATTGGGTCTACGTCGCGCTGGCTGTGTTCCTGATCGCGCTGGGGTTCGGGCTGTGGGGCGCATGGACGACCTTCTTCTCCGCCGATGCGGACAGCCGCAGCGCCTCCGCGCTGCGCGCGCGCAACGACCGGCTGACCCAGGAGGTGTCGACGCTGCGCCGCTCCGACCAGATCAGCCGCGAGGCCAACCGCGACCTCGAGCGCACCCTTGCCGAGCGCGACGAGGAGATCGCCGGCCTGCGCGCCGACATCGCCTTCTACGAGCGCTTCGTCGGCGCCACCGGCCAGCGGCGCGGCCTGAGCGTGCATGACCTGGACATGCGCCTGCAGAGCGGCGACGTCTGGCACTTCACTGCCACGCTCACCCAGAACCTCAACCGCGGCGCGGTGAACACCGGCCGGCTCACCCTGGGCATCGAGGGGACGCGCAATGATCGCTTGGAGAAGCTCGCCTGGTCGGGCCTGCGCAAGCTGAACAACGCGCCGGGACTGGAATACTCCTTCAAGTATTTCCAGCAGGTCGAAGGCGAGGTGATGCTGCCGGAAGGCTTCAAGCCGCTGCGCGTCACGGTGCGCCTGGTGCCCTCGGGCGGCAGCGCTGTCGAGCAGTCCTTCCCGTGGCCGGAGACGGTCAGGACCAGCGCGACGAACTGATCGCGCCTTGTCGATCGTTGGCGGGCGCGCCGGATCGTTGCGACGGCGCGCTTGAACCGTCATCGCCCGGGCCCCATCCTGTGCGCATGGATACCCAGACCGCCACGCCCTCCGCGCCCGATGCCGCGGCGCCCCTGATCGACTTCACCGCCGCCGCCGCCGCCAAGGTGCGCGAACTGATCGCCGAAGAAGGCAATCCCGCGCTGAAACTGCGCGTCTACATCCAGGGCGGCGGCTGTTCAGGCTTCCAGTACGGTTTCGAGTTCGACGAACAGCAGAACGAGGACGACTTCGCGGTCGCGACCGACGAGGTCACCCTGCTGGTCGACCCGCTGAGCCTGCAGTACCTGGTCGGCGCCCAGGTCGACTACACCGAAAGCCTGCACGGCTCGCAGTTCGTCATCCGCAATCCCAACGCCAAGACCACCTGCGGCTGCGGCAGCAGCTTCAGCGCCTGAGGCGCGGCATGACGCCCCCCGCGCCGCGTTTCGCCTTCGTCGAGGACGCGCTGGAGCGCGCCGACCATCTTCGCGACCAGGATGAAGCCCTGCGCACGCTGTGGCGCAACGCGCGGGTGCTCCGCGTCGATGCGGAGGGGCGCACGGCCGTCGACGCACAGGGTCGCCTGGATGCGCCGACCGGCATGAGCCTCGGCGAGCGGCCGGACGATGCCGTCTTCCTCGGCCTGCGCGGCGACGAAGCCTGGTTCGCGCTGGACACCGGCGAAGGCGCGTCCGGCCCGGTATCGGCGCCGTTCGAGGCGCGCCCCGCCAGCGAGGGTCGCATCGACCTCCGCAGCGCGGCCGCGCACTGGCCCGCATTCGATGCCACCGCCTTCGCGCAGGCCCGCGCGGTCCTGCACTGGCGTCGCCGCCATCGTTTCTGCGGCGCCTGCGGCGGTGCCCTGCGCCCGACGCGCGGCGGCTGGCAGGGTCATTGCGATGCCTGCGGCCTCGATCACTATCCGCGCACCGATCCTGCGGTGATTGTCGCCGTCACCGACGGCGAGCGCCTGCTGCTCGGTCGCCAGGCCAGCTGGCCGGCGCGTCGCTATTCCACGCTCGCCGGTTTCGTCGAGCCCGGCGAAAGCCTCGAACAGACCGTGGCCCGCGAAGTGATGGAGGAATCGGGCGTGCGCGTGCGCGCGTCGCGCTACCTCGGCTCGCAGCCGTGGCCGTTCCCGTCGTCGCTGATGCTGGGCTTCGTCGCCGACGCCGAGCCCGATCCGCCGCAGGCCGCCGACGAACTGGAGGACGCGCGCTGGTTCACCCGCGACGAGGTCGGCGCCGCGCTGCGCGGCGAGACGAAGGACGACGGCCTGCTGCTGTCGCCCTCGGTCTCGATCTCGCGCTGGCTCATCGAAGCGTGGCACGCCGGGGTCGGCACCTCGGCGGGGTAGACTGGTCGCATGGCCGCCACCCTCATCGCCGTGATCTTCGCCCTCGCGCTGGGCCATCTCGCGCCGGGGCTCGCCGGCGTGGTGCGGCGCCATGACCTCTACGCGCACTGGCTGCGCTGGCTGGCCAGCCTGTTCCCCGGGCCCGGCGGCGCATGGCATGGCCGCGCCGGCGTCCTGATCGCGCTGCTCCCGCCGCTGCTGCTCGTCGCGCTGCTGCAGTACTTCCTGCATTCGCCGCTGTTCGGCATCTTCGGCCTGCTGTTCGGTCTCGCGGTGCTGTTCGTCGCCTGGGGGCCGCGCGACCTCGACGCGGATGTCGCCGCCGTCATCGATGCCGAACACGCCGACGCGCGCCGCGAGGCCATCGTCCGCCTCGGCGCGGATCCCGCGCGCGGCGGCGAAGGCGCCGCGATGGTCGAGGCGGTGTTCGCCAGCGCCCTGCGACGCTGGTTCGGCGTGCTGTTCTGGTTCCTGCTGCTGGGGGCGACCGGTGCCCTGCTGTATCGCCTGGTGGCGCTGAGCGCGCAGGAGGAGGCAGGCAATGCCCTGCCGCCTGCGTCCCGCCAGGGCGCGAAGCGGCTGCATGCCTTGCTCGACTGGCCCGTCGCGCAGGCGATGTCGCTGGCGCTGGCATTGGTCGGCAACTTCGACACCGTGCTCGCTGCATGGCGCGACGCCGGTGGCGCATCGCTGCGGCTCGACAACGCCTTCCTCGGCGCCGCCGGCCGCGCCAGCGTGCGCAGCGAGATCGCGGAAGAGACCTCGGAGCTCATCGAGGAAGGCGTGGCCCCGGGCAACGCCTGGGTGCAGCTCGGCGAACTGCCGGAACTGCGCGACGCCATGAGCCTGGTCTGGCGCGTGCTGCTGCTGTGGCTGGCGATCCTGGCCTTGTTCGTTGTTGCCGGCTGGGTGAGCTGACGCGCGCTTTGCAGGAGGGCCTGACCAGCCATACGGCTGTTGAGAACCAGGCCCGAGCTCTTGATCTTCGATAACGCAAAGAGCTCGGGCCTGAAGGCCCTCCTACGAATGCATTCGCGCTTACAACCGCGCCAGCACCGACTGCGTGGGCTTGGCGAGGTTGAGCGTGTAGAAATGCAGCGACGGCGCGCCGCCGGCGACGAGCTTGCGGCACATGTCGGCGACGAGGTCGGCGGCGAACTCGCGGATGCCGTCCACGTCGTCGCCCAGGGCCTGCATGCGCTTGGCGATCCAGCGCGGGATCTCGGCGCCGCAGGCGTCGGAGAAGCGCTTGAGCTGGCTGAAGTTCGAGATCGGCATGATGCCCGGCACGATCGGCACCTCGACGCCGAGCCTGCGCACGTCGTCGACGAAGCGGAAATAGGCGTCCGGGTTGTAGAAATATTGGGTGATCGCGGCATCCGCGCCAGCGTCGACCTTGGTCTTGAAATTGCGCAGGTCCGCGAACGCATCCTCGGCCTGCGGATGCACTTCCGGATACGCGCCGACCTCGATGTGAAAGTGGTCGCCATGCTCGTCGCGGATGAACTTCACCAGGTCCGAGCCGTAGCGCAGGTCGCCCATGCGCGCCATGCCCGAAGGCAGGTCGCCGCGCAGGGCGACGAGGCGCGTGCAGCCGAGCGCGCGGTACAGGCGCAGCAGTTCGCGGATCTCCTCGCGGCTGCCGCCCATGCACGAGATGTGCGGCGCGGCGTCGAAGCCGTGGGTCTGGTGCAGGTGGCGCACGGTTTCGGAGGTGTAGCTCAGCGTGGAACCGCCGGCGCCGAAGGTGCAGGACACGTATTCCGGCGCGTAGGCCTTCAGCTTGGCCGCGGTGCGGTCGAGCAGGGCGCGCTGGTCGTCGGTCTTGGGCGGGTAGAACTCGAAGGAAATCGGGGTCATGACGGGCGTCCGGGCGGGTCGGGCGAGATTCTATCTCTTTATCGCGATGAAAGTAAAAAGGTATACGCAGCCCGGCACCCCGGGCGGACAGCAGTGGGTGTCCCGATGCCGGATGAATCGATAGGCTGTCGGCCCTTCAGACCATTCCGTCCCGTCGCGACCACCGCCGATGTCCATCGTCCTCACCCCCTTCGCCCGACCCCGCCTGTTCCCCGCCGAGCCGCGCCGCAACACCATCCAGGACTGCACCGCCGAGCAGTTCGTGCAGCGCCTCAACGAGGAACCGCCGCTGGCCGTGCTCGACGGCTATGCACCGTTCTGCAAGCTCCACGTGCATCGCAACTGGACCTCCACGCGCTGCATGGCCATTCCGATCGACGACGCCAATCGCCACCTGCTGCGCAGCGGCTACGACGCGCGCAGTCGCGAGGAACTGCCGGTGCTGGTGCGCTGGTTCGAAGGCATCGACCCGCCGGTCGCGAACTACCTGATCCCGATCCTCTACGACCGCGAACAGATGGCGAAGGAAGGCACGCCGATCGACGCCGACTGGGGCATCGTCGGTTGCCTGTACACGATGACGCCCGAGGAAACCCCGCTGGCCCCGATCACGATGATGCGCAATGCGCTGGGTGTGGAAGAAGGCGGCTCCGGCGTGCCGATCGACCGCGAGGCCTACCGGCGCAGCGTCGCGTTCTGGGACAGGCACGCGAACTGGAAGGGGTGAGCGAGCGCGCTTGCGCGGCACTGCCGCGCGCGCTCGCGAACGCCCGGCCACGGATGGCCGGGCCGGGCGATCCGGAGTCCGTGATGTTGCGCCAAGGATGGCAGCCGAATTGCAGATCGCAAGAATTGCTTGCGCGGCACTGCCGCGCGCGCTCGCGAACGCCCGGCCACGGATGGCCGGACGATCCGGAGTCCCTGCCATTGCGCCAACGATGGCATCGCATTTACCGATCGCAGGTGGTGCTTGCATGCCACGGGCGCGAGCGGACGCGAACGCTCACGCATGGATGTTTGACTTGGATCGCGAAGCCTTGGCAAGGAGCGCCGCAGTCATGAAGCCCGGAGTATCCGTCCCGCCGCCAACGTTCAGGATTTTGCGTCTTGTTGCGTGTTGGCAGGGCGATCTACTGTCTCGAAGTGCCACGTGCAGCCAGCCCTGTCCGCTTTGGTCGAAATCCATGAGACGGCTTCCCGGCGGATTCCCGTCTTCGCTCGCGCCGATGTGATGCGCTCACCCTGCTGTGCTTGTTGGCGTCAAGCGTGATGCATGTCAAAAAAGTTGAAATCTCCCTGAAAGACCGCATGGCAGCGGCTTGGAAAGGTTGAGATTTGCGCTTTTTCATCCTATAAACAAACTGCCTCGCATCCATCGGATGCATTAGGGCTGTGCCGACAGATGTCGCACACGCGGGGCAACTTTCGTCGGCATATCGATTGGCAGGTTGACGTCTCAAGGCGCAACGTTCGTAAAGGTGTTTTCACCGATCAGGCACAGGAGGTGCTTCGATTCCGATTCTCGACTGCCTTGCATTTCCTCGCTGATTTCCGTGGCCATGTCGCCATGGTGCATCTGGCAGTCTGCGAATTCGTCGGGATTCCGCCTGTGCATCGATCACTTGAGGCGACAGCGGCCGTGTTCATCGCGAAAAACGACCAAGGAGTTGGTAATGAAAAGATCGATCCTGTTATCGACGTTGCTCGGCCTGTCCCTTGCTCTTTTCGGCCTGCATTCCTATGCGGGCAAAGACGGTTCACAAGGCAAGGACTGTCCGTCTTCGACATCCATTGACGCGACCGATGCGCGTACGCAGGCAGCATTGAAGGGAAAAACACTGGTCCCGGCATTTCCCGAGCGCGGGGCCGAGTCGAGCATCGTCCAGCAGGCCGACGGCTCCCTGCTCAAGGTCTCGACCCGTGATTTCCTGGTCTACGACACGACTTCCGGGAAACTGCTCCCGATGACCGCGGCCGTGACCTGCGAATCGACCTGCAATACTTCTGGGTCGGGCTCATGCAGCAATACGGGATGCGATGCCTGGAGCGGCGGATGCAGCATGCATAGCTGTTTCGGATCCGGTTGCAGCGGAGGCAGTTGCAAGAAGACCTCGAAGGTCGAAGAAATCGCTCCGTAGTTCCTCCGCATCGTCGAACATCGACGGTTACCCGCAAAAAACGACGGGCGCCTGCGCGCCCGTCGTCTCACTCGTCGATGCCGCTGCGGCGAGCCGCAGTGTATTGCCATCAATAGCGGTAATGGTCCGGCTTGTACGGGCCGGCCACGTCGACGCCGAGGTAATCGGCCTGTTCCTTGGTGAGCGTGGTCAGCTTCACGCCGATCTTCTCCAGGTGCAGGCGGGCGACTTCCTCGTCCAGCGCCTTCGGCAGGCGGTAGACGGTCTTCTCGTACTTGTCCTTGTTCGCCCACAGGTCGATCTGGGCGAGGGTCTGGTTGGCGAACGAGTTCGACATCACGAAGCTCGGGTGGCCGGTGGCGCAGCCGAGGTTGACCAGGCGGCCTTCGGCGAGCAGGAAGATCTCCTTGCCCGGGCCGATGATGTACTTGTCGACCTGGGGCTTGATGTTGATCTTCTTCGCGCCGGACGCATTGAGCGCGTCGACCTGGATCTCGTTGTCGAAGTGGCCGATGTTGCAGACGATGGCCTGGTTCTTCATCTGCTGCATGTGCGACAGGGTGATCACGTCCTTGTTGCCGGTCGTGGTCACGTAGATGTCGGCGAGGCCGAGGGTGTCTTCGATCGTGTTGACCTCGAAGCCTTCCATCGCGGCCTGCAGGGCGCAGATCGGATCGATCTCGGTGACGATGACGCGGCAGCCGTAGGCGCGCAGCGAGTGCGCCGAACCCTTGCCGACGTCGCCGTAGCCGCAGACCACGGCGACCTTGCCGGCCAGCATCACGTCCATCGCGCGCTTGAGGCCGTCGGCCAGCGACTCGCGGCAGCCGTACAGGTTGTCGAACTTCGACTTGGTGACCGAGTCGTTGACGTTGATCGCGGGGACCAGCAGCTTGCCGGCTTCGGCGATCTGGTACAGGCGGTGCACGCCGGTGGTGGTCTCTTCGGAGACGCCCTTCCAGTCCTTGACCACGTTGGTCCAGAAGCCCGGGCGCTCCTTGGCGACGCGCTTGAGGAGGTTCTTGATGACCTGCTCCTCGTGCGAGCCCGACGGGGTGTTCACCCAGTCCGAACCCTGTTCGAGTTCGTAGCCTTTGTGGATCAGCAGGGTCACGTCGCCGCCGTCGTCGACGACGAGTTCCGGACCCTTGCCGCCCGGGAAGGTCACCGCGTCGAGGGTGCAGTCCCAGTACTCTTCCAGGGTTTCGCCCTTCCACGCGAACACCGGGGTGCCGGTGGCGGCGATGGCGGCGGCGGCGTGGTCCTGGGTCGAGAAGATGTTGCAGGACGCCCAGCGCACGTCGGCGCCGATGTCCTTCAGGGTCTCGATCAGCACTGCGGTCTGGATGGTCATGTGCAGCGAGCCGGTCACGCGCACGCCCTTGAGCGGCTTGGTGGCGGCGTGCTTGCGGCGGATCGACATCAGGCCCGGCATCTCGTGCTCGGCGATGTCGATTTCCTTGCGGCCCCAGTCGGCCAGCGAGATGTCGGCGACCTTGTAATCACCTTCGGTCGAGAAGGTTTTTGCGACAGCGTTCATGCGGTCGGTTCTCCGTTGTGTGCCCGGCCCGTGGGGGGCGGGGCAGTGAACGGGCGCGGTTGGGACGGTTGGAGACCTCCGCCGAGCCTGATCCCGGGCTGTGCCGGGCTTGCAGCGCCCCTCGGCGGGGAGGGCGGCATTATATCGCCTGCTCGCGATGAAGCGATGAATGCGGGCCGGGCAGGCGACGGATGGCCGCGAACCGCAAAGACGCCGCCGGGGCGACCGCTTCCGGCCCGACGAGAGGTTGCCGTGATGCCGCTTTGGTCCCGTTGGATGCGACAGGGGGCGCGCAAGATCGAGGTGCGCAGGCCCGTGCCCGC
Organism: Lysobacteraceae bacterium 2PB; assembly: GCA_005502915.1. Classification (GTDB taxonomy): domain Bacteria; phylum Pseudomonadota; class Gammaproteobacteria; order Xanthomonadales; family Xanthomonadaceae; genus Lysobacter_I. The sequence continues at coordinate 10,156 of SCMT01000024.1, read as the reverse complement.
GCCACTCCGGCCCGGGATGAGGGCCGGGCGCGTCCCGCCACAGTCCGCCACAAGGAGCGGCCCATGCCCTCGACCCACATCGTCCATCTCAAGGATTACCTGGAGCGCATCGAGCGCTATCCGAACCGGAAGAACGTGCTGACCATCGGCGACTCCTGGTTCCAGTACCCGCTGCGCACCTACTTCGACCTGCAGAGCGGGATCGCTGCCAACAGCCGGCTCGGCCGACGCGCGAACATCCTCGACGACAGTTATCCGGGGCGCGATGCCGGCGAGGTCAAGTCGAAGATCGGCAAGTGGCGGCGCATCGCGGCCGAGCTGCAGGCCCAGGGCAAACCGTTCGCGGCGATCCTGCTGTCGCTCGGCGGGAACGACGTGATCGGCAAGGATTTCAGCAGGCATCTCGGCCAGGGCGATGGGTCCGACGCATCGCCTTGGCCCTGGACCGCGCAGGTGCCCGAAGTGGCGCGTCGCTGGATGAAGCTGGGCACGCTCGGCGAGACCTTCGAGGAGATTGCCGCCAGTTACCTGCGCATCGTCGCGATGCGCGATGAATTCGCGCCCGGTGCGACGATCGTCGCGCACACCTACGCGGACGTGACGCCGATGGACAAGCCCTACACCTTCGGACTGCCGGGCCTGCGCAAAGGGCCGTGGATCTGGAAGTACGTCGAGCCGCTGGGCCTGACGCCCGCCGAACGGAAAACCCTCGTGCGCTGGCTGCTGGAGAGCTTCCATGGGCTGCTGCTGGACATCGGCGCGAACAGCAGCGATCCCGGGCGCTTCATCGTGCTCGACACCCGCCTGCAACTGGCCGACACCGCGTCGTGGGACAACGAGATCCATCCGCTGGGGCAGGGGTTCGAGCATCTCATCGACGGCTTCTGGATGCCGAGGCTGGATTCGCTGGTATAGCCACTGCCGCCGCGCCACCGGCGGAGTACAGTCGGGCACGAGGAAGCGACATCCGGCGATCCGGACCCGTCATCGCGACAGGAGGAGGGACCCATGAGCACGACCGGCGACAACGCACGCGATCCGGCGGCCGCGGCCGCGACGGACACCCCGCGCCCCTTCGCGGGCCGCATTTCCGATGCGGAGCATGACGCGTTGCGCATCCGGCGCGCGCACAACGGCGAGAGCACCGCCGCCGACGACGGTACGCCGCTCATCGGCCTGGCCCTGTCCGGCGGCGGCATCCGCAGCGCGACGTTCTGCCTCGGCCTGCTCCGCGGGCTCGCGCAGCGCGGCCTGCTGAAACGCTTCGACTACCTGTCCACCGTGTCCGGCGGCGGCTACATCGGCGCGATGTTCGCGCGCCTGGTCTGCGTGCTGGGCATCGATCGCGCGCAGGACGTGTTGAAGCGCAGCGACTCCATCCCGTTGTCGTGGCTGCGCCGCTACGGCCGCTACCTCGCGCCGATGGGCGCGCGCGACTTCGGCATCGGCATCGCCACCTACCTGCGCGCGATCATCGCCGTGCACATGGAGTTCGCGATGATGGCGATGGTGGTGGGCCTGCTCGCCACCTCGGCCTACACGCTCGATGCGCAGGTGGGCGCGCTGGATGCCGATGCCTGGTCCGGCTGGGGCAGCACCTGGTGGCCGCTGGCGGCGGCCTGCTGGCTGGCGGTCGCGCCGGGCCTGCTGGTCCTGTACTGGATGGTCCGCGCCGATGCGCGCACGCCGCGATCGCCGGCCGGGCGCATGGACCAGCCCGCGCGCATCGGTGCCGTGGATGCGCTGTTGATCCTCGGCTCGGGTGCGCTCGGCATCGGCCTCGTCGCCGGCTGGGGCGAGGACTGGGCGCAGGCCGTCGGTACATGGTTCTCCGGCGGCGCGGACGGTCGCTGGCCGGCGCTGCCCGGCCCCTCCTGGTCGCTCGGCGCGGGCATCGGCCTGGTCGGCATCGGCGCGGCCGGCGTGGTGGCGATGCTGCGCCTGGGCCTCGCCCGTCGCGCGGGCGATCCGGTGTCGCTGCCGGCAGCGCGCAGGGTCCTCACTGCCTGGCTGCGCGGCATCAACCTGCTGGCGGTGGTGCTGTTCGCCCTCGGCCTGCTCGACTGGCTCAGCTGGGAACTGCACAAGGTGCTGTCGGCGTCATATGCCGGGCTGTTCGGCGGCCTGGGCCTGGGCGGCGCGTTCCTGCTGGTGATCCGCGCGGTCTCGGAACCGCTGCAGCGCATGATCCAGTCCAGCCGGGGCGCCAGCGCCGATCTCCTGCCCCGACTGGTGAACATCGCCGGCTACACGCTCGCGTTCGGCCTGGTGCTGCTGTGGACCACGCTGGTGCAGCACCTGATCTACGGCGGCTTCTCGCTCGGCGACTGCCAGCCCAGCCTGCCTGCCGCCGCCTGCGATGCGCTGGTGTCGAGCGCCGGCTGGCGCTGGGCCTTCGTCGCGCTGCTGCCCCTGGCCTGGTTCTTCGCCACCGGCTGGAATGCCGACAACGCCAACGCCTCGTCCCTGCACAACATGTACGCGGCGCGACTGGCGCGCGCCTACCTGGGCGCGGCCAATCCCGAACGCTTCGGCGGCGAGGACGCGCTGCAGGCCAGCGCCGCCGATACCTCGCCGGAGGCGCTGTCCGACGTCACCGCCGTCGACGACTCCGACGACGTGCCGCTGCGCGCGCATCGTCCGACCGAGCAGGGCGGGCCGATCCATCTCATCAATGTCTGCCTCAACCAGACCCGCGGCCACCAAACCCGGCTGTACAACGCCGATCGCAAGGGCGTGCCGATGGTGCTCAGCGGCTACGGCATCGATGTCGGCCACAAGCCGCTGCCGGCCGGTACGCTCGACGGCATCGGCGGCCTTGCGCGCTGGGTCGGCATCTCGGGCGCGGCGGCCTCGCCCGGTGCGGGCGTCAACACCACGCCCGGCTGGGCGGCGCTGCTCTTCCTCGCCGGGGCGCGCCTGGGCTACTGGCTCAACCTCGGCGATGCCCATGCCGCGCTGGAACGCGGCATGGCCGCGCGCGCGCCGCGCTGGTGGGAGCTGCGCTTCGCCAAGATGCTGCGCCTGTACGCGGAATTCCGCGCCGCCTATGCCGGTCCGCTGACGCCGGACTGGTACCTGTCCGATGGCGGTCATTTCGACAACACCGGCGTGCATCCGCTGCTGCAGCGCCAGCTCGACCTCATCGTGCTGGCCGATTGCGGCGCCGATCCGAAGTTCGAATACGCCGACCTGGAGAACCTCGTGCGCAAGGCGCGCATCGACTTCGGCGCCGACATCGAGTTCTACGAATCGAAGGAAGCCAATCGTCGCTTCGGCCCGGCGGAAGGGCAATTCGCGCGATTGAGCTATGTTTCGCCGCAGGAGCTGCTCAACAACACCGAGGCGCGCGGCGTGCTGCTGGCGCGCATCCTCTATCGCGCCGACGCCCACGGCCGACGCCGCGAGGGCACGTTGCTGGTGTTCAAGCCGAACCTGCACACGCTGCTGGACGTCGATATCCTCGCGTACGCCAAGCGCCGTCGCGATTTTCCGCAGCAGAGCACCGGCGACCAGTTCTTCGACGAGGCGCAATGGGAAAGCTACCACCGTCTCGGCGAAGACTTCGGGTCCGAACTGGATCCGGCCATGCTCGCGCGGCTGCCCGGCGGGTCGCGGAGCGTGCTGCTGCCGGCCGTGCTGCAGACGCGCATCGCCACCTCCAGCCTGACCGGGCCGGATGAGGCGACGAAGCCGTTCTGGAAGATGGAGACGCAGCAGGCCGCCGTCGGCGCGCTGTCGATCGGTGCGCTGGTCGCCGTGCTGATGCCGGTCTGGCAGGCGTACGACGAGTGGCGCAGCGAGCAGGCGCGCAATCGCGAGGTGCTGGGCAAGACGCTCGCGGAGGTTGAAGGCATCTTCCAGAGCACCTCCCATCGACTCGATCGCCATCGCGCATACCAGACGATGCTCGACCGCCTCGGGCGACCTGCGGGCGAAGCCTGCGATGCCGGGGTGGACGCGAGCATCGCGGCCTTCCGCGCATTCGATCGCTACGTGAATTCCGATCCGAAGCTCGGGCCGTTGCTGAAGGACATCGAGCCCGTCCTGGAGCACCTGCGCAAAGCGGTGAATGCGCCGCAGCCCGATGGCGCGACCCTGACGACCGCGCTGGACAAGCTGGCCTGGCTGCTCCGCCTGCGCCAGTCGGAGCACGCGGCCGCCAGTCGCTACAGCGATCAACTCGTGGTCGCGCGGTTCCGCGCTCGCGTCGATGAGCTCGATGGCGCATCGACCGAGGTCCGTGTCGCGCGCGAATTCATGGTCTGGGCCCAGGGGATGTGCGGCGATGACGTGCAGTCCGCACTCGGCGCCTTGTGCGGGCAACTCCGGAAAAGTGCCGCGCCCAGATCGGCGAATGACGCGTACTGGCGCCGGCTGCGTCCCGTCGGCGAACGGGTGGCGGACCTGAACATGAAGGGCGCGGCGACGCAAGCCGCGATCGGGACATGCCCTTTGCCCGCGTCGCGGGGGGCGGTCGCGGTCGCGACGAAGCAGGCGGAACCGACGGTCCAGGCGCCGCGCGTCGCATACCCCGAGCTTGCGGCTGCCTGCAGCGCCGGATCCAGGCAGGTGTATGCGCATGTCCACGACGAGGCCTCACGCGGACTTGTCGCTGGCCTGGGGTGGCAGGGCATCTCGGCCTTCGTGAAGGTGCAGGGCGTCGAGAACGTGCGCGTGAGTGCAGCCGCGCGAGGCGAGGCGATGCCCGAGCCGCACCCCATGCCCACGCTGGTCGTCCACGATCTGCGGCACGATCTCGGATGCGCCACCGAACTCGCGAATTGGGTCGTGGGCCAACCCTACTACCGGGCGTCCGGCCAGTCGTGGACGCAGTTCCGCATCCGCGCCCTGCCCAGGGGCTACACGGGTCGGCCGGGCGTGATCGAACTGTGGTGGCCGCCACAGGACGCACAGGCGGGGATTGGCGCGAAGTCCGGGCCGTGAGCGGAACATGACCTGTGGCGGTTGACGCCACGCGACGGGGCCCCGAACGATGGCGGGCTGGTCGATCCACGACCGTCCGCCGTCGAACCCGTCGCGAGGAGTCCCTGCGCATGTCCCTCCGTTCCGCCCCGTCCCGGTCGCGCGTCCTGCGTCCGCTGCTCCTGCCGCTGCTGCTCGGTGCCGCGCTGGCCCTGCCGCCGGCCCTGGCCCAGCAGGCCGCCCCGGCCGCCGCCCGGCAGACCGCGCCCGCCGCACCGGCCAATGGCTATCGCGAGCCCGTCGCCGAACTGAAGGCGATCGTCGATGCCCCGCGCGCGCCGCAGCCCTCGCTCAGCCCGCGCGGCGACCTGCTCGCGCTGCAGCAGATCCCCACGCTGCCGTCGATCGCCCTGGTCGCGCAGCCCGAACTCAAGCTGGCCGGCCTGCGCCTCAACCCGCGCAGCTATTCGCCCAGCCGCTTCACCTTCGGCACCGACCTGTGGTTGATGGAGGTCGCCACCGGCAAGGAGCACCGCATCGACGGCCTGCCCAGGCCGCTGTCGATCGCCGCGATGTCCTGGTCGCCCGACCAGAAGCACATCGCGCTCAACCAGCAGGATCCCAACACCGGCGGCAACGAGCTGTGGCTGGTCGACGTCGGCGCGCGCAAGGCGCGCAAGCTGCTGGACCAGCCGCTCAACACCGTCACCGCCGGCGTCCGCTGGATGCCCGACAGCAAGCGCCTGCTCGTCCACCTGCGCACGGGGCAGGGCGGTGCGCCCGCCGCCGACATCATTCCGTCCGGCCCGAACGTGCAGGAAGCGCGCGGCGGCGGCACGGTGCGCCAGCTGCGCACCTACCAGGACATGCTGCGCAACGCCAGCGACGAGCGCATCTTCGAGCACTACCTGCACGTGCAGCCGGCGCTGGTGTCGCTGGACGGCAAGGTGCGCAACGTCGGCAAGCCCGGCCTGTACGTCGGCCTCGCTCCCTCGCCCGACGGCAGGCACCTGCTGTCGCAGCGCATCGAACGCCCGTATTCGTACGTGGTGCCGATGAACTTCTTCCCGCGCCGCATCGAAGTCATCGACCTCGACGGCAAGGTGCTGCACGAAGTCGCGAAGCTGCCGCTGTTCGAAGGCCTGCCCAGCGGCAACGACGCCACCACCACCGGCGTGCGCAGCATCTCGTGGCGCAGCGACGCCCCGGCCAGCCTGGTCTGGGCCGAGGCGCAGGACGGCGGCGACCCGTCGAAGCAGGTCGAGATCCGCGACCACGTCTACCTGCAGGCCGCACCCTTCGACAAGTCGCCGGTGCTGCTGGCCAGGCTCGGCAGCCGCTACAGCGGCATCCAGTGGGGGCGCACCGATGTCGCCCTGCTCGGCGAATACTGGTGGAAGACGCGCAAGGTCAAGAGCTGGAAGATCGCCCCCGATGCACCGCAGACCGCGCCGACGCTGGTGTTCGACGGCTCCAGCGAAGATCGCTACAACGACCCGGGCAGCCCGGTCATGGAGCGCGACGAGAATGGTTTTGCGCGCCTGAAGTTCGCGCCCGACGGCAACAGCATCTACCTCATCGGCAATGGCGCCTCGCCCGAAGGCGACCGCCCGTTCCTCGACCGCTGGAACCTCGCCGACAACAGCAAGCAGCGCCTGTACCGCTCGGAAGCGCCGTACTACAGCGACGTGGTCGCCGTGCTCGACGCCAACGCCGACAAGGTGCTGATCACCCGCGAATCGCCGACCGAGCCGAGCAACCTCTATCGCCTCGACCTCGCCGCCAAGGCATCGCCGGTCGCGCTGACCGCGTTCCCGCATCCCACGCCGCAGCTCAAGGACGTGAAGAAGGAACAGATCCGCTACAAGCGCAAGGACGGCGTCGAGCTCACCGCCAACCTCTACCTGCCGCCGGGCTTCCAGCCGGGCCGCGACAAGCCGCTTCCGGTGCTGATGTGGGCCTATCCCGGCGAGTTCAAATCCGCCGAGGCCGCGTCGCAGGTCACCGGCTCGCCGTACCGCTTCAACGCGATCAGCTACTGGGGTCCGCATCCCTTCCTCGCGCGCGGCTTCGCGGTGCTCGACGACCCGTCGATGCCGATCGTCGGCGAAGGCGACAAGGAACCCAACGACACCTACCTGCCGCAGCTGATCGCCAGCGCCGAAGCCGCCGTCGACGAACTCGAACGCCGCGGCGTGGGCGACCGCAACCGCATGGCCGTCGGCGGCCATTCGTACGGCGCCTTCATGACCGGCAACCTGCTCGCGCATACCCGCCTGTTCAAGGCCGGCATCGCCCGCAGCGGCGCCTACAACCGCACGCTCACCCCGTTCGGTTTCCAGGCCGAAGAGCGCAACTACTGGGCCGCGAAGGACACGTACCAGACGATGTCCCCGTTCAACTACGCCGAGAAGATCAAGGACGCCCTGCTGTTCATCCACGGCGAGGAAGACAACAACTCCGGCACCTTCCCCATCCAGAGCGAACGCATGTTCGCCGCGGTGAAGGGCCTCGGCGGCACCGCCCGCCTGGTCATGCTGCCGAAGGAATCGCACGGCTACCGCGCCCGCGAATCCATCCTGCACATGCTCGCCGAAACCGACGCCTGGCTGGAGGAATTCGTGAAGAACCCCAGGCCCGCCGCCGAACCCGCGAAGCCCGCCGCCGCACCGGCCAAGCCGGCTGCCGCAGGCAAGTAAGCCAACGTCGCGCGAAACGCGCGAACGCAGCACCACGACGGCGTGTCCCACGGGGCGCGCCGGTTTTCTTTGCACGCGCGCGCCGCCGCGCCTTTCTCCTTCCCCCGCGAGCGGGGGAAGGTCGGGATGGGGGCGCTCGACAGGATCAAACCCATCCCCTCCCCGTCCTTCCCCTTGAAGGGGAGGGGGCAAAGCGACGCGCTTCAAGCCCTCCCCTTCAAGGGGAGGGTTGGGAGGGGATGGGTTTGCTTCAGTGCATGCATGGCTCCACGGGCGACACAATCCCACGCACCGCAGCCCGGCAACCCATGCAAGCCGCCATGATCTCGACCCGCCGCCACCCAGTGCGGCGTGCGGCAGGGACGCGACGGACGCAGTCGCGCAGTGTCGGCGGAAGTGCCCTTGTCCTCCCTCGTCTCAGGGACCTGGCCCTGCCTTGATCCTGTCGACCCGCCGAATCCGCTACAGGATTCCGGGTGCGACCGCTCAAGCGTCCACCCTCGTTTGCCCGCACGCGCTGCGACAGGCGTCGGGTATCCCCCGAGACACTCACACAGGACATGCGCATGTTACGGACACAGTTGCTACGCCACGCCACCGTGATGTTCCTCGCGGCCACCGCCGCCGCCGCCCCGGGTCTTGCGGATGCACAGCCGAAGATCAAGGGTTTTTCCGATGGACGACCGGTCTCGTCCCTGCGGCAGGTGCCGCAGGCGCCGATGATCAAGCGCCCGAAGGCGGGCGGCCCCACGATCACGCAGCGCATCGTCGGCGGCACGGCGGTGCCCGCGGGCCAGCATCCCTGGGTCGCCGCGCTGCTGGACGGCAACCAGCAGCAGGGCTGCGGCGGTTCGCTGATCCATCCCCGCTGGGTCGTCACGGCGGCGCACTGCGTCAATGCCTTTTCGGCATTCGTCCGGGTCGGTTCGGTCGATCGCACGGCCGGCGGCCAGGTCATCGCCGTCACCCAGCGCATCATCCACCCGCAGTACAACGCCACGACCGCCGCCAACGACATCGCCCTGCTGCAGCTGGCCACGCCTGCGGTCGGCATCGCCCCGATCCCGGTCGCCACCGCTGCGCCCGGCGTGGGCAGCACGCTCCACCAGATGGGCTGGGGATCGACCATCAGCACCGGCAACGGCGGCTCGCAGTTCCTGCAGCAAATCAACACCAACGTTCTGCCGCTGGCCAACTGCACGCGCAACACGGGCGCAGGTTCGCTGTGCGTCGTCGGCAACAACGTCGCCAGCGCCTGCTGGGGCGACTCGGGCGGTCCGGCGGTGTTCAACGGCGCGCTGGTCGGCGCGGTCAGCGGCACGGGCAACCCGTTCGGCAACCCGGTGGCCTGCAACATGAACGTGCTCTATGCGAATGTCGCGAACTACCGGAACTGGATTTACCAGTGGGTGCCGGCGGACAGGCCGCTGACCCGCGAACACAGCGGCCTGTGGTATCAGCCCGAAACGTCGGGCCAGGGCCAGTACGTCGAAATCCGGCCGGAACAGTCGGTGGTGATCGTCGGCTGGTACACCTATGCCGGCGCCAGCCTGTCCAAGCCGGCTGAATCCAAGCAAGTGGCACCGCGCCATCGCTGGTTCACGGCCCAGGCCTCCTACGCATACGGGCAGACCGCGAGCACCTTGACGGTGTATCGCAACACCGGCGGCAATTTCGATGCGCCGCCGATCACCCAGCCTGTCGCGGTCGGCACCGCCAGGCTGACCTTCCAGAGCTGCACGTCGGGCCGCCTCGACTACGACATCAACCTGGATGGCACGCCGCGCAAGGGCTCGATTCCGCTGAGCCGCCTGGATTCCGCGCAGTATTGCCAGCAGGGCTGGACGCCGAACTTCAGCTTCTCCCAGCAGGGCATCAGCCCCGGCCTGGACGGCGCCTGGTACGACCCGAACACCTCGGGCCAAGGCCTGCAGTTCGCGTTCCTGCCGAACAACGGCAATCTCGCCACGCTGGCCTGGTACACCTACGATGTGAACGGCCAGTCCGCCGGCAGCGATGGCCAGCGCTGGTACACCATCTCGGGCACGTACACGCCGGGCAGCCCGCAGGTGTCGAACCTGCAGATCTACCAGAACAGCGGCGGCAACTTCGACGCAGCGCCGATCACCACGGCAACCCCGATCGGCACGGCCTCGCTGTCGTTCAACAGCTGTTCCCAGGCCTCGCTCACCTACAACATCCCGGGCCGACCGGTCCGCACGATCCAGTTGTACCGGCTGACGGGCGGAGCCAACTGCCAGCCCTGACCGAAGCCCGCACCGGACAGGACCACCCTGGCTCTGTCCGGTCGTCGGCCCATCGTCACCACGACGGCGCGTCCCACCGGGCGCGCCGTTGTTCTTTGCACGCGCGCGCCGCCGCGCCTTTCTCCTTCCCCCGCGAGCGGGGGAAGGTCAGGATGGGGGCGCTCGACAGGATCGAACCCATCCCCTCGTAGTCCCTCGACCTGCAGAGGAGGGCTTGAAGCGCGACGCTTTGCTCCCTCCTCTTCAAGGGGGGGGGGCCGGGGT
>SCMT01000023.1 GCA_005502915.1 Lysobacteraceae bacterium 2PB | reverse complement strand
AGATGGGTATAGGAGACAGGGTGCGGCCACGCCTGCGGCGCGTTCGGCCACGGCCTGGCGACGGCGCTGCTCCTGTTCGCGACGCGTGTACTCGGCGGCGCCGATGTCGCGTTCGGTGCGGCGGATGCGCGAGCCGCTGACGTCGATGCGGTCGTAGCTGTCCTGCTCCGCCGCGTCCTTCGCCTGCGCGACCGGTGCCGGTGCGGCCATGGCGGCCGGCGGTGGGACGTCCGCGGCCGCTTCGGCGGAATAGACCATGTTCTGCGGGGCGTCCTGGGCGCGTGCCGGCTTGGCGACCGGGGACGGCGATGCGGCAGGTGCGGCGGGCGCGGTGGCGGCTTCGGCCAGCAGCGGGCTTTCGGTCGGACTCTGCACGGGCGGCGGCGGGGGCGGCGGTTCGCGCTGCAGCGACGGCTCGACCATGATGACCTGCGTCGGATCCTCGCTCTCGGCCGCGGCGACCGTGGCTTCGGCCGCCCCTTCGCCGATGCCGGCACCGTTGTCGTGCAGCTTCCAGCCGATGCCGGCGGCCAGCACCAGCGACGCGGCGAGGCTCAGGCCAAGCGGCCAGCGCGGGGTCTGCTTGCGCGGGCGCAGCGGCGTGACCTTGGGGTCGCTCGTGGCAGGAGCGACGGGCGCATCGCCGCTGGTTGCGGTCGCCGCGGTCGTGGCGACCATGGGCTCGGCGACAGGCGCCGCGGTGGGTTCTTCGACCGCCGCGCGCGCCATCGCCAGGATCTTCGCGTCGAGCGCAGGCGCGGGCTCGCGCGGACCGCCCAGGCGCGCGAGGCGCTCGGCAAGATCGCGTTCTTCCGCGGTGAAGGGTTCGCTCGGGCGGTTCATGGGTTCAGTCTCGCGCGCAGTTTGTCCATCGCGTAGCGCAACCGCGATTTGACCGTTTCCCGGCCGACGCCGGTCACTTCGCCGATCTCCTCCAGACTCAGGTCCTGTTCGAGGCGGAGCAGCAAGACTTCGCGCTGTTCCGCCGGCAATTCTTCCAGTGCGAGGTGAAGCCTTCGCCTTTCCTCGAACTCCGACAAGTGCCGTTCCGGCGTGTCGTGGTCGGGCACGCGTTCGGTGCGTTCGTCGGCGTCGTCCGGGGCCGGCGGCCGGTGCTGCAGCGCCCGCCAGTGGTCGGCCAGGCGGTTGTGCGCGATCCGGTACAGCCAGGTGGTGAACAGCGCCTCCGGTTTCCAGCTCTGCCGCGCCGACACCACGCGCTGCCACACATCCTGGAACATCTCGTCGGCCAGCGCGCCGTTGCCGTGCAGTTGCCGGGCCAGGAAGCGGTAGAGCTTGCCGCGATGCCGCTGGTAGAGCTGTTCGAAGGCAGCGACGTCGCCCGCGCCGTACGCGAGCATGAGCTGTTCGTCGCTGATTTCGACCCCGACATCGTTCATGCCGGTCAGGTTAAGGGGTGCGACGGCATTCGTGAAGCCGTTCGCACCGTTGCCCGCACAGCCGCCCGCGATGCCGCCCGTCGCACTGCGAAGTCGGCGACGGGCGGCGGGGGCGATGGCAGCGGCGACGGCGGACATGGCGATGCTCGGTCTGGTCGGTCGCTGCGGTCAGTCGGCGATCATGCCGATCTGCGGCGTGTCGCCGGCGGTGACGCGGCGTGCGGCGTCGACCAGGTCGACGAACTCGCGGCGCAGCGCCCACGGGTCGTCGCCGACGCTCTGGCGCGCGCTGCGGGCGATGTCGTCCCAGGTCCAGCCCGCGATGTTCTTTCCGCCACGCAGGGCATCGGCGTAGGCGGCCACGGTGGCGGCGAAGCGCAGCGCGGGGCTGGGCGTGGCGCGCAGGTCGCGGCGCGACACCGGACGCTCGATCAGCCGGCTGGTGTCCTCGCCGGGGCGCTTGTAGCGCAGGCGCAGGTGGCCCAGTTCGCTGGCGGTTGCGGCTTTCGTCGCCGCTGCATCGGCATAGCGCAGCGCCGGCAGGCGGGTGGCGTCGGAGCCGACCAGGGTGAGTTCGTACAGCGCGGTGACTTCGTGGCCGGCGCCGATGTCGCCGGCGTCGACGCGGTCGTTGGCGAAGTCCTCGCGGCGCAGCATGCGGTTCTCGTAGCCGATCAGGCGGTATTCGGCGACCACCGCCGGGTTGAACTCGATCTGGATCTTCACGTCCTTCGCAATCGTCAGCAGCGTGGACTGCATTTCCTGCACCAGCACCTTGCGCGCTTCCTGCAGGGTGTCGATGTAGGCGTGGTTGCCATCGCCGACATCGGCCAGGCGTTCGGCCATGGCGTCGTTGTAGTTGCCCTGGCCGAAGCCGAGCGTGGTCAGCGCGATGCCGTGCCTGCGCTGGTCGCCGACCAGCGTTTCCAATGCCTTGCGATCGGTGATGCCGACGTTGAAATCGCCGTCGGTGGCGAGGATCACGCGGTTCACGCCGTCCTTCACGAAGGCCTGCTTTGCCATCGCGTAGGCCAGTTCGATGCCCTGGCCGCCGTTGGTGCTGCCGCCGGCCTGCAGGCGGTCGAGCGCGGCGAGGATCGTGCCCTTGTCGCTGCCTGGTGTGGGTTCGAGCACCACGCCCGCGGAGCCGGCGTAGACCACCATGCTCACGCGGTCCTGCGGGCGCAGCTGTTCGACCAGCTGCGCGAACGAGTGCTTGAGCAGCGGCAGCTTGTCTTCCGAGTTCATCGAGCCGGAGGTGTCGATCAGGAACACCAGGTTCGCCGGCGGCAGTTCGGCCTTCGGCACGTCGTAGCCCTTGATGCCGACCATCAGCAGCTGGCGCTTGCCATTCCACGGCGCGGCGGCCAGTTCGGTGGTGACGCGGAACGGCGTCGCCAGCGAGGCCGGGCCGGGGTGGCCATGGTCGAAGTAGTTGATCATTTCCTCGGCGCGCACCGCGTCGGCGGGCGGGCGGACGCCGTTGCGCAGCATCCGCCGCACGTTGCTGTAGCTGCCGGTGTCGACGTCGATGGAGAAGGTGGAGACCGGTTCCTCGCTGGCGCGCTTCACCGGATTGTCCTCGCGTTCCGCGTAGGTCTCGGTGTTGGTCGGTTCGGTCGGGATGGCGGTGATCGGCGCGGCCATTCCGTGGTGCGCGACGATCGGCGCCGGGGGCGGCGGAGGCGGTGCGGACGGAGGCGGCGGTGGCGGTGGCGGTGCGATCGCTGCGACGCGACGCGCGTGTCGGGAGACATTCGCTTCCCTGACGCGCGCGCCGGTGACGACGACGCGGTCGAGCGCCTCGTCCTTCTCGGCTTCGGCGGACTGCGGGGCGGATTGGCCCGCGCGGGATCCGCCGGGGGGCGCTTCCGAGACCTGGCGTCCGCCGCAGGCCGACAGCGCGAGCGTGGCGAGGATGGCGGCGGCGAGCAGCTGCGGTGTCGGGCGGGCGATGCGGCGCATGGGCGGTCTCCGTGGTGGGCGCACGTTCGAACGGGCCATGTCGTGGGGTGGGGTTGCCGCTGGTCGTGCCGATCCAGGCGGAAGCATGCGAATGGTGGACCCACAAAAGAAAACGGGCGGCCTGCGCCGCCCGTTTCCGTGACATTCCGCATCGATCCGGCGGGATCGACGTCGTGGACGTCAGAACTTCCAGTCCACCTTCGCGTAGTAGTACGCGCCGTTGATGCCGAACGGCAGCGTTTCCCAGCCGTAGGTGAAGCCCAGCTGCGGGAACGGGAACGCCTGGTTCTCGTCCCACTTGTCCGGGTAGGTATCGAGGAAGTTGTTGCTGCCCAGGGTCAGGCGGACCTTTTCGCCGATCTGGAAGCCCAGCGCGAAGTCGAACAGCGTGGCGCCGTCCCAGGTCTGCTTGAAGCCCGGGGTGAAGCCTTCACCGGCGACCGAACCGTAGTAGTTCGCGCGCAGCGTGCCGTCGAAGATACCCCGGGTCCAGACGGCCTGGAGCACGTGGCGAGCGCCGGGCTGGCCTTCCTCGATCAGGGTGACCTGGCTGTCGTCGAACAGCTGCGTCGGCGAAAGGATCGCCGACTGCGAGCGACGGGCGGTGACTTCGGTCTGGTTCCAGTGCAGCAGCGCGGTCAGGTCGAGGGTGCCGCCGATGGCTTCGGTGCTGTACTCGGCGACGATGTCGATGCCGCGGGTCTTGGTGTCGATCGCGTTGGTGAAGAACTGCGCCTGGGCCACGCCGAACGGCGCCAGGATCGCGCGGATCGGGCAGTTGGTGTTGGTCGGCGTGCAGGGCAGTCCGTTGGTGCCGATGCTTTCGGGTGCGATGTTGCTGGAGAAGATGATGCGGTCGTCGATGTCGATCCAGAACGCGTCGACGGTGAGCGTGAAGTTGTCGCTCGGTCGCCAGGAGAAGCCGATCGTCTTGCTCAGCGATTCCTCTTCCTTCAGCGGTTCGATGCCGAAGGCACGGGTGACGGCGCTGTTCTGGCGCGCGGTCAGGGTGTCGGCGAGCAGGCCGGTCGTCGGATCGATGTTGGTCGAGCGCTGGCTGTAGAACAGCTGCTGCACGCCCGGCGCGCGGAAGCCGGTGGCGATCGTGCCGCGCAGCGCGAAGGTGTCGGTGATGTCCCAGCGCGCCGACAGCTTGCCCGTCAGGGTGTTGCCGAAGTCGGAGTAGTCCTCGAAGCGCAGCGCGCCGCCGAGCAGGAACTTGCCGCCGAAGCGGGTTTCGGCGTCGACGTAGAGCGCGTAGTTGCTGCGGCCGTCGTCGACTTCCTCGTTCGGCGAGAAGCCCGGGAAGCCCTGGATGCCCGGCGCGGCGAAACCGCCGTTCTGGTTGAGGATCTGGATCGCCGGGTTGTTGGTGCGGCCGTAGGTGTAGGACACCGGGTCGCCGGCTTCGATGGCGTAATCCTCGCGGCGGTATTCCACGCCGGTGGCGAGGCTGAGCGGCTCGCTGGCGCCGATGTCGACGCTGCCGCGCACGTCGAAGTTCAGCGTGGTCTGCTGGAACTTCAGGGTGCCGGTATCGGCCGAGGTGGGCGAGGCGTTGTAGCGCGGGCCGGCGGGGTTGGCCGGGTTCAGCGGCTCGTACCACCAGCTGACGTTGACCGAGTTGCGCTCGTGGAAGCCGAAGCGGCTGCGGCCGTGGTTGACCGACAGGTCCCAGTCCCAGGTGTCGTTGAACGCAGCGCGGTAGCCGACGGCCAGCGAACCGTCCTCGACGGTGGTGATCAGGTTGGGCAGGAAGCCGTTGGGATAGAGGTCGGGCACCGTGCGGCCGTCTCCGGCGCTGCGGAAGAAGCCCGAGGAATCGCCTTCGCGGCGGGAGAGGCCGCCGAACCAGTACAGTTCGCCGCTGCCGACGCCGACGCCGCCGTTCATCCACAGATAGGCATCGGTGGAATCGGCGTCGCCGATGCGCTGGGTCACGCGGGGCGGGCTCACGCGCAGGGTATCCGGGCCGGCGCGGTTGGTTTCCTCGCGGTCGCGGTATTCGACGCTGAGGTTGATGAAGCCGTCGTCGCCGAGTTCGAAACCGTGGTTCAGGCCGCCGTGCAGCACGGTGCCGTCGCCTTCGCGGGTCTGGCCGGCTTCGAAGAACAGCTGGGTTTCCTTGGTCTGCTTCTTCAGCACGACGTTGATGACGCCGGCGATGGCGTCGGAGCCGTACTGCGCCGCGGCGCCGTCGCGCAGCACTTCGATGCGCTGGATCGCGGTGATCGGAATCGCGTTGATGTCGGTACCGGCCGAGCCGCGCGCGATCGTCTGCTGCACGTTGACCAGCGCCTGCTGGTGGCGGCGCTTGCCGTTGACCAGCACCAGCACCTGGTCGGGACCCAGCGCGCGCAGGGTGGCCGGGCGCAGGATGTCGGTGCCGTCGCTGATGGTGGTGCGCGAGAAGTTGAAGCTGGGTTCGAGCATCTGCAGGAGCTGGCCCAGTTCGCGGGCGCCGGTGCGCTCCAGCTGCACGCTGTCGATCACGTCGACCGGGGCGGCGGTGTCGGCGGCGGTGCGGTTCTTGGCGCGGCTGCCGAGCACGGTGATGGTGTCGAGATCGCCGGAGGCTTCCTCCGTCGACGAGGCGTCCTGGGCGAACGCAGGCAGCGTGATGGCCAGGGCGAGGGCGAGCGCGGTGACGCGCGGGACCGGACCGACGCGCGGGCGGCGGGCGGACAGTTTCGATTGGAACATGGAGCCTCCGAATTCTTTTCCGTGAATGAGCTGTGATGGGTGTTCCGCGGAGGAGCGCCTCCCCAAGGCGCCCCGGACGCCGTGTGTGCGTACAGACGATCCGGGCGCATTCATAACATTTTTTTAGCGACCGGACCCGGGCCGGGGCCCCGGTTCGGCTGCCGACGGGCCCGTACGCATGCGCAGGGCGACCCTGCCGCCGGACGGGGCCTTGTGGAGTACGCTGGCCGAAACCGGAGGGGAGGGCGCGTCATGGGAATGGAAGACGGAAGACGAGAGGATGCGGGCACGCAGGCCGGGCCGGGCCCGCACCAGCGCCTGGCGCGGATGACAGGAGACTGGGCAGGCACCTACCGCCTGTGGTTCGAGCCGGACATGCTGGCGGCCGAGTCCGTGCAGCGGGGCAGCCTGCGGGCGGTGCTGGGCGGGCGCTTCCTGCTGCACGAATACACCTGGGACTTCGACGGCCGCAGCCATGCCGGCGTGGCGCTCTACGGTTACCACGTCGACGAGCGCCGCTGGGAATGCGCCTGGATCGACAGCTTCCACAACGGCAGCGCGATCATGTTCTCGACTTCGTCCGGCTCCGACGCCGAGCCGCACTTCTCGGTGCTGGGAAGTTACGGCGACGGCCAGACCCCGCCGGGGCCGCGCTGGGGCTGGCGGACCGAGATCACGCAGCCCGACGACGACGTCCTGGTCATCGTCATGACCAACATCGCCCCCGACGGGCGCGAGGCCCGCGCGGTCGAAGTGACCTACGCCAGGAACCGCTGATCCATCGCCGCAGGCAGCGCGACGAGGTCAGTCGCGGCGCATCCAGCAGGCGATCGACAGGCGTTCGCGCCGTGCCGGCAGGACTTCGTGTTCGAGCTCGCTGAGGAAACACACGCTGCCGCCCACGGGCGGCAGGTCGACGGTGGTGCCATCCTCGCGCCAGAGGCGCAGCGCGCCGCCGTCCTCGTCGCTCCAGTCGGCATTGAGGTAGGTCACCCAGGACACCCGGCGCGCGTCGCTGTCGCGGAAGCGGTCGCGGTGCCGTGCGTAGCCGCCGCCGGGCGGATAGGCGGCGTAATGCGCCTCGACGCTGCGCAGCCCGAGGAACAGTTGCCGATTGAGCTGCGTGCGCACCTCGCCCAGGTCGGCGAGGAAGCGGCGCGCGGCCTCGCCGCAGCGCGGATCGTCGAGCCAGCAGGTGCTGTCGGCGCGGATGTCCTCGCGTCGCGCGCGGCCTGCGGCGCGGCCCACCGCAGCCGGTGCGAGCCCGCCGTCGGCCTGCAGGCGACGCAGGTCGTCGCGCAACGCATCGCGGAGCGCGGGCGGCGGCCAGTCGGCGATCCAGCAGGCGCCATGGTCGCGCAGCGCGTCGGCGAGACGTTCGCCATCGGCCGCGACATCCTGCGCATTCAGGGAAGGAAGCGAACGCATCCCGGTATCATAGGCGGCACGCCCGGCAAGCGCCTTCCCTCGCGCTGTCCGCGTGTCTCTCCCCCATTCCCCCGCAGGATCCAGGATGTTGTCCAGGCTGCCCCAGGCCACCAAGGTGCTGCTGATCGCGAACGTGCTGGTGTTCGTCGCGCAACACGCCCTGTTCCGCCCGTTCCTCGACGAACATCTCGCGCTGTGGCCCTGGCTGTCGCAGGCCTGGGCCGATGCCGCGGTGCCGGGCTTCATGCCGTGGCAGTTGCTGACCTACGGGTTCCTGCACGCCGACCTGGCCCACCTGCTGATGAACATGCTGGCGCTGGTGATGTTCGGCGCGCAGCTCGAGCACACCTGGGGCACGCGGCGGTTCACCACCTATTTCCTGATCTGCGTCGTGGGCGCCGGACTGATCCAGCTGGCGCTGGCGAGCTGGTCGGTGTCGACGGGCGATTCGCCGTATCCGACCGTCGGCGCGTCCGGTGGCGTGTTCGGCCTGCTGCTGGGCTACGGCATGCTGTTCCCGAACCAGCGCGTGATGCTGCTGATCCCGCCGGTGCCGATGAAGGCGCGCACGCTGGTCCTGCTGTTCGGCGCGATCACCCTGCTGCTGGGATTCACCGGCCTGCAGCCGGGCGTCGCGCACTTCGCGCACCTCGGCGGCATGGTGTTCGGCTGGCTGACGATCCTCTACTGGCGCCGTTCCTCGAGGCCGCGTCCGCCGTCGCAGGGCGACCGCAAGCGCACGCACCTGCGCATCGTCAAATGACCGCCGGGACGGCCGGCACGCCGGCTGTGCTATGTTCCCGCCCGGTGCCCGCCCCCGGGCGGGCCTGGAAGAAAGATCGCGCATGAAGTGGGACGCCTTCACCATCCTCGAGCAGATCCTGATCCTGCTCACCATCGCGAGCCAGATCTGGATCGCGATCACCGTGATCCTGAAATCCGAGGGCGCCGAGCAGTACGTGCGGATCATGTCGTTCTCGACGGGCTTCCTCGCCTTCCTGATCACGCGCGCCCTGGGCGTCACCTTCGCCGACATGATGCTGGCCACGCATGCCGCCGACAGCCCGGTGGCGCTGATCGTGATCGGCGCGGTGTTCCCGTTCCTGGTCGGCGTGCTGATCTCGGAAGGCACCATCATCGCGCTGCGGATGGGCATGCCGGTGCCGATCCGCCTGGTGCTGATGATCGCCGCGTTCACGCTGTCGCAGGCCGCGTACACCAATTACGTGGCGCTGCAGTCCAAGGTCACCACGCTGGACAAGGCCTTCGTGCCCAACCTGTCCTATGCGATCGCGGTCGGCCTGTGGCTGACCTTCCGCTACCGCGACAAGCACGCGCCCAAGGGCTGACGGGCTGCGCGGTGCAGGCATGAAAAAAGCGGGCCTCGGCCCGCTTTTTTCATGTCCCGGTTCCGGTGGATGTGGATCACCACCAGCCCCACCACGGCCACGGCGACGGCGTGGTGATCACGCGCGTGCGGCTTTCCTCGGGCCACAGGTAGACCACGTCGGCGGCGATCCGCGGGAAGCGGTAGGAATACTCGCCGATGCGGCGGTTCTCGTAGCCTTCGATGCGGCCGGTGAAGGTGACTTCGCGCTTGTCGGTGAACAGCGCCGGGTCGTAGAAGCCGGTCCGGCAGGCGATGAAGCGGCCGTGGGTGTCGTCGGCGCCGGCCCAGGCGGGACGGCCGCTGGCGTCCAGGCGCGAGGACAGCACTTCGAAGCAGGTGCGATCGGCCAGGGGTTCGGTGCGGACGATGCGACCGCCCCAGCGCACGGCGGTGCCGGTGCTCTCCTGTTCGATGGCCTGGTGCGGACTGATGGCGGTGAATTCGCCCTGGAGCGGCTTGGAGACGGTGGCGCACCCGGACAGGGCCAGGGCGAGGACTGCGGCGGCGACGGCGGTACTGCGGGCGGACATGGCGGATCTCCTGAAGGAATGCGTTGAGAGCCTGTTCGATGCTCTAGGGGCGGTGTCTGCGCAGGTCGCGGAGCAGGGCCCGCAGGTTGCCGGCGCCGCCATGGTGGCGAGCGTACCGCCATTCCACGAAACGTGCGCTGAGTTCCTTCAGTGCGGTGGCGTCCGGACGCGCGCCGGCGATGCGCTCGACCCAGAGGCTGACCGGCTCGTGCGACGGTCGTCCCAATCCGAGCTTGCGGTAGCGGCGCTCCATCCTCCGCCATGCGCGCAGCAGCGGATCGCGCTCGCGCTCCTGCCGCGTGGTCAGCCAGAGCATGCCCGCCATCGCCAGCACCGTGGCGATCACGAACAGGCGGACCAGCGCGCCGGTGTCGAGATCGGGGATGCCGAAGGATTGCAGCAGGTTGCGCTGCCGGCGCGCGTCGTAGCCGAGCACGAAGTCGTTCCAGCTGCGCCGCAGCCAGTCGCCGACGTCGAACACCGGGCTGAGGCCCGAGAACGCGCCGAGCGCGCCGGGGCGGCGGTCGTCGATGGTGTCGTAGATGCGTTCCGGCGCGATGGCGGCGGTGGGGTCCACGCGCACCCAGCCGCGGCCTTCGATCCACACTTCGGCCCAGGCGTGCGCATCCGAGCGGCGCACCAGCCAGTAACCGCCCACCGGGTTGCGATAGCCGCCGACGTAGCCGGTGACCACGCGCGCCGGGATGCCGGCGCCGCGCATCAGCACGACGAAGGCGCTGCTGTAGTGCTCGCAGAAACCTGCCTTCTGGTCGAACAGGAATTCGTCGACGCTGTCGCGGCCCAGCAGCGGGGTATCGAGGGTGTAGACGAACTCCGCGCGGATCCAGGCGAGCGCACGGCGGACGATGGCGTCATCGGTCGTGCGATTGCTCGGACCGGCTTCGAGGCGCCAGCGCTCGGCGAGGGCCTGCGTGCGCGGGTTGTAGCCCGGCGGCAGGCGCAGCGCGAGGCTGCGCAGCATCGGATGCAGGTCGGTTTCGGCCAGCGCCGTCTGCGGCGCGGAGCGCAGGCGCCAGCGGGTCAGTGCGTTGAGCGTCTGCCGGCTGACCAGAGAGTAGTCGCCATACAGATGCGCGCCTTCCGGTGCGGCCAGCGGCATCTCCAGCGCCACCAGCTGGCTGCGGTCGGTGGGCTCGATCTCCATTTCGTAGTCGTAGACCACCGGCGCCGGGCCGGGGCGGATGCGGGCGCGGCTGATCGCCCGCGACCAGCCCACCGAGGTCCAGGTGCGGCCATCGAAATCCCACAGTACGTGGCCGCGCCAGTACATCTGCGACTGCGCCGGCGCTTCGCCGAAGAAGGTCACGCGCAGCGCCGGGGTGTCGTCGGCGATCAGGTCGATCCAGTCGCCCGGCGACATCCGGTCGGACAACCCGGGCTTGGCCAGCGCGCGTTCGGGCACCCCCCACAGCGGCGAGGTGAAGCGCGGGAAGAGCCAGAACACCACCATCGCCAGCGGCAGGCCGATCGCGATCATCCGCGCGACCATCGTCAGCCGCGCCCAGGGCCGGCGTGCCGGCGCGCGCGCGTCGCTCTCGATCTCCGACAGCGTGTGCAGCGCGGTCAGTGCGGCCACCGCGCCGGCCAGGCCGAGCGACAGCGACAGCGGACCCTGGTCGAGCAGGAAGGTCGCGAACGGCGCGAACAGCGCGAAGCCCAGCAGGCTGCGCGCGTCGCGCAGCGAGCGCATCTCCACCGGTTTGAGCGCGAGCATCGTCGCCAGCATCGCGCAGCCGGTATCGCGGCCGAAGCGGAAGCCGTACAGCGTCATCACCGTGCCGAGCAGGGCCACGATCAGCACGAAGCGCAGCCACGCGGGCGCATGGCCGTCGCGGGCCAGCAAGGGCACCGCCAGCGCGACCGCGCCGATGCCGAAGGTCAGGGAGTTCGGCATCTGCAGCAGCAGCGGCAGCAGGCAGAGCAGGGCCGCCGCCAGCGCCCAGCGGCGCGACAGCGGATCCAGCGGGGGCGCGAGGGAGGGCGCGGCGGCGGTCTCAGCCATGGCCACCGCCCTCGGGCATCAGCGCCAGCGCCTTGAGGCAGGCGTGGCGATGGGTCGCGCCCTGCGCCGGGCCCAGCGGGGGCTGCCCCGGCAGCATCAGCCTGTAGCGGCGTCCGCCGCGTTCGGCGTCGTCGACCCAGCGGGCGAGCCGGCGGATGCGCTGCTCGTAGGCGAGATGGCCCAGCAGACTCCAGTCCAGGTCGATGTCGGAGCCCATCGGCTGTTCGTATTCGCGCACCAGCAGTTCGTTGCGGCGTGCCGATGGCTTCCACGCGATCGCCCGCCGCGAATCGCCGCGTCGGTAGGTGCGCAGGTGATGCACGTCGTCGCCGCTGGGATGCACGCGCGCAACGGCACGGTCGCCGCCGCCTTCGGGCAGCGGCGGGCCGTGCGCTTCCGGCGCCGGGTAGACCAGCAGCGGCGTGTCGGGCCAGACGTAGCCCCAGGCCACGACCAGGCCGAGCGGACGCGTCGTCCAGATGCGCAGGCGGCCGGGTTCCAGCCAGCCGCGGCGCTGGGTCGGCAGTTCGATGACCGCTTCGCCGCTGCCCTGGTCCAGCGACAGGGAGGCACGATGCTCGCCGCAGGCCAGGCGCAGGCCGCGTCGCTCGCGCCCGGGCTCGGCGCGCGCATGCACGCGCAGCTGCAGCGGCTTGCCGGCGCTCACCGGTTCGGCGCCGATCGCGGTGATGCTCAGGCCCGACAGCTGCAGGTGCGCGGCGAACAGCCCGGTGTGCGCCGCGCCGGCCAGCAGCAGCGCCAGCAGCAGCGCCGGGTTGTTGTTGTAGTTGAGTGCGCCCAGCAGCATCGCGCCGAGCAGGGCGGCGAAGAACAGGCCGAAGCCGGTGGGCAGCACGTAGATGCGCCTGCGGTTGAAGCGCACCGGCAGCACTTCCGGCGCGCGCGGCCTGGCCCAGGTCGCGGTGCGGGCTTCGATGCGGCTGCGGAGACGGGCGAGGAGGCGGCTCATCGGCGCGGCGACCGTGGGCGGCTCAATCCACCGCCACCGCGTGCAGGATCGACTTCGCCAGCGTCGCGCCGTCGCCGCCATCGGCGTCGGCCACCAGCCGGTGCGCGGCGACCTGGATGAAGAGCGCCTGCACGTCCTCCGGCAGCGCGTGGCTGCGACCGAGCAGCAGCGCATGCGCGCGCGCCGCGCGCAGCAGCGCGATGCCCGCACGCGGCGACAGCCCGACGCGCACGCCCGGGTGGTGGCGGCTGCGCGCGAGCAGCCGCTGCACGTAGCCCACCAGCGCTTCGCTGGCGTGCACGTCGTTCACCGCGCTGCGCAGGGCGCGCACGCGATCGGGGTCGAGCACGGCCTCGCTGTTGGCGATGAGGTCGCGGCGGTCGCTGCCGGCGAGCAGGGCGCGTTCGGCGTCCTCGGGCGGATAGCCCAGGTGCAGGCGGAGGAGGAAGCGGTCGAGCTGCGAGTCCGGCAGCGGGTAGGTGCCCGACAGGTCCACCGGGTTCTGGGTCGCGATCACGAAGAAGGGGTCGGGCAGGGCACGGGTCACGCCGTCGATGGTGACCTGGTGCTCGGCCATCGCCTCCAGCAGCGCGCTCTGCGTGCGCGGCGGCGCGCGGTTGATCTCGTCGGCCAGCAGCACCTGGGTGAACACCGGGCCGGGATGGAACTGGAACTGGCGCGCCTGCGCGTCGTACACCGACACGCCGACGATGTCCGATGGCAGCAGGTCCGAGGTGAACTGCACGCGCTGGAATCCCAGTCCCAGGCTGGCCGCCAGCGCATGCGCCAGGGTCGTCTTGCCCAGACCCGGCAGGTCCTCGATCAGCACGTGGCCGTCGGAGAGCAGGGCCACGAACGCCAGCCGCACTTCGTGGGGCTTGCCCAGCACCCACTGGTTGACCTGCGCCTGAGCGCGCTTGAGGGCGTCGTGCAGGTCGTCGTTTAGCATGTGCGGCACTCGTGGGCTGTCGACAAGGCGTGCTCCGGCAGTGTCTGAATGGAGAGACGGAAGATGAATCGGCAGTGTAGCGGGACTACGGGATGACGCAGCGGACGGATTCGGGCGGGATGCGCAGCAGGCGGATCTTCATCGCACTCTGGACCTGCGTGCTGCTCGCCAAATGCATGCTCGCCGCGCGCCTGCCGCTGTTCGTCGACGAAGCCTTCTACTGGCAGGAGAGCCGGCATCCGGCCTGGGCCTATTCCGACCTGCCGGGCTTCACCGCCTGGCTGGTGCGCGTCGGTCAGACCGTGGCCGGACATTCGGAGTTCGCGCTGCGCCTGCCGTTCCTGCTGATCGCCGCGCTGCTGCCGTGGTGGATCGTGCGCATCGCCCGCCGCGAGCTCGGCGCGGCGCAGGCCTCGCCCGAGCTGGCCTGCTCCGATCTGGCCCGCTCCGATCTGGCCCGCTCCGATCTGGCCTGGCAGGCCGGCTCGCTCGCCGTGCTGCTGCCCCTGCTCGGCACGCTGGGCGTGCTGGGCCTGCCCGACGTACCGCTCGCGCTGGCGACGGTGCTGTGCCTCGACGCCGGCACCCGCCTGCTGCGCGGCGTCGACTGGACCTCGGCCGGCCTGCTCGCCGCCGGCCTGGCGATCGGCGGCCTGACCCACTATCGCTTCGCTGCGGTGATCGGCGTCGGCTTCCTCGCCCTGCTGTGGCTGCGCGAAGGCCGGATGGCGCTGCGCGATGCCCGGGTCTGGGGCGCCGTCGCCATCGGCGCGCTGGCGTGGCTGCCGCTGCTGTCGTGGAACCTCGCCAATGCCGATGCCGGCCTGCGCTTCCAGCTGGTCGAGCGCCACCCCTGGGCCTTCCATCCCGACGGCATCCGCTTCCTGCTGGTGCAGGCGGCGTTCGCCAGCCCGCTGCTGCTGGTCGCGCTGCTGCGCGGCGGGCTCGCCGGGCTGGGCGCGGGCCGCACGGCCGCCGTGCGCTATCTCGCACTGTCGGGCGTCGCGGTGTTCGGCGGCTTCTTCCTGCTCGGTTTCTTCGCCGACAGCGAGCGGGTGAGCTTCCACTGGCCGCTGCCGGCCTACCTGGCCCTGCTGCCGCTGGCCGCGCCGGTGCTCGCGGGCTGGCGGCCGGCGTGGCGTCGCCTGGCCTGGGCGCTGGCCGGCGCCGGGCTGGTGGTCGGCCTGGGCTACTACGCCGTCGCCGCCACGCCGTCGCTGCGCGAGCGCCTGGCCGACGGCAAGGCCTATCCGTCGAACTTCGCCGGCTGGGACGTGCTGGCCGAGGCGGTGCAGGCCGAGCGCGCGGGGATGCCGCCGGGCACGCGCCTGCTCGCCGACCACTTCAAGATCGGGTCCGAGCTGGGTTTCGCGCTCGACGACCCGCGCATTCCCGTCCTGGACCACCCGCTCAACGCCCACCACGGCCGCGCGCCGCAGCTTGCGCTGTGGCAGTTGCTCGTTCGCGACCGCGCCACGCTCGGCGAATCACCGGTGCTGCTGGTCGTCGGCGCCAGCGACGTCGAATACCGCCAGCTGCTGCGCCGCTACCACGATCTCTGCGCCATGGTCGGCCCGCTGCCGCCGCCGCGCGTGCTGCACATCGACCACGGCCGCCAGCGCTTCCTGCTGTTCCGTCTGCCGCCGCGCCGCGCCGCAGGCCCGTGCACGACCCCGGCGATGGCCTGGATCGACCTGCCCGCCGGCGACGGCCCCGTGTCGCGCCGCTTCGAACTGCGCGGCTGGGCCTTCAAGGACGGCGTCGGCTTGTCGAAGGTCGAGGTGCTGGTCGACGGCGAGGTGGTCTCGAAGGCGGTCTACGGCATCGCCCGGCCGGAGGTCGTCGGTTTCTGGTCGAAATGGCGCGAAGGCGGCTCCACCGACCCGCAGCAGCCGAATGTCGGCTTCGATGTCTGGCTCGATCTCGGCGACCGCCCGCCCGGCCGCTATCGCCTCGGCCTGCGCCTGCACGGCCGCGACGGCAGCATCGAGGACTGGCCGTCGCAGGCCATCGAGCTGCGCTGACGCCAGAATTGCGGTGATGCGTCCCTGTAGAGCGGATCGAAGATCCGATGCCGCGTGCCCGGCGCCAGGAGGGCAGCGCAAGCCCAGCTTTGTAGGAGGGCCTTCAGGCCCGAGCTCTTCTCGGGCGTTTGCCGATCATGCAAAAGCTCGGGCCTGAAGGCCCTCCTGCGATTGCAGGTTCACGGATAGGGCTTCCGTGTCCCTTCTGCCATGCAGTCGGAGGCGATCCAGTGCCGTTCGATCGCATGTCGGCCGAAATGCCTGCTTGCGACCAGCCTGCCGCCCATGAATGACTCCGGTTGCAGCCAGTACGGCGTGCGGCGCGAAAACCAGAGCGTCCTTTCCATGGAGTCCACGATGACCATGCGTGTCATGAAGAAGAGGCCGAACAACGGATGATATTGATTCACCGCGAGATAGCGGGAACAGTCCGACCAGAGAAACGACGGGTTGCACTGCGGCAGATGCAGACCGTCGGAGAGTTGGAGCATGCCGAGCCTGGGGTTCCCCATGCTGTGCTCTATGGTGCGTTCGATGCGGGCTTCGTGCCTGCCGCAGGGGCTGGTTGCCCGATGCGACGAACGGAACATCGGTTGCAAGGAGACATCGTCCATGGAGCGCGGGCTCAAGGCGCCACGAACCCTGCCTCGCGTAGCAGCCGGGCGGTGGCGATCAGGGGCAGGCCGACCAGGGCGGTCGGGTCGCGGTTCTCGATCGCCTCGAACAGGGTGATGCCCAGGCCCTCGGACTTGAAGCTGCCGGCGCAGTCCAGCGGGCGCTCGCGGTCGACATAGCGGGCGATCTCGCCGTTGGACAGCGGCCGGAAGTGCACGGTGGTCACGTCCAGCGCCTCCAGCCGGCGGCCGCCCGGGCCGGCCAGGCACACGGCGGTGAGGAAGCGCACCTCGCGTCCGGACATCGCGCGCAGCTGCGCCTCGGCGCGCGCCGCGCTGCCGGGTTTGCCCAGCGGTTCCTCGTCGAGTTCGGCCACCTGATCGGAGCCGATCACCCACAGGTCCGGCTGGCCCGGGTCGAGCACCGCCTCGGCCTTGGCGCGGGCCAGGCGCACGGCGAGGGCCTGCGGCGTCTCGTCGGAGAGCGGCGTCTCGTCGACGTCGGGTCGTGCGGTGTCGAAGGGCAGGCCCAGGCGTTCGAGCAGGGCCCGGCGGTAGGCCGAGGTGGAGGCGAGGATCAGTCGTGGCATGGGCGGGTGCGTGCGGGAGGTCGGGTCAGGCCTGCGGGCCGCGGGCCTGCTGCACCAGGGTGAGCTGCTGGTCGATCCGGTTCCGGGCCTGGTCCAGCGAGGCGCGCATGTCCTGGAGCTTGCGCAGCGAGGCGGTCGACCCGTGCTGCTGCAGCCACAGCCGCTGGCGCAGCATTTCCTGCAGAGCGGTGCGGACGGTCTCGTCCTCGCCCCCGGTGATCGATTCGATCTCGGCCCGGGCGGTGCGCAGGCGGGATTCGAGCGCATCCGCGGCGTCCAGCAGCTCGGTGACGGCGCGCTGACGGGGATCGGTGCGGCGGGACATCCACCAGATCAGGCCCAGACCGGCCACGATCACGATCGTGAACACGGCGCTGACGACGGGAAAGGAGAAAGCGGTCACGCGACTGGCCCGGAGACGGGGAGGACAGTCTGCCGCCAGCCGCCGCCGGGGGCAAATCATCGGCTCGCCGGTCTCCACGGTTTGACAGGGCCACCCCCGGCCCCTACCATTTCGCGTCTTATGTCCGCTGAAGTGCCCGACGTACTGGACGCTTGGCGCATGGTGGCAGCGCGGCGCTGTTTCGACGGACGCCTGCCGCTGGCCGCGATGCCCCGCCTCCGCGATCTGCTGGCCGATACCGAAGGAGAAGCTCGCTTCGCCCTCGAATTCGGTCACGACGTGCTGCAGGTGCCGTTCGTGGCGTTGCGCGTCGATGCCGATCTGCCGCTGGTCTGCCAGCGCACGTTGCAGCGGTTCGTGTTTCCGGTCGTCATCGACCAGCGCTTCGCCCTCGTGCGCGACGCCAGCGACGAATCCGTCGATGCGTCGCTGCCGGAAGGCTACGAAGCGCTGGAAGTCGACGCCGACGGCGCGATGCGACCGGCGGACCTGGTCGAGGACGAGTTGATCCTCGCCGTGCCGCTGGTGCCGGCCATGCCGGGCAGCGAAGCGGTCGAGCGCGACTGGGCCGCGACGGCGGAAGAAGAAGCGGTCGCCAACCCGTTCGCGGCGCTGGCGGCGCTCAAGAAAACCTGAGTTGAACACCTGAGTTGAACCGAAGTCACGGGAACGCGCGTCCGCGCCGCGTTCCGCCACTTTTCACACGATTGCGTATCACGTTGGAGCAATTTCCATGGCTGTGCAGAAATCCCGCGTCACCCCGTCCCGTCGTGGCCAGCGTCGTTCGCATGACGCGCTGACCGCCAAGCAGCTCGCCACCGATCCGACCTCGGGCGAGATCCACCTGCGTCACCACGTCACCAAGGACGGCTACTACCGCGGCCGCCAGGTCATCGCGCCGAAGGTCAAGGTCGTCGACGAAGAGTGATCGCGCGCGGCGCTTCGGCGCCGGCAGCGACAATCCGTGCCGCGCGACTCCCGTTCGCGCGGCGCGCTCGTTTGTGGTGCGCGCGTCCGGTTTGGCGCGTTCGGACAGGATCGTCATCGTCGCCGCGCAGGACCGCGTGGGCGTCGGTGCACTGAATCGACAGGCGTGACAGGGCGGACATGAACACTCCCGGATCCAACCCGCAGGCTTCCAGCAGGCAGGTGTACGCGCGCATCGCGGGCACCGGCAGCCATCTTCCGGCCAAGGTGGTCACCAACGACGACCTCGCGAAGATCGTCGACACCAGCGACGAATGGATCGCGACTCGCACCGGCATCCGCCAGCGGCATGTCGCCTCCGCGGAGGAAACCACCTCCGAACTGGGCTATCAGGCTGCGCTGCGTGCGCTCGAAGCCGCAGGCGTGCAGCCGTCGGAGCTCGAACTCATCGTCGTCGGCACGACCACGCCCGACCTGATCTTCCCCTCGACCGCCTGCCTCATCCAGCACCGTCTCGGTGCCGAGGGCTGCGCCGCGTTCGACGTGAACGCCGCCTGTTCCGGCTTCATCTACGCGCTCACCGTCGCTGACAAGTTCATCCGCTCCGGCGCGGTGAAGACGGCGCTGGTGATCGGTGCGGAAACCCTGACGCGCATGCTGGACTGGAACGACCGCGGCACCTGCGTGCTGTTCGGCGACGGCGCCGGCGCGGTGGTACTCAAGGCCGACGAAGAGACCGGCGTGCTCAGCACCCATCTGCACGCCGACGGCGGCAAGAAGGAGCTGCTGTGGAACCCGGTCGGCGTCTCCGCCGGATTCAAGCCGGACGAGCCCAATGCCGGCGTGCGCGTGCTGATGACCGGCAACGAAGTGTTCAAGCATGCGGTCAAGGCGCTGGATTCGGTGGTCGAAGAGACGCTGGAAGCGAACAACCTCGATCGCCACGACATCGACTGGCTGATCCCGCACCAGGCCAACCTGCGCATCATCGAGGCCACGGCCAAGCGCCTGGACATGCCGATGGAGCGCGTGATCGTCACCGTCGACAAGCATGGCAACACCTCGGCTGGCTCGGTGCCGCTGGCCCTCGACCTGGCCGTGCGTTCGGGCAAGGTGCAGCGCGGCCAGCTGCTGCTGCTGGAGGCCTTCGGCGGCGGTTTCACCTGGGGATCGGCGCTGCTGCGCTACTGATCCCGGGCCGCGTCCGCGCGACGCGCGCATCCGGCACGACAAAAGACAAGACAAAAGACAAGACACGCAGGGGCTCGCCGATCGGCGGGCCCTTGCCGTTTCTGTCTCCCCGCAGCCGATCCGCGCGCGCCGATCGCCGCCTGCCGGCATACGCCGTCGTACAGACAGACCGGGGCTTTCGACCGTATCATCCCCGTCCCGTTTCGAGCTGGACCCCCGCGTGACTGCAGTCTCCCCGACCGATCCGACACTCGCCTTCGTGTTTCCCGGACAGGGTTCCCAGTCCGTCGGCATGCTGGCCGAGCTGTCCGAGCGCCATGGACTGGTCCGCGACACCTTCGAGGAAGCCTCCGACGGCGCAGGCACCGACCTCTGGACACTGTCGCAGGGCGGCCCGGTGGAACTGCTCAACCGCACCGAATTCACCCAGCCGGCGCTGCTCGCCGCTGGCGTCGCGGTCTGGCGGCTGTGGCAGTCGCAGGGCGGCGCCACGCCGGTCGTGCTGGCCGGGCACAGCCTCGGCGAATACAGCGCCCTGGTCGCCGCCGGCGCGCTGTCGCTGCGCGAGGCCGCGCACCTGGTGCGCATCCGTGGCCAGCTGATGCAGGACGCCTCGCCCGAAGGCAGCGGCGCGATGGCTGCGGTGATCGGCCTGGACGATGCGGTCGTCGCCGAAGCCTGCGAGGAAGCCTCGGGCACCGGCATCGTGGTCCCCGCCAACTTCAATTCCCCCGGCCAGATCGTCATCGGCGGCCACGCCGAGGCCGTCGACCGCGCCAGCGAGCTGCTCAAGGCCCGCGGCGCACGCATGGTCACCCGCCTCGCGGTCAGCGTGCCCTCGCACACGCCGCTGATGCGCGATGCCGCCAACCGCCTCGCCGAGGCCATGCATGGCCTGGACTGGCGCGCGCCGTCGATCCCGGTCGTGCAGAACGTCGATGCCGAAGTGCACGACGGCATCCAGGCCATCCGCGACGCCCTGGTGCGCCAGCTGTATCTGCCTGTGCAGTGGACCGGCTGCGTGCAGGCGCTCGCCGCGCGCGGCGTGACCCGCATCGCCGAGTGCGGCCCGGGCAAGGTGCTGGGCGGCCTGAACAAGCGCATCGACAAGACGATCGAGAACCGCGCGCTGGGCGCCGTCGGCGATTTCGAGGCCGCGCTCGACGCCTGGCGATGAGTCCCGGCGCGGCGTCCACCGCGCTGACCTCGCCGCATCTCCCACCGTTTCCGACATGAGCATCGACACCATGAACACCAAGCCGCTGCAAGGCGACATCGCACTCGTGACCGGCGCCAGCCGGGGCATCGGCGCCGCGATCGCCGACCTGCTGGCCGCGCAGGGCGCGACCGTGATCGGCACCGCGACCTCCGACGCCGGTGCGCAGGCCATCGGCGAGCGCCTGGCGCCGCTGGGCGGCCACGGCCGCAAGCTCGACGTGGCAGACGGCGCCGAGGTCGAGGCGCTGGTCGACGGCATCGCGAAGGAATTCGGCGCGATCTCCATCCTCGTCAACAACGCCGGCATCACCCGCGACAACCTGCTGATGCGGATGAAGGACGAGGAGTGGGATTCGATCCTGCAGACCAACCTCACCAGCGTCTACCGCACCAGCAAGGCGGTGATGCGCGGCATGATGAAGGCGCGCAAGGGCCGCATCATCAGCATCGCCTCGGTCGTCGGCGTCACCGGCAACCCGGGGCAGACCAACTACGCTGCCGCCAAGGCCGGGATCATCGCCTTCAGCAAGTCGCTGGCGAAGGAAATCGGGTCGCGCGGCATCACCGTGAATGTCGTGGCGCCGGGCTTCATCGACACCGACATGACCCGTGCGCTGCCGGACGCGGCGCGCGAAGCCCTCCTGGGCCAGATCGCGCTCGGCCGCCTCGGCGAGGCCGCCGACATCGCCAACGCGGTCGCTTTCCTCGCGGGTCCCACCGGTGCCTACATCACCGGCGAAACCCTGCACGTCAACGGCGGCATGTACATGCCTTGAGCCCGGCACGCGCCGGTCGATCAGGGGGCTCGACGCTAAGTCATTGAATCGAAAAGAACGGCCGCGCCCCACCTCGGGCTCGGCTTTCCCTTACACTATCCACCGCAACAATCCTCCCGGAGTACAACACTCATGAGCAGCATCGAAGAACGCGTCAAGAAAATCGTGGTCGAACAGCTTGGCGTCAAGGAAGAGGAAGTCACCAACAGCGCATCGTTCGTCGACGATCTCGGCGCGGACTCGCTCGACACCGTCGAGCTGGTGATGGCCCTCGAAGAAGAGTTCGAGTGCGAGATTCCGGACGAAGAGGCCGAGAAGATCACCTCGGTGCAGCAGGCCATCGATTACATCAAGGCCCACGTCAAGTAATCGGGTCTCGTACCCAGGCCCGGGCTGCATGTCCGGGCGCACGCCGGGGCCGCATCGCGGCCCTGCGCGTTTTGGCCAGACGTCAACAAACGTCCCGTGCGCGGCGGTGCGTGCCATCGCCGTCGTCGTCGGGCGAGCAGTGAGGATCAGAGCATGTCGAAGCGTCGAGTCGTCGTCACCGGTATGGGCATCGTGTCGCCGCTGGGCAATGACCTCGCCAGCAGTTGGGACGGCATCGTCAACGGGCGCTCCGGCATCGGTCCGGTCACCCATTTCGACGCCTCCGCGATGACCACCCGCATCGCGGGCCAGGTCAAGGATTTCGATTCCTCACCGTGGATTTCGGCCAAGGACGCCAAGAAGATGGATGAGTTCATCCATTACGGCGTCGCCGCGAGTTTCATGGCCATCCAGGATGCCGGCCTGACCATCGACGACAGCAACGCCGACCGCATCGGCGCGCTGATCGGTTCGGGCATCGGCGGCCTGCTCGGCATCGAGCAGCAGACCATCAAGCTGCACGAAGGCGGCCCGCGCAAGGTGTCGCCGTTCTACGTGCCCAGCACCATCATCAACATGCTGCCCGGCCAGGTCTCGCTGATGACCGGCGCCAAGGGCCCCAATTTCTCCGCCGTCTCCGCCTGCGCGACCTCGAACCATTCGATCGGCGTGGCGATGCGGCTGATCCAGTACGGCGATGCCGACGTGATGATCGCCGGCGGCGCCGAGCGCGGCTCCACGCCCAGCGCGATGGGCGGCTTCTGCGCGATGAAGGCGATGTCCACCCGCAACGACGAGCCCGAGCGCGCGTCGCGTCCCTGGGATGCGGAACGCGACGGCTTCGTGCTCGGCGACGGCGCCGGCATCCTCGTGCTGGAGGAATACGAATACGCGAAGGCGCGCGGCGCGCGCATCTACTGCGAGCTGATCGGCTTCGGCGCCAGCTCCGACGCCTTCCACATGACCGCGCCCAGCGAGGACGGCGAAGGTGCCGCGCGCTGCATGACCGCCGCCATCCGCGATGCCGGCGTCAGCATCGACCGCATCGGTTACCTCAACGCGCACGGCACGTCCACGCCGCTGGGCGACCTGGCCGAGACGATGGCGATCAAGCGCACGCTGGGCGACCACGCGTACAAGACGATGGTGTCCTCGACCAAGTCGATGACCGGCCACCTGCTCGGCGCGGCCGGTGGCGTGGAGGCGATCTTCTCGGTCATGGCGCTGCACACCGGCATCATCCCGCCGACGATCAACCTCGAGAATCCCAGCGAAGGCTGCGACCTCGACTACGTGCCGAACGCGGCGCGCGAGGCGAAGGTCGACGTGGTGGTGTCGAACGGCTTCGGCTTCGGCGGCACCAACGGCACGCTGGTGTTCGGCCGCATCTGACCGCGACACCCGCCTTTCCCACGCTTCGAGGGTCCCGCGCATGATCGTCACCCGCGCACTGTCTGCGGATTGCGATCTGCTGCGCCTGCACCGGCAGGCGCCGGCGCGTTATCCGCTCCTGCTGCAGTCCACGTCGTCGTCGCTGGTCGCCGGGCATGCGCTCGGCCGCTGGGACATGCTCCTGGTCGCCGATGGTGCATCGCTGCGACTGGATCGCGACGGCTGCGTGCGCGACGCCGACGGCGAGGTCGTCGGGCAGGATTTCCTCGCCGCGCTCGATCGCGAATGGCAGGCGTTGCGCGTGCCGCGCGAGGAACCGCGCTGGCCGTTCCGTGGCGGCTGGGCGCTGTTTCTCGCCTATGAGCTCGCAGCGCAGGTCGAGCCGGTGCTGCGGCTGCCGCAGGCGCCGGGCGCGCTGCCCGTCGCGCTGGCCCTGCGCTGCCCCGCGGCGGTGCTGCGCGACCACGTCACCGGCGAATGCTTCGCGGTGGCCGAGGTCGGCCACGAGGCCCTGCTCGATGCCATCGTCGCCGATCTCGCCGCGTCGGCGCCCGCGCCGCTGCCGGCGTGGCGCGCGCCGCTCGCGATCGAGGACGACGCGCCCGAGGCCTTCACCGAGGGCGTGCGTCGCATCCTCGACTACCTTGCGGCGGGCGACATCTTCCAGGTCAACCTGTCGCGCGCCTGGCGCGCGCGTTTCGACGACGCGCTGGATCCGGCCGCGCTGTACGACCGCCTGCGTGCGGCGAGCCCGGCGCCGTTCGCCGGCCTGCTGGCCGGTGAAACCGATGGCGCGCCGTGGGCCGTGGTCAGCTCCTCGCCGGAGCGCCTGGTGTCGGTGCGCGGCGACGTGGTCGAGACCCGGCCGATCGCCGGCACGCGTCCGCGCTTTCCCGGCGACGACGATGCCGCGCGCATCCGCGAACTGGTCGGCAATCCGAAGGAGCGCGCCGAGCACGTGATGCTGATCGACCTGGAACGCAACGACCTCGGCCGCGTCTGCACGCCGGGCAGCGTCGAGGTCGACGAACTGATGACGGTCGAGAGCTATTCGCACGTACACCACATCGTCAGCAACGTGCGTGGCCACCTGAGGCCCGAGATCACGCCAGGTGGCGTGATCCGCGCGGTGTTCCCCGGCGGCACGATCACCGGCTGCCCCAAGGTGCGCTGCATGCAGATCATCGCCGAGCTGGAAGGCGTCGGTCGCGGCGCCTACACCGGTGCGTTCGGCTGGTTGAACCGCGACGGCGACCTCGACCTCAACATCCTGATCCGCAGCGCGGAAGTCGAAGGCGACAGCCTGCGTTTCCGCACCGGTGCCGGCATCGTCGCCGACTCCGACCCGCAGCGCGAACTGGACGAAACCCGGGCCAAGGCGCGCGGTCTGCTCAAGGCGCTGGGAGCCGGCGCGTGACGAATCCATCGCTGATGCACTCGTCGCAGACGAATCCGTCGGCTCCGCGCGTGTTCGTGGGCGATGCGCCGGTCGACGACGGCATCGACACCGTGCTCGCCGCCGGCCGTGGCCTGGCCTACGGCGACGGCGTGTTCGAGACGATGCGTGCGGTCGGCGGCGCGATCCCGTGGTGGCCCGCGCACCGCGAACGACTGTTGCGCGGCGCCATGCGGCTGGGCATCGCGATGCCCTCGGACGATGCGCTCGATGCCGCGCTGCGCGAGACGCTGCGCGCGCATCCCGATGCCGTGGTCAAGCTCGTGCTCACCCGGGGCAGCGGCGGACGCGGCTACGCACCGCCGATCGATGCACCGCCGGTCTGGCTGGTATCGGCCTCGGCGTCGCCGCCCGCGCCGCGCGACGGCGGCCTGGTGCTGCGCTGGTGCGAGCTGCGCCTGGCGACGCAGCTGGCGCTGGCCGGGATCAAGCACTGCAACCGGCTCGAACAGGTGCTGGCGCGCGCGGAATGGCGCGACCCCGGCATCGACGAGGGCCTGATGCGCGATGCCGACGGCGATGTGGTCTGTGCCACCGCCGCCAATGTCTTCGTCCTGCGCGACGGTCGCTGGTGGACGCCGCCGGTGGACCGCTGCGGCGTGGCCGGGGTCTGTCGCGCCTGGGCGCTGCCCGCGCTCGACGCCACGGAACGCCGGCTGGCGCCCGAGGACGTGCTGTCCGCGCAGGCCGTGGTCCTGTGCAACGCGGCGCGCGGTATCCTCCCCGTGGCCCGGCTCGGCGACCATGCGTGGTCGCCGCATCCGGCCGTCGGCGAGGCCCTGCGCCGTCTCGCCGACGCGCATCCCGCCTTTCCCGTCATCGACCGAGGTTCCCCGTGGGCTTGAAGCACATCCTGAAGCGGCTCATCAAGATCGTGCTGTTGATCGCACTGGTGTTCGCGCTGGGCGTCGGCGCGATCGCGTTCTTCGCCTGGCAGCGCTACGAGGGCTTCGCCGATGCGCCGATGACCGGGATCGAAGCGGGCGAGACGCTGGTGGTCGAACCCGGCGACTCGCTGCCGAAAGTACTCCGCACGCTCGCTGCGCAGGGCGTCGAGGTCGATGCGCTGCACTGGCGCCTGCTCGCGAAGTCCACCGGCGCCGCCGGGAAGATCCAGGTCGGCGAGTACGCGCTGGAGCCGGGCATGACGCCGCGCACGCTGCTGGAGCGCATGCGCGACGGCAAGGTGCTGAGCTACCGCTTCACCATCGTCGAAGGCTGGAACATCCGCGACCTGCGCGCCGCGCTGGCCAAGGCCACGCCGCTGAAGCAGACCACCGCCGACATGGACGATGCCGCGCTGATGCGCGCGCTCGGGCGCGGCGGCGAGCATCCGGAAGGCCGCTTCCTGCCGGAAACCTATCTCTACACGCGCAGCGACACCGACCTGGACGTGCTCAAGCGCGCTGCGGTCGCGATGGACAAGGCCGTGGCCGAAGCCTGGGCAGGCCGCGCCGAGGGCCTGCCGCTGCGTACGCCGTACGAACTGCAGACGCTGGCCTCGATCGTCGAGAAGGAAACCGGCGTCGCCAGCGAGCGCCCGCAGATCGCCGGCGTGTTTGTCCGTCGCCTGAAGGTGCCGATGCGCCTGGAAACCGATCCCACCGTGATCTACGGCATGGGCAGCAGTTACACCGGCAACATCCGCAAGGCCGACCTGCGCACCGACACGCCGTACAACACCTACACTCGCGACGGCCTGCCGCCGACGCCGATCGCCATGCCCGGCCGCGACGCGCTGCAGGCCACGGCCAATCCCGCGCCCGGCGACGCGCTGTTCTTCGTCGCCGTGGGGGACGGCAGCGGCCGCCATGTGTTCTCGAAGACCTACGCCGAGCATCGCTCCGCCGTGGCCGAGTACATCCAGCGCTACCGCCAGCAGCAGGCGCAGACGCAATGACCGACGTCGCAGACGAGATCGCCACGCATCCGCGTTTCGTCTCGCTGGAAGGCGGGGAGGGTGCGGGCAAGACCACCGTGCTCAACGCGCTGCGCGACGCCCTGGTGCGCGACGGCCGCGAAGTGGTCAGCACCCGCGAGCCTGGCGGCACGCCGCTGGCCGAACGCATCCGCGAACTGCTGCTCAATCCCGACGGCGAGCGCATCGCCGCCGAGACCGAACTGCTGCTGATGTTCGCCTCACGCGCGCAGCACGTGCGCGAGACCGTGCTGCCGGCGCTGGCGCGCGGCGCCTGGGTGATCAGCGACCGCTTCACCGATTCCAGCTACGCCTACCAGGGCGGCGGACGCGGGCTCGACCTCGCGTTCATCGCCGAACTGGAACGCCGCGTGGTCGGCATCCGGCCTGGCCTGACCCTGCTGCTCGACCTGGGCGTGTCGCAGGGCCGCGAGCGCACGCTCGGCCGTGATTTGTATCCGGATCGCATCGAACGCGAACGCGACGACTTCTTCGAGCGCGTGCGTGCCGGCTTCCTCGCCCGAGCCCGCGCCGAACCCGCCCGCGTGCGCGTGATCGACGCCTCGCAGCCGGCCTCGGTCGTCGCCGGCGACGCCGTGGCGATCCTGCGCATGTTCATCGATCGCGGCGGGTTTGCATGAGATCGCCTGCATGAGCCTTGTGCCGCACATGACCCAGCCGGAAATCCCCCCGCCGACCGCTGCGCGGCCGTCGGCCCCCTTTTGCAAAGGGGGTGTGCGTCGTCGCGATGCGATGTCGTTGCAGCTTGCGACAGGATCTAAGCACCTCGTGACGTTCCCCCCTTTGCAAAAGGGGGGCAGGGGGGATTTGCTTTCTTCCGGATCCCGCAGGCAGGCGTCCGCATGAGCTTCGAACTGCCGCCGCTCGCGCCCTGGCAGCAGCGCATCCACGACCAGGCTGTCGCCGCGCTCGACAGCGGTCGCCTCGGCCATGGCCTGCTGTTCTGCGGTCCCGCGCACCTCGGAAAGCGCGCGCTCGCCGAACGCCTGGCGCGTCGCCTGCTGTGCGAGGCCCGCGCACCCGGCGACGATGCCTGCGGGCGCTGCCGTGGTTGCCTGCTGTTCGCGCACCGCGTGCAGCGCGATCCGCTGGAAGTACGGCCCGACGGCTCGCCCTCGCATCCATTCGGCCATGCCGGCCATCCCGACCTGCTGCTGGTCGGTCACGAGATCAACGACAAGACCGACAAGCCGCGCGCCGAGATCGTGATCGAACAGATCCGCAAGCTCTCGGAAAAGCTCGCCTTGACCGCGCAGTACGGCCGCTCGCAGGTCACCATCATCGACCCCGCCGACGCGATCAACCACGCCGCCTGCAACGCCCTGCTGAAGACACTCGAAGAGCCGCAGCCCGGCCGCTACCTGTGGCTGGTCAGCGCCAATCCCGCGCGCCTGCCGGCGACCATCCGCAGCCGCTGCCAGCGCCTCGAATTCCGCCTGCCGCCGCTCGACGAAGCGCAGGCCTGGCTGCGCGCGCAGGGACACGCCGATGCCGCCGTGCGCGAGGCGCTCGACGCCGCGCGCGGCCATCCCGGTCTGGCCGATGCCTGGCTGCGCGACGGCGGCCTGGCCGTGCGTCGCGAAGTCGCCGCGGACCTGCAGGCCGTGGCGCGCAACGAGCGTTCGACGATGGAGACCGCCAAACGCTGGGTCGATGCCGGCGACCTCGACCTGCGCCTGCGCCACGCCGCCGACCTCGCCGTCGCCGAAGCGGGGCGCTTGACCGATCCGTCGAGAATCCGCACGCTCGCAACCTGGTTCGATGCCGCCAACCGCACCCGCGACCTGCTGCGGACCACGGTGCGCGCGGACCTCGCGCTGGTGGAACTGCTCGCGCAGTGGCGCGCCGGGGCATCGCAGACGACTTCTGGAGGCAGACGATGAACATGAAGCCCACGGCCGCCGGCGGTGCCCGCCAGGGCATCCTCTCGCTCGCGGTGAAGGACAAGAACGCGCTCTTCCAGGCCTACATGCCCTTCCTCAAGGGCGGCGGCGTGTTCGTTCCCACGCCCAAGCGCTATTTCATCGGCGACGAAGTCTTCCTGCTGCTCACCCTGCCCGAATCCACCGAGCGCCTGCCCGTCGCCGGCAAGGTCTCGTGGGTCACGCCTGCGGGCGCGCAGGGCAACCGCGTCGCCGGCATCGGCGTGCAGTTCGCCGAGACGCCCGAAGGGGAAGTGATCAAGGGCAAGATCGAAGCCATCCTCGCCGGCATCCTCAATTCGGACAAGCCGACGCATACGATGTGAGGCCGCGCCGCGCGACGGGGCGCGACCGCCATCGCTGACGATGGACAGCAAAAAGCCCCGTGGCGATCACGGGGCTTTTTCGTTGTGCCCTGGTCCGGGCGACGATCAGACCGCAGCGGTGACGACGATCTCGACCTTCCATTCCGGCTTCGCGAGCGCTGCCTGCACGGTCGCGCGCGGCGGGGCGTTGCCGGCGGGCACCCAGGCGTCCCAGACCTCGTTCATGCCCGCGAAATCGGCCAGGTCGGCGAGGTAGATCTGCGCCATGAGGATCCTGCTGCGATCTGTGCCGGCGCGGGCGAGCAGGGCGTCGATCGCGTCGAGCACCTGGCGGGTCTGGCCGCGGATGTCCTGGGTCGCGTCATCGGCGATCTGGCCGGCGAGATACACCGTGTTTCCGTGCACCGCCATTTCGGACAGGCGTGCGCCCACGTCGAAGCGTTGGATCATGGCATCGGTTCCTGCAGGGGGAAGGGCTGCAGATGGTGCCACAGCGGCGACGCGCGTTCGTCGGCGCGATGCGCAGGGACGGCCGGATGTCGGCCACGAAAAAGCCGCGCGATGCGCGGCTTTGGAATGCGTGGTGGCCGGGGAGGGAATCGAACCCCCGACACGGGGATTTTCAATCCCCTGCTCTACCAACTGAGCTACCCGGCCACGCTGAGCCGACAATGATACGGGGTGATGCGGGGGAGAGCAAGCCGGCTCCGTGCTGAATCGTGCGGCGGGGGTGCTTTGCCTCGCCGGTGGGGAGGCGCATCATCGCGGACGAACACCGACATCCGCGTCCCCCGGAGACCGCCATGATGACCCGCGCCCTCGCTCTTTCGTTCGTGCTGATCGCCGCCGCAACCTCAACCGCCTGCGCCACCGATCCCGCCGCCCGCGAGGCCGAGCGTCTCGCGCTCTACCGCAGCCATGCCGGCGAGCCGGTCGACAGCATCCAGTATCTCGGCAGCTACAGCGGATGGACGCCCTTGGGCGACAAGGCCTTCGCGCTGTGGACGCGTCCCAGCCAGGCGTATCTGATCGACGTGCACAGTCCGTGCATCGGCCTGGATTTCGCCGACAGCATCGGCATCCGCAGCTTCGGTGGCCGGATCAGTGCGCGCTTCGACCAGGTCTACGTGCGCGGCGCGGCGGGTGGCCCGAGCACCTGCCAGATCCGGGAAATCCGCCCCTTGAACGTGAAGGCGCTGCGTGCCGACGAGAAGCGGCTGCGCGAGGAACGCAAGATGCGTCGCGCTACCGACGAACCTGCGTCGGCGCAGGCCTCCGGCGGCTGAGTCAGGGCGCCTGATCCTCGGGCACGTAGCCGGCCGGCTTCTCCGCGCCGTCACCGAAGAGGAATTTCTCCATCTCGCCCTGCAGGTATTTCCGATGCTCCGGATTCATGGGCGAGAGCCGGTTTTCGTTGATCAGCATCGTCTGGTGGACCAGCCATTTCTGCCAGGCGCCCTTGCCGATGCGCGTGTAGACGCGCTGGCCGAGTTCGCCGGGCCACGGCGGGAAATCCAGTCCATCGGTCTCGCGTTGTTCGTGTTCGCAGAATACGGTGCGGGCCATCGGCTCGTGCCTCTCAGGAAAGTGGTCGTGTGATCAGGGTGCGGATCGGGGCGGGAATGCCCAGCGCGTCGAACTCGGCGCGCGACACCCAGCGCAGCGGCTGCGCCTCGCCGACATTGTCGGCGATCGCCTCGCGCAAGGCGACGCCTCGCCACGCGCGCGGATGCATCAGCAGGCGATAGTGCGTGAATCCGTGCTGCACGTCGTCCAGGGCGATGGCGTCGTCGTAGTCGCCGTCGACATGCGCATCGAACCAGTGGCGCGCGGTGTCGTGGTCGGGCACTTCCGGCAGCGACCACAGCGCGGCCCAGATGCCCGTCGACGGCCGGCGCTGCAGCAGCACGCGACCCTCGGCATCGCGCAGCAGCAGCACGACGGCCCAGCGTTCGGGCAGTGGCTTGCCGGGCTTGGGCGTCGGCAGTTCGTCGGTGCGGCCCTCGCGGCGCGCGATGCAGTCGTCCTGCAGCGGGCACAGCACGCAGGCCGGATCGTGGCGCGTGCACAGCGTCGCACCGAAGTCCATCTGCGCCTGCGTGTAATCGGCGAGTCGCGCGTCGGGCAGCAGCGATTCGGCGATCGACCACAGCCGCTTCTCGTTCGCCGGCAGGCCCGGCCAGCCTTCGACGCCGAACACGCGGCTGAGCACGCGCTTGACGTTGCCGTCGAGGATGGGAAACGGGTCGCCCCAAGCCTGCGAGAGGATCGCGCCTGCGGTGCTGCGGCCGATGCCGGGCAGCGCGACCAGCGCATCGAGATCGCGCGGCAGGTCGCCGCCGTGCAGCTCGACGCAGCGTTTCGCCGCCGCATGGAGGTTGCGCGCGCGGGCGTAGTAGCCGAGGCCCGACCACAGCGCCATCACCTCGTCCTGCGACGCAGCGGCAAGCGCGGGCAGGTCGGGCAGGGCGGCGACGAAACGCTCGAAATACGGAATCACCACGCGCACCTGGGTCTGCTGCAGCATGATCTCCGACAGCCACACGCGATACGGCGTCCGAGGATGCTGCCAGGGCAGGTCGTGGCGCCCGGACACATCGAACCAGGCGAGCAGATGGTCGGCGTAGTGTGCTTGCACGCCATCGGCTGTGGCTTGGGCGCTAGAAGCTTTCTTTTTCGAAGTCTTTCCGCTCATTCGATCCCTTCATCGTCGATCGCGACATCCACGCCTTCCAGCGTCGCGCCGGAGATCTCCAGCTGCGGCGCGCGCAGCGTGCCGTCGAGCGGCGGCAGCGGCGAGCCGCCGGCCTGCGCCAGCCAGTCGAGCACGGCGTAGAGGCGGAAACGGCTGTCGAAGGCCATCGCATCGCGTCGCAGCGACAGCGCAGTGGTGTCGGAGAGATCGGGCGCGCCGTCGTAGCGCAGCGCGAACGGCAGCGGCGACGTCGATGTCGAGATCGGCGGCGGCAGCGCCGGCCAGGCCTCGGGCCAGCGCGGCAGCGTGCCGTCGAGGCGGAGGATCAGTTGCCGGCCCAGCGACAGCGCGCCATGCGTATCGAGCGTCGGAATCGGCGTCGTGTCATCGCCGCGCAGCGCGACACCGGCGGGCGACAGCGTGGTCGTGCCCCCGGCGATGCGCAGCGGACCGTGCAGGCCGAGCGTGAAGGGCAGGCGCGTGTCGCCGGATTCGTAGCGCGCCGCCGCGCCGAGGGTGGCGGGCGTCATCGCGATGCCGTCGTCGCCGATGCGCAGCGGACCGGAGAGCGTCACCGTGGCCGGCAGTCGCCAGTCGTCGCCCTCGAACGCCAGCGTGCCGACGATGCCGATCCCCGCATCCTTCGCGGGACGGCTCATCGCCACGACCAGGTCGAACGGCAGGTTCAGCGCATCGTCGATCGCGCGGCCACGGATGCGCGCGTGCGCGGGGCGTTGCGGATGCAGGGACGGCAGGTCGATCGCGAGGCCTTCGATGCGCAGCGAGCCGTCGACGAGTCGGCCGTCGGTGATGCGCAGGCCATCGGTCAGTACGGGGACCGGCGTTTCCTCGCTCGGCGGGCGTTTCGCGAGCCACGCACGCACGGCGGCGAGATCGAGTTCGGGCGCGTCGAGTTCGACACGACGGATCACGACGTCCTTGCCGGCGCCGCGCACGCTGGACCAGGGCAGCGACAGCAGCACGCGTTTCGCGCGCAGCAGCACCGCGTCGCCGCCGGGTTCGCGCACGACCAGGTCGCGGACGACCAGCTGCGGCGTGCCGCGCAGGCGGGCTTCGGCATCGGGCGATGCACGGATCTCCAGCGCCAGCGCCTTGCCGGCGCGATCGAGGATCAGCGGGGCGAGCTGCTTCGGCTGCAGCAGCCAGGTCGCGAGCAGCGACAGTGCGGCGAGCAGCGCGCCGAGGACGAGCAGGCGCCGCCGCCAGCGGCGCCGAGGAGGGAGCGAGGCGGTGCCGGCGTCGCTCACGCGGTGCCGAGCGCGTCCGGCAGCAGGGCGTCGACGAAGGCTTCGGCGTCGAACACGCGCAGGTCTTCCTGGCGTTCGCCGATGCCGGCGAAGCGGATCGGGATGCCGAATTCGCGGGCCAGTGCGAACACCACGCCGCCCTTCGCGGTGCCGTCGAGCTTGGTCACCACCAGCCCGGTCACGCCTGCGGCGGCGTGGAACTGGCGCAGCTGCGACAGTGCGTTCTGGCCGGTGGTGCCGTCGATCACCATCAGCACCTCCTGCGGCGCGGAGGCGTCGATCTTGCCGAGCACGCGCTTGATCTTGCCCAGCTCGGCCATCAGTCCCTGCTGGGTGTGCAGGCGGCCGGCGGTGTCGGCGATCAGCACCTCGGTGCCACGCGCCTTCGCGGCCTGCAGCGCGTCGAACGCGACCGACGCGGCATCGGCGTTCTGGCCCTGCGCGACCACGGCGACGCCGTTGCGCTCGCCCCAGGCCTGCAGCTGCGCCACAGCAGCGGCGCGGAAGGTGTCGCCGGCGGCGAGCATCAGGCTGCGGCCTTCGGCCTTGAAGCGGTGCGCGAGCTTGCCGATGGTGGTGGTCTTGCCGACGCCGTTCACGCCGACGGTGAGGATCACGAAGGGCTTGTCGTCGGCGATGACCAAGGGTTTCGCGACCGGCTGCAGCATCGCGATCAGGTCGGCGCGCAGGGCGGCGAGCAGGGCGTTGGCGTCGGCGAATTCGCGCGACTTCATGCGCTTGCGCAGCGATTCGACCAGCTGCGTGGTCGCGGTCACGCCGACATCGGCGGTGAGCAGGGCGGTTTCGATCTCGTCGAGCAGGTCGTCGTCGAGGCGCGGGTTGCCGGAGAACAGGCCGCCGAAGGCGCGGGCGAAGCTGCTGTTGCGCAGGCGCTCGCGCCAGCCGGGCTTGCCGGGAGCGGCGGCGGGTGCTGCTGCGGGAGGCTCGATCGGTGCTGCAGGTTCGGGCGTCGTGGGCGCCGGGATGTCCGCAGCGACGGCGATG
The DNA here is from genome assembly GCA_005502915.1 of Lysobacteraceae bacterium 2PB. Taxonomy (GTDB): domain Bacteria; phylum Pseudomonadota; class Gammaproteobacteria; order Xanthomonadales; family Xanthomonadaceae; genus Lysobacter_I. Next base: position 33,521 of record SCMT01000023.1, on the reverse strand, counting down.
GCCGGATCGATCGGTGCGGCTTCCGGCGGATTCGAGGGTGTCGTGCTGGGGGGCGTGGAGTCCGTGGGGGGCGCCGCGTCCGGCTTCTTGCGGCGGAAGAAGGAAATCATCGCGAAGGGGGCCTCGGAGGCGGCGCGGGGCGCGGGTGCGCGCGAACCGCTGCAGGTGTTGGACAATGCCGAATCTTACCACCCGCCCTTCCGGCCCCTCGATGAACCGACGTTCCGCTCCGCCGCCCCGCGCTTCCGGGCGATCCGCGCCTGCCGGCGCCACGCCCGGGACGGTGCGCATCATCGGCGGGCACTGGCGCGGCACGAAGCTGCCGGTGGCGGACGTGGCGGGCCTGCGACCGACCTCGGACCGGGTGCGCGAGACCCTGTTCAACTGGCTGCAACCCATCCTCCCCGGCGCGCGGGTGCTCGACCTGTTCGCCGGCAGCGGTGCGCTGGGCCTGGAGGCGGTGTCGCGCGGTACACGCGAGGCGGTGCTGGTCGAGCGCGACCCGGCGCTGGCCGCGAACCTGCGCCAGATCGCCGCGCGCCTGCCCGACGGCGATCGCGTGCAGGTGGTCTGCGCCGATGCCCTGGCCTGGCTGCGCGAGGCGCCCGGCGGCTTCGACCTGGCCTTCGTCGACCCGCCGTTCGCCGCGGGACTGTGGCGCCCCGCGCTGGATGCGGTGGCGGCGCACATGGCCGACGATGCCTGGCTGTACGTCGAGGCCCCGCACGATGCCGATGCGACCCCCGGCGCCGATTGGCGCCTGCACCGCGAGGGCAGGACGCGCGACGTGCGTTACGTCGTATACCGTCGCAGCCCCTGACCACACGGTCGCGGACGGGTCGGGGTGCGCTGCTACACTCCGGGCCTCTCCCGCCAGCGATGCCCGCCCGCACCATGAGCATGGATTCCAGCGTCATTCCCGCCGCCCGGATCGCGGTCTATCCCGGCACCTTCGACCCGATCACCAATGGCCATCTCGACCTGGTCGAGCGTGCGGCGCCGCTGTTCGAGCGGCTGGTGGTGGGGGTCGCCGAGAGTCCGGGCAAGCGCCCGGCGCTGCCGCTGGCGCAGCGCGTGGACCTGGCGCGCGACTCGCTCGCGCGTTTCCCGAACGTCGAGGTGCGCGGTTTCGACTGCCTGCTCGCCCACTTCGTCCGCGATGTCGGCGCCGGCGTGCTGCTGCGTGGTCTGCGCGCGGTGTCGGATTTCGAATACGAGTTCCAGCTGGCGAGCATGAACCGCCACCTGATCCCCAACGTCGAGACCCTGTTCCTGACGCCGGCCGAACAGTACGGCTTCATCTCCTCGTCGCTGGTCCGCGAAGTCGCGCGCCTGGGTGGCGACGTGTCGGGCTTCGTGCCGCCGGCGGTGAACCGCGCGCTGCTGGCCGAATGGAGCCGCTGACCGGGGTCGGACGTCGGATCGCGGAAGTCGGATTGCCGGATGTGCCGGGCGGGGGAACCCTCGTCCCCGGGCTCGACCCGGTGCACTACAATCGGTGCGGACGGCCCATCGGGGCCGCGCAACTTGCCACCCCACCACACCACGAACCACACCAGAGGGGAGATCGACCCATGAACACCATCGCACGCCTGCTGATGATCGCCGTCCTCGCACTGCCGCTCGCGGCCTGCAACAAGGCCGAGGAAGCCCCGAAGGCAGCGGAGAAGGCCCCGGTCAGCGCCCCCGTCAACGACGACGCCAGCGCGTGGCGCGTCTACGTCACCGACGTGGTCGGCCGGCACATGGACGGCGTGACCAGCGCTCCGTTCGTCTACCTGCTGCCGTCCGAGGCGTCCGCCGACTTCCAGGGCAGCTACGACCGTCTGCTCGACAAGGCCAAGTCCGACGTCTCGCGCGGCATCCTCAAGGGCAACATGCTGGCCTTCGCGTCGCCGAATTCGGCGAAGACCGCCGACATGATCGTGGCCGCGTTCGCCGAAGTGAAGCCGGACAAGCTCAAGGGCGTGAAGCTGGTCTTCATCGGCAAGGCCGAGGACGATCAGCGCGTGAAGACGGCCGTGTCCGCATCGGGCATCGACTACATCTTCGTCGAAGCCAAGTGATCGCGCTTCGGTGATCCCTGACGGACGGGGACGCGCCATCGCGTCCCCGCCGTCTTTCCCGCGCTGCGGCGGATCGTGCCTGCAGCGTCCGCCGCCGCCGGAACGCAATCCCGAGCAGGCGCGCCTGTGATGCCCCCATGTCGCTGAAGATCAACGAACTCTGCGTCAACTGCGATGTCTGCGAGCCGGCCTGCCCGAACCGCGCCATCTCGCAGGGCGAAGTCATCTACGTGATCGACCCGGCGCGCTGCACCGAATGCGTCGGTCACTACGACGAACCGCAATGCGTCGTCGTCTGTCCGGTCGAATGCATCGACCCGGATCCCGAATTCCCCGAGTCGCACGAAGCCCTGCTCGCCAAGCTCGCGCGCCTGCAGAAGGAAGAACCATGAAGACCGTTCGCTGGGCGCTGCATGCGGCGCTGTCCTCGGCGCTGCTGCTGTCGCCGCTCCTGCCCTCGAACGCGCAGGCCGCGCAGGCGCCCGACACCGCAACGGCCGCGCGCCCGCCGGGCGCCGCGATCGCCAGCGCCCACGCGCTCGCCACCGACGCCGGCCTGGAGATCCTGCGCCAGGGCGGCAACGCCTTCGATGCCGCGGTCGCGGTGTCGTCGGTGCTGTCCGTGGTCGAACCGATCTCCTCGGGCATCGGCGGCGGCGGGTTCTTCCTGCTGCACGATGCGAAGACCGGCCAGGACCATTTCATCGACGCGCGCGAGATCGCGCCGGCCTCGGCCACGCCGGAGGCCTATCTCAAGCCCGACGGCAGCTTCGACCGCGATCGCGCCGAGAACGGCCCGTGGTCGGCGGGCATTCCCGGCCTGCCTGCGGGTCTCGTCCACCTGGCCACGCGCCACGGCCGCTTGCCGCTGACGGTGTCGCTCGCACCGGCGATCCGCATCGCGCGCGAGGGCTTTCCGGTCTACGCGCGATTCGCCAAAGGCTACGCAAGCCGCCGCGACGTGATGGAGCGCTACAAGGGCACGCGCGCGGTGTTCCTCGCCGATGGCGATGCGCCCGAAGAGGGCGAGATCCTGAAACAGCCCGACTTGGCGCGCACGCTGGAACTCCTGGCCGAACGCGGTTTCGACGGGTTCTATCGCGGCCCGGTCGCGAAGAAGCTGCTGGCCGGGGTGAAGGCCGAGGGCGGGCGCTGGACCGCCGAAGAGCTGGCTGGCTACCGCATCCGCGAGCGCGCGCCGCTGCGCTTCGAATACGACGGCTGGCAGATCGTCACCTCGCCGCCGCCGTCGTCCGGCGGCATCGCGCTGGCCCAGATGCTGCAGATGCTCGAACCCTGGGACCTGGCGAAACTGCCGCAGGCCGAGCGCGTGCATCTGACCGTCGAGGCCATGCGCCGCGCCTACCGCGATCGCACCTTCTTCCTCGGCGACCCGGACTTCGTGAAGATCCCGGTGCGCCAGCTGATGAGCCGCGACTATGCGGCCGGCCAGCGTTCGACGATCAACCCGCGCAAGGCCACGCCCAGCGACCTGCTGTCGGGCGAGCAGACGCCGATGGAAGACGAGGAGACCACGCACTTCTCGATCATCGACGCCGAGGGCAACCGCGTCGCCGCCACGCAGACGGTGAACCTGCTGTTCGGCTCGGGCATGGTGGTGCCCGGCACCGGCGTGCTGCTCAACAACGAGATGGACGATTTCGCGCTCAAGCCCGGCACGCCGAATGCCTTCGGCGTGATGGGCTACGCCGCCAACGCGCCGAAGCCCGGCAAGCGCATGCTCAGCTCGATGACGCCGACCTTCATGGTCTCGCAGGACCGCGTGGCGGTGCTCGGCACGCCGGGCGGCAGCCGCATCATCACGATGGTGCTGCTGGGCATCCTCGGCTACGCCGACGGCCTCGATGCGCAGGCGGTCGCGGCACTGCCGCGCTTCCACCACCAGTGGATGCCCGACGCGATCGGCATCGAGCGCGACGCGCTGCCGGACGACGTGGTCGCCGCGCTGCGCGCGATGGGCCACACCGTGAATTCGCCGAAGGAAGCTCCGGCCGGCCGCCGTTCCAGCGACGCCTGGGGCAACCTGCAGACCGTGGAATGGGACCGTCGCGCCAACGTGCTGCGCGGCGGCACCGATCCGCGCAATCCGGTGGGCAAGGCGGTGGTGGATACCGCGCCGGCTCCCTGACCCTGCTGCATAACGATCCGCCTGCGACGATCCGCTGGCGACACCCACGGAGGCATCCGCCATGAAACTCTGGTCACTCCTCGGCAATTCGCAGAAGCTCGACGGTGGCGCAATGTTCGGCAATGCGCCGCGCGCGGTCTGGGAAAAGTGGTCGCCGCCGGACGCGCAGAACCGCATCGCGCTGGCCTGCCGCGCGCTGCTGGCTTCGCCGCTGAACGGAAAGACCGTGCTCTTCGAGACCGGCATCGGCGCGTTCTTCGAACCGAAGCTGCGCGAGCGCTACGGCGTGGTCGAGGAACGTCATGTGCTGCTCGATTCGCTGGCGGACGCCGGTTTCTCCCACGAAGACATCGACGTCGTGGTGCTCTCGCACCTGCATTTCGACCACGCCGGCGGCCTGCTCGCGCCCTGGCGCGAGGGCGTCGCGCCGGCACTGCTGTTTCCGAATGCCACCTTCGTGGTCAGCCGCGGTTGCTGGGAGCGGGCGAAGGCGCCGCATTCGCGCGACCGCGCCAGCTTCATTCCCGAACTGCCCGGCCTGCTCGAAGCCAGCGGCCGGCTGGAGATCGTCGATGGCACGCATTGCGCCGCGCTCGGCGACAGCGTGCGTTTCCACTACAGCGACGGGCACACGCCCGGGCTGATGCTGGCCGAGATCGTCGGCCCCGAGCGCATCGATGGCGAAGCGCATGGCGGCGTGGTGTTCTGCGCCGACCTGATTCCGGGACGCCCCTGGGTGCACGTGCCGATCACGATGGGCTACGACCGCAACCCCGAACTGCTGATCGACGAGAAGCGCGCCTTCCTGGACGACAAGCTGGCGCGCGGCGTGCACCTGTTCTTCACCCACGATCCCGACTGCGCCCTGGCGCGCGTGGTGCGCGACGAGAAGGGGCGCTACGGCACCGACCACGAGGTGCCGGCGCTCCAGGCGAGGGTGTTGCACGCCTGATTGATCCGTGCCGACCTTCTCGCGCCATGGGGCGGCGGGGAGGGCGGATGCTTCGTTCCGGGTTCGCCTGTTCGGGCGGCCTGCCGCGCATGGCATGCTGAGGGCGACCCATCCCCTTACACGGACGCCCCATGCCCAAGATCACCCTGCTGTTCGCTTCCCTCCATGTCCTGCTGATGCTGCTGCTCGCGGTGCGCGTGGTCGCGCATCGCCGCAGCGCGAAGATCGGCCTGGGCGACGGCGGCGACAAGCCGCTGATGAAGAAGATGCGGGCGCACGCCAATTTCGTCGAATACGTGCCGATGGCGCTGATCCTGCTCGGACTGCTGGAACTGTCAGGACTGGGCGCGCTCTGGCTGTGGGTCTGCGGCGGCGCCCTGCTGCTGGGGCGCGTGCTGCACGCGATCGGCCTGTCGCGCAGCGCCGGGACCTCGTTCGGGCGCTTCTGGGGCACCTTGCTGACCTGGGGCGCCCTGCTGCTCATGGCCGGGATCGGCGTCGGCATGAGCCTGCGCTGGCTGGCGGGCTGAGCCGCTTCAATCCCTCGACGGATTGTCCCGCCATGCGATCCATGCCCACAGGGCGTGGATCGGCAGCAGCAGCGCGACCCAGTGCGCATTCGCCTGGGGCACGCGTTCGGTCCAGCCCAGCAGCATCGCCAGCACGCTGCCGATCGCCACGGCCAGCGCCGTCCAGCGGAAGAACGCGCCGGGCGAACGCCCGCGCATCCGGCGCCAGGCGCCCGGCAGCAGGGCCAGCGCCAGCGGCGAGAACAGCAGGATGTTGCGATTCGCCCAGCCGAAGCGGTGCTCGGTGCCCAGCCAGACGCACAGCATCACCGCGCCCAGCACGCCGCAAGCCAGCCAGAAGACCAGCGCGAGGCCGGATGATGTCCGCTTCGCGCGTCCGTCCAGCCACGCCCAGGCCAACACCACGCCCAGGCTGGCAAGCAGCCAGCGCCACCAGACCAGCGGGAATTCGGCCGGCTCGGGGGCGATGCGATGCGGTGCGACGCGCTCCTCGCGCAGCACCAGGGGCCGGCCGTCGGGCAGGCGCGCGTCGCGCAGGCCATCGGCCAGACGCATCGGCACGTAGGCGTCCTCCCAGCGCGACAGCGGCAGGTCGGAACTCGGCCCGAGCGCGATGTCGAAACCCAGCCACATCCACGGCGCCGGCGAGGCCAGGCGCACCGCTTCGCCGCGATAGGTATTGCCCTGCGAGCGGACCGCCATCTGCGGCCTGAGCGTGCCGTCGAGCGCGCGGTCGATGGCGTCGCGCACGCGCGTGGCGCAGTTGTCGACGAAATAGTCGTAGCGGTAGCGGGCGTTTTCCGGGCGGGCGTTCTCGGCCAGGGCCGCCGCCAGCGCGGTCGCGCGCGCATCGTCCAGGTCCAGCCACTGGATCGTCACGCCGCGGCCGCTGTCGAGGTAGTACTGCAGGTCCTGCCGCCAGGGCAGTTCGACGAGGCGGTACATCATCTCGCCCTTCACGAAGCGGCCGACGAAGCCGGTCTCCTCCATGTCGAAGTAGCCGAAGTTGTAGGACAGCGGCTCGCCGCGCACGCTGCCGTCGGCTGCGACATCGACCACGACGATCGCGTTGTGGCCGAAGCGTTCGAAGAAGATCTCGCCCGGCGCCATCGTCGCCACGCCGATGCGCGGCGCGGCCTGCGCGCCGCAGGCCCAGCAGAGCAGGGCGACGAGCAGGACGACGCATCGGGCGAACGGGACGAACGCGACGCTGCGGGCGGGGAACGCGGCCTCAGGCGCCATGCACGCTCACGTGCAGCGTGTGCAGGCGGCGTGCGTCGGCGCGCGCGACGCGGAAACCGAAGCGGCCCAGCGACAGCTCCTCGCCGGCTTCGGGCAGGTGGCCGATCGCGGCGGTGATCAATCCGCCGATGGTGTCGTACTCGTCGTCGGTGAAGTCGGCGCCGAAGCGGGTGTTGAAGTCGGAGATCGGGGTGAGCGCATCGACCAGGTACTGGCCGTCGGCCTGCGCCGCGATCAGCGCGTTCGGGTCCTCGGCGTCGTCGTGCTCGTCGTCGATCTCGCCGACGATCTGCTCCAGCACGTCCTCGATGGTGACCAGGCCGCCGACGCCGCCGTATTCGTCGATCACGATCGCCATGTGGTTGCGCGACTGGCGGAACTCGCGCAGCAGGATGTCCAGGCGCTTGGTTTCCGGCACCAGCACCGCCGGGCGCAGCAGTTCGCGGATCGTGCCCGGGCCGTTGTCGGCGACCACGCCGCGCAGCAGGTCCTTGGCCAGCAGGATGCCGAGGATCTCGTCCTTGTCCTCGCCGTGCACCGGGAAGCGCGAGTGGCCGGATTCGACCACCTGCTGCATCAGCGAGAGGAATTTGCCGTCCACCGGCAGCACCACCATCTGCGCGCGCGGCACCATGATGTCGCCGACGGTGAGGGCGGAAATGGACACGGCGCCTTCCATGATGCGCAGGGTGTCGGCATCGATCACGCCGTCCGCCTGCACGTCGCGCAGCAGCTCGACCAGGTCTTCCTGGTTGTCCGGTTCGCCTGAAATGGCCGCGCTCAGGCGCGAAAGCCAGGAGCGATGGCGGTTGTCGACTTTCCTGTCGGTACGGGTCGGCTCGGCGGCCTTGGCGGCGCCGTCCTGCGTGCGGGTACTGTCGTCCTCGGGCATTGCAGTGGGTTCATCGCCCCGGTGGGGCGGGGCGACCAGTGTAGCGGAGGCGGGCGGAGGGCGCATGCCGGCGCGTCCTTCCGGAGCGCCGGGCGGCGCCAACGCATTGATTTCGCTGGTGTCCTGCTCGGGGCGGCGGCCGCGCGGCATGGGTTTCAGTCGCGGACCCGGTAGGGGTCTTCGATGCCCAGTTCGGCGAGGATCTCGCGCTCCAACTGCTCCATGCATTCGGCCTCGCGCTCGTCCTGGTGGTCCATGCCCAGCAGGTGCAGCACGCCATGGATGGTGAGGTGGGCGTAGTGGTGCGCCACCGGCTTGCCCTGCTCGGCGGCCTCGCGCGCCACCACCGGCGCGCACAGCACCAGGTCGCCCATCAGCGGCATGGTCACGCCCTTGGGCAGCTTCACGCCTTCCGGCAGGTCGCCGGGGAAGCTCAGCACGTTGGTCGCGTAATCCTTGCCGCGGTAGTGCCGGTTCAGCGCGCGGCCTTCCTCTTCGTCGACGATGCGGATCGCCAGGTCGGCCTCGCGGATGCGCCCCTTCAGCGCGACAGCGACCCAGCGGCGGAAGCTGGTCGCCGCCGGGACACCCGCACGCGGCGCGGCGTAGCCGATGGCGACATCGAGGCGAGTCGGGCCCTGGGTCATGCGGCATCTCCCGGTGTTTCAGGCTTGCCTGCCGGCATGCTCCTCTCCTGCGTGTTCTTCGCGATGGCTGTCTGCGCCTCGTACGCCCGCACGATCTTCGCCACCAGCGGATGGCGGACCACGTCGCGGGCTTCGAAGAAGGTGAAGCTGACGCCTTCGACCTCGCGCAGCACGTCGACCGCGTCGCGCAGGCCGGATTTCACGTGCTTGGGCAGGTCGATCTGGCTGAGATCGCCGGTGACCACGGCGGTGCTGCCGAAGCCCAGGCGGGTGAGGAACATCTTCATCTGCTCGACGGTGGTGTTCTGCGCCTCGTCGAGGATCACGAACGCGTCGTTGAGCGTGCGTCCGCGCATGTAGGCCAGCGGCGCGATCTCGATGACGTTCTTTTCCAGCAGCTTGGCGACCTTCTCGACGCCGAGCATCTCGTACAGCGCGTCGTACAGCGGGCGCAGGTAGGGATCGACCTTCTGGGTGAGGTCGCCGGGGAGGAAGCCGAGCTTCTCGCCGGCTTCCACCGCCGGGCGCACCAGGATGATGCGCTGGATCCGCGAGGTGTTCAGCGCTTCGACCGCCATCGCCACGGCGAGGAAGGTCTTGCCGGTGCCGGCCGGGCCGATGCCGAAGTTGATGTCGTGGGTGGCGATGAGGTGCAGGTATTTCTGCTGGTTCGCGCCGCGACCGCGAACGGTGCCGCGCTTGACCTTCACCGCGACTTCCTGCGGTTCGTAGTCGCCGTTCGCGGACGTCCGGGGCGATGCGTCCTCGGGGCCGAGACGCAGGTGGATGGCGTGCGCGTCGAAGGTAGTGCCGGCGGCCTCGTCGTAGAGCGCGTGCAGCAGTTTTTCGACATCGGCGACCGCCGCCGCGTCGTCGCCGCTGACCCGGAACAGGTTGCCGCGGTTGGCGATCTGCACGCCGCGCCGCAGTTCGATCTGGCGCAGGTGGGCGTCGAAGGGGCCGACGAGATTGGCGAGGCGTTCCGGATCGGCCGGGTCCAGCGCGAAATCTCGGCTGTAGGGGCTTGAAGCGTGGGTGTGCATGATGGACTCAGGGTAGCGCGCGGGCCCGGTGGGCGCCATCGCGGAGGTGGTGGCCCTGGCGGGCCGGGCGACCGGAGCGGTGGCGGTGCACCGGGCATCCGGAGGCGGTGGAAGGCGGATGCCCGGATGCGATGTCCGGGGCGCCTGTCGCGGCGGGGCAGGGCCTGCAGGGCCGCCGACCGCGTCGGGGCGGGATCATACGCCGATCGGGCGCGGCGGGCACCCCGGCGGGCGCTCGCACATGAAGGCGGGCAGCTTGCACGGATGAGCCTGCGAGGCATCGTGCAAAAGGAAACGCCCCGGCAGTGCCGGGGCGTCGGGTGTCGCGATGTCGCGGGCGAGGCTTACTGCAGGCCGGCCTTGATCGCGTTGACCAGCGTGCCGTTGGCGTCGTCGCCGCTGAACTCCCAGAAGAACGCGCCGCCGAGGTTCTGCGCCTTCACGTAGTTCATCTTGGTCTGGATCATCGACGGCGTGTCGAAGCTCCAGAAGGTGGTGCCGTTGTAGATCCACGTCGCCATGGCGTCGTTGTCGGTGTACACCGGCCAGTTCAGGTTGCGCAGCACCTTCCAGTCCTCGATGCCGGCCTCGTACGTGCCTGCGGCTGCGGAACCGCTCTGGTACAGGCCGTTCGTGCCGCCGTTCGGGACGTTGGTCCAGCCGCGGCCGTAGAAGCCGATGCCCAGGGTGAGCTTGCTGGCCGGCACGCCGCGCGAGCGGAAGGCCTCGATCGCATCGTTGCTGTTGTAGAACTTCTGGTCGCCGGTGGACGGATCGCGCGGCGACGCGAACAGCGCGGAGTGATGGTTGGTCCTCGGATCCCACGCGCCGTGGAAGTCGTAGGTCATCACGTTGATGAAGTCGAGGTACTGGTGGTAAGTACCCGGATCGGTGACGCGGATCTTGTCGATGCCGGCACCGGAGGCGATCGTCAGCAGCAGGCCGGGGCGGACCGCGTCGAGCTGGCGGCGGAACTCGGCCAGCAGCGCGGTGAAGTTCGCGTTGTCCTCCGGCGAACCGCAGGCGAGGCCGCAGGCCACCGGGTATTCCCAGTCGATGTCGATGCCGTCGAATACGCCGGCTGCCGCACCCGGGCCGCCCGCGTTGTCGGTGACCGGCAGGTTGCCCTTGATGTAGGCATCGATGCAGGAGGCGACGAAGGCCTGGCGGTTCTCCGGGCGCGCCGCGCTGGAGAAGCCGCGCGACCAGGTCCAGCCGCCCAGGGAGATCAGCACCTTGATGTTCGGATGCTTGGCCTTGAGCTGCTTCAGCTGGTTCCAGTTGCCGCGCAGTTTCTGGTCCCAGGTGTCGGCGACGCCGCTCACGCTCTCGGCGGCGCTGAACGCCTTGGTGTAGTCGGCGAAGGCATCGCCGCCCGCGCCGGTCTGCTCGTTGGTGGGAATGGTCACGCCCACTTCGCAGCGGTTGTTGCGCACGTTGCCGAAGGCGTAGTTGATGTGGGTCAACTTGGCGGCCGAACCGCTGGTGTCGATGTTCTTTACGCGATAGTTGCGTCCGTAGATGCCCCACTGCGCGAAGTAGCCGATGATCCGCTTGCTCCCGCCGGGCGGGTTGCCCTGCGTGCTCACCGACAGCGCGGTGCTCAGTGCGGAGGCATTGCCGGCGGCATCGCGCGCGCGGACCTGGAAGCTGTACGCGGTGGACGCGCTCAGGCCGGTGGCCGTATAGCTCGTGCCGGTCGGCGAAGCGATGAGCGTGCCGCCGCGATACACGTCGTAGCCGGCCACGCCGACGTTGTCGGTCGACGCGTTCCAGCTCAGCGCGATGCTGTTGCTGGTCTGCGACGGCGAGCTCAGGCCGGTCGGCACGCTCGGTGCCACGGTGTCGGTCGGATTCGCGCGGGTGCTCACCGACAGGGCGGCGCTCAGCGCGGAGGCATTGCCGGCAGCATCGCGCGCGCGGACCTGGAAGCTGTATGCGGTGGAGGCGGCCAGTCCGGTGGCGGTGTAGCTGGTGCCGGCGGGCGAGGCGATGAGCGTGCCGCCGCGATAAACGTCGTAGCCGGCCACGCCGACGTTGTCAGTCGATGCGTTCCAGCTCAGCGCGATGCTGTTGTTCGTCTGCGAGGGCGAGGCCAGGCCAGCGGGCACGCTTGGCGGCGTGGTGTCGCCGGACTGCGGCTGCACGGTGATCGACACGGCGGCCGAGGTGGCGGTGGCGCCGAGGTTGTCGGTGGCCACGGCGGTCAGCGAATAGCTGCCGGCGGCGGCGCCGCTCCAGGTGACGCTGTACGGTGCGCTGGTGTCGACGCCCAGCGAGGTGGTGCCGCGGAAGAACTCAACGCGCGCGACGCTGCCGTCGGCATCGCTGGCGTTGGCGCTGACGGCGATGTTCGCGCCTGCGGTGAAGCTGCTGCCGGCCGTCGGTGCGGTGAGCGACACGCTCGGCGACTGGTTGCCGCCGGTGCCGCAGCTGCCGAGATCCTTGTACCAGCCGCAGCTGCTGCAATAGGTCGGCGGTGCGTTCCAGATGTTGATCTGGGCTTCGTAGAGGCGGCCCTGGTAGACCAGCTTGTCGCCGGGCTTGTACTGCGTGCTGGCGTTCCATTCCGGGACGCCGGTGCAGCTGACGGTCTGCGCGAACGCGCTGGAACTGCACGCGAGCGCGAACAGGCACGACAGTGCGAGTTTCTTTCCTGTGGACGGGTAAAGCATCGTCTTGCTCCGATGTGACGGCCCATGTCCCGGGCCGATTGAATGCGAAGACCGGCGGGGCCGGTCGCCATTCCCCCTGAAAACCGAAAAAAGCCTGCTGCACCGCGTCGTTGCATCGACGCGGAATGTGTCTGCGCGGCGATCGATCCGCGCCTGGACGAACGCATCCGCGGCACGTTCTTGCGCGCCGTCGCTGCGTATCGAATGTGGATGCCGCCCCGCGTCGCGTTCCGACGTCGGCATCGGCCCTGTCTGTCCGGGATCAGTGCCCGGAAACGGATTCGTGCATCGCGATCACTCCCTGGTCCTGCCGTTCGGAACCGTCGTGTCCGTGCGGACGCTCTCGTCGTCGTCCCGCGCGGTGCCTTCGTGCCGTCTCTTGCGTGCCGCCGTGTTGCGCCGCCTGCATGCGGCCATGCGCCGCTGTCGATTCCCTGCTCGTGTCGAGGACAGGCTGAAAGATGGTGACAACGTTGTCAACACCGATTGCGCGACAATGCACAATCGCTCACAGAAATCGTGAATCGCCGCGCAAACCTGTGCGCGATGTGCGAGCGCACATCGCGGAAACGTTCGAAAAAAACATATCTCCAGGCTGCATGACCTGCCGTTTTTCTCGATGAAAACGAAAGGTGCGCGATGTCTGGCCGATGCGTGTCGTTGCTGCGCTGCAGAAGGACATCGCTGGACAGCCCAGTGCAAGCTGCAGGCGGCGGCTGGCCGTGCAGCGTGCGGGAAGCCTCATGCATGCAGCGCAGGTGCCGCTGCGCAGTGCCTCAGCCCGCGAGACGACCGCGCAGCGAATTGCTCATCGCATCGGTGACGAGCACGTCCACGAACCGGCCGACCAGCTTCGCGCCGGCGGGCGCGGGGAAGTTCACGAAACGCATGTTCTCGGTGCGGCCGGCGAGTTCGTTGGGATCCTTCTTCGACGGACCCTCGACCAGCACGGTCTGGATGGTGCCCACCATCGCCTGCGCGATGCGCTTGGCGTTGTCGTTGATCGCGGCCTGCAGGCGCGAGAGGCGCGCATGCTTTTCCGCGTCGCTCACCGTGTCTTCCAGGTCGGCGGCGGGCGTGCCGGGGCGGCGCGAATAGATGAAGGAGAAGCTCTGGTCGAAGCCGACGTCCTCGATCAGCTTCATCGTCTTCTCGAAATCCGCGTCGGTTTCGCCGGGGAAGCCGACGATGAAGTCCGAGCTGATCGAGATGTCCGGGCGCACCGCGCGCAGCTTGCGGATCTTCTGCTTGAATTCCAGCGCGGTGTAGCCGCGCTTCATCGCGGAGAGAATGCGATCGCTGCCCGACTGCACCGGCAGGTGCAGGAAATTGGCCAGCTTGGGCACGTCGCGGTAGGCCTCGATCAGCGAGTCGCTGAACTCCAGCGGGTGCGAGGTGGTGAAGCGGATGCGCTCGATGCCCTCGATCTCGGCCACGGCGCGGATCAGCAGGCCGAGGTCGGCGATCTCTCCGTCGCCGTACGGACCGCGGTAGGCATTGACGTTCTGGCCGAGCAGGGTGACTTCGCGCACGCCCTGGGCGGCGAGCTGGGCGACTTCGACGAGCACGTCCTCGAACGGCCGGCTGACCTCCTCGCCGCGGGTGTAGGGCACCACGCAGAACGAGCAGTACTTCGAGCAGCCTTCCATGATCGAGACGAAGGCGGTCGGACCTTCGGCGCGCGGCTCGGGGAGGCGGTCGAACTTCTCGATCTCCGGGAAGCTGATGTCGACCTGCGGCCTGCCGGTCTCGCGCTTGGCGCGGAGCAGCTCGGGCAGGCGGTGCAGGGTCTGCGGCCCGAAGACCAGGTCGACGAAGGGCGCGCGCTTGATGATCGCCTCGCCTTCCTGGCTGGCCACGCAGCCGCCGACGCCGATCACCACCGGCCGGTCGCCGCCTTTCAGCTGGCGCCAGCGGCCCAGCTGGCTGAACACCTTCTCCTGCGCCTTTTCGCGGATCGAGCAGGTATTGATCAGGATCACGTCGGCTTCTTCGGCGTTCTCCGTCATGACCATGCCTTCCTCGGCGCCCAGCACCTCGGCCATCTTGGCCGAGTCGTACTCGTTCATCTGGCAGCCGTGGGTCTGGATGTAGAGCTTCTTCGGGCCGGCGGCGGAGGGGGCGGAAGCAGCGGAAGCGGCCGCATCGGCGGCAAGCAGGTCGGTCATGGCGGTCTCCGGGGCGCGGCGCTGATGCCGGGCCGGTGATGGCGGGAAGGCCGGATAGTCTACGCGACGCCGTTTGCAGCACATCGGGGAACCAATCGTCCTTTTGTCAATCAAGGACTTGGCAAACGTTCAGAATACGGAGACACTCCGCGCCATGAACCCGGTCCGGTCGATCCTCGCACTCGGCGTCCTGCTGGCGGCGGCCCACGCGGTGCCCGCGCAGGCCGGCACCGTGTACCGCTGCGAAAGCCCGGACGGCAGCCTGACCTACGCCAGCAAGCGCGTGTCCGGCGCGAAATGCCGGGCCGTGACCAGCTATACGCCGACGCCGGCCCCCGTGCGCGCCACGCCCGCCCCGGCGCCGACTGCCGTGCCGGTCTCAGCTCCGTCGACGACCGCACCGGCGACAGCCGCCACGGATGTCGCGCCCGCAGCCCCGGCCACCGCCGCGTCGCCACCGGCCGCGATGCCGCGCCAGGGCACGACCCGGCGCGTCCAGGGGCAGGTCTACTCGTACATCAAGGATGGCGTCCGCCACTACACCAGCAAGCCGCCGAAGGGCGTGGTCGGCGCGACCGCGCTGCGCACCATTCCCTACAGCTTCGTCGAGACCTGCTACGCATGCGCGCCGCTGCCCGGGGTCAACTTCGGCACGTTGCGCCTGAATACCGTGGCGTATGCGGCCGAGATCCGCGCGGCGGCCCAGCAGCACGGCGTCGACGAGGCCATCGTCCGCGCGATCATCCACGCAGAATCCTCCTTCAACCCCAATGCGCTGTCCCGCGTCGGCGCGCAGGGCCTGATGCAGCTCATGCCCGCCACCGCCCGCCGGTTCGGGGTGAGCAACGCCTTCGACGCCAGCCAGAACATCCGCGGCGGGGTGCAGTACCTGGCCTGGCTGCTCAAGCGCTACAACGGCGACCTGACCCTGGCCGCCGCCGGCTACAACGCCGGCGAGGGCGCCGTCGACCGCTACAAGGGCGTGCCGCCCTACAGCGAGACCCGCCTCTACGTGCAGCGCGTCCGCGTGCTCGCCGACCGCTACCGCGGTGTCCTCTGACCCCTTCCGCCTGCCGGAAATCCGGCGGGCAGAAGGCGTCGGCTGAGACCCGCGTCGCCCTTTCCGCCCCGCCCGGAGGCGGGGAAGGCCATCGGAAAGTCCATAACGATTGTCGGCGGATTCAGCGTTCCGTTACACTTCGGGGTCTTTGCAGGTCGGCTTCGGGGACGAGGCCGGCCGATCGCAAGCAGCCACATTCACGTAGCCACGTTTCGCGGAGTGCCGGATGGCAAAAGAAGTCTCGAGCGGGTCCGACCACCACGGTGGCGGCGCGCAACCGGTTGATGCGGGGCGTCGCCGCTTCCTGACCGCGTCCACCGCCGTGGTGGGTGCCGTCGGTGTCGCAGGTGCCGCCGTACCGTTCATCAAGTCCTGGAATCCCAGTGCCCGCGCGAAGCTCGCCGGCGCGCCGGTGACCGTCGACATCAGCAGCCTGACGGAAGGCCAGCGCATCACCGCCGAGTGGCGTGGCCAGCCGATCTGGATCGTGAAGCGCTCCAAGGCCGTGCTGGAGGCCCTGCCGGGCCTCGACGGCACCCTTCGCGACCCGAAGTCGGAAAACCCGGAGCAGCAGCCGAAGTACGCGGTCAACGAGTTCCGCTCGATCAAGCCGGAGATTTCGGTCCTCGTCGGCCTGTGCACCCACCTGGGCTGCTCGCCGGAGATGAAGGCCGAGATCCGCCCCGAGCCGTTCGACCCGGAATGGAAGGGCGGCTACTTCTGCCCCTGCCACAAGTCGAAGTTCGACATGGCCGGTCGCGTGTACCAGGGCGTCCCGGCGCCGACCAACCTCCCGGTGCCGCCGCACCATTTCGCCGACGACAACACCCTCGTCATCGGCGTCGATCCGCAGGGAGCGTAATCCATGTCCAACGTCCTGATGCGCACCGCCAACGGCGTGATCGACTGGGTGAACGAGCGCGCGCCGGCCCTGATGCCGGCGTACCGCAAGCACATGTCGGAATACTACGCGCCGAAGAACTTCAACCTCTGGTACTACTTCGGTTCGCTCGCGCTGCTGGTGCTGGTCAACCAGATCGTCACCGGCATCTTCCTCACGATGCACTACAAGCCCAGCGGCGCGGAAGCGTTCGCCTCGGTCGAGTACATCATGCGCGACGTCGAGTGGGGCTGGCTGATCCGCTACATGCACAGCACCGGCGCCTCGATGTTCTTCATCGTGGTCTACCTGCACATGTTCCGCGGCCTGATGTACGGCTCGTACCAGAAGCCGCGCGAACTGGTGTGGATCCTCGGCATGCTCATCTACCTCGTGCTGATGGCCGAAGCCTTCCTGGGCTACGTGCTGCCGTGGGGCCAGATGTCGTTCTGGGGCGCGAAGGTGATCATCTCGCTGTTCGGCGCGATCCCCTACATCGGCGGCGCGCTGACCGAGTGGATCATGGGTGACTACCTGCCCAGCGACGCCACCCTCAACCGCTTCTTCGCCCTGCACGTGATCGCGCTGCCGCTGGTCCTGCTTCTGCTGGTCGTGCTGCACCTGGGCGCGCTGCATGAAGTCGGCTCGAACAACCCCGAAGGCGTCGACATCAAGAAGGGCCCGAAGGGCAACCGCTGGGATCCGAACAAGCCGGCCGACGGCATTCCCTTCCACCCGTACTACACGGTCAAGGACATCTTCGGCGCCAGCTTCTTCCTGGTGATCTGCGCCTTCATCGTGTTCTTCGCGCCCGCCTTCGGCGGCTGGTTCCTCGAGCACGACAACTTCACCGAAGCCAACCGCCTTGTCACCCCGGCGCACATCAAGCCGGTGTGGTACTACACGCCGTACTACGCGATGCTCCGCGTGGTCCCGGACAAGCTGGGCGGCGTGATCGTGATGTTCTCGGCGATCGCCATCCTGTTCCTGGTGCCGTGGCTCGATCGCGCCAAGGTCAGGTCCTATCGTTCGCGCGGCGCGCTGTCGTGGGCGATGCTCATCGGCCTGGCGATCAGCTTCGTGTGGCTGGGCAAGATCGGCGCCGGCCCGGGCACGGATCCGGTCGAGACCATCGTCGGCCGCGTGCTGACCATCTTCTACTTCCTGTTCTTCCTCACCATGCCGATCTGGACCAAGATCGACAAGACGAAGCCGGTCCCGGAACGGGTGACGATGCATGACTAAGCCAGCCACGATGAAGATCTCCATGCTCAAGCGTCTCGCGTTCGCGGCCTCCGCGCTGCTGCTGTCCGTGTCCGCCTACGCTGCCAGCGGCGGCGATGTCGAGCAGGCCGGCACCGACCTGGAAGACCGTGCTTCGCTGCAGCGCGGCGCGCAGCTGTACATGAACTACTGCGTCGCCTGCCACTCGCTGAAGTACATGCGCTACTCGCGCATCGCCGAGGACCTGGGCTTGACCGAAGAGCAGGTGATGAACAACCTGAACTTCACCGGCGCCAAGTTCGGCGAGCACGTGATCTCGCCGATGCCGGCCGCGGGCGGCGAGAAGTGGTTCGGCAAGGCACCGCCGGACCTGACCCTGATCGCCCGCGTTCGCGGCAGCGACTGGATCTATACCTACCTGAAGTCCTTCTACCTGGACGAATCGCGCCCGCTCGGCTGGAACAACAAGCTGTTCCCGAACGTGTCGATGCCCAATCCGTTGTGGGAGATGCAGGGCAACCAGCGCCCGGTCTTCACCAAGAAGGAGCCGACCGGCGAGAAGGACGACAAGGGCGAGCCGATCATGGGCTGCCCGCATGGCACCGCGGAGGCCGAAAGCGCGTGCATCAAGGAACTGGTGGTCTCGCAGCCGGGTACGCAGGACGCGCAGCAGTTCGCGCAGACCGCCCGCGACATCACCGCGTTCCTCGAATACGCCGCCGAGCCGGTCGCGCTCAAGCGGCAGAGCACCGGCGTGTGGGTGATCCTGTTCCTCTCGTTCTTCACCCTGCTGGCGTGGTTGCTGAAAAAGGAATACTGGCGCGACGTGCATTGATGACGCCGCACTTACTGCGTTCCACGACATCACTCGCGGGGCGGCCGGCTCGTCCGGTCGCCCTTCGTCTATCTGAAGGTGGCTGAGTCCGCGTATGCGCAATACCCTGACCCTGTTTTCTTCCGTCGACGATGTGCTGTGCCATCGCGTGCGCCTCGTGCTCGCGGCGAAGGGCGTGTCCTACGATCTGGTGCCTGTCGACCCCCAGAATCCGCCCGAAGACCTGATCGATCTGAACCCGTATCACTCGGTGCCGACCCTGGTCGAACGCGACCTGGTGCTCTACGCCGCGTCGGTGGTCAGCGAGTACCTCGACGAGCGCTATCCGCATCCGCCGCTGATGCCGATCGATCCGCTGTCCCGGGCGCGCCTGCGCCTGGCAATGCTGCGGATCGAGCACGACTGGGTCCCGCAGGTGCAGGCCGTGCAGTTCGGCAACAAGCCGCAGGCCGAGGCCGGCCGCAAGCGCCTGAAGGAGCTGCTCACCGCCGCGGTGCCGCTGTTCCGCGCCAGCAAGTTCTTCCTCAACAACGAGATGAGCCTCGCCGACTGCGCGATGGCACCGATCATCTGGCGTCTCGACTCGCTCGGCGTGCCCCTGCCGAAGGACGGCAAGGCGATCGAGGACTATGGCAACCGCATTTTCCGCAACCCCGGCTTCGTCCGCAGCCTGACCCATCAGGAACGGAACCTGCGCGCGCTGCCTGCCTGAAATGCCGGGAGCGGCCCACCGCCGCGCCCGGGAGTAGACTGAATCCGATGAACGACGGCCAGCCACGCATGACCAGCAAGCGCCCCTACCTGCTCCGGGCGCTCCACGCGTGGATCGCGGACAACGGCATGACGCCGCACCTCGTGGTCGACGCCACCCGTCCGGGCGTGCAGGTGCCGCCCTTCGCGGTCAGCGATGGCCGCGTCGTGCTCAACGTGGCCGATCGTGCGGTCGTCGGACTGGAGATGGGCAACGACCTGATCACCTTCACGGCGCGCTTCGGGGGTGTCAGTCACCCGGTCCGGGTGCCCGTGTCGGCGGTGCTGCTGATCTACGCCCGCGAAACCGGGCATGCAATGGCGCTACCCGAGGATGCCGAAGGCGTGGAAGCCGAACTGGACGACGCGATCGACCCGCCCGGCGACGACGATGGCGGCGGCGATGCTTCGCCGACACCAAGGCGCGGCGGCCACCTGCGCATCGTGAAATGATCCGGGCGGCTCAGCCGTCCTGCGGCGGCTGGCGGAAATCGACCACGCCGGTCGCCCGCACCGGGCCGCTGAAGGACACCAGCCGGTGTCCGCGCAGCACCAGGCGCGCAATGTGGCGGTCCATGCCGTCCTCGGAGTATTCGAAACGGAAGCTGCGCTCGAAGCCCAGCCAGCCGTCCTCGCGGCGGATCACGCGCAGCCCGGTGGCATGCACGGTCTGGTCGATCAGCTGCACGCCTGCGGCGCGACAGGCCTCTCCGCCGAGGTGGATGGCGCGCTCTGCGGCGGCCCTCGATGCGCTCCAGAATGCGAACGACATCGCAGCGAGAATCATCAGGATCAGTAAAGTCGGCATCTTGAAATCTTAATATTCTGTTGGTTTGCGCCATGCTGTCCGTACGCCCGGGTTTGGGCAGATGCGGGAGAAGGCGCGAGACGCAGGATGAATGTAATCTGCGGCCATGCGGTTGCCGATGCAATCCCCGCCCTCCGGAGCGCCATCCATGATGAAACTCGTTTTCGCCGCCGATCACTCGCAGCACCTCCTCGAACAGGGGGTGAAGCGGGTCGGCTCCGCGCCGGATGCCGACATCGTCCTGCGCGGCGAGGGGATCCTGCCGCAGCACGGCGAGCTGCACGTCACCGCCAATGGCGTGATGCTGAAGGTCATGCGCGATGCGCCGACCACGGTGAACCAGCGGCCTGTCGACGGCCTGATTTCGCTCCGCCCTGACGACGTGATCGGTTTCGGCCCGATCTCCGCCAGCATCGTCGCGATGGAAACCACGCCGGCGGGCGCGCGTCCTGCGGTGCCGATGATCGACGATGTCGGTACCACCACCGTGCGTGCCGCGCTGCCCAAGTACGCGCTGCGCGCCCAGAACGGCCGCATGCTCGGCCGCACCTTTCCGCTCACCGGCGCCACCGTCATCGGGCGTGCCGCCGAATGCCAGCTGCGCGTCGAGGATTCCAGCCTGTCGCGCAAACACGCCAAGCTGATTCCGACCAACGAAGGCGTGGTCGTCGAGGACCTGGGTTCGACCAACGGCAGCTTCGTCAACGGCACGCGCGTGCAGCGCACCGTGGCCCGGGCCGGCGACGAGATCGGCTTCGACACCCTGCGTTTCAAGCTCTTCGAACTCGGCCAGGAAGGCATGTCCGCCTCCGAGTCCACCGGCGCGGACAAGTCGCCCGCTCCGTGGATCTGGATCGTCGCTGCCGTGGTCCTGATCGCCGTCGCGTTGGTGGTCCTGCTCTGACGTGAGCCACCACGACCCGTCACTCAAGGGCGCGCACGATCGCTCCAGCGCGCATCGCGACGAACTGCAGCGCAGCACGATCTGCGGCTGCTTCTACTGCTGCGGCGAGTTCGAACCCGGCGAGATCCATGAGTGGGTCGACGAGGGCGAGGATGGGGTCGGCCAGACTGCGTTGTGCCCGCGTTGCGGCGTGGATTCGGTGATCGGTGCCGCGTCCGGCTATCCGATCACGCAGGACTTCCTGGCGCGGATGCGGGCCTACTGGTTCAGCGGAGCCTGAATCGCCGGCGGTCAGCCCGGCGGCGGCCCGAGCTTCAGCGACAGGTCGATCGCGCGCACGTGCTTGGTCAGTGCGCCGATCGAGATGCAGTCGACACCGTCTTCGGCGATCGCGCGCAGCGTGCTCATGTCGACGCCGCCGGACACTTCCAGCGGGATGCGCCCGTCGTAGGGTGCGGACTTCGCGATGCGCACGGCCTCGCGCCGCGTCTCGGCGTCGAAGTCGTCGATCAGGATCCGCGTGCAGCCGACGTCCAGCGCTTCGCGCAGCTGGTCCAGCGTTTCCACTTCCACGATCAGCGGCAGCGACGGATGCTGCATGCGGGATGCGTTCACCGCGCCGGTCAGCGAGCCGTAGGCGCGGATGTGGTTTTCCTTGAGCATCACCGTGTCGTACAGCGCGATGCGGTGATTCATGCCGCCGCCGGCGCGCACGGCGTATTTCTGGGCGATGCGCAGGCCCGGGATGGTCTTGCGGGTGTCGAGTATCCGGGCACCGGTGCCGCGCACCGCATCGACGTACTGCGCGGTGACCGTGGCGGTGCCGCTGAGGGTCTGCAGGAAATTCAGCGAGGCGCGTTCGGCGCTGACCAGGCCGCGGCTGCGACCCGAGAGCGTGGCGATCACCGTGCCTTTCGCGACGCGGTCGCCTTCCGCGACGCGCCAGTCGATGCGGACCTCGGGATCGAGCGCCCGATGGCAGGCATCGAACCACGGCCGGCCGCAGATGACCGCATCTTCTTTGCACAGTAGGTAGGCGATGTCGGGGCTGTCGGGCAGCAGCGATGCCGTGACGTCGCCCGTGCCCAGGTCCTCGGCCAGCGCCGCGGCGACGTTCGCCGCCACCACGTCGGCCGGTGGCGGCGCGATGCGGTCCTGCATGCCCGTCACGCGGCGTCCGCCTGCGCGAAGGCGATGCCTTCCTCGACCAGCAGCACCGGGATGCCGTCGTCGACGCGGTACACGGTCTTGCGGTCGCGGGTGACCAGGGCTTCGCGCAGGGGCTCGGACTGCGGGCTGTCGTCGTTGCGCTTCACCTGCCCGGCGGCGATGGCCCGGTTGAGCTGTTCGAGGCCGGCGGCCTCCAGCAAGGCGAGCGGTTGCCGGGAGGCGGGGCAGACCAGGAGATCGAGCAGCTTGCGGTCCATGGGGGGCGGGGTGGTTCGCGGGAATGCCGGGGACCGCTAGAATACGTTTTTAACCGGGGGACGACCATGTCAACCATGCCCGAGGGTACGCAGGCGCCGCTGGTGGGCGTCGTGATGGGCTCCCGTTCCGACTGGGACACCATGCAGCACGCGGTCGCCAGGCTCGAAGCCCTGGGCGTGCCGCACGAAGTCCGCGTGGTCTCCGCGCACCGCACGCCGGACGTGCTGTTCGACTACGCCGCCACCGCGCATGCGCGCGGCCTGCGCGCGATCATCGCCGGCGCCGGAGGCGCGGCGCACCTGCCGGGCATGCTCGCCTCCAAGACCGCCGTGCCGGTGCTGGGCGTGCCGGTGCAGAGCAAGGCACTCAACGGCATGGATTCGCTGCTGTCGATCGTGCAGATGCCCGCGGGCATCCCGGTCGGCACCTTCGCCATCGGCAATGCCGGTGCCGCGAATGCGGGCCTGTTCGCCGCCGCCATGCTCGCGCATGAATATCCTGCGATCGGCGCCGCGCTCGATGCCTTCCGCGCGAAGCAGACGCAGGACGTCGTCGACAACGACGATCCGCGCAACTGATCCCCACAAGACGACACCATGACCACCGTCGGCATTCTTGGAGGCGGGCAGCTGGCCCGCATGCTCGCGCTCTCCGGCGCACCCCTCGGCCTGCGCTTCCGCGTCCTCGACACCGTCGCAGACGCCTGCGCCGGGCAGTTCGCGCCGCTGATCGTCGGCGACTACCGCGACGAGTCCGCCCTGGCCGAATTCGCGTCCCAGGTGGACGTGGCCACGTTCGATTTCGAGAACGTGCCCGCCGAATCCGCGCACTGGCTGAGCGCGCGCATCCCGGTGTTCCCGAATCCGCGTGCGCTGGGCATCGCCCAGGACCGACTGGCCGAGAAGACCCTGTTCCGCGAACTCGGCATCCCCGTGCCCGATTTCGCCGACGTGCCCGATCGTGCCGCACTGGACGCGGCGGTCGCCGCGATCGGTACGCCCTGCATCCTCAAGACGCGTCGCCTCGGTTACGACGGCAAGGGGCAGTTCCGGATCAAGTCGCCGGGCGATGTCGAGGCCGCGTGGGACGCGCTCGGCGCGCAGGCGGCGACGGTCGGGCTGATCCTCGAAGGCTTCGTGCCCTTCGAGCGCGAGCTGAGTGTGGTCGCCGTGCGGGGTCGTGACGGCGAATTCCGCGCCTGGCCGCTGACCGAGAACTGGCACGTCGACGGCGTGCTCTCCGCCAGCCTCGCGCCTGCGCGCGTCGATGCCGGCATGGCCGGGCGCGCCTACGCGCATGCGCGCGCGCTGGCCGATGCGCTGGACTACGTCGGCGTGTTCGCACTGGAGCTGTTCTGCCGCGATGGCGTGCTGCTCGCCAACGAACTCGCCCCGCGCGTGCACAACTCCGGGCACTGGACCATCGAAGGCAGCGAAACCTCGCAGTTCCAGAACCATCTGCGCGCGGTACTGGGCCTGCCGCTCGGCGACACGCGCATGGTCGGCCACGCCTGCATGCTCAACTGGATCGGCGCCATGCCCGACGCCAATGGCGTGCTGCGCGAACCCGGCGGCCACTGGCACGACTACGGCAAGGAGCCGCGCGCCGGCCGCAAGGTCGGCCACGCCACGCTGCGCGCGGAGGCGCCCGTCGAACTCGCCGAAGCCTTGACCCGCGTCGGCGCTGCGCTGGGGCGCGAGGCGCAGGTGGCGCCGGTGGTGGCGATGCTCGGCGCCTGATCGGCACGTCGATCCGCGATGAAGAACGGCCGGGATGTCCCGGCCGTTTTCGTTGGCGCCCGCGACTGCGGGATTCAGGGCTCAGCGGCACCGCCCGTAGCGATCCGGCGAGGCGCCCGGGCCACCGCGCCAGCCCGGCGGGTTTTCCCAGTTGGTGCCGCGCCCGCCGATCGGACCCGGCGGGTTGTTGTCGTTGTCGAACCAGCAGCGGCGCGCCTGGTTCCAGAAACCGTAACGGGGATGCCAGTAGCCGTAGCCGGGATGGAAGTAGTAGCCGCCGTCGCGGGCGACGAAGGTGTAGCGCTTGCCGCGATGGCGGTAGTCGCGATGGTCCGGCGACGTGCCGGGTCCGCCGCGCCAGCCCGGCGGATTCTCCCAGTTGGTGCCGGGACCGCCGCGCGGGCCGGGCGGATTGTGGTCGCGATCGCGCGCGGAGGCGCTGCCGGCGACGGCGAAGGCGAAGGCGAGGAGGGTGGTGGCGAAGAGGGGCAGCGTGCGTTTCATCAGGGGGCTCCCGTTGCGGAATGCAACCGGTGAATGCCCGGGCGTGTCGAATCGTTGACGGTTCCACCGGCCGCGTTCATCCCGCGGTGCGATGCCTGTCGGTTGACTGAATGCCGCAAACGAAAACAGCCGGGTTGCCCCGGCCGTTCGTGGTGACGCATGCGCAGTGAGGCGCTTACTTCATCTGCGACGCGACGAAGTCCCAGTTCACCAGGTTCCAGAACGCTTCGACGTACTTCGGACGCGCGTTGCGGTAGTCGACGTAGTAGGCGTGCTCCCACACGTCGCAGGTCAGCAGCGGAGTGTCGTCGCCGGTCAGCGGCGTGGCGGCGTTGGAGGTGCTCGCCAGGGCCAGCGAACCGTCCGGACGCTGCACCAGCCAGCCCCAGCCCGAACCGAAGGTGCCGACCGCGGTCTTGGTGAACTCTTCCTTGAACTTGTCGAAGCTGCCGAACGCGGCATTGATGGCGTCGGCCAGCTTGCCGGTCGGGGCGCCGCCGCCGTTGGGCTTGAGGCAGTTCCAGTAGAACGTGTGGTTCCACACCTGCGCGGCGTTGTTGAACATGCCGCCCTGCGACTTGCGGACGATCTCTTCCAGCGAGAGGTTCTCGAATTCCGTGCCGGCGATCATGTTGTTGAGGTTGGTCACGTAGGCCTGGTGGTGCTTGCCGTAGTGGAAATCGATCGTTTCCGCCGAGATGTGCGGTTCCAGGGCGGTGCGGTCGTAGGGCAGGGCTGGCAGCTCGATGGCCATGGGGCGGGCTCCTTGACGGTGGGGTGGGCGCGCCGGGCAGGCCCCGGGTCGCGCGAAGGCTTACAATGGGCGGCCATTCTAACCCCACGGCGGCCGGACGAACCCCGCCACCCCCCGAACAGCCCCAGGAGACAGACCATGCCGGTTTTGGAACGCATCCAGTCCGAGATCGAATCCCACCCGATCGTCCTCTTCATGAAGGGCACGCCGCAGTTCCCGATGTGCGGCTTCTCCAGCCGGACATCGCAGGCGCTCAAGCTCGCCGGCGCGAGCGACTTCCACAGCGTCAACGTGCTCGAAGACCCCGAAGTGCGCGCCAACCTGCCGCGCTTTTCCAACTGGCCGACCTTTCCCCAGCTGTTCATCAACGGCGAACTCATCGGCGGCTGCGACATCACGCTGGAACTGTACGAATCCGGCGAACTGGCGCGCATGATCGCCGAGGCGCAGAAGGCCTGATGTCGCAGGCGCTCGCCATCGACGCTGCCGCGCCGCGCGCGCTGTCGGGCCGCGTGGTGCTGGTGGTCGGCGCGCACGGCGCGCTGGGCCATGCCGCCGCACTGGCCAGCGCGGACGCCGGCGCGACCGTGGTCCTCCTCGGCCGCAAGGTGCCGAAGCTCAACCGCGTGCACGACGCCATCGTGCGCGCCGGTGGCGAAGCCCTGCTGTATCCGCTCGACCTCGAAGGCGCCACGCCCGACGACTATGCCGAGATGGCCGAGCGCATCGGCGACGGGCTGGGCCGTCTCGACGGTGTCCTGCACTGCGCCGCGCATTTCGGCGGCCTCACGCCGCTGGAGAACACCGATCCTGCCGATTTCGCGCGCTCCATCCACGTCAACCTCACCGCGCGCTGGTGGCTGACACAGGCCTGCCTGCCGTTGCTTCGCAGAGTAGAGGACGCGTCCGTCGTGTTCACCATCGATGCCGCGGCAGGGCAGGGCGGCGCCTATTGGGGCGCCTACGGCGTCGCGCAGTCGGCGCTTGCCGCGCTGGTCGGCACGCTGCACGCCGAGCTGGCGAACTCGCCGGTGCGCGTCGCCGGCCTCGCCCCGGGACCGATGCGCACGACCCTGCGTTCCAAGGCCTTCGTCGAGGATGCCGAGCCGCAGGCGCGCGATGCCGCAGAGGTCGCGTTCGCATGCGTCCACCTGCTGTCCGCCGCCGGCATCGACCGCCGCGGCCAGGTCTGGACTCCTTCCACCGTCTGATCTTCGCCACGGGAGTGGATCGATGACGATCGCCTCGGCTGCACTGCTGCTGTTCCTGATCCTCGATCCGCTGGGCAACATCCCGGTGTTCCTCAGCATGCTGCGCAGCCTGCCGCCGCGCCGCCAGCGCATCGTCCTGGCGCGCGAACTGCTGATCGCGCTCGTCGTGCTGATGGCCTTCCTGTGGGGCGGCAAGTACGCGCTGGAACTGATGCACCTGCGCCAGGAATCGGTGTCGATCGCCGGTGGCATCGTGCTGTTCCTGATCGGTATCCGCATGATCTTCCCGCCGCCGGAAGGCCTGATGGGCGAGATTCCCGACGGCGAGCCCTTCATCGTGCCGATGGCCATCCCGCTGGTGGCCGGCCCGTCGGGCATGGCGGCGGTGATCCTGATGGGCAGCAAGGACCCCGCGCGCCTGGGCGACTGGAGCCTCGCGCTGGTGATCGCCTGGGCTGCGACCGCCGCGATCCTGTTCTCCGCGACCTACCTCTACAAGTGGCTCGGCATGCGCGTGCTCACCGCGCTCGAGCGGCTGATGGGCATGCTGCTGGTCGCGATCTCCGTGCAGATGCTCATGGACGGCGTCGCCGCCTTCCTCGCTGGCTGAGGGGAGACCGGGCCCGCGCCGGCTGCCCGTGTCGGGGACGCACGGGCCGCGCGTACTGGCCGCAGAAATGATTGCGGCGTGACATTCAAGTGATGCATGAACACCGTTCAGCCAATGATTTCAATGGCTTACGGTTTCATGTGCTGTCATTTGCCTGTCATTCCCGTTCGTTATCGTGTTAACCTATCCTTAACCCGTACCGGTGCGCATGTGGTCGCCGCGTCACCCGGAACCGGCAGGTCTTCCCCACGCTGTGACCGCTGTGCTCCACGCGCAGGCGGTCTGCTCGTACGACTCGATCTCTCCGCATCGTTCTCCACCGAGGCCAAGAACAATGAACCACACCAACCGTCTCCGACTCTCCAAACTGTCGATCGGGCTGATCGTCGCGCTCGCCGC
Source organism: Lysobacteraceae bacterium 2PB (assembly GCA_005502915.1). Taxonomy (GTDB): domain Bacteria; phylum Pseudomonadota; class Gammaproteobacteria; order Xanthomonadales; family Xanthomonadaceae; genus Lysobacter_I. The sequence continues at coordinate 6,051 of SCMT01000023.1, read as the reverse complement.
GGCGCCGGCTTTCGCCCAGAACACCACCGCCGCGATCGGCGGACAGGTGCTCGGATCCGATGGCCAGCCCGTCGCCGGCGCTGAAGTCACGATCGTCCACACCGAGTCGGGCACGGTCAGCCGCGCGGTCACCGATGCCAACGGCCGCTACAACGCCCGCGGCCTGCGCGTCGGCGGTCCGTACAAGGTCACCGCGAACAAGGAAGGCGCCGGCACCCAGACCGAGAGCGACATCTACCTCGCCCTCGACCAGACCTCGCAGATCGACATCTCGATCGGCAGCGCCGAACTCGACGCCATCCGCGTGACCGGCACCGCCGGCCCGCAGATCTTCAGCTCCGACAAGATGGGCGCCGGCACCGCGATCAGCCGCGCCGACCTCGACAACTACGCCTCGGTCCAGCGCAACCTGCAGGACTACGTCCGCTTCGATCCGCGCATCTCGCAGACCGACAAGGAGCGCGGTGAAATCTCCGCCGGCGGCCAGAACTCGCGCTACAACTCGATCACCATCGACGGCGTTGCGACCAACGACACCTTCGGCCTGGAAGCGAACAACCTGCCGACCGCCAAGCAGCCGATCTCGATCGACGCCATCCAGTCGGTGCAGGTCAACATCTCGAACTACGATGTCACCCAGAAGGGCTACACCGGCGCGAACATCAACGCCGTGACCAAGTCGGGCACCAACGACTTCAAGGGTTCGGTGTACTACATCTATCGCGACGACCGCGGCGCGGGTCGCCGTTTCAACCGCACCACCGGCACCTACTTCGATGCACCGGAGTTCGAGGAAGACACCAAGGGCTTCACCTTCGGCGGCCCGCTGCTGAAGGACCGCCTCTTCTTCTTCGCCGCCTATGAAGAACTGACCAGCACCCGCAGCACGCCGGAATTCGGCCCGCTGGGCAGCGCGCGCACGAACGTGGCGATCACCCAAAGCGCCATCACCGGCGCGCAGAACATCGCCAGCACGAACTACAGCGTCGACATCGGTTCGGTCGAAGCCTCCGGCGCCGAGCTCGAAGTCACCGATGCCCTGCTCAAGCTCGATGCCAATATCGGCGAGCGCCACCGCGCCAGCCTCCGCTGGAGCAAGACCGAGCAGACCGATCCGATCTATCCGACCTTCTTCAACAACGCGATCTCGCTCAGCTCGCACTGGTACAACCAGGAGAAGGTGATCGAGACCTACGTCGGTGAATTCTTCTCCGACTGGACCGACACGTTCTCGACCGAGTTCAAGGCCTCGTACCGCGACTACGTCAGCACGCCGATCAACAATTCCGACCTGCCGCAGATCCGCCTGAACTTCGCCGGCGCGCTGCCGGCCGGTTCGCCTGCCGTCGCCAGCACCTCGGCCGGACTGGTGTTCGGTACCGAGCGCAGCCGCCACTTCAACGACCTGTCGACCGAGACCTGGAACTTCTACGCTGCCGGTACGCTGTTCCTCGGCGACCACACGGTGAAGTTCGGTGCCGACTACGACGACAATACCGTTTACAACGCCTTCCTGCAGGACACCAAGGGCAACTACACCTTCGCTTGCATCAACGGTGCGGCTGGTTTCTACCAGTTCCAGGCTGGTGCGCTGACCTGCAACACCGCCACCCGCGCGCAGAACGAAGCGGCCGTGCTCGAAAACTTCCGCCGCGGTCGACCGACCAGCTACCAGGTGCAGGTCGGCGCTCCCGGCTTCACGCTCGGCGATGGCGTGGCCGAGTGGGATTACCAGAACCTCGGACTGTTCCTGCAGGACACCTGGGCGGTCAACGAGAACTTGACCATCACCGCCGGTATCCGCGTCGATCGCAAGGGCATGGGCGAGAAGCCGATCTTCAACGCCGCCGCTGCCGCGGCCGTCGTGCCGGGCTCGCTCACCGGTTCGACCACGCCGCAGAACGGCACGGTCACCCGCGCCACTGGCGGTTTCGGCCTGCGCAACGACGTCACGCTCGACGGCGACAGCCTGATCCAGCCGCGCCTGGGCTTCAACTACACCTTCTCGACCGAGCGCGCCATGCAGCTGCGCGGCGGCATCGGTCTGTTCGAAGGCGCCGCCGCCAACGTGTGGCTGTCGAACCCGTATTCCAACACCGGCATCGCCACCCGCATCATCGGCTGCGGCATCGCTGGATTTGCGGCCTGCCCGACCACCGATGGTCTGTTCACGCCGAACACCAACGCGCAGCCGACCAGCTTTGCCGGCACCACGCCTGCGGCCAACGTCGACTTCCTGTCGCCCGATCTGGCCCAGCCCTCGGTGTGGAAGGCGAACATCGCGTTCGAACACGAGCTGCCGTGGTGGAACATGACCGCCGGCATCGAATACATCCGCACCGAAGTGCAGGACGGCATCTACTACAAGCACCTGAACCTCGGCAACCCGACCCGTCAGGGCACCGATGGCCGCAACCTGTACTACACGCCGCAGGGCTACAACGGCGCGTGCTGGAACACCACCGGCAGCAGCATCACCAACGGCGCCTGCACCGGTTTCCGCAATCGCGCGCTCAGCAACGCCAGCTTCGCCAATGTGCTGGTCGCCGAGCGCACCGGCAAGGGCTACGGCGACAACCTGACCCTGTCGCTGCAGGGCCACTTCATGGACGACTGGCGCTGGGGCCTGGGCTACTCCTACACGCGCGCCAAGGAAGTCAGCCCGCTGACGTCCTCGGTGTCGAACTCGAACTGGAACTCGGTGGCGGTGTACAACCCGAACGAGGAAGTCGCAGCCAATTCGGCCTACATGATCCGCGACCGCTTCACCGGCCAGCTGAACTGGGAGCACAAGTTCTTCGGCGACAACAAGACCACGGTCGGCGTGTTCTACGAAGGCCGCAAGGGCAAGCCGTACAGCTGGATCTACAACAACGACCTCAACGGCGACGGCATCACCAACGACCTGATGTACATCCCGACCCGCGCCGGTTCGGGCGAAGTGGTCTTCCGCGACGTCAACAACAGCGGCAGCGGTGCGGATGAAGAGGCGCTGTTCTGGCAGATCGCCAACGCCAATGGTCTGAACCGCTACGCCGGCGGCGTGGTCGAGCGCAACAGCTCGTACGGCGACTGGGTGCACAACTTCGATGTGCGCATCAGCCAGGAATTCCCCGGCTTCTTCAAGGGCAACAAGATCCTCCTGGCCCTCGACATCCTCAACTTCGGCAACCTGCTGAACAAGGATTGGGGTCGTATCGATGAGATCGCCTTCCAGGCGCAGGGTGGCCTGGCGCGCAGCTTCGTGAACTATCAGGGCCTGGACGCGAATGGTCGCTACATCTACGGCGTCAATGGCGAAGTCGAAGACTACGTGACCCGCCAGCAGCGCGGCGAATCGCAGTGGGCCGCGCAGCTGACCCTGAAGTACATGTTCTGATCGGATGCCCGCATCCGCGGCGCCGCCAAGGCGTCAACGTGGCACGCGCGACGGCCGGGGATTCCCCGGCCGTCGCCGTTTGAGGTCCCGGATTCCCATGCCCAGCAGCGGCGCTGTCCATCATCGTTTTCCTGCGATAAAGTCCACGGGCACACAACGAAGACGACGATACGAACGATGACCCAACAGACTGTTTCCATCCTCCCCACCGTCGACGCGCACATCTACCCGCGCGGCGCGCTCGATGTCCTCTCCCGCGACGAGGTCGCGCGGTTGCGTGATGCGTCGAGCGGGGGCATGCACGAGCTGCTCCGCCGCTGCGCGCTGGCGGTGCTGACCAGCGGCAGCGCGTCGGACGATCCGCGCGCGGCGCGCGAGCTGTATCCCGATTTCGACATCCAGGTGCTGCAGCAGGATCGCGGCGTGCGGATCGAGCTGGTGAAGGCGCCGGCCACGGCCTTCGTCGACGGCGAGATCATCCGCGGTGTCGCGGAGCTGCTGTTCGCGGTGGTACGCGACCTGGCCTACACCGCGATCGAGCTGCGCGAAGGCGGTCCGCGCAACCTGGTCACGTCGGAAGGCATCACCGATGCGGTGTTCGGGCTGCTCCGCAATGCGCGGATCCTGCACCCGATCGATCCGAACCTCGTCGTCTGCTGGGGTGGCCACTCGATCAATCGCGACGAGTATCTCTACACCAAGCAGGTCGGCTACGAGCTGGGCCTGCGCGGCCTGGACATCTGCACCGGCTGCGGCCCGGGCGCGATGAAGGGGCCGATGAAGGGCGCGACGATCGCGCACGCCAAGCAGCGTCATCGCCGCATGCGCTACATCGGCATCACCGAGCCGGGCATCATCGCGGCGGAATCGCCGAACCCGATCGTCAACCACCTGGTGATCATGCCGGACATCGAGAAGCGCCTCGAAGCCTTCGTCCGCATGGGCCACGGCATCATCGTCTTCCCGGGCGGCGTGGGTACGGCCGAGGAAATCCTCTACCTGCTCGGCATCCTGCTCCGGGAGGAAAACGCGAACCTGCCGTTCCCGCTGATCCTCACCGGCCCGGCGGCGTCGGCGCCGTATTTCGAGCAGATCGACAAGTTCCTGCGGCTCACGCTCGGCGAGGCCGCGACTTCGCGCTACGAGATCATCGTCGCCGACCCGGCGAAGGTCGCGAAGAAGATGGCGAGCGGCATCCGCAGGGTGCGCGAGAACCGCATCGCCGAGAAGGATTCGTTCTTCTTCAACTGGTCGCTGGAGATCCCGCTGGCGTTCCAGCAGCCCTTCGTACCGACGCACGAGGCGATGGCGTCGCTGGACCTGCACCACGGGCGCAAGCCCGCCGATCTCGCCGCCGACCTGCGTCGCGCGTTCTCGGGCATCGTGGCCGGCAACGTGAAGGAAGACGGCATGCGTCGCATCGAGGAATTCGGGCCGTTCAGGATCCATGGCGATCCCGGCATGATGCAGTCGCTCGATGCGCTGCTGCAGGCATTCGTGGAGCAACGGCGCATGAAGATCTCCGGCGCCTACCGCCCGTGCTACGAAGTGGTGGCCTGAACCGGGCGTCGTGCCGGCGACGGCCGGCGGCGCTCAGCGCGCCGCCGGCAGCCGCACGGTCACCGTGAAACGGCCGTCGGCGGAGCGCACGTCGACGCCGCCCCGGCCTTCGGTGAAGGCCTCGATCTGCGCCAGCGAGGAGGGCAGGCCGACGTTGTGGCCCCGGCTCTCGCCGGTCGTGCGCGCGTCCGGCATCGGGTTGTCGATCACCACGATCACGCTGTCGTCGCGGGTCTCCACCTGGATGTCGATGTCGCCGCCTCCGGGGATGCGCTCGATGCCGTGCTTGATGGCGTTCTCGACCAGCGGCTGCAGCGACAGCGACGGCACCATGATCTCCGGGATCGGCACGGGCATGCGCCAGCGCACGCGCAGGCGGTCGCGGAAGCGCAGCGCCTCGATTTCCAGGTAGCGTTCGATCAGGGCGATTTCCTCGCGCAGCGGGATTTCCCTGGGACCGGCCAAGGCCGCGCGGAACAGGTCGGCCAGGTCCAGCAGCAGTTTTTCGGCGTCGTCCGGCCGGTTGTGCACCAGCGCCGCGCCGGTATTGAGCGTGTTGAACAGGAAGTGCGGACGGACGCGGGCCTGCAGGGCAGCCAGTTCCGCCTGTTTGGCGCGTACCGCGAACTGGCGTGCGCGCCAATGGTTCTGGAACGCAGCGAGCGCCAGCAGGCTGACGATCAGCGTGATGCCTGCCGTGCGCAGGTAGGTGTCGCTGCGCTGGTGCTCCGGGACCCGCCACAGCTCGCCCAGCACCAAGTTGCTCGCCACCATCACGCCGATCCCGCTGAGCAACAGCAGCGCGACCGTGAAGTAGGCGATGAACAGCGGCTTGGCGTTGCGCAGCCGCGAACGCAGCAGGTACAGCCCGCCGAGCGTCAGCAGGCAGACCCACAGCACCATCAGAGAGAGCAGGCCGAAACGGATCCAGCGGCCCTCGGGTTCGTCCGAGGCCAGCGTGAGGATGGCGGCCAGGCCCTCCGCCGCCAGCACGACCCAGATCACCACCGCCAGGACACCCAGCGTGACCATGAGCTCGATCAGGGTGAAGCCATGGCTGGCGCGATGCCCCCCGGGCGCGGGACTGTTTCGACGGATGATGCCCATCTGAC
>SCMT01000022.1 GCA_005502915.1 Lysobacteraceae bacterium 2PB | reverse complement strand
CGTGAAGACCTACCTGCAAAGCCTGATCGACAGTCTGCAAACACAGATCGCCCTGATCGAAGAACGTCTCCGGCAGGCGATGGCGCAATGCCCAAGCCCGCTGTCGGCCGCGCCTGGGCTGGGTCCCATCCTGCGCGCCACGCTGACGGCCCGTCTGCCGGAACTGGGCAAGCTGGATCGGCGCCAGATCGCCGCCCTGGTCGGCCTAGCCCCCTACAACCGCGACAGTGGCCGGTGGCGCGGTCAACGCCGCATCAGTGGAGGACGTGCGGACGTACGACGGGTGCTGTACATGGCGACCTGGGCTGCAATCCGGGCACGATCACCTTTGGCCGAGGTCTACCGACGCCTCGTCGCAGCAGGCAAGCCCAAGAAGCTCGCGCTGACCGCGTGCATGCGTAAATACCTCACCATGCTCAACGCCATGGCCCGCGATCAAGCACCATGGGCACCCGCTACTGCCACACCTCAATAAGACAGTTGACTCCTACAACAGCCATTGCCCTCGAACGGTATCCCCGACGTCTTACCCGTCTCGCCGATTGAGACCGGCGGCGGCTACAGTACGCCGTCGCGTCGCCCGCATCCCCTCGCATCGAGATCATCGTGAGCAAAGCCCCCGGCAAGTCCGCCAGCAAGAGCCGCACCGCCTACGTCTGCGGCGAATGCGGCGCCGAATACAGCAAGTGGCAGGGGCAGTGCGGCGAGTGCGGGGCGTGGAACACGCTCAGCCAGGTCGTGGTGGAGAGCGCCTCCGACGCCCCGGCCGCCGCGCGTCGCGGCAGCTGGGCCGGCAAGATCGATCCGCCGAAGGTCACCGCGCTGAAGGATGTGCTGCAGCGCGAGGACGTGCGCACCAGCACCGGCATCGGCGAGTTCGACCGCGTGCTCGGCGGCGGCCTCGTCGAAGGCGCGGTGGTGCTGATCGGCGGCGACCCGGGCATCGGCAAGTCCACGCTGCTGCTGCAGGCGCTGGCGAGCATGGCGGGCCGCCTGCCCGCGCTGTACGTCACCGGCGAGGAATCGCTCGCGCAGGTGGCCGGGCGCGCCTCGCGGCTCGGCCTGCCGCTCGACGGCCTCAGCGCGCTGGCCGAGACCGGCGTCGAGCGCATCCTCGAACAGGCCGTGCAGACCCAGCCGAAACTGCTCGTCGCCGATTCCGTGCAGACGCTGTGGACCGAGTCGCTGACCGCCGCGCCCGGTTCGGTCAGCCAGGTGCGCGAGAGCGCGGCGCGCCTCGTGCGCTACGCCAAGGAAACCGGCACCGCGATCTTCCTCGTCGGCCACGTCACCAAGGAAGGCGGCATCGCGGGTCCGCGCGTGCTCGAACACATGGTCGATGCGGTGCTGTATTTCGAGGGCGACAGCGGCAGCCGCTTCCGCGTGCTTCGCGCCTTCAAGAACCGCTTCGGCGCGGTGAACGAGCTGGGCGTGTTCGCGATGAGCGACAAGGGCCTGCGCGAGGTGCCGAACCCATCGGCGATCTTCCTGTCCGGCACCGGCCGCCAGCCCGGCAGCTGCGTGATGGTCACCCGCGAGGGCACGCGTCCGCTGATGGTGGAAGTGCAGGCCTTGGTCGATGCCTCGCCGCTGTCGAACCCGCGCCGCGTCGCTGTCGGCCTGGAGCAGAATCGCCTCGCCATGCTGCTCGCGGTGCTGCATCGCCACGGCGGTGTGATGGTCGGCGACCAGGACGTGTTCGTGAACGTGGTCGGCGGCATCCGCGTGCAGGAAACCGCCGCCGACCTGCCGGTGCTGCTCGCCGTGCTGTCCTCGCTGCGCGACCGGCCGCTGCCCGAGAAGACGATCGCATTCGGCGAAATAGGCCTGTCCGGCGAAATCAGGCCGGTGCCCAACGGCGAGGAGCGCCTGAAGGAAGCCGCGACCCACGGGTTCCTGCGTGCCATCGTGCCCAAGGCGAACGCGCCCAAGGCCGGCAGCTACAAGGGCATGGAGGTCATCGCGGTGGAGCGTCTGGCGGATGCGCTGGACGCCGCGGCGGAGTAAGGTCCTTTTTTCAATCCGCTCTGGAGGCGCCCATGCCCGGTTTCCTGTCCTCGCTGCGCGCGCTGTTCGGCGGAAAGCCCACCGATCCGCCGATGAGCCCGGTTGCCTTTACTGAGTACGTGGCGGACAAGGTCCGCGCTGCGATTCCGGGGATGGAGGTAACGGTCGTCGGCGACCTCGAACTCGCGATCCGCACCGGAGACGACAGCAACAATCGTGCATTCCTGAACAATGCCTACCAGTTGTTCCTCGATGAATCCCCGGAACATCGCGATGCCCTGGTCGGCCGCTTCGTCCAGTCGTTCGCGGAAGCCGCGAAGGGACTTGAACGCAGCGTGGACGCGATCATCCCGGTCATCAAGGATCGCGGCTGGATCGCCGAAACCCGTGAATCGATGCGACATCTGGGGCGCGAAGATGCGGAGGACGACGAGAGCGGCGGCCACGTCCACGAAGCGCTCAACGATGAACTCATCGTCGTCTACGCCATCGATACGCCAAGCAACATCGCTTACCTCGATTCCGGTGAACTCGAGGGCCTGGGCGTGCGCCGCGAAGACCTGCGTTCGCTCGCGGTACGCAACCTGCGCGGTCTCCTTCCCGGAATCGAGATACAGCGCGGCGACAAGCTTTCCATGGTGGTCGCCGACGGCAACTACGAAGCCTCGCTGCTGCTGTTCGCCGACCTGTGGGCGCGCGAGTCCGAGCGCATGCGTGGCGCGCCTGTCGCTGCGGTGCCCGCGCGCGACCTGCTGCTGTTCGCTGATTCCGCCGATGCGGATGCCGTGGCGCAGCTGCGCCAACTCGCCGCCAGGGCGCGCGCCGAAGCGAGCTACGGCCTCACCGACCGCGTCTTCGTCCTGAACGAGTCGGGTTGGCAGCCGTTCTGATGTCAGCGATATCGTCGGTTGGTGCCGCCGATTCTTGCTTTCTCGCGTAAACGCTTCTTTCCCGGACATCGTGGACGAACGCCCTGCCGTTCGTCGTTTTCTGCCCTTTTCACCGTGACATGGGTCGCAGCCTGGTCTACGGTCTTGGCACATTCCGACATGGAGGATGCGTCATGCGTACGATCTGTCTCGTGGTAATGCTGGGTCTGATGCCGATGGTCGGTTTGGCCCAGGATGGGAGTGCGACCGGCAACGATCCGCAGCCGCAAGCCAATGCACCGGCCAAGGACTCGAAGCTCGTCTGCGAGCGCAAGAAAGCGCTGGGCAGCCATCGCCCCGAACGTGTCTGCAAGACGCAGGCGGAATGGGATGCCGAACGTGCGAAGGCGCAGGCCGACCTGCATCGCTATGGCCGCTGCAGCGGCAACGACAACCATTGCGTGGCGCAGCCCTGATTCTTGAGGGCATGCGCCTGTCCTGACCGATGGTCTTCCTGCGGCGGCGTTCAGCGCTGTCGCACGGCGCCGATGTCGACCGTGGCGTCCTTGCGGACCTCGACTTGCACGCGCGGATTGCCGCGTTCGTCTTCGATCACCCAGGGCAGGGGCAGGTTGTCGGGAATGACGAGCAGGTCGTGCGTGCCGACCGCGACGCGGTCGAAACGGAAGCGGCCCTGTTCGTCGGTCTTCGCCGAGAAGCGGCCGTCGAGCAGCACGGTGATGTTCGCTGCGGGTTGCTCGCTGGCGCCGCGCACGCCGTCGTTGTTCTCGTCGAGGAAGACCGTGCCGACGATGTCGCCGGTCGCGGCGTTCGGCGGACCGCCGAGCACGCCGCGCGGCTGGCCGGCGCGGTAGTCGTAGCGCAGGCTGAGGAAGATCGAGCGATCGTGCGGCAGGGTTTCGAACACCGGCTGGTTGGTGATCGGATCGAGCACGAAGGGCGATCGGCGCGAGCCGCGGCTTTCGATCAGGTTGCCCAGCAGCGACCAGCGCGAGGCGATGCGCCAGCGCCAGCCGAGGTTGAGGTCGGTGCCGCGGCTGTCGTCGGCACCGCTGCTGCGCAGCCAGCGTACGCTGCCGTCGACGGAGAAGGTGTCGGTGAGGTCGACGCCACCGTAGGCGGCCAGCGTGGCGGTGCGGCTGGTACCGTCGCGGTCCTGCGCAAGCTCGCCGAAGCCGGCGGAGAGCGACAGCCGCGAGCCTTCGCGCATGCGCAGGGCATGATCGACCAGGACCTGCCAGCTGTCGGCGCCGCCGCTGTCGTGGGCGCGGTCGTACTGCAGGCGCGTCTGTCCCCAATCAGAAAGGCGGTCGACGAACAACTGCAGCGTCTGCGCGCTGTCGTCACCACCGTCGCGTCCGCTCTGGCGTGCGGTCACGCCGCCGCCGAAGCCGGTGCGCGGGCTGGCCTGGTAGCGCACGTAGCCGTTGCCGTACCAGCCGTCGAAGCCCTTGCCGGACACCGAATCGATGCGATCGAGGGCGGCGTTCGCGCTCCAGCGCGCGCGGTTGTAGTCGATGCGGTAGTAGCCGCCGCGCACGTCGTTGTTGATCGGCCAGGCGCCCCAGGCCAGGTCCGGTTCGAGGCGGAACAGGCCGTAGCGATGCACGAAGCTGCCGCGATCGCTGCGTCCGTCCAGCCAGATGCCGGTGGCGCTCTCGCCGTTCGCATCGCTGGCCAGCATGTTGAGCTGCAGGCTGTCGCGCGCGCCGTTCCAGCGGTGGCCGGTGAACAGGGCGCGGGTGCGACCGTTCTGGAAGTCGGGCAGGCCCTGGTCGTCCGGCACGATCCTGCCGTCGGTGAGCAGCACGTCGACCGCGCCATCCATCCGCGGCGACCAGCGCCATTGCGCGGCGGCGGTGAACACCGAGCCGTCCCCGATCTCGAAGCCGTTGAGGCGCGAGCCGGTATAGCTGCCGCCGCGACCGAAGCCCGCCTGCACGCGCAGGCCGCGCTCGCGCTGTCGCCAGTCGGTGCTGGCGCCCACCATCGGCACGCTGGGCAGGATGAAGCGGTACTGATCGCGCAGCAGGTCGGGCATCGGCGTGTTGAGCACGCCCAGGCCGTTGTCGAGCGACCAGCCGCCCGGCATCTGCAGGCCGCGCTGCCACAGCGTCGCGGTGCCGCGCAGGCGCTGGCCGTCGTCGCGTTCGCGGTCGCTGTGGAAGAGCAGGGCGTCGGCGCTGATCGCGCCCCAGTCCGACGTGTCCCAGTAGCCGCCGAACGCTGCGCCCAGTTCCACGCTGCGCTCGCCGCCGAAGCGGGTGCGGTGCGCGATGGCTTCGACATGGAAGGCGCGCGGCGGACCGGCGAGTGCGGCGTCCTCGTCCTCGTCGGGCGGGAGTGGTTCGAGTTTTTCCGGCGCGATGATCCGGTCGCGGTAGGTCGGTGGCGGCTCGCCGGCATCGTCGGCGGGAAAGCCGAAGGCGCGGAACGGGTCGTAGGCGCTGCTGTCTTCGCTGCCCGGGTCGTTGCCGCTGCCGGGCATGTCGCGCTGCGCGGCGGGTGCCGCACCCGTGCCGGTCGTCGCGGCCAGGGCCCGCGTCGCCCAGCCGGTACCGATCAGGGCGACGCACAGCGCCAGCGCGAGCGCGTTCGGTGCGGGAAGCGGGCGATGTGGCAGCGCCGTGCGTCGGGTCATCGATCCAGGGTCGTGTCGATGTCGAGGCGTTGCCGCTCGGCGTCCAGCCGTCCCTTGATGCGCAGCGGATACACGATGGCGGGCACCTGCGCGCCATCGGCCGTGGGCTGCGGATAGAGCGGGATGTCGCGTGTGGCGCCAACCAGGATCGGGCTGTTGTCGGGCACCAGCACGAAGCGCTGGTTCTTCGCGTCGACGCCGGCGAGGTAGCCGTCGAGGCGGCCGTGCATGTCGCCGTCGTTGCGCACGCGCAGCGCCGGGATGCGTTGGCCCTGGGCATCGACGCCGCGCGTTTCCGCGACGACCAGCTTCGGCGCGGCGTCGCCGATCGCGAGGTAGACGATCACGCCGATGCGACCGCTGATCGGCAGCGGCATGTTGCCGCGTGCGGGCTGCGGTTCGCCTTCGATCATGATCGCGAATCGGCACTCGCCGCGCGGCGCGTCTGCCGGGACCGCCACTTCGAAGCGGAAGCGGCGCTTGCCGTTGCCCCTCACGGTGATTTCGTTGGTTTCGATGCCCACCCAGGGGCGGCAGCTGTCCTTCGCCAGCGCCTGGCTGAAGACCGGTGCGCCCTGGGCATCCAGCACCCAGTCGGCGGTGCTCACCGTGAACTTCGCTGCCTTGAGCGAGGTGTTGTTGAGCTCGAACACGTTGCGGTAGGTCTTGCCGGGCTCGGTGCGGTCCTCGAAGCGCGGCGGCGAGACCACCAGCGCGAATTCCTGCGCCAGCGCGGGCAGCGCGTTCGATGCCAGCGCGATGGCGAACAGCAGGCGGACGGGAGCGAAGGCCTTCATGGCGATTCCGGTTCGAATTCGAAGCTGAAGTGCAGGTCCTGAGGGCGCAGGACGCGGTTGCCGTCGGCTTGGATGGTCAGGCGGAAGGTGTCCTCGATGCGCTCGGAGGCGATCGCACCGCTGTAGACCAGCGCGCGATCACCGTCGCGTACGCGGCCGGGCAGCAGCGGACCGTTGGCTGACCAGACGGCGGTGACCGGGCCATTCGGCACCGGCGCGAGGCGCTGGTAAATCCGGCCGCGGCGGCCGCGCCATTGCGCGACATCCAGGCGCACCAGCACGACGACCTGACCGGTCATGGTCGAGGGCTGGCCAGGCTTCGGCACCAGCGAATCCCAGCGCATCTTCAGCGGACCGCTCTCCAGCACCTGGCTGGCGCTGTCGTCGACGGGGAAGGTCTGCGCCGTCGCGGAGAAGCATGACAGTGCCATCGACAGCATGAGCAGCAAGCGCGCGTTCATGGCGTCGCCAGCGTGTAGGTCGCGCGGGCGTTGTACGTGCCGGCAGCACGGATCGCGGCATTCGCGTAGCTGAAACTGTGGCAGCTCTCCGCCCAGGTGTTGCGCAGCAGGGTCGCGAGTGTCTGCGTGCCGCCGGTGAAGGTGCCGGCCGGGAAGGGTTGGGCGCCGGTGTCGCCGTTGCCGCTGCTCGTCCAGCTGATCTGGGTGATCGGAATGGTGTCGCCGCCGACACTGGTGAGGTTGACCGGCGTGTTCACGCGCAATGTCGCGCTCTGGTTGGGGTTGGTCGGCAGGCGGAAGAAGGCGCCGATGTAGACCTGACCGGCGTTGCAGAACGCGAAGCCGTCCCAGTCGCTGGTGACGCGACCCGTACCGGTCATGGCCTGCGCGGTGGCGTTGCCGACCGATGCGGCGGGCACGGTCACGCTGACCAGATTGACGGTGGTGTTGTCTGCGGGCGTTCCGCCGGCGTTGTAGTTGCCGCCGGTGATGCTGCCGTCGCCGACGCGGAGGTAGGCGGCTTTCGTGCCGGTGCCGATCGTCACGGTGTAGGCGGCGGCGTCTGCGATGCCCAGCGACGCAAGCAGGAAGAGGAGTGCGGCGAAACGGAGGATCCGATGGCCGTGGGAACGCGATTCCATGGCGTGTACCTCTCGAACGAAGGGGCTGCCCGCGAGGACAGCCCCTTTGCGGTCATCGACCCGGTGCGGGCCGGTGAATGGCGCGAGGCTGTCGTCGATTACGGCAGGGCCGCAGTATAGGTGACGCGACCGTTGTTGACGTTCACGCCGCCGTAGCTGCCGGCGCCGACGAAGTTGGTGTTGCTGTAGGCGAACGACCAGTTGGCCGTGCGATTCACGACGCGGGCGCCGACGTTCGGCGTGACCGTGACCGCGGCGCTGGTGCCGCCATCGACGAGGGTCGGGACGTTCAGGTTCGGGTCGGAGCTGGTCGAGAGGATTTCGGCGAACGAGATGTTCTCGCCGGCGCCGTTGTTGAGCTGGCCCAGCGTGGTGCCGGTCAGGCTGACGTTGCCGTTGTTGCTCTGCAGGAGCACCGGCACCGTGCCGCCGTTGGTGCGGGCGATGTCGCTGCCGTCGCCGACGTTGGCGGCGGGGACCGAGAATTCGACGAGGTCCACCGTGGCGCCGGCGCTGCCGACCTGGAAGCGGATGAACTTCGGAATGACCACGCGGAAATCGAGGCGGGCATTGGCGTTGAGCGCACCGGCGCCGGTCTGGAAGTCGGACTCGGCGTGGGCGGGCAGGGCGGCGGCGAGGGCAAGGGCGACCAGGCTGACTGCACCGGCACTGCGGTAATTGCGGGAAAGCTTCATCTGGGCTCCAAAGAAATAGTGAAGTGTTGAATTGACCTTTCGAGTCCGGTGCATTCAGATTTCCCGGACTTGGACGCGGGTCAAGCATGGAGCGTGCCAGTAATGACACCGCTCGTCCGTTGAATAAAAGCAACGGTTGTCGGGGATTTGCGTCGGAAGCCAGGGGTGGGAAGGGCAGAAAGTGACCTTCCACGACGTCATGAAGTGACGGATTGTCGACTTTGGTCGTAGGGCGGACACAGCGAGGGCCTGCGGCAAGGGCCGAGGTCGCTCCGCAGCGGAAAGCCCCCCGGCGCGCGTCGGGAGCAGCTGTTCCGGTGGACGGGTCACAGCTGCGGCAGAGACGCGGACAGGCGGCTGGCAGGGAGGAGGGCGGGCACGCGTCAAGCCGAAGGTCGTACACTGTCACGCTTTGGGGACTGCCGGGGGGCGGGATGACCTTGCTGAACATCGGATTGGTGGTACTGGCGACGCTGCTGGGCGTCGTCCTGTTGTTCTGGTGCCTGTTGCGTTATGCCTTGCCGTGGTGGCTGAAGCGCAAGCTGGCCGCGCTGGCCGCCATGCCGCAGACCGGCATCGCCGCCCGGATCACCCTGGAGCCCGACACCACGCCGTTCGGCCGCCCGGAGACCGAGACCACCATCGCCCTGATGCGCGACGCCGGATTTTTCGAAGTAGGCCGCTATGCCGTGCCGGAGATGCCGGGCATGCGCCTGTGGGCCGCGCACCATCCCGGCGATGGCCTTGCCGCGGCGGTCTACGACCACACCACCATGCCGAGTTTCTTCGACGTGGTCCGCGTGGCCGAGGACCATACGACCTGCACGGTCAGCACCAACCCGATCCACGATCCCGACAACGTGCCGCCCGGCAGTCGCTGCATCGCCGACCCCTCGCTCAGCCCCATGCAGGCGCTGGCGATGATCCGCGCGGAAACGCACGTCGCGCCCCAGCTGCACGTGGATGCGGGCAACTTCGAGCCGGTCTTCATCGAGCTCTATGCGCGCTCGATCGACCACATCCTCGGGCGTGGCGTGCCGGATGCCGACAAGATGCGCGAAGTGGGCGAGCGTGTCGCCGCCGCGACCGGCGAGCCGATGCCGCAGCTCGACGACCGGCAGATGGCGATGGCCGTCGACATGGAGCGTGCCAGCCGCCTTGCGGCGTTGGAAGAGGCGATCATCGACCGCTTCCTGCAGTCGGGCCAGGTCGATGCGCGCGAGTGGGAGCGCCTGCGCGACCATGTGTCGGTCGTGCACGACCTGCTCAGTCGCGAGGACGCCGCCGATCTCGCACGCAGCCGGACCGACTGGGAGGCGGCGCAGGCGATCGTGGACGCCGCGCTTGCGCAGTCGCTGTCGCCATCCGAAACCTTCGATCGCGTCTCCGAATCGCTGCCGCAGGCGCAGCGCGTGCGCGTGATCGGCGAGGTGGATCACCCGCTGTACGCGCAGATCCTCGTCACGTCCTGACGGCGGGTCGGCGTCCCGGACGGGCTCTCAGGCCCGCAGCAGGGCCTGCAGCTTCAGCGTGGTCGACCAGTTGCGGGCGGTGACGCGATCCCGGAATTTCGCTGTCGCCAATGCATCGGCGATCCGGCTCTGCGCGATGCCCTGCGGGCACCACAGGTAGCAGGCGTGTTCGCCGATCGCGAAACGTTCGTCGGGGAAATCACGCTGCAGGGCTTCGAAGGGCGCGCGTTCGCCATCGAGGAAGAAGCCGGCCAGCAGGCGCGAGGCATCGTCGGCGTCCTGCGCGAACGGGTTGCCTGCGACCACCGCATCCAGCGTGTCGGCGGCGAGCACCAGCACGTTCGCCGTCACGCCCGTTCGCGTCGCCACCGCATCGCCGATGCGCTGCGCATCGACGACGGCCGTCGAGCCTTTCGCCGCATAGACCACGTTGCCGCTGTTGAGCAGGGTGCTGGCGTCGATGAAGCCCAGGCCTTCGAACACGGCCTTGAGCTCGGCCATCGCGATGCGCTTGGCCTTGCCGACGTTGATGCCGCGGAACAGGGCGACGCGGCGCTGCATGCCGGGCACCGGATTCAGACTTCCAGCGTCGCCAGGTCGCCCTTGTTCTCCAGCCACGTCTTGCGATCCGACGCGCGCTTCTTCGCCAGCAGCATGTCCATCAGCGCATGGGTTTCCTGCGCGCCGTCGACGGTCAGCTGGACGAGCCGGCGGGTATCGGGATGGATCGCCGATTCGCGCAGCTGCTGCGGGTTCATCTCGCCCAGGCCCTTGAAACGGGTGACGTTGATCGCGCCCTTGATCTTCTCGCGCTCGATCTTCTCCAGCAGCAGGCGCTTTTCCTCTTCGTCCAGCGCGTAGAACACCTGCTTGCCCACGTCGACGCGGAACAGCGGCGGCATCGCCACGAAGATGTTGCCGGCGTTGACCAGCGCGGGAAAATGCTTCAGGAACAGCGCCGACAGCAGGGTCGCGATGTGCAGGCCGTCGGAGTCGGCGTCGGCGAGGATGATCACCTTGCCGTAGCGCAGGCCGCTGATGTCGTCCTTGCCCGGGTCGCAGCCGATGGCCACGGCGAGGTCGTGGACTTCCTGCGAGGCGAGCACGCTGCCGGAGGCGACTTCCCAGGTGTTCAGGATCTTGCCGCGCAGCGGCAGGATCGCCTGGAAATCCTTGTCGCGCGCCTGCTTCGCCGAGCCGCCCGCCGAATCGCCTTCGACCAGGAACAGTTCGGTGCGCGACAGGTCCTGGCTGATGCAGTCCGCCAGCTTGCCGGGCAGGGCGGGGCCCTGGGTGACCTTCTTGCGGACGACCTGCTTCTCGGTCTTCAGGCGCGCGGCGGCGCGCTCGATCGCGAGCTGCGCGATCTTCTCGCCCAGTTCGACGTGCTGGTTCAGCCACAGCGAGAAGGCGTCGTGCGCGGCGCCTTCGACGAAGGCGGCGGCCTGGCGCGAGGACAGGCGCTCCTTGGTCTGGCCGCTGAACTGCGGGTCGGTCATCTTGATGCTGAGCACGAAGGCGACGCGGTCCCACACGTCCTCCGGCGCCAGCTTCACGCCGCGCGGCAGCAGGTTGCGGAAGTCGCAGAACTCGCGCAGGGCATCGGTGAAGCCGGTGCGCAGGCCGTTGACGTGGGTGCCGTGCTGCGCGGTCGGGATCAGGTTGACGTAGCTTTCCTGCACCAGCTCGCCGTCGGGGATCCACGCGGCGGCCCAGTCGACCACTTCCGAATCCTTCTTCAGCTGGCCGACGAACAGCTCCGGCGGCAGCGCTTCGGTCGCGCCCAGCTCGCCCTTCAGGTAATCGCGCAGGCCGTCCTCGTAGTACCACTGCTCCTTCTCGCCGGTGGCGGCGTCGAGCAGGGTGACGGTCAGGCCGGGGCAGAGCACGGCCTTGGCGCGGAGCAGGTGGCGCAGGTGGCGCACCGCGAA
Source organism: Lysobacteraceae bacterium 2PB (assembly GCA_005502915.1). GTDB lineage: Bacteria > Pseudomonadota > Gammaproteobacteria > Xanthomonadales > Xanthomonadaceae > Lysobacter_I. The sequence continues at coordinate 55,965 of SCMT01000022.1, read as the reverse complement.
CTTCGGGGTGTCGAAGTACTTCGCGTCCGGCCAGAAGCGCACGCGCGTGCCGGTGTTCTTCCTGCCGACGCTGCCGACGACCTCCAGCGGGGTGGCGCGGTCGCCGTTGCGGAAGGTCATGCGGTATTCGTTGCCGTCGCGCTTGATGTGCACTTCCACCAGCGTCGACAGCGCGTTGACCACGCTCACGCCGACGCCGTGCAGGCCGCCGCTGAAGGTGTAGTTCTTGTTGCTGAACTTGCCGCCCGCGTGCAGGCGGGTGAGGATCAGTTCGACGCCGGGGATCTTCTCCTCCGGGTGGATGTCCACCGGCATGCCGCGGCCGTCGTCGGACACCTCGCAGCTGCCATCCGGATGGATCGTCACCTCGATGTTGCGGGCGTGGCCGGCGAGGGCCTCGTCGACGGCGTTGTCGATGACTTCCTGCGCCAGGTGGTTCGGGCGTGCGGTGTCGGTGTACATGCCCGGCCGGCGCTTGACGGGGTCCAGGCCGGAAAGGACTTCGATGTCTGCGGCGTTGTAGCGACTGCTCATGCGTGTCTGGAAATCGGGGGGAGGCCGGAGGAGGCGCGGCCGTGGCCGGCGAGCTTGGCGGCAGCGGGGTGGCGGGTCAAGCCGTTCAGCTGCGGCGGGGGTGTTCATGGCGCAGTCCGGCACGCGGCGCTATGGTGCCTGCGCCCCGAAGACACCGCCCATCCGGGCGCAGCGGGCCACCGGAAGCACCATGAAGACCCTGCGTCGCACCCTGCTCGTCCTCGCGCCCATCGCGGCCGTGGGCCTGCTCGCCGCCGGATCCGCCATCGGAGCCGCCTCCGCGCAGACCCCGCCGGCCAACCCGCCGCAATCCAGCCAGGACGCCGACAAGGCCGCCGCCGAGAAGCGTCGCCAAGACGAGGCCGCGAAGGCCGAAGCCGCGCGCAAGGCCGAGGCCCGCAAGCCCAAGCGCGACAAGTCCGCCGACCGCAAGGACCCCGAGCGCGAGCTGGAAGAGGAAGAGGACATCTGATCCGCGCAGCCTCCGCGCGATCCAACCGACGCCCCGGCCGGTTCGGGGCGTTTCTTTGTCCGGGAAATCAAGCGCTTGCGCGCGCCGTGTCGCCTCGCCGGCCGCTTCCCGGTACACTACCGCTTTCCAGCGACCCGCTGCCGCCATGAACTCCCCCAGCTCTGCGACTCCCCTCGTTTTCGTGACCGGCGGGGTGGTGTCCTCGCTTGGCAAAGGTATTGCCGCCGCTTCCCTCGCGGCCATCCTCGAAGCCCGCGGCCTGCGGGTGACGATGATGAAGCTCGATCCCTACATCAACGTCGACCCGGGCACCATGAGCCCGTTCCAGCACGGCGAGGTGTACGTCACCGACGACGGCGCCGAGACCGACCTCGACCTCGGCCATTACGAGCGCTACGTCAACACTCGCCTCACCGGGAAGAATTCCATCACCACCGGCAAGATCTACGAGTCGGTGATCCGCAAGGAGCGCCGGGGCGACTACCTGGGCGCGACCGTCCAGGTCATCCCGCACATCACCGACGAGATCAAGCGCTGCATCGACGCCGCCACCGAGGGCTTCGACGTGGCCCTGGTCGAGATCGGCGGCACGGTCGGCGACATCGAGTCGCTGCCGTTCCTCGAAGCCATCCGCCAGATCCGCACCGAGCGCGGTGCGGACAAGGCGATGTTCATGCACCTGACCCTGGTGCCGTACATCGCCGCCGCCGGCGAACTGAAGACCAAGCCGACCCAGCACTCCGTGAAGGAGCTGCGCTCGATCGGCATCCAGCCCGACGTGCTGCTGTGCCGCAGCGAACAGCCGCTGCCGGACGGCGAGCGCCGCAAGATCGCGCTGTTCACCAACGTCTCCGAGAAGGCCGTGATCTCGGCGGTCGACCTCGACAACATCTACAAGATCCCGATGTGGCTGCACCAGCAGCAGCTCGACCAGCTGGTGATCGAGCGCCTGCGCCTGGAGCAGAAGGCCGCGCCGACCGCCGATCTGTCCGAATGGCTGGCCGTGGTCGATGCCTCCGAGCACCCCATCGACGAAGTGACGATCGCCGTCGTCGGCAAGTACGTCGACCACCAGGACGCCTACAAGTCCGTGGCCGAGGCCCTGAAGCACGGCGGCCTGCGCCAGCGCAGCCGCGTCAAGCTCAAATGGCTGGAATCCGAGGACATCGAGCGCGAGGGCGCGGACAAGGTCCTGGCCGGCATCGACGGCATCCTGGTGCCGGGCGGCTTCGGCGACCGCGGCTTCGAGGGCAAGGTGCTGACCGCGAAGTACGCGCGCGAGCAGGGCATCCCGTATTTCGGCATCTGCTACGGCATGCAGGCTGCGGTGGTCGATTACGCCCGCCACGTCGCCGGCCTGGCCGACGCCAACAGCACCGAGAACGACCGCCAGAGCCCGCATCCGGTGATCGGCCTGATCACCGAGTGGCGCACCTCCACCGGCGAGATCGAGCGACGCAGCGAGAAGAGCGACCTCGGCGGCACCATGCGCCTGGGCCTGCAGGAACAGCGCATCAAGCCGGGCACCTTGTCGCATCGCATGTACGGCAAGGACGTGGTCGGCGAGCGCCATCGCCACCGCTACGAGTTCAACAACCGCTACCGCACGCAGCTGGAAGACGCCGGCCTGGTGATCGCAGCCAAGTCGATGGACGACCTGCTGGTCGAGATGGTCGAGCTGCCGCAGTCGATGCACCCCTGGTTCCTCGCCTGCCAGGCGCATCCGGAATTCCTGTCCACGCCGCGCCACGGCCATCCGCTGTTCATCGGCTTCATCCGCGCCGCGCGCGAGCACAAGGCGAATGAAGGACAGGCGGGTGGCAAACTGCTGAAGGAGGCAAACGCGTGAAACTCTGCGGATTCGAGGTCGGCCTCGACAAACCCTTCTTCCTGATCGCCGGTCCGTGCGTGATCGAGTCGGAGCAGCTGCAGCTCGACGTCGCCGGCCAGCTGAAGGAGATCACGTCCTCGCTGGGCATCCCTTTCATCTTCAAGTCGAGCTTCGACAAGGCCAATCGCACCTCCGGCACCAGCTTCCGTGGCCCGGGCATGGAAGAGGGTCTGCGCGTGCTCGCCGAGGTGAAGCGCCAGATCGGCGTGCCGGTGCTGACCGACGTGCACGAATACACCCCGATGGACGAAGTCGCCAGCGTGGTCGACGTGCTGCAGACCCCGGCCTTCCTCGTCCGCCAGACCGATTTCATCAGGAAGGTCTGCAGCGCCGGCAAGCCGGTGAACATCAAGAAGGGCCAGTTCCTCTCGCCCTGGGACATGAAGCCCGTCGTCGAGAAGGCGAAGTCGACCGGCAATCACGACATCATGGTCTGCGAGCGCGGCGCCAGCTTCGGCTACAACAATCTCGTCAGCGACATGCGCAGCCTCGCGGTGATGCGCGATACCGGCTGCCCGGTGGTGTTCGACGCCACCCATTCGGTGCAGTTGCCGGGCGGGCAAGGCAGCAGCAGCGGCGGCCAGCGCGAATTCGTACCGGTGCTGGCCCGCGCCGCCACCGCCGTCGGCATCGCCGGCCTGTTCATGGAGACCCATCCCGACCCGGCGAAGGCGCTGAGCGACGGCCCGAACGCCTGGCCGCTGCCGAAGATGCGCGCGCTGCTGGAAACGCTGATGGCGCTGGATGAGGTGACCAAGCGCAATGGGTTTCTGGAAGCCGATGTCTGAGCGGATCGTATTTCTGCTGGCCTTGCTGTTTTCCGTGCCTGCCTGGGCGTGCAGGCCTGCGCATGGGCCGGAGCATTACACCGATGCGCGGAACGTCGCCGATGCCGATGCGATCTTCGTGGCGCACATCACCAAGGTCGAGGAGATTTCCGCTTCGCCTCGCGTACTCGCGAGCTACCGTCTTGTGCAGTCGTTGAAAGGACATGCGCCGCAGATCGGCACGATCGTTACCTCCTACTCCAATTGTCATGTCGCGCTGCTGCCCGGCGGCAAGTACGTCCTGTTCGCTGATGTCGAAAGCGGGCGCATGTCGGTGAAGCCCAGATTCGCCGGGACGAGCGACTATCTGCCGAGTGCAAATCGATCCACCCTTTACGTTCAAACCATCAAACATCATCTCGCCTCCAACAAGGCCCCATCGCACCCATGACCACGATCACGAAGATCCACGCCCGCGAAATCCTCGACAGCCGAGGCAATCCCACGCTCGAAGCAGAAGTGACGCTCGCCGATGGTGCCTTCGGCCGTGCGATGGTGCCGTCGGGCGCCTCCACCGGCACCAAGGAAGCCGTCGAACTGCGCGATGGCGACAAGACCCGCTATCTCGGCAAGGGCGTGCAGAAGGCCGTCGCCAACGTGAACACCACCATCGCGCAGGCGCTGGCCGGGTTCGATGCCGCCGACCAGACCGGCCTGGACAAGCGCCTGATCGACCTCGACGGCACCGAGAACAAGGGCCGCCTGGGCGCGAACGCCCTGCTGGGCGTGTCGATGGCCGCCGCGCACGCGGTCGCCGCCTCGCGCAGGCAGCCGCTGTGGCAGTATCTCGCCAACGGTCGCGAAGCCGTGCTGCCGGTGCCGATGATGAACATCATCAACGGCGGCGCGCATGCCGACAACAACGTCGACCTCCAGGAATTCATGGTGCTGCCGGTCGGCTTCGATTCGTTCTCCGAATCGCTGCGCTGCGGCACCGAGATCTTCCACGCGCTGAAGTCGGTGCTGAAGGGCAAGGGCCTGAGCACCGCAGTCGGCGATGAAGGCGGTTTCGCCCCGGACCTGCGCAGCAACTCCGAAGCGCTCGACACGATCCTCGAAGCCATCGGCAAGGCCGGCTACAAGGCCGGCGAAGACGTGCTGCTCGGCCTCGACGTCGCATCGAGCGAGTTCTTCGAGAACGGCAAGTACAACCTCACCGGCGAAGGCAAGCGCCTGACCAGCGAGCAGTTCGCCGACTTCCTGGCCGGCTGGTGCAACGAATACCCGATCATCACGATCGAGGACGGCATGGCCGAGCACGACTGGGCCGGCTGGAAGCTGCTCACCGAGCGCCTGACCGGCAAGGTCCAGCTGGTCGGCGACGACCTGTTCGTCACCAACCCGAAGATCTTCAAGGACGGCATCGACCAGGGCGTGGCCAACGCGATCCTGATCAAGGTCAACCAGATCGGCACGCTGACCGAGACATTGGAAGCCATCGCGATGGCCGATGCGGCGAAGTATGCCGCGATCGTGTCGCATCGCTCGGGCGAGACCGAGGACACCACGATCGCCGACATCGCGGTCGCGACCACGGCGACGCAGATCAAGACCGGCTCGCTGTGCCGCAGCGACCGCGTGGCGAAGTACAACCAGTTGCTGCGCATCGAGCAGCAGCTCGGCGCCGCCGCGAAGTACGCCGGCCGCGACGCCTTCGTGTCGCTGAAGCGGGGTTGATGCTGCGCGGATGAACGACGCCGCCCGCCCGCTCCGGATCATCGCGCTGCTGCTGTTCGCGCTGCTCGCGTGGCTGCAGTACCGCCTGTGGTTCGGCGAGGGCGGCGCGGTCGCCACCGCGAACCTGCAATCGCAGGTCGATCGCCAGGCTGCGGAGAACCGCGGCCTGGCGCAGCGCAACGATCTGCTCGCCGCCGAGGTCGAGAACCTCAAGTCCGGCGAAGCGGCGGCCGAGGAGCGCGCGCGCAGCGAGCTGGGCATGATCAAGCCGGGCGAAACCTTCCATCGCGTCGTGGAGCCACCGGCCTCGGTGGAAGTGCCTGCCGCCGTCGACGAGGCGCCGTCGCCGTGAGCGGGCTGTGGGCGGTCGTGCCTGCCGCCGGTCGCGGCACGCGTTACGGCAGCGAATTGCCGAAGCAGTACCTGCAGGTCGGCGGCCAGCCGCTGATCGCATGGACCCTGCAGGCGCTGCTCTCGCATCCCTCGATCGCCGGCGCCATGGTCGTGCTCGCGGCCGACGATGCGCATTGGCCCGGCTGGAGCGAACTCGCCGGCAAGCCGGTGCTGACCTGCATCGGCGGCGCCGAGCGCGCGGATTCGGTGCTGGCCGGCGTGAACGCCTTGCCCGACGACGTCCGCCAGGACGATTTCGTGCTGGTCCACGATGCCGCGCGTCCGAACCTCGCGCATGCCGATCTCGACCGTCTGCTCGACCTGGGACGCGCGGATCCGGTCGGCGCCATCCTCGCCGCGCCCGTGCGCGACACGCTCAAGCGTGCCGGCGACGACGGCGGCATCGACGGCACCGAGCCGCGCGAGCGCCTGTGGCGCGCGTTCACCCCGCAGATGTTCCGCCGCCTGCAGCTCTCGAAGGCGCTCGACGCCGCGCACGCTGCCGGCGTGGCCATCACCGACGAGGCGATGGCGATGGAGCGCCACGGCCTGCGTCCGCTGCTGGTCGAAGGCCGCGAGGACAATTTCAAGGTCACCACGCCGGCGGACCTGGCGCGGTTCGAGTTCGAGTTGGCGAAGCGATGAGCCTCCGAGCGGCCGAACGCGCGGCTGCCCGGCTTCCAAGGCGGCACGTCGATCACGGGGCGTACGCATGGCATTTCCTCGGCGAGTCCTGCGACGTGCTCTGCCCGCGATGCGGCCGCGTCGGCAAGGTGCGTTACCTGCGGATCGACGACACTTCGCGGATCACGGCCTCGTTCCATTGCCATGGCTGCCACCTGGACGTGCGCGGCGTGCCGCTCTACCGATATGCCTCGCCCCTCCAGCCGGGAGTGGATTGGTTCGGTGCCAGCTGCGCCCAGGGGCAGCGCAGCTGCGGGTACTGCGGCGCGCGCGGTTTGACCTACTGCAAGCGACTCGATGCCGGCCATGGTTTCGTGACCCGACAGGTCCGTGTGCGCTGTCCCGGATGCAGACACGAGTCCGAGCTGACCTTGTCCATCGTGCCGATGGGCGATAACGAGGTCGGTCACGAGCCTGCGACGGGAATGCGCCTCGCGCGCAGCGAGCCGGTCATGCAGGGCAGGTCGGTCTGGGCCTACAACGCCGGCCACCAGGCCGAGTTGACGCGCTACGTGGCGGCGCGCCTGCGCGAAGGTGCGGTGGTCGCGAACACCGGTTTCGTTTCGCGTCTTCCTGCATGGTTGAAATCCGCGAGGCATCGCAACAAGGTGCTGGCGGCGCTCGCGAGGATCGAGCGCCGCATGCCATCCAACGAGGAATAGGACATGAATTCGGTTTCCATCCGCATCGGCCAGGGTTTCGACGTCCACGCCTTCGGCGAGGGCGATCACGTGATGCTCGGCGGCGTGCGCGTGCCGCACGCGCGCGGCATCGTGGCGCACAGCGACGGTGACGTGGTGCTGCATGCGCTGTGCGACGCCATGCTCGGCGCGCTGGCGCTGGGCGACATCGGCCGGCATTTCCCGCCGAGCGATCCGCAGTGGAAGGGCGCCGACAGCCGCGCTTTCGTGCGCCATTGCGATCACCTGGTCCGCAACCTCGGCTGGAAGGTCGGCAACGCCGACATCACCGTGATCTGCGAGCGGCCGAAGGTCGGGCCGCATGCGGACGAGATGCGCCGGCTGATCGCGCTCGACCTGGGCATCGGGGTCGATGAGGTCAGCGTGAAGGCGACGACCACCGAGATGCTCGGTTTCACCGGTCGCGGCGAGGGCATCGCCGCGCAGGCGGTGTGCCTGCTGGTGCGCGCGTGAGCGAGGCAACGGATACGCCGCGCGGCGACGGGCTTGCGCGCGCGCATGGCGCCCCCGGGCTGGTGGCGCGGATGCGCACGACGCCCGAGGACTTCATCGTCGAGGAGATCGATGCCTTCGAGGCCAGCGGCGCGGGCGAGCACCTGCTGCTGACGATCGAAAAGCGCGGCATGAACACGGCCTTCGCCGCGAAGCGGATCGCGCAGTGGGCGGGCGTGGCGGAATCGGCGATCGGTTACGCCGGGCTGAAGGATCGCCATGCCGTCACACGCCAGCGGTTCAGCGTGTGGATTCCGAAGAAGATCGCGCCCGACATCGCGACCCTGCAGTCCGACGAGCTCAAGGTGCTTGCGCACGCCTGGCATTCGCGCAAGCTGCCGCGCGGGGCGCTGGCGGGCAACCGCTTCGTGCTGACCCTGCGCGAGGTCGAGGGCGATGCGGCGGCGATCGAGGCGCGCCTGCAGGCGATCGCCGCGCGCGGCGTGCCGAACTATTTCGGCGAACAGCGGTTCGGGCGCGGCGGGCGCAATCTCGACAAGGCGCTGGCGATGTTCGCCGGTCGGCGCGTGCCGCGCGAGGAGCGTACGCACCTGTTGTCCGCCGCGCGTTCGGAACTGTTCAATCGCGTGCTGTCCGCGCGCGTGGCCGCAGCGCATTGGGACGTACCGCTGGATGGCGAGGTCTGGTCGCTCGACGGCAGCCGCAGCGTGTTCGGTCCGGAGCCGTGGAGCGACGCCCTGGCTGCACGGCTGGCCGCGTTCGACATCCATCCGAGCGGCCCGCTGTGGGGCCGGGGCGAACTGCGCAGCGAGGCTGCGGCGAAGGCGCTGGAGCTCGCGGCTTTGTCGGACGAACAAGCGCTGGCGCTCCGCGACGGCCTGGAGCGCGCCGGGTTGGAACAGGAGCGGCGCGCGCTGCGCCTGCGGCCGTCCGACATGGCGTGGGACTGGCCCGCGCCGTCCATGCTGCGCCTGCGTTTCAGCCTGCCGCCGGGCTGCTATGCGACGACCGTGCTGGCCGAGCTGGGCGAGGTGACCGACGCCTCCGGGCTTGCCGGGCCGGTCTGACGCCCGAGGCGCTCATGGGATCCGGTCGCGGGCCGGCCGTTCATCGGAAAGCCGCAACGACAGAGGCCGAGGGTTCCGTATGGGCGTATAACCGCCTCGATGGCGCCTTGCGCCGGGCAGGGCACGGTGCCGTCGCGCATCCACCGTCCACCGGAGGTTCCCCCATGAACACCTGCATCCGCCTGTCGCTCGCGCTGGCCGTCGGTTTGTCGCTGTCGGGCTGCGCCACCACCAGCGAGTCGGCCCTGGCGCCCGCCGCGAAACCGGCGCCGCCGGGCACGAAGTACTCGCCGCGCATCGAAGAGGACGACGCCTACATTGCCTATGTCGAACGCACCGCGCGTCGTCGGGGCATCACCGTGCACTGGGTGCACAAGCCGGTGAAGCGCAACGTCGACGTCAAGAACGACTGATCGGCGTCGCTGCGTCAGCGCGCGGCCAGCAGCACCAGCACCGCGCCGGTGCCGCCCTGCGCGGGCGGCGCCGAGTGGAACGCCAGGACGTCCGCACGCTGGCGGAGCAGGCGGTCGACCAGGTTCTTGAGCGTCGGCACGCCATCGGGCGCATGCAGCCCCTTGCCGTGGATCACGCGCACGCAGGTATGGCCGGCGTCCACGGTTTCGCGCAGGAACCGACGCAGCATCGCCTCGGCCTGCGCGCTGGCGGCCAGATGCAGGTCGAGTTCGTCCTGTGCCGCGTATTCGCCCCGCGCCAGTCGCCTGAGTACGCGCGGCGGCACCTCGTCGCGGCGATGGCTGAGGGTGTCGCCGGCCAGCAGCGGGACTTCGTCGAGCGCGCGCTGGAACTCGCTGCGTGCATCCGCTTCGTCGAGGTCGCGCATGCGCGTGGTCGGTCGCGGCCTGGGCTTCGGAGGCGGTGCCGGCGGCGCCGGCAGTTCGCGCACCGGCCCGATCGCGGTGCGGAACAGGGCGGCGTCGTCGTCGTCGGGAGGCGTCTGCGCGTTCATGCAGGGATGCTAGCAGGCTTCGCGGACACCACGAATTCCGCCGATCGCGACGCATGCCGCGCCCTCCGTGCGGCACGCAGGGTGCGGATGACCGCTGCGATTGGATATGATTCGGCTTTGTTTTTTCGAGCCGAGACCGCATGCGCATCCTGGTCAGCAACGACGATGGCGTCGACGCCCCCGGCATCCGGGTTCTGGCCGAGGGCCTGCGCTCGGCGGGGCACGAGGTGCTGGTGGTCGCGCCGGATCGCGACCGCTCCGGCGCCAGCAACTCGCTGACCCTCGACATGCCGATCCGCGTGGTCCGCCAGGACGATGCCACCTGGCGCGTCCACGGCACGCCCACCGACTGCGTCCACGTGGCCATCACCGGCATGCTCGAGCGCGAGCCGGACATCGTGGTCTCCGGCATCAACAACACCGCCAATCTCGGCGACGACGTGATCTATTCCGGCACCGTGGCCGCTGCGATGGAAGGCCGGTTCCTCGGCCTGCCGGCGGTCGCGGTCTCGCTGGTCACCGCCGACCACAAGGGCCTGCACTACGAGACCGCCGCGCGCGCCGCCGCCGAGATCGTCGCGCGCCTGCGCGTCGATCCGCTGCCGGCCGACACCATCCTGAACGTGAACGTCCCCGACCTGCCCTGGGACGAGATCGCCGGCTTCGAGGTCACCCGGCTGGGCAACCGCCATCGCGCCGAAGCGTGCACGCCGCAGGAAGACCCGCGCGGCCGCCAGTGGTGGTGGATCGGCGCCGCCGGCCCCGAGCAGGACGCCGGCCCCGGCACGGATTTCCACGCCGTGCGCCGCGGCTGCATCTCGATCACCCCGATCCATGTCGACCTGACCCGCTACCAGGCGCTGGAGCACGTCGCCAGCTGGGTGGGGGGGCTTGCGGCGTCGCTCCGCGAAGATGTCGTGTCGAACGAGGGCGACGCATGACCGCGCGCATGCGCCTGCAGCCCGAAGCCATCGGCATGGGCATGACCTCGCAGCGCGTGCGCGATCGCCTGATTGAGCGCCTGAGAGAGCAGGGCATCCGCGACGAACGCGTGCTCAACGCGATCCGCACCGTGCCGCGACACCTGTTCGTCGACGAAGCCCTGGCCGCGCGCGCCTACGAGGACAACGCGCTGCCGATCGGCCATGGCCAGACCATCTCGCAGCCCTGGGTGGTCGCGCGCATGACCGAGGCGCTGTTCGAGGACGGTGCTCAGCCGAAGAAGGTGCTGGAGGTCGGCACCGGCTCCGGCTACCAGGCCGCGATCCTCGCCGCGCTGGGCCTGGAGGTGCATACGGTCGAACGCATCGGCGACCTGCTGCGCACCGCGCGCAAGCGTTTCCGCAATCTCGGCCTGAACGTGCGCAGCAAGCACGACGACGGCCGCATCGGCTGGCCCGAGAACGGCCCGTTCGATGCCATCGTGGTCACCGCGGCTGCGCCGGCGCTGGTAGATTCCCTGACCGAACAACTCGCGCCCGGCGGCACGTTGGTCGCGCCGGTGGGCGGCAGTGGCGGGCAGTCGCTTGTGAAACTGCGCAAGGGCGCAGATGGCGCGATCGAGCGCGTCGAACTGGCTTCGGTGGTGTTCGTGCCGCTGCTCTCGGGCATGGTGGACTGATGACGAAGACCCCGTTTCCCGATGCTTCCCTCGGCGAACAGCTCGCCACCGTCATCGACAAGCTCCCGCCCGACGCCCTGAGCCTGCAGGAACTGCTCGACGTGTTCGGCGACGAAGGCCTGCTGCTGGTCACCATCCTGCTGACCCTGGTGTTCCTCATTCCCGTTTCGATTCCCGGGGTCAGCACCGTGTTCGGCGCGGCGATCCTGCTGGTCGGCATCAGCCGCCTGATCGGTCGTCCGCTGTGGCTGCCGCAGCGCCTGCGCACCCGCGCACTGCCCGCCGACAAGCTGCGTCCGGGCCTGATCGGCGGGCTGGTCTGGGTGCGACGCCTCGAGAAGATCAGCCGCCCGCATCGCCTGCGCGTGCTCGCCGATGGCGTCCCGGTGCGACTGGTGAACGACCTCGCCTTCATCCTCGCGGCCCTGCTGCTGATGGCGCCCTTCGGCTTCGTGCCCTTCAGCAACACGCTGCCCGCACTGGCGTTGCTGCTGTACGCCATCGGCTTCATCCAGCGCGACGGCGTCGCCGTGCTGCTCGGTCACCTGGCCAGCATCGGCACCATGATCTATTTCGGCGTGCTGATCAGCGGCGGCGGCCTGGCCGTGCGCGAACTGCTGCAGAGGGTCGGCCTGTGATCCGCGCCGCTGCCACCGGGACGATGCTGCGCATCGCAGTTGCAGCGGTGCTCGCCGGAATGCTGATGCTCGCCGGTTGCGCGAAGACCACCGTGGTGCGCAGCCCGTCGGCGTCGAGGACGCCGGCCTCATCGACGCCTTCCCGGCCGCCGGCCAGCGGCAAGAGCGTCACCGTGCGCAGGGGCGACACGCTGTACCGCATCGCGAAAGCGCATGGCGTGAGCGCGCTCGATCTCGCGATGTGGAACCGCATCGCGCCGCCGTACACCATCCATCCCGGTCAGACCCTGCGCCTGTCCGCTCCGGAAGCGCCGAAGCCGGCGCGGCCCAACAACACTCCGCCACAGACAGCAGCGACCCGGCCCGCGCAGGGCGGAACGAGCCCGGCCACGGCCAAACCTGCCACCGACAAGCCTGCCGGCGACAAGCCCGGCACGCGTCCGGTCGCGACGACGCCGACGCGGCCCGCGCCGGGAACCGGTTTGGGCAAGCCTCCCGCCCCGGTCGTCGCGCCCGCGCCCGACGCGGGTTTCGCCTGGCGCTGGCCGGCCGACGGCAGCATCGTCGGCCGCTTCATCGCCGGCGATCCCACCCGCCAGGGCATCGACATCGCCGGCAAGAGCGGCGCTCCGGTGCGCGCCGCCGCCGATGGCGTGGTCGTCTATTCCGGTGCCGGCCTTGTCGGTTACGGCGAACTGATCATCATCAAGCACAGCGAACAATGGCTGTCGGCCTACGGTCACAACCGCGCGCGCCTGGTCAACGAAGGCCAGCGCGTGAAGGCGGGTGAACAGATCGCCGAAATGGGTCGCAGCGGCGCCTCGCGCGACATGCTGCATTTCGAGATCCGCTACAACGGCAAGCCGCAGGATCCGCTGCTGGCGCTGCCGAAACGCTGACCTCCCGCTTCAACGTCCGCAAGGAACCGTCGATGCTGCGCCATGGACTCGCCGTGCTCTGCCTGTTCTTTGTTGCCCTCATCGCGCCGGCGCTGTCTGCCGCCGCCCAGGCGACATCCACCGCATCGCAGCCGCTGCCGATCGGCGAGACCTTCACCCTCGATTCGAAGGTGATGGGCGAGACGCGTCGCATCAACGTCTACCTGCCCGCCGGCTACCGCGAACGCGCCGATGTGAAGGTCCCGGTGCTGTACATGCCCGACGGCGGCATCGCCGAGGATTTCCTCCACGTCGCCGGTCTGATGCAGGTATCCATGGCGAACGGCACCATGCGTCCGTTCATGCTGGTGGGCATCGAGAACACCCAGCGTCGTCGCGACATGACCGGTCCGACCGAAGTGGTGTCGGATCGCAAGATCGCTCCCGTCGTCGGCGGCGCCGCGACCTTCCGCGCGTTCATCCGCGACGAACTGATGCCGGAGATCGATCGCCGCTATCGCACCACCGGGGAGACCGCGATCATCGGCGAATCCGCCGCGGGTCTGTTCATTCTCGACACCCTGGTGCTCGCGCCCGAGATGTTCGACGCCTACATCGCGATCGACCCGATGCTGTGGTGGAACGACAAGGCCTGGATGAAGGGCTTCCGGGGCTTCCTCGGCGCGCATCCCGACCTCCAGGCGAAACTGTTCGTCGCGACCAGCAGCGAACCGATGATCGCTGAGGTGGTGGTCTGGGTGCCGGTGGTGCTGCAGGACGCTGCACCGAAGGGACTGGTCTGGCATTTCCAGTCGCTGCCGGAGGAAACCCACGGCACGGTCTATCACCCGGCGGCGCTGCGCGCGTTCCGCGCGCTGTTCGCGCCGCAGCCGCGCTGACGCGCGTCAGCGTGGCGTGACGCACAGCGAGCTGCGTCGCGTGCGATCGCTGCCCCAGGTGCGGAAGCCCGACGTGTCGATATGGATCGCCGTGGGCGTGTAGAAGCCCAGTCCCATCCTTGCCTTCCCGCCGTGCGTGCGCCACCACGCGCACAACTTCGCCACACCGTCGGCGCGTTCGGGCAGATCGAAATCGATGGCGTTGTTCTGCAGGTGCTTGCTCCCCGAAGCGCCGCCTGCGCAGCGATTCACGCGCGGGTCGCGCCAGCCCGAACGCGCCAGCGTCGGATCGAGCAGCCCGGCTTCCTGCAGCCGTGCGACCAGGCGCAGGGTCGGTTCGATGTTCGGCTGCAGTGCGGGCGGGGGCGTGGCGAATTCGTCGTGCAGGCAGATGCGCCAGCGCCGCGACGTCCTGAGCAGGGCTTCCATCGGCATCACCTCCGCCAGCGCCTGGCGTTCGAGATGCGCGCGATAGGCGGCCACCTGCTCGCGATGCCCGGTATCGGTCCAGGCCTCGAAGCGGGGTTTCGCAGGTGGGCGCTGCGACACGTCGTCGCAGGCGGGGAGCAGAACTGAGAATGCGAGGACGAGCCAGGGCCGATGGCCCGGCGGCCGACGCCCGGCCATCGGCTCAGCCGGCGAGCACGAAGCCCGCGACCACGCGCCGGCCTTCGCTGGCCAGCACGTTGAATGTGCGCGCGGCGGCGGCATTGGTCATCGTTTCCAGGCCGATGCCGCGCGACAGGCAGGCGGCCATCGTCGCCGCTGGCGGGAAGGCCTGGGTCGCGCCGCTGCCGAGCAGGACCAGCTCCGGATCCAGCGCGAGCAGGGGGTCGAGGTCGGCCGGCGTCATCGCGCGCACCTCGCGGACCGGCCAGTCTTCCACCAGATGGCGGGGCGAGAGGATGAAGCTGCGGCGCAGTTCGCGCTCGTTGACCTTCGCATGGGCACCGTCGGCGCCGCGCAGGAAGTAGTCGAAATCGGGCTGTTCGAGATGGAGCAGCATCGGCGGGCAGGCTCGGAAGAGGCGGCTCGGGAGGGGGCGGAGCCGGGCGCGAGGCCCGGCGGCGCTGCCGTCAGGCCCTCGGCAGCACGATCTGGCGGTGGTCCTTGCTCTGCCGGTACAGCACGGCGACGTTGCCGATGCGCTGGACCAGCGCCGAACCGGTGCGTTCGACCAGGTCGCCGATCATCGCGTCGCGCGCCTCGCGATCCTCGGCGGCCACGCGGATCTTGATCAGCTCGTGGTGCTCCAGCGCCAGATCGACTTCGGCCGCCACGGCGTCCGTGACCCCCTTGGCGCCCACCTGGAGCATGGCCTTGAGGCCGTGGGCCTGGCCACGGAGGAATCGGATCTGGGCGTTCGTCAGGGAGCTGGGCATGCAGTACGGGCGTGGATGGATCGTCGCGCAGGGTATCATGGCCGGCAGGCAGCCCGCTGGCCGGGCGACGCATGCGTCGCGGCACCGGCCAGGTCGCCAACACTGCCTCCTTTCCCCTCCGAGCCTCGTATCCCCCGCATGTCCCGCAGCAAGAGCAGCCACCGCTGGCTCAAGGAGCACTTCTCCGACCCCTACGTCAAGAAGGCGCAGGCCGAAGGCATGCGCTCGCGCGCGGCCTACAAGCTGGAGGAACTGGTCGAGCGCGACCGCCTGCTCAAGCCGGGCATGGTGGTGGTCGACCTGGGGGCGGCACCCGGCGGCTGGTCCCAGTGGGTCCGGCAGAGCCTGGGCGATACCGGCCGGGTGGTGGCGCTGGACATCCTGGACATGCCTTCGCTGGCCGGGGTCGAGTTCATCTGCGGCGATTTCCGCGAGGACGCGGTCCTGGCCCAGCTGGAAGCCCTGCTGAACGGGCAGGCCGTGGACCTTGTGCTCTCGGACATGGCCCCCAATATGAGCGGCGTGGATGCCGTGGATCTGCCCCGGGCCATGCATCTGGCGGAACTGGCGATGGATTTCGCCGACCGCCACCTGCGTCCCGGGGGCACCTTCCTGATCAAGCTGTTCCAGGGGGTGGGATTCGATGATTACGTCCGGGCCTTGCGCAAGCGCTATGCTCGTGTCGTGATCCGCAAGCCGGCAGCGTCGCGCAAGCGTTCGCCCGAGGTGTACGCCCTGGCACAGGGCAAGCATGCGGCACCGGTCGGATGACCGTGCCGGTGCCCAATCCGTTGTGTGATCTGACATGGCCCTTCGCGGGGCTGCGAGTGGAAGGAACAAGACCTTGGCCAAGAATCTGATCCTGTGGGTGATCGTCGCGATCGTGCTGATGGCGGTCTTCAACAGCTTTTCGCCCTCGGGCGTGGGCATGGGCGGGTCGAGCTCGCTGGCCTACGACGAATTCGTCCAGATGGTCGACGACAACAAGGTCCGAGAGGTCAAGATCCTCGAAGACCGGGTCACCATCGAAGGCATCGCCAAGGACAACACGCGCTTCGTCACCTACAACCCCGGCGACAGCCAGCTGGTGAACGACCTGATCAACCACGACGTCAAGGTCACCCAGGTGCCGCCCTCGTCCGGGCGCAGCATCTTCCTCAGTCTGCTGCTGAACCTGCTGCCGATCGCGCTGCTGATCGGCGTGTGGCTGTACTTCATGCGCCAGATGCAGCAGGGCGGCGGCAAGGGCGCGATGTCCTTCGGCCGCTCGCGCGCCAAGCTGCTCAACGAAGACCAGACCAAGGCCACCTTCGCCGATGTCGCCGGCTGCGACGAGGCCAAGGAGGAAGTCGCCGAGCTGGTCGAATTCCTGCGCGATCCCGGCAAGTTCCAGAAGCTCGGCGGCAAGATCCCGCGCGGCGTGCTGATGGTCGGCCCGCCGGGCACCGGCAAGACGCTGCTCGCCAAGGCCATCGCCGGCGAAGCGCGTGTGCCGTTCTTCAGCATCTCCGGTTCCGACTTCGTCGAAATGTTCGTCGGCGTCGGCGCCAGCCGCGTGCGCGACATGTTCGAACAGGCCAAGAAGCACGCGCCCTGCATCATCTTCATCGACGAAATCGACGCGGTCGGCCGTCATCGCGGCGCGGGTCTCGGCGGTGGCCACGACGAGCGCGAGCAGACCCTCAACCAGTTGCTGGTCGAGATGGACGGCTTCGAGGGCGGCGAGGGCGTGATCGTGATCGCTGCGACCAACCGGCCCGACGTACTCGATCCGGCGCTGCTGCGCCCGGGGCGCTTCGACCGCCAGGTCGTGGTCGGCCTGCCCGACGTGAAGGGCCGCGAGCAGATCCTCAAGGTGCACATGCGCAAGGTGCCGCTGGCCGACGACGTCGAGCCGATGGTCGTCGCGCGCGGCACCCCGGGCTTCTCCGGCGCCGACCTGGCCAACCTCGTCAACGAAGCCGCCCTCTTCGCCGCTCGCGAGAACGCGAAGGAGGTCCGCATGGACCACTTCGACCGCGCCCGCGACAAGATCCTGATGGGCGCCGAGCGCCGCTCGATGGCGATGAGCGAGGACGAGAAGCTCAACACCGCCTACCACGAAGCTGGCCACGCCATCGTCGGTCGCCTCGTGCCGGACCATGACCCGGTCTACAAGGTCACGATCATCCCGCGCGGTCGCGCGCTGGGCGTGACCATGTACCTGCCGGAAGGCGATCGTTACAGCTACAACCGCACCCACATCGAATCGATGCTGTGCTCGCTCTACGGCGGCCGCGTCGCCGAGGAGCTGATCTTCGGCGCCGACAAGGTCACCACCGGCGCGTCCAACGACATCGAGCGCGCCACCAAGATGGCCCGCAACATGGTCACCAAGTGGGGCCTGTCCGACGAACTCGGCCCGATCGCCTATGCCGAGGACGAGGGCGAGGTGTTCCTGGGCCGCAGCGTGTCGCAGACCAAGAACGTCTCCGACGACACCGCGCGCAAGATCGACGAAGTGGTGCGCGGCATCCTCGACAAGGCCTACGGCCGCACCACGCGGATCCTGACCGACAACATCGACAAGCTGCACACGATGGCCAAGCTGCTGATGCAGTACGAAACCATCGACGCGCCGCAGATCGACGCGATCATGGAAGGCCGCGACCCGCCGCCGCCGGCGGGCTGGGGCAAGTCGGGTGGTTCGCGCGGCAAGGACGGCGACTCCACGCCGGCCCCGCTGATCGGCGGGCCTGCGGCGCAGACTTGATCGCGCGATATCGACGCAGACATCGAGCAACGGCGCCTGTAACGGCGCCGTTGCTGTTTGAGCGGGTGATGCGGACGGAAGCAAAGGCGCTAAGCTCTGCCACGATTCCGAATCGCGAGCCCTGCCCATGTTCGACATCTCCCCCCAGCTCGACTGCGCCGGCCGCGTGCTGGTGCTGGATCGCCCGCGCGTGATGGGCATCGTCAACGTCACCCCCGATTCCTTTTCCGACGGCGGCGAACACGCGACCGTCGATACCGCCGTGGCGCACGCGCTGCGCCTGGTGGAGGAGGGCGCGGACATCCTCGACATCGGCGGCGAATCGACGCGTCCCGGCGCGGCGGAGGTGTCGATCGACGAGGAACTCGCCCGGGTGATCCCGGTGATCGAGCGACTGGCGAAGGACACGTCGCTGCCGATCAGCATCGACACGTCCAAGCCGGAGGTGATGCGTGCGGCGGTCGCAGCGGGCGCGGGCATGATCAACGATGTGTATGGGCTGCGCCGGGACGGCGCGCTCGACGCGGCGGCGGCGCTGGGCGTGCCGGTGGTGCTGATGCACATGCAGGGCGAGCCGCGCTCGATGCAGCAGGCGCCGGAATACGACGATGTGGTCGCCGAAGTGCATCGGTTCCTCGCCGAGCGGATCTTCTCGGCCGAGATGGCCGGCATCCCGAAGAAGAAGATCGTCGTGGATCCGGGCTTCGGCTTCGGCAAGACCACCGCGCACAACCTCGCCCTGCTGGCGGGGCTGGAGCGTTTCGTCGATCTCGGTGTGCCGGTGCTGGCCGGTCTGTCGCGCAAGCGCAGCATCGGCGAGCTCACCGGGCGCGAGGATCCTCACGCGCGCGTGCATGGTTCGGTCGCCGCCCACCTGATCGCCGCGCAGCGCGGCGCGACGATCCTGCGCGTGCACGATGTCGCCGCCACGGTCGATGCGATCAAGGTCTGGGACGCGGTCGCGAAGGTGCCGGCGCCCCGGCCGAAGGCCGCATCGCCGGGCATCCGCTGGCCGGACGACATCTGAGCGCGAGGTCTGTTCGGTCGCGAGGTTCCACGGATCGGCCCGGCGTGGCAGTTGTGCACAAACGCTGTGGACAAGGTGTGGCGTCTTCCTGTGGACAACCCTGCGCAACCCAATGGCGGCGGGGCTTGCGGACGGTCTGGCGAAATAATCGCCAGCGGATTGCGCCCGGCGCAGTGGCGAAAATTTGATCGAACAGGTTGCGGTGCCCGTGGCGACTGGCCTGCAGCGGTTCATCCACAGACTTGCGCACGCGTTGTCCACAGCCGCTGTGGATCAAGGCGCGAGTCGCATCGATCGGCTCACTGCGCGCGCTGCGCGTGGAACCTCCGCACGCGCGGATCGATGATCCGGAACCACAGCGGCGGGCACAGTGCGAGGACGAACATCGCGGCATAGCCGCCGGGCAGCTGCGGGCTGTCGGGGTGGTGCAGCAGCGCCTGGTAGCGTCGGCGCGGCGTCTCGTGATGGTCGGAATGGCGCTGCAGGTGGAACAGCAGCAGGTTGCTCAGCAGGTAGTCCGAGTTCCACGAATGCAGGTGCGTGGTGCGCTCGTAGCGCCCGTCGGCCAGCTTCGCCCGCTCCAGGCCGTAGTGCTCGATGTAGTTGATGATCTCCAGCGAGCACGCGGCGAAGAAGCCCTGCGCAAGGAAGAAGGCCGTGCCCATCGGGCCGAGCCAGAGACCTGTCGCCGCCGCCATCGCCACCCATAGCATCGTCCAGCGGAGCAGTTCGTTGTCCGGGTGCCAGGCACGGCGTCCCAGCCGGGCGAGGCGCTGCGCCTCCAATCGCCACGCGTTGCGGGTGTTGCGCAGCAGGGCGCGCGGCAGGAAATGCCAGAGCGACTGGCCGAAACGCGCGCTGGAAGCGTCCTCCGGCGTCGAGACATGGACGTGGTGGCCGCGGATGTGTTCGATCTTGAAGCCCGCGTAGCCGACGGTGGTGAGGAGCAGGCCGCCGAAGGCGCGCTCCAGGCGGGTGTCCTTGTGGATCAGTTCGTGGGCGACGTTGATCGCCAGCACGCCGCCGACGATGCCCTGCGACAGTACCCAGCCGGCGATGCCCGCCGGTCCCAGGCCGGCGTTCACCACGTGCCAGCTCGACCAGGCCAGCACGGCGACCTGCGCGGGCAGGGCGGCGAGGGTCATCCAGCGGAAGTCCTCGGCGGCCTCCAGCGCAGAGGCTTCGACTTCGGTGGGATTGCGCGGATCGTGGCCCAGGGCGTAGTCGGCCAGGGGCAGCAGCACGAAGAGGAAGAACAGCGGGAACCACGCCATCAGGTCCGGGTGCCCGCTGCGCGCGCCCAGCCATGCGGCGGCCGGCATCAGCGCCGGCACCACGAACACGAGCAGGAACCCGAGGCGTTTCCACAGTGGCATGGCGCCAGCGTACGCCAAGGGATGGTCTTCGCAAGTGACCGCCGTCGACGACCGTGATGCCCGCTCGCATCGCGCCTGTCCTGTCTCGCCTGCCTATCTCGCCGGTCGCCGGCCTCGGGGTATGCTTCGCGCTTCGCCCTGTGCGGGCACCGACCATGGACTCGACGATGACCGCTGGCCAGCCGCTGCTCATCACCTTCGGCATCTACCTGATCGCCATGATCCTGATCGGCGTCTGGGCCTGGCGCTCCACCCGCAGCTTCGACGACTACATCCTCGGCGGCCGTTCGCTGGGCAGCGTGGTCACCGCGCTGTCGGCCGGCGCGTCGGACATGAGCGGCTGGCTGCTGATGGGCCTGCCCGGCGCGCTGTATCTGAGCGGCGTCTCCGAGGCGTGGATCGCGCTGGGTCTGATCGTCGGCGCGTGGTGCAACTGGAAGTTCGTCGCCGGCCCGCTGCGCGTCTACACCGAGCGCACCAACAACGCGCTGACCCTGCCGGACTACTTCACCCATCGGTTCGAGGACCGCAGCAAGGTGCTGCGGGTGTTTTCCGCGGTGGTGATCCTGGTGTTCTTCGCCGTGTACTGCGCCAGCGGCATCGTCGCCGGCGCGCGCCTCTTCGAAAGCGTGTTCGGCGTGCCCTATGCCGAGGCGCTGTGGTGGGGCGCTGCCGCGACGATCCTCTACACCCTGATCGGCGGCTTCCTCGCGGTGAGCTGGACCGACACCGTGCAGGCCTCGCTGATGATCTTCGCGCTGGTGCTGACCCCGGTGATGGTGGTGATGGGCAGCGGCGGCTTCGATGCCAGCCTCGCGCTGATCGAGCAGGTGGACCCGACCAAGCTCGACTGGTTCAAGGGCGGCACGCTGGGCCTGGTCGGCATCGTCTCGCTGCTGGCCTGGGGGCTGGGCTACTTCGGCCAGCCGCACGTGCTGGCGCGCTTCATGGCCGCCGATTCGCTGACCACCATTCCCAATGCGCGCCGCATCGGCATGAGCTGGATGGTGCTGTGCCTGTTCGGCGCGATGGCCGTGGGCTTCTTCGGCAACGCCTACTTCGCGCAGCATCCCGACCAGGTCGGCCCGGTGGCGCAGAACGCCGAGCGCGTCTTCATCCAGCTGTCGACCGTGCTGTTCAACCCCTGGGTCGCGGGCGTGCTGCTCTCGGCCATCCTGGCCGCGATCATGAGCACGCTTTCGTGCCAGCTGCTGGTCTGCTCCAGCGCGCTGACCGAGGACTTCTACAAGGGCTTCGTCCGCCCCGGTGCCAGCCAGCGCGAACTGGTGTGGTTCGGCCGCGCGATGGTGCTGGCCGTCGCGTTGCTGGCGATCTGGATCGCGCGCGACCCCGACAGCAAGGTGCTCGGCCTGGTGTCCTATGCCTGGGCCGGCTTCGGCGCCGCGTTCGGCCCGGTCGTGCTGTTCTCGCTGTTCTGGGCGCGCATGACCCGCAACGGCGCGCTTGCCGGCATGCTGGTCGGCGCCGCGACGGTGATCGTCTGGAAGGAGGTCGTCGTCGCGGGCGGGATCAGCGAGCTGTACGAGATGGTCCCCGGCTTCCTCGCCGCCTGCGTCGCGATCGTCCTCGTCAGCAAGCTCGGCCGTGAACCCTCCGATGCCGTGCAGTTCCGCCACAAGGGCGTGCAGGAGACGCTGAAGGTGCATGGGTACTGAGGCCCAAAGACTGATGCGTAGCCGGCGCCGCTGGCGCTGGGTCCTGCTGCTGTCGATGCTGGTGATGGCTGTCTGCCTTGCCCTG
The DNA here is from genome assembly GCA_005502915.1 of Lysobacteraceae bacterium 2PB. GTDB lineage: Bacteria > Pseudomonadota > Gammaproteobacteria > Xanthomonadales > Xanthomonadaceae > Lysobacter_I. Next base: position 33,965 of record SCMT01000022.1, on the reverse strand, counting down.
CTTGCGACGGTCTGGCGGGGAGATGCAGGCCTGCCAGGTCGGCTGACCATCGGCGCCTTGTTTCTTTCGACAAGCGTGGCGTGCTTCGCATGGTGGCGTCACCTGAGGGCGCTCCTGTCGATCAAACAGATGCAACAACATCCAGCATCATCCGAAGAACGGAGGCGCAATGCCTCGTGATCGGAGTCCATCCAGTCGTGCTGCGGGCAAATTGATTTCCGAGATACAGAAAGTGTGGGGCGAAGCCCTGGGGACGGATGCTGCCGAAGCTGCGGAGGAGGTGATGGGGCGGGCGCACGATCTTCTGCGTCTTGCGGACTCTCCACAGGAATTGCTTCAACGACTCGAAGGCCGCTCCTGCATGGCCTATCTCGGTGCAGACTGGCTCAAGTGCCATGCCGTGGTTCTGCCCGCTGTGCAAGCGTTCGAACATGCCGTCATCGAAAGCATGCCGGTCAATCCCAGAACGTCCTGACCATGCCCGTCGACACCCGTCCACTCGCCATCGCCCTGATGGGCCCGACCGCGTCGGGCAAGACCGCGCTCGCGCTGGACTGGGCGGCGCGCTTCGGCGGTGAGATCGTCAGCGTCGATTCCGCGCTGGTCTATCGCGGCCTGGACATCGGCGCGGCCAAGCCGACCGCCGAGGAGCAGGCGAGGGTGCCGCATCATCTGATCGATGTCCGCGACCCGTGGCAGACCTACTCGGCGGCGGACTTCGCCCGCGATGCCCGCCTGGCGGTCGAGGGCATCGTCGCGCGCGGCGTCCTGCCGATCCTCGCCGGCGGCACCGGCCTGTATTTCCGTGCGCTGCTGCAGGGGCTGTCGCCGATGCCCGAGGCCGATCCGGCCGTGCGCGTGCAGCTGGAGGCCGAGGCCGCCGAGCGTGGCTGGGCCGCCCTGCATGCCGAGCTGGGCCGGATCGACCCGGTCGCCGCCGCGCGCATCCACGCCACCGATCCGCAGCGCATCCAGCGGGCGCTGGAGGTCTATCGGCTGAGTGGACGCACGCTCACCGACTGGCAGCGCGAGGCCCGACCCGCAGCCGAGCGGTTCCCGTGCCGGGTGCTGAAGCTCGCGGTCGCCCCGGAGGACCGTGCCGTGCTGCACGAGCGCATCGAACGTCGTTTCGACGCCATGCTCGACGCAGGCTTCCTCGACGAGATGCGCGCCCTGCGCGCCTTGCCCGGACTGCGGGGGCACCCGTCGCCGCTGGACCTGCCGGCGATGCGCGCCGTCGGCTATCGCCAGGCCTGGGAGCATCTCGACGGGATCACCTCCGCCGCCGAGTTCCGCGACCGCGCCATCTTCGCCACCCGCCAGCTCGCCAAGCGCCAGTTGACCTGGCTGCGCGGCGAGCTGGACCTGCGCCTGTTCGACCCGCAGCGGCAGTCCGACGCACTCCGTGATGCCGTCCACGCTTTCGTGGCAAGTGTCTGATCGGACTGTCCAAAAGGGACAGTCCCGCCGGCTTCCTGTCCCGGTCGGGTTGTGTAACCATCGCCTGCCCGACCGGGGAAAATGCCGCGTCCCCCGACGCGTCAGGTCGGCGCGGCATCACCGCTCAACCCTTCCTGCAACCATGACCTTTCCAATAACAAGACCCAAAGTGGGGAACACCATGTCCAAAGGGCAATCCTTGCAAGACCCTTTCCTCAACGCCCTCCGACGCGAACGCGTTCCGGTCTCGATCTACCTGGTCAACGGCATCAAGCTGCAGGGCACGATCGAATCGTTCGACCAGTTCGTCGTCCTGCTCCGCAATACCGTGAGCCAGATGGTCTACAAGCACGCGATCTCCACCGTCGTGCCCGCGCGCAACGTCCGCGTCGGCCCGGGCGGCGGCTACGTGCATTCCGCCAGCGAACAGGACGACGAGTCGGCTCCGGCCGGCATGCTCGCCACCAGCGGCGGCTGATCACGGACCCGAGGCGTCCAACCCGCTGGCCGCCCCTGCGGCCGGCGGGCCGGGAGACAGGTTCGCGACGCCACGCGCCTGCCGCAGGCCTCATACTGTCGTTCCGACCCCCACGGTAGCTCCGTTTTGTTCGAACGTTCCCGCAAGGGCGAAACCGCCCTGCTGATCCAGCCCCATGCCGGCGGTCCGCCGGAACCGGACGTGCTGGAAGAATTCGCCGACCTCGCGCGCTCCGCCGGCGCCACCGTCGCCGCCTTGCTGCATGCCCGCATCGACCGCCCGAACGCGGCCACGCTGATCGGCAGCGGCAAGCTCGAAGAGTGCAAGGCCGCCGCCGATGCGACCGGCGCCGACCTCATCCTGGTCAACCACACCCTCAGCCCCGTGCAGGAGCGCAACCTCGAGAAGGCGCTCGGTCGTCGCGTGGTCGACCGCACGGGGCTCATCCTCGACATCTTCGCCCAGCGCGCGCGCAGCCACGAAGGCAAGCTGCAGGTCGAACTGGCCCAGCTGCGGCACATGGCCACCCGCCTGGTGCGCGGCTGGACCCACCTCGAACGCCAGCGCGGCGGCGCCATCGGCCTGCGCGGCCCCGGCGAAACCCAGCTCGAGACCGACCGTCGCCTGCTGCAGAAGCGGGTCGAACAGCTGCAGCGCCGGCTGGAGAAGGTCGAGGTCCAGCACACCCAGATGCGTCGCGCCCGGGTGCGCAGCGAACTGCCGCGCGTGGCCCTGGTCGGCTACACCAATGCCGGCAAGTCCACCCTGTTCAACGCGCTGACCGGCGCCGAGGCCTACGCAGCCGACCAGCTGTTCGCCACGCTCGATCCGACCGTGCGCCGCGTGACGCTGCCCGGCGGCGGCATGGTGCTGGCCGATACCGTCGGCTTCGTCCGCGACCTGCCGCATGATCTGGTCGCGGCGTTCCGCTCCACGCTGTCGGAAGCGCGCGAGGCCGACCTGCTGCTGCACGTGATCGACGCCGCCGATCCGCACCGCGCGGACCGCATCGCCCAGGTCGACGAGGTCCTGGCCGAAGTCGGTGCCGGCGACCTGCCGCAGCTGCTGGTCTACAACAAGATCGATCGCATCGAAGGCGCCGAACCCCGCCATGATCGCGCCCTGGCCGAGGACGCCGAGTCCCTGGGCCTGGAGGAGACCGCCCGCGAGCGCGTCTGGGTCTCGGCGCGCGACGGCGTCGGCCTCGACCTGCTGCGCGACGTGCTGGTGGCCCGCCTGGGCCTGCAGCGCGTGCTCGGCACCGTGCGCCTGCCGGCCCGCGCCGGCCGCCTGCGGGCGCGCCTGTACGCGCTCGACGCCGTGCGCAGCGAAGTGCACGAGGACGACGGCGGCTGGACGCTCGATCTGGACATGGCCCGTCCCGATGTCGAGAAACTGGCGGCCGGCCCCGACGGCCATGCGCTCGAAGGCCTGCTTCCGCCCGACGATGACAAGCCCGAGTGGTGATCGCGGCACTCGCCGCGGATCGCACCTTGTAAACTCATTCCCTCGCCCGCATTCCTGCGGGGCGCATTCCCAGATGGAGCAGGCATGGCCTGGAATACTCCCGGCAACAACAACGAGTCCAATTCCGGTGGCGGCAACCGCAACCCGTGGAAGCCCCGCCAGAGCGGGCGCGGCGGCGGGGGCGGGGCCTTCGACGAACTGATCGAACGCCTGCGCGGTTTCGGCGGGGGCGGCGGTGCCGGCAGTCCGCTGCGCTGGGTGCCGGTCGTGCTGGTCGTGATCCTGCTGCTCAACAGCTTCGTGCTGGTCGCCGAACAGCAGCGCGGCGTGGTCCTGCGCTTCGGCGCCTTCCATCGCGTCATGACCCCGGGCCCGAACTTCAAGCTGCCTTGGCCGATCGAGTCGGTGGTGAAGGTCAACGCCACGCAGATCATGACGCACAGCGAGAGCGTGCCGGTCCTGACCAGCGACGAGAACATCGTCCAGGTCGAGATCAACGTGCAGTACCGCATCAGCGACCCCAAGCTGTACCTGTTCGGCACCCGCGACAGCGAGGAAGTGCTCAAGCAGGCGGTGGTCAGCTCGGTGCGCGAGCAGGTCGGCCGTTCCACCCTGGACACCGTGCTCGGCGCCCGCGATGCCCTGTCCGTGGCCGCGCGGCAGAGCGTCGACAAGTCGCTCAAGGCCTACCGCACCGGCTTGGTCCTGACCGAGCTGAACCTGCCGAACGCGCGTCCGCCGGAAGCGGTGAAGCCCGCGTTCGACGACGTCAACTCGGCCCAGCAGGACAAGGACCGCCTGATCAGCGAAGCGCGCGCCTACGCCGCCAAGATCGTGCCCGAGGCGCGCGGCCAGGCCGCCCGCATCCGCACCGTCGCCGAAGGCTACAAGACCGCCGAGATCGCCCGCGCCACCGGTGACGCCACCCGCTTCACCCAGCTGGTCCAGCAATACCGCGGCGCGCCCGAGGTCACCCGCAAGCGCCTGTGGCTGGAGACCGTGCAGTCGGTGCTGAGCCAGAACCGCAAGATCGTCGGCGGCGACAGTCGCCAGCTGCTGTACATGCCGGTGCCTCCGGCGCGTGGCGGTACCGGCGCAGCGCAGATGCAGGCGCCACCGCCCGAACTGATCGCACCCACCGTGACTTCGACCCCCGACGAGACCCAACAGACGTTACGCCGGCCCCGCAGCCAGGGTCGCGATGGAGGCAGCCGATGATGAAACCGTCCCTCTGGATCCCCGTGGTGCTGGTCGCGCTGTTCGGCCTGCTCGGCTCGGTCTACGTCGTGCGCGAAGGGCACACCGCCATCGTCCTCAACCTCGGCAAGGTCGTGCGCAGCGACATCGGCCCCGGTCTGCACTTCAAGTGGCCGCTGGTCGAGACCGCGCGCGTGTTCGACGCCCGTCCGCAGGTGCTCCCGGCCGATTCCGAGCGTTATCTCACCTCCGAGCGCAAGGACGTGTCGGTCGACTTCTTCGTGATCTGGCAGATCCGCGATGCGCGCGCGTTCTTCCGCGCCACCGCAGGCGACGAACGCGCGGCGATCGATCGCCTCGACCCGATCATCAAGGATGCCGTCCGCAACGAGATCAACGCCCGCACCCTGTCGCAGGTGGTGTCCGGCGAGCGCGGCAAGATCGCCGGCAGCCAGCTGGACATCATCAACAAGGGCGCCGAGACACTGGGCGTGCGCATCGTCGACCTCCGCATCAAGCAGATCGACCTGCCCACCGACAGCAAGGTCATCGAGGACGTCTACAACCGCATGCGCGCCCAGCGCCGCCAGGTGGCCAGCAAGCTGCGCGCCGAAGGCGAGGAGCAGGCCAACACCATCCGGGCCCAGGCCGATCGCGACCAGAACGTGATCCTCGCCGAAGCCGAGCGCGACGCGCAGAAGCTGCGCGGTGAAGGCGACGCCGAATCCGCCCGCATCTACGGCCTCGCCGCGAATGCCGATCCCAGCTTCTTCGCCTTCCAGCGCAGCCTCGAGGCCTATCGCGAGTCCTTCAAGGACGGCGATGCCGTGATCGTGCTCGACAAGGACGATCCGTTCCTCCAGTACATGCGCAGCGATCGCTGAGACCAGGGATGATGCACAGCGTGGTGCCCAGTGAGCCGGAATCGCTCGAGATCCAGGCGCACGAGGCATGGGAAGCGGGACGTCTGAAGGAGGCGTTCCGCTTGTTCAAACATGCAGTGGATCTTGGTGCCACGGAGTGTCTGCTCAACCTCGGGTATTTCCACGACACATGTATCGGTACGCGCGAGGACAAGGTCGAAGCGATGCGGTGCTACAAGCTTGCGTATCGCTGGGGCGTCTCCGCGGCAGCCTCCAATATCGCCGTTCTCTATCGCGAACAGGGCAAGCCCCGACTGATGTTCGCCTGGTATCGCCGTGCTGCCGACATGGGCGACGGTGATGCGCAACTCGAACTTGCGAAGTGCCTGCTGGACGGTCGAGGCGTTCGCCGCTCGCCAGCTGACGCAAAACGACACCTCCGCAGGGCCGCGACCTCGAAATTGATCACGCTCGATGCGCGCAATGAAGCACATGCGTTGCTTGGGCAATTGTCCGGCGCACGGACGCACCGTGCCAGCGCACGTCCATGACCGACCTCTGGGCCGCCCTGGCGATGGTCGCCGTGCTCGAAGGCCTGGTGCTGTTCGCCTTCCCGGGCGCGTGGCGCCGTACCGCCGAGCAGCTGCTGTCCACCCCGGTGGGTCGGTTGCGGGTGATCGGGGCTCTCGTGATGGGCGCCGGCCTGGTCGCGCTGTACCTGGTCCGTCACTGAGCCGTGATCGCTTCCGGCCGACGGCTGGTCATGCTGCGATGCAAAAAATCATGACGAAAGGGTGGCCCCCGAGGGGCGAAACCCGGATAATGCACAAAAGCCGGACGGGGCCCACGCCCCTCCGGCTTTTTCCGTGTCGAAGACACATGTCATTTACAGATGTCATCCCGAGCCGGAGGCGAGGGACCTGCTGTCCGGGGCATCGGGCGCATGCAGGTCTCCCGTTGCGCCAGGTGTGACAGGAGAGCAGCGATGGGTCAGTCGGTTGTGGTGTTGGGCGCCCAGTGGGGCGATGAGGGCAAGGGCAAGATCGTCGATCTGCTCACCCAGGACATCGGCGCAGTGGTGCGCTTCCAGGGCGGTCACAACGCTGGCCACACCCTGGTCATCGGCGGCAAGAAGACCGTCCTCCACCTCATCCCGTCCGGCATCCTGCGCGATGACGCGCTGTGCCTGATCGGCAATGGCGTCGTGCTGCATCCCGGCGCCCTGCAGAAGGAAATCGCCGAGCTCGAGGCCAACGGTGTCGAAGTGCGCAGCCGCCTCAAGATCAGCCCGGCCACGCCGATCATCATGCCGTACCACATCGCCCTCGATCAGGCTCGCGAGAAGGCTGCCGGCAAGGGCGCCATCGGCACCACCGGCCGCGGCATCGGCCCGGCCTACGAAGATAAGGTCGCGCGTCGCGGCATCCGTGTGGCCGACCTCAGCTACCCGGCCGAGCTCGCCGAAAAGCTGCGCAGCACGCTCGACTACCACAACTTCGTGCTGACCAACTATCTGAAGGTCGAGCCCGTCGACTTCCAGAAGACGCTCGACGAAGCGCTGGCGTTCGGCGAATACATCGAGCCGATGAAGTCCGACGTCGCCGGCATCCTCCACGACCTGCGCAAGCAGGGCAAGCGCGTGCTGTTCGAAGGCGCGCAGGGCTCGCTGCTCGACATCGACCACGGCACCTATCCGTACGTCACCTCGTCGAACACCACCGTCGGCGGCGCGCTCGCCGGCACCGGCGTCGGCGCCGATGCCATCGACTACGTGCTGGGCATCGCCAAGGCCTACGCCACGCGCGTCGGCGGCGGCCCGTTCCCGACCGAACTCGACGACGAGATCGGCCAGGGCATCCGTGATCGCGGCCAGGAATACGGCGCGACCACCGGCCGTCCGCGCCGCTGCGGCTGGATGGACATCGTCGCGCTCAAGCGCGCGGTCGCCATCAACGGCATCACCGGCCTGTGCATCACCAAGCTCGACATCCTCGACGGCATGGAGAAGCTGAAGATCTGCATTGCCTACGAATATCGCGGCAAGCGCACCGAGTACGCGCCGCTCGACGCCGACGGCTGGAACGAGTGCAAGCCGGTCTACCTCGAATTCCCGGGCTGGAGCGAATCCACCGCCGGCATCACCGAATGGGACAAGCTGCCAGCCGCCGCCCGCGCCTACCTGCGCGCGCTGGAGGAACTGGCCGGCTGCCCGCTCGCGATCGTCTCCACCGGCCCGGACCGCGACGCCAACATCGTGCTGCGCGATCCGTACGCCTGATCGCCGGTCGTTTGTTGCATCGCTGTCCCGGAAGCCCCGCCTCGCGCGGGGCTTTTCTTTCACCCTGTCTTGCCTGCGGTACGCGGCTTGCGCACTGCGTATTCGGGGCGCGGTTCACTGACGCGATGTCCGGCGGCGAGCGTGATGTGCTTGCGCAGCCATGCAGCGAAATCGTCTTCGGAGAGGCTGCCTTCGGCGAGGCCAAGCATGGCGATGTATTTGTCTTCGTCGCTTGCGGAGAACGTGCAATCGTTGAGTGCGAGGAACACGCGATAGCAGACATGCGCAGTGCGCTTGTTGCCATCCACGAAGGGGTGGTTGCGTGCGAGCCCATAGGCCAGACTGGCGGCAAGCGCAGCCAGGTCGGGAGGCGGTTCGCCATAGGCGAACAATTGCTGCGGCCTGGCGAGGGCAGAGTCCAGCAGCGCCTCGTCGCGCACACCGGTGCCGCCACCATGTTCGGCAAGCTGGCGATCATGGATGGCCATGGCCAGCATCTTGCTGATCCAGACGATCATGGCGGCCCCCTCACTTCGACAGCTTGTGCAGGACCAGGCGATCCTCGCGCATCACCTGCTCGGCCACTTCCATCTGTGCGGCGAGTTCGGGGTCGTAGGTGGTGAGACGGATGCCGTCCGGCGTTTCGAGCGCATAGAGTTCGTCGCCTTTTTCCAGACGCAGGCGAGCCAGCAGTTCCTTGGGCAGGATCACGCCGGCTGAGTTGCCGACGGTGGTGATCTTGAGTTTCATGGCAAAGCTCCGATGGATGTTATAACGAATGTTATATGGCATCCTCGGAGGGATGCAAGATGCCCGGTTCGGTCGATCCTGCGGGCACCAAGTTACCCTGTGCATGACATTCGCCTCGACGCCCCCATGTTGCACAAACCCCATTCCCCCAGCTGCGAGCGCAACAAGGCGCCGATCCTCGAAGTCCTGCGCGCGTATTTCGCCGATCGCCGGCACGTGCTGGAGATCGGCAGCGGCACCGGCCAGCACGCGGTGCATTTCGCCGAAGCGATGCCGTGGCTGACCTGGCAGTGTTCGGATGACGAGGCGTACCTGCCCGGTATCCGGATGTGGCTGGACGAGGCGCGGCTGCCGAACACGCCCGCGCCTTTTCCGCTGCAGGCGGTGGCGATGCCGGCCGCGCATTTCGCGCCGCAGCCCGTACCGACGCCGGCCGATGGCTACGACGCCGTCTTCAGCGCCAATACCCTGCACATCATGGGCTGGCCCGAGGTCGAGGCGCTGTTCGCATCGCTGCCGACGCTGCTGGCCGATGATGCGACGTTGGCGGTCTACGGGCCGTTCAACATCGGCGGCACGTACACCAGCGAGAGCAACCGCGAGTTCGACGACTGGCTCAAAGCGCGCGACGCGCGCTCGGGCATTCGTGATCTCGAAGCAGTGAACGCGCTGGCCGACGGCATCGGCCTGCAGCTGGTTGCCGACGTGGCGATGCCGGCGAACAACCGGATGCTGCTGTGGCGGCGTGACACAATCTTGCAGGTCTGAGAGCCTGTTTGGCATCTCCGCATGCACCGCGCTGAGCCTGTGGGCGTGCGGGGCAAGGAGGAGAGAGGGAGTCGATGTCGATCGACGACCGAACGAGGACGCCGCGCCGTGCGTCCACAGGTTCAGCCCTACGGGTTGCGCCGCAGTGGCCCGCCAGCGCCCGCGCGCCGCTTGACCAGACCACCAGTCTGGCGCTGCGCGACGCTCGAACCCTGGCGGGCCGCTGCGACGCAACGCGGTGCATGCGGAGATGCCAAACAGGCTCTGAAAGTCGATCCGAACCGTGGAGTGATGCGATGCGAGCGATCCGAGTGGCCGTGCTGGCCGCGTTATGCCTCTGCGGCCCGGCCATGGCCCAGGACGATCCGGAGTATCCCGACGTGCGCTATCCGCGCCTGCCGGGCACGGGGACGACGGTGCAGGCCTTCGTGCCCGAGGGCTGGAAGATCGAATCCCGGGATACCGGTGATCTGAGCAAGGATGGCCGCGACGACGTGGTGCTGGTGCTGCGCATGCAGGACCCGGCCAACGTGATCGAGAACGAAGGGCTGGGCGTCAGCGAGTTCGACACCAATCCGCGCCTGCTCGCGGTGCTCTTCGCCGAGGCGGCGGGCGGCTACCGGCTGGCGGCGCAGGACCATGCGCTGATCCCGCGCCCGGACAACCCGGTCATGGACGACTATCTGGACGGCGACGATGCCGTGACCGTGCGTCGCGGCGCGTTCACGGTCCGGCTGCACAGCTGGGCCAGCGCCGGGTCCTGGTACACCAGCAACACCACCTTCACCTTCCGTCACCAGGACGGCTGCTTCCGGCTCATCGGACACGACAGCAGCTGGATGCATCGCGGCAGCGGCGAGACCGGCAGCACCAGCCTCAACTTCGCGGCCGGCAAGGGCGTGTTCGAGGAAGGCACGATCGAGTCCGATGCCCCGACGCGCTCGAAGGCCCAGCCCATACCGCGCGGCGAGCTGCCGTGCCTGGAAGACATCGGCAACGGTTTCGAGTTCGATCCCGGGGTGAAATCGCCTTTCGCGGGCTGATTGCGTCGATCGTGCGGGGCGTTGGCGGGACGTTTTGCGGCGCAAGCGAGGGTGCTTGGCCGTTTGGCGCCTTGGATGGCCGCTGTCGCCGACTAGATTGGAGCTGCGCCGCCGGAACAGGCGGCCGCGTCTGGCGCCAATGCAGCGCCTGATGTCCAGTCACCCAATCGGGAGGAGAGTCTCATGAAGCGAGTGTTGTTGACGGCGCTGCTGGCGCTGGGATGCGTGTCCACGGCGCAGGCCGTGCCGCCGTGCTGGCCGGGTTCGGTGGTGAACGTGGGACCGGCGCAGTCCCTCAGCCCGGCCCAGCTGAGCACCTGGCTGGCCACCTACGGCGTGCCCGCCGGCGTGAGCGACCCGCATGCCTACGTGGCGTTCCACGCGACCGACCAGCGCTGCAAGGCGCTCTACGGCAGCGGTTCCTGGGCCCAGATCACCGGCCCCTACACGCTGACCAACATGGTCAACAGCTACAACATCAGCCAGGGCGTGACCTTCCAGTGCAAGAAGTGCTCGGGTGGCGTGATCAAGTATCCGATCGAGGAAGCGGTGCGCTGAGTCGAAGCGCCGACGGACCGGCGAAGACACGGAAAGGAAGAACGGCGGGGGCATGCCCCCGCCGTTCCTCGTCGTGGTCAGCGCGGCTGCGGTTCGCGGCGCGCCGAGGCCTGGCCGGACGCGCTGGCCGAGCCTTCGATCGAGGCGCCACGACGCGAGGCACGGGCGTTGCCGCTGGCGTTCGCATTCGCGCTCGCGTCGGCATTGCTGCCCTGGCGGTTGCCCTGGACATCGAGATCCAGCGACTTCGCAGCCTCTGCACCGCCCGCGCCCTGGACATTCGCGTCGCGCAGCGAGGATGCGGCCGTCGCTGCGGTCGTCGCATTTGCCGACGCCGTGCTGCGCGCATCGGCCGCCAGCGACAGACCCGTCGACATGCCCGTGGACACGGCGTTCGAAGCGACATCGCGTCCCGTGGTCACGGCGCGCTGCGCGCCGTTGCGACCACGCTGCACCGTGGACGCGGCGACATCCGTGGCGGTGTCGCGGGCACGGCCTGCCGTGGCTTCCGTGCGGCTGCGCAGTCGTTCCGCACGTTGCGCGCTGCGCTCGCGCAGGTCCTGCAGCCTGCTGCTGCCTTCCTGCAGGCCATCGCGAACGTGTCGCGTGGGCAGTTCGCCGTGCAGCGAGCCGCGCCCGCCCAACGTGCCTTCGAGGGTGCCGGACACCGGGCCGGCATTGCCGCCGAGGCCGCCGCCGAGCGAGCCGTTGCCACCCAGCAACTGGGCGTGCGCCGCACTCGACAGGGTGCCGGCGAGGATCAGGGTCAACATCGGGATCTTGCGCATGGTGGGTCTCCGAATCACGCGGACCGTCCGCGTTCCCATGGCAGGACGATCGGCGATGCGCGGTTCTTCCCGACCTCGCCGGCATTGTTGTGAGCTGTTCAGCGTGACGGCGCGGGATCGCCCGCGATCGCACCCGTGCCGCAGCGAGCGTCCCGGCCCGGAGCGGCGACATCGACGGCGATGCGTTCCAGCCTGCGCAACGCCTGCGCCGCGCGTGCCGGCGAAGGTGTCGCGACATCGACCAGGTCCCGCGCGATGGCGTTCGCCACGATCGGCGCAGCGAACGACGTGCCGCGCGCATCGCGGGCGACGATGCCGTCCGCGCAGAAATCCAGGTGCGCGCCGGATGCAGACTCGGGCAGGGGGCGTCGTCGTGCGTCGAGCGCACCGACGGCGATCACGGCAGGGTAGGCGGCGGGATAACGCGGAGGCGCTGCGGGTCCGTCGTTGCCCGCGGCCGCGACGAGCACGAAGCCGCGTGACGTCAGCGCGTCGACGGTCCGCTTCAGTGCCGCGTTGTCCGGGCCGACCAGGCTCAGGTTGATCACGGGCACGCGCTCCCGGGCCAGCCATCGCAAGGCATCGATCACGCCCAGCGTGTCGCCGCCCGCGCGCGTGCCGCACCACACGTCCGCGGCGAACAGTTCGCCCGAGGCGCCCGCCGTCAGGCGCGATGCGACCTGCGTGCCGTGCCGTTGCGGAACCACGCGGCCACCGCAGCCGTGCCGCCGTATCGACACGCGGGACAAGGCCACGCCGCCATCGACGCCGCCATCGACGAGGCCGACGCGCAGCCGCGACGGCGTCGCCGTCGTTACGGTGTCGGTGGAAGCGGCAGGCGCCGCTGCCAGGTAGAGATGGTGGTATTCGATCGTCGCGCCCGGCATGGCGTCGCGCAACGCGCGCATGCCGCGCGCGGGAGCGCGCGCGCGGGTGTCGCGCAGCTGTGCGATCGAAGGCGCGAACGCATCGGCCTCGTGACGAACGACGTCGAATCCGGCGGCGCGCGCGCGGGCGAGCATGTCTTCGCTCGCATCGAGCGCGAGGTATTCGCCGCGTCGCATGGCATCCCCGGCCGGCGTGACATCGACGCGCCTGCGCTCGGCGCGCAGCAATGCATCGACGCGCCGGGCGTAATCGTTCACGCCGCGCAGCGCGCCGTCGGCGGTCCCGCGCGCGCCTCGCACTGCGTCGTCCACGGGAAGAGCGGGCAGGGTCGGCGACGGCGTCGACGGCAGTTCGGGCAGGCGGACCTGCGCCCGTGCCATCGGCAGTACCAGCATGCACGTCAGGAGCGCGTGGGGAATGGGCGTCCAGCGAGGCACGAAGGGTCTCCGGGGCGACGACGGGACGCATGCTAGCATCGGCTTCGATGACGCCCGCTGAGCGGGTGGCGCACCCGAGGGAAGAAACGGACCCGCCCGGACGTATGACGGCTGAATCCACACCGCAGAGCCCTCCCGAGACGATGATCCGCGACGCCTTGCCGGCGCTGTTGCCGCGCATGCGACGCATGGCCCGCGCCCTGACGGGGCACGCTGCCGATGCCGACGACCTGGTGCAGATCGCGCTGGAGCGGGCGCTCGCGCGCGCGACCCAGTGGCGCCCGGACGGCCGTGTCGATGCGTGGGTGTTCGGCATCCTGCGCAACGCGTGGCTGGACGAGTTGCGCAGCCGCTCGCGATGGCAGCAGGTGCTGGCGCCGGAAGAGGCCGCCGGGATCGTCGGCGAGGCCACGATGGAGCGGCAGACCACGGTCTGGTCGGTCGCCGATGCGGTCGGCCGCCTGCCGCCGGAGCAGCGCGAGGTGGTGGCGATGGTGCTGGTGGAGGGGATGGGCTATCGCGAGACCGCGGAATTGCTCGACATCCCCATCGGAACGGTGACCAGCCGCCTGGCGCGGGCCCGCACCGCATTGCAGACATGGTTGGGTGACGCATGAACGGCAACACGCAAGACGACATGCACGACAAGGCGCACGACGACGCGCACGGCATCGATCCCGTCGACTGGCAGGCCTATCTCGACAACGAAGCGGATGCCGACACCCGCGCGCGCATCGATGCCGCGATCGCCGCCGATCCCGTACTGGCTGCGCGCCTTGCGCGCGACCGTCGCCTGCAGGTCCGGGTGCGCGATGCGTTCGCCGACGCGCTCGACGAACCCGTACCGGCGCACCTGCAGGCGATGCTTGCGGATGTCCCGCCGTTCGCAGGACATGCGGCGCCGTCCACGGAGACGCCGAACGTCCTGGCCTTGCCCGCGCGGACTCCGCGTCGACAGGCAGCGCCGGCGTGGCTGGGCTATGCGTTGGCGGCGACGATCGCCGTCGTCGCGGTGGGTGGTGCCTGGCAGAAGACGCAGTCGCCGGTACGCCTGAGCGATGGTGATCTCATCGCCGGAGGTGTGCTCGCGGACGAACTCGATCGCGGGCTGGCCTCCGCGCCGAATGCCGCGTCGGCGGTGACGATCGGCCTGACCTTCCGTACGCACGATGGCCGCATCTGCCGCAGTTTCATCTATCGCGAAGACGCGGCGCTGAGCGGATTGGCGTGCCGCCGTGACGGCGTTTGGCGTCTTTCCGCGCTTGGCGATGCGCCTGCAGTCGATGGTGGGAAGTGGTCGCAGGCATCGGCAGCCATGACGCCTGAGCTGCAGGCCGCGATCGACGTGGCGCTCGCGGGTGAAGCTTTCGATGCCGAAACGGAGCGTGCAGCGCGGGATGACGAATGGCGCTGAGCCGCGTCCTGAGACCGGGGCGTCTGCACATGCAAGCCTCAAGGAAAAGGCCCCGCATCGCGGGGCCTTTTCGTGTCGCGTGATGGCGAGTCGGCTTACGCCTCGATCGCGTCGTCCTTGTACGCATCCACCGGGATGCAGGCGCACATGACGTTCTTGTCGCCGTAGACGTTGTCGACGCGGGCGACCGGCGGCCAGTACTTCTGCTGCCTGAGCGAGGCCAGCGGGAACACGGCGAGTTCGCGCGGGTAGGCGTGGGTCCACTCGCTGCCCGACACCATGGTCGCGGTGTGCGGCGCGTTCTTGAGCGGGTTGTCCTCGCGGTCCAGGCGGCCGTCTTCCACCGCGCGGATCTCGTCGCGGATCTGGATCATCGCGTCGATGAAGCGGTCGAGTTCGTGCTGCGACTCGGACTCGGTGGGTTCGACCATCAGCGTGCCGGCGACCGGGAAGCTCAGGGTCGGGGCGTGGAAGCCGAAGTCGATGAGGCGCTTGGCCACGTCCTCGGCGCTGATGCCGGTGGCGTCCTTGATCGGGCGCAGGTCGAGGATGCACTCGTGCGCGACCAGGCCGTTGCGGCCGGTGTAGAGCGTGGCGTAGTGCGGCGCGAGGCGCTTGGCGATGTAGTTGGCGTTGAGCAGCGCGACCTGGGTGGCGCGGCGCAGGCCGCCGGTGCCCATCATGGTGATGTACATCCAGCTGATCGGCAGGATCGAAGCCGAGCCGAACGATGCCGCGCTGACCATGCCGACCTTGCCTTCGCCCACGCCCTGCGTGCGCAGGCCGGCGGTGCCGAAGGCGTTCGGCAGGAAGGGCGCGAGGTGCGCCTTCACCGCGCAGGGGCCGACGCCCGGGCCGCCGCCGCCGTGCGGGATGCAGAAGGTCTTGTGCAGGTTGAGGTGCGAGACGTCCGAGCCCCACTTGCCGGGCTTGGCGACGCCGACCAGCGCGTTCATGTTCGCGCCGTCGGTGTACACCTGGCCGCCGTGCGAATGGATGATCTCGCAGATCTCGACGATGTCTTCCTCGAACACGCCGTGCGTGGACGGGTAGGTGACCATCAGCGCGGCGAGGCGGTCGCTGTACTTCTCGGCGGCGCGGCGCAGGTCCTCGACATCGACGTTGCCGTTCGCATCGGTCTTGGTGACGACGACGGTCATGCCGCACATCTGCGCGCTGGCCGGGTTGGTGCCGTGCGCGGAGTCGGGAATCAGGCAGATGTCGCGATGGCCTTCGCCGCGCGACTGGTGGTAGGCGCGGATCGCGAGCAGGCCGGCATATTCGCCCTGTGCGCCGGAGTTCGGCTGCAGGCTCACGGCATCGTAGCCGGTGCATTCGACCAGCATCGCTTCGAGGCTGGCGATCAGTTCCTGGTAGCCCTGCGCCTGCTCTGCCGGTGCGAGCGGATGGATGTTGCCGAATTCCGGCCACGTCACCGGGATCATCTCGGCAGTCGCATTCAGCTTCATCGTGCACGAGCCCAGCGGGATCATGGTCCGATCCATCGCCAGGTCCTTGTCGGCCAGCGAGCGCAGGTAGCGCAGCAGTTCGTGCTCGCTGTGGTGGGTGTTGAACACCGGATGCGTGAGGAACGACGAGGTGCGCAGCAGCGAGGCGGGCAACGCGTCGGCGGTGGTGGTGTCCAGCGCGTCGATGTCGGAGGCATCGGCGCCGAACAGCGCGGCGAGCGCGGCGACGTCTTCGCGGGTGGTGGTTTCGTCGAGGCTGATGCCGACGCTGCCGCTGTCGATCGCGCGCAGGTTCATGCGCGCGGCGCGGGCCTTCGCATGCACGGCGGCGGCGTCGATGCCGGTGACGTGCAGGGTGTCGAAGAAGTCGCTGCCGACCGCGACGCCGGCCTTGCGCAGCGCGGCGGCGAGGATCGCGGCGAGGCGATGCGTGCGGCGGGCGATGCGGGTCAGGCCTTCGGCGCCATGGTAGACGGCGTACATCGACGCCATCACCGCCAGCAGCACCTGCGCGGTGCAGATGTTCGACGTGGCCTTCTCGCGGCGGATGTGCTGCTCGCGGGTCTGCAGGGTCAGGCGGTAGGCCGGCTTGCCTTCGGCGTCGATCGACACGCCGATCAGGCGGCCGGGCATCGAGCGCTTGAACGCGTCCTTGCAGGCCATGAACGCAGCGTGCGGGCCGCCGAAGCCGAAGGGCACGCCGAAGCGCTGCGAGTTGCCGACGACGATGTCGGCGCCCCATTCGCCGGGCGCGGCGATCAGCGTGAGCGCGAGCAGGTCGGTGGCCACGGCGACCAGGCCGCCGCGCGCGTGCACCGCGTCGGCGACGGCCTTGTAGTCGCGCACGTTGCCGAAGGTGTCGGGGTACTGCAGCAGCACGCCGAAGCCGTCGGTGGACGCGGCCTGCGCGTCGTCGCCGAACACCAGCTCGATGCCCATCGGCTCGGCGCGGGTCTTCAGCACTTCGACGGTCTGCGGATGCACGCCGTTCGAGACGAAGAACACGTTCGACTTCGACTTGGCCGAACGCTTGGCCAGGGTCATGGCCTCGGCGGCGGCGGTGCCTTCATCGAGCAGCGAGGCGTTGGCGATCTCCATGCCGGTGAGGTCGGCGCACATCTGCTGGAAGTTGATCAGGGCTTCCATGCGGCCCTGCGAGATCTCCGCCTGGTACGGCGTGTAGGCCGTGTACCACGCCGGGTTCTCGAGGATGTTGCGGAGGATGACGTTCGGCGTGTGCGTGCCGTAGTAGCCCTGGCCGATGAAGCTGCGGAACACCTGGTTCTTCTCGGCGATGGCGCGGATCTTGGCCAGCGCCTCGACCTCTGTGATCGCCTCGGGCAGGGCCAGCGGCGCGGGCGACTTGATGCTGGCCGGCACGATGGCGTCGGTCAGCGCGTCCAGCGAGTCCTGGCCGACGATGCGCAGCATGTGCGCGATCTCGGCATCGTTCGGGCCGATGTGGCGTTCGAGGAAGGCGGAATGGTGCTCGAGGTCGCGAAGCGTCGCGCGGGGTGCGGCATGCTGGGTCATGGAGAAGGCATCGTCTGGCGCGGCGGGGCCGCGGGAGGGGCGTTGCGACCCGTCGAGCCGGGTCGAATGGGTGCCCCTCTGTCCTTCTGCCTGAGAGTTTGGAAGCGCGATCCGCGGGAGGCGGGGGGAGGGACGCTCCCGTGACGCGTTTCTTGCCCCTTCGGCGCCGGCGCTGCCCGTACTGCGGTGGGCGGCCGATCTCTCCAGAGTGTTTGGATCGACGGTGGTTGTGGGGCCTGAGCGATTACGGGCGTTTGCGCCTTCGGCAGCGGCCTGGCGTCATCGTGACGCGGCTGACCGCTTCTCCCACCGTGCGGGGCGGATTATAGCGGGTCGGCCCCGGTCCCGGCGACCGCATGGGCGCCGCCGGTCGTCTGCCGTGCGGCCGGTGCAAGTCCTTGATTGCTGGTGGCGAAGTCAGGTCGGGGCCGTGTCCCGGCCCCGATCTGTTTCGCCTGGCGGGCCTACTTCAGGGTGACCTTGAAGTGGTGTTCGACGCACTTGACGTAGTCGCCGGGGACCAGGGCGTTGAACGGGGTCTGGTATGCGACCAGCTTGCAGGCGTAGGTCTTGCCGTCGGGCCGGGTCGGGTCGTAGCTCCAGTCCTGTTCCCAGTTCAGCGGCTGCGCGCCGGCGCCGTTGGCGGGGAAGGGTTTCTGCGTGGCGCAACTCAGCGACTCGGTGGTCGGTACGGGCACGACGAAGAACTTCGCCATCTCGCGGTAGTAGCTGATGCGGTTGGCGGCCTGCGGCTTGTCGGTGCCGGAGTTGCACTCGATGCCGCCGTTGATGATGTTGATGGTGGCGCCGAATCCTGCGCTGATGTTCGCGGCGGCATCGGCGGCGTTGGGCTTCCAGGTGCCGTCGACCACGTGCAGCATCGAGGGCTTCGGCGGCTGCGGATACACGTAGAAGAACGTGGCCGATGCCAGGTTCAGCCAGGTGTCCGAGACCAGTTCGGGCCTGTCGAGCAGCGTGCGCACGGTGCCGAACATCGCGAGCGAGAACGGGCCGTAGTTGTAGTTGTACGACAGCTGCTTCGCGCCGCGTCCGTAGTACTTCTTGAAGCTGCCATCGGCGTTCTTTCCGCAGGGCCAGGTCTGTCCCTGCCAGGTCGAAGGCGCGCATTCGGCGTTGTAGCCGCAGCTGGTGCCGCTGTCGCTGCAACCGG
The DNA here is from genome assembly GCA_005502915.1 of Lysobacteraceae bacterium 2PB. GTDB lineage: Bacteria > Pseudomonadota > Gammaproteobacteria > Xanthomonadales > Xanthomonadaceae > Lysobacter_I. Next base: position 15,423 of record SCMT01000022.1, on the reverse strand, counting down.
CTTCGCGGAGGAAGTACAGGCCCTGCCGCCACTGCTGGATCGGCGAGTTCGGGTCGTGCGCGCCGGTTTCCTGCGCGAAGTGGGCGAACATCGTGGCCAGGCCCTTGCTGCAGATGGCGTCGGCGTTGCGGCCGTCGCTGTAATCGCCGCAGAGTGCGGGGAATTTCGCGACTGCCTGGAGGAAGCGCGTGTAGGTGTAGCTGGCATCGCGCATCGGGAACAGCAGTTGCCAGTCGTTCGCCGTCAGCAGGCGTTCGACCCGGCGCACGTTCGCCGGATTGGCGGCGCGGCCGGGCGCGACCGCTTCCACGGACGCGGTGTCGAGCGTGCGCACCGAGGCCTTGATCTGCTGGAACAGCGGGCTCGCGGTCAAGCGGACTTCGTTCGCTTCGGCTTCGCTCTTCGTGGGGATGCCGGTGGGCGTGCCCGTGCCGGGACCGGTGCTGCCGTCGAAGCTGCATTCGCCGGCGGGCCGGGCTTCCCACACGTCGTTCTTCGCCGGCTCGTTGTTCTGCGTCCACCACCTGGCGCGCCAGGTGGTGGTGTTGTGGACGACGTACTGGCCGCCGAGATAGACCTTGCTGGCCTGCCAGGCACCGCAGGTGGGCAGTGCGGTGGCGAGCCGCGTGATGCGCGGCGATGCGGCGTCGACATCGAGGGCCGTGGCGCCGCCGAGCAGCAGGCACAGCAGGGCGCCCGCGTGGGTTCGAGAGGATCTGGACATGGTGTCTCCGGAATGTCTGTGCGTGATCCAGGCATGCATCGCGTGGTGCACGCCTGCGATCGAGGGGGATGCGTGCGACGGTCGAGCGGAGGGGCGGCGCGCACGAGGCACGCCGCCCGGGATGCCGCTCACCGCATCAAGGCAGGTAGGGCAGGTACGGCTTTTCCTCGCGGATCGCATAGCTCTTGCCACCCAGGGCGACCGTGTAGTTCGACGGCCCGGAGATCGGGTACTGGTACACGATCGTCAGGGTCACGCTCTGGCCGGCCGCCAGCGTCTGCCAGGCCGGCAGCTTCACCGCGACGCGGTGGAAGTCGCCCTTGAGTCCGCCGATGTTGTTGCCGCTGTGGCCGGTGACGATGGTGCGCAGGCCGAAACCGGACTGGTCGGACAGGTTCGCGGGCGCGGCGGTGGGCACGTCGAACTGGAACTCGGTGCCGCCGGGCAGGGCGCGGGTGGAGCGGTTGGTAATGGTCAGCTTGGGCGAGATCGGGTAGTTGCTGTCGCCCAGGGCGAACCCGGCGAGCGCGAAGCGCACGTCGATCGCGGCCGTCGGCGCAGCGATCGTCGGGGCCTGCACCTGCACCGGCGTGACTGCCGCGCGGCTGAAGGTGTCGTGCAGCAGCGTGGTCAGCGTGGTGCCGATGAAGTACTCGCCCTGGCCGTTGTTGCGCTGCGGATGCCAGGCGTAGTCGCCGGCCAGTTCCCAGAACATCACGCCGCCGACATCGTTGCGTTCGGCCCATGCGGCCTTGCGCGCGATCGAGGTCTCGTCTTCTGTCGACAGGAACACCTTCTTCGTCGCGTTCCACAGCCACGGTGCGGCCAGGGTGGCGTCGTAGAAGCGCTGGTAGCTGCCGGTGATGCGGTTCGCGGGGAGCGCCGGGTCGAGGCCGTAGCTGGCCAGGTAGCTGCCCGGATGCTGGCGTTCGAGGTTCTTCGCATGCCACATCGGGTTGGAGCCGGCGCCGACTTCCTTGCCGTTCTCGAGGTCGTGCCAGAGGTTGTCGATGCCGACCGCGCCATCGCCGCAGGTCTTCAGGCCGACCGGGCAGCCGCTGCTCAGGCCGGCGGTTCCCCACAGGCCGTTGGTGCCGCCGGTGACGTTGCGCCAGCCGCGCGTGTAGTAGGGCACGCCGATGTTGATGCGCGAACCCGGCAGCGCGCCGCGGTAGTAGTGCCATGCCCAGTCGGTGTTGAGATAGCCGATGCCGCCGAACTGCGCGCTCGAATACACATTCCAGCGCACCAGCTCCGCATCCCTGCCGTCATCGAACAGCGCCGCGTTCGGGCCGACGAATTCGTTCCAGGCGCCGTGCAGGTCGTAGGACATCACGTTGACGAAGTCGAGGTAGCGCAGGCTGTCGAAGGCCTCCATGCCGCGCAGCAGGTAGCCCGAGGCGGGCACGGCAGCGGTGAGCTGGTAGTAGCGGCCATCCTGCGCGGCGGCGCGGTCGAGCTTCTCGCGCAGGGTCTTCATCAGCGCGTTGTAGCCCTTGTTGAGGTGCGCGCGACGCGGGTTGGCGACCGCCCAGTCCAGCGGATTGCCGGCGTCGAGCATCGAGGTCGGATATTCGTAGTCGATGTCGAGGCCGTCGAACCCGTACCGGCGCAGGAAGGCGACCGACGAATCGGCGAAGGCGTCGATGCCGGCCTGGTTGATGCTGCCGTCGGCGTTGATGGTCATGCTGTAGAAGCCGCCGCTGTTGACGCGGTTGCCCGCGGCGTCGAAGTAACCGCCGGTTTCGGCCCAGCCGCCGACCGAGATCAGCGTGCGCACGCCCGGGTTGAGGCGCTTGTACTTCATCAGCAGGTTGAAGTGGCCCTTGTACGGCAGCGAGGGATCGAGTTCCGCACCGGCCACGCCGGGCCAGCTCATGTCGGTCGCGGCGTTGCCGGGGACGTTCTCGCCGACCGAAATGCGGTGGTTCGCATCGACGTGGGCGAAGGCGTAGTTGATGTGGGTGAGCTTGCCCCAGGGGATGTCGTTGGCGAGGTAGGCCGGCTGGCCGTTCTTGCCGGTGCGCCAGCTGGTGAAGTAGCCGATGATCCGGCGACGGCTCTGGTTGGCGAGCTTTTCCTTGCCGCCGGTCTGGTAGGTGTGGCAGTAGGGAATGTCGAGGTCGGGCGTGCGCGCCAGGCGCTCGGGCTGGCAGAGCAGGTGCCCGGTGGGCGCGGGCACGGTGACCAGGGTGTCGCCCGGCGGATTGGTGCCGCCTCCGCCGCTGCCGCAGTTGGCCACGAAGGCCCAGGGATCGCCGGCGCTGGGCACGTTGCCCTGGGTCCACCACTTCGCCTGGTAGGTCTTCGATTCATGGGTCACGCGCTGCCCGCCGGAATAGGCGAGCGTGGCGCTCCACACCGGATCGGCACAGCCGCCCGGCGGCGTGGTGCCGCCACCGCCGCTGTCGCTGCCGCAGTTGGCGATGAACTTCCACGGATCGCCTGCGGTGGGCAGGTTGCCCTGGCTCCACCACCTGGCTTCGTAGGTCTTCGATTCGTGCGTGACGCGCTGGCCGCCGTTGTAGACGGCGGTGGCGCTCCACGCGGGGTCGGTGCATGCGGCGGCGACCGCGACACTGCGCGCGCCGGGCGCGAACTTCGTCGACACGGTGCCGTGCAACTGCCACGCGGCGGCGCTGGTGATCACCGCCATGACACCGATCTTCACGGACAGGGAGGATCGCAACATGGTCTTTCCTTGATGGGCCCGCAGGGGCGGGCGTGGTGCGGGGGAGCGGTGTGCCTTCGGCGCCCGGCGCGCGTGCGTCCGCGGGGCTTGGGATGACAACGATGGTCAGCCTGTATTCGAGGGCGATCGGTGCGCATCCTGATGGAACCGATGACAACGTTTTCCCCAGTCAATCACGTTTTCAGCCGCCGGGGCGTACCGCCGCCATGGCGGTGCGTCATGACTTCAATGCGCGCTGCGATGGCGCGATCGGGTGTCCGCCGGTCGTCCTGCCGTCGTCCTCGCATGTCCACCGCGTGACTGCTGCGTGCCCATCGGAATCGCCGCGTGGTCACGCGGGTGCTTTCCCTGCGGCCGATTTCCGTTCGCCCCGGGCCTGTGCTTGAATGCCCGGCCACCCCTGTTCACGTCCCCGGTCGTGCCGTCGCGCGCGTCGCCGGGCGAGGATCCATTCCGATGCAAGACCACGATGCCGCCCGCAAGCCCGGTTCGCGCCGCCTCTCGCTGATCCTCGGCGGCCTGGCGATGCTCGGGCCGTTCTCGATCGACACGATGTTCCCTGCGTTTCCGCAGATCGGTGCGCAGTTCGGCGCCGACAAGGTGGCGATGCAGCAGACGATCAGCGTCTACCTGCTGGCTTATGCATTGATGAGCCTGGTGCACGGCCCGCTGTCGGACGCGGTGGGACGCAAGCGCGTCATCCTCGGCGGCTTGACGGTGTTCGCGCTGGCGTCGGTCGGTTGCGCGCTGGCGGACAGCCTGCCGCAGCTGCTGTTCTTCCGCGCGTTGCAGGGCATGTCGGCGGGCGTCGGCCTGATCGTCGGACGCGCGGCGATCCGCGATGTGTTCCAGGGGCAGTTCGCGCAGAAGCTGATGAGCCAGGTCTCGATGATCTTCGGCATCGCGCCCGCGCTGGCGCCGGTGCTCGGCGGCTGGATCCTGGGCTGGGCGCGCTGGCCGGCGATCTTCTGGTTCCTCGTGCTGTTCGCGGTGGTGATGATCCTGGTCACCTGGCTGGGCCTGCCCGAGACGCATCCGCCGGAAGCGCGCTTCCGCCCGTCGCCGAAACAGCTGCTGCGCAACCACGCCTACATCTTCCTCAACCGGCGTTTCCAGCGCTTCGCCGCCGCCGGTGCGTTCAATTTCGCGGCGCTGTTCCTCTACATCGCCTCCGCGCCCGCGTTCGTGCTCGACCACCTGAAACTGCGCGAGGACCAGTTCGGCTGGTTCTTCGTGCCGACCATCGCCGGCATGGTGTTCGGCGCGTTCCTGTCCGGTCGCGCGGCCGGGCGGATGAGCGGGACGCGGCTGGCGGGCACGGGCTTCGCGCTCTGCGGCTTCGCGGCTGTGCTGAACATCGGCTACACCCTGTGGGTGCCCGCGCCGACGGTGCCGCTGGCGATCGTGCCGATGGCGATCAATGCCATGGGCATCTCGCTGGTGTTTCCGATCCTCACCCTCGCCATCCTCGACATGTATCCGCGCCAGCGCGGCGCGGCCTCGTCGCTGCAGGCGTTCACCAGCCTGATCCTGCAGACGGCGGTGGCCGGACTGTTCTCGCCGATGCTCAGCCACCATCCGCTGTGGCTGGCGCTGGGCGCTGCGGCGGGCACGCTGATCGGCTTCGTGCTGTGGTGGTGGGAAGTGCGGCACACGCGCCTGCCGCCGGAGTCCGAACCTGTCGCGGCAGGGCCGCCGGCGCTCTGAGGCGCCGGCCTGGAGGTCTTCGCTCAGCGGCGCTGCGCGTTGCCGCTGCCTGATGCCGGGCGCAGCGACTGCAGCTGCGATGCCGTCGAGGGGGTCTTGTTCGCCGGGCGCGGACGCAGCAGCGGGCGCGAACCGTTGGCGGCTTCGGGCTCGGGTTCCAGCCAGCTCTTGAGGCTGGTGAAGTCGATGTCGAAGCGCGAGTATTCGTCCCAGTTGGCCGAATTCGCGAGCGAACCGGTGTTGCTGCAGGAGGCATCGCCGCGCCACAGCCCGCCGCGCAGCACGTAGCCGTTCGCGCCGAGACTGAAAAGGCCGGAGCCGCTGCTGCCGCCCTCGGTGGTGCCGCTGAGCCAGCCGACCCGGGTGACGCTGCTGCTGATGCTGCGGGTCTGGCCGGTCGACACCATCTTCGAGTCGCCCGCCGGATGATGGATGCCGGTGATCGCATCGTTCGCATTCAGCGGCTTCGCGTTCCAGCCGGCGAAGAACGCGCCGGCCGGGGCGGCATTGTTGAGCCGCAGCAGCATGCCGTCGGTCACGTGACTGGAGTACAGGTAGGTGGCGCCGCCGGTGAGTTGTGTGGTCGGCGACTGGGTGAGGTTGCCGCAGCCGGTGGTCTCGTAGTTCCAGAAAGTCGTGAGCGTGTTCGCGACCGACTGCATCTGCGAGGCGACCGGCGCCACCGAACCGTTGTCGGTGAAGCAGTGGTTCGCGGTGTGGAAATAAGGCACCTGCGTGCCGGGCACGGTGTCATTGAGCAGGGTGCCGGTGCAGATGTAGGTGCCGCCGCCGGTGCGCACGTAGCGCATGTGCGCGACCGCGTTCTTGACGCTGGCGAAGGCGGGGCCGAGTTCGTTGACGCGGCAGATCACGTCGACGTTGCAGCTCCCGGATTCGCCGATTTTCTCGATCAATTTGAAGCTGCTGCGGGTGTCGGCGACCAGGTGCGACAGCATCGGCGCTTCGAGCGCGACGCTCGCGGCCTTCACGCCGGCTGGTCGGAAAATCTCGATGATCTGTCCTTCGCCGTCGGTGTTCGGTGTCCAGTACAGGCCGTCCGGTCCGGGCAGGCGCTTCGCATCGGCGGCGCGCACCATCGCCACGATCTCGTCCGGTCGCGCCGAGCCGGCGAAGCGCAGTTCCACGCCATCGGGCAGGCGGCTCACGTCCAGGCCGACGCGCAGCCCCATCGCATCTGGCGAGGCGATGCGCAGCCGCGCCACCGCGTTGCCGCGGCTGTCGCCCATCCACTGCAGGCGCGGCAAACGGGCCTGGCGACTTTCGATCCCGGCGCGGCGGCCGATGCCGATCTGCGGCGCCTTCATGCCGTTCGCGATGTTGCGCTGCTGCAGCTGCAGCAGGCGCTCGGCGGGCATCGCGTCGTAGCGGACCTCGCTGCTGCGCAGGTTGCGATACGCCGCGCCACGCCACGAGAGCGGTGCCGCCTTCGGCGAGAGGCTGGGTTCGCCGTGCGCCATCCCGTTGGCGGAGAGCGCGGCGGGGCTGGCGAGGCAGAGCGCGATGGCGCAGGACAAGAGACGGAAACGGTACGACATGGAACGGACTCCGGGACAGCCAGGGAAATGCAGGGGGGGGCGTGATTATCCTGCCATCCGATGGCGCCTGCAGTCCCTGAATGCGATGTTCAAGACAGGTCCGTGCCGCCCTCGGCCCTTCAGCGTCCGTGCCGCCTTCGCGCCAACTGTCGCCACAGATGCAGGGGCAGCCCTGCCGCGACCAGGACCGCGCCCCAGAGCAGGGCTTCGTGGCCGGTGCCGACCAGGGCGTACAGGCTGTACAGCAGGGCCAGCACCGCCACCAGGCGCCCGCTGCGGCCCAGCTTCAGCCACGCGGCGCTGCTGAACACGTAGGGCAGCAGTGTCGCTGCCGTCGACAGCAGGATCGCGAAGGTGAACACCTTCGCCAGCGATTCGGTGTAGTTCGCCACCACCAGCAGGCTGGCCAGCGTGGTGCTGGCGAGCACGCCGACACGGGGTGTGCCCTGCGCATCGACGCGCGCGAAGACCTTCGGAAACAGGTCGTCGTGCGCCGCAGCCATCGGCAATTGCGCCGAGAGCAGCACCCAGCCGTTGAGCGCGCCGAAGCAGGAGATCGCGGCGACGACGGCGATGGCCACGCCCGCCGCCGGGCCCCACAGCGCCTTCGCCGCATCGGCCATCGGCGCGGTGGACGCGGTCGCGACCTCCGGTGGCACCAGGCCGAGCACGGCGGTGCAGGCGAGGATCGTGGCAATGCCGGCGAGCAGCGTGCCGATCAGGGTGGCGCGCGGGATCGTGCGCTCGGCGTCGTGGATCGCGCCGGCCGGTACCGTCGCTGCTTCGAGTCCGAGGAAGGCCCAGAGGGTCAGCGCGACGGTCATGTGCAGTGCGCCGAGCCAGGTCGAGGGCGCATCGGCCGCCTTGGCGGCGGCGATCGCCGAGGCGTCGTCGGCGAGCAGTCGCGCGTCCAGCCACCAGATCGCGATGCCGCCGAACACCAGCAGCGGCACGAGCTTGAGCGCGGTGGCGACGATCTGCAGTCGTCCCGCCTCGCGGACGCCGGCGAGGTTGATCGCCGCGCACAGCCACAGTGCGGCGAGCGCGCAGGCAGCGCCGCGGAACGGCGTTGAGACCAGTTCGGGGAACAGGCTGCCGAGGCTGCCGGCGAAAGCCACCGCGATCGCCGCGTTCGCGCACCAGATCGAGATCCAGTAGCTCCAGGCGATCACGAAGCCGGTGGTATCGCCGAAGGCTTCGCGTGCATAGGCATACGGGCCGCCTGCCTGCGCACCGCGCGCCGCGAGCCGCGAGAAGGTCAGCGCCAGTAGCAATGCGCCGCCGAGCGTGATCGCCCAGCCGTAGAGGCTGACCGTGCCGTAGGGCGCGAGCGACGCCGGGAGCAGGAACACGCCGCTGCCGATCATGTTGCCCGCGACCAGGGCGATCGCGGACCACAGGCCGAGCGGACGTGCAGCGTTCGTCATCTGGCGTTCGTCATCCGGCGTTCTGTCCGCCGTCGAGGTCGGCGCGATAGGTGCGGCGCAACAGTTCGTGGAAATGGTGCACCGCGTTCTCGCGCAGCGGATTGAGACGGCCGGCATGGTACGAACCCGAGGCCAGGCCGCGCTGCACGTCGATGCAGATGCCGATGTCCTCGTCCTGCACCACGTCGCTGAAGCTCAGGTCGGCGTCGCGCCGCGCCTTGCCGGCATCGGACTCGTCCATCGCGTAGTAGAAATCGAATTCGACGCGGCAGCGGCCCACGCCACGCGGGATGATGCGGTTGGTCTGCAGGCGGCCGGGCAGGATGTTGAGCATCGTGTTCGGCCACATCCAGTAGTACAGTGCATCTCCGCTGCCGTAGAGGCCGTCGCCGCTTTCGAGCGGGCTGAACTGGAACGAATACCACTCGGCCGTGTCGGTGACGTAGCTGCGGTAGTCGAGCAGCTTGTTGAGTTCGGGATGCACGTGCGGGACGTGGTAGCCCTCGAGGTAATTGTCGACGTAGACCTTCCAGTCGCAGTCGATGTCGTAGCCGACGCGGTGATGGTGGCCGAAGTGCTCGAGCCCGCGATCCGCGCCGAGTCGCGCATCGATGCCGGCGACGAAGGATTCGAACGGCGGCGCGGCGTCGTCGTCGACGGCGGCGAACACCAGGCCCTGCCAGACGCGCACCGCGAGCTGCGGCAGCTTCACGTCGGCGACATCGAAGTCCGGCGTCGCGCCCATTTCCGTCGCGGTGCGCAGCTGGCCGTCGAGCGTGTAGGTCCAGCCGTGGTAGCGGCAGCGCAGCGACTTCGCGCCGAGTCCATCGCACTGCGCCAGCGGGCCGGCGCGGTGGCGGCAGACGTTGTGCATCACCCGGATGACGTCGTCGGCGCCGCGCACCGCGATTACCGGCAAGCCGCCGAGGTCGGCGACCACGTGGTCGCCGGCACCGCGCAGCTGGCAGACATGCGCGACGAGCTGCCAGCTGCGGTCGAAGATGCGGGCCCGGTCGATCGCGGCCATGCCAGGGTCGGTGTAGTAACGCGCTGGCAGCGCGGTGGCGTGGTCGAGCGGCTGCGGGGCGAGCTCGGCGGCAAGGTCGTGCAGGTTCATCCGTCGAGTATGGCGCAGCGCCGACCGGCCGCGCCAGAGCGACGGCAGGGACGGATCAATCGCCGTCGGCCACTGTGCCGCGCAGCCTGTCCAGCGCGGTCGCGATCAGGCGGCGGATCGCATCGACGTCGAATTCGCCCCGTCCCGCGTGCGCGAACATCGCCGCCACCGCCTGCCAGACCAGAGCGTCGCGCAAGGCATCGGCATCGAGGGGCGTTGCCGCCACCTCCTTGCCTATTCGCCCGGCAATGCGGTGCAGGTAACTGGCCACCAGAGCCAGGCCCGCATCGTCCAGGCCAAGGTCGACGGTCAGCGAGAGGCCCGGGCGCAGCTCGCGCGATGCCGTCCCGGAGGCGCCGGCGATCACCATCAGCGCATCCTGCGTGGCGGTGACGCATGCGTTGTCACTGGTCATGGCGATCCTCCGTTCGGGGCCCGCGACGCAGGGGTGCGGGCACGCCTCGTTCAGGCCGACAGCCGCACCAGGTGCTCCACGGGCACTTCGAAGCACCGTGCCAGTTCCCGCGCGATGCGGAACCGGACGGGGTGCCCGCACTCGGCCCGCTTGATCGTCGCGATCGACACCTGGATCCCCCGGTGCCAGCAATCGTTGGCCAGATCCTGCTGGCTCATGTATCGGGACAGCCGCAGGCGGCGGAGTATCTCGCCGTCCAGCTGGATCCAGCCCTTGCGCATGGTGGCGAGGAGGGATTCCACCCCGGCGGACGACTCGGTCGAGGCGGCGAGATCGGCTTCGAAGGCGAGCAGGGAAGGCAGAGGCGTGTCTGCAGCTGAGGCATGAAGCCGGGGGTTGTCGTTCATGGCAATCTCCAGGAAGGGTGTGTGCTGCTCCTTCCCCGCCACCTCTGTCGTTGGACATCGGTGGCGGGGACGATGAACCTTCACGTCACTGGCTGGAGATCACCTTCCGGAATTCTTCCGATCAACAGTTGATTGATTTTATTCGGTTTTCCGTTGACCTTCATCGAATGTCGCCGCCGCTCGAACTATAGGCATGACGATCGCTTCGGCGGTCCGACGTCCGAAGGAGCGACTGCAGATCCCGAGCCTGGATGGGGGTCAGGGCGGGTCGTTGCCGACCTGTGGGTCCGCATCATGGATTTCGGTCGTGCCGTGTTTCCGGACGTAGACCGAGAATTTGAAGGGCGCCGTCTTGCCGGTGGCCGGCATGTTGAATTCGATGCCGATGGACTTCGTGCCCGGTGCGCAGGCGGTCAGCGGATGTCTCGGGTCGCCCAGGGCAGGACTCGTGACATGGTAGATCCGTTCGACGAATTCGCCCCGCTCGCAGGTGATGTGGTCGATGTGGAATAGCGGGTGTCCCTCCTGCGGGTCGATCGCGCAATCGAGATCGACGATCAGGCACTGCCGCCCGGATTTCGATGCGAACTGGAAGTGCGGGTTCGTATTGGGCTGATTGTCGACGGGCCACGTCGAGCCGACGGCGCCTGTCTTGCCATCGACTACGACGGAAAGCTTGGCCTTGATGAAGTTCGTCTCGTCCGGGAGCATCGCGGCCTCGCCGCACAGGACGGAATAGAAGCCGGGCGCCGTCAATGGATGAATTTCGGAGAAGTGAAGGAAAGTCGACATCTGAGTGTCCTTGTGTCGGGTTGGAGTGCTTCTGCGCAGGCGGTGTCTTGCTGGCCTGCTCAGTGAACTTAGCAACCGCAGCTGCCGATGACGGCCGCGTTGTGGCATCAGGGCGAGGTGATTGCGGTTTCCCGCCGAGGCGAGTGGACAGGCAGATGGTCCGGGTGTCGGTATCCGATCTCCCGCAGCCAGTTGGACGCGGCTTCTTCCGACCGACCCAGCAGCGATTGCGCATGCGCGCGAAGTCCGACGATCCTTGGGTCCCTGCGATGCCTGCCGGTGCCTTCGAGGACCGAAATTGCGCGGACCCAGTCGTTTCCGGATTCGACGGTCTGCTTCATGCCCGCTTCTTTCAAGCCGCGATGGATCAGAGCACTGGCAAGCGCGGAGGCGGCATGCATGTCGTCGGGCCTGCCGTCGATGATGCGCTGGAGTTCGTCGATGGACCGATCCAGTCCCCGGGCGCTGTCCTCGTTCCACTCGAGCATCGATCTGGTGACGCGGATGCATGCGAGCGTCCGCCGGAGGTCGACGGGCAGTTCGTTCCTGGCTGGCAGCGCGAGGATGATTTCCTCTGACCTTGCGAGATGCGCTTCTGCTCGCGGGTCGCGCATGATCCTGGCTATTTCCGCAGCGTCGTAGTGGGCCTTCGCGAGATGGCCGCGCCATTCGAAGTGATCGGGGTTCGACGCAGTGATCGAGCTCAGGATCCGGATGCCGGCATCGATGCTCTCCTTGGACAATGCCATCTCACCGCGCAGCATCGAAACACGTGCCTTGAAGTGCAGCAGACTCGCGAGCTGCTGTTTCCATTCGTTGGCGTGCGGGTTGCGTTCCACGAGGTGGGCGAGATCGGATGCGCTTTCCGAATACCGGGTCATGGCATCCTTCAGGTTGCCGATGGTCAATCGGGCATTGCCGATCTTCGATGCCGTGACGATCGCCTCGTACCGCCAATCCGTGCGATCAGGAGCCAGGCCGATCGCGCGCTGCTTGAGTGCCCGGGAACGCTCGAACAGCGAGATCGCATCTTCCGGCGACGAGCTGCGTTCGGAGAGCGTACCGAGATTGTCGTTCGCATACGACAGTTCCATGAGCCAGGCGGCATTGTCGGCCTGGAGATCGACCAGCGCCGCATATCTGAGGCGGTAGGTATCCCAGAATCCCCGGGCTTTCTCGAACTCGCCGGAGTCATGAAAGAACTTTCCCATCCAGTACGCCGCTTGACCGGATTGTTCCATCGCTGCGCTTGACGCCGGATATGCCTTGACTGCGGCCTCGGCGGATGTGTAGGCGTGTTTGAAGGCGATCGCTGCGGCATCTGCATCGCCACGGGCCATCAGCACGCTGCCATTCAATGCCTGCGTCCGCGACTCGATAATCATGTCGTCGACGGTGTTCGTGCCGGCAGGTTGCGCGGAAAGTAGTGCGAGGGTGTTCGAACCGATGCTGCCGAGCGCAGCGGTATTCCCGGTCTTCTGCAGATCGTCGGCGACCATGAACACGATGTTCGCGAAGCTGGTGGCTTTTTGCTGGCTTGCTTTCGTTTCGCGCAGGGAGTCGAATGCTACGCCGGACATCATGGTCGAGGTAATCGACAGTGCGATCAGGGCCATCGTGACCGCAGTCCTGGTTCTTCTTCTGGTCCGTTGCGCCCTTTCGGACGCGGCCAGGAATTCCTTCGACTCTCTGCTCATCTCTTCGGGAAAATGCAGCAGAATCTCCTGTGCCTCGCTCAATGGCGTTCCCGGGTTGAGTAGGTGGTCGTCCGGGCGTCCTTCCGCATTCCATCGTGAGGCCGCGCGCTTCAATCGGTCGTGCGCCTGGAGCAAGCGTCTGTTGTCGCGCGCCCAATCCGCGGCCCGTGGCCACTGGCGCAGCAGGGCCTCATGCGCGACGCGATATGCGGGGCGATCGCCGTCGAGTTCGGCAACGAACAGGCGTGCGGAGACGAAGGCTTCCACGAAGGTGCAGGCTTCCCGATCGAGCGCGGAACGTTCGATGCGCTGGGCACTGATGCCCTCGTGCTCCGATTGCATCACAATCATCCGCGACAGCACGCGATCGAGGCTTGCGCGGACATGTGCGGGCAGGGACGAAAAGATCTCTTCCGCACGATGGGCGAGGGCACCCTCGAGTCCGCCGATCTCGCGATAGGTTGCGAAACGAAGTTCGTTGTTCCCGTCTCGTCGTTCGTACAGCCTCTGCAGGGTGTGCTGCAGCAGCGGCAACGCATCGGGGTGCGCGACTGCGGTATCCCGCAGGACATCGTCCAGGTGGCTGCCGGTCTGTGTGTCTTCCTCGAACGTCAACCCGGCGATCGCGGCGGGCAGGCGGATGATCTGCGCGAGTTCTCCGCGGCCGGGCGTCAGTACGTCGAGATGGCCGTCACTTCCTTTGCGTTGAGAGATGCCCGGAAAGGACTCGATCAGGGATAGATAGAAATCGCCGCGTACGATCATGATGACGAATGCGCGCGACGATTCGCACAACTCGTGCACGAGGCGCTCGAAGATGGCTTGTCTTTGCGGGTCGCGCGAAGCACCGGACACCAGCGCTTCGGCATGGTCAATCAGCAACAGGAGGTGCGCTTCGGGCTGGTTGGCGATGTCGCGCGAGGCGACCTTGCGGAATGCATCGTCGATAGATTCGCCGATGCGCTGAGGCGCATCGGCCAACCATGCGGCGAGATGGTCGGCGTCCTGCAGGGTGAATACCCTGCGATTGCCCAGTGTCCATGTCGCGAGCGCAGCGGCCAGGCTTCTTACCGGATCGTCGGCCTGCGCGCCTGCCAGATTGCAGCGGGCGATCGAGAGCGCTTCGAGACCGTCGAATCCGCCGGGCTGCCGAAGTCGCGGGATGACGCCCGCATTCAGTAGCGATGTCTTTCCGCAGCCGCTCGCACCGACGACGAGGACGAAGCGGCGCTGTTGTTGGATCTGCCTGCGCATGGCGGTGATGCACTCGGCGACCATGCGGCTGCGCCCGTGGAACACGTCAGCGTGCGTATCGTCGAACGCATCGAGACCGACGTACGGGCTTCCGCCGCGCCAGTCCTGTTCCTGCAGGGGAATGCGCCGGTAGTCGTCGGGGAAGGCAACGGCCGCGATCAATCGATACCCGCGCTTGCGGATGGTCTCGATGTAGCGAGGTGCTCTAGGGTCGTCGCCGAAGGCCTTTCTCAGCGCATTGATCGCCTTGTGCACAGGGTTGTCGCCGAAGAACTTGTGCTTCCACACTTCCAGCAGGATGGCTTCGGCGCTGTGCGTCGCGCCTGCGTTCTCGGCAAGATGGATGAGCACTTCCATGACCCTTGGTTCGACAGCGTGTTCTTCGCCATCGAGGACGATCGCGAGCCGGTCGGGTTGTATCTGCGCCGCACCAATGCGGAAACGGGTACGGGTCAGCCTGTCTTTGCGCTTGGACATGCGGTCCTATCCTGCGAAAAGGACACTGCGACGCGTTGGAATCAACGCCGCATGGCGAAGTCATGGGCGATGCTCGAATGGTTCCGATGTGTCATGCGCCATGGCGCGGCTCGTGCGCGATACCCGATACGCGCGGATAGTGTCTGATCCATTCCCTGCCCCCTGCCGTGGATGCGGATCACCTGCGCATCGAGCCTAGCAGAGTCGATCGTGGCGCGAGAAGGGGTTGTCAGGCCTGGCGGGATGTCCGTCTTTCGTGGTCGCTAAGTCCTGCGCGGATCGCGCGGGCGCAGCGTGCCGGTTCGGCGCCGTTGGCGGCGATCCGCTTCAGCGACCAGATCGCACCGTGGCCGAGACGGGTTCCGCGGGCGTGGCTGCGCACGGATTCCCTGATCTCCCGCGGCATGTTTTCCGCCTATTCTGCGGCGACGATGAAACCGCTGGCGTCGAAGCCGGGAGCGACGGACTCGAAGGCGGTGGCCGGGTCCCCCTGAGCATTGCCACTGCCCTTGACGTGGCACTGCAGGTGGCAGCGGCGCACGCGTCCGGGATGGCGCGCCTGCAGTGCCGCGAAGGTGGTGACCGAGAACTCGCGGAACATGCCGGGACGCAGGGCGACGTCGAATCCCAGGGCCACCAGCATCGAGGCGAAGGCCAGGAAGGAGTCGTGGTCGTAGGTGTCTTCGCAGCACAGTTCGATGCTGTCCAGCCATGGCATCGTGGCGCGAAGCGCGTGGAAGTTGCGTCGGAGCCCGCTGTCGACGAAGGCCGCACCATGGCGGCCGTGCAGCAGGCGGATGGCGCGGAAGTCCTGGTGGCCCGCGCCGCCGAAGACCAGGGCGATGCGCAGGCCTTCCGTGCTGTAGGCACGGGCCAGGGTGTCGGGCCAGCCGGGCGGTCCGACGTAGCGGCCGTCGGAAAAGAGCAGGGTGTCGTTGTAGCGCAGCTCGCCTGCGATGACCCAGCTCTCGTCGAACTGGCCCTCGTCGCGGCCTACGTGCAGCAGGCCGAGGCTCAGCGCATCGCATCCGGCCGCGCGGACGTCGCCGAGCCTGCGCGCCAGGGTCGATCGCGGGAGGCCCGGATCGAACGCCTCTTCGGCATGCAGGACGATGGCGGTCATGCGTTGGCTCCTGGGCGGGCCGGGCGGACGGGGAG
>SCMT01000021.1 GCA_005502915.1 Lysobacteraceae bacterium 2PB | reverse complement strand
ACCTCCTTGAGGATACGGACGATCTGTTCTTCCGTGAATCGCGACTTCTTCATGTGGAGCTCCTTGGGTGGGAACTCTACTTCCAAGTGGATCGAATTAGCGAGGACGCTTCAGATTTGGTCATGAAGCGTTGCCCGTGCTGTGAAGGCGCAAGGCACTACCAGCTAGGCGATGGTCGCTTGAAGTGTCGTGCTTGCGGCCATCGCTTCAGTTGGACGTCCGTATGGGATTCAGTCCGGCTGTCCGGGCCGGTCAAGCACCACCTGCTCGAACTCTTCGTACTTGGCGTACCGTCGTACCGGCAGCGGTTCCGTAGCCAGGCCAGCGCTTCGGCTCGCGAGCGGTTCAATCGTCTTCTACGGGCCTGCTGTGCGCAGGTGGAGAACCTGCGCGAGCCATTCGATGGCGCTCTGGAATTTGATGAAACCACCTTTGGCGGCGCACGAAAAGGCAAGCGGGGCTGGGGCGCAGCTGGCAAAGTGATCGTGTTCGGGATCATCAAGCGCAATGGCCGGGTGAAGGCCATGCCGATCCCTGCGCATGACCGCAAGTCGATCATGGAGAAGATAGACGCGCACACTCGTGAGGGTGCGCTGTATTACACGGACGAATGGCAGGCCTACGCCACGCTGAAGCTGCGGGGCGAGCACGTGATGATCCGCAAGGAGAAGGGACGGCCCGTCGGGCGCGGCCACATCAACGGCATCGAGGGGTTCTGGAGCTATGCCAAGAACTGGCTGTATCCGTACCGCGGGGTGCCCCGGCAATACTTCCATCTGTACCTGGGGGAAGTTTGCTACCGTTACAATCACCGAGACGAAGACCTCAAACCCCTGCTTTTAAGGCTTTTGAGGTCAACGACGATCCAGCAACTGAAGCCAACTTTGGTCCGGAAAGGCTAGGAATTACCCAAAAAAAAGAAAAATCCATCTGCCGCGCATATCACTCAACTTCAACCCTCGAATCTGGACCGTTGAAAGCAGACAGGCGGAGTTTCCGACTGGAGATTTCCGAACACAAAGCCACTTTGCCGCTTAGCATTGAAATCGATGACTCCGAACAGGGGCGTTGCTGCTAGCTCACTGCACCCGCACGGGATAACTGCATACGGTCTGAATTACTTTGCAGTTAGAAGTCAGAGCTGCACAATCTTTCACTGCACCACGACTCGCCTCCTCAACTGTTGCCGCACGGAAGGCTACAGCTTGAGAATCACCTGCTGCCATTGCCCCACACTGGTTGTAAAAAGAAACCCAAGCCTTGCATTTCTTGGAACCACCTTTGGCTCGACATTCTTTAATGGCAGATGATTCCGCTCTTCTTCTACTGCCATGATTAAAGGAGGAGGCCACTATCTGCTTGTCCCCATCGGCAGCTATAGCACCCCAAGTAGTCATCCATGAAGGGCCAGTATCCGGAGGCTGACTCGACCCACCTGGCATAGGAGCACACCCCATAACCCCCGGCGAGTTGACTGGGTAGTACCCAGGCGGGCAAGTGCCCCCCTCAGCTAATGCCGTTTTGCCGAAGGCAAGAAAGAGAACACAAAACAACAACTCCTTAATCACTCTCATATTACTTACTCGGTTCGAGGACGATTAGGAGCTGTTTTTACAACATCAGCCTGAACTTGCTGTGTACCATAATTGGGGTTAGTCGCCGGATTGTTATAGCTTGGAGTCGGAGCAGTCTGCTGGGTCCCCCCCCCCCAACTACCAGGATAGCTGCCACTCGATGGATTAGCGGTAGGGGCCTGAGAGTTTTGCCCACGATACCCCGCCTCACCCGGGCGCTGGCCGACGTTGCCACCGCCCTGCCAGGCGGTGTAGTGGGCGAAGCTGCCGAGGGTACCCTGGAAGAAGCTGGCGGCCATGGGCGGAGTGCTGATCAGCAGGACCGTGAGCAGGATACCGATGCCGCCTTGCTGGACGGCGATGCCGACAAAACCGTCGGAGAAATTGCTGCCGAGCAGACTGCCCAATGCTGCGGTGGCCCAGAAGGAGGCTGCGACAGCGACCACGACCTTCGTCGCGATCGCGACCATCGCGGAAAGCACCGCCATCGAGAACAAGGTGCCGATCCCGTAGAGCAGCCAGCGCTGGAAAAGCGACTTCGTCGCGTCGAACAACAGACACAGGATGAAGATGGGGCCGAAGCCGATGAACATCGCCATCGCGACTTCATAAAGCAACAGCATGGCGGCGCCGGTCATGGCGGGTCCCGCAGTGCCCAACCCGGCGAGCATGAGGGCCTGCTGTTTCTTCTCATTGAGTTCGATTTTGCCCTCGGCACCGACGATCTTGACGGCATCGATGCTGGTCATCGCCAAGTGCATGTAGAGCAGGTTCTCGTCGATCTGCTCCTGCGGCGTGACATCGTCCTCGCCGGTGACCAGCTCGGTGATGACCTTCTGGAGATCCTCGACGACGACCTTGTTGACTTCCACGCCCCCAAGCCCGAAGGACGTGGCTGCGGCGACGATGAGCGTGGCACGGAGCGAATTGATGACAAGCCCCATCATCGAGTCGCGGCTCTGACCGGTGATGATCCGCAACCCCTGGAAGAAGACCCAACACATCATCACGATGAGTGCGATGCTGCTGATCAGGGTGCCCGCGCGCAGCAGGACACCCTCCTGGAAATCGAGGACCTCATTGCGGAGGAAATTGTAGATGAGGACAAAATACCCCTGCTCGGTCCACGACTGCGCCATCGGGCGCAGCAGCGAGTCGAGTGCGGAGACCGCGCCTTCAGCCAGCGAACTGATGATTCCGTAATCCATTGTTTCACACCTTGTTGTGCCAGCCGTAAAGCCGCGATCTTCCGCCTGTCAAACCATTTCAACGATCGAACGCTGTCGGTCAATCAGCGACTTTCAGGGCGATCGCGAGCGACCCGAGGGAGACAGCCTGGCCGATGAAATTCTTCTTGGAGGGATCGCCATTGAGCATGTGACTGGCGTACGTATTGGATTCGTTCTCGAGCCTTTCGATGGCCGCATCGTAGGCCTCGACCTTGGCGTAGGCGAAGTTCATCTCGTTCGTCTGCGTGTTCATCAGGATCATCGCGCGCATCATGTTCGCGCGCCACGCACCTTCGGTCTTGTCGGAACGAGCTCGATTGACGAGATCTTCCACTTCCTTCGAACGCTGCTCCGCATTCTTCACATAACCCACAAGCTCGTTGTACTTCCTGTTCTTGAGCCTGACGATCTGATTGCAGTATTCCCACTGCTTCTTGACGGCATCATCGCTGGCCGTGGGCAGGACCGAGGTAAACAGACTGGACGGATTATCGAAGGAAAAACTCTTGCCCTTGGGCATCGTGCACAGGAGCGTCGCACCGTGATCCGGGGGAATCTTCATCAGCGAGGTATCGAAGGACGCAAGTATCGAACTGGGATTCTGAAAGATGTTCGAGACCTGGGTCAGCGCATCCTGGAACTCCGACAGCTGCCGCTGCCAGCGGCTGTACTGTTCCATGAATTCGCCCCAGCTCTGGGCCATGTCGGCGAGCGTGCCTGCGGTGTGGCCGGGATCGGTGACGACCCACTGGGCACTGGAATTGCCGGTGAACAGGCCGCAGGCGAGGACGAGGCCTGCCAGGAGCGGGGTCTTGCGGAAGGACGGGCGGGTCTTGTGTTCAGTCTTCACGGGGCACCTCCAGTGCGGTCCAGTCAGAGCGAGTGTCTTGGGTGGGGGACGGGACGGCCTTGCGGCCATTCCCTTGATGCTAGAAACGGGTTAAAGCGCGATTCAGGACAGGTGTCAAGCACCGACCGCCTGGCGGCCGCCTCCGGACGACTGGCCGGGGCGCTTGCCCGAGCCCTTGCGGTTCTCGTAGAAGTCGTCGAGCCAGTCGTCGGGATGCAGGGCGCCTTCGGAAACGCCCTTCCGCTCGGCGGTGCGGGCCAGGACCTGGTGCAGGATCTCGATGTTGTCGGTCGAAGCCGAGATCACCGCGAGCGAGTCGTCCATGCCGCGCAGGTTGAGCTGGCAGACGCTGGACGCGTGGCCCTGCTTCACCAGGAAGCAGCGTGAGCGTTCGTCCAGGCTCTTGACGACCTGGTACTCGGCTTCGGTCAGCTTGAGGCCCTCCACGTAGTCGTCGCGGTTGGCGTTCGGATTGGGCAGCAGGATCATGGTCGCGGTCTGTTCGATCAGTGCTGCGGAGATCGAGCTCTTGAGCGCGTCTTCCGGGCTCTGGGTCGCGAAGATGCCGAGGCCGTTCTGCTTTCGGATGGTCTTCTGCTTGTTCTTGGCGAATTCCTTCAGGCCACCCTCGCCGTCGAGGATCTTCCAGAATTCGTCCATGACGTAGATCAGCGGGCGGCCGTCGATCAATTCCTCAAGGCGGTGCAGCAGGTAGTTGATCACCGGCACGCGCACTTCGGGGTTGTCGATGACATCGGTGTAGTCGAAACCGATGATGTTGGCCTTCTGCAGGTCGATGGTGTCCTGCGGGTTGTCGAACACCCAGCCCAGCGAGCCGGCGCTCGTCCACTTGCGCATGCGCGCGAAGAGCCCGTCGTCGCCCATGTTGGGCAGGCTCTTCTGGAAGTTGGTCATGCTGCGCAGGTGCATCGGTGTATCGAGCATGTTCTCGACCGCGCGGAAGATGTCCTCTTCGTCGCGAGAGGTGTATTCCTTCTTGCCCGCCAGCACCTTGACGAGGTCGGCGAGGAACTGGACGTTCGCCTCGTTGCGCTCGCACTGGAATGGATTGAAGCCGGTCGGCTGGCCGTTCTCGAGGGCAAGGTAGTTACCGCCGCAGGCGCGCACGAAGATCTCGGCGCCGCGATCCTTGTCGAAGAAGAAGATCGTCGGACAGGGCTCGTATTTCTGCACCTGGCTGAGCAGGAAATTGATCAGCGCCGTCTTGCCGGTACCGGACTTGCCGATGACCATGGTATTGGCGATCGCCTTCTCGCCGAGCGAATTCTCGGCCGGGTGCGTCGCGTGGAAGTTGAAGTAGTAGGGCTGGCCGTTGGTCGTCTGCAGGGTCGTGACGCATTGCCCCCACGGATTGTTCTCGCGCTTGCCGGAGGCGAAGTTGTGCAGCGGCGACAGCCCGAGGAAGTTCAGCGAGCTGACGTTGGCGATGCGGGTACGGAACTTCCAGTTGGTCGGCAACTGCGAGTAGAACGACGAGGAGATCGCGAGATCCTCCTTCGACGAGACGAACCCGCCGTTGGACAACTCGGCGCGCGTGGAAGCGACGCGCTGGCTGAGGAGGTCCTGGCTGTCGGCGTAGATCGCGATGATGAAGTGGTACTCGCCGAGGATGAAGTTGCCGGACGACAACTGGTCCATGGCGTAGTCGAGCTCAACGATCTGGCTGACGGCCTTGTCGCCCGAGGAGATCATCATGCCCTTGGTGCGGTCGAGCACCTTGAGCGCGTCCTGACGCCCCATGGGGCTGAACGAATGGGTGATGACGTACTCGAAGTCCATGTACTTCAGGCCGTTGAGGATGCCTGGATACGTGGCGTCGCAGTATTCCTTGACGTTGAGGATCGCGCCGTAGTGATTGACGCCATTGGGCGTGGTCACCACGAAGTCGCCGCTCTTGGCGGAGAACATGTGCCGGCTCACCGGCAGGTAGTTGTAGATGGGCGCATGCAGCACCGGCACCGGCTCTTCGATGCGGTTCAGCACGTAACCCAGGAATTCGAGGGTTTCCGAGAAGACGACGCCGTTGGCGCCTTCGTACATGCCCAGGCGATAGGGGGAGTAGTCCTTGATGACCGCTTCGACGTTGCCGGCGAGCTCCATCAGCTTGGTGATGGCCTGCTCCTCCTCCGCCTTGAGTTTGGCGTGGTCGGTGCTCTTCTCGACGAAACGCTTACCGCCCACGACCGGCCGGTAGATCATCGTCATGTACAGATCGTTCTGCATGATCTTCTGCGAGGAGAGCGCGCCGTAGTAGGCGTCGGACATCTCCTGGTTGAAGCGGTGGCGGAACTGGCTCTTGACGTTGATCTTGCGACGGCGACGGATGTCGTGCACCCAGAACGCGACGTTGACGAAATCCGGCGCGCGCAGGGTCTGCAGCAGGCGGTTGAACGTGTTGTGCCGGTGTTCGATCTCCCACTCTTCGCGACCGACGAAAGGAAGCCCCTCGAGATGCCAGGACAGCAGGTAGTCGCCGTCCCGGGTCTTGATGACCGTGGGCGAGACGTGCGAGGAGAACGGGATGAATTCGCTGATCGGCGTATCGGACGTGAACATGCGGTCTTGTGCGGTCGGTGCTGCGGGCGAACGGCCAATGCCTGTGATCAGCATCGGGAGGGGAGACAGCGGGTTGCCGACGAAGCATGGCAGCCCGATCACATCAGTTTGCGACGGCACGACCCGACCTCGTTGACGAGGCCGGGTCGTCGCGCCGGGACGACCTGCGGCGTCATGCGACGCCGCAGGCGGTTCACCTGGCCCGGGACATGCCCGCCTTCGGATTCGCCGGCCCGGTCATGCGACCGGAGATGTAGAACGGCCCCGAAAGACGGCGCGCTGCGCCAGGCTGCGTGCTGCGGTGGTTGTGCGGGCTGAACACCCACATCCCGCCATGTGCCTGCTGGTTCTTCGCCTTCAGCCGGAACTGGAGGTTGAGACCGAGCAGACGGAAGATCATCTCGTCCCGCCGCGCCATCTGCCGCATCGCGAAGATGACGATCGGAATCAGCAGCAGGAACTGCAGTCCGAAGTACATCGCGAGCAGCAGCGACCCGCCCGCACCGACGAAGAACGGTACGTAGGGCACGCCCATGAACATCGCCGGGCGGGTGCAGCCGCGGAACAGGACGTTCTTATGCATACAGCGGCAGGACGGTGTTCACGATGGCGAAGATGTCGCCGTCGCCCGTGCAGTCGGACGAAGCGGAATCGCCCAGCAGCATCTTGGCGATCTGGCCGGCGGCACCGATCAGCAGGCCGCCGATGAGGATCGGGGCGACGTCGGAGATGCGCTTGTGGGCGAAGGCGATCTGGTAGCCGGCGAAGATGATGGCCACAGTCACCACCGCCAGCGACACGATGTTCAGGATGCCGGTGATGTTCTGCATGAAGCCGCAGGCCTTGCCATCTGCATCGGCGAAGCCGCCACCGGCAAACGCAAGGTTCGGCAGGGCCAGCGCGGCGACGAAGACGAGGGCCGTCATCGCGGCGGAGAGGTGGCGCTTGGTATCGTGGTTGAAGCTCTTCACGGGATTTCTCCTTGGGGGTGTTGGTGGGGTGGAACCTGGGGCTTGGGTTGCCGGCCCGGGCCGGCTCGGGGGTTGGAAGATCCTGAGGAAACTGGGGCTAGAACACGAAGGCGCGATCCTGGGCGGGTGCATTGAGGATCATGGCCCTGTCCTGTGTCGGCACCTGAGACGCGGGCGCGGGCCGGGCGCTCGTCGTCGGCACGGCTGCCGAGCCGGAAGGCGTGCCGGCAGCTGGCGCCAGCACGGCGACACCGGTCGGGATCGCGCGCGGCGCTTCGGCGAACGCGGGCTTCACCACGGCACGCCCGGGCAGATCGACCGCGGGTGCGGACGGCACCGGCACGACGGTCGGCTCGGGCTGACGCGCAGCGGCCTCCATCACCTGTTCGATCGAAGGGGCGGCTGCGGTGCCGACGGACTCGACGCGCGAGGAATCCGACACGATGCGGGCGGCCCAGCGCGGCCGCGGTGCCGGGGCAGCGACAGGGGAAGGCAAAAGAGGCGGTGTCGCGAGGGTCGCCTGCGCGGGACCGGTATCGACCTGGCCAGGACGGGCCTGGCCGGGATCGGCGCGGCTGTACAGGGGGTGCCGGTCCACCGGAACGCTGCGTCGAGACGCGCGCGAGACGACGTCGATCGGCGCGGCCCCCGTGGACTCGTTCGCCTCCCTGCCCTGCCGGAGCGAGGCATAGATCTTCTGGACGTAGCCGTGGCGGAAGCCGGTGGAGAAGTTGCCGGAGTAGTAGCAGCTGAAGGACTTGCCCCAGTCGCGGCCTGCCCGGTGGTAGCACTCGGCCAGGATCTTCGACCCCGCGCGCAGGTTGGCGCAGGGCTCGAAGGCCTCCTCGTAGGAGTCGAGTCCGTACTTGTCGAGGTTGTAGCGATTGACCTGCGCGAGGCCGATCGAGAAATTGAAGCCGCGCCCTTCCAGCATGCGGACGGTCGCAAGGGCTTCGGGAAGGTTCCTGGGCTGTCGTACGAGCCGGCCGCCGACCACACCGATGGCGTATCGGTTGTAGGAGGACTCGACCCGCACCACGTGATGCATCACTTCGGACGGTACGGCCAGTCCCTGGCAGCCCATCAATTCCATGCCGGGCAACAATGTACTGCCCTCCCGTACTGGGCGACGGCCTTCGTCGCGCCTCCAATGCCAGCAATGTGGGCCATCCCCTGTCCTCCCTATTGCCCGAGTCAATATCCACAGGGCCGCTTTGCATGTCAACGAAAAGGGCGCGCTGATGATACCCCAAAGCGCGCATCCCGTCGCAGAACGGAACCATGGGAGCCGTTCGACGATGCGGCTGCGCATGGTAACCGGCTTTGGCTGGTCGTACATGCTGATCCAGGGCGTGGAGGATGTCTCGAAAAGGTAGAGAACAGGCTCTAAGATCGAAGCCATCGATTCCGGAGGCGCGCATGCAGGGACAGACCGTGGCGAAGTTTCATCCGAAACCATTCGTCGCACTGATCCATGCCGCTATCGTTCACGCCAGGTGTTCCCCTGCGGCACGCTCCCGCGCGCGCAGACCCGGAGACCTTGCCGAAACACTCCGGTACGATGCCCGACGCCGCATCGCCGGCAGGGCTTGCCGCCCTCGCCCTTTCCTTCGCAGGCCCATCCACGCGCGTCCGTCCGGGATGCATGTCCGGGCCGCCCGTTCACTGCAGGACGCCGCAACGTGAGCCAACAGAACACCAAAGCCAAACTGATCTTCCTCGGCGTGCTGCTCTTGGCCGCCCTCGTCGCCGGGCTGTACCTCTCGGGCTACATCCTGCTGATGCGGCTGAAGCTGCCGCAGTCGCCGCCGCTGGCCTGGGACACCTGGCTGGGCTACTGGAAGGTGATCGACGTCCCGCAGGTCGCGCCCTACGTCAAGAAGATCAAGACCAGCGGCCTGTTCGGCTTCGGTCTTCCGCTCGTGACCTGGCTGGCCCTGCTGATCCTGGCGCTGAAACCCAAGGCGAAGTCGCTGCACGGCGACGCCCGCTTCGCGACCGGCGGAGACCTGTCCGAGAAGGGCTTCTTCAAGCCGCAGGCGAACGGGATCGTGGTCGGCAAGTTCGGCGGCAAGCTGCTGCGCCTGGGCGGCCAGCAGTTCGTGATCCTCGCCGCGCCGACCCGCTCGGGCAAGGGCGTGGGCATCGTGATCCCCAACCTGCTCGACTACCAGGAATCGATGGTGGTCCTCGACATCAAGCAGGAGAACTTCGACCTGACCAGCGGCTGGCGGCAGAGCCAGGGCCATGAGATCTACCTGTTCAATCCGTTCGCCGAGGACCGCCGCAGCCATCGCTGGAACCCGCTGACCTATGTGTCCAGCGATCCGGCGTTCCGCGTGTCGGACCTGATGAGCATCGCGGCGATGCTGTATCCGGACGGCGCCGAGGACCAGAAGTTCTGGGTCAGCCAGGCGCGCAACGCGTTCATGGCCTTCACCCTGTACCTGTTCGAGAAATACGAGGACGACCAGAAGATCGGCTTCCCGTTCTCGAAGCCGCCGTCGCTGGGCGCGGTGTACCGCCTGTCCTCGGGCGACGGCCAGAGCGAACTCAAGCCCTTCCTCAAGGACCTGTCGCAGCGACCGTTCCTGAGCAGCCACGCGAAGACCGCGTTCGCGGGCATGCTGTCGCAGGCCGACGAAACCTTCGCCTCGATCCTTGGCACGTTCAAGGAGCCGCTGAACGGTTTCATCAACCCGATCCTCGACGCGGTGACCAGCGCCGACGACTTCCTGCTCACCGACGTGCGCAAGAAGAAGATGACGATCTACATCGGCATCCAGCCGAACAAGCTGGCCGAGAGCCGCCTGATCATCAACCTGTTCTTCAGCCAGCTCATCAACCTCAACACCAAGGAGCTGCCGCAGAACAACAAGGAGCTGAAGCACCAGTGCCTGCTGCTGATGGACGAGTTCACCGCCATCGGCAAGGTCGACATCATCGCGACCGCCGTGTCCTACATGGCCGGCTACAACATCCGCCTGCTGCCGATCATCCAGAGCATGTCGCAGCTGGACGCGACCTACGGCAAGGATCTGTCGCGCACGATGATCACCAACCACGCGATGCAGATCGTGTACGCGCCGCGCGAGCAGCAGGACGCGAACGACTACTCCGAGATGCTCGGCTACACCACGGTCAAGAAGGACAGCTTCACCCGCGGCCGCGAATTCAGCCGCAGCGAGTCCGAGGAACGCCGCGCGCTGATGCTGCCGCAGGAGCTCAAGGCGATCGGCTTCGACAAGGAGATCTTCTTCTACGAAGGCATCCCGCACCCCGTGCTGTGCGACAAGATCAAGTATTTCCAGGACAAGTACTTCACGCAGCGCCTGCTACCGGCGGCCAAGGTGGAGCCGATGGACATCAAGGTCTGATCGAAGCGTGACGGATGCCACGGCACGCCACCTGTGCGCGCCGTGGCTGCTGCGAGGCGGTCGGTGCAAGCGGCAGCGCGGCGTCCTATGATCGCGGGACGACCTCCGAGGACTCCCGCCATGACCCGACACGCGCTTTCCGCCGCCCTCGCCCTCGCCTGCCTCGCGCCGCTGGGCGCCTCCGCGGCGGATTACGCCCTCAACTGCGGGCGGGTGTTCGACAGCCGCAGCGGCAAGCTGCTCGACGCGCGCACGATCGTGGTCCGGGACGGCAAGATCGCGGAGGTGCTGGCCGGTCGCGTCGAAGCACCGGCGGGCACGCGGGCCATCGATCTCTCCGGCCACACCTGCAGCCCCGGCTGGACCGACCTGCACGTCCACCTCGGCAGCCAGTCCAGTCCGCGCAGCTACGAGGAAGGCTTCCGCCTGAGCGACATCGATTTCGCCCTGCGCGGGGTGAGCTACGCGCGCAAGACGCTGATGGCCGGGTTCACCAGCGTGCGCGACCTCGGCGGCAACGAGGCACCGCATCTGCGCGACGCGATCAACCAGGGTCTGATCGACGGGCCGCGCATCTGGGCCGCCGGCAAGTCCATCGCCACCACCGGTGGCCACGCCGATCCCACCAACGGCATGAACTCCGCCCTGCAGCACCTCGTCGGGCCGCCGGGGCCGACCGAGGGCGTGATCAACTCGGTCGAGGACGCGCGCCAGGCCGTGCGCCAGCGCTACAAGGAAGGCAGCGACGTCATCAAGATCACCGCGACCGGCGGCGTGCTCAGCTACGCGCGCTCGGGCGACGCCCCGCAGTTCACCGTCGACGAGATCCGTTCGGTGGTCGATACCGCGAAGGACTACGGCTACCGCGTCGCAGCGCACGCGCACGGCGCGGAAGGCATGAAGCGCGCCGTACTCGGCGGCGTGACCACGATCGAGCACGGCACCTACATGGACGAGGAGATCATGGGCCTGATGAAGCAGAAGGGCACCTGGTACGTGCCGACGATCTCCGCGGGCCGCTTCGTCGCGGACAAGGCGAAGATTGACGGTTATTTCCCGGAAATGGTGCGCCCGAAGGCCGCGCGCATCGGCGCCCTGATCCAGGACACCGCCGGCAAGGCCCATCGCAACGGCGTGAAGATCGCGTTCGGCACCGATGCCGGCGTCGGCCCGCACGGCGACAACGCGCGCGAATTCGTGCTGATGGTCGAAGCCGGCATCCCTGCCGCGTACGCGCTGCAGTCGGCGACGCTCCATGCGGCCGACGTGCTCGGCGTCAGCGACCAGGGCGTGATCGAAGTCGGCAAGCGCGCCGACATCGTCGCGATGCCCGGCGACCCGCTGTCCGACATCACCGCGACCCAGCGCGTCGATTTCGTGATGAAGGACGGCAAGGTCTACCGCCGCCCCGGCCAGGAGCCGTAAGCATGTCGATGGAATGGGCCGGCTACACGGCCGCCGCGATGACCACCCTCGCCTTCGTGCCGCAGGCATGGCAGACCATCCGCACGAAGGACACCCGCAGCATCTCGCTGGGCATGTACGTGGTGTTCACCGCCGGCATCGCGATGTGGCTGGTCTACGGCATCGCGCTGGGCTCGATGCCGATGATCCTGTCGAACATCGTCACCTTCCTCCTGTCCGCGACGATCCTGGGACTCAAGCTGAAGCACGGTTGAGTCGCGGCGCCAGCGCGACCCAAAGCAGCCATGCCACGAAGGCCGCTCGCGGTGCGAACGCCGCGAGCGCACCCGGCCAGGGCGGCAGGGCGAGCAGCGGGACGGCGATGGCCATCGCCACCGAGGCCACACGCAAACCGCGCGCAGGCGCCGCCCAGGCCAGCAACAGCGCGCCGCTGGCGCCGGCGATCCACCACAGGGTCCAGGCCAGCGCATGCAGGGCGTTGGATGCGGCGCCGACATCGCTCGGATCCAGCGGCAGCAGGCCCTGCGCGGCGAAGGCGAGGCCGGCCAAGGTCATGAGCTGGGTGCCGATGCGTGCCGGCCAGCGCGTATACGCCGGCAAAGCCGAGCGCAGGCGCCACATCGCCACCGCCGCCAGCGCACCGGGCAGGATGAAGGCGCAGAGATTGAAGGCCAGCGCGCGCGGCACGCCCTGCGCGCCGAGCAACGCAAGCGGGAATTCCCGGTGCGCGTAGCCGTCGAGCAGCTGCGCGAACACGATGGCCGCGCACAGGTGCAAGGCCAGCGCGAGGGCGCCGATGAGGTGAGATCCGCGCATCATTTCGTCTCCTTCCACTGGAACACATCCTCGACACCGACCCCGAACGCGCGCGCGATGCGGAACGCCAGCTCCAGCGAAGGCGCATAACGTCCGGCTTCGAGGGCGATGATGGTCTGCCGGGTCACTCCGCAGGCCTGCGCCAGCGCTTCCTGGGTCATTTCGCCGCGCTCGAAGCGAAAACGGCGGATGTGGTTGGAGATGGGGGCGGCAGTCATCGGCGATCCTGCCAGTGATGGAACACGGTCACTGCCGCATCGACCGACATGGCGAACATCACGCACGCCACCGCGTAGAACGTCAGCCAGTCAGCCTCGCGCGAGACCAGCCCCTTGGGGACAGCGGTACCGCTCAAGATCATGGGGCTGACCAGCACGATCACGATCAATGCAAAAAGCGCATTTCTCGCCGCAACTCCGGAAATGACCCGGTCGCGTTCATCTTCCTCGATGCCCCTGCGTCGACGCACTAGTCCGTGCATCAGAAGAAACAGTGCCACGAAGACGTTCAGCATCCCGCGAATGCCATCCCAGCCCTCTTCGCCAAACATCTGTTCTGACGAGAACAGCTGCCAGCAGAGATAGGCAAGAAACGCCATACATAAGCAAAGACGCCACCATGCCGCCTGTTCGTGCTTGTTCATTCGACCTGCCTCCGGTCACGCAGGTGAAGGAACACGGTGGTACCGGCTTCCACCCAGATCGCAAACGTGAGGCATGCGTTGATATAGAACTCCGCCCAATCCAGGCGAAGCGTTATCGTCTCTTTCGCACCGAGTATGATTTCGAAGAGTACGATCGGAGTCGCGGCGATGATCGCGACCACCGCAATGAGCGCGAACTGGGTCGCGGCCGTGGTGATCGCACGATCACGCTCATCCTGATCGACCCCCTTGCGTCGCTGCAAATACCATGCTGACAGCCAGATCAAGACGATGAAAAAAAGCATTGAAGCCGTTCGGTAATACATGGCTGTGCTGATGGCTTCCTGGCCCGCAAGGAACAGCACCCATAGCAGATAGGCGCCATAACCACCAGACAAACCCAAGCGCCACCACGCGGAAAGTTCGTGCTTGTTCATGCACTCGCCCTCCTGTCGCGCCAGTAGTACGCCAGCGTCGCCGCGTACTCGCACAGCCAGCCCCACATCAGCGCGAACACCAGCAGATTGCCGATCATCAGCGGCGTGGCCCAGTCGAGGCGGTCCGCAGGCGTGAACCCGAGCATCACGGCGATGCCAATGACGCAGAAGATCAGCGCGCCACGCCCCCAGCCCGCAGCTTCCACGGCAATCTCGCGATCGCGCTCATCCGCTTCGACCTCGCCTTTCAGACGGGAAGCCAGCACCTGCGACAGCACTGTCCACGCGATCAGCAGCAGCACGAGGTTGCGCCCGACCGCGCTGGCGCCGTGGTTGTACGGAAATGCGGCGTCATTGAAGACGTGCATCTTCGACAGGAAGTAAGCGATGGCGACCAGGGTGAAGCCGGCGCCGACCCGGGCCTTCCATTCCGCCGGCGACGCCGACCGGGCCAGCGCTTCGCGCGGCAGGCGCGACACGGCATGCAGCAGGCCCCAGGCGCTGCCCACCAGCAGCAGCATGCCGAGGTGTCCCGCATCCCAGCCGAACAACCGGTCCGGCCCGGCCAGAAGCAACCAGAGGGCCACGCCCGCCAGCAGGATCAAGCCCCAACGTCCGCCTTCCCAGCCTTTCATATGTCACTCCGAACAGACTAAATGTAATGCATAAATTACATTTGAGTTTTTCCATGTCAAGTACACATGACATCCACAGCCGACAAGCGGCAGGAATCCGCCCGGACGACCTTGGAATCGGGCGCGACTGGCACAATCTCCGGCCGCACATCCTCAGGAAGCCTCCTCCATGTCCGCCACCACGCCCCATGTCTTCGATGCGACCGCCGAAGGGTTCGAAACCGATGTCCTGAAGCGCTCGCTGGAGACCCCGGTCCTGCTCGATTTCTGGGCGGAGTGGTGCGGTCCCTGCAAGACCCTGGGCCCGATCCTCGAAAAGCTGGCCGACGAGTACAACGGCGCCTTCGTGCTGGCCAAGGTCGATGTCGAAGCCCAGCAGGAGCTCGGCGCGGCCTTCCAGATCCGTTCGATCCCGACCGTCGTGCTGGTCAAGGACGGGCAGCTCGCCGACGGTTTCCAGGGCGCCCTGCCCGAGGGCCAGCTGCGCGAGTTCCTCAAGCACCACGGCATCGTGCCGGGCGAAGCCGCGCCGGCCCCCGCCCCCGAAGAAGACACGGCACCGGCTGCGGTCGATCCGATGGCCGAGGTCTCGCGCCTGCGCGACGCCGTCGCCGCCGAACCCGACAAGGCCGAACTCAAGCTCGATCTCGCCCTGGCCCTGCTCCAGGCCGGCGAAGCGCAGGAAGCCGGGCGCCTGCTCGATGCCCTGCCCGCCAACCTCGAGACCGACGACCGCGCCGTGCGCGGTCGCGCCCGCCTCGGCTTCGCCGCGCTGCTGAAGGATGCCCCGGGCGTCGATGCCCTGCAGGCCGCGATCGCTGCCGACGAGAACGACCTGCGCGCCCGCCACCTGCTGGGCGTGCACCACATCGTCGCCGGGCGCTCGCAGGACGGCCTGGAACAGTTCATGGAAATGCTCCGCCGCAACAAGCAGTTCGAGGACGGCCTGCCGCGCAAGGCCCTGATCGATGCCTTCCGCGTCGTCGAGGATGCCGATCTGGTCGGCCAGTACCGCCGCAAGATGTCGGCGCTGCTGCTGGTCTGACCCGCGCATGCCCCGTGCCCTGGGCCCGCGCGCGCTGCGCCGGGTGATGAATGTCTGGCCGCCGTTCCTGTTCAGCGGCGTCCACGTGCACCGGATCGCCGAGGACTGGCGATCCGCCGAGGTGCACCTGCGCTCCCGCCCCTGGAACCGCAACTACGTCGGCGTGCACTTCGGCGGCAACCTGTTCTCGATGACCGACCCGTTCTGGATGTTGCTGACGATGAACGCCCTCGGCGGCGGCTACATCGTCTGGGACCGGGCCGGCGAGATCGAATTCCTCAAGCCCGGCAAGGGCCGGGTCGTCGCCCGTTTCGCGCTGGACGACGCGACCCTGGACGAGATCCGCGCCGCCACCGCCGGCGGCGAGAAACACCTGCACTGGATGCAGACCGAGGTGGTCGATGCAGCCGGCGATGTGGTCGCCCGCGTGCGCAAGCAGCTGTATATCCGGAGGAAGCGGGACGACACCCGCCGCTGACCCCTCCATCGCCGGCCGCCCGGCGCGACAGGCTTCACCCGATCGCACCCGCTCAGGTGGGCGGACCGGGAAAATGCGCCAGACGCTTCGATCGTCGGTGTTTCCGCGAGGACTGGGTCACGGATTCACGCGAACCTGCCGATTCACTCCCCGTGCCGGCTTGGGTATTCTCGACGGGTGAGCAGGGGGAGTGTTGCATGGGTTCCACACAGAAGGACAAGGAACACCCGCAGGAGCCGTTGCCGGAGATCGCCGGCTACAAGCTCGTGCGGGTGCTCGGGCATGGCGGCATGTCGACGGTGTACCTCGGCCAGCAGCTGTCGCTGGGCCGGAACGTCGCCATCAAGATCATGCGACCCGAGGTCGTCACCGACGACGTCGGCCGGCGGCGCTTCGACAACGAGGCGCGTACCGTCGCGCGCCTCGACCATCCGCACATCGTGCGCATCCACGACTTCGGTCGCACCAAAGATGGCCAGCCCTACCACGTGATGCCGGTGTTCCCGCGCGGCCACCTGGGCAAGCGCAACCTGACCCGCGACGAGGCGCGGATCCGGCAGATCCTCGAAGCCCTGCTCTCGGCGCTGGCCTATGCGCACAGTCGCGGCGTGGTGCACCGCGACGTGAAGGCCGAGAACGTGCTCTTCGACGAGGCCGAACGGCCGATGCTCACCGATTTCGGCATCGCCCTGCGCCGCGGCTACGGCTCGCGCGTGACCACCGCCGGCATGGCGGTCGGCAGCACCGCGTACATGGCGCCTGAACAGGCGCGCGGCACCGAAGTCGACCTGCGCGCGGACCTGTACAGCCTCGGCGTGCTGGCCTGGGAAATGCTGACCGGCAGCCTGCCCTACCAGGCGGACGATGGCCTGTCGATGGTGCTCAAGCACGCGCAGGACCCGATCCCGCGCCTGCCGCCGCACCTGGCGCACTGGCAGCGTTTCTTCGATCGCGCGCTCGCCAAGCAGCCCAACGACCGCTACACCGATGCGCAGGACATGCTGGAAGCGATGCGCAACGTGCCGCACGCCGAACGCGAACCGATGCGCGCCGCGATCGCGCGCCTCCGCGCACGCTTCGGCCTCCGCCAGCTCGCCGTGGCGGCCCTGGTCGTCGGCGCCGTGGCCAGCGGCATCGTCGCGCTGTATCGCCTGGACCAGCGTAATACCCAGGAAACCCTGGCGCGGATGATGAGCGGCAATGCCTCCGCGACCTCGACCGACACGCCGGGCGTCGACCTCAGCCGCAGCGCGCCCCTGCCCGATCCCTCCGAAGCCATCCTGCGCGGCGCGCCGGAATCGGCCGCGCAGAAATACATCACCGCCGCCGAACAGCAGCTGCGCAGCGGTCGCCTGACCAGCCCCGCCGGCGGCAATGCGTACGACAGCCTGATGCTGGCCTGGCGCACCGATCCGAGCCACATCGCGCTGCCCGAAGCCAGCACCCGGCTGCTCACCGCGCTGGGCAACGAAGCCGATCGCCGCCTGCGCAACGGCGAGGACGCCGCCGTGCGCGACATCGTGAGCCGCATGCAGCGTCTGGCCGAACAGGACCGCGCGCGCGGCCTGCCGGTCATGGTGCAGTTGCGCAAGCGCATGGGCGATTCGCTGTCGTCCGCGATGGCGCAGGCCGAAGCGCAATTCAATCGCGATGCCGCGCAGAAGATCGTGGCCTCCGCGAAAAGCCTGGGGCTCGACCGCGCCCAGGTGGCCGCGCTGCAGACCCGTGCCGGCAGCATCGCGCAGCCCGGCGATCGCGTGACCGATGCCCTGGGCGAAATGACCCTGGTCGCAGGCAGCGGCAACAAGCTCGTCGCGATCGCACGCAGCGCAGTCACCCGCGAAAACTACGCCGCGTTCGCGAAGCTCACCCAGCGCAAGCCGGCGCTCTGCCGGGAAAAGGCGTCGCTGCTGCGCGTGCTGGCGCCGCGCACCTGGGAAACGCCGGGATTCGAGCAGGCGAACAGCCATGCCGTGGTCTGCGTGTCTTGGCAGGACGCCGACGCGTTCGCGCGCTGGCAGAGCCAGCGCACCGGCCATCGCTACCGTCTGCCCACCGCGTCCGAAGCCCAGGCCGCAGGCTACGGCAGCGGCGGCAAGCAGGTCTCGGAATGGCTCGGCGAATGCGGCGGCAGCGGTTGCGTGCGCCGCATGGCCAGCGGCCGGAGCTGGCGCGGTGCCGGCGGCGGTCGTCCGCTGGATGCCGCACGCGGCTACGACGACGTGGGCTTCCGCCTGGTGCGCGAGCTGTAACCGCAACGTCGGCAGCGGGGCTCGCGATCGGCCCGCTGCGTTGCGCACGGCGCACGATCGGCCGGCCGCATGGCGTGCGCCTGCCCGTACAATCGCCGCATGTCTTCTCCCACTTCGTTCAACCGCCGCCTGCAGCGGCTGTTCATCACCGGCCTGCTCACCCTGCTGCCGATCTGGCTGACCTGGGTCGTGGTCAAGTTCGTGTTCGTGCTGCTCTCGGAGATCAGCCGGCCGGTGATCGAGCCGATGCTCTCGAACCTCGCCGTGGCGGCCAACCTCGCCTGGCTGGTGCAGCCCTGGGTGCGCGGCGCACTGGGCGTGCTGGCCACCATCGGCGTGATCCTGCTCTCGGGCTTCATGGCGCGCCGCGTGATCGGCAAGCGCCTGCTCGGCTGGCTCGAATCGCTGATCCAGCGCATCCCGCTGGCCAGCACCATCTACGCCAGCGCGCGCAAGCTGCTGGACATCCTGCAGACCAAACCCGACGGCACCCAGCGCGTGGTGCTGATCGATTTCCCGCATACCGAGATGAAGACGCTCGGCTTCGTCACCCGGGTGATGCGCGAACACGGCACCGGTCGCGAACTGGCCGCCGTGTACGTGCCGACCACGCCGAACCCCACCTCCGGCTATCTCGAGATCGTGCCGGTCGAGAAGATGACGCCGACCGACTGGACCGTGGACCAGGCGATGAGCTTCATCATCAGCGGCGGCGCGGTCGCGCCGGACTACATTCCCTTTTCCGCGCCCGCCACTGCACAAGCTGCCGCTGCACAACCTGCCGCTGCACAAACGGACACCACGCCATGAGCTTCCGCCTGTTCGACGACCGCGCGACCCGCCTGTTCATCGTCCTGGCGGCCTTCTTCTGCGTCAACACCGTCCTGGCCGAGTTCATCGGCGTGAAGATCTTCGCGCTGGAGGACACCCTCGGCATCGCGCCGATGGAATGGAACCTGTTCGGCCAGACCGGTTCGCTCAGCTTCACCGCCGGCACCCTGCTGTGGCCGATCGTGTTCGTGTTCACCGACATCATCAACGAGTTCTACGGCAAGCGCGGCGTGCGCATGATCTCCTGGGTCGCGGTCGCGCTGATCCTGTATGGCTTCGTGTTCGCGTTCGCCGCGATCCACCTCGCGCCGGCCGGCTGGTGGGTCGGTGCCGCCCAGGACCAGGGCGTGCCGGACTACCAGAAGGCCTTCGCCGCGGTGTTCGGCCAGGGCCTGTGGACCATCGCCGGCTCGGTGGTCGCGTTCCTGCTCGGCCAGCTGATCGACGTGTCGGTGTTCCATCGCATCCGCCGCGCCACGGGCGAGAAGCACGTCTGGCTGCGCGCCACCGGGTCCACGGCGGTCTCGCAGCTCATCGACAGCTTCGTCGTGCTGTACATCGCCTTCGTGCTCGGCCCGCAGCAGTGGCCGACGTCGCTCTTCCTTGCGGTCAGCTCGGTGAACTACGCCTACAAGATGGCCGCCGCGATCGCGATGATCCCGCTGATCTACCTCATCCGGCGCGGCATCACCGCGTATCTCGGCGCCGAGCGCGCCGCCCAGCTGCGCCACGACGCCGCGCACTGAACCTGCCACGCACCACCCGCGCGTGACCTTTGGCCGATGCCTGCCCCCCCGTTCCCGGGGGACGCTTGCGCTCGTCCCGTCCCGGCCAACCGACCGTCGACGGCCCCCGAACGCACGCTTCCGGAGCCCCGCATGTCCGTCCTCACCCGCCAGTCCCTGCTCGCGATCGCCGTCGCCGCGAGCCTGATCGCCATCGCGCCCGTCGCCCCGGCCCGGGCCGCACAGCCCGCGCAGGCTGCGACCTCGGAATCCAAGGTCCAGCGCCTCGACCGCCTCTACGCCGAGTACTGGGAAGAGACCCTCAAGCTCAACCCGATCCAGGCCACGTTCCAGGGCGACCCGCGCTACAACGACCAGATGCCGGACTTCTACTCGGCCGAGTTCCGCAAGGACTCGCTGGACTTCGCCAAGCGCTGGCTGCAGAAGGTCGAAGCGGTCGGCGCCGACGGACTGGATGGCCAGGCCCTGCTGAGCTACGAGATCTTCGTCGCCGACCTCAAGGATGCGATCGAAGGCGACAAGTATCCCGGCTGGATGCTGCCGATCAATCAGATGGGCAGCCTGGTCACCTACGCCGCGATGCTG
The DNA here is from genome assembly GCA_005502915.1 of Lysobacteraceae bacterium 2PB. Lineage (GTDB taxonomy): Bacteria > Pseudomonadota > Gammaproteobacteria > Xanthomonadales > Xanthomonadaceae > Lysobacter_I. Next base: position 53,178 of record SCMT01000021.1, on the reverse strand, counting down.
GGTTCCGGCACCAGCGCACAACCGTTCAAGACCGTGAAGGACTACGAGAACTGGCTCGCGCGCGGCAACCGCCTGCCGGTGCTGGTCGACAGCATGATCGGCAACATGCGCGAAGGCATGAAGGCCGGCGTCGTGCAGCCGCGCGCGCTGATGGTGAAAGTGGTGCCGCAGATCGACGCGGTGACCAACGACGACCCGACCAAGACCCTGTTCTGGGGCCCGATCCAGTCGATGCCCGCCGATTTCAGCGAAGCGGACAAGGCCCGCCTGACCGCCGCGTACCGCGACATGATCGGCAAGCAGGTGATGCCCGCGTTCCGCAAGCTGCGCGCCTTCCTCGCAGACGAATACATGCCGGCCACCCGCGACACCGTCGGCCTGGACAAGATCCCCGGCGGTGCGGAGTGGTATGCCTTCAGCGCGCGCCAGAGCACCACCACCGACCTGACGCCGGCGCAGATCCACCAGATCGGCCTGGACGAAGTCACGCGCATCCACGGCGAGATCCGCAAGATCATGGCCGAGGTCGGCTTCAAGGGCTCGCTGCAGGACTTCTTCAGGTTCATGCGCGAGGACAAGCGCTTCCAGTATCCCTCCGAGGAAGCGCTGCTCAAGCATTACCGCAGCCTGGAAGCCAAGGTGGATGCGCGCATCGGCGAGCAGTTCTCGCTCAAGCCGAAGGCGGGCTTCGAGATCCGTCCGGTCGAAGCCTTCCGCGCCAAGTCCGCTGCCGGCGGCGAATACCAGGGCCCGAGCGAGGACGGCACGCGTCCCGGCATCTTCTACGTGAACACCTACGACCTGCCCACGCGCAAGACCTGGGACGCCGAGGATCTCTACCTGCACGAGGCCGTGCCGGGCCACCACTTCCAGATCGCGCTGCAGCAGGAACTGCAGGGCGTGCCCGCGTTCCGTCGCTTCGGCGGCGAAACCGCCTTCGCCGAAGGCTGGGGCCTCTATGCGGAATCGCTGGGCAAGTCGCTCGGCCTCTACCAGGACCCCTACGACTACTTCGGCTACCTGCAGAACGAGCTGTGGCGCGCGATCCGCCTGGTCACCGACACCGGGCTGCACAGCAAGGGCTGGACCCGCGAGCAGGTCATCCAGTACATGCTCGAGAATTCCGCCGAAAGCGAAACCCAGTCCACCGCCGAAGCCGAGCGCTACATCGCCTGGCCGGGCCAGGCACTGGCCTACAAGATCGGCGAACTGAAGATCCAGGAGCTCAAGCAGCGCGCGCAGAAGGCGCTCGGCGCGAAGTTCGACGTCCGCGAGTTCCACGCCGAAGTGCTGAAGGACGGCGCGGTGCCGCTGTCGGTGCTGGAGGCGAAGATCGACCGCTGGATCGCGTCGAAGAAAGCCTGATGCCCGCACGCATCCTTGCAACCACCGGGGCCGCCTTGCTGGCGGCCCTGTCGTTCGCGTCCGTCACGCACGCTGCGGAGGTCACGGGCCCCGAACGCACGGTGTCCGCGCTGTGGCGCGCGATGTCGCACGAGGCCGGTGCCGCGGCCGATGTCGCGACCTTGCGCGGGATGTTCCATCCGGACGCCGTCGTCTTCGGCAGCCGCCTGCGCAACGGGCAGCCGTCGCTCAGGCGGACGGAGATCGGCGATTTCCTCAGAGCGATCGAACCCGTCGGCGACGCGGGCTTCCACGAATGCGAGATCGCGCGCAAGGTCGAGACGTACGACCGTTTCGCCACGGTCTACAGCGTGGTCGAATCGCGGACCGACGCCTCGGCGAAGACGCCCGACTTCACCGGTGTGAACAGCCTGCAGCTCTACCGGGACGGCGACGGCTGGAAGATCGTGTCGCTGTACTACCACGTCGGTCCGATCGACCTGCCGATCCCCGATGCGGCCAACCGTTCGGGCGATTGCCTGGACTGACGAAGCCGCTCAGCGCGACTTGCTGCCCCGCATCCGCAGCATGCCTTCCGGCGGCGCGAAGGCATCGCTGCGCGCCATCGCCCAGTAGTCGCGGAACACGGCGTGCTCGCTCACGCCACCGACGAGCAGTTCGCCCGGCTCGAGGAAGCGGTACAAGGCCGCGAGCGAACGCACTTCGGTCGGCGTGACCCGGCGCAGGATGTGCTCCGGACCGAGCTGCGACGGATGCTCCAGCCCGGCCGCGCACAGCAGCTCCTTCAACGCGTGCAGCGTGTGCCGGTGGAATCGGAAGACGCGCATCGACTTGTCGTCGACATCGAGGTTGCGCCACCGCGAGGGATCCTGGGTGGCGATCCCGGTCGGACAGCGGCTGGTGTGGCAGCTGTGCGCCTGGATGCAGCCCAGCGCGAACATGAAACCGCGCGCGGCGTTGCACCAGTCCGCGCCCATCGCCAGCGTGCGTGCGATGTCGAACGCACTGGCGATGCGCCCCGCCGCGCCGATCTTCACCCGGTCGCGCAGATCGAGGCCGACCAGGGTGTTGTGCACCAGCATCAGCGCCTCGTGCATCGGCACGCCGACATGGTCGATGAACTCGGCCGGCGCCGCGCCTGTGCCGCCCTCGCCGCCGTCGACGACGATGAAGTCCGGCAGGATCCCGGTTTCGTGCATGGCCTTGGCGATGCCGAACCATTCCCAGGGATGGCCGATCGCGAGCTTGAAGCCGGTCGGCTTGCCGCCCGACAGCTCGCGCATCCGCGCGACGAACTCCAGCAGCCCGATCGGTGTGGAGAACGCCGAATGCCGCGCGGGCGACACGCAATCCACGCCCATCGGCACGCCGCGCGTCAGCGCGATCTCCGCGCTGACCTTCGCCGCCGGCAGCACGCCGCCATGGCCCGGCTTGGCGCCCTGCGACAGCTTCAGCTCGATCATCTTCACCTGAGGATCACGCGCGTTCTCGACGAAACGTTCCTCGCTGAAACCGCCGTCGTCGTTGCGGCAGCCGAAGTAGCCGCTTCCGATCTCCCAGACCAGGTCGCCGCCGTGCTCGCGATGGTAGGGCGAGATCGAGCCTTCGCCGGTGTCGTGGTAGAAACCGCCGCGCTTCGCGCCGGCGTTCAGCGCGCGGATCGCGTTCGCCGACAGCGAACCGAAGCTCATCGCCGAGATGTTGAAGACGCTGGCGTCGTAGGGCTGCGCCGTGTCGCCGCCGATGCGGATGCGGAAATCCTCGGACGCCACCTGCGCGGGAAGCATCGAATGATTCACCCACTCGTACTCGTCGCCGTAGACATCCTGCTGCGTGCCGAACGGACGCGTGTCGTTCACGCCCTTGGACCGCTGGTAGATCAGCGCGCGCTGCTGGCGCGAGTACGGCACTTCCGCGGTGTCCGATTCGATGAAGTACTGGCGCATCTCCGGGCCGATGGATTCCAGCCCGTAGCGGAAGTGCGCGAGGATCGGGTAATTGCGGCGCAGGGTGCTGCGCGTCTGCAGCAGATCAAGCGTGCCCAGCAGCGTGAACGCGCCGAACAGACCGATCGCCCAGGCCCAGCCGCTGCCGCCGAAGACCGTGGCCGCGATCGACAGCAGGGTGAGCAGCCAGGCGGCGGCATAGGTGGCGTAGCGCGACATGCTGGCTCCCCTTCGAATCGCATCGTGAGGACGCGCAACGCGCGGACGAACCCCACGACCGGATTTGGTGTTGTGCCCGGGGTGGGACTCGAACCGCGCCTCCGCAGCAATGAGCCACGAGGGTGACAAACGCGTCGCAACGCGCGGACGAACCCGACGACCGGATTGATCTTGTGCCCGGGGTGGGACTCGAACCCACATCGCCTTGCGGCGGGGGGATTTTAAGTCCCCTGCGTCTACCGTTTCGCCACCCGGGCGGCGCGCATAGCGTGCCTGAGCGGCACGGAGAATGGAAACCACCCGTCGTCAGTACAGGCAACAAAAAACCCGCCGGAGCGGGTTCTCGTTGAAGCTGCTGAAACTTGGAGGCCTGGGTCGGAATCGAACCGGCATAGACGGATTTGCAATCCGCTGCATAACCACTCTGCCACCAGGCCGGTGACCGCATTGTGAGGCCGATTCGATGACGGAATCAATCCTCATGACCCATCTTCCCGATGGGTCCTCTTGAAACAACAAACCCCGGCGAACCGGGGTCTGCTTGAAACTGGAGCGGGAAACGAGACTCGAACTCGCGACCCCGACCTTGGCAAGGTCGTGCTCTACCAACTGAGCTATTCCCGCGAAGAAGTTGAAATTTTACAACGTTATTCGGCGCTGTCAACACTCTCCACTCGTTTGCCTTCGTCCGCCATCAGGGCGGGCCAAGCCGCCTTGAGGTACTGCGCTCCAGACCAGAGGGTCAGGATCGCGGCGGCCGCCAGCATCCATTCGCCGATGTGGAAGATGGGCTGGCCCATCCATGGCATCGAACGCGGAGGCGTGTCCGGTGTCACCGAATAAAGCAAGCATAGCAGCGCGACCATCTGCGCAACAGTCTTGATTTTTCCGATGAAAGCGACTTTGACCGTGGCGCGCTGGCCGATCTCCGCCATCCATTCGCGCAGTGCCGACACCGCGATCTCGCGACCGACGATCACCAGCGCCCACAGCGTCATCCAGCGCGTGGGATGACCCTGCACGATCAGGAACAGGGCGACCGCGACCATCAGCTTGTCGGCGACGGGGTCGAGGAAGGCGCCGAACGCGGAGAACTGGTGGTAGCGACGCGCGATCCAGCCATCGAGCCAGTCGGTGAACGCCGCGAGGGCGAACAGCCCGGCACAGGCGAAGTTGGTCCACCCGTAGGGCAGGTAGAACACCAGCACCAGCACGGGAATCATCACGATCCGCGCGAGGGTGAGGAGGGTCGGTACCGTCAACTTCATGGGAGTCCTTGCTGCGTGTCGATGCCGTGGAGGCTCGCGTAGATCCGTTCGGCGAGGGCGGCGTTGATGCCTTCGACGCGGGCGATGTCTTCGATGCCCGCCGCCTTCAGGCCGCCGAGACCGCCGAAATGCCGCAACAGATTAGCGCGTCGACGCGGTCCGATGCCGGGAATGTCCTCCAGTTTGCTCGTCATCCGCGCTTTCTGGCGACGCCCGCGATGCCCGGTGATGGCGAATCGGTGCGCTTCGTCGCGCACCTGCTGGACCAGTTGCAGCCCCAGCGAGGCCGCGCCCGGGTGCAGTTCGCGGCCATCGGGCAGCAGCAGGGTTTCGTCGCCGGGGCGCCGGGCCTCGCCCTTGGCGACGCCGACGATCATCACCCCGGTCACGCCGAGGTCGGCGAGCACCGCCTGGGCCTGGGCCACCTGGCCGGCGCCGCCGTCGATCAGCAGCAGGTCCGGCAGCACGCCGGCACCGCTGCTGGCACGGCCGGCTGCGGCTTCGTCGCCCTGCCCTTCGCCTTCGGCGGCGGTCCCGGCGTCCTGACGGGCCTCGACGGCGCGACGGAAGCGCCGCTCCAGGGCCTGGTGCATCGCCGCGTAGTCGTCGCCCGGTTCGATGCCCTCGATGTTGTAGCGCCGGTACTGGCCGCGCACCGGGCCATCGGCGTCGAAGACCACGCAGGAGGCCACGGTCGCCTCGCCCATGGTGTGGCTGATGTCGAAGCACTCGATGCGCTGCGGCAGCTCGTCCAGGCCGAGCATGTCGCGCAGCGCTTCGGCGCGCGCGCGCTGCGCGGCATTGCTGCCCAGCTCGGTGGCGAGCGCCAGCTCGGCGTTGCGGCGGACGAGGTCGAGGTAGCCGGCACGCTCGCCGCGCACGCTGGTCTTGACCTGCACCTTGCGCCCGGCCGAGAGGCCCAGCGCCTCCTCGATCATCTCGCGCTCGGGGATGTCGCGATCGAGCACGATCTCGCGCGGCGGCGGCTGTTCGGCGTAGTACTGGGACACGAACGCGCCCAGCACTTCCTCGGCGCTGTCCTCGCCGTTGGTCTTCGGGAAGAAGCTGCGGGTGCCCAGGTTGCGGCCGTCGCGGAACATCATCAGCAGCACGCAGGCCTGCGCGCCCTTCATCGCGACCGCGAGCACGTCGAGATCGGCGGCGCTGCCGTCGACGTACTGGCGCGACTGCAGCTTGCGGATCGACGCGACGAGGTCGCGCAGGCGCGCGGCCTCCTCGAAATCCAGCCGGGCGCTCGCCTGTTCCATGGACGTGGTCAGTTCGGCGGTGAGGTCGTCGCTGCGCCCGTCGAGGAGCATCGTCGCCTGGCGCACGGTGTCGGCGTAGTCGCGGGCCTGCACCAGGCCGACGCAGGGCGCGCTGCAGCGGCCGATCTGGTGCTGCAGGCAGGGCCGCGAGCGGTTGCGGAACACGCTGTCCTCGCAGCTGCGCAGGCGGAAGATCTTCTGCATCAGGTTCAGCGTCTCGCGCACCGCGTACACGCTGGGATACGGCCCGAAATAGCGGCCGGGCAGCGATCGCGCGCCGCGATGGAAGGCGATCCTCGGCCAGGCTTCGCGGGTGAGCACCACGAACGGGTAGCTCTTGTCGTCGCGCAGCAGCACGTTGTATCGCGGGCGCAGCGACTTGATGAGCTGGTTTTCCAGCAGCAGGGCCTCGGTCGGCGTGCGCGTGACCGTGACCTCCATCCGCGCGATCTGCGAGACCATCACCGCGGTACGCGTGGGCAGGGCCTTGGTGAAATAGCTGGCGACGCGCTTCTTCAGCGACGCCGCCTTGCCGACGTACAGCAGGCTGTCGTCGGCGGCGTACATGCGATAGACGCCGGGCGCGGGCGTCAGGTCGCGGGCGTAGGCGCGACCGTCGAAGCCGTCTTCGACCGGGCCGTCGGCCGCGTCGCCTGGCCCGCCGGATGCGTTGTCGACCATGCCGGATCCGGTCGCCGCGCGGTCAGTCCCCGATGGGGATCTGGCGCAGGCTGCCGTCCGCCGGGTCGAAACGCAGCACGGCGTGGGCGTCGGTGTCGGCGATCCAGACGATGCCGTTGACCACCGCCAGGCCCGCGGGTGCATGCAGACGCTGCGGCAGGCTGATCGTGCTGACCTCGCCGCCGCCCAGGCGCAGGGTGCGCAGCTGGTCGTTGCCGCTGTCGGCGACCCACAGCACCGGCGAGGCGCCGTCCAGGGAGATCGCCTGCGGCTGCTGCAGCAGGGCGTCGGCACGGGAGCCTTCGAGGTTGCCGAACTGCCAGGCGCCCTGCCCGACCAGCGTGGTCACCTGGCGGGTGCGCAGGTGGACGCTGCGGATGGCCGAGCCGGCCTCGTCGCAGACGTAGAGGATCTGCTGGACGATGGCCAGGGCGCTGGGCCCGACGAAACCGGCGGCGGGGCCTTCTCCATCGGCCAGCTCCATCCGGCCGGAGCCGGCGAGCAGGCGGATCGAGCGATCGCCCAGGTCGTAGGCCCACACCCGGTTGTCGCCGGCGGTGGCGATGCAGACGATGTTCGAGGGCGAGACCGCCACGGCGCGGGGCTGGTCCAGCGCGACCGCGCGCGGATCCTGCACCGGACCTTCGGTCGGGGTGCCGGCACGGCCGGCGCCGCAGAGGGTGTCGACGTCGCCGGTGCTGAGCTTGATTCGGCGCACGGCATGGTTGCCGGTGTCGGCGACGTACAGCGCGTCGCGCTGCAGCCACAGGCCCTGCGGGTTCTGGAAGGCGGCCAGTTCCATCGGACCGTCGATGAAGCCCGCGCCGCCGCTGCCGAACTGGCGATGGATGCGCCCGGCGTGGGTGCACTCGAGCACGCGGTGGTGCCCGGAATCGACCACGTAGAGGTACTGCTGGTTGGCGGCGATGCCGATCGGGAAACGCAGCGGCAGGTCGGGCTCGCGGCTGCGGCGCAGTTCGATCGGGTCGGGATTGATCGATTGCGGGGTTTCCTCGGCGCGCAGCTTGCTGAACAGGCTGTCGAGGTCGCGGATCGGGCTGTCGCCGAGCACGCGCTCGCGGATGCGGCCCTGGCCGTCGAGCATGACCACGGTCGGCCAGGCCTCGATGCCGTAGTGCTGCCACATGACCCAGTCGGCGTCATGGGCGATCGGGAAATCCAGGGTCTGGCGGTGCAGGCGCTTCATCACCCGGCGCGCATCGCGCTCGTGGTCGAAGCGCGGCACGTGCACGGCCACGACATGCAGGTGTTCGCCGTGACGCTTGCGCAGGGTCACCAGGTCGGCCAGCCGCTGCTGGCACCAGGCCGAGCCGGCATTGACGAAGGCGATCGCGGTGATCTTGCCGCGCAGCTGCGCCATGCGCAGCGGGCGGGGAAGGTTCAGCCATTCGAGGCTGGACGGAAATTCGGGGGCGAGGGAGGGTTCCATAACCTGTGCAGCATCCGCAGTCCGGGCGCGAGCGTCAACCCGGAATGCGACCGGACGCGGCACGCGCGATCCGCGCGACGATGCCGGCCGCGGCGGCGTCGACCAGGGTCCACACACGCCGGAAATCCTCGGCATCGCCGGTGTAGGGGTCCGGGATCTCCGCATCGGTGCCCTGCCCGGCCCAGTCCAGCAGCAACACGGCGCGCTCGCGTGCCTCGGCCGGCGCGGCGGCGCGGACATCGCGCAGCACGCTGTGGTCGGCGCAGAGCAGCCAATCGAAGTGGGTGAAATCGGCGCGGACCAGCTTGCGCGCGCGCTGGGCGCGGATGTCGACCCCGAACGAGGCCGCCACCGCGATGCTGCGTCGATCCGGCGGCTCGCCAGCGTGCCAGCCACCGGTGCCGGCCGAATCGACCTCCACCCAGTCCAGGCCATGGCGGTCCAGGTGCGCCCGCACCGCGCCCTCGGCCAGCGGCGACCGGCAGATGTTGCCCAGGCACACCATCAGCAGTCGCATCGTTCAGCCTCCCGCGCGCAGGGCGGCGAGATGGCGCTCGGCGCGTTCCAGGTCTTCGGGCGTGTCCACGCCCGGCGGGAACGGCGCCGGGCTCAGGCGCACCGCGATGCGATGCCCCGCTTCGAGCACACGGAGCTGTTCGAGCGACTCGATCCGCTCCAGCGTGGCGGGCGGCATCGCGGCGAAACGCGGCAGGAACCCGGCGCGATAGCCGTAGATGCCGATATGACGCAGCCAGTGCCCGCCCGGCGGCAGCGTGTCGCGATCGCGGGCGAAGGCATCGCGCGGCCATGGGATCGGCGCGCGGCTGAAGTACAGGGCATCGCCATTCCCGGCGCGGACCAGCTTCACCGCGTTGGGATCGAACAGCGTCTCGACGTCCTCGATCGGCGCGGCCAGGGTGCTCATCGGCGCGCCGCTGTCGACCAGGGCCTCGGCGACGGCGCGGATGCCTTCGGCCGGTGCGAACGGTTCGTCGCCCTGCAGGTTCACGACCACGGTGTCGTCGGACCAGCCGGCGATCGCCGCGCATTCGGCCAGGCGATCGGTGCCCGAAGCGTGGTCCGGCGAGGTCATCGCGATGCGCACGCCGCTGTCGGCGAGGGCGTCGGCGATGCGCGCGTCGTCGGTGGCCACCCAGGCCTCACGTGCGCCGGCCTCCAGCGCGCGACGGGCGACGTGCAGCACCAGCGGCTCGCCGCCGAGCTGGCGCAGCGGCTTGCCCGGCAGGCGCGACGCCGCGTAGCGCGCAGGGATGGCGACGACGAAGTCGGGCATGCGTCAGGCGCTCCTGCGGCGACCGGTGGCGACCCAGACCCAACCCGCGATCGCCGCCCCCAGCCAGAGGAAGCCGATCACGAGGCAGTCGACCGCGAAATCGAGGAACGGGAAGGAATTCAGGCGTGGCTGCTGCATCAGCGCCGGCATCAGCTCCAGCTCGGCGAACTGCAGCACGGTCCAGAAGCCGAGCCACATCGGCACCACCCAGCCGGCGGACGCGAGTGCGACCAGGGCCCGCAGCCATCCCGCCATCCTCGCCTCGGTCCTGTTCACCGCGGTCCTGTGCATGTCTGCCGTGTTCACATCGATGGTCCTTGTGCGCATTCGCGCAGGCGATCCAGCAACATTACCCAGAATGCTTCGGGCAGTTCCGTGCGGATCGGCACGCTGTAGCACCGTTCGCCCGCGAATGGCGCGCATTTGACCGCATCCTTCGCGGTCATCAGCACCGGGAGGTCGCTGCCGAACGCAAGATCGTCGCGGGTGTAGCGGTGGTGATCGGGAAAGGCGTGCGGCACGACGGCGATGCCGAGATCGCGCAGCAGCGAGAAGAAACGCTCGGGGTGGCCGATGCCCGCGACCGCGTGGACGCGCTGGCCGGAGAACGCCGACAGCGGCAGCGCGCGCGCGCCGCGCAGCGCCTGCGCATCGCCGGGCCGCAGGCGCATCCGCCATTCGCCGAAACCAGCCTTGCCGGCTTCACCGGTCTTGCCGCCGACGGTCGCCGAGGCATCGCCGGGATCGGTGCCCGCGTTGACGACGTGGAAATCGCAGTCAGCGCGACGCGACAGCGGCTCGCGCAGCGGGCCGGCGGGCAGCAGCAGGCCGTTGCCGTAGCGGCGGCGGCCGTCGATGACTTCGATCTCGATGTCGCGCTTCAGCCGGTAGTGCTGCAGGCCGTCGTCGCAGACCACCACGTTGCAGCCACGCTCGACCAGGGCGTGCGCGGCGGCGGCGCGATCGCGATCCACGCGCACCGGCACCACGGCCTCGCGAGCGATCAGCAGCGGCTCGTCGCCGGCCAGCTCCGGCGCCGTGTCGGCTTCGACCCAGCGCGGCGTGGTCGGGTCCTGGCGGCCGTAGCCGCGGCTGGCCACGCCCGGCACCCAGCCCTCCTCGCGGAGGCGCTCGACGATGGCGATGACCAGCGGCGTCTTGCCGCTGCCGCCGGCGATGAGGTTGCCGACCACGACCACCGGTTTGCCCGGGTGCGTGCTGCGCAATACGCCGTGACGGAAGAGCGCCGCGCGCGCCGCGACCGCGCCCGCATACACATGCGAGAGCAGGCGCGCGGGCCAGGGCGGCACGCTGCCGTCGAACCAGTAGGGCGGCGGCTGCGGGTGCGTGGAACGGGCTGTCGTCATGCGCTCGCGGACGCGCCTTCGGCAGCGTCGGGGTCTCGGAACTGCATGCGGTGCAGGTGGGCGTAGAGACCGCCGCGCGCCAGCAGTTCGGCATGGGTGCCGTGCTCGACCAGATGTCCCTGGTCGAGGACGAGCACCTGGTCGGCATGCTCGATCGTCGACATGCGATGGGCGATGACCAGCGTCGTCCGATCGGGCATCAGCCGGTTCAGGGCGTCCTGGACCAGGCGTTCGGATTCGTTGTCGAGCGAGGCCGTGGCTTCGTCGAGGATCAGGATCGGCGCGTCCTTGAGGATCGCGCGCGCGATGACCAGGCGCTGGCGCTGGCCGCCGGACAGGCGTCCGCCCTTCGTGCCGATGTCGGTATCGGCGCCTTCGGGCAGGTTCCTGACGAATTCGCTGGCGTTGGCGGCGTCGAGCGCCCCGGACAGGCGCTCCGCATCGGCGCCGCCCATCTCGCCATAGGCGACGTTGGTGGCGACGGTGCCATCGATCAGCATCACCTGCTGGCTGACGAGCGCGATCTGCCGGCGCAGGTCGGCCAGGCGGTACTCGTCGATGGGATGGCCGTCGAGCAGGATCTGCCCGGAGGATGGCTCGTAGAAACGCGGGATCAGCTTGATCAGCGAAGACTTGCCGCTGCCCGAACGGCCGACGATGGCGGTGACCGTGCCCGGTTTCGCGACGAAGGACACCGTGTCCAGCGCGGCCTTCGCCACGCCCGGGTAACGCACGCAGACGTCGCGGAACTCGATCTGACCGCGCGCGCGCACCAGCTCGCGGGTGCCGGTGTCGCGCTCCTCGTCCGCATCGAGCACCGAGAACAGGCGCTCGGCCGAGGCCACGCCCTTCTGCAGCATGTTCTGCACGTTGGTCAGCTGCTTGAGCGCGGGGATCATCGCCATCATCGAGGTCATCAGCGCGACGAACTCGCCCGCCGTGAGCCTGCCCTTGATCGCCTCGCCGCCTGCGAAGAACAGCAGCAGCGCCAGGCAGATCGAGCCCATCAGCTGGATCACCGCCGAGGTGATGCTGCGCGTGGCCTCGACCTTCATCGCCAGGCGCAGGTTCTCGTCGGCCAACCCGCGATAGCGCGCCATCTCGGCCGGCTGCGCGCCGTAGACCTTCACTTCCTGCTGTCCGCCCAGGGCCTGGTCGGCGGCCTGGAGCAGGCGCCCGCCGCTTTCCTGGATGCGGTGGCCGTAGCGCCGGTAGCGCTTGCCGACGGTGTCCATCATCCAGGCCATGATCGGCGCGATCAGCAGCACCGCCAGCGTGACCCGCCAGCTGGTGTAGAGCATGACCGACAGCATCGCGATCACCTGGAACGACTGCTGCAGCATCACCTTGGCGGCATCCACGGCCGCCTGCGCGACCTGGTCGCTGTCCGAGCCCAGGCGCATCTGCATGCTGCTCACCGGCTCGCTGTCGAAGTGCTGGCCGGGCATGCGCAGGAACTTGCCGAACACGCGCACCCGCAGGTCGCGGGCGATGCTGCGCGCGGAGCGCGCCATGCACATGTCGGACATGTAACCGGCGAGTCCGCGCACGATGAAGATGCCGACGATGATCAGCGGCATCCGCCACAGCATGTCCGGCGACGGATTGTTCAGGCCGTCGGTGATCGGCTTCATCATGAAGGTGAAGGCGCCGCCGGCGGCGGCCTCGATCAGCATGCCCAGCAGCGCCAGCGCCAGCAGGGCGCGATACGGCCGGGCGAAGCCCAGCACGCGACGGTAGATCGGCCAGGTCGGCGTGGTGTCGCGCTTGCTCACCGCTTCGCCGCTCCCCCGGCCTTCTGCTCGGGTGCGGTGGCGATGCTGATCTGGCGGAAGCCGAGCTGGCCCAGCGCGTCGAGCGCGGTGACCACGGCCTGGTGCGGCGTGCGCGCGTCGGCGCGCAGCAGCACGGGGCGCTTGCGGTCGTCGCCGGCGACCTCGACGATCGTGCGCTTCAGCGATTCCAGGTCGGTTCGCAGCGCCTCGCGGTCCTGCACGAAATAGCGGCCGTCGGCGTTGACCAGCACGCTCAGCGCCTTCGAGGTGGTCTCGGTCGGCGTGCCCTCGGCCTTGGGCAGCTGCAGCTTGAGCACCGAACGCGCGTCGAAGGTGGTGGTGACCACGAAGAAGATGATCAGCACCAGGATCACGTCGATCAGCGGCACGAGGTTGATCTCGGGCTCGTCGTCGCTGCGGAAGTCGCGGATGCGCATGTCGGAGCCTGCTCAGGTGCCCGCCACCGGCGGCGTGATCCCGCGCGCGCCGGACGCGGTGGGGGCCGAGGCGCGCGGCGCGTCGAGGGTGTCGAGCAGCTGGATCGCTTCGTGCTCCATCTCGACGATGTAGCCGGCGATGCGGCCGCGGAAATAGCGGTGGAACATCAGCGCCGGGATGGCCACGACCATGCCCGTCGCGGTGCAGATCAGCGCCTTGCCGATGCCGCCGGCCAGCTCGTTGACGTCGCCGATGCTGCCGTCGGAGATGGTGATGAACATCTGGATCATGCCGACCACGGTGCCGAACAGGCCCAGCAGCGGGCCGGCGGCGGCGATCGTGCCGAGGGTGTTCAGGAACTTCTCCATCCGGTGGACCAGATGGCGGCCCACGTCCTCGATGCGCTCGCGGATCTGGTCGCGGGGCCGGTTGCGCACGTCCAGCGCGGCGGCCAGCAGGCTGCCCAAGGGCGAGGTGCGGCGCAGGGAGTCGATGTGGGTGGGGTCGAGGTTGCCGCGCGCGGCCCAGGCGCGGACTTCATCGCCCAGCCCGGGCGGGAGCACGGTCTTGCGGCGCAGGGTCCAGAACCGTTCGAGGATGATCGCCAGCGCCGCCACGGTGAGCAGCAGCAGGGGAATCATCGGCCATCCGCCCGCCTTGACCAGTTCCAGCACGTCGCGTCCTCCGGCCCGGGGCCGTGTTGATTCAGGCACATAGCATAGCCCAGCCATGCGCAGCCATCCGGATGGGGGCGGCGGACCGGAATGCAACGCGACCGGCATCACGCAGCCCGCGAAACGCCTGCCGTCCGCCCGTCGCAACGCCGCTCATTCCGCCCTCGCCCGTCGCGCCACGGCGTCCCAGAGGCGTCGACGCCGGGTGCGCTCGTCCTCGTAGCCGACGCCCGCCGCCGTCAGCCGCAGGCGCTGCGCGCCGGTTTCGCCGGTGACCGGCGTCCGCGCCCCGCGATAGCGCCAGCGCTCGACCACCGCCGGCTTGGGATGCCGGAACCGGTTGCCGTAACCGGCGGACACCGGGGCGAAGCCTGCGCCGGTCGCGGCGACGAAGCCGGGATCGGACGAACTGTCGCTGCCGTGGTGCGCCATGAGCACGACATCGGCACGCACGGCGGCCGGATCGTGGCGCAGCAGGCCGCGCTCGATCACCTGGCCGATGTCGCCGGTCAGCAGCACGGCGCCATGCGCGGTCTCGATGCGCATCACGCAGCTCGACTCGTTGCGCAGGTAGGGAAAGTGCGGGGTCGGATGGAGGACGCGGAAGCGCACGCCGTCCCAGGTCCAGGCATCCCCTGCCCGGCACTCGCGCAGCGCAGGGATGGCCGTGGGCTGGTTGCTGCCCTCCGGCGCGAGCACCCGGCGCATCGCGAACACGGCCGCCACGGACTCGAAGCCGCCGGCATGGTCGTTGTCGCCATGGCTGACCACGGCCGCGTCGAGCGCGCGCACGCCCAGGGCATGCAGCGCCGGCACCACCGCCCGCTCGCCGGCATCGAAGCCCTCGGGAATCGCCGGCCCCATGTCGTAGAGCAGATGGTGATTGGCGGTCCTGACCAGCACCGACAGCCCCTGCCCCACGTCGAGCACCACGATCTCGACCTCACCCGCTTCCGGGGCCGCGCGATCCGGCCACAGCAGCGGCAGCCACAGCAGCAGGGCCAGCGGCCTGCCCGGCAGCGCCCGGGGCAGCAGGCACCAGAACGCCGAGATCAGGGCCAGCGGGAGCGCGTACCAGCGCGCCTCCGGAAGCCACCACAGGGCAAGCGGGCTGCCGGCCATCGCCTCGAACAGCGACCAGCTCGGATCGAAAGCCCAGGCCGCCAGTCGCCAGGCCCAGGCACCCCAGCCCGCCTGCAGGGCTTCCAGCGCCAGGCCCACCAGCGACAGTGGCACCACGACGAGGCTCCACCACGGGATCGCCAGCAGGTTCGCGAACGGCCCGGCCAGCGAGGCCTGGCCGAACAGCGCCACGGTCAACGGCAGCAGGCCGACCGTCGCCACCGCCTGCGCCGACAGGAAATCGCGCACCGGTCGGCCGCCGCCGTCGGGCAGGCACCACAGCAGCCAGGCCACGCCACCGAAGCTCAGCCAGAAGCCTGCCGTCAGCACCGCCAGCGGATCGACGACCAGCATCGCGACCACCGACATCGCCACTGCGGACCACGGCCGCCATCCGCGCCGCGACAGCCGGGCGATGGCGACCACCGCGATCATCAGCAGCGTGCGCACCGTCGGCAGCGCGAACCCGGCCATCGCCGCATACAGCGCGGCACCGGCCAGCGCCGCGACCGCCGCCGCCTGCGTGCGCGGCGCGACCCGGCCGAGCAGCGGGAACAGCCACCAGGTCGCGCTCGCCAGCAGCGCGAAGAAACCGGCGACCAGGCCGACGTGGAAGCCGGAGATCGCGATGAGATGGGTCAGGCCGTTCGCGCGCAGCACCGCCCAGTCCTCGTCGCCGAGCCCGCGCGTGTCGCCGAGCGCGAGCGCACGCAGGAAGCGGGACGAGCCCTCCGGCACGGCGCGTTCGATCCGCCGCGACATCGCCTCGCGCCAGGCATCGATGCCGCGCGGACCTCGCAGCTGGCGCGCGGTCTCCGGCGCACGGACGTAGCCGCCCGCAACGATACGGTCGACGAAGGCATGCTTCTCGCCATCGACACCGCCGGGATTGCGCAAGCCGCGCGGGGCACGCAGCTTCGCCGACAGCGACCAGCGGCTGCCTGCCGCCAGCTGCAGCCTCGGTGCATCCGGCGCCGGCGTCTCGACATCGAAATCGTCGTACCACGCCAGGCGCAGCCTCGCGCCACGCAAGGCCTCCGGCATCGCATCGACATCGTCGACCCGGAACTCGAAGCGCGTGCGCCGCGCCTCGTGGATCGGCATGCCCGACACCGTGCCGCGCAGCGCGAAGACGCCATGTTCCATCTCCACCGGCAGCTGCCTCGACAGCGACCAGGACGCATGCAGGCCGGCGAGCAGCATCCCGGCGCACAGCGCCGCCAGCGGCCGCCACTGCGCACGCAGCAGCGACACCGACGCCAGCGCGGCCATGATCGACAGCAGCACGGCATCGGGCGGCGCGGGCAGGCACAGGCACAGGCCGATCCCGGCGAGCAGCCATGCGGCGGCGGAGAGGATGCTCATGCGTGATCCGGATTCCAGGGTCGGGATGCGCCAGCGTGGCGCGATCCCGGCGCGGAAGATCTCGGGCGGTTGCCCGTCTTGCTGTAGGAATTTTCCGATCCCGCAACATCCGTCGACGAACTACACTGCGAATCCCACGAAGGTCCGCTGACGGCGGACACCCAAGAGACTGAAAGCGATGCCCCGCATCGGCGTGATTTCCGACACCCACGGCCTGCTGCGCCCCGAAGCCATGGCCGCACTGCAGGGCTGCGACGCGATCCTGCATGGCGGCGACATCGGCTCGGTCGACATCCTCGCGCAGCTCGCGGCCCTCGCGCCAACCACCGCCGTACGCGGCAACAACGACAAGGGAGCGTGGGCCTTCGACCTGCCGGAACGCGAGTGGATCGAGATCGACGGCGTGCTGATCCACCTGCTGCACGACATCGCCGACCTGGATCTCGATCCTGTCGCAGCAGGCGTCCACGTCATCATCACCGGGCATTCGCATCGCCCCGGCATCGAACACCGCGCCGGCATCCTCCGCCTCAACCCGGGCAGCGCAGGCCCGCGGCGGTTCAAGCTGCCGGTGACGGTGGCGATCCTGGACATCGATGGAGGCGTGGCGGCTGCAAGCATCGTCGAGCTTCAAGTCGAATCCCGTCGACCCGATCGGGATACCTGAGGTGTGAAGCCATGCTAACCATCGCCGCAACCCTGATCTTCATCCTCGGCGCGGCACACTCCTGGCTCGGCGAGCGCTACCTGCTGTCGCGCCTCTTCCGCCGCGACAACCTTCCGGAGCTGCTCGGCGGCACGGACTTCACGAAACAGACGCTTCGTTTCGCCTGGCATCTGACCACGGTGGCATGGTGGAGTCTCGCAATCCTGCTGCTGCAAGCGGAAGACGGCACGCTCAGCGCAACTTCCGTGGCCCGGGTCATCGGCTGGACCGCGATCGTCTCGGGCCTGTTTCCGCTGGGCTTCACCCGAGGACGACACCTGTCGTGGATCGTGATGTTCGCGATCGGCGGGCTGGCGCTGGCGTGGGCGCAGCGTTGATTGAAAGCGCCATTCCGCCTGCGCGCTCACCGCTCAACGCAGCAGGCGGAGACACCAGTCGACAATCACGACCACCGCCATCACGGCGAGCACGCGATTGATCGACCTGTCGCCAGGCGACAGGGATGCATCGAAACTGCCCCTGATCCACGAATACACCGGATAGGCGAGCACCAGCAGACAGGTGAAAGCGGCCACGCCGGGCGGCGCGAGCAGGATGCCCGTCATCGCGATGGCGAAGAGCAGCAAGCAGACGGCAGGCCGTGCAGTAACGGAGAGCGTCATGGGCGAACGAGTCGAGCCAAAAGGGTGAACGCAGATATTCAGTGACTATCCAGCACAAACGAGATCGCATCAGCTGCTAGTAGAACATGCTCGCAAGCATCAACAGCAGTATCGGTACGAGGCCGATGAACAGGTTCATCCAAACCGGAAAGCGCCGGATGAAAAGCACGATGATCGCGCAGACAGCTCCGCATCCCGCTGCGACAGCGACCACTCGTTCGTGCTTCAATCGCAATACAGCCTCATGAAGAGGCTCGGTTGCCGTCAGCATGAAGACGATCGCAATGAACAGGGTCGCCCAGACGAACCCGGACAGGAAAGCCCATCCGCATCGATGTCTGCGTGACATTTCCGGCAGTTCCTGGTCGACAGGACTGTCCGGCGGGCGATAGGGATTGCTCATCATTCGTGACAACGGAATGCAGTCGTCATTGATCCGTGGTTGCCGGCGGCCGTGCGGAGACTACACCATCGATCCAGGTGCGGTAGTGCCTCAGGCGCACGTTGCAGCTGATCTGACCGTATTGCCCGAAGGGTACCCGGGTCGTGCCCTGATGGGGCGCGGTCCATGACGTCAGCCCGGCCAGGCGCCACGCGTCTCCGGTCCGGATCAGGATCGGCCCGCCGCTATCGCCGGCACCGGAACCGCCTTCCAGCGGCAGCGCGTCCGACGGCTTATCGAACACATAGCAGAACCAGCGGTCATGGGCGCTGGTGACCTTGTTGTAGGCCCGGCGAAGCTGGGTACGGTGGGAACCGTTCATGTCGTAGCCCGACACGCCATTCGCCGTGGCGCCCTTGCCGATGATCTGGATCATCTGGCCGAACTCGTCCTCGCCTTCATGCAGGACGACGGGCACGACATCGGTCACGGGCTTCGCCAGCTTCAGCAGCGCGATGTCGTCCGACGTGGAGAGCAGTGCGACGAACAGCGTCCAGTCCCAGGTCTGCATGGCCTGCTCGGCCAGTGCAGGCGGCGGGCTACGGTAGCCCGGATGCACGACCACGCGCTCGACCTCCCGGGGCACCCCGTCGATGGTCACCTGCCTGAGATCCGCGTGTCCGGTCACCGCATGCGCGGCGGTAACCACCCATTGCGGCGCGATCAGCACACCATGCCCCTCGCCGGGCATGTCGACGAGCGCCGGAAACCCGGATGCAGGTATCCGATACTTCGCATCGTCGACATCGTCGCGCACGACGATCGCGCTGGCCGTGGAGGAGGCCGCCAGCAGCAGGAGCAACAGGAGTCGTGTCACGCGGAGATCCCTCGAAGAAAGAACGACGGATCCGGATTGTGGCACACGGAAAAATCTCCATGGCCGATCAATCGATCGCGTGGACCGCCTGCTCTGGCTCCGGGCACGTCCATCCCGCCCCGGTGTCCGTCCCGGCCACCGATTTGCGTGACCCCGAGCATCCCCCGAATCGAGGTCAAGGTCATGCCGAAGTCATCGCTGCTCTCCTGGCTGTGCGCGCTCGTCCTGCTGGTGCCGTTTCCTTCGTTCGCGCTGAGCTGCGGCGACACCGTGACCTCGGATGTGCGGCTGACCGCCGACCTGCATTGCACCACCGGCTACTACGCGCTGCATGTCCCGACATCAGGCGTCACCATCGACCTGAATGGCCATACGCTCAGCGGCGACACGCGCATCCCGGGCATCAGCATCTACAACGCGAGCAGCGTGACCATCAAGGGACCGGGGAAGATCCGCGGCTTCTCGATCGGCGTGTACGGGCAGCGCAGCCATGCCCTGAAGGTTATGGGCGTGGACTTCGAGGACAACGTCGCCGGCGCCTCGATCTCGCACGCGCTGTCCAATACCTTCGCCGGCAACACCTTCAGCCGAAGCAGCGCCATCGCCCTCGCCTTCTACGACAACTCGACGATCGACCCGCGGATCGGCCCCGGGTATCACAGCATCGTCGACAATGCATTTTCTGACGTCGATGGCGGCGTCCAGCTGTGCGGCATGGACACCGGCAGCAGCACGATCGCCAACAATGCCTTCGCGCGCTCGAAGGCGTTCGCCATCCGCCTGCTCGACAGCAGCGACCGCAACACGATCCACTCGAACGCGATCTGGAACGCCACCGACTATGGCATCGTGGTGCGTTCCTCGAACATGAACAGGATCCACGGCAACGGCATCGACACCGGCAGCATCGGCGTGTTCGTGGATGCCGGACTCGGCAGCTGCAACCGACCCGCGTCCGCAGGCGATCTTGCCTATTCGAACGACATCGAAAACAACCTGATACGCCAGCAGATCATCGCCATCCAGTTCGGCAACGGCGGCGCGGGCCGACCGGTCCGCAAGAACTTCGCCCGGCTCAACCAGCTGCACGACAATGTCCTCGGTGTCTACTACAGGATCGACACGGTGAGCAACACCGCCATCGCCAACGATGTCGCCGGCACCATCACGCCCGTGATCGATGAGAGCGGGATCAACTATTACTATTGAGCACGGGATCGACGCTCATCGCGCGCAGGCACACCAGCTTGCACGACAAAGGTTACGCACCCTTTTCGAGCCCGCAGTGGACGCATCGTCGCCCCAGCGAAGCCCAGGCGAACCATTTCGTGTGGAACCATTCGCCACAGCGCGGGCAGGCAAACGAGAGCAGCCTGTACCACGCCACCAGCATCATCAGCATCCAGATGATGGCGAGTACAGCCCCTGGGAAGTCGGGCGAAACGAAGCGTTCGAGCAGCGCGACCGAGCCGCCCACGACAGGGATGTACGCGATGAGGAAGAACAGCATCCAGCGTTCGCGCTTGCGAAGCTCGTTCCAATAATCGGCGTAGTGGGTCATGAGGAAAGCGATGCTGCCGGAAGGAGAAAAGAGTATGCCTCATTCCAGCTCAGTCATCGTGGCCGCCGTTGGCGAGTTCAACCCGCATCGCGCGCAGGCGCTTCGAGGCTCGGGCGACAACTCGCCTCGACCTTGACGCGCCGAACACGGCGCGACACTGGACGACAACGACGGACACCTCTCGATACCGTCGGCAGCAGCTGCCTTTGCAGGACGGACTTCAGCCCTGCAAGGCGCGGCAGCCTGCACGCAGCCGAGTGCGCATCTCGCAAACGTTTCGCTTCTTGCAGCTTACAATGCCTTCTCGGCGGGCTTGAGTCCGGCCTACTGCACCTTCCCCTTCGCAGACAGACCGGACAGATGTGTTTCCCTGGCTTCTGCGCGGCGCGCCCGTTCGCGCCTCCGGCATGGCCGGCACATCACCGCGACGGCCCAGACATCACCCTTCGCGGATTCGTACCACCACTTCTGCTGCCTTTCCGTCCACACCTGCGCGATGCCGCATGATTTGCAATGGAAGGGGATGTCCACATAGTAGCCACGCTGCACGAACTCGGGAACGCCGTAGCTGTTGTTTGGCCCGAGGTTTGCCGGATTGACCAGCAGGTGCCTGTTCGCGATGTCCCGCAGTGCCTCCCTGCGATCGCGCGCCTGTTCTCGCGCCGCCTTGGCCTCCCTGGCACCGCGCTTCAGTCTGCGCCGCTCAAGAACGGGAGGGCGAGCCGGTGTCCTGTCTTTCACGATGCGTGACCTCCAAACGGGATGAGTCGTGCAGAAGAATCGAATTTCGACGAAAGCGGTGGGCTGCAAGTCCACCCTACTGCACTGATCAGTGCAGCAGGCCATGACGGACAGCGATCTTTCCAGACGGAGCAGAAAGTATGCCTGATGGGCCAGCAGCCGATGCGGTTCTCCGATCAAAGCGCTTCGCCCATGCGTTCCGGCACGTACATCAACGAACAAGCGGGTCAGAGCAGCGCTGGGCTGTTCCGGCAGCCATCCAGAAACCGCTGAACGATGTCAGCGGCTTCGCGCAGGCACTGCCTGTCGTACGCCATCTCATCCTTGTGCATATCGAAAGGCGTACAGAGCTTCTCCGTACGCGCATCCAGATGGACAAGCAATGTCGGTCGGCCAAAGCGGCTCTCCATGTATTCGACGCCGCGGATTTCATCGAACCCCATGCGTCGCCATCGACCAAGGAAAGGCACGAAAGGCGTCAGGGAACAGAGGTAGAGCGCCTTTTCGGTGATGGCGATCCCCTTCAGATCCATTCGGTGGAAGGTCCGGTTGTAGTAGGTCCACACAAGGCTCTCGCCGGCTGGCAGATCCAGCTTGTCGAATGGGGGAACAGCGATGGTATCGTTCATGCGCAGGCTGTCTCGCTGTCCAGGCATTTCGTTCGGGAGAGCATTGAATATACGCACTTGCCCGGACGCTTCAATTCCACACCGACGACGAGATCGTCGCGGACAAGAACCAAGGCTGGGCCCCGACAGGCGGAACCCGGCGATGCGTGGTGAGCATGCTATCGGGAAGGGGCGGGACATCGACGAGCTGCACGTTGCACGGCTGGAAGTGCGACTTGGGCTTGGACATGACGGCACTCCGTTTCGCCCGGAAGCCACTGTGGCCGCCGTTGGCGAGTCCAACCCGCATCGTGCTCGGCGCGTCAAGGTTTGCGTAGTGCGGACCATTGATCCGCGTTGCCTCGACCTTGACGCGCCGAGCACGATGCGACACTGGGACGACAACGGTGGATACCCCTCGATACAGTCAGCAACGGCACTTGTAGGGCGGGCTTCAGCCCGCCATTGCAACACGCGACATTCTGCAGGCAGCCGAGCGCGCCCCTCGGAGCCATGTCGCTTCTTGCAATTTTCACATACTTTTCGGCGGGCTTGAGCCCACCCTACGACACTAAGGCACCATGGCCTGGATTCTGTCCTTGACAGCTTCACCGCAGCCAATCACAGCGCCGTGATGATTCTCACAAACAAGCCATGATAGATCCTTGGGAACGATGTAGTACTCGAAGCAGAAGCACTCGCCGAGGATGCTTGTAATGGCTTCAGGGGCTGCTTCGTACACGGGAAATGAATGAGACGCATCACTCTCGACTATGAACCAGCAGCGCTCGCTGGCATCTGGGACCAGCAGGGGAATGCGCTGGTAGCCTGGACCATCATCGAAAACAGCACACTGCGAATCACGGAATGAATCCCACCACCACCTCGAGTGCTTGCCATCGGCAAATCGAGCCAGCACCTGGCGATTGACATCCTCTGCTTCCGCGCATGGGAGCTTGTTCACATCGTCTGCCAATTGCAGCGACTCCACGGCACGGTCGATTTCGTCGGTCACTTCGCACATCTTTCGCGGAACTCCTGAATCGGTTCACTTCAGAGGAGTGTCACTCTGACAGAATTGAAGATGCATCGCGCGCAGACAGGTCAAGGCTTGCATAGGGTGCGCCCCGGCGCACCGGCTTCTCGTACCGCCACGACGACGACAACGGTGGGCACCTCTCGATACAGTCTGCAGCGGCTCTTGTAGGGCGGGCTTCAGTCCGCCATTGCAACACGCGACATTCTGCAGGCAGCCGAATGCGCACCTCGGAGACATATCGCTTCTTGCAGTGCTCAACTCGTTTTCGGCGGGCTTAAGCCCGCCCCACTGCGTCCTAGATGAGCCTGAAATTGCTTGACACATATGCATCGCGTTCCTCCCGACCCCGAAACTCGGCCATCAGGCTCGATCGGCTGTAGTCATGGTCTTCCTCGTCCCACTCTTGATAAACATCATCAGCGACGAACCAAGCAGAGAACGTGGCAACCCTGTTTTGCTCTTTTCCTCGCATCTGGTACACGACGCGCAGGGACAAGACGCCGGCTTGGCCAGATGCAATGTGCACGGCGCGATGGTCTGTCTTTTCTGTTTGAAGATGTTGGGGCAGCACTGGGGCTGAACGCCTGGAGCAAGCTGCGCCGCGAACGGTCGTCAGCATGGATATCGAAATGGACTGCAACTTACAGGAGCCCGCCGCCAAGGATGCTACTACTGTCGCGATCATTCCTGCAAAGGATGA
This sequence comes from Lysobacteraceae bacterium 2PB, assembly GCA_005502915.1. Taxonomy (GTDB): domain Bacteria; phylum Pseudomonadota; class Gammaproteobacteria; order Xanthomonadales; family Xanthomonadaceae; genus Lysobacter_I. The sequence continues at coordinate 29,709 of SCMT01000021.1, read as the reverse complement.
CCTCGAGCCGGCCGCGCCGATGCGGAAGGACGATGCATCCAGCGCATTCTCGTTGTCACTCGATGCCTTCGGGGCATGTAGCCACCGGGACGCGGGAGCCGCCCGCGCCCGGGTGACGCTTATGCGGCGTCGGCCTCCAGCGGCACCAGGCGATTGTCGTCGTCGTACCGCAAACCGCAGAGCATCGCGGCCATGCCGCGCAGGGCGGCTTGCGGGCTGGCGCCGCTGGCTTCGCACAGGGCGATGAACTGGGGCGGGACTTCGATCAGCAGGACGTTGGACGACTGGTCATGCTGGGTCCGAACTGGGCACGAAGCACCCAGCATGCGAGCTTCAATGATTTGGCGACGAGGCATATGCAGCCGACATCAGAACAGCGGCAAGGATCATGGTTGTCGAAAAGAAAATCCCGACAAAAAAATTAAAACCCCAAGCCATGGATAGTACACAGAAAGCGAAAAGCAACAAGATCAACAAGACCTCCATGATTCTATAAGATCGCTGGCGCGCCCAAGAAATCAGCGCAATACAAGCGAATGAAAGAAAGAACAAAACCAGAAAAAACACCGTCTTGCGCAAACCAATCGCGAAAAAAATGGTGACGACTTGATTTATATAAAAAATCAGCATCATTAAATAAGATGACTGAATAAAAATCGATCTGATCGATGAGAAAAAATTCGTATGGAAGAACAATGTAGCCAAAAGCAAAAAGGAAATGACACCCCACAAACCGAGCAAGTAGGGCGATCTGTTCTCGGAAAACGTGAAACCAAGGCCCCAGATCATTGACGCAAGAAACAAAGAGAAAACAACGAAAAATGAGTGGTAATGAACTCTATCCGGATGGGTTGTCATAGGCATGCAGACGTGGTGGCGACCTTGGAAAACCAGAAGAAGGTGCATGAGGCGTCACTGATGCACTCTACGGATGCAATTTACGGCCTTGGACAGCAATATATAAGCATTGCCTGCCTAGATGGGCTTCGAGCACAGCGCATCCTCGAACAGTCGCCGTGTGCTGGCCACCTTGGCTTCGTCGAATGAACACCCCTCGGAAGTCATGATCTCTCTGCCGATTGCGGTCAAGGCGAACAATGACCCATCCAGACGTTCGTAAATGGAACAGACAAGTCCTTCCGCTTCCAATTCCCGAAGCGCAGCGATGAGCTCAGTCCGTTCGAGCCCGGAAGCCTGGAAAAATTGACGTTCAAGTGAAGCGGGGGCAATGAAACAACCCTTCTGGTCGGCCAATAGCCTCAGGGCAATCTGTCGTGGCGTCTTCATGTGCCCACCTGCTGAGTCGAACGGCCCAAGGAGCAATGCGCAGCAAGGCCTGGGTGAATTGTAGAGCCTATCTTTCGGTCAAAGCATCACTACTGTCCAGTTCTCAGGTACGGACGGCCACAGCGGCTTTTCGTACCGCCGCGACCAAAGCGGTGCGCCGAGGCACACCCTATAGAGGAATTCGGGCGCGGGGATGGCCCGCGCCCGTGAGGCATCACGCGATGGCGTCCTCCAGCGGCACCAGGCGGTTGTCCTCGTCGTAGCGCAACCCGCAGAGCATCGCGGCCATGCCGCGCAGGGCGGCTTGCGGGCTGGCGCCGCTGGCTTCGCACAGGGCGATGAACTGGGGCGGGACTTCGACGAGCAGGATGTTGGACGGCTGGAACGGTTTGGGCTTGGACATGACGGCACTCCGTTTCGCCCGGCAGCCCCTGTGGCCGCCGTTGGCGATTACGGATCGCATCGCGCGCAGGCGCGTCAAGGTTTGCGCAGCAATTCACCTCGACCTTGACGCGCCGAGCACGGTGCGACACTGGGACGACAACGGTGGGCACCCACCACACACCATCCGCGCAGGCTTTTGCATTTCGTAGGGGGCATAAGCCGAAGACGTCATGCGCCATGATGCGGCACCTGTCATGGGTTACCCGCAGATGCATGACGCTTCGCTCGTGCACTTTACGGACAGATCTTACTGCCTTTTTATGGCGTGGGAATTCGAGAATTAACCCACGACCCAATTTCAGAACACACGTACTTCGGAATCATCAAAAAATCAAGATGCTGCTCGAACAAAAATAATGCTGTTGATATATCGCGATTTCTAGAAACAAACGAATCAAGTATGGCGTCGACTGGACAACAATTTTCCTCAGAATACCTTGTCAAACGCTCGAAAGAATCCACATCCAAAACAATGACTCTCTCAAGGGTCAACGTCGAAGCGGCTTCAAACCATGAAAGCGAACCCGAAGGAAGCATTTGCTCCAACTGAGTTCCAGTTGAGACAAGCGCATGGCTATTTGTAACGACTAGGAGATAGTCATTCTGGTGTGAAATATGATCAGCACCAAGCGTTCCATGTTGGCGAACTCCATTTGAAGCAGCAATACCCTGCTTAATTGCCTCCTGTATATGACTCGTCTTCCTCTGTAACCAGCCCTCGCTGCCTGTGTATTCCGCCGATTCATCAAATACCGCAGCTTTAAACTCAAGGAAAACATTTGAGTCTTGATAGATCAGAACACCATCAGGACACCTACTCCCCTGCGGCAAGTGCTCACGAAGACGAATCTCATCAAGAAAGAGTGCACCATGTGCTTTTCGAGCCTGACGCCCAGCATGACTCTCAAAGACTTGAGTAAACTTTTGAAAGGCAGTGCCATCGTCTTTAATCATCATGTGAACACGAGACTTGATAGCCCTTTGGAAAACACTAGGATGCCATGATGCTAATGAATCCCCATTTTTCCGCAAAGGGAATCGACATAAAGCTGGCGTCTCGAAGTATTCCACAGGACTCTTCTTCACTCTATCAGGAAGCCCTTGCAAGAATGAAGCCAATTCCTGATAGTTCGCAGAAAAAAGAGATAAAAATGCAATCAATTCATCGCAATTTATCGACGGCAGAGATCTTTCCAGATGCTGAATGTTCAAAGCAGGCTGAGGGAAGCCGCGAGTAAGTGCAAATATTAAAAAACCAATCTCCATATATGATTCCGGCGACATCCCAATCAGCGATACAAATTTTCTCCGCAGATTACTATTCGGCTCTGTACCTGCGACAAGGAAGGCATCCCGGAACATCCCATAGGACTCGGTTCTTTGAAAAACAAGCTGTTGAGCAATAATCTGCCGAAATAGCAACAATCCCCTAGCGCCACCACTCAACCCGTCAACATCCTGACCGAGCACCCATAGATCTTGGCGGAGCTGAAGTGCTTCTTCCTCTGAGACAGCCACACCTGATTGCATCATCTTATCTTGGCAAACCCACTTAACAAATAACGCCAACTGCCAAGGCGCATGCTGAATCCCCTCTACCCTAGGGGTCGCATAACCAAAAGCCCTGAACGCAGCGTCAAGGAGAGAAGTCCGGGAAAACTTTCTGGCTTTGTTTCTCCAACGCCTGTATGCCTCTTCAAAGCTAATAGAAGACATATGCAATCCTTTGTCCTTATAGATTATGCGCCGGAAATTGCCAGTTCACCCCACCCTCCCCCGAGAAACCACCAACACCCCAGCCGCGACCAGCACCGTCCCCGCGACCTGCCAAGCCCCCATCGGCTCATGCAGAATCAGCAGGCTCAGCACGATCGTGGACACCGGGCCGATCATGCCGATCTGTGCGGCGGGGCCGGAGCCGATGCGGCGGATGCCCATCATCGTGGCGAGCACGGGGAGCACGGTGCAGAGCGTGCCGTTGAGCAGCGAGAGCGCGTAGACCTCGCGGGCGACGTCGGCGAGCGGCATCGGTTGCAGGATCAGATATTGGCCGATGCACAGCAGGCTGGCGACGATGCTGGCGTAGGCGGTGAGGCGGACCGCGCCGATGCGGCCGACGAGTTCGCCGCTGCCGTAGAGATACGCGGCATACGAGAGCGCGCTGCAGAACACGAGCGCGCTGCCGATGAGCGTGCCTTCGCCGTCCACGCGCAGGTCGTGGCCGAAGGCGAGCGCGACGCCGAGGTAGCTCACGCCCAGCGCGATCCACTGCAGCCGCGAGGGCCAGCGCCGCGCGAGCAGCACGCCGATCAGCAGCACCAGGGTGGGCGTGAGGTAGAGGATGATGCGTTCGAGCGTGGCCGAGATGTACGCCAGGCCGAGGAAGTCGAACAGGCTGGCGAGGTAGTAGCCGCAGGCGCCGAGCGCGAGGATGCGCCAGCGGTCGCCGGGCTGCAGCGGTGCGGCGCGACGCGCGGCCCACACGGCCATCGCAGCGAAGAACGGCAGCGCGACGACCATGCGCAGCGCCAGCAGGGTGACGGCGTCGACGCCGTGCCGATAGCAGAGCTTGACGATGATGGCCTTGCCGGAGAACGCGACCGCGCCGCCGGCGACGAGCAGGACGCCGAGCGGATCGAGCCGGCGCGCGTCCGGCGTGGCGGTGGCGCTCATGCGTCGGCGTCGGCGCGCAGTGCGGCTTCGATCAACGTGCGGATGGCGCGTGCGGCCGAGGCCGCGAGCGCGTCGTCGTAGGCGAAACTGTCTTCATCCATGTAGATGCGCTGGCTGATCTCCAGTTGCACGGCGTCGATGCCGTTCGCGGGATCGCCGTAGTGCCGGGTGATGTAGCCGCCCTTGAAGCGGCCGTTGACCACCCAGTCGTAGTCCTGCTGCGCCGACAGCGCGGCTTCGATGCGCGTCTGGCGTGCAGGCGAGCAGCTCGTGCCGGCGGCGGTGCCGATGTTGAGGTCCGGCAGGCGGCCGTCGAACAGGAACGGGCATTCGCCGCGGATCGAATGGCCTTCCCACAGCAGCACGCGGCCGTGCTGCGCGCGCAGGCGGTCGAGTTCGCCGCGCAGCGCGTCGTGGTACGGGCGCCAGTACGTATCGACGCGCGAGGCGACTTCCTCCGGGGTGGGCTCCTGGCCCGGCAGATAGACCGGGTCGCCGGAGAACCGCACGATCGGGCACAGGCCGGTGGTGTTCTGCCCGGGATACAGCGAGACATCGTCCGGCGGGCGGTTGAGGTCGACGACGTAGCGCGAATGCGCCGGCACGAGGATCGAGGCGCCGAGCTCGCGTGCGAAGGCGTACAGCCGCGAGACGTGCCAGTCGGTGTCGGGTGCGCGCCGCGCCTCGGGCGTCATGCGCGCGGCGAGATCGTCGGGGATGCGGCTGCCGTCGTGCGGCAGGCTGACCAGGAGCGGCGCGGTGCCGCGATGCAGCGTGCAGATGTCCATGCCGGGGATTCTACCGGGCCGGCTTTGGTGGCGTTCGGTGCTGTGCGTGCATTGATCGGCAGGGACAGCGGGCTAAACCCATCCCCACCCTGGCCCTCCCCTTGAAAGGGAGGGAAAAGAGCGGCGAACCCATCCCCACCCCGGCCCTCCCCTTGAAGGGGAGGGAGAAAAGCGGGACTCAGCCCGATGTGCGGCAGGTGTTGATGCCTAGCAGCGTGTACAGCGGGCACCAGTTGAACGCGGCGGTGGCCAGCGGCACCAGCCCGACCAGGCCGATGTACCTGAGCGGTGCATCGAGCACGAAGAACAGCGCAAGCAGACCGATGCCGATGACGACGCGGAGGATGCGGTCGACGGAACCTACATTCGCTTTCATGGCTTAGAGCCTGTTCACGATCTCTCCATGCCTCTCGCCGGTCCTGTCGGGGCGCGGAGCAAGGAAGAGAGAGGGAGTGGATGTCGATCCACGACCGAACGATGACGCGGCACCGCGCCCCGACAGGACCGGCCCTCCGGGTTGTACCGCAGCGGCCTGCTGGGCGCCGTGCGCCGCTTGACTTGACCACCAGTCAAGCGCTGCGCGACGCCCAACACCCAGCAGGCCGCTGCGACACAACGAGAGGTATGGAGAGATCGTGAACAGGCTCTCACACTCCTGCTGGGGTGCGGCCAGTGTCGCGCTGCGGGGCTGCGCCGGCTTGATCCGGCGCAATTTCTCAGACGAAACGTTCCGGCCGGTACGGCGCGGGGTCGAGGGACGGCGCGCGCGCGGCCATGAGGTCGGCGAGCAGCTGCGCGCTGCCGCAGCTCATGCCCACGCCCATCATCCCGTGGCCGGTGTTCATCCACACCCGGCGCAGGCCGGGCGCGCGACCGATCAACGGCATGTCGTCGCGACTCATCGGGCGCCAGCCGAACCAGTGTTCGCGCACCTCGGGGCCGACGGGATCGTGCAGGTACTCGCGCGCACCGCGTTCCAGCGCGCCGAGGCGGCGGGCGTTGAGCGTGTCGTCGAAGCCGGAGAACTCCATCGTGCTGCCGAGGCGGAAACCGCTGCCCCAGGCGGTGACGCAGACCGAGCGTTCGCGCAGCACCAGCGGGCGCTTCGGCACGCGGGCCGGCGCGCTGTAGGTGATCGAATAGCCCTTGCCGGGCTGGATGATGTGCTTCAGCCAAGGCACGCCGAGGGTGTCGGCCGACTTCGCGCTCCACGCACCGAGGGCGAGCACGATGTTGCGGGCGCGGACCTGGCCGTGGTCGGTGAAGGCGAGCACGCCTTCGCGGTCCTCGCGCAGGCCATGCAATGCGCAGTGCTCGACGATCTCGCCGCCACGTTCGCGGATCGCGCGAGCCAGCTCCGCGAGGTAGCGATCCGGGCGCAGCGCGGCGTCGCCGGAGAAACGCAGCGCACCGGCGACGCCGGGCTTGAGCGCGGGTTCCTCGGCTTCGAGGCGCTTGCCGTCGACGATCTCGACCGGCACGCCCAGTTCGCGCAGCAGCGGGACCTCGCGCTGGCCGTGCGCGAAGGCGCGCGGATCGCGGAAGACGTAGTCCTCGCCGGATTCGACGAATTCGCAGTCCAGGCCGAAGCGCGCGATCCAGTCGCCGAGGCGCTGGCGGGAGTCGGCCAGCAGCGCGTGCTTGCCGCGTGCGCTGGCTTCCCAGTCGCGCCGGTTGCAGCGACGCGAGAAGCCGAGCAGCCAGCGCCACAGCAGGGGGTCGTAGCGCGGCGGGATGTACAGCGGGGCGTCGGGCGTAAGCGCCCATTTCAGGGCCTTGAACACGGTGCCCGGCGCAGCCAGCGGCGGCGCGTGGCTGGGCGTGATGGTGCCGCAGTTGCCGTGCGAGGCGCCGCTGCCGATGCTGCGCGCGTCGATCACGCGCACGCCGCGTCCGCTTTCGAGCAGGGCGAGCGCCGTCGTCAGGCCGCTCACGCCACCGCCCACGATCAGGACATCGATTTCCGACATCGTTCCGTTTCTCTCCAGTTGCAGGCACCCACGCATGCCTGCGGCATCATCAATCCCGTTGCTGCACGAACTCGCCATCCCGATCGGCGCGTTGCATGGCGGGCCAGTGCAGATAGGTCGCCGCGCGCCACAGCCATTCCATCGGGCCGTAGCGGAAGCGCGAGAGCCACCAGCGGCTGACCAGCACCTGCAGCGCGAACAGCACGACCGCGAACGGCAGCTGCCACGCGCGCGGCAACTGCTCGAAATACCCCAGGCCGTAGCCGTAGAAGATCAGCGTGCAGATCACCGACTGCGACAGATAGTTGGTCAGCGCCATGCGCCCGGCGGGCGCGACCACGCGCAGCATCGGCGCCATCGACGCTGACAGCCCGCGCTGGAGCCAGGCCACGTAACCCAGGCACATCAGCAGCGCCGCGATCATCGACAGCAGCGTGCCGAAGCCATTGGTGAAGGTGATCGTGGTGAAATCGGCGGTGGGCATCAGCGCGAACGACACCAGCATCATCCCCAGGCCGACCGGCAGTGCGCCCCAGCGCAGCCATGCGTACAGGCGCGGGAAGCGCGCGGGATCGGCGATCGCGCCGCTGCGCACGAACCACATGCCGAGCAGGAACATGCCGAGGACCTGGCCGCCGGCGAACAGCAGGAAGAACATCATCTCCGGCGCCTCGCCGAGACGATGCACGACGGCATCCGCGAATGAGCCCGAACCGAGGACGAGGCGCTCGGTTTCGATCTGCGCCTGCATCTTCGCCGCCTCGTTCTGCATCACCTTGTCCATGCCGGTCGCTGCACCGGGCGCCAGGCGAGCCATCGCGCCCAGCAGCAGCGGCCCTGCCGAAAACAGCCAGGCCAGCGAGTGGAAACCCAGCGCCCACCATGGCAGCTGGCTGGTGGGCACGTGCCGGAACAAGGCCAGCAGCACCAGCGCGATCAGGGCGTAGAGCGTGAGGATGTCGCCCGACCAGATCACGATCAGGTGCACGAGGCCGATGGCGAGCAGAGCGAAGGTGCGCCGCAGGTACAGCGCGGCGAACGGCCGCCCGGCCGCCTCGGCGCGCGCCATCATCACCGCGAAGCCCATGCCGAACAGCAGCGAGAACAGCAGATAGAACTTGCCCTGGACGAGGATGTAGACCGCGGCGTCGACGATGCGGTCGGCACCCGTCAGCGCGGGATCGAGGCCTGTGATCGCGACCATCAGCGGCCCGGCGAAGGCCTCGATGTTCATCAGCAGGATGCCCAGCAGCGCCCAGCCGCGCAGGACATCGAGCACATCGATGCGCTCTGCGGTACCGACCGGCCGGAGCACGGGGGAATGGGTCATGGGGGGTCCTCGATGTGGGCCGGTCATCTTCACCGAATCGACGCAGGGGGAAAACCCGCCGGATGCGCCCGACGGACCGGAAACGACGACGGCCCGCTCACGCGGGCCGTCATGGCGACCGGGAAAGCGACCCGGGACGACCGGATCGCCAGGCGTCGGCCGGTCAGTTGCCGCCCAGGGTCGCCTTCAGCGAAGCGATCAGCTTCGACGCGGCGTCGTTGTCGGCCGGGACGCCGCGCGGATCGACCGCGGACACCTGGCTGCCGCTGCCGCTCTCGCTGACGCGGATCAGGAACTTCTGGCCCTGGTAGTCCACGTCGTAGGCGCCGAGCAGCTGGGCGCGGCTGGCGACGGTCAGGCCCGGGGTCGCGGCCAGGGCGTCGCCGACCTTGGCGAAGACGCTGGCACGGTCGCCGGCGACGGTGAAGCCCAGCGCACGGGCCTGTGCACCCGTGGCGGTCAGCGAGGAGCGGCTGACCGATCCGGCGGAGGCGCTGGCGCTGCGCTCGGCTTCGGCCGCGTCGAATGCGGGCGGGAATTCCAGCGGGCGCTGGCTTTCGTCCTGCCCGTAGTACTTGTCCTTGCGGAACCACTTGCAGCCCGAGGTGCCGAGCACGGCGACGGACATCGCAGCGATCAGGGCGACCGTCGTGGCGCGGGACAGGACATGGCGGAGGCGGACACTGCGGGTCGGGAACATGGCAACTCCTGGTGGAAAACGGTTCGGGCAGGGCCCGGAATGCAGGCGGTGCGGCCGGCTCAGGCCGGACGCGCCTCCAGTTCGGCGATGCGGGCCACGATACGGTCGGCAGCATCGGCGTGCGCAGCGGACAGCTCGGTCAGGGGCAGGCGCAGGCCATGGCCGATGCCCTGCCGGGCCAGCACGGCCTTCAGCGGGATCGGGTTCGGCTCGACGCCCATGAAGTCGAACACCGGCTGCAGCTCGGCGTCCATGGCCTCGGCCTCGGCACGCTGCCCGCCCCGGGCGAGGTCGCACAGGCGGCGCATCGAGGCCGGGATGGCGTTGGAGGCCACCGAGATCACGCCATCGGCACCGGCCAGCATGGCCCGGGTCGCGGTCGGATCATCGCCGGAGAGGACGGTGAAGGTCGGCGAGCGCAGGGCCAGCAGCTCGGCCATGCGCTCGGGCTCGGCGCGGGCTTCCTTGATGGCGACGATGCGCGGGTGGTCGACCAGTGCGGCGACGGTGGCCGGCAACAGGTCGCAGCCGGTGCGGCCGGGAACGTTGTAGAGCACGACCGGCAGGGCGCCGTCGTCGGCGACCGCGCGGTAATGCGCGATCAGACCGGCCTGGGTCGGGCGCACGTACGGCGGGGTGACCACCAGCGCAGCATCGGCGCCGCAGGCAGCGGCGCGACGGGTCAGCGCGATGGTCTTGGCGGTGTTCGAGAGCCCGGTGCCCGCGAGCACCGGGATGCGTTTGTCCACGATCTCCACGGCGCGGCGCAGCAGCGCCTCGTATTCGTCGTCGGACAGGGCATTGGCTTCGCCGGTGGAGCCGGCGACGACGATGGCCTGGGTTCCGGAAGCGAGCTGGGCGCGCAGCAGGCGCTCCCAGGCGTCGAAGTCGATGTCGCCATCGAGGGGGCCAGCCGCCGTGAACGGCGTGGCCAGCGCAGTGATACTGCCGGACAGATGCACGCGATTGCCTTGGGGAACGTGGGGGGATGGGTCGTGAAGCGCGGGATGGGAGGCGCTGCGGACGAAGGCTCGCCCGGCATCGCACCGGGACGCGATGTTACTTGGGAAGCACTGAACACTCCATCCTCCGCACGGCGAGGCCGGCGACCGGGAATCAACCACTTGCGGGGCCATGCCGGCACCGGGCGCGCAAAAAATGCGCACGCTGCCGGGCATTCCGAGGTTTCCCTTGCGGCCCGAAACCGCCGACCAGTATCCTGACCGCGCACCCGGACGCCCCGCGACAGCGGCCCCGGGAGGCGCCTGCCTCCACTTCACGCCCCCTTGGCGGACTTCAACTTGAGCGATTCCTCGACCGTCTCCCGGCCCGCGCCGAACGAGAACTACCTGCTGATCAACGCCTACACGACGCATCCGCAGTCGCCGCTGCTGTCGGTGACCAGTCGGATCGCGGACAGCGGCTGCAACCTCGTCGATGCCCGGCTGTCCACCGTCGGCCGGGATGTGTCGGTGACCGCGCTGGCGATCGGCCCGTGGGACGCGATCGCCAAGCTGGAGGCCATGCTCAGCCGCCTGGAGCGCGAGGAGGGCCTGAAGCTGATGTGGTACCGCACTGGCCCCAAACCGCTGCAGTCCAACCTGCTGCCCTACGTGGTCGAGGTGGTCGCCGCCGACAAGCCCGGCGTGCTGTACCAGCTGGCGGATTTCTTCGACCGCCAGGGCATCACCATCGAAAGCCTGCACTGCGCGCGCTACCGCGCCATGCAGACCGGCGCGGAGATGTTCTCGGCGCAGCTCACCATCGGCGTGCCGGCCGACATGCACATCGCCGGCCTGCGCGACGATTTCCTCGAGTTCTGCGACCACCTGAACCTCGATGCCATCATGGACCCGATGAAGTTCTGAGGATGAAATCTTGACGATGACGGCCCCCAAGCTCGGAAAACCGCTCACCAAGTCCACCCTCGTGCTGCCGCTGGCGCTCTCCGACGACCGGACCGTCAAGCTGTCGGCGTTCGCCGAGCGCTGGGTCGTCCTCTACTTCTATCCGAAGGATTCCACGCCCGGCTGCACCACCGAGGGCCTGGAGTTCAACGCGCTGCTGCCGAAGTTCGCGAAGCTCGATTGCGACGTCATGGGCGTGTCGCGCGATTCGATCAAGTCGCACCAGAACTTCTGCGCCAAGCAGGGCTTCGACTTCCCGCTGGTCAGCGACGCCGACGAAGCGCTGTGCAAGGCCTTCGACGTGATCCAGGAAAAGAACATGTACGGCAAGAAGGTGCTGGGCATCGTCCGCAGCACCTTCCTGATCGCGCCGGGCGGCATCCTGGCGGCGGAATGGCGCGGCGTGAAGGTCGCCGGCCATGCCCAGGCCGTGTTCGACGCACTGAAGGCAGCGCGATCGCAGTGATCCCCGTCGTCCCCCTCCCCGGCCACCGCCCCGCCTCGCGGGCCGCGGTGGTCTTGTGCTGTCCGCCCGATCCGGCGCGGCATCGCACGTCCCCCTTCCCCAGCATCGGCACACCGACCGCATGATGACCAAAGGCAAGCGCATCTACGTCCTCGACACCAACGTGCTGATGCACGACCCGACCGCGCTGTTCAAGTTCGAGGAGCACGACGTCTACCTGCCGATGCAGGTGATCGAGGAGCTCGACAACGCCAAGAAGGGCACGTCCGAAGCCAGCCGCAACGCGCGCCAGGTCAGCCGCTTCCTCAACGAACTCATCGAAGGCCAGGGCACGGACCGGATCGCCACCGGGCTGACGCTCAGCCGCCCGAAGGGCCTGCAGCTGCGCGCGGCCGAGAGCATCGGCAAGCTGCGCTTCCAGACCAGCAGCTTCGATTCGGCCAAGCGCTTCGGCGCGGTGATGCCGGACAACCAGATCCTCGGCGCGATCCTGCACCTGCGCGAGACCGAGCCGGACGTGCCGGTGGTGTTCGTGTCGAAGGACATCAACCTGCGCATCAAGGCTTCGATCGCCGGCATCGCGTCCGAGGATTACGAGAACGACCGCGCGCTGGACGATTTCAGCTTGCTCTATACCGGTTCCACGCCGCTGCCGGAGGATTTCTGGTCGCGCTACAGCAAGGACCTGCGCTCCTGGACCGAAAAGGGCCGCACGTTCTACGAAATCCTCCGCAGTGAGGACGACGAGTGGTATCCGAACCAGTTCCTCTACCTGCCCGGCGACGCCGACACCGAGATGCGCGTGGCGCGCATCGAGGGCGACAAGGTGACACTGCAGATCGTCGACGACTACCGCAGCCACCAGCACGCCGTGTGGGGCATCGCTGCGCGCAACCGCGAGCAGAACTTCGCGCTCAACGCGCTGATGGACCCGGAGATCGACTTCGTCACCCTGCTCGGCACCGCCGGCACCGGCAAGACCCTGCTCGCGCTCGCCGCAGGCCTGGCGCAGACGATGGACCAGCAGCGCTACCGCGAGATCATCATGACCCGCGCGACGGTCAGCGTCGGCGAGGACATCGGCTTCCTGCCCGGTACGGAAGAGGAAAAGATGACGCCGTGGATGGGCGCGCTGACCGACAACCTGGAAGTGCTGATGCCCAACACCCAGGACGGCGGCAGCTGGGGCCGCGCGGCGACCAACGACCTGCTCGCCTCGCGGATCAAGATCCGTTCGCTGAATTTCATGCGCGGCCGCACCTTCCTGACCCGGTGGCTGATCCTCGACGAGGCGCAGAACCTCACGCCGAAGCAGATGAAGACGCTGATCACCCGCGCCGGCCCGGGCACCAAGATCGTCTGCCTGGGCAACGTCGAACAGATCGACACGCCCTACCTCACCGAGACGACCTCCGGCCTGACCTACGCCGTCGACCGCTTCAAGGGCTGGGCGCACAGCGCGCACATCACCCTCAAGCGCGGCGAACGTTCGCGCCTGGCGGACTACGCGTCGGAAGTGCTCTGACGCGGCGGCCATGTCGGCGGATGCGCCATCGCGCCTCCACCTCCGCGCCCTTGGCGCGGAGGATGCCGACGCCCTGCACGCCGCCGTCCGCGCCTCGCTGCCGACGCTGTCGCGCTGGCTGCCGTGGGCGACCGAGGCCTACGACCTCGCGGCGGCGCGCGCATGGATCGCGCATTGCGAACGGGTGCGAGAGACCGACGAGGAACATCACTTCGGCGTGTTCGATGCCCCATCCGGCGCGCTGCTCGGCGGCGTCGGACTGAACCATCGCATCCCCGCCTATCGCTCCGCGCACATGGGTTACTGGGTCGGCGATGCGGCCCGTGGCCGTGGCGTGGCCGTGGCTGCGGCACGACAGGCCGCGCGCTTCGGGTTCGATGTCCTCGGCCTGCAGCGCATCGCGATCCTCGTCCAGCCGGACAACCGCGCCAGCCTGCGGGTCGCGATCAAGCTGGGTGCGGTCTGCGAGGGCATCGCGCGCGATGCGATCGTGTTCGAAGGCAGGGCCTGCGATGCCGTCGTGTTCTCGCTGCTGCCGCGCGACCTCCCGGCTTCGCCCGCCGACGCCGGAGGCGACTGAGATGGGCGTGCACCTGCCGCGCTGGGTGTGGATCGGCGCGTTCGCGCTGTCGTGCATCGGCGGGATGGTCAACGTCGTCGGTTACCTGGGTTTCGAACACCAGGCGATCACCCATCTCACCGGTACGACCACGCTGCTCGGCGATGCCCTGTCGACGGCCGACGTCGGCAAGGCCCTGCACCTGGGCGGCGTGATCGTGGCCTTCGTGCTCGGCGCGATGCTCAGCGGCCTGATCGTGCAGGACAGCACCCTGAAGCTGGGCCGTCGCTACGGCGTCGCACTGGGCGGCGTCTCGCTGCTGCTGTTCGCCTCGATCCCGATGCTGGAACGGCAGTGGATCCTCGGCGCCTGGACGGCGGCGATGGCCTGCGGCCTGCAGAACGCGATGGCTACGACCTACAGTGGCGCGGTGATCCGCACCACGCACCTCAGCGGCATGTTCACCGACCTCGGCATCGGCCTGGGTCATGCGCTGCGCGGCCTGCCGCTGCAGACCCGCCGGCTGCGACTGAGCGCCCTGATCATCGCCGGCTTCCTGATCGGCGCGGTGCTCGGCGCCTGGCTGTTCCGACTGTGGGCCTATCGCGCGCTGGCGGTGCCGGCCGTGCTGACAGGCACGATTGCCATCGCCTACGTCGCGCACCGACACTGGAAACGGCACGAACTGTCGTAAATTCGAGGTGCGGAGCCCCCCGTTGCCGAGCGACAATCACCGCATGCCCAACTCACGCCCCTTTTCCGTCCTCACCATCGCCGGTTCCGACTCCGGCGGCGGCGCCGGCATCCAGGCCGACCTCAAGACCTTCGCCGCCCACCGCGTGCATGGCCTAAGTGCGATCGCGGCGCTCACCGCGCAGCACACGCGCGGCGTCACCGCGGTGGAAGTGCCGCAGCCGACCTTCCTGCGCGAACAGATCGACGCCTGCTTCGACGATTTCGACATCCGGGCGGTGAAGATCGGCATGCTCGCCAACGCCGACATGATCCACGCCGTGGTCAAGGCGCTCGACCAGCACTGCCCGCCCTTCATCGTGGTCGACCCGGTGATGGTGGCCACCTCCGGCGCGCAGCTGCTGGCCAACACCGCGATCGAAGTACTGCGCAAGCGCCTGCTGCCGATGGCGACCGTGGTGACGCCCAACCTGCCGGAAGCCGAATTCCTGCTGGGCCGTCCGATCCCCGATCTCGATGCGATGCGCCAGGCCTGCGACGACCTGCTCGACCTCGGTGCGGGCGCGGTCCTGCTGAAGGGCGGTCATCTGGACACGGGACCGGGAGTGGTCGACCTGTTCGCCGCACGACGCGAATCCGGCGGCCGCATGCATCGCGAGATCCACCATCCACGGCTGGACGTCAATGCCCACGGCACCGGCTGCACGCTGGCTTCGGCGCTCGCGGCCCAGCTCGCACTGGGCCTGCCACTGGACGAGGCCTGCCACGCCGCCTCGGCCTACGTGCACCGCGCGCTGAAGACCGGCACGCGCCCGGGGCGCAGCGACATCCTCGTGCTCGACCACTTCGGGGCGGCGGACCGCGCTTGAAGCCTTCCGACGCGCTCGATCCCGAACGCCCCGCCGAGGGCGACGGCCTGCCGGTCGAAGCCGGCGACGGCCATCGCTACCGACTGCTCGCACGCCAACCCGAGAGGGTGGTCGCCAGCCTGCTGTGGATTCCCGCGCTGGGCGTCGCCGCCCGCCATTACCTCTCGTTCGCCGACGCCCTGAACCGACACGGCGTCGCGGTGTTCGTGCACGAATGGCGCGGCCACGGCAGCAGCGACCGTCGCGCCGGCCACGACAGCAACTGGGGCTATCGCGAACTGCTCGACCACGACCTGCCCGCCAGCCTCGCCGCGATGCGCGCGCGGGCGCCGGGCGTGCCGCACATCGTCGGCGGACACAGCCTCGGCGGGCAGCTCGCGGCCTGCCTGCTGGGCCTGGAACCCACGTTCGCCTCGCGCTTGTGGCTGGTCGCCAGCGGCGCGCCCTACTGGCCGGCATTCCCGCGTCCGCGACGCTGGCTGCTGCCGCTGGCCTACCGCTTCCTGCCCTGGCTGGCCGACCGCCGCGGCGCCCTGCCCGGCCGTGCCATCGGTTTCGGCGGCAAGGAGGCGCGTGGCGTGATGCGCGACTGGTCACGCACGGCGCTCAGCGGTCGTTATGCCGGCGCGGGGATGACCCGCGATCTCGAAGCCGCGCTGTCCAGCGTCGCGGTCGACACGGATGCGGTGCTGTTGGCCGATGACTGGCTGGCGCCGCGATCGTCACTCGACTTCCTGCTCGGCAAGATGCGCACGACTGGACTGCGCTGCAGCACGCTCGACGCATCCACGCTGGGCACGAGGGCCGATCACTTCGCCTGGATGCAGCGCCCCTATGCCGTGGCGCGGGCGCTGGCCGCCGGCCTCGGTCAGCCGTCCGCGTAGCCGTCGGGGTTCATCGACTGCCAGCGCCAGGCATCGCGGCACATGTCGTCGACATCGCGCGTGGCGCGCCAGCCGAGGATGCGTTCGGCGCGCGCGGGGTCGGCATAGACCTCCGCGACATCGCCGGCGCGGCGATCGACGATGGCGTACGGCACCGCGCGCCCGCTCGCGGCCTCGAAGGCACGCACCAGTTCCAGCACGCTCACCCCGCGCCCGACGCCGAGGTTCAGCGGCAGGTGGCCCTGCACGCCGTCCAGCGCTTCGAGCGCGTGCACGTGCGCCTGCGCCAGGTCCATCACGTGGATGTAGTCGCGCACGCCGGTGCCGTCGATGGTCGGCCAGTCGCCGCCGAAGACCTGCAGGCGCTCGCGTTTGCCCACGGCGACTTGGCAGATGTAGGGCATCAGGTTGTTGGGGATGCCGTTCGGCGATTCGCCGATCAGGCCCGACGGATGCGCGCCCACCGGATTGAAGTAGCGCAGGCTGATCGCCTGCCATGCGTGATCGGCGGCGCAGACATCTCCGATCAGCTGTTCCATCACCAGTTTGGTGCGACCGTAGGGATTGGTCGCCGAGAGCGCGGCGTCCTCGCCGATCGGCACCGAGGCCGGATCACCGTAGACCGTCGCCGAGGAACTGAACACCAGGCGGCGCACGCCCGCCGCCTGCATCGCCTTCAGCAGCGCGATCGTGCCGGCGATGTTGTTGTCGAAGTAGTCCAGCGGCTTCTCGCAGGACTCGCCGACGGCCTTGAGCGCGGCGAAGTGGATCACCGCATCGAAGCGGTCACTGGAGAACAGCCTGCCGAGGGCCTCTGCATCCCGTATGTCCAGACGGACCAGGTTCGGCGCCTGCCCGGTAATGCGCTGCAAGCGCTCCCCGACGGCCGGCGAACTGTTGCAGAAGTTGTCGACCACCATCACCTCGTGGCCGCGTTCGGCCAGCGCCACGCAGGTATGGCTGCCGATATAACCGGCACCGCCGCAGACCAGGACTCGCATCGAAGAAGACTTCCGTTGGTGAACAGACTGCCGGGACAGACGATGCGGCACGACAGAGGCATCGCCAGGCGGATATCGCATCGCGGAATGGCCGGATCGACGCGCTTTCCGCGTCCTTTCTGCCAACGCCCATCACGGCAGCGGCCATGGTGCGGCATTGCGCCGCCGCCGGCAACCCGGCTGCTAGACTTTCAGCCCATACGCTCACGACTTCCCGGAACACCGCACGATGCAGGCTGCACGCCCCGCCCAAGACCTCCCCAGGCTCGACAACGTCCGCATCGCCATCATCGGCCTGGGCTACGTCGGCCTGCCGCTCGCCGCGGCCTTCGGCAAGCGCTATCCGGTGGTCGGCTTCGACATCGACACGCAGCGCGTCGCCGAACTCAAGACCTTCCACGACCGCACCCTCGAAACCAGCGAGGACGAACTGCGCGCCGCCGACCAGTTGTCCTTCAGCTGCGACGCGAAGGATCTGGAGGGCTGCAACGTCTTCATCGTCACCGTGCCGACGCCGATCGACGAGTACAAGCGCCCCGACCTGCGTCCGCTCGAATCGGCCAGCCGCACCGTGGGCCGCGCGATCCGCAAGGGCGGCGTGGCGATCTACGAATCCACCGTCTATCCCGGCGCGACCGAAGAAACCTGCGTGCCGATCGTCGAGCGCGAGTCCGGCCTGGCATTCAACGTCGACTTCTACGCCGGCTACAGCCCCGAGCGCATCAACCCGGGCGACCACCAGCATCGCCTGGAAACGATCATGAAGGTCACCTCCGGCTCCACGCCCGAGGTCGCCGATTTCGTCGACGCCCTGTACGCCAGCATCATCACTGCAGGCACCCACAAGGCCAGCAGCATCCGCGTGGCCGAAGCGGCCAAGGTCATCGAGAACATCCAGCGCGACGTCAACATCGCGCTCATCAACGAACTGTCGCTGATCTTCCATCGCCTCGGCATCGACACCCACGAAGTGCTGGCCGCTTCCGGCACGAAGTGGAACTTCCTGCCGTTCAAGCCCGGCCTGGTCGGCGGCCACTGCATCGGCGTCGATCCCTATTACCTCACGCACAAGGCACAGCAGATCGGCTACCACCCGGACGTGATCCTCGCCGGCCGCCGCATCAACGACGGCATGGGCCAGCACGTCGCCCAATGCACGATCAAGGAAATGACACGTCGCGGCCTGCCCACGGCGAATGCACGGATCCTCGTGCTCGGCCTGGCCTTCAAGGAAAACTGCCCCGACCTGCGCAACACGCGCGTGGTCGACATCCTCGCCGAGCTGCGCAGCTACAACGCGCAGGTCGACGTGCACGACCCCTGGGTCGACGCGCACCTCGCCCACGAGGAATACGGCCTCAGCATGACCCCCGAACCGGCCGACGGCGCGTACGACGCCGTGATCCTGGCGGTGTCGCACCGCGAATTCGCCGAGCTGGGCGTCGACGGCATTCGCCGCTTCGGCAAGCCCGGCGCCGTGCTGTTCGACGTCAAGGGCCTGCTGCCGCGCGATCAGGTGGACGGGCGGCTGTAAGGCCCGATGGCCTGGCCGTTCGACAGCGAGGCGCAGCTCGACGCGTGGGTCGATGCCTACATCGCTGCGCACCACGAGCAACCAATGAACGACCAGCAGCGGGAAGATGCGACATTGGCATCGGAGCCTGCATCTTCGGCATTCGGCGTCGGCAAACCGCAGGCTGAAGCCATCTGGCGTTTCATCCTGAAAGTCGTTGCCAAGCGGCCTTCCGAATGGACGCTTGGCATGCTCGCAGCGGGTCCGATCGAAGACCTGATCGGCGAGTGCGGCGATGCTTTCATCGATCGCATCGAAGTCGAAGCCCGGCGCGATCCGGTGTTCCGCCGTGCCCTCCACGGCGTCCGGCAAACCACGAGCAGCCAAGACGTGTGGAACCGGATCGTCCAGGCACGCGGCCCCGAACAAAAGCCCTGAATCGGCTGGATTCACCGCCGAAACGGCGAGACAATGCCGAGGCACCCCGCTTCCGCAACGAACAGGCGACCCCCATGCGCGTTCTCGTCACCGGCGCCGCCGGCTTCATCGGCTCCAAGCTCACCGAGCGCCTGATCGCCCGTGGCGACACGGTGCTGGGCTACGACAACCTCAACGATTACTACGATCCGGCGCTGAAGGACGCCCGCCTCGCCCGGCTCACGCCGCTGCCCGGGTTCTCGTTCGTGAAGGGCTCGCTGGAGGACCGCGCGACGCTGGAAGCGGCCTTCGACAGCTTCAAGCCCGACCGCGTGGTCAACCTCGCCGCGCAGGCCGGCGTGCGCTACTCGCTGGAGAACCCGCACGCCTACGTCGACAGCAACATCGTCGGCTTCCTCAACATCCTCGAAGCCTGCCGCCATCGCGGCATCGAGCACCTGGTCTACGCCTCGTCCAGTTCGGTCTACGGTGCCAACCGCAAGCTGCCGTTCGCGGTGGAGGACAGCGTGGATCACCCGGTCAGCCTGTACGCGGCCAGCAAGAAGGCCAACGAGCTGATGGCGCACACCTACAGCCACCTGTTCGGCCTGCCGACCACCGGCCTGCGCTTCTTCACGGTCTACGGCCCTTGGGGCCGCCCGGACATGGCGCTGTTCCTGTTCACGAAGAAGATCCTCGCCGGCGAACCGATCGACGTGTTCAACCACGGCAAGCACACCCGGGATTTCACCTACATCGACGACATCGTCGAAGGCGTGATCCGTACCCTCGACCGCGTGCCCGGCCCCGACCCGACCCACGACCCGCTGAACCCGACACCCGCCACCTCGTCCGCGCCGTACCGCGTCTACAACATCGGCAACAACAGTCCGGTGCAGCTGCTGCGCTACATCGAAGTGCTGGAAGACTGCCTCGGCCGCAAGGCGACGATGAACCTGCTGCCCCTGCAGCCCGGCGACGTGCCCGACACCGCCGCCGACGTGTCCGCACTCACCCGCGACACCGGGTATTCGCCGGCCACGCCGGTGGAAGTGGGCGTGAAGAATTTCGTGGCGTGGTATCGGGAGTTCTACGCAGTTTAAGTCCGGATGGCTTGCCACCCCACCCTTTCGAGACACACTCATGATCCTCGGCATGATTCTAGGCGGTATCTGCGTGTTCATCGCGTTCGTCATCTACGGCTATACACTGCTGGATGAAGACAAGCAGGCCAAAGGTGTTCGCAAACCCCGCAAGAAGTCGGACACCGATTTCCGCATCCTCGACATCAAGTTCGACCCACCGCCCGGCAGCACGCTGAAGGCGCACGAACAGGTCCGTGTCACCATCAAATACGCCTATTCCAGACCCCGCGGCCCGCTACATTTCTGGGCTCGTGGCGAAGCACCCGGCAAAGATGGGCGTTACGAGCCCTCCTCATCCGAACTGAAGTCGGGACACGGAACCGCCACGCGCACATTCTGTCTGTACGAACCCGGCGAGGTCGAAGGTGTACGGATTTCGGTTGCCACGCTGCATGGTGAAAACCTGCTCAACCGGACCTATCCCTACAAGTTCACCTATGTCTGCAATGAAGAAATGGAAGCGCTCGCCGACGACGGCAAGAATGTCCGCATCACGGACGTGCGCTTCAAGCCACCGTTCCCTGCCTCACTTCGCAGCGGCACGTACATCGAAGTCGACATCGACTACGAAGTCGAATCGGAGCACGGACTCGATGTCTGGGCCATCGCCGTGATCGATGGCGACGGGTCGTATGCGTCCAGCGACGCCCGAGTCAATGGCAAGGGCACAGTGCGTCGTTGGGTACGGGTCTCGGAGCAATATCACCTGCGTCGCGTCTGCATAGCGATGGTGAACATCGCTGGCCGTTCGGTGCTCGAGGAAATCATCGATGTCGACTACGACATCACATGAAACCGGCTTGCGA
The DNA here is from genome assembly GCA_005502915.1 of Lysobacteraceae bacterium 2PB. Lineage (GTDB taxonomy): Bacteria > Pseudomonadota > Gammaproteobacteria > Xanthomonadales > Xanthomonadaceae > Lysobacter_I. Next base: position 8,732 of record SCMT01000021.1, on the reverse strand, counting down.
GCAGACACCCGCGCGGGCCGTCGACTGGACCTCGTGAAGCCTGACTCGCGGACGTGGTCATCAGCTCGGAATGACAGCCGCATGAATCGCCGCACACTTCGCATCTACCTCGACGACGAACGCGCCACGCCCGACGGCTGGACCCGCGTCTACTGGCCCGATGAAGCGATCGCACTGCTGGAGACGGGAAACGTGGCCGAGATCAGCCTCGACCACGACCTCGGCGACGACGCGCGCGGCACGGGTTACGACGTGATCGCGTGGATCGAGGAGGCCGTGGTCACGCGCGGTTTCGTGCCGCCGGTCGTGCGCGTGCACTCGGCGAACCCGGCCGCGCGCATGCGCATGGAGGCCGGGATCGCGGCGATCGAACGGCTGGCGCGCATGGACTGAGCGCGCCGTCGCTCACATCAGATGCCGCACCGCCGGCAGGTATTTCTCCGACGAACCGGTATTCACCGTGACCACGCGTTCGCCCTTCTTCAGCAGGCCGCGATCGAGCAGCTGCGGGATCGCGGAAAGGCAGGCGGCGCCTTCGGGGCTGATCCACCATCGCTTGTCGCGCCAGACGCGCTGGAGTTCGGCGGCGGTGTCGGCTTCGCTGACCGCGATCGCGGCGCCGCCGCTGCGGCGGATGATGTCGAGCACCTTGAAGTGGCCGACACCGCCGGGCACGTTCAGGCCGAAGCTCATCGTGCTGCCGGCCTCGACGACCGTGCTGTCGTCCGCGCCTGAGTCGAACGCGCGGACCAGCGGTTGCGTGACTTCGCTCTGCACGCAGAGCATGCGCGGGCGGCGGCTGTCGATCAGGCCCAGCGCTTCGAGCTCGTTCCAGGCTTTCCACATGCCGAGCACGCCGGTGCCGCCGCCGGTGGGATAGATCACCGCATCGGGCAGCGACCAGTGCGTCTCGCCGTGCAGCGGCTCGGCCAGCTCCAGGCCCAGCGATTTCTTGCCTTCGATGCGCCAGCCCGGTTCCTGGAACGTGGCGACCGAGAAATAGCCCTGCGGGATGTAGTGCTCCTTCAGGTAGGCACCGGCCTCGCGGATGGTCGGGCCGACCAGTTCGAGCCTGACGCGATCCGGATGGCGCAGCGCGGCGGCGGCGACGTTGCCGAGGATCGGCGCCGGCGTGTCGTCGGGCATCGCCACCACCACCGACAGGCCACCGGCCAGCGCGTAGCGCGTCAGCGAGTCGCCGGCATTGCCCTGCGTGGGCACCGCGAGTTTCGTCAGGCCGAGGCGGCGCGCCTGCGCGACCACCATCGCCATGCCGCGATCCTTGAAACTCTGGGTCGGGTTGGCACCGAAACCGGGATGCGCCTTGCCCTCTTCCTTCACCTGCAGCGCGAGCCCCGCCGAGACCGCGAGCGGATGATCGAGGTAATCGAGCAGCGGCGTGCCGCCTTCGCCGAGCGCGACGATGTGCCGCGCGTCGTCGGGATTCGCCATGTCCAGCGCCATCAGCGCGCCGAAGCGCCACAGGTCGCGCCGCGTCGGGTCGTACCACGCGGCATCGGGCTTTTCGGCGGCGAGGCGTTCGAGATCCAGCACCATCTCGACCGGCCGGCCATCGACGGGATCGAGGTTCATCGGGACGTCGGCCGGATATTCGACACCGGACATCAGGCCTCGCAGACAACGCACGTACGACATCGGGCGGACATCCCTGCATGAATGAGATCGCGATGGTAGCGGAGCGGCCACCAGCGGCGGCCTGCCGCAACGGCGAATGAATCTCGACAGCGTCTCTTCAGGACTTGCGGGCAGAATCGGCACATGGACACGACATCGAGCACGGCGGCATTCGAGGACTGGGACGGCAGCATCGCCGGCGCACGCGCACTGCAATCGAAACTCGCGCAGGCGGTGCGGCTGGTGGACGACTTCACGTCGCCGCCTCGTCTGATCGCCGGCTTCGATGTCGGGTTCGAGGACGGCGGCGAGACCACGCGCGCCGCGGCCGTGCTGCTCGACGGCGATTCGGCGGAGTTGCGGCATGCATGCGTCGCCCGCGTGCCGACCTCGATGCCCTACGTGCCCGGCCTGCTGTCCTTCCGCGAGCTGCCGGCCCTGTTCGCCGCGCTGGCGATGCTGCCCAAGACGCCCGACCTGGTCTTTGTCGATGGCCAGGGCATCGCCCATCCGCGCCGGCTGGGCATCGCCGCGCACTTCGGCGTCGTCACCGGCCTGCCCTGCATCGGCGTGGCGAAGAAACCGCTGGTCGGCACCGCCGACGGCGCGCTGGGCGACGAACGCGGCGCGCGCGTGCCGCTGCGCCATCGCGGCGAGCAGATCGGCTGGCTCCTGCGCAGCAAGCCGCGCTGCCTGCCGCTGGTGGTCTCGCCGGGGCATCGGGTGTCGATGGCCACGGCCGTCGAGATGACGATGCGCTACGTCGGCCGCTACCGGCTGCCCGAACCCACCCGGCAGGCCGATGCCGTGGCCTCCCGCCGTCCCGGGGCGCCGTCGCCGGGATGAACATCCCGCCACCGTAACGCAGCGTTCTTGTTTGCATTTAAAATATTTGCATTGACAAATATTTCTTAGGCCAACATTATCCGGGCCATGAACGCAGCCTCCCAGACCCCGCAGTCCGGCTCGCAGCTCGGCCTGCTGTTCCGCCAGGTCCGTGACGCCATGTGGGCGCGCATGGAACGCGAGCTCACCCAGGCCGGCCACGACCTCACTTTCAGCCAGTACATCACCCTCAAGCGCCTCGCCGAGGGCGAGGCCGGTGCCAGCGAACTGGCCCGTGCGGCTGACCTCAATCCCAGCGCGATGACCCGCCTGCTCGACCGGCTGGAAGAACGCGGCTTCACCACGCGCATCGACGATCCCGACGACCGCCGCGCCGTGCGCGTGGCCCTCACCGAGACCGGCCGCGCGATGTGGACCGACATCCACCAGTGCGGCCTGCGCGTGCGCGAACGCGCGCTGCGCGGTCTGTCGGAAGCCGAACAGGAAACCCTGCTCCGCCTGCTTGCGCAGGTGCGCGACAACCTCGGTGGGGAGGACTGACATGGCACGCGACGAGCTTCGCTTTCCTGCCCTGCGCCTGGTGCCTGCCGTGCTCGTGGCGGCAGTGCTGTCGGGCTGCGCGAGCACCCATGGCCTGGCGCCCGCATCCACGCCGCGCGACGCCGATACGCTGGCCGTATCGAAGACCTTCGAAGGCCGGCTGTCCGACGCGGCCTGGCCCGCGAGCGACTGGTGGCATGCCTGGGGCGATCAGCAGCTCGACGCCCTGATGGCCGATGCACTGCGCGATGCGCCCTCGATCGACGCCGCCGAAGCCCGCGTCCGCAAGGCGCAGGCCCAGGCCGGACTGGCCGACGAGGCCCGCCGGCCCGGCGTGCGCGGCACGGCGCAGTATTCCGGCGCCCATCTGCCGGAAAGCCTGGTTCCCGAGAGCGTCGGCGGCGGCGAATACACGGGCGTGTCGCTGATCGATCTCTCGTTCGCATACGACCTGGACCTCTGGGGCGGCAAACGCGCCCGCTGGGAAGCGGCGGTGGACCAGGCGCATGCCGCCGAGGTCGACGTGCAGCAGGCGCGGCTGATGCTGACCGGCAACATCGCGCGCGGCTACGTCGCGCTGGCGCAGGCACACGACCTCGTCGACATGTCGGAACGCGAGCAGGCGCGTGCGCGGGGCGTGCTCGATCTCGCCCGCCGCCGCGTCGGTGCCGGCCTCGACAACACCCTCAACCTGCGCCAGGCCGAAAGCGCGGTCGCCGCGGCACGCCAGCAGGCCGACGCCGGGCGCCAGCGCATCGACGCGCTGCGCAACGCGCTCGCCGCGCTCGCGGGCCAGGGGCCGGATCGTGGCCTGGCACTGCAGCGCCCGCGCATCGGTGCATCGGCCGATGCCGCCCTGCCCTCGCTGCTGCCGAGCGAACTGCTCGGTCATCGCCCCGATGTGGTCGCGGCACGCTGGCGCGTGGAAGCCGCCGCGCGCGGTATCGACGCAAGCCAGGCCGAGTTCCGCCCGAACGTCAATCTCAGCGCGATCGTGGGCCTGGCGACCGGCAAGCTCGGCGACCTGTTCGACCCGAAGTCGGCCTTCGCGACCGGCGGCCCCGCGATCAGCCTGCCGATCTTCCAGGGTCGTCGACTGCGCGCGCAGCTCGCGGGTGCCGACGCCGACTACGACCTTGCGGTGGCGCAGTACGACCAGGTCGTGCTCGGCGCCCTGCGCGAGGTCGCCGACGCCCTGCAGGCCTCGCGCGCGCTGGACGCGCAGATCGCCTCGACCCGCGAGGCGCGCGATGCCGCCGCACGCGCCCGCGACGTGCTGGCCAGCCGGCATCGCGCGGGCCTGGGCACGCGTATCGACGTCCTCAATGCCGAACGCCCCGTGCTGCAGCTCGACCAGCAGCTCGCCGCACTGCGCGCGCAGCGCGCCACCGCAGCCACCGACCTCGCGATCGCCCTCGGCGGCGGCACCACGCCGATCTCTCCTTTCCTGTCTTCCGCAACGAACACGCCATGAGCACGCCGACCTCTCCCGCTTCCGCAACCCCGGCGAACGCGCACGCCGCCACGCCGACCCAGGCACCGCAGGGAAACGGCAGGCGTCGCCGCGCGCTGATCGTGCTCGGCGCCGTAGTCGCGATCTCCGGCCTCTCCTGGTTCGCCTGGCACATGCTGGTCGGCCGCTGGCACGAAGAGACCGACGACGCCTACGTACAGGGCAACATCGTCACCATCGCGCCGCAGACCACGGGCACCGTGGTCAGCATCCTCGCCGACGAGGGCGCGCGCGTCGAAGCCGGCCAGCCGCTCGTGCAGCTCGATCCGAACGACGCGCGGGTCGCCTTCGAGCAGGCCGAAGCCAACCTCGCCGGCACCGTGCGCCAGGTCCGCGGGCTGTTCAACGCGGTGGACGCCGGCGAAGCCGACCTGCGCGCGCGCGAAGTCGCGGTGAAGCAGGCGCGCGCCGACGTGGCGCGCCGTGCGGGCCTCGTCGCCGAAGGCGCGGTTTCTGCCGAGGAACTGGCGCATGCCCGCGCGCAGCTCGACGCCGCCGAAGCCGCGCTGTCGTCCGCGCGTGGCCAGCTGTCCCGCAGCCGCGCGCTGGTCGACGACACCACGCTCATGAAGCAGCCGCAGGTCGAAGCCGCCGCCGCGCAGCTGCGCCAGGCCTATCTGAACCTGCAGCGCGGCGCGATCCTCGCGCCGATCTCGGGCCACGTCGCCAAGCGCAGCGTGCAGCTCGGCCAGCGCGTGCAGCCCGGCACCACCCTGATGACCGTGGTGCCGCTGGACCATGTCTGGGTGGACGCCAACTTCAAGGAAACCCAGCTGCGCGACATGCGCATCGGCCAGCCGGTCGAGCTGGTCTCGGACGTGTACGGCGACGACGTGCGCTACACCGGCCGGATCGCGAGCATCGGCCTGGGCACCGGCAGCGCGTTCGCCCTGCTGCCGGCGCAGAACGCCAGCGGCAACTGGATCAAGATCGTGCAGCGCGTGCCGGTGCGCGTGACCCTCGACCCGAAGCAGCTGGCCGAACATCCGCTGCGCGTGGGCATGAGCATGTCGGCCGATGTCTCGCTGAAGCAGCGCGACGGCACGACCCTCGCGACCAAGCCCGCGAACAGACCCGTGCTGGTCACCAGCGCCTATGCGCAGCAGCTCGCCGAAGCCGATGCGCTGATCCAGCGCGTCGTCCGCGACAACCTGCCGGGCGCGATGCGCTGATCGCGCGCGCAATCCCGACGCCCGGACCCATGCCATGACCAGCGCAACGGCCACCGCCGACGCCGCGCCCGCTGCGCCGCCACCTGCGGCGCCGGGCTTCCTGCCCGCCAGCGTGCCGCTGACCACGCTGGGCCTCGCGCTCGCGTCGTTCATGCAGGTGCTGGACACCACCATCGCCAACGTCTCGCTGCCGACGATCTCCGGCAACCTCGGCGGCAGCGCGAACCAGGCGACCTGGGTCATCACCTCGTTCGCGGTGAGCAATGCCATCGCGCTGCCGCTGACCGGCTGGCTCAGCCGCAAATACGGCGAGCGCAAGCTGTTCATGTGGTCGACGCTGGCCTTCGTGATCGCGTCCTTCCTGTGCGGCATCGCGAGCAGCATGGGCTTCCTCGTGTTCGCGCGCGCCCTGCAGGGCTTCGTCGCCGGGCCGATGTACCCGGTCACCCAGGCGCTGCTGCTGTCGATCTACCCGCCGCAGAAACGCGGGCAGGCGATCGCGTTGCTGGCCATGGTGACTGTGGTCGCGCCGATCGCGGGACCGATCCTCGGCGGCTGGATCACCGACAACTACAGCTGGGAGTGGATCTTCTTCATCAACGTGCCGATCGGCATCTTCTCCAGCATCGTCGTCGGCCGCCAGCTCAAGGGCCGGCCGGAACGCCTGGAAAAGCCGAAGATGGACTACATCGGCCTGGCCACGCTGGTGCTGGGCGTGGGCGCGCTGCAGATCCTGCTGGACCTCGGAAACGACGAGGACTGGTTCCGTTCGCAGCTGATCGTGTGGCTGGCCATCATCGCCGCGATTTCGCTGGCGGTGTTCGTGATCTGGGAACTCACCGACAAGGACCCGATCGTCAACCTGCGCCTGTTCCGCCACCGGAACTTCAGCGCGGGCACCGCCGCGATGGTGGTTGCCTATGCGGCCTTCTTCAGCGTCGGCATACTCGTGCCGCTCTGGCTGCAGCGCAACCTCGGCTACACCGCAATCTGGGCGGGGTTCGCGACCGCGCCGATCGGCATCCTGCCGGTGCTGCTCACGCCGTTCGTGGGCAAGTACGCGAACCGCTTCGACCTGCGCATGCTCGCAAGTCTCGCGTTCATCGCGATGTCGTTCACCAGCTTCGCACGCTCGCACTTCAACCTCGACGTCGACTTCAACACGATCGCGCTGATCCAGCTGTTCCAGGGCATCGGCGTGGCGCTGTTCTTCATGCCGGTGCTGCAGATCCTGCTGTCGGACCTGGAACCGCACGAGATCGCCGCCGGCTCCGGCCTGGCCACGTTCATGCGTACCCTCGGCGGCAGCTTCGCGGCCTCGCTGACCACCTATGCCTGGACCGAACGGGGCGCCGTGCACCACGCGCACCTCACCGAGCGGGTCTCGGCCTACGACCCGGCCACGATGCAGCAGGTCGCGGCACTGGGCGGCGGCGATCCGCAGACCGGCGCAGCGGTGCTGGAACGCATGATCACGCAGCAGGCGGCGCAGATCGGCTTCAACGAGATCTTCCACCTGCTGGGCATCATCTTCCTGTGCGTGATCGCGTTCGTCTGGCTGGCAAAGCCGCCGTTCGGCGCCAAGGCGGGGCCCGCAGCGGCCGGCGGTCACTGACCCGCAACCAGTTGAGCCGGCCCGCCCCCGGCCGCGCCATACCGGGCGCACGAACAACCGCAACCTCGATCGTGCATGCTGGTGACGCCTCCGCCAGCCCCCGCATGCCATGCCCCATCGCCTGACCGCCGCCCTGCTCGCCCTCCTGCTCATGGCAGGATGCACGGCCACGCCCCTCCCGCGAGCGACGCCCATGCCGCCGACATCCGAGACACGCACGACGCCTCCGCTGGTCATCGGCCATCGCGGCGCCAGCGCGCTGCGCCCCGAGCACACGCTGGAGGCCTACCGCAAGGCGATCGAGGACGGCGCCGACCTGATCGAGCCGGACCTGGTCAGCACGCACGATGGCGTTCTCGTCGCGCGCCACGAGAACGAGATCTCCGGGACCACCGATGTCGCGTCGCGTCCCGAGTTCGCGGTGCGCCGGACCACCCGCACCATCGACGGCGAGCGCGTGACCGGCTGGTTCACCGAGGATTTCACCCTCGCCGAGCTGAAGACGCTGCGCGCCCGCGAACGCCTGCCCGACTTGCGCAGCAAGGCGTGGGACGACCGTTTCGAGATCCCGACCCTGGCCGAGATCCTCGACCTCGCCGCCACCGAGTCCGCCGCACGCGGTCGCGTCATCGGCCTCGCCCCGGAGCTGAAGCATCCAACCCACTTCGCATCGCTGGGCCTGGCGATGGAGAACAAGCTGCTCGACGCGCTGAACGCGCATCCGCACACGCGGACCGCACCGGTGATGATCCAGTCGTTCGAGACCGCCAACCTTCGCACGCTGCGCGAGCGCATCCCGCGCGGCTCGAATCTCACGCTGCTGCAGCTGTACGGCGACCCGAACGAGAAGCCCTACGATACCGTCGCCGCCGGCAAGCCGCGCACCTACGCCTCGCTGGCCACGCCCGAGGCGCTGCGCGAGGTCGCGACCTATGCCGATGCCATCGGCCCGCACTACCTCGCCCTCGCTGCGCGCAATTCCGCCGACGGCACGCCGCGCAGCGCCCTGGTCGAGGCCGCGCATGCGGCGGGACTGCAGGTGATCGTCTACACCTTCCGGCCCGAGAACCATTTCCTGCCCGGCGACTATCGCGGCACGGGCGGACCCGCCGCGCGCCACGACGCCGGATCGATCCGGCAGATCCGCGATGCCATCGCCCTGGGCATCGACGGCTTCTTCACCGACGACCCGGCCGTGGGGCGTCGCGCGGTGGATGGCGACTGATATCTTTTTTCGCCACGGATCGACGCGGATCACGCGGATCAAAAGCGATTTTCATCATCCATCGAATCCGCGTTGAAGCGTCCTCGCTAATTCGATCCACTTGGAAGTAGAGTTCCCACCCAAGGAGCTCCACATGAAGAAGTCGCGATTCACGGAAGAACAGATCGTCCGTATCCTCAAGGAGGT
>SCMT01000020.1 GCA_005502915.1 Lysobacteraceae bacterium 2PB | reverse complement strand
CCCCTCTGCCGCATAATCGCGCCCCCAACCTCCGTACCCCAAGGAACCGATGCCGTGGTCAAGCCGCTGCCGCGTCTGAAGCTGCAAGGCTTCAACAACCTGACCAAAGCGCTGTCGTTCAATATCTACGACGTCTGCTACGCGGTCTCCGAGGAGGAGCGCCAGCGCTACATCGCGTACATCGACGAGGAGTACAACGCCGATCGCCTGACGCAGATCCTGACCGACGTCGCCGAGATCATCGGCGCCAACATCCTCAACATCGCCCGCCAGGACTACGATCCGCAGGGCGCGTCGGTGACCATCCTCATCTCCGAGGAGCCGGTGATCGACAAGAAGGACGCCGGCAAGGAGCTGATCTCCGACGCGGTGGTCGCGCACATGGACAAGTCGCACATCACCGTGCACACCTATCCGGAAACCCATCCGGACAACGGCATCGCCACGTTCCGCGCCGACATCGACGTCGCCACCTGCGGCGTGATCTCGCCGCTGAAGGCGCTGAACTACCTGATCGAGAGCTTCGAGTCGGACATCGTCATCATGGATTACCGCGTCCGCGGCTTCACCCGCGACGTGAAGGGCAAGAAGCACTACATCGACCACAAGATCAATTCGATCCAGGACTACCTGGCCAAGAACATCAAGTCGCGCTACGAGATGCTCGACGTGAACGTCTACCAGGAAAACATCTTCCACACGAAGATGCACCTGAAGGAATTCGACCTCGACACCTATCTGTTCGAGGAGAAGGCCAAGAACCTGTCCTTCAAGGAGCGCATGAAGATCGAGGCGCGCCTGAAGCGGGAGATCGAGGAGCTGTACCACGGCCGCAACCTGGCCGAGTGACGGGTCAGGCGCGGGTCATCGCACCCGTGCCACCCTTCGCCACCTCGCGGGACGACCCGCGCGCAGCATCGATGCGATGCGCGAACCGAACGACCGACGGCGGTCCGGACCTTCCGGGCCGCCGTCGTCGTTTCGGGCCAGCCTTTTCGGCGACGACGCGGGCTCCGGAGACATCGAGGAGACGACCATGTCGTGGATGCACCTGTTCCTGGCCGGGCTGTTCGAGATCGCCTTCGCCCTGGGCCTCAAGCACACCGAGGGGTTCACCCGCCCCGGGCCGACCCTGTTCACCGCGCTGGCCGCCGCGACCAGCCTGTGGCTGCTCACCCGCGCGCTCGACGGCATCCCGCTGGGCACCGCCTATGCGATCTGGACCGGCATCGGCGCGGTCGGCGTGGCCTTGGTCGGCATGACGCTGTTCGGCGAGAGCGCCTCGCCGGCCAGGATCGCCTGCCTGCTGATGATCGTCGCCGGCGTCGCCGGTCTGAAGCTGCTGTCGCGCTGACCGCGTGCGGCGCGGGTCCCAGGCACGATCAGAGCCGGTAGGCGACCGTCTTCATCACCTTCGAGGCCAGCGCCATCAAGGTCGGCACCGGCGGCGGCAGGATCTTCGCCCCGGCCTCGCGGGCATGCTCGGCATGGCGGACTTCGTCGTCCTTCATGACCCGGAGGATGGCGCGGCTGCGGCCATCGGCGGCGGGCAGGGTCTGCAGGTGCTCTTCGAGGTGGGCTTCGACCTGGCGCTCGGTCTCGACCACGAAGCCGAGGTTCCAGCCGTCGCCGCGCAGTCCGGCGAGCAGGCCGATGGCGTAGCTGCCGGCGTACCACACCGGGTTGAGCAGGCTGGGGCGGCTGTCCAGTTCGCGCAGGCGGTCGGCGCACCACGCAAGGTGATCGGTCTCTTCCTGTGCCGCAGCCAGCAGCTGCGCGCGCGTGCCCTCGTCGCGCGCCACCGCCGCCTGGCCGACGTACAGCGCCTGCGCGCAGACCTCACCGACGTGGTTGATGCGCATCAGCCCGGCGGCATGGCGGCGCTCGGTCTCGTCCAGTACGACCTCGGCCTCGCCGTCTCCCGGATTGGGGCGTGCGGCGCGGGGCGAGCCGGCCACGGTCTCCAGTGCGTTCTGGGCATCGACGATCAGGCGATCGAGCGGGGACAGGCGGCGGGTCGTGGTCATGTCGGCATTATCTTCCAAACCATGCCGAACGTCGCCGGAAGCGCGTCACGCCAGGCAGTCGGCCAGCAGTTCGAGCGGATGCTGCACCGGCAATGCCGTGCCGTTGCCCAGGTGCAGGCGGCAGCCGATGTTGGCGCTGAGCAGCCGGGTCGCGCCGCTGGCGGCGAGCTGGTCCAGCAGCGGTTGGCGGAAGCGTTCCGCGCGTGCGGGGTCGGTCAGCATCTGCGTCCCGGCGGCCCCGCAGCAGCCGAAGCCGGCGTCGAGGACGACGACTTCCAGCCCCGGCACCCGCGCCAGCAGGCCGCGCAGGGCGGCGTCGTTGCCGACGACGTTGCGCTGGCTGCAGGGCAGGTGCAGGGCGACGCGTTCCGGACGCGGGGCGAAGCGCAACTCGTCGGCATGGTCGGCCAGGTGGTCGATCGCATCGCGGGTGCCCGGCACCGCATCGGCGACGGCCTCGTGGCAGCCGCTGGTCAGGGTCAGTGCGGTGGCGGTGCCGGAGAAGGCCGCGCGGTTGCGTGCGGCGAGCGCAGCCGCCGTGTCGCGATCCCCGGCATGTGCATGCAGCGTCCCGCAGCAGCCCTGCCCGTCCGGGAACACCGCCTGTTGGCCGATCCCCGCCAGCAGCCGGCTGACGGCGGCATGCAGGCCCGTCTCGTAGCTGCGGGCGACGCAGCCAGTGAAGATCGCCACGGTCGTGCCGTCCATCTTCCCGGCCATGCGCGTGGGACTCGCCGGTGGCCGGGGCAGTGGTCGCAGGGGCGCCGGCAGCAGCGGCCAGGCCTGCCGGTACAACCCGAGCAGCGCCGACAGGGCGCGCGGGCGCGCGGACAGCCACTCCGCCCCGCGCTGCCGGAGCCCGGGACGGCGTCGCGCGCGCTGGCCGGCGCGGGCGCGGACGAGGATCGCGCCGAAGTCGACCCGGGCCGGGCAGACCGCCTCGCAGCGCCGACAGCCGAGGCAATGGTCCAGGTGCGCGTCCGTGGTCGGGGTCGACGCGAGGCGACCGTCGTCCAGCGCCCGCGCCAGCGCGATCCGGCCGCGCGGCGATTCGCTTTCCAGACCGTCCAGCGCATAGGTCGGACAGGTCGGCAGGCACAGCCCGCACTGCACGCAGCGGTCCGTCAGGGCCTGCAGGGACGGGGGGTCGGGATCGGGGCAGGGCGGGGCGTCGGTCACCCGCACATCTTCCGGCATGCCCGGGGTCCGCGCGAGCCGGGCAGGGCGCGGAGGGCCCGGTCCGGCGGGGCAGCCGGTGTCCGGACTTGCGGCGCCCCGGGGCGGGGGCTATCATTCCGCCTCTTTGCGGCCGCGCCTGCGGCTCGCGAAGCGCTTCACGCAAGACAACGCGCGGTGAAGTTCGGTCGTCCCGGCAGCATGGGGGCGGCAGGAACCAGCCCGACCAGGCACCCCATTCCTCAGAGTTCTCCATGAAGACTTTCATCGCCAAGAACGAGACCGTCCAGCGCGACTGGTACCTCGTCGACGCCTCCGGCAAGACCCTCGGTCGCCTTGCCGCAGAGCTCGCCTACCGCCTCCGCGGCAAGCACAAGCCCGTCTACACCCCGCACGTCGACACCGGCGACTACTTCGTCGTGATCAACGCCGAGAAGATCGTGGTGACCGGCAACAAGCTGCTGGACAAGAAGTACCACCGCTTCACCGGCTACATCGGCAACCTGAAGACCGAGAACCTGGCCCAGGCGTTGGAGCGCCACCCGGAGCGCGTGATCGAGATCGCCGTGAAGGGCATGCTGCCGAAGAATCCGCTCGGCCGCGCCATGTACAAGAAGCTCAAGGTGTACAAGGGTTCCGAACACCCGCACGCCGCCCAGCAGCCGCAAGTCCTGGATATCTAAACGATGGCTACTCAGCAGAATTACGGCACCGGCCGTCGCAAGTCCTCCGTCGCCCGCGTCTTCCTGCGCAAGGGCACCGGCAACATCACCGTCAACGAGCGTCCGCTCGACGAATTCTTCGGTCGCGAAACCGCCCGCATGATCGTCCGCCAGCCGCTCGAACTGACCAAGACGACCGACAAGTTCGACATCGTCGTCACCGCCAGCGGCGGCGGCACCACCGGCCAGGCCGGCGCCATCCGCCTGGGCATCGCCCGCGCGCTGGTCGAGTACGACGAAACCCTGAAGTCCGAGCTGCGCAAGGCCGGCTTCATGACCCGCGACGCCCGTGAGGTCGAGCGCAAGAAGGTCGGTCTGCACAAGGCACGTCGCGCCACCCAGTTCTCGAAGCGCTGATCGCTTCGGAACACGCCGGGAGTCCGCTCCCGGCCCCTGCGGGGGAGTTCCTTGTTCCGCCTGTTTGGCGTTACAATGCGCCCCCGCACTACAGCCCCGTCGCCAAGCGGTAAGGCACCTGACTCTGACTCAGGCATTCGGTGGTTCGAATCCATCCGGGGCTGCCATCTTCGAAAAGCCTGCCTTCACGGCAGGCTTTTTCTTTGCCCGGCCGTCGGCGCTGCCGTGGCGCGTGCGCGGAGATGCGCGCAAGTTGACCGTCCTGCGCGCGGACATGCCTGCTTTTCGCAGCAGGCGCGAAGATGGGGATACGCATTTGCTCGCAGAATCGCGGGCATTCCATGACCTTGTAATCACTCCCGAACGGGCATCCGTCCTACCTGTCATTTCTTACAGGTACACGATCCCCGTGGCCTGCAGCTATGTTCGCCAACGCTGGTGGATGCCGGCAATGAACATACAGGGGAAGTTGTGCTCGATTTCATCAGGAAGTTGCTGGGTGGCGGTCAGGGACCGAGGTCGCAGGCCCTGCCGCAAGGCATTCCCAGCCAGGAACAGCGTCGAAGCGGATTCGGCATCGCATACGATCCGGAGCTCGTGCCGGCACTGAAGCGCGACCATGCCGATCTCGTGAAGCTTTTCGGCGCCATCGGCGAATGTGCCGAACAGGGCGATTTCCAGTCCATCCCGCAGATGCTCAATGCGTTCAAGGTGCACCTGGAAGGTCATCTGATCGCCGAGAACGTGCGCTTCTACAATTACGTCGAGAGCGCGATGCAGAACGATCCGGAAAGCTCCGCCCTGGTGCGCAGCTTCCGTCGCGAAATGAACGCGATCGCGCGCGGCGTGGTGGACTTCGTGAAGAAATACCAGGTCGAGGCCTTCGATCAGAAGCTGCGCGCCGAGTTCATGAATGACTACAAGACGGTAGGCGGTTTGCTGACCCAGCGCATCCAGCGCGAGGAAGGCAGTCTGTATCCGCTCTACCACCCGGTCTGAACGACCGGGCGGGGCCCTGCGCCCCGGCTCTCCAACGATCACGACAGGTTTGGCGACACATGGATGTATCGCCTGCGGGAGGCCTTTGCCGGCTTTCCGCGGGACAGGGACCGGCGCGAGCGCCGGTCCGGCGGTCCGGTCGGCCATGGACGGTCGATATCGGGCATTCCCGTCTGTTTTCACACCATGATCGGATCAGGAGAGGACACATGAAACAGGAAGTGGATGTGGTGCTGACCCCGGCAATGCGCCGTCTTCGCCATGAGCTGGAGACGCATCCGGTGTTCGCGGAGATCGCGCATGTCGAGGCCCTGCGTTCGTTCATGCAGGTGCATGTTTTCGCGGTCTGGGACTTCATGTCGCTGGCGAAGCGACTGCAGCGCGACCTGACCTGCGTCGAGCTGCCGTGGATGCCGCCGAGCAATCCGGAAGCGGCGCGGCTGATCAACGACATCGTGCTCGCCGAGGAAAGCGACGTCGATGCGGACGGGCATCCGGCGAGCCATCTGGATCTCTACCTCAAGGCGATGCGCGACGTCGGTGCGCCGACCGCGCAGTTCGAGCACTTCCTGTCCGCGCTGCGTGGCGGCGCTTCGCTGGAGGATGCGTTCGCGCGCGCCGAGGTGCCGCAGTTCGTGCGCGATTTCGTCGGGCACACGATCGGCACCTGCCTGCGCGGGAGCACGCTGGAGGTGATGTCCAGCTTCTTCTACGGGCGCGAGAACGTCATTCCGCCGATGTTCCAGAGCCTGCTGGACCGCTGGGGCCTCAGCGAAGGCCAGGCGCCGGGCTTCGTGTACTACCTGCAGCGCCACATCGAGCTGGATGGCGACAGCCATGGTCCGGCCGCGAGTCGCCTGATCCAGGCCGAGCTTGCGCGCGATCCCGACGGGCTGGCGCATGCCCGCGACGCGGCCCGCGATGCGATGGCGGCCCGGCGTGCGCTGTGGGACGGCACTGCGGCCCTGCTCCGCGAGCGCCATGGCGAAGCGGCCCCGATGGCGCCGGCGCACCTGGTCGCGCAGGTCGCCTGAGGCAGCGCGCGTCGCACAGGCACGTCTGGACCTGCGCGATGCCATGACATGACGCCGATGTCCGCGACGTCGCCGGCTGCCTCCGCAGCCGGCGTGCGTCGAGTGTCTCCCCGGAGCCCGTCGTGGGCTGTCCGTGCGCCCGCGTGTGTCGTCGGCGGGCGAGGGCGCGTGCGTCGCCGCGCCTCGATCAGGCCGCGCGTGCGATCTCGAGAGCAGGCGCGTTGACGCCGATGCGTGCGGCGACCGGCAGGTTGTCGCCGACCGGCATGCGGAAGGCGAGGCTCAGTACCCGACCGATCCGCCGCGGGGCGCCGAGCCGCTCCACGTGCAGGCCGAGGTGGCGCAGCATCCGCTCGATCGGCGCACTGGTCACGCCGACGATCTCTTCGATCCCTCGCGAATGGGCGAAATGGAACATGTCCGCCAGCATCGCGGCGGGCAGATCCCCGAAGCCGAACCCGTCGCCTGCGCATCGCGTGCTGATCGCGAAGCGGCTGATTTCCCATGTCGACGCTGCGGCCGGCGCTGGCGCCCCGTCGAGCAGCGACGGGAAGATGTCGCGCAGCATGTTCGGCCCCAGGGTCGGCAGCAGCCGGCAGCAGCCGAGCGCCTGCATGTCGTCCTCGTGCGCGATCAGATAGTGCGGGCCGATGAGGTCGAACCAGTCGTGCTCGCGTCCGTGTTCCACCCGGACCTCCCAGCCCAGCCGGTCGTGGAAGATCTCGCTTCGCAGCCGGTACATGCTGTCCAGAAGGGTGGCGTTGAGGTCGGGTTCGCCGGCGCGGCCGATGGCAATGCGGGTCATGGTGTCTCCTTGGTGTGGTGAGGAGACGCCAGTGGAGCGGATGCCCTGTCGGTTCTTGCAGCTGACCGACCTGACAGGTTGATCCTGGTCGGAAAATCGTGTTGTCAAACGTGCCGATCGCCAGCGATCGGCGCCGATCTTCGGCGGCGTTGACGCGGGAAGGCCGCAATCGAAAGCAATCGGCGACAATCAATTCATGGTTGTCGGCCGGGTTTGCGCGAACCGGATGGATCGCGGGCATCGCGCCCGCAGGCCCAGGCGCTCAGTTGCGGAAGGTCGAGACGATCAGTCCGAGCGAGACGGCCCGTGCGATGGCGGCCTGGCGACCGCTGACGCCGAGTTTGTGGGTCGCGTTCTGCAGGTGGAAGATCGAGGTGCGCTCGCTGATGTTGAGCAGTTGGCCGATCTCCCAGCTGGTCTTGCCTTCGGCCGCCCACGACAGGCATTCCCGCTCGCGCTTGGTCAGGGCGGGCAACTGCGCGGGCGTTTTCGATCGAGCGAAGCGGCGGGCGGCTTCATGAACGAAATGCGCGAGGAGATGCAGCTCGGGCAGCAGCTCGTTGAAGTCCTTCGCGGTCAACGTATCGGAGGCATACGACATCAGGCCCCAGGACACGCCGGGTCCGTGCAGCGGCACGCTGACCCCGGATCCCAGGCCGAATTCGCGCGCCTCCCCGAACAGGAGGCGGATCTTCTGCAGATGGGGATCGACGACGCGGCGATCGAGCTGTTGCGCGTCGTCCCAGGCCAGCGGCGTGGCGTGGTCGTGGCAATGGCTGATGATCGGATCGATGCTGATGTAGTCCTGTGCGAAGTAGTGTTCCACCCAGGCTTCCGGATAGGTGCCCATCCGCACCTGATGCGGGTGGTCGTTCACCAGCGGCAGGTCGACGGCGTAGAACCAGGACGTGATCGCCAGCGGGCCGAGCACGGCATCGATCTCGTTGCTCAGCGCCTCCATGCTCGACGTGCGCTCGAGCGCGCGCATCCGGGAGATGTCGATCAGCGTCCTGCCACCCATGACCCCTGTTCCCGATTCGAAGACTGCGTGCTGCCTCGCAGCGTCCTGTCCCTGTCCCCTGCCGTCGGCGATGCCGTTTGCGTGGCTGTCCCGCGGCGGCGCGCTCCGTCGACCGTGGCCGACGCGTTAAAGTAGCAGGCTTCCGCGCCAAGTGGACAGCCGCGAATCCGCACGGGATGCGCGGTGCGCCGCAGCGGTCCCTGCGGTGCGTCCTCCTTTTCCGGTCCGAATGCCATGGTCGCCACATTTCCCGCCCCCTATACCCCGCCGGAGGCGCTGCTCGCCGATCTGCGCACGCGCGGCTACGCCGTGCTGCCTCCGCAGGGCGTGCATGCGCTGTGCGGGGTCACCGCCGGGGCGCTGGATGCGCTGGCCGGCTCCTGGGACGACCTCCCGCCCGACGAGTATCTCCGCGATGGTGGCCGCTACCGCAGCCGCCGGCATGCCTGCTTCACCGTGACCGCCGATGGCGTGACCCGCGCCCCGCACCGCGCCCATTACCAGCCGGTCGACTACAACGCCCTGCATGGCGGCATCCAGCGCTGGTTCGCGCCGGTCGAGGATGCCGTCGCGACGGCCGGGGGCTGGCGGGCGATGCTCGCCTCGCTCGGCGCCTGCCTGCGCGAGGTGCGGCCGGTGGATACCTGGTACGTCGAAGCGCACCAGTTCCGCATCGATACCCGCGACGGCATCGGCCGGCCGACGCCGGAAGGCGCGCACCGCGATGGCGTCGATTTCGTCGCCGTGTTCCTGGTCGATCGGCATGCCATCCGCGGTGGCGAGACCCGGGTCTTCCAGGCCGACGGCCCGGATGGCCAGCGGTTCACCCTGACCGAGCCCTGGAGCCTCCTCCTGCTCGACGACACCCGGGTCATCCACGAGTCCACGCCGATCCAGCCCCTGGCCGGGCGCGAAGGCGGCGGCCACCGGGACACCCTGGTCCTGACCTTCCGGTCCGGCGGCTTCCAGGCGGAAGGCTGACGGCACCCGGATCCAATTCAGTTACAATTGAAACCAATTTCGCAACAGGCAATCGAGGTTCCCATGAAGCTGGGCTCTCTGAAGGACGGTGGCCGTGACGGCACCCTGATCGTGGTCTCCCGCGACCTGACCCGCGCCGTGCGTGCGGACGGCATCGCGCCGACCCTGCAGCGCGCGCTGGAGGACTGGTCCAACGCCGCGCCGCGCCTCAACGCGCTGTCCGAAGCGCTGAACGCCGGCACCGCCGACGGCGCGTTCGACCTCGACATGACCGCGCTGGCCGCGCCGCTGCCGCGCGCCTACGAGTTCGTCGACGGTTCCGCCTACCTGCCGCACGTCGAGCGCGTGCGCCGCGCGCGCGGCGCCGAAGTGCCGGAGAGCTTCTACGTCGATCCGCTGATGTACCAGGCGGTCAGCGCCGGTTTCTACGGCCCGCGCGATCCGGTGCGCGTGCCCAGCGAGGACTACGGCATCGACCTGGAAGCCGAAGTCGTGATCGTCACCGACGACGTGCCGATGGCGGTGACGCCCGAACAGGCCGCCCACCACATCCAGCTGATCGGCCTGGTCAACGACGTCTCGCTGCGCAACCTGATCCCGAACGAACTGGCCAAGGGCTTCGGCTTCCTGCAGTCCAAGCCGCGCTCGGCGCTGTCGCCGGTGTTCGTGACGCCCGACGAGCTCGGCGAGGCCTGGCAGGGCAGCAAGGTCCACCTGCCGCTGGTGACGCACATCAACGGCGAATGGTTCGGCGCGCCTGAGGCCGGCGTCGACATGCAGTTCGACTTCGCCCAGCTGGTCGCGCACGCCGCCAAGACCCGTCCGCTCAGCGCTGGCACCATCGTCGGCTCGGGCACCGTCGCCAACGAAGACACCTCGCTGGGCGCGTCCTGCTTCGCCGAGCGTCGCACCGTCGAGACCCTGGAAACCGGCAAGCCGCAGACCCCGTTCATGAAGTACGGCGACGTGGTGCGGATCGAGATGCGCAGCCGCGACGGCGCCGACATCTTCGGCGCGATCGAGCAGCGGATCGACCGCCCCGCATGACGCGCCGCCTGCCGCTCGACGTGGACGCCCTGCGCGCTCGCGTCGCCGGCGGCGAGCGCTTCGCATGGCTGCATTTCTGGGGGCATCGGGGGCGCGCCGATGGTGCGCCCTCGAAAGCCTGTCTCAGCCAGTGGTTTCCCTCGCCGTTCGCAATCGACGGCCTGCGCTACGCCACCGCCGAGCACTGGATGATGGCCGGCAAGGCCCGCCTGTTCGATGACGTCGCCGCGCTGGCGAAAGTGCTGGCCAGCGATGACCCGGGCGCCGCGAAAGCCGCGGGGCGCGGGGTGCGTGGTTTCGACGAGGCGCGCTGGCGCGCGCATCGCTTCGACCTGATCGTCGCGGGCAACCTTGCGAAGTTCTCGCAGCATCCGGCCCTGCGGGATTTCCTCCTGTCGACCGGCGACCAGGTGCTGGTCGAGGCCAGCCCGGTCGATGCGATCTGGGGCATCGGGCTTGCGGCCGACGACCCGCGCGCGCATGATCCGGCGCAATGGCCGGGCCTGAACCTGCTCGGTTTCGCATTGATGGCAGTGCGCGAGCGATTGGGAGCATCGGCATGAACGAAACCCTGAAGCTCTACGGTTACTGGCGGTCCAGTGCCGCCTACCGGGTGAGGATCGGCCTGAACCTGAAGGGCCTGCCCTACGAACAGGTGCCCGTGCACCTGGTCCGCGACGGTGGCGAGCAGCACGCCCCGGACTACGCCGCCACCAATCCGCAGAAGCTGGTGCCGGTGCTCGTCCACGGCGAGCGCAAGATCCGCCAGTCGATGGCGATCCTCGAATACCTCGAAGAACTCTGGCCCGAGCCGCCCCTGCTGCCGGTCACGCCGCGCGACCGGGCGCGCACCCGGGCCCTGGCGCTGCTGGTCGCCTGCGACATCCATCCGCTCAACAACCTGCGCGTGCTGCAGTACCTGGAACGCGAATGGAACGCCCCGCAGAGCGAGCGCGACGCCTGGGTGCGGCACTGGATCGTCGAGGGCTTCACCGCGTTCGAGGCGATGCTGGTCGAGGATCTGGGGCGCGGCGAGTTCTGCGAGGGCGACACGCCGAGCATCGCCGACTGCTGCCTGATCCCGCAGGTCTACAACGCCCGCCGTTTCGGCGTGGACCTGACGCCGTTCCCGAACATCCGGCAGATCGAGGCCGCCTGCCTCGCCCGCCCCGAGTTCGATGCCGCCAGGCCGGAAGTGCAGCCGGACGCGCCCCGCAACGACTGAGCGCTGCTCGACTCCGATCAGTCCCCGAAATGCAGACGCCCCGGCTTTCGACCGGGGCGTCTTCGTTTACCGCGCGGTTGCGGGCAGGACGAGGCGATCAGTGCGAGAACGACGACGTGCCGTCCCCAGCATCGAACGCGACCGCATACGGATCGTGCTCGTTGCTGCCGCCTTCGGACAGGCGGAACTTGAGCGCCAGACCGTCGCGGGAGTCGGCGGCGCGCAGCGCCTGCTCCATGTCGATCTTGCCTTCCTTGGTCAGGCGGAACAGGCACTGGTCGAAGGACTCCATGCCTTCCTCCAGCGTTTCCTCCATCGCGGCCTTGATCTCGTGCACCTGGCCGCGACGCAGCAGGTCGCGGATCATCGGCGTGTTGATCAGCACCTCCACCGCCGGGATGCGGCGGCCGTCGGTGCCGACCACCAGGCGCTGGCTGATGACGGCCTTGAGGTTCAGGGCCAGGTTCATCAGCACGTTCTTGTGCGCGCTTTCCGGGAAGAAGTTGAGGATGCGCTCGATGGTCTGGTCGGCGTTGTTGGAGTGCAGCGTCGCCAGGCACAGGTGGCCGGTCTCGGCGAAGGCGATCGCCGCTTCCATCGTGGTCGCGTCCAGGATTTCGCCGATCAGGATCACGTCCGGCGCTTCGCGCATCGCGTTCTTCAGCGCGTTGTGGAAGGCGTGGGTGTCCAGGCCGACCTCGCGCTGGTTGACGATCGACTTCTTGTGCTTGTGCAGGTATTCGATCGGATCCTCGATGGTGAGGATGTGGCCGGCGGCCGTGCTGTTGCGGTAGTCGATCATCGCCGCCAGCGAGGTCGACTTGCCCGAGCCGGTGGAGCCGACGATCAGCACCAGGCCGCGCGGGGCCATGATCACGTTCTTCAGCACCTGCGGCAGCTGCAGTTCCTCGATGGTCGGGATCACGCTGCGGATGGCGCGGATGACCATGCCCACTTCGCCGCGCTGCTTGAACACGTTGACGCGGAAGCGGCCGGCGTCGGCGAGCGAGATCGCCATGTTCAGTTCCAGGTCGCGTTCGAACTCGGGCACCTGGCCTTCGTCCATCAGCGAATAGGCGATCTTCTTGACCATGCCCGGGGGCAGGCCGGTGTTGCCGAGCGGGTAGAGCTTGCCTTCGACCTTGATGTGCACCGGCGCGCCGGTGGTCAGGAACATGTCCGAGGCGTTCTTGTCCGTCATCAGCTTGAGGAAATAGCCGATGTCCATTGCGTACCTCCCCGGGTACAGGATGCGATAACTGAATGCCCGCGCGGCGCGCGCCCGCCGCCGGCGTTGCGCATGCCCCACGGGGTGATGACAATGGCCTGCGACCGATCACGCGCATCGCGATCACCGGACACGGACCCCATGCCTGCAAGCTTCGCATATCTTCGTTGCGTCACGCAGCACCCCGCACGGGGGACGCGCTGTTTCGCAGCGATGGCCTTCGTGACCCTTCTCACGCTTTCCTCCTTCGCCGCCGCCCGCGGCCCGCTCCCCGCGCAGGAAATCGATGCCGCGCAGGCCGCCGTGCTGCGGGCCGAGCGCGCCGACGCCGACCAGTACGCCGCCGAGGCCCTGCTGCGCGCGCGCATGGCCCTGACCCAGGCGCAGGCCCTGCTCGCTGCGAAGAAGACCGCCGATGCGATCGCCCAGGCACAGCTGGCCGCCGCCGAGGCCGACTATGCGCACGCCCGCAGCCTGGACGTGCGTCTGGCCAGCGACCTGCACCAGCGCAAGGGCGAGATCGCCGAGCTGCGCGAACGCCTCGGCGTGGAGGGCGCGCCATGAGCCTGCGCCTGATCGCCGCAGTCGCGCTGCTCCTCGTCGCCTCGGCGACGCAGGCCGCGAACCCCGACCCCGATGCCGCGCCGCTCGCCCAGCGCCTGCAGGCCATCGACACCGACCCCGCGCGCAACGCCCATGCCGCCTACGAGCGCCTGCAGGCGCGCCAAGCCGTGCAGGCGCTGGTGTCGTCCAAGCGCAAGCAGCGGCCGATGGCCCTGCGCATCGCGCGGATCCGTGTCGAGACCGCCGAGATCGCCTCCGCCACCGAGGCCCGTCGCGCCGAACTGCAGCGTCTGGAGACCGAGCGCAGCGAGCTGCTGGTCGAAGCCAGCCGCCGCGACGCCGAGCGCGCGCGCGCCGAGGCCGAGCGCGTCCGCCTCGAAGCCAAGATCCAGGCCGAAGAGGCCGCGCGCCTGCGCGAGGCGATCGCCGCCGAGGCCCGCAGCCGCGAGGAAGCCGAGGGCCTGCTCGACACGGTCGCCGGGAGCGAGGCCGAGAAACTGCGCCAGGCCCGGGAGCGCGAGGCCGAGCTGGCGCGTCGCGAGGCCGAATTGATGGGGACAGCTGCGCCGCCCAAGCCCAAGCCTGCCTCGAAGCCCAGGGCCAAGCCGAAAGCAAAGCCCAAGCCGCCCGCCCGCTGAATGGCGTTGGCTGTGAATTTTTCGTTTTCCCGATGAAAATCATCGTGTTGCGGGCGAATTCCCGTTCAGGGACCTGTCCGCTCGTCGTCGATGCGCGCGATGCCCGCGCTGGACGCTTGCCGGGGCCGGGGGGACAGGAGTAGGGTCGAAATCAACCGGCGCGCATCGTGCGCCGCCGGCGCAAGAGCGGAGCCGATGACCGTCAAGCCCGATCCGTCCCCGGAGACTGCTGCCGCAAGCCAGGTGCTTGCGGGCCTCCGCGATGGAGCGCCCGCTTCGCGTAATCCACGCCAACCCGGTCCAACACCACTGCGCCCCGTGCCTTCCGGCCGGGGCGCTTTCGTGTGCGGCACGGCGCGTGCGTGGTCGGCGCGGGCGTCGCGCCAGAGTCGTCGACACGCCCGATCCCCGGGGCCGGTGCTCGCCACCGGACCCATCATCACCCGTGTGAGGAGGTCTCCATGTTCGAAGGGCAATCCCAGGCCGAAGTCGAAGCGCTGATGAAGGCGAACGCCGAGTTCCGTCAGCTCTACCATCGACACAAGGAGCTCGACAAGCAGGTGCTCGACGCCGAACTCGGCGTCCTGCCGGTGGACGATGTCCGCCTGAACAAGATGAAGCGCGAGAAGCTTGCGGCAAAGGATCGACTGACCCGCATGTACGACGCGCTGCACCACTGACGCCCGGAGCGTCCGGACGCGTTTTCCCTGCGGACGGCGGCGGCGTCCTCGTCAGACCGCCGTCGTCCGCAGCACCCTCGCGCATACGGTATGCGCATGCTTCCGTCCGGTGTGGTCGCGCTCCGCACGCGGGGCCGACTCCCCGTTCGATGCCATAATCCCGGCCTGTCCCACGCACCGGAAGCCGGCATGTCGCAGCCCCCGTCGCATTCGTCCTCGTCGAACGCACCCTCGATCCATGACTCCATCCTCGACCTGATCGGCGACACCCCGATCGTGCGTGCGCAGCGGCTCGACACCGGCGTCTGCCGGCTGTTCCTGAAGCTGGAGAGCCAGAATCCCGGCGGGTCGATCAAGGACCGCATCGGCCTGCGCATGATCGAAGCCGCCGAGCAGCGCGGCGACATCCGGCCCGGCGCCACGCTGGTCGAAGGCACGGCCGGCAACACCGGCATCGGGCTGGCCCTGGTCGCGCAGCAGAAGGGCTACAAGCTCATCCTCGTCGTCCCCGACAAGATGAGCCGCGAGAAGATCTTCAACCTCAAGGCGATGGGCGCCGAGGTCGTGCTGACCCGCTCCGATGTCGCCAAGGGCCATCCTGACTACTACCAGGACATGGCCAAGCGCATCGCGGAGGAAACCCCGGGTGCGTACTTCATCAACCAGTTCGGCAACCCCGACAACCCGGCCGCCCACGAATTCGGCACCGGCCCGGAGATCCTGCGCCAGATGGCCGAGGCCGGCGGCCTGGACGCCATCGTCTTCGGCTGCGGCAGCTCGGGCACGATGACCGGCCTGTCGCGCTGCTTCGCCGAGCATTCGCCGCACACCGAGCTGGTGCTGGCCGATCCGGTCGGTTCGATCCTCACCGAGTACATCAACGAAGGCACGCTGAGCGAGAAGTCCGGCAGCTGGATGGTCGAAGGCATCGGCGAGGACTTCCTGCCGCCGATCTCCGATTTCACCCGGGTGAAGAAGGCCTACGCCATCACCGACAAGGAAAGCTTCCTCGCCGCGCGCGAACTGCTGCGCAGCGAGGGCGTGCTCGGCGGTTCGTCCAGCGGCACCCTGCTCGCCGCGGCGCTGAAGTACTGCCGCGAGCAGACCACGCCGAAGAACGTGCTGGTCTTCGTCTGCGACACCGGCAACAAGTACCTGTCGAAGCAGTACAACGACTACTGGATGCTCGACAACGGCTTCATCGAGCGCGAAAGCCATGGCGACCTGCGCGACCTGATCCTGCGTCCCTACACCCAGCGCGACACCGTCGTCGTCGGCCCGCGCGACCTGCTGGTCACCGCCTACGCGCGGATGAAGCTGTACGAGATCTCGCAGGTGCCGGTGATGGACGGCGACCGCATCGTCGGCATCCTCGACGAAAGCGACGTGCTGCTGCACGTCTACGGCGACGAGGCGCGGTTCCGCGACCCGGTGTCGACGGCAATGGTGAGCAAGCTCGACATCCTCGACGTGCGCTCGCCGGTCGAGGCCCTGCTGCCGGTGTTCGACCGCGGCCATGTGGCCATCGTGATGGACGGCGACCGCTTCCTGGGCCTGATCACCCGGATCGACTTGCTGAACTGGTTGCGCCGCCGCGTTCAGTAATCGCGACCGGGTGCGCTAGGGGGTGTCCGGAGGGCCGGTGTAAAATCGCCGGTCCTTCAAGGAGATCGCCATGACCGAGCGTGCCCCCGAGCAGACCCCCGATGTCCCCGAAGCGTGGGGTCTCGGCACCCGGGCCATCCATGCCGGGCAGTCGCCGGACCCCTCCACCGGGGCGGTGATGCCGCCGATCTACGCCACCTCGACCTACGCCCAGAGCAGCCCGGGCGTGCACCAGGGCTTCGAGTACTCCCGGACCCACAACCCGACGCGGTTCGCCTACGAGCGTTGCGTCGCCGGCCTGGAAGGCGGTCGTCGCGGCTTCGCCTTCGCCTCGGGCCTCGCCGCGACCTCGACGATCCTGGAGCTGCTCGACAGCGGCAGCCACGTCGTCTGCATGGACGACGTCTACGGCGGCACCTTCCGCCTGTTCGAACGCGTCCGCCGCCGCACGGCCGGCCTGGATTTCAGCTTCGTCGACCTGACCGACACCGCCGCCTTCGAGGCCGCGATCCGCCCGAACACGCGGATGGTGTGGGTGGAGACCCCGACCAACCCGATGCTCAAGATCGTCGACCTGCAGGCCGTGTCCGCCGTCGCGAAGAAGCACGGCCTGCGGATGGTCGTCGACAACACCTTCGCCTCGCCGATCCTGCAGCGCCCGCTCGAACATGGCGCCGACATCGTCATGCACTCGGCGACCAAGTACCTCAATGGCCACTCCGACATGGTCGGCGGCATGGCGGTGGTCGGCGACGACGCCGAACTCGCCGAGCAGATGGCCTTCCTGCAGAACTCCGTCGGCGCCGTGCAGGGCCCGTTCGACAGCTTCCTCGCCCTGCGTGGCCTGAAGACCCTGCACCTGCGCATGAAGGCGCACTGCGAGAACGCGCTGGCGCTGGCCGAGTGGCTGCAGACCCACCCGGGCGTCGAGCAGGTGATCTACCCCGGCCTGAAGACCCATCCGCACCACGCCCTCGCCGCGCGGCAGATGGACGGCTTCGGCGGCATCGTCTCGGTGCGCATCAAGGGCGGCTACGCCGGCGCACAGCGCTTCTGCGAACGCACCGAACTGTTCACCCTCGCCGAATCCCTCGGCGGCGTCGAAAGCCTGGTCAACCACCCCGCCGTCATGACCCACGCCTCCGTGCCGGTCGAACGCCGCGCCGCGCTCGGCATCCACGACGACCTCGTGCGGCTGAGCGTGGGCGTGGAGTCGGTGGAGGATCTGCGCAGGGATCTGGCTGTCGCGCTCGCTTGAGTTGGGCGATTTCGATTAGCTCGACCGGACATTCGATTGATGGCGCGAAAATCACGGCATGCGAACCGCATGCCTCTGATAGTCAGATACAGATCTGCACCACCTCGTTCTGAAGCCGCATCGATCGTTTGTCCGGCCAGCCCGGGAGTGTGTTGCAGGTCGTCATCCACGCCGGTGTCGTCTCGATGAACTCGACTTTGGCACCAAGGCTTTCCCGGAATAGGCCCGGCAACGCGCCCGGGACGGCGAATGCCGACATATTCATGTCGCCCCAGAGTGATTCGACGCCTACCGCATGGGTCCACTTCATGTGGACGTTCGCGATTTCGATCGTGGGAGTGCTCGTGCCCGCGAGTGCGCTTGCGTCCTCGTATAGGCGTTCAGCCAGATCGTCGTCCCATGCATTGATTCGCTTCTGGTCCGCGTGGATGCCGAGTCCGACCGATGTGCCGCCCAGAATGAGGAGAATGGAGCAGCAGACGGCATAGGCGCGCGTCAATCGCCCCGGATGAATGAGTGCGGGCAGCGCTGCGGCAGCCATGGCGAAGGACAGGCCGATCAGCACGCGGGGGACGGGCCACCAGACATTCGCGATCGCGACAATGCCGATGCCGCATGCGGCGAATGCAAGATAGGCGGATGCCAGTCCCGCCTGCCGCAACAGCACCTTGCCCGATCGCATGGATGCGCTGACGTATCCCGCTACGATGAGGCTTGCGGCGAGAATGATCAGAAGCGGGCGCTTCAGCACGTAGAAGCGATCAAACAGCTGTAATCCGAGTTGATGGAGCTCCTCGAGGCGGCGGGGAATCGCCTCGATCGGCAGCAGGGTTCCGCGGCCTTCCATGCCGTCGCCCAGGAGGTGCGCCAGCACTTTCGCTGCAACGAAATAGGCCAGGGCGGCGGCGACGACAATCGCGCCAGAGTGCAGAATCCCTCGTTTGTCTATGACGCAGGCAGGCAATCGGCACATGACGCCAATGAACCCCAGCGTCAACGCGACCAGGAGGATGTTGATGTTGATCTGGTAGATCGACAGGGAAAACGCGATGGCAGCGACCGCCAGTGCAAGTGGAACGATCCGCCTGGCCGCGACAAAGAGAGCAAAGGAAGATACGAACGTCGCGAAGTGCGGGTAGAACGAGGCTTCCGGGAATGTCAGGATCTCGGCATTGAAGGGATGGGCGACGAAGAGCAGGGACGCGAGGCATATCGCCTTCTGCGTGCTGGCCTCGACCCGGAAAAATGCCGAGATCGCCAGCACGGAGGCGGCGCCGAGCATGAAGATTCCAGTCGCCTGCAACAGGAGCGAAGACGCCTGGTAATTGATCCCGATGGACTCCACGGTGTGGATCATCAGGAACTGTCCGATCCGCCCTTGGGCTAGAAAGAACTGGACCGCAGGAAATCCGTTGGCGTTCGTGTATGAGTCGACCGAAAAGCCAGGATCGATCCAGAAGGGCGCCCTCAGCACGAGAGATGCGAGTCCGACGAGTACCATGGATCTGAAAACGATCTGCCAATCGTCTATGACGGCGTCAGGGCGGGGTATTTTCAGGTCCACGGTGACTGGCCTTTCGGAAATGTTCAACGGAAAAGTTCGGCAAGCACTGGCTAATGCTTGACGACGACTCTGGACAGGACAAAGTTGATCGGAATGGTGGCTGCTATCGATAGCAGGGGCGCAACACGCGCGTCGAGGCCGATGGTGTGGATGCCGACCCAGAGTATTGCGCTGCCCGCCAAGAGGTTCACCAGCTGTACGAGTGGAAACACGGCGAATCGTTTGAGATTGAGCTTCGAGCAGAAAACAAAAAGAGTATTGATCACGTAGCCGGAGACGATTCCGATGATGAAGCTCACGATATACGAATGCATCGCCGGGAAGAACATCAGGAGGAGCAGGTAGATCGCATAAGTGAAAACCGTGTTCGAAATCCCTCCGATCAGGAATCGGACGAACTCGGATCTTCTGCCATCAAGGGCCCGGCGAAGATGGACTCTCATCCGGATTTCTGCGAGGCAAGGCTTTGAAACTCGCTGTAGTCGCGGATGTAATCGTCCGGATCGTACTCGTGCGAAGCGAAGACGAGCAGTACCGCATCGGCCGAATAGCGATATTGCGTCCCCCAGATCATCGGGGGCAGATGGAGGCCGCAGTCCGGGGAATCCAGGGTGAACTCGTCCCTGTGGACCCCATCGTCGGCCAGTACGCGGACCGACCCGCTCACGCAGAGAAGGAACTGGTGGCATGCCTTGTGGGCGTGTTCGCCCCTCGTTTCCTGCGATGGGACGTCGAAGACGAGGAAGTAGCGGGCAGGAATGAACGGCAAGTCCTGCTGGAACTGGCCCACACTCAGCGATCCCCGAATGTCGTTGTAGCGTGGCATCGTCATCAGCGATACGCCACTGCAGTGAATGTTGGGGCGTGAAGTCTGCTGATGTTCGACTGCCGACTGTCGCGGACCATCGGCACTATCGGTCACATAGCCCGTGATTCGGGCGGGATTACCGACCACAATGGCGTTCGGAGGGACGGATCGAGTGACGACAGAGCCCGCGCCGATCATGGCGCCGGCCCCGATGGTCAGCCCCGGCAGAATCGTCGCATTCGCGCCGATCGAGGCGCCTTTCCCGATGCGGGTGACGGGAAATTCGGCGGGGTACCGCTTGCTTCTGGGAAATCTGTCGTTCGTGAACGTTGCGTTAGGCCCGATGAAAACATCGTCTTCAATGCGCAGGCCGTCCCAGATCTGCACGCCGCACTTGATCGTGACACGATTTCCGATAATGACGTCGTTCTCGATGAAGACGCCATCGCAGATGTTGCAGTCCTTGCCTATCCGGGCCTTTGGCAGAACGTGAGCGAATGCCCAGACTCGCGTGCCTTCGCCGATATCCGTCGATTCGCAGATGGCCTTCTCGTGGATGAATGGAGTGGTCATGACTTTGCCTTGAAAAAGGTTTTCGTCTGAATGATGGCGAGCGGGCGTGCCTTCGTGTTCTCAAAGGCTCGCCATGCATATGTGCCGACGATACCGATGCCGAAGCTGTTGAGCGCGCCGAAGAAAAGTACGGCAATGACAATGCCCGCATAGCCGGGCACATCGATGGTCCCGGTGGCCTTGGCCACCAATGTGATGGCGCCGAGGATCGCTGCGGCGACCATACCGAACGCGCCGACAAACGTCATGACACGGATCGGCAGGTTCGTGAAAGAAAAAATGCTGTCGGTGAGATAGCGGAATCTTTTCTTCAGTGTCCAGGCGCTCTTGCCATGCTGGCGTTTCACCCGCTGGTATCCGACATTCAACCTGCGACCTCCAAGCCAGAACAGTTGGGCCAGTAGGCTCGAATTGGATTCCTGGAGGGATAGAAGGTCGTCGCGGAAATGCGATTGAAGCGCAAAGATGTCCACGCCGCCCTCAGGAATGTCGGGCATCACGAGCCGCCTGTAGGTCCACCAGAACAGGGATGACATGATCTTCGAATGCCACGGATCGTCTCTCGAAAGCCGCACGCCGAATGCGACATCATGCTCTCCCTTCGAAAGCTCTCGAAAGAAGGTCAGCGCGAGCTCCGGGGGCTCCTGGAGGTCTGCCGCCATCACGGCAATGTGAGCGCCCCTGGCAAGGCCGAGCCCGGCCCTTATGGCTGCAAACGCTCCGAAGTTCCTGTTGAGCGCAATGAGCTGCGAATTGAAGCAGGCCTCCGGCAGCATTTCCCTGAGGCGCGCATAGCTATGATCCGGGCTGCCATCGACCACGAAAATGGCCTCGAATTCGCCATCGATTTCGCGCGCAATAAAACCGATTGCATCAATCAGGGCAGGAATGCCGGATTCGTTCCCGTAGATCGGGACAACGAGGCTGTACTGCGGAAGATCGTGGCCTTCTCTCAGAACAGGTTGCATGCGTCGATGACATGACTGACTTCGTCGTCAGTCAGCTCCGGGAAGCAGGGCAGGGTCAGTACCGTTGCGGCATCGCGCTCGGTCGCATTCAGGTCAGTGTGGTCGAAGCGGCCCTGATGGCATGCCTGACGATGGTCGGGAATCGGATAGTGGATGTCGGAGGCGACGCCACAGGATGCGAGGTGCGCCTTCAAGGCATCGCGGTCGCGGGATCGCACCACGTACAGGTGGGCCACGTAATCAATGCCTTCGCATGCATGGATGTCGATACGGGGATTGCGGATCTCGTGCGAATAGCGGGCAGCAATCTGCCTGCGTCTTTGGTTCCAAGTGTCGAGCGAAGGCAGCATGATGGAAAGAAAGCTCGCCTGGATTTCGTCCAGGCGGCTGTTACGCCCGCCTGCCAGTCTGTTGTCGTACTTGCTCGTCCAGCCGTACTGCCGGTACTGGCGCGCAAGGGTTGCGATCTGCTCGCTGCGGGTCACTACCGCGCCACCATCACCGATGGCCCCCAGATTCTTGGTTGGGTAGAAACTGAATGCGGCGACATCGCCGATGCTGCCAGCACGGCGCCCACGTGAATCAATCGCACCATGTGCCTGTGCACAATCCTCGATTACGGCGAGCCCATGCCTGGCGGCACAGGCGGAGAGCTTGTCCATGTCTGCCATCTGCCCGTAGAGGTGGGTGACGATGACTGCCCGCAGGCTACCGCAATCGTTGGCGATGCGCTCGAGTTCGGCAGGGTCCATCGTTGAACGCGAGGATTCAATATCGACGTAACGCGGGGTAGCGCCTGAAGCAAGAACAGCGCTGGTGCCGTACATGGCGGCGTTCGCGCATAGCGCCACCTGGTCTCCAGGCGATACGCCAACCGACTTGAGGGCGATCTCGAGGGCGTCCGTGCCGTTCGCTACGCCGATACAGTGTTCGGCGCCGCAATACGCGGCGAATTCATTCTCGAACTTCGCGACGGCCGGACCGAGCACGAAGTAGCCGCTCTGAACGACGGCGTCGGCGGCTGCGGTTAGCTGCTCACGGAATGGGCTGGTGCGCCGTCCGAGATCGTTGAGTGGAATCGGAGTCATTGCAGGTCGCCTAGGATCACGTTTCGATCGTGTCAGTATACTTCACCCGGGTCATCCCCTTCCGTTGATGCGGCCTCCTGCGGATCGGTGAGGCTTTCGCCAGCGGCATGGTGCTCGAGGTACCCGGTGATACGCGCGACCTCATCCTTGAACCTCTGCCATTCTTCACTCTCCTGCAGAAACAGGCTGCAGGGTGCGCCCCCCAGGGATGGCGTGTGGACGACATGCAGGCGCCCCTGCCTGTCACCCAGGCCCGAGCGGAGCCGATCGGCAGCCGAGGACGAATGACAAATGATGTCTGCCATTACGGTCTTGGGGGAGACCGCCAACGCCAGTGCGTCGTCCCAATCGCAAGTGGGCGAACTCACGAACAGCCTGCTGTGGGTTGAAAGCTGCCGGGAGTAGTGCAGGATCATGTCGTACCCCAGCCGGGACCCGATTACATGCGCCATCCTGGGTCTCATTTGCAGGATCAGATGCGTCAGTACCATCAGCCTGTCGTGTGGAGCATGATGCAGTACGGAAGTCGCCGCCTCCATGTCTATGACGGTGAGCTGTAGGCTCTGCCCCAGTCGCTCCAGATATTCGCGACGACCTTCCGTCATCAGGACGGTCAGTGATTTGCCATGTGTCTCCGACAGCGCCTTGGCGTGCCACTGCGCGACATTTCGCAAGTCGCCGAGGTCGCCGCAGATCAGCATGGCGTCCGTTTGGATCGGCATCGAATCCGCGATCTTGCAATATGAGTGACCTGCAACCGCCCTGTGGAATGGCGTGTGATGGCAGTGGATGGTGCGGGAGCGATAGTGCTTGGCATTAAGCTCTTCCCCGCAATAGGAAGAGATGTTCTCGATTTCGTCGATAGCCCACTGGGGTAATCGCTGCGGTTTCTGATGAGGCTCGCGATATCTGACCAGCGCGCCGTCCGGCACATGTTCCGGAATCGATCTTGGCGCCAGCCGTCTTGCGACATCGATCAAGGTGCGCTTGATGAGCAACTGCATGCGAGCAGGCAGTCGGGAAAGGACATGCACATCCAGTGATCGCAGGATGCGCCTAAGCATGTGCGATCCGATCGAAAGGCGGAAGAAAGAGGTCGGTCCTGGGTATGATCGCGTTCCTGCTCCTGTGTGATTCGTTGAGAGAACCATGTGATTTGATCCTCACCAGATGGAGCGTATCTTCGACGGTGGAATGAGTGCAGCCATGGGATAGCGTCTGACAGTGCCAGTGCCAGTCCTCGAATCCGAACCCGTCGGGAAGCCGGGAAACGCCGATGTAAGGATGCTCTTCCCGGGCCGTTGCGTGTGCAAACGAGCAGGCATTCCACGGGTTCGCAACCAGCAGGATGCCAGCGTCGAAATCCGGATGATCGCTGCCGATTTGCCTCCAGATCGACATCTGCTGGCCGAAATAGGCGACCCACTCCGGATGGAATACATGGCGCCTGCTCTTGCCGGCCGCCTTGGCGAAGGCGCGCGTGATCCAGGCTTCTCCTAGATAATCGTCGCCGTCGCTGATCGAGATCCACTCTCCGCGCGAGATTGAAACGCCGGCGTTTCTGGCCAATCCGACGTCACCGACACTTACCTCGATCAGCTGATCGGAGTCTTCGAGCAAATCGGCTTCCAGAAGACTTGATAGGGTCGCCCTGTCTGCGCGATCCGCGACTGCAATGATCTCGCAGCGTATACCGGAATGGCGCGCGTGGTTCCTGCAACGGACAATGCCGGCAAGCGATCTTGATGCTATCGCTCCCTCGCCGTGAAATGTCACGACCAGGGATACCTGTATCGATTCAGATTTCATTGGCGCGTCGTCCCGCGTCTACATGGAAAAATCAAACGGAGAGATAACCCGGAAGCTCGGCAAGCTTGTTTTTCATCGCATCGTGCGTGTGACGCTGTCTGATCAGCTCTGCCGCGGCGCGCCAGCGCAAGTGGGCAGTCTCGGGATGATCGATGAGGGATTGGATCATGCTGGAAAGATAGACACCATCGCTGTCGAACGGCGCAAGATAGGCATTCTTCTCGCTGAGGAAGTCCGTAATTCCACCGACAGCCGTACTCGCGATAGGCAGGCCTGCCGCAGTTGCTTCAAGCAGGACATTGGGAAGCCCGTCCCATTCGGACGTATTGAGGAAACAGCAATAATCAGAATGAGGCAGGCTCGAGAACCCGTCATAAGCTCCCAAAAGGCGGACGTTCTCAGGAAACCGGTGCGCTTTGGCGCTGTCGTCGAGCAGAGAGGCGCCGTAGACATCGAACGTCAGATGAGGCATTCGGCGTGCAATGCTGGCCAGCAGGTCCGGGCGCTTCTGTCGATCCATTCGGCCGGCCCACAGCACTTTGCCGGCGGGGTTGGCTCTATATTCAAGGCCTTGTACGAAATCAGTCGGGAAATACACGGCGAGGAACCGGGATGCGGGTACGCCAAGCTGCGCTTCCCACAGCCTGGGGTAGATGGCATTGTCGCAGATGAGCCTCTCGAGAATGTCGGCGCAGTCGACGAGGTACTCGCGCGCATAGCCGACGGGTATTCCGGATGGCGAATAGTCGTCACAGTACAGGGATGCAAACAGCCGGCTGCGTGTCCGAATCGAAATGCCGTGTCTCCTTACGGTTTCCCAGGCCACTCGCGAATTGATGATATGAACGATGCCTGGGGCGCGCTGAATGAGCAGTCTCGCCAAGACATGGACCTGGTCGTCGAAGGCAAGGTGACCGCAGATCGAACCGAATTCGATGAAACGAACGCCATCCGGAATCCTCGAGGACCAAGGTGAATCCGCTGCCTCAGTGGACATGACAAGCACATTAGATGATGGAAGCGAGGCCAATATGTTGATGTGGTGAAGCGCTCCCAGATCGGCGCCGCCGCGCTTCAGCCATGGCACGAAGATGACATGGCTGAAAGCGACAGGGCCTATTGCTTTCTCGAGCTCTGCGTAGGCGATCCCAGCAGCCGGTCGGTCAGGAACTGCATAGAAGGCGAACCTGGAAAAGCCTTCATGGTCCGGTGCGAGGCGAACCTCGAACTTTGCGGCATGATGCATCTCCTCGACCAGCCAATCGGGCATCACAGGCGGAGCGCTTTTGTCCACTGCTTTGGGTATGGCGCTGTCCAGGCGCCGGGCGACATGCCGAAGCGCTCGCGCGGCGAAATTGGTGAGTGACCTGCTCATTTGATCGTCTCCGGGCGGCTTTCCGTGCCGTAATGATCGTGCAGGGTTTCGAAATACGCCGAAGGGGAAATCAGGGCGCGCTGACCATGCGCTGATTCGTTGCGTGACCCCGAGTACTTCCTTCGATAGAAATAGGCGCTTCCCCATGCCAGCTCATGGATGAGTCCGCGAGCGTAGGTCTCGCAGTTCCAGTGCCAGTCCTCATAGCCGAAACCAGTCGCTT
This sequence comes from Lysobacteraceae bacterium 2PB, assembly GCA_005502915.1. Taxonomy (GTDB): domain Bacteria; phylum Pseudomonadota; class Gammaproteobacteria; order Xanthomonadales; family Xanthomonadaceae; genus Lysobacter_I. The sequence continues at coordinate 49,473 of SCMT01000020.1, read as the reverse complement.
GCGTGCGATGCGTGACGTATGGCGTCGAAGCGAATACGGATCTGCTCGCAAATACTGCGGATATCCATGGGTTCACGCTGAACAATCCGTGCTTGTCGAAGAAATTTCCGGGCTGGTGAACTTGCCAGCCGAACGTGTTGTACATGCCGAAACAGACAACGATCTCCGGGTGGAGGATGACGTCATCGCCTCGCCCGGAGTGTGCGTCGAGGTGGCATGAGAAATACCTGCTCGACACGAGGTCGTCAGCGTCGAGTATGCATATGAAATCGCCTCGGGATGCGGCGATGCCGGTATTCCTCGATTCGCCCGGGTCACCGTGGTCGACTTCAATGACGATGTCTTCGGGCCTGCGCGCCGGGTGTGCGATCACGATCCCTCGTGTGATATCGTCGGCACGATCGAGCACGAAAACAAACTCGATCCTGCCATGCGTCTTCTCGGTGATTTCCCTGGCGGCAGCGAACGACATGATCGAAGCGTGGGCGAGTCGCCCCTCGCGGTGGAGCGTGATGATGACGCTCAGCATGGGGGTGTCATTCGTTTTCATGGGTTTCCATCCATTTCGCTAAACGAAGCGCCTCGGAGATGCGAACAATTCGTTGCATGCGGAAATCTGAAATGTTGTTCGACAAGCGGTATAGCATGCGTTCGAGGCTTTCTTTCTCAGCTGCAATTTCTGCGCACTTCGATTCGGCATCCTTGGTGATTTCCGTCATCCGTTCTATTTCGGAGCGCAGCTGCACCTGCTGCTTGTCCGAGAGTGCACAGGCTTCCGCAAGGGATTGTCTTTGCGAGTCAAGCCATTCAATGGCTTCAAGCCTGTTGGCGAGGTAGAACCTCAACTCAGATAATGATGCCCGGGTAGTGTCCAGTTCAGACCGGTGTGCGTCCAGCTGTGATTCCAACCAAGTGACTGCATCATTCCTTTCGTTGATATGGGTCCTGAGTTCCGCGATCGTGACCTCCTTTTGATCGAGAAACTGGTTTGACCTCTGCAAGGCTTGTTCCAGCCACGATATAGCATCGGCGCGTACCGAAAGTTCATTTTCGAGTGTGTTTACTCTTTTCGATAGTTCCGAGATCTGCTCTTCGAGCAATGCGACAGATTTCCTTCGCCAGGCGAGCTCGTTGCTCATGGCCTGCATTTGCAGGTCCTGCCGCCTGTTCGACAGCCACTCGGCATCGCATTGGCTTCCATTTTCTCCGCATGTACTGATTGCAGCCTCTTCGCGAGCGCCCTGCATGCGTTCCAGTCTATGCTTTTGCCCGCGGAATATGGCCAAGTGGCGCTCATGGCATTCTGCAAGTGTCCTGTGCTTGCTGAGTCGCCATTCATAGTAGTCCTTGTTGAAAAGCATCTCGGACGGGACAAGGTATCCAAGAAAAAAAGCATTCAGGGCGAGTGTTCGATCCTTCGACGCCAGAGAATCAAGCCTTCCTCCGGGAGAAAATGCCGAAATGGCAGAGTCCCCATAGCTCCTGTACGGCAGGCCGAGCAGGAATGCTTCGCAAAGCACGCTCGAATTGATCGAATGCACTTCGCATACCTTCTCGAGGAATGCAACTGAATCCGGTGACGTGTCCTTTACCCCGAGGAATCCTTTGTATTCAAAGTGCGCCCCTGGGTGGTTCCTGACGAGAAGATGAGCGCCGTGATTTGCAGTTCTCGCCTTGTGCAGCAGTCGAAGTGAATCCACGCCATTCGAATAAGCAATGATGTTGGAGTCGTCTTCCACCTGAAGGGCAACGCCGATCCGGCGGACCGCCCCTTGGCGCGGTGAGAATTCGCCATGGAAGAGCAGTCTGCGAACGGCATCCGGATCAATCAGTTCGGCGCCCTGCATCAGGTTGCGTACTTCTGCTTCGTCGCGCCAGTTGGCCGGAGTGGTGTTTCCATTCACTCCCATGAAGTCGAAGTAGATCGTGTTCGAGAACAGAGGCGCTCTGAGTGGGCCGAATTCGTTGTGTATCACGGGCAGACCGAGGTCCCTTGCGGCAAGCCTGAGACTCGGACAATTGCACCAGGTCAGAAATGCTTTTCCCTTTTCGCCCTTGAGGAGCGCCTGTGATCCCTCCCGTATCGCCGAGGAAAGTGCGATGTCTTCCGTCGTCAGCAGACGATGGAAGGTTTCAATGTGAGACTCATTCCCGGTTTGCGATCTTGCGCTTTCCGGTAGCGAATGCTTTTCGTACAAACGGAATTTCGACAACGAGGGGCAGGTAAACGAATAGCCCGAGACGCTCAGGCTCTCGCCAAAAGGAATTCCTTCCTCGACGAAGTATCGTTCATCTGCGATGAAGGCGATCTCGTGAGGCTCGAACGCAGCCATCTGGGCAAGCATGACCCAGCGGTACAATGGCCCCGATCCCCGGTCGATGTAAGGCATCAGGAATGACAGATACATATAGAGTTATCTTTTCACTGAAAGACGCATCGCGTGCGGAGTGGCGAGAAGCCGCCCGCCGTACTCTCCCCACTGGATGGGATTCTCTTCGATGTCCAGCACGGCTGTATTGAAACAGCGATCGTAGAAATAGGCGCTGTCGTGTGCGGGTTTGATCCCGCAGTGGAACGAATAACGCCCTTTGGCGAAAGGGAATTCCACGTCCAATTCGAGCTGGTACGTACGGTCAGCTGCAAGGCGGGGAAGATGCTTCCCATAAAAATTCATGTTGTAAGCGACGAGGTCGACGCCGTGGGCGTCCCTCACCAGGAGCCCGATCACGGCCCCCTCGGCGATATCCTGTCTTGCCTCGAACTGCAGGATCAATGTGATTCGTGCTGCCTTCTGAAGGCTCGTCACGTCTGTCTTTCCATTGTGACTGATGCCAAAACCCGTGAAGCGGACTTCTCCGCCTCCTGATCGGCTGGAAAGGATGGCTTCGAATCGAGATTGATCCAGAGTCTGGGGCGGATGCTGTTCTTCCACGCGAAGGACCCCTTCGTTGGAGGCCGCCTCCGAAAAGCGCTCCACGGCATGCCTGAGGTCGATGTCCGAGGTGCTGGACATCGAGTTCTGGTAGGTTTCGCAAACCAGTTCCGACGGTCCATCCAGCGCGATCCTGCCCTTGTCAAGGAAGATCGCTCGTCTGCAGATGCTTTTCACAGCATTGATCGAATGCGATACGAACAGCAAGGTGACACCCTGTGAAATGATTTCCCGTATCTTGGCTATGCACTTCTGCTGGAAGAACATGTCGCCAACGCTCAGTGCCTCGTCAACGATCAGGATGTCCGGCTCCAGGTGCACCTGGATCGAGAACGCAAGCCTTACCAGCATGCCGCTGGAGTAGGTCTTGACCGGCTTGTCGATGAAGGTGCCTATATCCGCAAATGCTTCGATGCTCGAGGCTTTCGATTCGGCCTCCCTTCGCGACATGCCGAGCACTGCCGCAGACAGATGCATGTTTTCTCGGCCGCTAAGCTCAGGGTTGAACCCGGACCCAAGTTCCAATAGTGCGCCGACCCGCCCGCTTGTCGTCACGGTGCCGGTTGTCGGCTGCAGAACGCCGGTCAGGATCTGCAGCAGTGTGCTCTTTCCTGCGCCGTTCCGGCCCAGAATCCCTACCGTTTCCCCGCGACGAATATCAAAGCTGATGTCGTCAAGCGCAAGGTAACTGTCGGGATCTTCCTGCCGTGCCTCATGCGATCCGAACATGCTCCACTCATGCCGGTGGCTGAAGCTGTACCGCTTGCTGATCTTTGTTGCGATCAGTACAGGCGGATCAACGTCTACTTGGGGCTGTATGCCGTCAGAAGACATCGGCGAATCCCCGCTTGTTTCCGATGAAGGATGCATAGCCAAGCCAGGTTGCCGCCATTCCGATCACTGGGGCGGCCACGGCATAAGCCAGGCTGGGCGGTTGCCCCGAAATCAGAGCGCCCCTCGCGCTCTCGAGGACCCAGGTTAAAGGATTGAGTGAGATGACCATCCTGAAGGCGTCCGACGCCTTTTCAACCGGAAACAACAGAGGGGACATGTACATCAGCATCAGAAGAATCACCGGCAGTGCATGCTCGATATCCGGCTTGTAAGCAGCGAGCGAAGAAAGAAACCAGCAAGAGCCCGCGCAGAAAAGTGCGAAAGGGATGAAGACCACGGGAACCCAAAGGATGCCTGCCGGGAATGCCCCCCGAATTGCCCAGCTGAGGCCCGTCCAGACCGCAAGCGTCACAAGGAAGTTGATCGTGGCCACGATCACAACGACCCATGGAAAGACTTCGAGCGGGAAGACCATCTTTGTCACGAACGACTGATTGTTCGAGATCAGCGTGGCCGACCGTGAGACGATTTCGTAGAAGAACATGTAGAACATGACGCCAGCGTGGAGAATCAGCGAGAACTCCAGCGTCGAACTGGCCCCGCCCCATCGCACTTTCAGCAGTACCCCGAACACCAGCGTATAAGCTCCTACAAGGAGCAGCGGATTCATGATGAGCCATGCCAAGCCCAGCGTGGACTTGCGGTATTTGCTGCGAAGTTCCTTGGCTACAAGCTGTTGTATGAGGTAACGGTGCTTGATGGCCGTCCTGAAAGCTTCGAGCGGATTGGCGGTTTGTGCAGTCATGTCGTGTGGGGGATCCTGTCTCTGGCAGGTACGCAGCGGTACTTCCGCCGTGCGCAGAGCCAAGCGCCATTGTCGCAGCAAATGGCCTGCGCTTCAGCGTCAGCATCTTGCGGGGGCGTTGGACCTGCCGGTTGGCCCAGTGGGGCTTTTGTCCGTCCCAGTGAGGTCCTCGCGTCGCTAGGCAGGCAGAATTGCCTGAGGTTACTCCGTTCGGCTGAGCGCGCGGTCGAGGACGGTCTTCTGGCAGATTTGCCCTGCGTTCATTTTCGTGCAGGACGCATGGCCATGTCAGACGCCATTGGGGGGACTTCACAAAAAAAGCGGCCGGCATGAAGCCGGCCGCCCTGTGATTGCCCTTGATCGGAAATCAGTGGCTTGTGGCGCCACCTGCCACCTGCCAGTTGGTGTTGGGCACGCCCGAGGTGCCCCCGCTGCCGCCAAGCAGCGTCGCACCGTTGAGCAGGTGGATGTAGTTCGATCCGTTCCCGCTGTGGCGCCAGAAGATGTCTTCACGACTATCCCCGTTGTAGTCGCCGCTGGACACCACCTTCCAGCTGGTGTCCGGCACCACGCTGGACTGCGCGATCGAACTGACGCTCGTCCCGTCGATGGTCCAGACGATGTTGCCGCCGCTGACCTTGTTGCGCCAGAAGAGGTCGCTCTTGCCATCTCCGTTGAAATCGCCGGTCGCCACGATCTCCCAGTTCAGGTCGGCGACCCGGCCCAGGGAACCGGTCCCGGTCGGATTGATGCCCGTGCTCGACATGCGGTGCACGTAGACCTCGCCGGTGGTGCTGTTGTGCCACAGCACATCGGACACACCGTCACCGTTGAAGTCGCCGGCGCCGATGGTCTTCCACTCTGCGGGCGCCGTGTACACGATCGCTGTGCGCGACGGCAGCAACCCCTGCATGTACCACACCAGACACTGGCCGGTGGTCGTGTTGCGCCAGTAGACATCCGAACTGCCGTTGCCGTCGAAATCGCCGAACATGACGATCTGCCAGGTCTGGTCGGGCACCGTCTGGGAGCCACCGGAGCCCGGCAGCTTGGCCATGCCGTTCATCAGGTGGATGTAGGTCGCACCGGTCGTGCTGTGACGCCAGAACACATCCGTCCTGCCATCGGCGTTGAAGTCGCCGGTACCCACCACACGCCAGCCGAGGTCGGCTTCCCGATGCACGCTGGCAGCTGCGGTGACTGCAGTGCCGTTGAGCGTCCAGATGTAGCTTTCGCCCGTGCTGTTCTCGCGCCAGTAGATCTCCGAACGACCGTCACCGTTGAAATCGTTGCGAACCTTGCCGCCGCCGATGACCACCTGCGCCGTCTTGGTATGGCTGTAGCCGCCGTTGTCGGTGACCGTCAGCGTGACGGTGTAGGTGCCGGGTGAGGCGTAGGTGTGGCTGGGATTGGTGCTGGAGGCGCTGACGCCGTCGCCGAAGTTCCAGAGGCGGCGGACGATGCTGCCGTCGCTGTCGGTCGAGGTGTCGGTGAAGCTGGCGGTCAGCTGGCTGGTGGATGTGGTGAAGTTCGCCGTCGGCACGGCGTTGTTGCCCACGGCCGACAGCTCCCAGACGCCGCGGCCATAGGTCGCGGCGCGGACCTGGTTGCCGTTCTGCGAGACGGTGATGTCCATGACGTTCACCAGCGGCAGGAAGGCGCCGAGGCGTTCCCAGTTCGAGCCGCTGTCGAGCGAGCGGTACACGCCCAGGTGCGTCGCCGCGTACAACGTGGTCCGCACCACCGGATCGACGGTGACCATGTTCACCGGGATGCCGAAGGGGAAGCCGTTGTTGACGTCGATCGCTGCCCAGGTCTGGCCGAAGTTGGTGCTGCGCCAGATGTGGCTGCGGGTCGAGTCCGGCGCGACGGAGGTCACGTAGACGATGTTGCGATCGACCGGATCGAAGGCGATCGAGCTGGTCGACAGGCCGTTGTTCGGGAGCGCGCCGGCCTGCGTCCAGTTCGCACCGCCATCACTGGTGAGGAACACGCGCCCGCTGTTGGCCACGATGCCGACCACGTTGCTGCTGTTGGGCGTGCCCACGCCGGTCCTGGCCACGCCGACGCCGCGGATGAACAGGTCGGCAGGCAGACCGGTCGTTCCCAGCGCCGTCCAGTTGGCGGCATAGTCCGTCGTGCGGTAGACGCCCTTGTTGTTGAAGGTGAACAAGGTATTGCCGGTGGCATCGCCCTCCCAGGGGGCGATATAGACGCGGAAGGGCGCATCCGCATGCGTGGTGCTGGAGCCGCAACCCGGAAGCCCGGTGCATGCATTCAGGAACGTGTTGCCGCCGTCGAGGCTGCGGCGGATCCGGAGGTACTGCACCGTGCCGATCATCTGGTTGGCATTGCTGCGATTCACGTTGCAGCCGAAGCCGTCGCCGCCGATCACCTGGTTGAACACGCTGGTGTTGGTCTCGCGCAGGCGTGTGCCGTTGTCCTGCAGGCCGATCAGCACGCGATCGGTGTTGGCCGGCGACGAACAGACGTTGTAGACCAGGTGCGAGACGATGCCTTCGTTGAGCGTGTGCGTGAAGCTGGTGCCGCCGTTGGCGCTCATGAAGATGCCGCCGTCGGTGCCGAAGTACAGCTTGCCGTCGCTGGCCATGTGCGCGCTGTGGAAGTCGGCGTGCACGTAAGGCAGGCCGAAATCGGCCAGCCAGTCGCTGATGATGGTGTAGGTGTTGCCGCCATCGCTGGTCTTCGCGGACAGCAGGGCGCCGCCGAAATATGCGACATCGGGATTGGTGCGATCGACGACCGCCATCAGGTCGTACCAGCCCTGGCCGTTGAAGATGCCTTCGAGGCTGCTCGAATCCTCGTTCGGATTGGTGTAGGGCTTGGCATCACCCACGGCCGTGCGGCCGACGCTGCTCCAGTTCGCGCCGCCGTCGGTCGACTTGAAGATGTCGGCGAAGTCCTTGGTCGTGTTCGGCGATCCCGGGCGCGGCTTGGCTGCCAGCGCATACATCACCGAGCGGTTCGAGGGCGCCGAAGCCAGTGCGATCCGGTTGACGCCCGCCGAGTGGGTGACGCCGTTGCCACGGGTCCAGGTCGCACCGTTGTCGGTCGAACGCCAGATCTGTCCCTGGCGCAGGCCCGGTGCGCTCGTCGACTGGCTGGGCGCCGCTTCCAGCGCGAGTACGATCGTGTTGCCGCCGCCCCAGGCAATCGACCAGGTCGCCGGCGTTTCATTCACGCCGGTGTTGATCGCGATCTGGCTGTATGTGGCGCCTGCGTCGATCGAGCGGTAGAGGCCCCGGTCGGTCGCGACCAGGACGATGTTGGAATTGCCGGGGGCGACCAGGATGTCGCGGATCGAGGTCGATGTGCCGAGGAATTTCGGCGCCTCCCACTTGTCGCCGCCGGCGGTCATCTTGACGATGCCCAGGCCGGTGCCGTCGAAGGGGTCGCCCAGGCCGAGGTACAGCGTCTCGGGGTTGTTCGGATCCATCGCCACCGCGCCGACCGACAGCGAGCCGAGGGTCTCGGTCTTGGCCTGCCAGGAGGCGCCGCCGTCCGTCGTCTTCCACAGGCCGCCGCCCGAAGGCGCGATGTAGATGATGTTCGGGTTGGTCGGGTGGGTGAGGATCTCGTTGATGCGGCCGGAGTCAGTGACGTTCAGGGTCACGCCGTTGCGGATGAAGTTGGCGCGTGTGGGGCCGATGTTCGTCCACCGCAGGTCGCGGCTGAGTGCGTCACCGGGAGCACGGGCAAGGAGCGGGACGCCGGCCAGCATCGCCTTGGACGAAGCCAGCGGCATCTTCGCCGCATGACGTTGGCGCTCGCGCTGAGCGGCATCCATGATGTAGCGCTGGTACTGCAGCGACCACAGGCCGCGGTGCGCGGCATTCCGGTTGATCTTCGTGCCGGTGCGCTGGTAGTTCTCGTTGTACCACTCGTCCATCCAGCGGGCGCGGGCCCCCGGATCATCGCCATCCTTCACCTTCTTGATCCGGGGCTGCGCACGGGACTGCGCGTTGGGCTCGGAGGACGGCGTGGCCGCGAACAGCGTGCCGGCGATGACGGTCGTCAGCAACGCGGTGCCGATGACGGTGTTTCTGAGATGGAAGGACATGGCGGTCTGCTGGAAGTGGAGATGGACATCGAACGGGGCGCGGGCGGCCGGACGGATCCCTGGCTCCCGGTACGCATCGTCCCTGACGGTCTTTCCCCGAACTTATCCTAAACCCCGGAGGCGTCAAGAGGACAAAGTCTGACATGACGATCTGGCATGCCCGCACCGTGAAACAAGACGGGAATCACGGATCGGATGCATGGGCAGGGTGGGGTAAGTGCCCTCCGTAGGCGTGAGGGACCGGATGGGGCATTGGTTTACCCGTCGATGCCAATCGCATGAAGTAGCGGAAGCCGGACAGTGGAAGCCATCTCCGAAGGAAACGGTTATGGCCTTGCCCTGGAGATTCGCTCGGCTCGAGGCGGTGGAGATCCCGTGCGGTGACTGACCAAAAGAAGGTTCTTCTCCCAACTGAGGGAGTGGCGCACGGCCGACCCGGCCAACTTGTCGTTGTCTAGGCAACAAATGGGGGCCGGCCGTGGCCGACGGGGATTGTATTTCCCGGCTGGGTGGCTGGGTGGGGTATCGCGTTTCGGGATGAAGATACGAGCAGCGCGGGGCGCGCCGCTGGCTGGTCATCGAGCTTGACCCCGAGACGCGGCGAACGCGGTTGTGCAGTGGCTGCGGTGAATGCGTCGCTGCGGTCCATGACCGCAACTATCGGCGGATCCGGGACTTGCCGGTCTTTGACGACCCCGTGGAACTGCGCATTCCGCGGTTGTGATTGGCCTGTCCGCGCTGCGGGCCGCGGCTCGAGCGCCTGGACTGGCTGGAGCTACATGCGCGTGTGACCCGGCGCTTGGCAAGGAGCTTGGCCCGCTTCTGCACCGTAGCATCCGTGCGCCACGCGGCTGTCTGGCATGGTCTGGACTGGAAAACGGCCAAGGCGATCGATTTCCGCCAGATGCAGCGCACGCTGGGTCCGCCGGAACTGGACGGCGTGCGGATGCTGGCGATGGACGAGTTCGCGATCCAGAGGGGGCATCGCTACGCGACGGTCATCATTGATCCGGAGCGCAAGCGGGTGCTGTGGGTCGGCCGCGGTCGACGGAAGGCCTGGAATAGCTGGAAGCGCTAAGCACTGTGCAGCGGCCTGCAGCTGCTGCGCCATTTCGCCCACTGCCTGGAACCTTGCCTGCCAGGAATCCTCGCCCACTGCCGCTGGCCGCTGGCCGCTGGGCACCAACCTGGTCGAGGGTATCAACAACAAGATCAAGGTCATCAAGCGAGTGGCCTACGGCTTCCGAGACGACGCCTATGTCTTCCTCAAGATCCGGGCGGCATTCCCCGGACTTGGGTGAAGAACCAAAAAAGAAGGGCGGAGGGGGGCGTTCTTGGGTACCGGCAAAGCCCCGATTTTGCACATTAGTCCTGGTAAAAAAAGCGGCCGGCATGAAGCCGGCCGCCTTGTGATTGCCCTTGATCGGAAATCAGTGGCTTGTGGCGCCACCTGCCACCTGCCAGTTGGTGTTGGGCACGCCCGAGGTGCCCCCGCTGCCGCCAAGCAGCGTCGCGCCGTTGAGCAGGTGGATGTAGTTCGATCCGTTCCCGCTGTGGCGCCAGAAGATGTCTTCACGACCATCCCCGTTGTAGTCGCCGCTGGACACCACCTTCCAGTTGGTGTCCGGCACCACGCTGGACTGCGCGATCGAACTGACGCTCGTCCCGTCGATGGTCCAGACGATGTTGCCGCCGCTGACCTTGTTGCGCCAGAAGAGGTCGCTCTTGCCATCTCCGTTGAAATCGCCGGTCGCCACGATCTCCCAGTTCAGGTCGGCGACCCGGCCCAGGGAACCGGTCCCGGTCGGATTGATGCCCGTGCTCGACATGCGGTGCACGTAGACCTCGCCGGTGGTGCTGTTGTGCCACAGCACATCGGACACACCGTCACCGTTGAAGTCGCCGGCGCCGATGGTCTTCCACTCTGCGGGCGCCGTGTACACGATCGCTGTGCGCGACGGCAGCAACCCCTGCATGTACCACACCAGACACTGGCCGGTGGTCGTGTTGCGCCAGTAGACATCCGAACTGCCGTTGCCGTCGAAATCGCCGAACATGACGATCTGCCAGGTCTGGTCGGGCACCGTCTGGGAGCCACCGGAGCCCGGCAGCTTGGCCATGCCGTTCATCAGGTGGATGTAGGTCGCACCGGTCGTGCTGTGACGCCAGAACACATCCGTCCTGCCATCGGCGTTGAAGTCGCCGGTACCCACCACACGCCAGCCGAGGTCGGCTTCCCGATGCACGCTGGCAGCTGCGGTGACAGCAGTGCCGTTGAGCGTCCAGATGTAGCTTTCGCCCGTGCTGTTCTCGCGCCAGTAGATCTCCGAACGACCGTCACCGTTGAAATCGTTGCGAACCTTGCCGCCCAGCGGTACCACCGCTGCCCTGAACTGCGCCACCAACGGAATCGAGAGGTTCAGGCTGCGCGCGTTGTCGGCGTTGGCTGTGCCGGTCGGACGACCCGAATAGTTGACGGCCGGGTTGCCGAAGTGGGGAATGGCGAACTGGCTGCTGTTCGACAGGCGGTAGGCCATGATCGTGTAGAAGCCGGTGCTGCTGGCTTCGCGATAACCGTAGGAGTACGGGTGGGTGCCGCTGTCGCCGCCGCTGTCCTCGGTGTTGTGCTGCTGGCCCATGTTGTGGCCGAGCTCGTGGGCGAGGGTTTCGTCGCGGCAGAAATAGTTGCGGCCGTCGGTTTCGTCGTCGTCGTTGCCGTCGCTGACCACGGAGTAGCCGAACGGGGCATCGGTGTTGTCGATGGTGAAGCCGCCGCCGCCCAGCAGCCAGGCGATGCCGCAGCCCTGGTGCTGCGGGGCCTGGAACGGACGCACCAGCGAGACGAGGTCGCCGCCGTACTGGTCGCGGGCGGTGCGCAGCGGGACGAGCTCGGCCGGAACCGTCGTCGGCGAGCAGGTCGGGTTGCAGGTCTGACCGGTCAGGGCCTGCAGCGCGGCTTCGTTGCTGTTGGTGTCGGTGTAGTTGACCTGCAGCGTGTGCACCAGACGGATTCGGCCGGTGACCAGGCTGTTCTGGTAGGCCTGGTTCGTCAGCGCGGTCAGGTAGGTCAGGCGCGTGGTGGCTGCGGAGACGTTGCCATAGCGGGTGACGAAGCCATTGGTGTAGCCGAGGACGACATCGACCGTTTCGGCTGGGCTCGCTTTCTCGCCGCCGGCGGTGGTTGCGGACCTGGTGCGCTTGCCGGCCAGCGCGGCCTGTACCGTCTTGGGCGGGACCAGCATGCCGGTGGCGTCTTCGTCACCCAGCAGGTTGCCGTCGAGCAGCTTGCCGGGATCGGTCTCGACCAGCCAGGCGCGACCGCCGGACATGGTCAGGCGCAGGGCTTCGGTGTTCGGCTGGGCGATGCGGCCGAACACGGCCTTTTCGCCGAAGGTGATGATCGCATCCATGCCGTCGAGCGTGCGGCCGATCCAGGTCCAGTTGCCGTCGAGGCTTTCTTCATGGCGCTGGTAGGCGATGCGCAGGGTTTCGCCGGAGGGCGTCGGCAGTTCGATCACGCCGCCCGGATGCGCCGCCTTGAGGGCGTGGGCTTCGCTCAGCTGCACGGCGTGGTAGGTGTGGGCCTTGCGCCGGACGGGCTGCTGCAGGCGCTCGAAGGCCAGCAGCGTGCCGCGGTCGGGCATGGAGGCGAAGGAGGTGATGCGCCTGGCCTCGGCCGACAGCGAGGACGGCGGCAGGGCGGACGACTTGGCGGCGACCCGGACGGCGTCCTGGACGCTGTCCGTTTCGGACGTGCAACCGCCGACGACCAGCGCCGCGGTGAGGGTGAGGGCAAGCTTGCGCATACAGGTTAGGTCTCGACGACAGGCCCCGGCGACGGGGCGTGGGGGGGTAGCATACGCCCAAGCAAAGCCGCGCCGCATCCTCCCGATGCGATCCAGCGTGCCGGCGTGGGAGGAAGCGCGCACCCGAAGTTCGAACGGGGTCACACTCCAGCCGTTTCCTGTGACTCGGCGGTCGGATTCTAGCCCGGACTATGGGGAGAACCCAGAACAGACCGCCGACATGGTCATGCTTCGCTGCCCGTGCGGGTGCCCTCTGCCCCTCGCAGCAGATCCGCGGCGCGTTCCGCGATCATGATCGTGGGGGCGTTGGTGTTGCCGCCGATCAGGGTGGGCATGACCGATGCATCCACAACGCGCAGGCCTTCGACCCCGTTGACGCGGAGGTCCGGATCGACCACCGCCCCGGGGTCGCTGCCCATGCGGCAGGTGCCGATCGGGTGGTAGACGCTTTCGGCCTTGGCGCGGATGAACTCGACGAGCTCGGCGTCGCCGAGGTCGTCGCGGGCCGGGAACAGCGGGGCGCCGCGGTAGGGCGCGAGGGCGGGCTGGTTGAGGATCTCCCGCGAGACCTTCGCGCATTCCACCATCATCCGCAGGTCGAAGCCCTCCTCGTCGCCGAGGTAGTTGGCCTCGATGCGTGGCTTGTCGCCTGCGCGGTCGCTGATCAGGGAGAGCCGACCCCGGCTGCGCGGACGGAGGAAGCAGGCGTGCAGGGTGAAGCCGTCGCCGGGCAGGCGGTTGCGGCCGTGGTCGTCCAGCATCGCTGGGACGAAATGGAACTGGATGTCGGGCCGGGCGTCCGGCGCCAGCGCTGAGTGTGCGAAACCGCCGGCTTCGGCGATGTTGCTGCTGCCCGGGCCGCGCCGGCCGCGCAGGTAGTAGTCGAAGCCCACCTTGATGTCGCTGATGCGGTCGTACGTGATCCGCTGCGTCGACTTGTACAGGGTGCAGATGTCGAGGTGGTCCTGCAGGTTCGCGCCGACGCCGGGGGCGTCCTGCACCACCGGGATGCCGAGGCGACGCAGGGCGTCGGCCGGGCCGATGCCCGACAGCATGAGCAGCTGCGGCGAGTTGATCGCGCCACCGCACAGCAGTACTTCGCGCGCGGCAGGCTGATGGAAGCCCTGGCCGCCCATGGCGTAGGTGACGCCGCTGGCGCGCCGGCCTTCGAAGGTGATGCGGCTGACCTGGGCGCCGGTGTGGACGGTGAGATTGGGGCGTTCGCGCGCGGGACGCAGGTAGGCCACGGCCGAGGAGCAGCGCGCGCCGTCGCGCTGGGTGACCTGGTAGAAGCCGACGCCTTCCTGCACGGGGCCGTTGAAGTCGGGGTTCTGCGGTATGCCGGCCTGCATCGCAGCGTCGATGAACACCTGCGACAGGGGATTGGTGTAGCGCAGGTCGGAGACCGTCAGCGGGCCGTCGCCGCCGTGCAGGGCATCGGCGCCGCGGCTGTTGCCCTCGGACTTGCGGAAATAGGGCAGGACGTTGTCCCAGTGCCAGCCGGTGGCGCCCTGCGCGGCCCAGTCGTCGTAGTCGCCGGGCACGCCGCGGATGTAGCACATGGCGTTGATCGAGCTGGAACCGCCGAGCACCTTGCCGCGCGGCCACCACAGGCTGCGATGCTGCAGGTGCGGCTCCGCGGCGGTGGTGTAGTCCCAGTTCACGCCCTTGCGGTTGACCAGCTTGGACAGGCCGGCGGGCATGTGGATGAAGGGGTGCCAGTCGCGCGGGCCGGCTTCGAGCAGGAGGACCTTGACCGCGGGGTCTTCGCTCAGGCGGTTGGCGAGCACGCAGCCCGCCGAACCGGCGCCAATGATGATGTAGTCGAACACGCGCACACCCGGAGAAGACGGCTGCCCGACACTATGCCCGCCGCCTAGAGCAAACACTCGGGGCGCATTGGTGCGGCGCAAGCGGCGCCGGTGGCGGCGTCCGGTCCGATCGGCTACCGTGCGCGCTGTGCACGAGAACCTCCCGGACCGCGCGATGAGCGATTCCACCGACCGCGAGCCTCGCGTCCATGCCGGTGAATGGACGGCGGTGGCCTGGTCGTTCCTCTACTTCTTCTGCGTGCTCTCCGCCTATTACGTGATCCGGCCCGTGCGCGACCAGCTGTCGGCGGCCGTCGGGTCCACGCAGCTGCCCTGGTTCTACGGCGCGGTGTTCGTGGCCACGCTCGCGCTCACTCCGGTCTTCGCCTGGCTGGTCGGCCGCTATCCGCGCCGTGTGGTGGTGCCGGTGGTCTACCTGTTCTTCATCGGTTGCCTGTTGGCCTTCATCCCGCTGTTCACACACGAGGGCCTGCTGTCGCCGCGCGCGCTGGGTATCGTGTTCTTCGTGTGGATCAGCGTGTTCAACCTGTTCGTGGTGTCGGTGTTCTGGAGCTTCATGGCCGACATCTGGAACGACGCGCAGGCGCGGCGGTTGTTCCCGGCGATCGCGGTCGGCGGTTCGATCGGTTCGCTGGTCGGCCCGGCGATGGCACTGATGCTGGTCGACGTGATCGGCGTGGCGCCCCTGCTGATGGTCTCGGCGGGCCTGCTCGGCGTCGCGATCCTCTGCGCGATGGTGCTCGGGCGCTGGGCGGCGGTGCATGGCCTGCGCCGGCACGAGCCGGGCCATGCGGCGGCGATCGGTGGCGGCATGTTCGACGGCCTGCGGCAGATCTTCGGCAACCCGGTGATGCGCACGATGGCGGTGCTGATGCTGCTCGGCGACTGCATCGGCACGGTGAACTACGCGCTGGTGATCGACTATTCGAAGGCGACGTTCACCGACGCGGTGTCGCGCACCCAGTTCGCGGCCACGCTGGACCTCTCCACCAATCTCCTCGCGATCACGGTGCAGGTCTTCCTGGCGAGGCCGCTGCTGGTCCGATTCGGGGCGGCCCCCGCCATCGCACTGCACGCCGGCGCCACCATGCTGGTGATGCTGCTGGTGATCGTGGCCGCCGATCCGCATGCGCTGGTCGTCGGCCCCCTGCCGTGGGTCGCGGTGGCGCTGGTGGTCAGTCGTGGACTGGCCTACGGCGCGCTGGGGCCGGCGCGCGAAAGCCTGTTCGCGCAGGTGCCGCGCAGCCTGCGCTACAAGGGCAAGAACGCGGTCGACACCGCCGTGTGGCGGTTCGGCGACATGGGCGTGGCCCTCGCCATGAACGGCCTGCGCGCGCTCGGCGTGGCATCGCTGGGCTTCGCCGCATTGAACATCGTCGCCGCCGGCACCTCCGGCCTGCTCGGCTGGCGCCTGGCGAAGCGGGTGGAGCGCGGAGACGATTTCGGCACGACGCGCAGCCCATCCGGGTAAGGCCGGGAGCCTGGGCTCAGCCGCCCGCGCCGTGCGCGTGCGGATCGGCGAGCCTGGGCGCGGCCGGATCCGGTGCGGCGCCGGGCTTGCCCGCGATCTCCAGCAGTTCCACCTCGAAGACCAGCAGCATGTTGGGCTCGATCTTCTCGCCCGAGCCGCGCTCGCCATGGGCCAGCGCCGGCGGGATCCAGAACCTGTACTTGCCGCCGATCGGCATCAGCCGCACCGCTTCGGCCCAGCCCGGGAACACGCGGTTGAGCGCGATGCTGGCGGCGTGGTGCGAGGCGTAGGTGCTTTCGAGCTTCGCGCCGGCGAGCGTGGTGCTGGCGTAATGCACGCGCACGGTGTCGTTGGCACCGGGCTTCGCGCCCTTGCCTTCGCGCAGGACCTGGTACTGCAGGCCGCTGGCGGTGGTCTTCACGCCATCGGCCTGCCGGTTCTTCTCCAGGAAGGCGTCGGCCTCGGCGAGGTTCTTCCGCGCCAGCTCGCGCATCGCCAGTTCCTGCTTCTTGCGCAGGATCTCGCCGAACCGGTCGCGCACCGCGTTCGCCTGCGCGTCGTCCAGCGCCGGCTTCCGGCCGGCATGCACGGCGCGGATCGCGGCGATCGCGATCTCCAGGTCCACCTCGTCCTTCACCGGCGCGAGCGTCTTGGCCATGTCGAGGCCGACCATGTAGCTGATCCGCGCGCGGTCGGTGTCGAGCGACGGCGTGGCGGCCGTGTTCGTTCCCTCGCTGCCTGCATCGCGCGTGCAGCCGGCGGCGAACAGGATGGCGAGCAGGGTGAGGGACAGCGTGGCGTGGCGTGGCGCGTGCATGAAGGTTCCTTGGCGGGATGGGCCGGCATCTTCAGTCCACGACCGCGAAGGTGAGCATCATGCCCATGTCTTCGTGTTCGAGGTTGTGACAGTGCAGCATGTAGCGCTGCGTGCCGGAGAAGGGTTGCGAGAAGTCGATGGCGACGCGGACGATCTCGCCGGGCCAGACCAGGACGGTGTCGTTGAAGCCGAGATCCTGCGGGCCCAGCCCGCCGTCGACGACCTGGCGCGCGCGCACGTCGGGCGGGCTGATGCTGCGCGACACCACGCGGAACTGCACGCCGTGGATGTGGATCGGGTGCGGCATGCTGGTCATGTTGTTGCGGATGTCCCAGACCTCGCGGCTGCCGCGCTTCACCTCGAAGGCGGGATGGTGGCCATGGCTGCGGAAATTCAGGCCGTTGATCAGCCATTCGCCGTTCGCACCCATGCTCAGGCGGACTTCGCGCGCCTTCCATCCCGTGGTGTCGGGTGGCGGCGGCAGCGAGGACAGCGTGTCCGGCACGTGGATGGGCGGTGCGGCGATGCCTTCGACATCGAACACCATCAGGTCCAGGGCATCGCCCATCGCGACCGCGCCGGGGTGGTCGGCCATGAGGTCCGGCGCCAGCGGTCTGGATTCGTCCTCGTTCTCCATCGCGACGTAGTCCAGGCTGCGCAGCACCACGCGCGCGCCTGCGGGCACGGCGCCGAAATCGACGAGGACGTCGGCGCGCTGCGCGGGCGCGAGGAACAGGTCGTCGACGATGCGCGGCTGGTCGAGCAGGCCGCCGTCGGTGCCGATCAGCCGCACCGGCAGCGGCGCGCCTTCGTGCAGGAAGGCCGGACGCAGCACGCGGGCGTTGGCGACATTGATCATGCGGAAGCGGTAGAGGCCCGGAACGACCGTCATCGCCGGCTCGGGCGACCAGTTGGCGAGCACCCGGTTGCCGATCCAGTCGTCGGCTTCGTCGCGATAGACGATCGCATTGCGCGCGTCGACCTGCTTGTCTGTGAGCATCAGCGGCAGGTCGCGTTCGCCCCAGGGCAGGCCCAGCTGCGCGCGCAGCGCGCGTTCCTCGTCGTCCTCGACCAGCAGCAGGCCGGCCATGCCCATCTGCAGCTGGCGTCCGGTGCGGTGGTGCGGATGCGCGTGGTACCAGTACAGCCCGGCGCGGTTGCGCACCTCGAACCGGTACCGGCGTTCGCCGTTGGCCGGGACCGGGTGCAGGCCGCTGCCGTCGTTGGCCTCGTCTACCATGAGGCCGTGCCAGTGCACGGTGGTGTCTTCGGCAAGAGCGTTGTGCAGGGTCACGTCGAGGGTGTCGCCGGTGGACACGTGCAGGGTCGGGTTGAGGCAGGGCTTGCCGCCGTCGCAGCCCTGGTAGGCCCACAGCGTGGTCGCCGCGCCCGCGAACACCTCCGCCTGCACCGCAGCCGCCTGCAGTCTGAACGGCCCGGACGGACGCAGGTCGGCGAGCAGGCCGCTGCGGCCGGGCCTGCGCAGGGCGCTCGGTGCCGCCGCAGCGCCCGTGCCATGACCATGCGCGGATGCAGGCAGCGCATCGGCAGGGTCCGCATCGCGTCGCCACCACAGACCCAGCCCCGCGCCCCCGGCACAGGCGGCGGCGATGGCGAGCATGAGTGAGCGGCGGCGAGGGTTGTGAGGCGTCATCGTGTGCGGTCGTCGTATGCCGGCGCTGTCCGGTGGATCCCGGCAGCGGACGTGGAGTGTGGCCGGACATCAAGTCCAGGCCATGACGCGCAGGTGAGCAAGCGAAAAGTGTTCGCTGCCGCGGCTGCGCGGGTCAAAAAACATAAAAAGAAGTACGTCGTCACGAATGCGCTTGGGCAGGGCATCGCGTTGCCTGCGTCAGCGCGATCGATCGTCGGAGGCGATGGGATGCACCGCTCGGCCTGAGGCCCGGGTCGGCTGTCAGCGCCACGTCGTCTGTGCTGCGCGCCATCGGATGCGGGTCGACGGGTCGCTGCGCCATGGTCGAGGCACGGGGGGCATGCCGGTGAAAAATCGTCAACACGCCTAAAAAAAGATAAGTACGCGGCTGCTGTCACGCTTTCGACCGCATTGCGGTGGAAGCATGCCGCCGGCCAGAGGAAGAAGACGAAGGATGCCGTCACGCGAACGCGCGCCACGGGGGCCGCGTCGGCATCGCATCGGACGCGAGGGGGCGCGCCGAGGGGCACGACAAGACGCATGCCGCGCATGAGCCCGTCGCCGGTTCCGGCGGTGCGGCCATGCACGCCTGCATGCACACAACGACCATATCCAGGGAGTAGATCAATGCGACATCTCATCCATCCGGCGGCGGTCTCGCTGACGGGCGCCGCGCTGGCGGCCCTCCTGTCGACGACCGCACCGGCGCACGCCCGACAACGCACCCCGCAGCTCAACGAACCCGGGACCTTCACCCGCACCCTGCCGGCCGCATCCTCGCGGTCGATCCTCGACGCGGGCGCGTCCAGCCGCGTCTGCGAAGCCGGGGCCAAGTGGATCCGCCTCGACTTCCGTTCGCTCAAGCTGCACGCCTACGACAGCCTGGTGCTGAAGAGCTCCGGCGGCGATCGCTACGTCTTCCAGGGCGGGCACTGGAACGACCGCAGCTTCAGCAGCCGCGCGTTGCGCGGTTCCTGCGTCGACATCCAGCCGTACTTCGCCAGCGCCGACAGCGGCTACGAACTCGGCGGCTACACCGTCGGCACCCGCGCGCTCGCGCTGTCGACGGTCGTGGTGGCCGGTGCCGGCGATCTCTGCGACTCCACGCCGGCCGACTGCAAGGCCACGTCCGACCTGATCGTCAACATCAATCCGGTCGCGGTGTTCACCGCCGGCGACAACGCCTACAGCAACGGCACCCTCAGCGAGTTCAACACGCGCTACGACCCCAACTGGGGCCGCTTCAAGAGCAAGACCAAGCCGACGCCCGGCAACCACGAATACGGCACGGCCAATGCGACCGGCTATTTCGACTACTTCAACGGTTCGGGCGTGCAGACCGGCCTGGCCGGCGACCGCAGCAAGGGCTACTACAGCTGGGACGTGGGCGACTGGCACTTCGTCGCGCTCAACACCATGTCCGGCGGCACCATCTCCAGCACCCAGCTGGCCTGGCTGAAGCAGGACCTGGCCGCCAACACCAAGCCGTGCACGGCCGCCTACTTCCACCATCCGCGCTGGAGCACCGGCAACTACACCGGCTACAGCGGCGTGCAGTCCGCGTACACCGAACTCTATGCGGCCAAGGCGGACCTGATCCTGGTCGGCCACGACCACAACTACCAGCGCAGCAGGAAGATCAACGCCAGCGGCGCGGTGGCGGCGGATGGCTTCCGGCAGATCCTCGTCGGCACCGGCGGCCGCGACTTCTATCCGCTGGGAGCGGCCAACACGACCATCGCCGAGGTGCGCAACGCCGATACCTGGGGCGTGCTGAAGCTGACCCTCAGCGCGACCGACTACGTGGCCGACTTCGTGCCGGTCGCCGGGCGCACCTTCACCGATCGCGTCACCGGCACCTGCAACCGGGCGAGCACCGGCACGACCTACTCGATCTCGGGCACGGTCACCAACAGCGCGGGCACCGGCATCGCCGGCGTCACGGTGGGCACCGGCTCGGTCTCGGCGACCACCTCCAGCACAGGCGCCTACACGCTGCCGGGCCTGGCCAACGGCACCTATACGCTGACGCCTTCGCTGAGCGGCTACACCTTCAGCCCGGTCAGCCAGAGCGTCACGGTCAACGGTGCGAATGTCGCGGGGCGCAACTTCACCGGCACCGCGACCGGCAGCGGCAGCACCGTCGTGCACAACGTCGCCCTGCCATCCGTGTCGTCCGGCAACTGGTCGTCGGTCTACACGGTGAGCATCCCGAGCGGTACCACCAGGCTGGTGGTCGATATTTCCGGCGGCACCGGCGATGCCGATCTCTACGTCCGCGCCGGTTCGGCACCGACCACCAGCAGCTACACCTGCCGCCCGTACCTCGACGGCAACACCGAGACCTGCACGATCAACAACCCGGTCGCCGGTACCACGTACTACATCGCCGTACGCGCCTACAGCAGCTACTCGGGCGTGACCATGAAGGCGACCCGCACGCCCTGATGCGGATGCGCTGACATCCACGCAACACCTGACGCGTGAAAGCGGTTCCCGGCGCCTGCCCCCTGCGGGGCGCCGGGAGTTCCGGCGGGCGTCGTCAGCGCGGATCGCGCGTCTGCACGGCGACCAGCGGAACCTGCATGCGCGCATCGGCGGCGATCAGCCAGTCGATGGCGTGGCTCGTCGTGGCGCGCTGGATCTGCTGGGCGGCAACATCGGGACGCGCCGTCGACGGCATCAGCGCCGCCGCCTGGGCGCGCACGACCGCATCGCCCAGGGCTTCGGCCCGTTGCGCCAGCGCTGCGGCCTGCGCACGCGTGCCTTCGACATCGCCGTGCGCACGCCGCCGTGCGATGTCGATCAGCTGCAGGCGGCTTTCCAGCGGCCAGATTCCCTGCGGCAGTCGCTGTCGCGCCTGCGTGGCGTGGCGCTGCGCGAGCGCCCAGTCGCGACGCACCGCCGCCAGCTCGGCCAGCCCGATCTCGATCTCCGCCAGCGGCAGCGCATGGCCTTGCTGCAGGGCAGCAGGCAGCAGGAGCCGGTACAGCGTTTCGGCGCGCGCATGCTCGCCGGTGCGGATGCGCAGCATGGCCAGGGCGGTGCCCATCTCGATCCTGCCGCCGTCCATGCGGCGCTGCGAGAGCCGTCGATCGGCCTCGTCCAGCAGACGGCGCGCCGCGAGCACGTTGCCATCGTGCAGGGCGATCTCCGCCTCGCCCAGGTGCGCGACCACCGGGACCGAGCTCGATCCCGGGTCGTGACAGCCCCGCAGTTGCGAACGCGCCATCGCCAGGTCGCCCATCGCCGACAGGGTCCGGGTGCGCATGCAGGCGATGCGCGCCGCTTCGATCGGTGCGGCCTGCCATGCCGCATGGCGCGCCTCGCCGGTCAGTCGCGCATCGAGGCGGGCCAGCGCATCGCGATAGCGGCCCTGCAGGCGCAGCAGCGCGCTCTCCTTGCGCGCCACGCGCAGGCGGTACTTCATCGACAGGCGATCCTGCCGCAGCGTCGCCAGCCGCCGTCCGGCCGCGTCCAGGTCGCCGGCGTCTAGGTCGTCGTCGACCATGTCCAGCTGCAGCAGCTGCTCCGTCGCGACGTCGCCCGCCATCGCCGCGATGTCGAGCGCGCGCAGGCGGGTGTGCCGTGCCGCGGCACGGTCGCCGTTGTCGGCATGCACGAACGCCATGGAACGCAGCGCGCGCAGCTGGGAGGCGTGGTCGCCGTGCTGTCCGGCCAGTGCCAGCAGCGGTGCGAGCCTGCGTTCGGCCTCGGCCACGTCATCCGCTGCGGCGGCTTCGAAGTAGGCGGCGGTGAGCGCGCCCAGGCGGTTGCCGTCGGCCTCGAAGGTGCGGATCGCGCGATGGTAGAGCGCCAGATCGGTGCCCTGGCGATATTGCTGGTGCCGCGCGCGCGCGAACACCAGCTGGGCCTGTCCAAGCTCGCGGGCATGGCCGTCGACGTGCAGGCCGACCAGCCCGATGGCTTCGGCCGCGCTCTCCCGGGCCAGGTCGTGGTACCCCAGCGCCAGCGCAGCCTCGGCGCGCGCAGTGCGCTGGCGGATGCGCTGGGCCAGGGGCTGTCGTTCCCACTGGGCTGCACTGAGCAGCTGCAGTGCGTCCTCTGGGCGGTTGGCGCGCAACAGCGCCTGCGCCTGCGCGAGCGCGAACCCGCCGCGATCCGGATTGGCCGTCGACAGCCGCGCGTAGGCAGCGATCGATGCCGCGTTGCGCGTCGGCACCAGCGCCGCGATCTCGGCCGCGACCACGTGCGCCGCGCCCGGTGGCAGGGGGGCGAGCACGCCCTGCGCCAGGGCCGCCTGTTCGGCACCCTGGCGCACGCGTCCGTCATCGGCCAGGGTGCGGGCGAGCGCCAGCCGCGCCGGGCCGAAGCCGGGCGCGGATTCGACCACCTCGCCGAGCATCACGCGCGCGGCGGCGTAGGCGCGTCGATCGAGGGCCTCGGTGCCCTGCGCGAATTGCAGGGCGGTGGTCGCATCCAGTGCCAGCGGCGGCCAGCGCTCGCTGCGGCGCCGGGGAAACAGCGCGGCCATCGCCTGCCGCGACAGGGCGTCGACGGTCGCCACCGGATCGCGGTCGCGGAGTGCCCCGAGAACGACGGGTGCGGTCGCGCGCGGTCGGCCTTCGCGGCCGTCGCGATGCAGCGGTCGCAGCGACACCTGCAGGGTCGGATGGCGATGCGCCGTGCGTGGTTCGGCGCGGATCTCGACGAACCACGTGTCCAGCGCGTGCCCGGCCAGCAGTTCGTCTTCGCGGACCAGCACCGCTTCGGGCAGGCGTTCCAGCTTCCAGCGCAGCCAGGCTTTCAGTACCGAAGCGGCCTGGCGGCTGGGCGCGTCGGCTGCACCGGAGGTCGCGTCGACCAGCACGATCCCGACCGCGGCGTGAGGCCGTTCCGCCAGCGCGGTCGTGGTCTCCGGCTGCGCGCGCGAGCCGGAGACCAGCAGCGACAGCCCGAACAGCAGGGAGGCGGCCCAGTGCAGCGTCCGGGGCGACGCCGGGGCCGCATGGGGCGCGGGCATCGGTGCCGCTGCTGCGTTTCCGTGCTGATCGATGGGCGCGTCGACGGACGCAGGTGCGGGCGGAAGGGTGGGTGAGTGTGTGGGTGCCGATCGTTCCGGCGGCAGGTGGATCACTTCGCCCGGCGGCTCGAAGCTGTAGCCCCGCTTGGACACGGTCCGGATCCAGCCCTTGCGATCCTCGCCCAGCGCCCTGCGGATGACCGAGATGCTCTGGGTGAGGTTCGAGTCCTCGATGCAGGTGGTGCCCCAGACGCGTTCGAGCAGGGCTTCGCGGGTGTGCAGGATGTCGGGTTCGGAGACCAGGGCGATGAGCAGGTCGAAGACCCGCTGGGTCAGTTCGACGTCGCCATCGGGGCGCAGTACCCTGCGCTGCCGTGTGTCGATCGCGATGTCGCCGACCAGGTAGCGGCCGGCGGACGGAACAGGAGCGGCGGACGCATCGCTGGCACTGCGCATCGGTTGACGCCTTCGGTAGCGGAGACGGGCCGAAGGCGCTGCGGGCCTTCGCATCCATGGCGGCCACGACCCCGGAACGCGGGCGCCGGCCAGATGCTAGCCGAGAATGTCGGGGAATCATGGCCTGGCATCGCACCAGGACATGACTTCTGGTTATCAGCGCGGGGGCTCAGCGTGCCGGCTTCGGCGACATCCACATCGAGATCGTGGCCTTGAACACCGCGTCGCCGGCGTCGTCGGTCAGCACCACGTCCACCGGCAGTTCGTAGCCCTGGTCGGCATGCACGACCGGGATCGAAGGCGTGGCGACCGCGCGGATCGTGCCCATGGCCTTCTTCAGGTACTGCACGGTCATGCCCTTGGGGATCCAGCGCATCGAATCGGGCAGGCTGACTTCGGTGACCATGCCGCCGGTCAGCTCGGCGAGGTTGCACATCGCGATCGCATGCACGCTGCCGATGTGGTTGGTGATCGCCCGATGGCGGCGGATCGTGGCGACGCAGCGGCCCGGTTCGAGGGTTTCGATGCGCGGCGAGATGCTGCCGAAGTAGGGCGCCTTGAAGCAGATCGCGCGGGTGAACAGCCACTGCCCGGCGGGCCAGCGGCGGAAGCGTTCGTACAGGGCGAGGGTCTTGTTGGCCATGGTCGTGCTCCGTATCGCGTATTCCGGGTCCCTGAAAAGCGAACGGCGGGACAGCCCGCCGTTCGTTGTCGCGTGTATCCGATGGCTCAGGCCGCGGCGAGGCGCGCGCCGCCGGTCGCCGGCGGGGCGTCCTCGACGTAGCCGGCCGAGCGCAGCTCCCACGACTCGAAGTCGTCGACCATGATCGTGTCGAGCGTCATCTCGCGCAGTTCTTCGAGCTGCCTGCGTTCCTCGGCGGTGATCCAGCCTTCGCGCACGCCCTCGTCGAGCTGGGCCTCGAAGTCCAGCGCCTGGATGTCGCTGTTCTTCAGCGCCTTGAGGAACTTGCGCTCCACCGGCTCGGCCAGGATCACCTTCGACAGGTAGCTGTTCACGCGGCCGGCCGGGTTGTTCTCGCACGGGTCGAGGAACAGGCCGTCGGCTAGGCGGTCGCGCGCTTCGCACGGCGTCATCAGCAGGCTCGCGGCACGGTGGCCCAGGCGGTCGCTCGGCGCCTGCGCGCGGCGGCCCCAGGGGAAGATCACCGCCCACAGCAGCCAGCCGACCGGACGGATCGGGAAGTTGCGCAGCGCGCCCGACAGCGCCAGCTCGATCTTGTGCACGGCATCGTGGAAGGCCCAGGCCAGCAGCGGGTGGTCCGCGACCGGACGGCCCTGGTCCTCGTAGCGCTTGAGCATCGCGCTGATGATGTACAGCTGGCTGAGCACGTCGCCGAGGCGACCCGACAGCGATTCCTTGAACTTCAGCTTGCCGCCGAGCAGCAGCATCGATGTGTCGGCCATCACCGCCAGCGCCGCCGAATAGCGGTTGAGCTTGCGGTAGCAGCGACGCGTGTACTCGCCACCGGGCGTGGCGCCGATGCGCGTGCCGGTGAGGCCGAACCACCAGGCGCGGACCGCGTTGGAGATCGCGTAGCTGATGTGGCCGAACAGCGCATCGTCGAACTGGTCCAGGCGCGCGCGCGGATCTTCCAGCTGTGCCGCCTTCATTTCCTTCATCACCCACGGATGGCAGAGGATCGCGCCCTGGCCGAAGATCATCAGGCTGCGGGTCATGATGTTCGCGCCTTCGACCGTGATCGCGATCGGCACCGACTGCCAGTTGCGACCGGCGTAATTGCGCGGGCCGAGGATGATCCCCTTGCCGCCGTGGACATCCATGACGTCGCGGGCGACTTCACGGCCCATCTCGGTGCAGTGGTACTTGGCGATGGTCGAGGGCACGGCGGGGTTCTCGCCGCGCGCCACGGCCGCAGCGGTGGCTTCCGACAGCGCGCTGCAGGCATAGGCGCGGCCGGCGATGCGCGCCAGCGCTTCTTCCACGCCCTCGAAGCGGCCGACCGACAGGCCGAACTGCTTGCGGATGCGGGCATAGGCGCCGGTGACCACCGCGCCCATCTTCGAGCCGCCGCTGGCGGTGGAGGGCAGGGTGATGGAGCGGCCGATCGACAGGCACTCCATCAGCATGCGCCAGCCCTGGCCGGCGCAGTCTTCGCCGCCGATCAGCTGGCTCAGCGGCACGAACACGTCGCGGCCCTTGATCGGTCCGTTCTGGAACGGCGAATTCAGCGGGAAATGGCGGCGGCCGATCTCCAGCCCGGGGGTGTCGCGCGGCACCAGCGCCAGCGAGATGCCGATGTCCTTCGTGTCGCCGAGCAGGCCGTCCGGGTCGTACATGCGGAACGCGACGCCGATCAGCGTCGCCACCGGCGCCAGCGTGATGTAGCGCTTGTTGAGCGTGAGCCGGATGCCGAGCACCTTGGCGCCGTTCCACTCGCCTTCGCAGACGATGCCGTAATCCGGGATCGAGGTGGCGTCGGAGCCGGCGAACGGGCCGGTCAGGGCGAAGCAGGGCACTTCGCGGCCGTCGGCCAGGCGCGGCAGGTAGTAGCGCTTCTGTTCCTCGGTGCCGTAGTGCATCAGCAGTTCGGCCGGGCCCAGCGAGTTGGGGACACCCACCGTGGAGCTGACCACGCTGGAGACCGCGGCGAGCTTCTGGATGACCTTGTGGTTCATCAGCGCAGAGAAGCCCAGACCGCCGTATTCCTTCGGGATGTTCAGGCCGAAGAACTTGTTCTGCTTGATGTA
Source organism: Lysobacteraceae bacterium 2PB (assembly GCA_005502915.1). GTDB lineage: Bacteria > Pseudomonadota > Gammaproteobacteria > Xanthomonadales > Xanthomonadaceae > Lysobacter_I. Next base: position 23,070 of record SCMT01000020.1, on the reverse strand, counting down.
GTCCCACAGCTCCGGCGGCAGGTCGGCGCGGACGTGGGTGATCTCCCAGTCGTTGGTCCGGCGGCACAGCTCGGCGCAGGGGCCGTCGAGGAAGGCCTGCTCCTCGGCGGTCAGCTCGGGCTTGGGCAGCGACAGCAGCTTGTTCCAGTCCGGCTTGCCCGAGAACAGTTCGCCCTCGAAGCCGACCGTGCCCGACTCCAGCGCGGTGCGCTCGGTGTCCGACAGCGGCGGCAGCAGCTTCGTGTAGAAGCCCAGCAGCGGCGAGGTGATCAGCGGCTTGCGCAGGAAGGGAATCAGCAGCGGCAGCGCGACCAGCAGCATCAGGCCGGCGCAGACCAGGGTGGTGGTCCGGTGCGCGCCGAGGAACCAGGCAGCGACCAGCAGCGTGCCCGACAGTGCGACCCAGGCCGCGAGGCGCAGGCGGTGGTAGGCGACGAAGGCGCCGGCGAGGAGAAGGATGAGCGGTGGTGCGATCAGTCCGAGGACGGTACTCATTGGAACGCTCCGGGAAGGCGGGCTCGGCGTGGGGTGACGGGATCGGATCGCGATGCCGGCCGGACCCTCTCGGGCCCATCCGGAGCGGGCACGCACCCGTCCGGACGGCATTCAATCCATACGCCGAAGTATGGATATCGCGATTCTGGAATGTCAATGGCTCGAAACGCTCTGTCCGATGGACTGTGACCGGACACCTCATAACGAAACGATACTTTTCCGAACCGATCCGTATGGTTACAATATGGTCATGAACGAAGCCACCGCCAAGACCGAACGCAACGCGCGCCTCAGTGCCGAAGATTGGGCCCAGGCCGCGCTCGACCTCATCGCAGAGCAGGGCGTCGCCGCCGTCGCGGTGGAACCGCTCGCACGCCGGCTCGGCGTGACGAAAGGCAGTTTCTACTGGCACTTTCCATCGCGCGATGCGCTGCTCTCCGCCGCGCTCGAACGCTGGGAAGCCGTCGAGCAGGAAACGGTCTTCGGCCAGCTCGAAGTCGTCGCCGACCCGCGCCAGCGCCTGCGCGCGCTGTTCCAGGTGGTCGCGCACGAAGTGAAGTCGCACAAGATCTACAGCGAACTGCTCAAGGCGCTGGATCATCCCGCAGTGGGTCCGGTGATCGAGCGCGTGTCGCAGCGCCGCCTCGACTATCTCTCCGCCTCCTTCCGCCAGACCGGCCTGGCCCGCGTCGACGCGCAGCATCGCGCGCGCCTCGCCTACGCGGCGTACGTGGGCTTCCTGCAGCTGAGCCTGCAGCTGCACCACCCGCGCCTGGCGCACGACGAGTTCGAGTCCTACGTCGAACACGTCATGGACACCCTCATTCCGCCGGCCGCGACGCCGACCGCACCGATTTCCCCTCCTTGAGAGTCCTCTCCGAATGAATGCCATCGCCGCTGCCAGCACTGCGTCCGATCCCCACAAACAGGGAGCCAGCCGCCATGCCGGCCTCAACGCCTGGGTCGCCGAGGTCGCACGCCTCACCCAGCCCGACGCGATCCACTGGTGCGACGGCAGCGATGCCGAGAACGCCGCGCTGATCGCGAAGATGGAAGCCGACGGCACGCTGATCCGCCTCAACGAGCAGACGCACCCTGACAGCTGGCTGCACCGCTCGCATCCCGATGACGTCGCGCGCGTCGAGCACCTGACCTTCGTCTGCACCAGCCACGCCGACGACGCCGGCCCGAACAACCACTGGATGGCGCCCGAAGAGGGCCACGCGCAGATGGATGCGCTGTTCGAAGGCTGCATGCGCGGCCGCACGCTGTACGTGATCCCCTATTGCATGGGCCCGATCGATTCGCCGCTGTCGCGCTGCGGCGTGGAAATCACCGACTCGCCGTACGTGGTCGCCAACATGCGGATCATGACGCGCATGGGCGCCGCCGCGCTTGCACGCATCGAGCGCGAAGGCGAGGCCGGCGGAAGCTTCGTGAAGGGTCTGCATTCGATCGGCGAACTCGACCCGAACCGCCGATTCATCATGCACTTCCCCGAAGAGCTGACGATCAAGTCCTACGGCTCGGGCTACGGCGGCAACGCGCTGCTCGGCAAGAAGTGCCACGCGCTGCGCATCGCCTCCTACCAGGCGCGCAGCGAAGGCTGGCTGGCCGAGCACATGCTGATCCTCGGCGTCGAGAACCCGCAGGGCGAGACGCACTACATCGCCGCCGCGTTCCCGTCCGCCTGCGGCAAGACCAACCTCGCCATGCTCATCCCGCCGGAGGGCTACCTCAAGGACGGCTGGAAGGTCACCACCGTCGGCGACGACATCTGCTGGATGCGCCCGGGCGCCGATGGCCGCCTGTACGCGATCAACCCGGAAGCCGGCTTCTTCGGCGTCGCGCCGGGCACGAGCATCAACTCGAACCCGAACGCGCTCAAGACCATCCAGAAGAACACCATCTTCACCAACGTCGGCGTCACCGCCGACAACCAGCCGTGGTGGGAAGGCCTGCAGACCGGCACGCCGGTCACCGACTGGCGCGGCGAGCCCTACGATGCCGCCAAGCGTCCGGCCGCGCACCCGAACTCCCGCTTCACCGTCAGCGCGAAGCAGTGCCCCTCCTACTCGCCGATGGCCGAGGATCCGCAGGGCGTGCCGATCAGCGCGATCGTCTTCGGCGGTCGCCGCGCCTCGCTGGTGCCGCTGGTGTTCGAGGCCCGCGACTGGACCCACGGCGTGCTGGTCGGCGCCGCGATGGGCTCGGAAACCACCGCCGCCGCCACCGGCGCGGTCGGCGTCATGCGTCGCGACCCGATGGCGATGAAGCCGTTCTGCGGCTACAACTTCGCCGACTACTTCAACCACTGGCTGTCGTTCGACCAGGCCGGTGCCAACCTGCCGAAGATCTTCCACGTCAACTGGTTCCGCAAGGGCGACGACGGCAAGTTCCTGTGGCCGGGCTTCGGCGACAACCTGCGCGTGCTGGAGTGGATGATCGAGCGCGTGAAGGGCACCGCCGGCGCGATCGACACGCCGATCGGCGCGCTGCCGCGCGCCGAGGACATCAACCTCGATGGCGTCAGCCTCGGCGACGAAGCGCGCGAGAAGCTGTTCGGCTTCGACCGCGACGGCTGGCGCGCCGAGTTCGCCAGCATCGGCCACTATCTCGAAGAGTACGGTCCGCGCATCCCGCAGGCGCTGATCGACGAACAGCAGCGCATCGCCGCCCGGCTGGATGCGTGACGACACGCGTCGAGACGCACGCATGACGACCGCCACGCAGGCGGTCGTCGATGTCGCCGATCCGCGCTGGTTCCCGGTCGACCTGGATCCGGTCACGCCGCGCTTCGCGATGCTGCGCATCGAAGAGGCGCACGTCACCGGCCCGGCATTCATGGACAACCGGCTCGACGTGGATTTCGCCGCATCGGTCCCGGTATCGCTGCCGGCGCTGCCCGCATTGCCGGCACCGTCTCGCGTTGCCTGGCTGTTCCACACGTCCTTCTGCTGTTCGACCCTGCTCGCCCGCGCGCTGCAGGACACGCCCGCGTGCATGGTCTACCGCGAGCCCCTGGTCCTGCGCCGCCTCTCGGATGCGAAGGATCGCGGAATGGCCGTCGCGCAGTGGATGGCGCCGACCACGCGCCTGCTGTTCCGGCCCTGGTGCGAGGATGGCGCGGTGGTGGTCAAACCGACGCACGCGGCGCTGAACATCGCCGCCGACCTGCTCGCCGCCACACCGGGCAGTCGAGCGGTCGCGCTGCTGTCCTCGCTCGACGACTTCCTGGTGTCTAACATCAAGAAGACGCCCGAAACCCACGCCAAGGTGCCAGCACTGGTCGAGCGCGCCGTCGCCGCAGGCAGCCTGCGCCACCGTCTTGCGGGCCGCGAGATCGAGCCCCCCTCGCTGCTCGCCGCCGTGGCGCTGCAGTGGGTCGCGCAGCGCGAGCTGCTGGTCGACATCGATGCGCAGGCGCCAGGTCGCCTGCGTTTCATCGATGCATCGCGGATCCTCGCCGACCTGGCCGGCAGCGCCTGCGAATGCCTCGACTGGTGGGGGCTGTCCGTGGATGCCGAGGCCCTGCGTACGCGTGCAGCCGTCGTTGCCGGCGTCAATGCCAAGCAGACCACGGCGACCTACAGCGCGCGCCAGCGCGAGGACGAGGCCGCGCAGCTGGCGCGGATGTTCGCGCGCGAACTGGGCGAAGCTCGCGACTGGTTCGAATGTGAAATACTGCCGTTGATCCGGCCGCAGGCACTGGCGCTCGGCGCCGGCTGAGCGCGGCGACCGTACCGCTGAACGAGGTGAACGCTTGACCGCTGCTGCATACGACCTGTGGAAACAGGCCGAACGCGCCTACGACGCGAAGAACCTCGGCGCCGCCGAGGCCCTGTATCGTCGTTCGCTGGATGTAAGCCCCGGTTATCCGCCCGCGGTCATTGGCCTGTCCACCGTGCTGACCCGGCGCGGCGCGCATCGTGAATCGCACGCCGTGGTCCGCACCGGCATCGGCCGGCCGCTCGAACATCCCGCCCTGGTCTTTTCGCTGGGCCAGCGCCTGCGCTACTTCCATGAGTTCGAGGCGCTGGAGCGCACCCTGCAGGATCCGAAGCTGCTCGACGGCTCGCCGCCGGACGTGCTGGCCAAGAGCGTGGTCCTGCTCAGCTCGATCAACGCCAACGACGCCGCGCAGCGGCTCGCCGATGCCGCGCTGGCGAAGCATCCGAACTCGTCGCCGCTGCGCTACGTGCGCGGCAACCTGCATTTCTTCGACGGCGACAGCGATGCCGCCGAAGCCTGCTACGAAGCGACGCTGGCCGCGAACCCGCGCTTCTTCCAGGCGTCCTGGATGCTCGCCAGCGTGCGCAGGCAGACGCCCGAGCGCAACCACGTCGAGCGCCTGCGTCGCCAGCTCGGCGAGGCCCCGCCCGGCAGCGAAGGCGAAGCCTATGTCGCCTACGGCCTGCACAAGGAACTGCACGACCTCGGCGACTACGCAGGGGCCTGGGAGGCGCTCGCTCGCGGTTGCGCCGCCAAGCGCCGCCAGGTGCCCTACGATCCGGCACCGGTCGCGGAACTGGTCGCCGCCCAGCGCGCCGTCTGCACGCCCGCCTTCGTTCGCAGCGGGAGCCCGGTGGTGCAGCCGCACGTGCCGATCTTCATCGTCGGCATGCACCGTTCCGGCACCACCCTGCTCGAACGCATGCTCGCCGGGCACCCGGACGTGGGCGACGCCGGCGAAACCCGCGCCTTCGATGCGCAGATGGAGCTGGCGATCGACCGCAGCCTGCCCAATGGCCTCGACGCCATGGCGGTGAAATCGCTGGCCAGTGCCGATTTCGACGGGATCGCGCGCGATTACGCGCGGCATGCGCCATGGCTGTCGCGCGGCAAGCCGTTCTTCACCGAAAAACTGCCGATGAACTTCTGGAACGTCGGCATGATCGCCCGTGCCATGCCGCAGGCGCGCTTCATCCACCTTGTCCGCGATCCGATGGACACCTGCTTCTCCAACCTGCGCACGCTGTTCGCCGGCGTGGCCACGTATTCGTACGTGCAGGAAGAGCTGGCGGGTTTCTTCCGCGCCTACCGCGCGATGATGGCGCACTGGTCCGAGGTGCTGCCCGATCGCGTGCTCGACGTCCGTTACGACGATCTGGTGGCCGAACCCGAAACGACGGTGCTGCACGTGCTCGAGCACTGCGGCCTGCGCCGGATCGAAGGCCTCAGCGATGTGGCGCGGCCCGGCGGCCGTGTGTCGACGGCCAGCGCCGGGACCGCCCGGCAGGGCGTGCTGCGCGACCGTGGCGGCGTGTGGTGGCACTATGAGGCGCAGCTCGCGCCGCTGCGCGAGCGCCTGGCGGGTTGATGGGCCCGCGCAGTCGCCTCACTTCATCCCGAACCAGCAGTTGAAGGCGACGGTGATCCGTTCGTCGCTGCCGTAGAACGGCAACACCTCGTGCGGCACCCAGGATGGGAACAGGATCAACTGGCCGGGCTCCAGCCGGAAACTCCAGCTGCCATGGTGGTAGGGCGCGCGCAGCCGCGCATTGCCAGCGTCCAGGAACACGTTGCTGTAGAAATGCGGGTTATGGAAGCGCAGCACGCCCGATTCGGGTTTGTCCGCCGGCGTTTCGCCTGGATCGACGCAGTAGACGCCTGACCACGACGCCATCGGATGGATGTGGTTGATCACGAAGCCACCATGGCGGGTCACGTGGAACCAGGTGTGCGAGAAGATCTGCAGCCGCCGCATCTCCTCCGGTCCGTAGCCGTTCAACTCCCGCACCGCTTTGCCCAGTTCGGTCCAGCAGAACGCGCGCAGCGCCTGCACGCAGGCCTCCGGCCATGAAAACAGCGTGAAGTCGCTCTCGAACACCCCGTCCTGCTGTTTCAGCGAGGGATTCGGGTTGCCGTAGGTCGTCCTGTCGTGCTCGCGGAGCAGGAACAGGGCCTTGAGCTCGGCGTTGAGCGCCGCAGGATCCGGATGTTGGGCCTGGAACACCGGGACCGCGAACATCGAGGCGACCTGGCTGGAGAACGGTGGCGGCACGCTCATGGGACGCTCATGTCCGGTTGGATTCTGCGGATTGTAGCCACGAAACCGACGCACAAAAAAAGACGGCCCCTTGCGGGGCCGTCCTTGTGAAGCGAACCGGAATATCCGATCGGAAGGAATCCGATCAGAACTTCTGGTTGTACTGCATGTACACGAAGCGGCCCGGGACCTCGTAGGCGGGGTCGAAGCTGTTCGCGAACGTGGTGAACGACACCGGCGGTTCCTTGGCGAAGATGTTGTTCACGCCAACGGTGATCTTGGCGTTCCACGGGGCCTTCCAGAACACGGTGGCATCGTGGTAGGTGGTGCCGCCGATCTTGTTCTGCGATCCGGCCTGGACCACACCCGCGCTGTCGAGGGTGGCGTCGTTGCAGAGCTCGCCGAAACCGTAGTCGTTGTAGTAGAACGGGCACTCCTCTTCCTGGCGCGAGTAGTAGCGGGTGAACCAGGTCGCACCCCAGTCGCCCTTCGTCCAGCGGGCCATGAAGTTCGAGCGCAGGCGCCAGTTGTTGTTGCGATCGCCGTACTCGCCGAGGAAGCCGCCCTCGTCGTCCTGCGAGGTCGCTTCGGTCATGTAGGTCGTGTCCAGCGTGAAGCTGAAGTTGCCCAGCACGTTCTCCGGCAGGTTGTAGTTGATGGTCATGTCATAACCTTCAACCGTGCGGGTACCCAGGTTCTGCGGGATCGAGAGCAGGTTGGTGATCTGGCCGGTCGCGTCACGACGGACGTTGGCAAGCGAGCACAGAGCCGCGTCGGAAGCAGTACGACCGATGTTGCCGTTCGGGTTGTCGCGGATACACGAATTCAGGATGAACTGGCCCGAACGGGTGATGATCGCGTCGTCGAGCTCGATGTTCCACCAGTCCAGCGACACGTTGAAGCCTTCCAGGAAGGAGGGGCTCCACACCAGGCCGAGGGTCTTGGTGACCGAGGTTTCCGGCTTCAGGTCGGTGTTGCCGCCGACCGAGATGCGGATCTGGGCGTTGCCCTGATCGTAACCAACGTTCGGCACGCCCTGCGCCACGCAGCGTGCACGCTCGGCCGCATTCAGGCTGGCCCATGCGCCACTGAAGGTGGTCGAGCAGGGGTCGGCCAGGCTCGGGAACGAATCGGCCACGCCGGAGAACAGCTCGGCGATCGACGGTGCACGGAAGCCTTCCGACCAGTTACCGCGGACCATCAGGTCCTTGATCGGACGCCACTTGAAGCCGACCTTGCCGTTGGTGGTGTCACCGAAGTTGCTGTAGTCCGAGTAACGGCCGGCGACGCTGAGTTCCAGCTCCTGGGCGCCGACGACGTCGCGGAGCAGCGGAATCGCGAATTCGAGGAAGGCTTCCTCGAGCTTGTAGCCACCCTTGGTCGGGGTACGCGCGTTGCCGGTGGTGTTGCCCGAGGCGATCAGGGCGTCCGGCTGGTCGAAGCCTTCTTCGGTACGGCGCTCGAGGCCGAACGCGAACGACAGCATGCCGCCCGGCAGTTCGACGATTTCGCCGGACACGTTGGCGTAGTACTGCTTCATCTTGTAGCCCAGCTCGTCGTGCGCCACGAAGCTGGAGAAGGCCAGCATTTCCGGCGTGATCGAGCCCGGGCCGCCGAGCAGGTTCAGCGGCACGCAGCCGGCGATCGCGGTCGCGGCATTGCCGGGCGTCGTGACGCAGGTCGGGGTGCCGTTGACCAGCATCGACGGGCCGAGGGCCTGGCGCAGGGCGAGCAGGTTGAACAGACCGTTGGTCGTGTCGTTCTGGTCGTTGCGGCCGTACACCATGCCGGCGTCCCAGGTGAAGTAGCGGTCACCCAGTTCGAACGAGCCTTCGATGCCACCGTTGAAGCCGAAGGTGTCGACGTCCTGGTTGAACGAACGACCACCGGTTTCCACGGCGCGGCGCTGGATGCGGCTGACATCGCGGCCGAAGGGGTTGTAGAGGTTGTTGGCGCTGATCGAGATCGTGCGCGCGATCGAGCCGGCGCCGGGGCCGGTACCGAGCACGATCGGCATGGCGGCGAGCAGCTGCTCCGAACGACGGTTGTTGTACGTACCGGTGATGAAGACGCGGGTGTTGTCGGTCAGGTTCAGCGAGGCGCGACCGAACAGCGACTTGCGCTCCTGCGGCGTGATCAGGTAGTTGTCCGGCGCGAAGTTGTAGATGTCGTTCGGCGAGGTCGGCGGCAGGATGAAGTTGCGCCACGCGTTGCCGACGCTGCCCGGGTTGTAGGTGAACTGGCCGCCCGTGCCGTCCGGACGCGTCTGGGTGCCCGAGCACACGCCGTTGGAGAAGGTGCCGTTACACACGGCGAAGCGACCGCCCGGGGTGGTGGAGCTGCCCAGCGAGGTGCCGGTGCGGAAGATCGGTTCGCGCGAGATTTCGCGATCGCCGGCCAGGACCGACTCTTCCTTCACGTAGCCCATGCCGAGCATCGCGCTGAAGCGATCGTCGGAGGTGCCGATGGTCAGGTCGTACGACTGGCGGGTGCCGTCGCCCTTGGTGTATTCGCCCATGTAGGCGTTGAATTCGGCACCCTGGTAGTCGGTGCGCAGGATGACGTTGACCACGCCGGCGATGGCGTCCGACCCGTAGATGACCGAGGCGCCGTCCTTCAGGACTTCGATGCGCTCGACCGCTGCGGTCGGGATGGTGTTCAGGTCGACCGCGCCGCCGAGGCCGGTGCCGGCCACCCAGCGACGGCCGTTGACCAGCACGAGGGTGCGGTTCGAGCCGAGGTTGCGCAGGCTGACGCGGGTTTCGCCGTTGCCGCCGTTGTTGTAGGTGCTGTTCAGCGCCGAGCCGTTGGCCGTGATGTTCTGGATCACGTCGCCGACCGAGGTCAGGCCCTGGGCCTGGATGTCTTCGCGGGTGAGTTCGAAGATCGGCTGCTGGGTTTCGGTTTCGGCGCGACGGACGATGCGCGAACCGGTGACGGTGATCGTGTCGAGCTCTTCGCTGCCCTTGTCGCTGTCCTGGGCGAACGCGACGCCCGAGCCGACGAGGGCGGAGGTGCCCGCGATCGCGAGGGTGATCGCGTTGCGGAGCTTGTTGGTCTTAAAGGTCATTTCTTCTCTCTCCAAGTGAGTCTTGGGTTTCCCATGGGAACCTGATCCCGTGCCGCCGGATGGACGCGCGCGCGGACAAGGCCGGGGCCGATAGTAGCCCCACTCGGAGAAAAATTAAAGTGTTGTTAATGCGCGTCCGTCGGACTCGCCTGGACCCCTGTCAAGCCCCTTCGAAGCGGGGTCAGAGGTCCTGTTCGTAGCGGACGTAGGGCACGGCGCCCTCGTCCTCGCCCTGTTCGGTGGCCGGGGCGAACGGGTTCTTGCCGCGGGTCACCAGGTTGTCGGCGCCCACGGTGAGCTGGCCGCTCCAGGGGGTCCGCCAGCTCAGGCCGAGGCCCATGCTGCTCCACCGATGCTGGCCGGGGGTGTCGACCACTTCCCCGATGACGTTGACGCCGAAGTTGCCGACGCCGCCGCCGAGGTTGAGCTGGCGGGCGGTCCAGCGGTTGCTGAAGCCGGGGATCTCGGACGGGGCCTGGAGGCGGGCCTTGGCGACCGTGCCGGCGATGGAGATGTAGCCTTCGCGGGGCAGGGCCTTCTGGCTGAAGATGGTGATGTCGTTGACGTCGACCCGGCCGTTGCCGCCGCTGCCCGGAGCCAGCCAGGCGGGCATGGTCGTGCGGGTGCTGCCGCCGCCGATGCCGACCTGCGTGCCGTTGCGCTGGAAGATCGCCGCCGCGCCGGTGCGGCGCTGGGTGGCGGGGATCGAGGCGAGCACGCAGTTGTCGGCGAGGTTGGTCAGGGCCGAGCTCAGGCCCTGCTTGCGATCGCAGAGCAGGCCGAGCGAATCGCCTGCGCTGAGGCCGAAGGTGGTGTCGAGGTGGCGGACGCCGAAACGGGCCAGGGTGCGGGATTTGGCCAGGTCGGTCGGTTCGAGGACCACGACCGCTTCGATGGCGCCGCTGGATTTGTTCCACACCGGAAGCTCGACGCGGTCGCTGCCCGTGCGCGACTGCGCGTGCGCGCCCGCGACCACGCCGAAGGCGAGGGTCAGGAGCAGCGGCAGTCGGCGCAGGGTCAGGTGCATGCTGGCGGATCGGACCGGTGATGGCCGGTCGAGTTCCCCGGGAGGTTCATGATTTAGGTCTTCAGGCTATCAGATTTATGGTTCTTTAACAATCGTGCGCCTGTCGCGATCTGGCGAAAACGGCGTGACGGGCGTCACTGCAGGCGATCGGGCGCGCCATGCGCCGAGGACTGAGAGAACAGGGCATCGATATCGACCTGGTCGAAACGATACGCCTGTCCGCAAAACTCGCAATGGACGTCGATCGCGCCGTCATTGGCTTCGGCCGCCGCCCGGGCTTCCGCCTCGCCCAGGGATTCGAGCATGCCAGAGACCCGTTCCCGCGAGCAGGAGCAGCCGAAGCCCAGCGGCTTGACGCCGAGGACCTGTGCGCCGTCCTCGTGGAACAGCCGGTGCAGCAGCAGGTCCGCCGGGGTGTCGAGCAGTTCCCGGGGGCCGAGGGTCTCGAACAGGGCGCTGGCGTGTTCCCAGCCGAGGTCGTCACCGCCATCGCCGGGCAGGGTCTGCAGCATCAGGCCGGCGACCCGGTCCGCGTCGGCGGCCAGCAGGAGGCGGGTCGGCAGCTGTTCGGACTGGCGGAAATAGCCCTCGAAGGCCTCGGACAGGGTGTCGGCGTCGAGCCCGACGAGGCCCTGGTAGCGGGCCGGGTCCTGGCCGCGCGCGCCGGGGTTCTCGATGGTGATGGCCAGCAGCGCGTCCTCGCCCAGCGCCCGGAGGCTGTGCACGTCGGCGTCCTGGCCCTCGGCCACCCGCGCGATGCCGCGCAGGGTGCCGGCGGCGGTGCATTCGGCGAACAGGGTGCGCAGGGCGCCGTCGCCGCGCAGCTGGATCGACAGCCGGCCGTCGACCTTGATGTGGCCGGTGAACAGGGCGGAGGCGGCGATGGCCTGGCCGAGCAGGTCCGCGACGGCGGCCGGGTAGTCGGCGCGGCTGCGGATCTGCTGCCAGGTGTCGTCGAGCCGCACGTGCACGCCGCGCACGCCGGCCTGTTCGAGCAGGAATCGGGTCAGGTGGTCGTTGGGGGCGTCGTGGGTCATGGCGTGTCCGGGGGTGAATGCGGGCGGCGGCTTCACGGATAATGCCGGAGCCGCGCGTGCGGTGGAGTCGATGATGGTTCGGGGAGACCGCACAAGATGGGGCTGAACGAGGCAGATTCAAAGGCAGCGGCGGACGCCGTGGTTGCTGCGTCACCGAAGCGCCGCCGCTGGTGGCGTCGCCTGCTCTGGCTGCCCGTCTGGTTCGTGGCGTTCACGGTGCTGCAGGTGCTGGTGCTGCGCTTCGTGGACCCGCCGTTCTCGATGATGATGGCCGAGCGCCAGGTCGAGGCGTTCTTCGGTGGCGAGGACGACTTCGTGCTGTATTACGACTGGCGCGATGCCGACCGGATCTCGAAGCAGCTGCCGCTGGCGCTGGTCGCGGCCGAGGACCAGCACTTCCCGACCCACAACGGCTTCGACTTCGCGGCGATCGAGAAGGCGCGCACGAACAACGCGAAAGGCCGGAAGGTGCGCGGCGGCAGCACGATCAGCCAGCAGCTGGCGAAGAACCTGTTCCTGTGGCGCGGGCGCAGCTGGGTACGCAAGGGCCTGGAGGCCTGGTACACGGTGCTGATCGAAGCGCTGTGGCCCAAATCGCGGATCATGGAGGTCTACGTCAACGTGATCGAGTACGGCGACGGCATCTACGGCGCGCAGGCGGCCTCGCGCCGGTTCTTCGGCAAGGATGCGTCGGGGCTGGGTCCGGCCGAGGCCGCCCGGCTGGCGGCGGTGCTCCCCAATCCGCGCAAGTACAACGCCGCGAAACCCGGGCCCTACGTCCAGCGCCGGACGCGGGCGATCCAGCGCCAGATGCGCGCGCTGGGCGGGCCGGGCTACGTGGCGTTCGATTGACCGCGCGTAGACTCCATATATATGTCTCTTCCCACGTCCCGCGAACGCCTGACCGTCGTCGTCGCCGCCTACAACGAGGCGGAGGCCCTGCCAGCCCTCCATCCCCGCATCGCGGCGGTGCTGGACGCGCTGGCGGGCGAGGGCGTGGATGGCGGCGTGCTGTACGTCGATGACGGCAGCCGCGACCGCACGTGGGCGGTGCTCGATGACCTGGCCGCCACCGACCCGCGGGTGTCCCTGCTGCGGCTGAGTCGCAACTTCGGCAAGGAGGCGGCGCTGACCGCCGGGCTGGATCAGGTGCTGGACGGCGCGGCGGTCATTCTCGATGCCGACGGCCAGGACCCGCCGGAGCTGATCCCGCAGTTCGTGGCGAAGTGGCGCGAGGGCTACGACGACGTCCACGGCACGCGCATCGAGCGCGAGGGCGAGACCTGGTTCAAGCGCGCGACGGCGCACGGGTTCTACCGGTTGATGCAGCGGCTGTCGAAAACCCCCATCCCCACCGACACCGGCGACTTCCGCCTGCTGTCGCCGCGGTCGCTGGAGGCCCTGCGCCTGCTGCGCGAGCGCCATCGTTTCATGAAGGGCCTGTTCGGCTGGGTCGGGTTCCACCAGGTCTCGGTGCCGTACCGGCGCGAGGCCCGTGTCGCCGGGCGCAGCAAGTTCAATGCATGGAAGCTGTGGAACTTCGCGCTGGAAGGCGTGACCAGCTTTTCGACCGCGCCGCTGCGCGTGGCGACCTACGTCGGCGTGCTGACCGCGCTGCTGGCCTTCGTCTACGCGCTGTGGATCGTGGTCAAGGCGATGCTCTGGGGCGACCCGGTCGCGGGCTGGCCGACGATGATGACCGTGATCCTGCTGCTGGGCGGCGTGCAGCTGATGGCGCTGGGCATGATCGGCGAGTACCTCGGCCGGCTGTACGAGGAATCCAAGCAGCGTCCGCTGTACCTGGTGGATCGCTGGAGGCCGGCGGCGGGAGTATGCTCTGAGGCAATCGCCCCGGAAGGAGAACGCCTGCATGCGCACCGTCCGTCAGCTGCTGGACGCCAAGAGCCCGGCCATCCACGCGATCCGGCCTGAAGCGCCCGTCCTCGACGCCATCCGCCTGATGGCCGACGCCCATATCGGCGCTGTCCTGGTGATGGACGGCCCGCGACTGGTCGGCATCCTCTCCGAACGCGACTACGCCCGGAAGGTCGTGCTGCAGGGACGTTCCTCCGCCGACACGCCTGTCCGCGACATCATGACCTCGCGCGTCTTCACCGCCACGCCCGCCGATACCTCCGACCGCTGCATGCAGGTGATGACCGAACACCGCATCCGCCACCTGCCCGTGCTCGATGGCGACGACGTCGTCGGTGTGGTGTCGATCGGCGACCTGGTGAAGGCGGTGATCGAGGACCAGCGCGTGGAGCTGGATTCGCTGCAGCGGTATATCGCGGGGTGATCGGGCGTGGTGGCGCACGCGGGATTCGAGCGCTGGATCGAGGCCTATTCGCATGATGGGCGGATCGGTGTGCTCGTCGAGCTGGCCTTTCATGATTCCTTTGCCGCGAAGACCGAGGAATTCCGCCGTGCAGCACGGGATGTCGCGCTGCAGGTGGCCGCGATGGCACCGGAATCCGTCGATGCGCTGCTTGGGCAGGACTGCCTGAAACAACCGGGCGTGTCCGTGGCCGACTATCTGGAAGCGATGTCGATGCTGCTGGGGGATCGCATCGATGTCGTTCGTTTCGAGCGTTGGGTCGCCATGGCGCAGCGACCCGTGCCGGAGGTTGATCCGCCGCAGTCGCCTGGCGGCGTGGTTCGGATGTTGCGAAGCGCATGATCCGGCTTGCACTTTCGGCTGTGCGTCGCGGCGGGATGCCTTTTCTTCCAGTCTCAGATTGAAATCCGATGAGCAACCACCCCTGGGTCTGCTTCGATTGCAGGATCGTGGCCAGGCGGCCGTCGCCGGCCACGCAGTTCGTGAACTGCGCGACATGCGGGCAACCGTGCATGCATCTTTCCCCCAAGATTCGGGTTCCGCGCAAGAGGCGGGTCGCGGAATGGGAGGCGCTGCGGGTTTGGGTGCAGCGCCTGCGTATCCAGGTTGAAGAAAAGCGGGCGCAACAGGCACGCGAGCATCTGCGTTGGCTGCGACTGCGCATCGACGAGCTGGAATCCCATCCGCGCGACCCGGCGCGTGAATACCTGCTGGCGAAATACCGGACGGAGCTTGCGGAGCGCTCCTGAATGCTGGTCATGTCCGTTAGGCCTGTCGAGGCGCTACGCTCTCGACTTTTCCATCTCAGGGGTCGGTTACATGCTGACATCGCTCATCCTCATCGACCATGGCGAGGCGCTCGTCCAAGCCTGGCGTGAAGCGTTCGATGGCATCGATGGCGTCGAGGTCGTACGTGACGATTTCTTCACCCGTCCGGCGGATGCCATGGTGAGCCCGGCGAACAGCTTCGGCATCATGGACGGCGGACTGGACCTGGCGATCCGCCACGAGCTGGGCTTCCATGTCGAAACCCGCGTCCAGAAGGCGATCCTTGACCTGTACCACGGGGAATTGCCGGTCGGTGCAGCAGTGTCGGTGCCGACGGACCATGCGTCGTGGCCGTGGTTGATCGCCGCGCCGACGATGCGCATCCCCGAGAACATCGCGCAGACGCTGCATCCCTACCTGGCATTCCGCGCCGTGCTGCTCGAAGTCAAACGACTGCGTGCGGCTGGTCATGCGATCGATTCCGTCGTCTGCCCGGGGCTGGGCACCGGCATCGGTCGGGTGGAACCTCGCCGCTGCGCCGCGCTGATGCGCGTGGCCTATCTCTCCCTGTCGAAGCCTGCACGTATCCCCAGCTACAGCGAGATCCATGATGTGGATGCGCGATTGAAGGTCGTCTCCTGATGAGCAGCTGCCTCGTCGAAAAGATCGGTTACCACCTGCGCCTGTCGGAAGCGGACAAGGCGCTGCTGGCGCGCCTGGAGGAGGCCGAGGAGGCGGTGATGCCCGGCGCACAGGTGCGCGAGGCGGGCAGCACGGTGGAGCATCTGTACGTGGTGCGGGCGGGCTGGTTCTACGACCATGTGCTGCTGCCGGACGGGCGTCGGCAGGTGCTGCACCTGCACTATCCCGGTGACATCGTCGGCCTGCCCGAGATTCCGTTCGCGCGTACCGGCGCGGCGCTGACCAGCGCCACCGGCGGCGTGCTGTGTCCGTTCCCCAAGCAGGCGCTGGACCAGGTGTTCGAACGCGCGCCGCGCCTGGCTGCGCTGCTCTTCAGCATCGGCATGGTCGAGCACGCGGTGCTGGCCGACCGCATCCGCGTGATCGGGCGCATGGGCGCGCGCGAGCGCGTGGCGCATTTTCTGCTTGAAGTGGTGTCGCGGCTGCGCGTGACCCGGCGCGATCTCGGTGCGCGCTTCGAGCTGCCGCTGACGCAGGCGGTGATCGGCGACGCGGTGGGCCTGAGCAACGTCTACGTCAGTCGTGCGTTGTCGCAGCTGGAGGCGTCCGGTGCCATCCGCCGGCGCGGCCGGAACATCGAACTGCTCGACGAAGCCGGGATGAAACGCGAGGTCGATTTCGAGGACCGCCATTTCCGCATCGACACGTCGTGGTTTCCCGGCAGCTGAACCGCCGATTCACGAATCCCGGGCAGCCGCATTAAGCGCGCTGAATGCGCGCGCCGCGCGATGCGGTTACGCTGCGCAACCCGATCGAGCCGCGACAGGTACCGCCATGAATGTCCTTCCGTCGCGTCTCCCGGCAGGCGCTGCATGACGCACCTGCACGGCATCGTCTATCTCAGCACCGGCTTCCCGATGTCCACGAGCGAACTGCACGCGATGCTGACCCGTGCGCGCGATTTCAATCGCGAGGTCGGCGTGAGCGGCGTGCTGTTCCACCACGCCGGGCGGTTCTTCCAGTATTTCGAGGGCCCGGAGGATGCCGTCGCGCGCGTGCACGCCCGCATCCTGCGATCGCCGATGCATCACTCGATCCGGATCCTGATGGATGCGCCGATCGAGGAGCGCGCCTTTTCCGACTGGTACATGGGTTTCTGCGAACCGGCGGCGGACGAATTCGAGGCCGTGGCGACGGCGCAATGGGTCGATGCCATGCCGATCACCCGCACCCAGCTGCGACGCGCCGAAGGCCTGGCGCTGGCGATGTCGTACTGGAGCCGCTGGATCGCCGAGCGGCCGGAGTCTGGCGCGGGCAAGCGCTCCGGATGACCCGGCGGCGGATCAGCGCCCCGACAGCACCTGCGCCATCACCGCGATGTAGTGGCAGACGCTGCCGGCGATGACGAACATGTGCCAGATCGCGTGGGAGAAGGGCAGCCTGGGGCGATGGTAGAAGACCGTGCCGAGGGTGTAGGCGACGCCGCCGCCGAGCAGCCAGCCGAAGGTCCATGGGTCCAGCGCGCGCATCACGGGTTTGGCGGCGAGGATGATCAGCCAGCCCATCGCGATGTACACGGCGGTGGAGATCAGCTTGAAGCGGCCGGTGTAGTGCAGCTTGAAGATCACGCCGAACACCGCGAGCGCCCAGATCGTGCCGAACAGCGTCCAGCCCAGCGGGCCGCGCAGGCCGATCAGGGTGAAGGGCGTGTAGGTGCCGGCGATCAGCAGGTAGATCGCGCAGTGGTCGAAGACCTTGAGCCGGCCCTTCATCACCGGATGCTGGATCGCGTGGTACAGCGTCGATGCGACGTAGAGCAGCAGCAGGGTGATGCCGAACACGATCGCGGCGCTGAGCTGCCAGGCATCGCCGAAGAGCGCGGCGAGGGTGATCAGCACCGCACCGCCGGCCAGGGCCGCGGCGGCGCCGAGCCCGTGGGTGAGGGCGCTGGCGATTTCCTCGCGCAGGGTGAGGACGTGGTCGTCGTCGTCGGTGAGGCTCATCCGGGCACCTTCTTCGTTGCGGCGAGTGCAAATGCTCCAAACGCCAGGAGGATGGCGTGCATCGCGGTCACAGCTGGTTGAGCCGGCGCACGCGGTTCAGGCGGCGGCGGATGCTGCGGTCGTCGTCGAACAGGTATTCCTCGACCTCGACCTGCATGCCGTCCTCCGGCGCGAACACCTCGCGCATGGCGTACAGCCGTCCGTTGCCTTCGAAGGCCAGCCAGCGCTCGCCGTCGCGCACCACCTTGATCTGCGACACCGAGGGGATGATCGCCTGCAGCGCGTCGCCGTCCAGCAGACGGGTCGCCAGCAGCACGTCGCGATGCGCGCGCAGGGCCTCGGCGCGCTGGCGCGTGGCGTTCAGCGCGTTCTCCCGGTCGATGCGATGGATCGGTTCGAGCGCCGCCAGCGGCACCCGGGTCACGCGCTTGTCGCGGCGCTTGCGGTGGATGTCGAGGACGACCTTGCCCATGTAGGCGTCCTTGTAGTCCATGTGCGCGACTTCGCTGCGCTTGCCGTGCAGGTAGTGCCACCAGGTGCGGAGGGTGTCGAGCATCGATGGGGCATGCGGTCGGAGGACGATCGCATTCTGCGCGAAATCCTCGCCGCATGGGCGAGTGCGGGCCGTGGCCCTCCCTCGCATGGCGGGGAGGGCGAGGGGCCTCAGTCGATGCCCACGGCCTGGGCGTGCTCGCGGGTGGCGAGGAAGGTCACCGCCGGGGCGCGTTCCTGGGCGAGCTGCAGGTTGACGCGGGTCGGGGCGAGGTAGACCAGCTGGCCGGCGGCGTCGAGCGCGAGGTTCATCGCGTGCTTGTCCCTGAACTCCTCCAGCTTCTTCGCGTCGTCGCAGCGGATCCAGCGCGCGGTGGCGACCTGGACCTGCTCGAACGAGGCGTCGACGCCGTATTCGTCCTTCAGCCGGTAGGCGACCACGTCGAACTGCAGCACGCCGACCGCGCCGAGGATCAGGTCGTTGCTCATCAGCGGGCGGAAGAACTGGGTCGCGCCTTCCTCGGACAACTGCGCCAGGCCCTTCTGCAGCTGCTTGAGCTTGAGCGGATCGCGCAGGCGCGCGCGGCGGAAGAGTTCCGGCGCGAAGTTCGGGATGCCGGTGAACGACAGGTTCTCGCCCTCGGTGAAGCTGTCGCCGATCGAGATGGTGCCGTGGTTGTGGATGCCGATCACGTCGCCGGGGTAGGCGATTTCGGCGATCTCGCGGTCGCTGGCCATGAAGGTCAGCGCGTTGGCGAGCTTGAGCTCCTTGCCGGTGCGCGGATGGAAGGCCTTCATGCCCGCCTCGAACTTGCCCGAGCAGATGCGCATGAACGCGACGCGGTCGCGGTGCTGCGGGTCCATGTTCGCCTGGATCTTGAACACGAAGCCGGTGAGCTTCAGTTCGTCGGCGGCGACGTCGCGGGTGGTGGTCGCGCGCGGACGCGGCGAGGGCGCGTGTTCGACGAAGAAGTCCAGCAGCGGCTGCACGCCGAAGTTGTTGACGCCGGAGCCGAAGAACACCGGCGCCTGCTTGCCGGCCAGGTAGGCCTCGCGGTCGAAGGGATGGCTGGCGCCCTGCACCAGCTCCAGCTGGTCGCGCAGTTCGGCCAGCATCTCCGCGCCGATGCGCTCCTCCACGCCGGGGGCGTCGAGCGAGGCGAAGATCGTCGAGTCCTGGCGGGTGAAGTTGCGTCCCGGTTCGTACAGATGCACTTCGCCGCTGACCAGGTGGACCACGCCCTTGAGGCGCTGGCCCATGCCGATCGGCCAGGTGACCGGCGCGCACTGGATGCCGAGCACCGATTCGATCTCGTCGAGCAGGTCGATCGGGTCCTTGCCCTCGCGGTCGAGCTTGTTGATGAAGGTCATGATCGGCGTGTCGCGCAGGCGGCACACCTCCATCAGCTTGATGGTGCGTTCCTCGACGCCCTTCGCGACGTCGATGACCATCAGCGCCGAGTCCACGGCGGTGAGCACGCGGTAGGTGTCCTCGCCGAAGTCGGCGTGGCCGGGGGTGTCGAGCAGGTTGACGATCCGGCCTTCGTACGGGAACTGCATCACCGAGGACGTGACCGAGATGCCGCGCTCCTTTTCCAGCGCCATCCAGTCCGAGGTCGCGTGCCGAGCGGCCTTGCGGCCCTTCACCGAGCCGGCCATCTGGATCGCGCCGCCGAACAGCAGCAGCTTCTCGGTCAGCGTGGTCTTGCCGGCGTCGGGATGGGAAATGATCGCGAACGTGCGGCGACGGGCGGCCTCGCGGGCGACTTCGGTCAGGACTTCGGACATGGACGGATCGGCGCCGTGGGGCGCCCGGGGAGCGAAGGGAAGGGCGGGATTATAGCGGCTGCCTGCTCCCTCCCCCGCTGCGGGGGAGGGTTGGGGTGGGGGACTGCCATCCTTCATGCCCCCATCCCGGCCTTCCCCCCGCGAGCGGGGGAAGGAGAACACCTGCGGACATGGGCTGTCAGCAGGCGGCAGTATCCTGCCCGGATGAGCACCTACTGCGACTTCGCCCCCGGCCACCCCGTCCACGGGCCCTACCACGACCACGAATACGGGGTGCCGGCCCGGGACGAGTCGGCCCTGTTCGAGCGCCTGATCCTGGAGATCAACCAGGCCGGGCTGAGCTGGGAAACCATCCTGAAGAAGCGCGAGGGCTTCCGGCGGGCCTATGACGGCTTCGATGTCGACCGGGTCGCGGCCTATGGAGAGGCCGACCGCGCCCGCCTGCTCGCCGACCCCGGGATCATCCGCAACCGGCTGAAAGTGAACGCCGCGATCCACAACGCCCAGGTCATCCAGACGTTCCGGGACTCGCACGGCGGCTTCGCCGGCTGGCTCGACGCCCACATCCTCCTCGACGGCGCCCCGCGCGACAAGGCTGCCTGGGTGAAGCTGTTCGGCAGGACCTTCCGCTTCACCGGCGGCGAGATCGTCGGCGAGTTCCTGATGAGCCTGGGCTACCTGCCCGGCGCGCACCGCGCGGACTGCCCGGCGTTCGAGCGCATCGCGAAGCTGAAGCCGGTGTGGATGCGATAGGGGGCGTCCAGCGATGGCCCGGCACCGCCGGGCGGGCCGTGCATTCCGATCCCGGCCGGCCATGGCCCGCGAGCGGCCTGGGCTGCGCCATGCCCCGTGGCCCTGGTGGCCGTCTGTCATTCAAATATGGGACAGATAATGTATTCGGAGCGCGATGCGGGATATTGCCCGGGGGATGCGCGGAAACGTTCTCTCGCGCCTGGAACCCAATGGCGGCAAGGGGAGAATAGAAGCATACGCATAAGTATGGTTTATTTTTTGCGCGGCTCCCGGCCGCCTTCCGTCGCGACTGTAAGAATTCTGCTGCTGACAACGAACGCCAAGCGCTATATTCTCGGAGCGTGTTAGGGGACGCTCGTGTTGTTGTCCGATCCGGGTGATCTTTTTCGTTTCAAGGCCGAATTCGTGTGTTCGTTCCGAATTCAGCGGCCTGCGGAACATCCGCAGATTCACAGGGAGAAGGGTTGTTCAGTGAGTAAGACTAAGGATTCAGACAGGATGAAGGGCTAGGTCGACGCTCTGTGAGTGTTGCTTCCGCAGGAATGACGGCTGGGTCGCGCCGCATTCCATCCCGGAACCAGCTTCTCTCAAGTACGTGAAGTCACTACTTCTTCGTGTGCGCGTGTGGTTGCGATATGCATCGCAGCCAGTGGAATTTATTTTTCGTTGCTGATGTGCTAGGGAATGCCATGAAGGGAGTCAATCAGCTCGCCCAGCTGAGTCCGCATCAAAGGGATATTTATTTCGACCAGATTCGACGTCCGGAAAGCCCCTGCTACAACGTGGGCGGCTACCTGAAGCTCGGTCCCGTCGATGTGGCACGGCTGGCCAAGGCACACAGCGACCTGGTGACGGAGCACGATGCGTTCGGCCTCCGCATCGTTTGCACCGCCGACGATGTGGCGCAATGCGTCGTCGCGCAACGGACGACTGCACTGCAGCAAGTGGATCTGTCGTCCGAGGCGCAGCCTGCGGTCGCGGCGGAAGCCTGGATTCGCGAGCTCTTCGCAACGCCCCTCGCGTTCGAGAACGCGGAGATGTTCAAGGCCGCGCTCATACGGTTGAGTGATCGCGAATACTGGTACGTGGGCATTGCCCACCATCTCGCGGTGGATGGCCTGGGTTTCGGCAACTGGGCGCAGGCCCTCGCGCGCTACTACAACGGCGAAGCCGCGGGCCAGGTGCCCAGTTGCATCAGTGTTTCCGCCGAACAGCACGCCTATCTGGGCAGCGATCGATACGCGCGCGACCGCGCGTACTGGCTGGAGCAGTGCGCGACGCTGCCCGACCGTTTGCTCCAACCCTTCCATGCGGTGAGTGCGGATGATGCGCGTGCGCGCAGCTTCAGGTACACGCAGCAGGTGTCGGCCGGGACCTTCGCGCGCGTCGAGAAGCTTGCATCGGACCTGGGGGCGGGAGCGCACGCCGTGTTGCTTGGCGTGCTCGGGACCTGCCTCGGGTTGACCCAGCGGCAGTCTGATGTGCTGATGAGCGTCGCCGTGCACAACCGCCGCGGCGCAGGCCAGAAGCAGGTCATCGGTGCGTTCTCGAGCGTCAGCCCCTTGTTGCTGACCCGGATCGCCGATTCGTCGTTTTCCGACCTGGTGCGCCAGGTCGCAGGCAGCCAGAAGGCGCACTTCCGTCATCAGCGTTATCCGCATGGCGACTTGCTGCGCGATCTGGGGCTGACCGGTGGCCATGCCCGGTTGGGCGATGTGGGGTTCAGCTATGTCAGGGCCGACAGCGCGCTGGAGATCGAGGGGCGTGGACTCGAGCTGACTTATGTCAGCCATGACGCCGAAAGAATGCCATTGATGGTCACCGTATGGGACGTCCGTGCGAACGGTGGCGTCGCGGTGCATTTCGATTGCAACGAGGCCTACTTCAATCGCGAGGAAGCCGCGCTGCTTGCCGGGCGTTTCGCGAAAGCGCTGGAATTGGCGCTGGACTCGCCCGATGCCGTCCTCGTGCCATCCGACATGCTGCTGGAGGGTGAGCGCGAGCGCATCCTGCAGCAATTCAACGCGACGTCTGCCGATTATCCGAAGGATGCGCTGATCCACGAGTTGTTCGAGCGGCAGGCGGCGGCGCAGCCGGATGCGGTGGCGGTGGTGTGCGGGGAGTCGTCGCTGCGCTACGGCGAGCTGAACGCGCGAGCGAACCAGCTGGCGCACGAGCTGGTCGCGCGCGGCGTGCGACCGGACGATCGCGTGGCGATCTGCGTCGAGCGCACGCTGGACCTGGTGGTCGGCCTGCTGGGCATCCTCAAGGCCGGCGGTGCCTACGTATCGCTGGATCCGGCCTATCCGGCCGAGCGCTTGGCCTACATCCTGCAGGACAGCGCGCCGCGGCTGCTGCTCTCGACCACGCAGCTCGGTGGATACCTGCCTGCCGGCGAGGTGCCGGTGCTGTGGCTGGACGAGGCGCCGGCCACGCTGTCGCGCCATCCGGTCGACAACGTCGATGCGCGACGGTTCGGCCTGACCGCGCGCCATCTGGCGTACGTGATCTATACCTCGGGTTCGACCGGCCAGCCCAAGGGCGTGGCGATCGAACACGTCAACACGCTCAACCTGCTGGCCTGGGCGCAGGCCAGTTTCACGGCGGCCGAGCTGGGCCACACGCTGTTCGCCACGTCGATCAATTTCGACCTGTCGGTGTTCGAGCT
>SCMT01000001.1 GCA_005502915.1 Lysobacteraceae bacterium 2PB | reverse complement strand
GGATCGCGCGGATCGACGTGGATCGCCCCGATGTGCCGCGTCTTCGCCAGCCCCGCATGCGTCCAACTGCGCCCGCCGTCGCGGCCGAACCACTACTACTTCGGTGCGGCGGGGGGCGGGGTGTGGAAGACCACCGATGCCGGGCACAACTGGGCGTCGGTGTTCGATCGCCAGGCGGCGTCGATCGGTGCGCTGGTGGTGGCGCCGTCGAATCCGGACGTGATCTACGTCGGCACCGGGCAGCCGCAGCCGGGCTACGACACGGCGGCGGGCGATGGCGTGTACGTGAGCCGCGACGGCGGGCGCAGTTGGACGCATGCGGGGCTGGCGAAGACGCGGCACATCGGGGCGATCCACGTCGATCCGCGCGATCCCGACATCGCGGTCGTGGCCGCGCTCGGCCCGCTGTACGCGGAGTCGCCGGATCGCGGCGTGTTCCGCACCACGGATGGCGGCAAACGCTGGACGCGCACGCTGGCCATCGACGACGCGACCGGCGTGGTCGATCTCGCCGCCGATCCGGCACGGCCGCAGCGGCTGTTCGCGGCGGCGTGGCAGGCGCGCAACTACCCGTGGATGAGCTATTTCAAGCCGATGGTCGGCAAGGCGGGCGGGCTGTTCCGTTCGGAGGATGGCGGCGCGACGTGGACGCGCATCGCGGGCGGCGGCTGGCCCTCGGGCGAGCTGGGCCGCATCGGCATCGCGGCGACTGCCTACAAGGGCGGCACGCGGGTGTACGCGATCATCGACCATCGCGAGCACGGCGGCCTGTATCGCTCCGACGACGGCGGCGCGACCTGGCAGGTCATGCAGAAGAATCCCGCGCTGACCACGCGCTATTTCGCGCGCGTCGTCGCGCATCCGACCGACCCGGACACGGTGTTCGTGATGGGGCGGTCGATGCAGGTCTCGCGCGACGGCGGGCGCACGCTGTCGTTCCTGCGCGGCTCGCCTGGCGGCGACGACTACCACCACCTGTGGATCGATCCGCTGCAGCCCGAGCGCATGATCGCTTCGGCGGACCAGGGCGCGATCGTCACCCTCAACGGCGGCGCGAGCTGGAGCGACTGGTACAACCAGCCGACCGGCCAGTTCTACTGCCTGCATGTCGACAACCAGTTTCCGTATCGACTCTACGGCGGGCAGCAGGACAACGGCTCGGTGCGCATCGTCAGTCGTTCGGACTACGGCGCGATCAGCTTCCGCGACTGGCAGCCGGTCGGCGCCGACGAGCGCGACTGCATCGTGCCCGATCCCGACGACCCGCATGTCTCGTACGGCAGCGGCCTCGGCGGTCGCGTGAGCCGCTACGACGACCGCACCGGCGACGTGCAGAACGTCACGCCGGTGCAGGTGAACACCTACGGCCGCGATCCGCGCAGCGTCGACCAGCGCTGGAGCTGGATCACGCCGCTGACCATCGCCGAGGTGGCGCGTACGCCGTCCACGCCGCGCGCGCTGTATCTCGCTTCGCAGCAGCTGTATCGCAGCGAGGATCGCGGCGCGACCTGGCAGGCGATCAGCGGCGACCTCACCGGGCGCACGAAGACCGCCGAGGCCTGCCCGGGCGACGTGCCGGAATCCGAGGCGAAGGCCTGCGGTTTCGGGGTGATCTTCAGCATCGCGCCGTCGCCGCACAGCGCCGACGAGGTGTGGGTCGGCACCGACAGCGGCCTGGTGCAGCGCACCCGCGATGGCGGCCGCAGCTGGCAGAACGTGACGCCGCCGGACCTGCCGGCGTGGTCGACGGTGGCGCGCATCGAACTGTCCGCGACCGATCCGCAGCGCGCGTATCTCGCGGTCGACCAGCATCGCCGCAACGTGTTCGCGCCGCTGCTGTATCGCACCCGCGACGGCGGCCGGACCTGGCAACGCATCGTCACCGGATTGCCGGAGGGCGAATTCACCACGGTCGTGCGCGCGGATCGCAGTCGCACCGGGCTGCTCTTCGCCGGCACCGATCGCGGCGTGCACGTCTCGCTGGACGACGGCGAACACTGGCAGCCGCTCTCGCCGGGCCTGCCGGTCGCCTGGGTGCGCGACATGCGCGTGGTCGGCGACGACCTCGCGATCGCGACGCAGGGACGCGGCCTGTGGATCCTCGACAACATCTCGCGCCTGCGCGCGCTGGCGCAGCAGCCGAACGACGCGCGTCCTCGCTTGTTCCCCGTTGCCGACGCAGTGCGCCTGCGCAAGAACATGAACAAGGACACGCCGCTGGCGGCGGAGATTCCGCTGGGCGAGAACCCGCCGGCCGGCGCGATGATCGAGTACGTGCTGCCGCGCGACGCGAAGCGCGTCGAACTGCGCATCCTCGACAGCGAGGGCAAGCTGGTGCGCGCCTTCGACAGCGAACGTGATGCCGATGCGAACCTGCCGGCGGAGCAGTATTTCTCCGACCTGTACCGCAAGCCGGCCGGCCCGCTGGCGAAGACCGCCGGCACGCATCGCCGGGTGTGGAACCTGCGCCATCCGCGTCCGCTGGCCACGTCCTACGAATACTCGATCGCCGCCACCGCCGGCGTGGAGACCTCCGCGCTGCCGGAAGGCCCGCTGGCGCTGCCGGGCGAGTACCGCGTCGAGCTGGTGGTCGACGGCGAGCGCCTGACCTCGCCGCTGCGCATCCGCCTCGACCCGCGCCTGTCGCTGAGCGATGCGCAGCTGCGCGACATCCTCGCCTTCAACCTCGAACTGGCCGAGGTGCTGAAGCGGCTGGTCGGCGAGATCGGCGAGGCGAAGGCGGCGCTCGACGCCCTGAAGACGCAGCCCGCGTCCGAGGCGAAGATGCAGCGCGCGGCGCAGCTGCAGGCGCGGCTCGACGGAGACGCGACCGCACGCGGCCTCAACGCCTGGATGGAAATCCTTTCGGCCATCGCCACGGATGCCGAGAGCGCCGAACGCGTGCCGACCGAGGCGCAGCGCGCGATGCTGAACGAGGCGAAGGCGGCGCAGGCGAGCCGCTGATCGCATCCTCTTCATGCGGCAATGCGTGGAGCAATTCACGCAGCCGATCCTGCTTGCCCATTGCGATTGATGAGGCCTTGCGGCGTCCGCCGCATTCCTTGACGGGTCAGCAGGCGCGGCGTATGAGTGAAGAGCGTGTCCGATGGCGACAGCACGCGCGACCAGACGGCGAGTGGATGCGACATGGCCAGGGACTCATCGCAGCAAGCTTCCGGAAGGAACAAGGGCGCGCCGGGCGCGGCGGCTCGGCGTGCGGCATCGGACCGTGCGGACATCGGGCCCGCCGATGACGCGCCCGCCGACATGGCGCATGCCGACCTGTATGCACGGATCATCGCTGCGCAGGCCGAGATCGCCGCGCTCGCGCACGATCCCAACCGGGTGGTCGAAGCGGTCATCCGCCGTGCGCAGGAGCTGACGCGCTCCACCGGCGCGGTGGTCGAGATCCTCGATGGCGACGAAATCGTCTACTGGGCGGCGTCCGGCAGCGCGAGCGGCCAGGTCGGCCTGCGCCTGCCGATGCGCGGCAGCCTGTCCGGCCTGTGCATCGTGGAGAACCGGGTGCTGCGCTGCGACGACGCCGAGCACGACGTGCGCGTCAACCGCGATGCCTGTCGCCGCGTCGGCCTGCGATCGATGCTGGTGATCCCGCTGCAGCACGAGGGCCGGCCGTACGGCGTGCTCAAGGTCCTGTCGCCGTTCCCGTTCGCCTACCGCGACAACGACGTGCGCAGCATGGGGATGATGGCGACCCTGGTCGGCGCGGTGCTCGGCCATGCGATCCAGTATTCCGACCTGCTCGACGAGTACAACCATCGCATCGAGGCCGATCGCAGCGAAGCGCGGCGCCGCGAGGACAGCGTGCAGTCGATCCGCGCGCTGATCCGCGCGCATGCGATCGAGATGGTGTTCCAGCCGATCGTGGCGCTGGAGACCCGGCGCATCTTCGCTTACGAAGCGCTTGCGCGCTTTCCCGATGGCACGCTCGCGCCGGATGCGTGGTTCGCGCGCGCGGCGGAGGTGGGGCTGGGCCTGGAACTGGAGCTGGAGGCGGCCGAGCGGGCGCTGGCCTGCCTGGATGCGCTGCCGCATCCGTACCGGCTGTCGATCAATGCCTCGCCGGAGACGCTGGTCGCGCCCGGGTTCGACGCTTTGCTGGCCCGGCACGACACCGCCCGGCTGATCGTCGAGATCACCGAGCACACCACGGTCGGCGATTACCGGCGCCTGTCCGAACACCTGCGCGCGCTGCGCATGAAGGGCGTGCTGGTCGCCATCGACGACGCGGGCGCCGGCTTCGCCTCGCTGCGCCACATCCTCCATCTCGATCCCGATGTCATCAAGCTCGACATCTCGCTCACCAGCGGCATCGACGCCGACGTCCGCCGGCAGACGATGGTGTCCGCGATCCGCACCTTCGCGGCCGGCACCAACGCGACGATCGTGGTCGAGGGCGTGGAGACCGAAGCGGAACTGCGCACGCTGGTCGGACTCGGCATCGAATACGCGCAGGGCTACCACCTCGCGCGCCCGGCGCCATGGCCTGAAGTCCTCGCATCGTTCGGCGGCTGAGGCGTGCTGAAGTGCGCGGCTTGCGCGCGGCTCCGGTGTCGCAGGGGGAGGGCGCGCCGGCACGGATGGCGGCGTGTCCGGGCGGCCTGTTGGCACAGCGTGCGCGGATCGCGCGGAATGCGGTATCGTCGTGCTGCCGCGTGGCAGTGTCTGGTGTCTCCCCCGGGGGTTGCAGAATCGATCGTCGGCACGGTCCCATTCGCGCAGGAGGAGGCTTTCCGGACATGAACAACACAGCGCCGAACAGCATGGTTCACCGCCACGATCCGCCGGGGGAGCAATCGATCGACGACGCGTCGATCGACGATGTGTCCACAAACGCTGCATCCAGCGACGACGCGCGCAACCTCGTCTCGCCACTCGATCCGGCGCTGCTCGA
This sequence comes from Lysobacteraceae bacterium 2PB, assembly GCA_005502915.1. Classification (GTDB taxonomy): domain Bacteria; phylum Pseudomonadota; class Gammaproteobacteria; order Xanthomonadales; family Xanthomonadaceae; genus Lysobacter_I. Next base: position 399,360 of record SCMT01000001.1, on the reverse strand, counting down.
TTCGCTCGGACTCGATTCGCCGGAGTCCGTCACGCGCCTGATCGCCGATGCGCGCTCCGGACAGGGCTCCGCATGGGATCGCGTGTATTCGCTGCTCTACGACGACCTGCACCGCATCGCGCGTTCGCAGATCCGCCAGCGCACCTTCGGCCAGATCTCCGCGACCTCGCTGGTCAGCGAAGGCTGGCTGCGCCTGGTCGGCGCGCAGGTCGATGTCGAGAGCCGCAAGCACTACGTCGCGCTGGTCGCGCGCGCGATGCGCTACGTGCTGATGGACGAAGTGCGCAAGGGCATGGCGGTCAAGCGCGGCCAGGGTCAGGCCGACGTCCCGCTGGACGAAGGCATCGATGCCGGCGGCGATTTCGTGCTGGAGGAGATGATCGCCCTCGACGCGGCGCTGACCCGGCTGTCGGCGATCGACCCGCGCCTGGGGCAACTGGTCGAGATGCGCTATTTCGGCGGCCTGGACGAGATGGAGATCGCCGAGGCCCTCGGCATCACCGACCGCACCGTCCGTCGCGACTGGCGCAAGGCCCGCGCCTTCCTGCTGACCCAGCTCGGCGACCTCTCGCCCCGCCTGCTGCGCGACGGGGACGGCTGAGCGCACGCACGGGGCTGCGGCACGAATCCATGCTGCGATGCAGCATGGATTTCGCTGGTCTGGTTAGCACTTTTGCGGCATGGTATGGGGACCTCCGTGCGGTCCGGTCCCACCGGTGCCGCGTCCATCGTCCAGCCGCGATCCGTCGCCAAGACCTGCCGCCATGACGCCGCAAGACGCCATCGATCCCACCGCCCGGGCGTTGACGCTGTTCGATCATTACGCCGAGCTGTCGCGTGCGGAGCTGTCGCTGGCGCTGGCCGAACTGCAGGTGCGCGACTCGGATGCGTGCGTCGAACTGATGGCCCTCCTGGCCGCCGACGAGCAGACCTATTCCTTCGAATCGCCGCTGCGCTGGTACGCCGAGCGCGGCCGCGAAGCGGAGACCGGTGCGGGGCGCGCGATCTGGTCCGACGGCACCCGCCTCGGCGCGTGGTGCATCGACGGCATCATCGGCCTCGGCGGCATGGGTGTGATCTACGCCGCGCATCGCGCCGATGGCCTGTACGAGCGCGAGGCCGCGCTCAAGACCATCCGCTCCGAACTCGCCTCGCCCACGCTGATGCAGGCGTTCGGCAAGGAACGCAGCCACCTCGCGAAACTCGAACATCCCGCGATCGTCAGCCTGTTCGACGCCGGCATCAGCGACGACGGTCAGCCGTGGCTGGCGATGCAGCGCGTGAACGGCCTGGCGATCGACCAGTGGTGCGACGTGCACCAGGCCGACCTGCGCACCCGCGTGAAGCTGCTGGTCGAGGCCTGCGATGCGATCAGCTACGCGCACGCCCACGGCATCCTCCACCAGGACATCAAACCCTCGAACCTGCTGGTCACCGACGACGGCCGCGTGAAGCTGCTCGACTTCGGCCTGTCGGCGATGCTCTCGCCGCAGAACGACGGCGGTTTCTCGCGCATCGGCGTCAGCGCCGGCTACGCCGCGCCGGAAGTCTTCCAGGGCGCGCCGCCGAGCGTGGCGATCGATGTCTATGCGCTCGGCGTGGTGCTGTACCGACTCCTGTGCGACGGCTGGCCGCGCCAGCCCGGCGTGGCCGGTGCGCCGCCCGAAGCGATCGATGCGCGCGCGCCCTCGCGGCTCGCGCTGCAGGCGGACCTGCTGTGCGCCCGCACGCGGGGCGTGAGCGGCGCGCAGGCGCTGTCGCGCGCGATGCACGGCGATCTCGATGCCATCGCCCTGCGCTGCGTGCGCCAGGCGCCCTACGAACGCTACGCCTCGGCCGCCGACCTGCGTGCCGACCTGCAGGCCTGGCTCGAACGCCGTCCGGTGGTCGCGCGCAACGGCGGCCTGGTCTATCGCGCATCGCGCTTCGTGCGGCGGAATGGTTTTTCGACGGCCGCCGCCGCGATGCTGCTCGTCGCCTCCGTCGCGGGCGGCACGATCGCGCTGTACCAGCAGCACCGCGTGCGCATGGAAGCGCGCAACGCAGACATCCTCAACGGCCTGTTCGAGAAATCGCTCGGTGCGGCGACGCTGTCGTCGCTCGACGGCGCGCCCTTCGATTCCAACGCACTGCTCGAGAACGCCGAGCGCCAGCTGCGCATCGCCGCAGGCGCCGACAACCCGCGCCTGCTCGCGCGCGGCCTGTCGTCGCTGGCGCGCGCCTACCTGGTGCGCGGCGACGACGAGCGCGTGCGCCGCCTGCTCGCCGAATCCAAGTCCCTCGGCGGCGGCAGCGCGCTGCAGGACGCGCGCGCCGACGCGGTGCAGGCGCATCTCTACAACCTGCGCGGCGATGCGCCGAGCGCCGAACGCATGGCCCAGTCGGGCCTGGATGCTGCGCGGCTGGCCGAACCCGGCGTCGAAACCGCGCTGCTGCGCCTCGAACTGCGCGGCCAGCTCGCGCGGGCGCGCTGGGAGCAGGGCGACAGCGAGGACGCGGTCGCGATCCTCAACCGTGCGGTCTCCGACGCCACCGACCTGGGCGAGGAAGGCTCGCAGGCGCTGGCCGAACTGCTCGCGCTGCGCGGCGAGACCTATTTCCGCCTGCGCCGGGTCGATGCCGCCGAGCGCGACCTGCGCCGCGCGCTGTCGCATCTGGACGGCCACGGACCGGCGATGCGCAACCACGTGCGCCGCCTGCTGTCGGCGACGCTGGTGCGCAACGGCTGCAAGGACGACGCGCACCGCATCGCGGCCGAGTCCCTGGTCAGCAGCCTGCGCGTATTCGGCCAGACCCATCCGGAAACCGGCCTGGCCTGGGCGACGATCAGCAAGTCCTGGTACCACTGCCGCCAGGATGCGCGGCGCACGCGCATCGCCTACGACCTGGCGCGTTCGATCCTCGGTCGCCGCACGCTGGTCGAGCAGGGTGGCCAGGGGCTGGCGGCGCTCGGCGTCGAGCAGCCGATGTTCGTGGTGCGCGGCGGTGCCGCCGGCGGCGATGCCCTGCCGCCGCTGATGGACACGATCCGCGTGGTCGGCCGCCGCGCCGAGGAAGCCTTCCCCTTGCCCTCCACCGCCATCGACGAGGACCTGGCGCGGATGATCCGCCTCGGCGAACGGCAGACGCTCTCGCAGCTGCTGGTGCGCAGCGATGGCCCGGCCGGCCTGCGTGCCCAGGACGCCGGCGCGCTGCCGCTCGATGGCGCGATCGCCGATGCGCAGCCGCAGCCGATCGATCCCACCCTGCGCGAATGGCTGACGCGCGACGAGACCTCGTTCCTGACCTACTCGACCTATGTCGCGCGCGGCAGCGGGCTCGACACCGATCGCGCCAGCGGTCGCACCGTGCGCACCGTCGCGCGTGGCGACGCGCGCAAGGCGACCGATGCGCCGAAGCCGGCCTCACCGGCCGAAACGACACCCGAGCGACGCTGAGGGCGACGCCGAAGCGCTTCGTCGCGATGCATCCGGATGCGGCGCACCGCTGCGTTGCGCCGGACGCGACACGACGCGTGGCCTGCTCGCGTAATCTGCAGGCCCCCGATCGCAGCGAACCGCCATGTGCCTGATCGCCCTCGCCTGGCATGCGCATCCGCGCTACCGGCTGGTCCTCGCGACCAACCGCGACGAGTTCCACGCACGCCCGACGCGCCCGCTCGCCGCCTGGGACGATGCGCCCGATGTCGTCGGCGGTCGCGACAACCTGCACGGCGGCAGCTGGCTCGCGCTGCGCGGTCGCCGGCTGGTCGCCGTCACCAACGTCCGTCGCCCGCCCGAACGCGAAGGCCTGTCGCGCGGCGAACTGGTCGCGCACCTGGTGCGCCACGACGCGCCCGCAGCGCAGGCGCTGGCCTCGCTGGCGCCCGTCGCCCCCGGCTACCGTCCCTTCAACCTGCTCATGCACGACGGCGAGACCCTCGCGTACGCCAGCAACCTGCCCGACGCGCCGCCGGACGGCGAGGACGGCCGCCGCTTCGCGATGCGCCCGCTCGCGCCCGGCGTGCACGGCATGTCCAACGGCGCGCTCGATGCCCCCTGGCCGAAGACCGCCGCCGCCATGGCGCGCCTCGACGACTGGCTGGCCTCGTCCGCCGCCTCGCCCGACGCCGCCGGCTGGCCCGACCTCGCCCCCCTGTTCGACGCGCTCGCCGACCCGACGCAGGCCCCCGACGACGCGCTGCCCGACACCGGCATCGGCCTCGAACGCGAACGCTTCCTCTCCTCCGCCTTCATCCACGGTGACGCCTACGGCACCCGCGCCAGCACCATCGTGCTGATCGCCGACGACCACGCCCGCATCGTCGAGCGCCGCTTCGGACCGTCAGGCCGGTTCGATGGGGAGACGCGGATCCTGGCTTGAGTCGATGCGGTTTCGACATCGCGACGTGTCATCCGATCGCGTCCCCCGTGCGGACGCCGTGATGCATGCCGTGATGAAGGGCGCATGCGGCAGCGCGCGGAGGGATGGTGTAGTGTTCCCATCGTTTCAGGCAGGCACCGGCGACGCGATCGCCTTGTTGCCTCACCCCGGAATCGCGCGCATGTCGTACAGAGTCTTGCCAGACGGGAGGTCGGGATGGTGATCCGGGAAGCGTTGCAGGCACAGCGGCGCGTGCTGCTCGACCTCACCTATCGCAATCGCCTGCTGAGCCTGCCGAAGAAGCCATCCGCACGTTCGATCAATGTCCACGACGAGCGCAGCAAGCCGGTGCTGGCGATGCTCCTCGACAGGAAACCGCTGAGTTTCGCGCCTCTGTCGGGGCCCGCCGTCGAGGAGGCGCTCGCCGAAGATGACGTCGCGTTCAACGAGGACGACATCATCCTGCCGCAGCCCGAGGACGATGTCCCGAACGCCGACGGCATCGCCGGTCGCCACGCGGACAATCGCCTGCAGACCAAGCTCAAGTCGGAACACCTGCAGAAGCGGCTGCTGGAGATCTGGTACGAAGCGCGGACCTTGCTGGAAGAGCAGGGCGTGAATGTGCTCTATCTCGCGCTGGGCCAGTTGCGGTTCCGCGAGCGTCCCGGCTCGGAGACGTTCCGTTCCGCACCGTTGCTGCTCGTGCCGGTCGCGCTGGAGCGCAAGAGCGCGCGCGACCGCTTCACGATCCGGTGGAACGAGGAGGATCCGCAGGAAAACCTGTCGCTGCGGGAAAAGCTCCGGGTCGAGTTCGGCCTTCGCATGCCGGATTTTCCCGAAGCGGACCAGCTCGACATCGACGCCTATTTCGCCGCGCTGCGGGAGGTGGTGGCGTCCCAGGATGGCTGGGTCCTGGAAGCGGACGCGATCCAGCTGGGATTCTTCTCGTTCGCGAAGCTGCTGATGTTCCTCGACCTGGATCCGGCGAAATGGCCGGTCGGCAAGACCATCGACGAGAACCCGCTGGTCTCGGGCCTGCTCGGCGAAGGGTTCGCGGACGACGATGCCGGGCTGCCTGCATCGGGCTCGTGCTTTCTCGACGCCCTGGTGCCGGCAGCGGAACTCAAGCACATCATGGACTGCGACAGTTCGCAGGCGCTCGCGATCGAGACGGTCAGGCGCGGCCGCAACCTCGTCATCCAGGGGCCACCGGGGACGGGCAAATCGCAGACCATCGCCAACCTGATCGCCGCTGCGGTCTGCGATGGCAGGAAGGTCCTGTTCGTCGCGGAGAAGATGGCCGCGCTGGAAGTCGTTAAGCGCCGCCTGGAGAACGTGGGCCTGGGCGCGCTCTGCCTGGAACTGCACAGCAACAAGGCCAACAAGAAGGCGGTGCTGGAGGAGCTGGGGCGCACGCTGGCCCTGACCCGGCCGGCCGATATCGACGCGGCGGCAGGCATCGAAGAACTCGATCGCCTGCGCAACCAGCTCAATGCGCACGTGCAGCGCATGCACGCGCCGGAGGGCGTGGCGCAGTGGTCGCCCTACGCGATCCTCGGCGCGCTCGCGCGCCTGCTGCCGCGCGTCGGGCGGCCCGACTACACGCTGCCCGATGCGCCGCACTGGACGCGTGCCGATCTCGACGCGCGGATCGGCACGGTGCGCGAACTGTGCGAGCGACTGCCACGCATCGGCGACCCGGCCTTGCATCCCTGGCGCGGCGTGACGCATCCGCAGGTGATGCGTCCGCAGGCCGAGGGGATGGCCCGGGGCACACGCCCCCTGGTCGAAGCCCTTGCCCGGCTGCGTGACGTGGGCCGTCGCCTCGGAGATATCCTCGGGCTCGCGGTGCCGGTCGACTGCGCCGACGTCGAACATCGGCTGGAGATCGGTGCGCGCCTCGTTTCGGCGCCGGACCTCGACCGGAGCGCCATCGCGAACCCCGCCTGGTCGATGCATCTCGATGCGCTGCGCGAGGTCGTGCGCCAGGGGCGGATCCTCGACGAAGCGAGGCGGCGGCGCAGCGGTGCGGTCGCGGAGATCGCCTGGGGGACCGACTGGCTGCCGCAGCGCATGATCGTCGCGGCGAAAGGCCGCAGCCTGTTCCGCTGGCTCAGTCCCGCCTACCGCGAAGCCATCGCGCAACTGCGCAGCGTGGCGCCTGCGCTGCCGCGCGATGCCGGCGCGCGCCTCGCGCTGCTCGACGACCTGGTCGCCGCGCATCGCGCCAGGGCCGTATTGCGGGACACCGCCAGCATCGCTGCATCCGCCTTCGGAACGGTCTGGCGGGGCGAGAATACGGCGTGGGACCTCGCGGCCTCCATCCTCGACTGGGTCGAGGCGCAGGGCGACGTCCGGCAGGCGGAAGCGATGCGCGCCTTCGCCGCGGGCATCGACGACAGCACGGCGCTGTCGTCCTGCGTCGAGGATGCGCGCGCTGCCCTGTCCGCCTTCCGCGCGGCGCTGGAACAGGCGTCCGCATCGCTGCAGCTGGATCCCGTGCAGGCATGGGACGGTGCCGGTCCGATGCGCGTGCCGCTCGATGCCCTGTCGGCGCGGATCGCATGCTGGCCCGATGCCATCGACCCACTGCTCGACTGGATGGCGTATGCCGAGCTGTGCCGGCGCGCGGTGGATCAGGGGCTTGGCGATGTCCTCTCCACTCTGGTCTCTTCGCCCGAAGCGCAGGTGCATGCGGTCGACCGGTTCGAGGCCGCGTATTTCCTGGAAATGCTCGGCGACGCATCGAAGCGCCATCCCGACCTGCCGAAGTTCGACGGACGCAGGCACGACGCGCTGGTCGAGCAGTTCCGCGCATGGGATCGCAAGCGCCTGTCGATCGCGCAGGTGGAGGCGGCCCGCATCCATTTCGAAGCGATGCCGAGGGCCACGGCCGGATCGGTCGGTACCCTGGGCACGCTGAAGGCCGAAATCGCCCGCAAGCGCGGGCACATGGCGTTGCGCAAGCTGCTGCGGACCTGCGGTTCGCCCATCCAGGCGACCAAGCCCGTCTTCATGATGAGCCCGCTGTCCGTGGCCCAGTTCCTGGAGCCCGGTGCGATCGAGTTCGACCTGCTCGTGATCGACGAGGCCAGCCAGGTGGAGCCGGTCGACGCGCTCGGCGCCATCGCGCGCTGCAGGCAGATCGTCGTGGTCGGCGACGACCGACAGCTGCCGCCCACATCCTTCTTCTCGCGCATCGTCGCCGACGATGCGGAGGATGCCGACCGTGAATCCGAGGCCGGTCCCGAGGGCGCGCAGGCCCGCGACCTGGAAAGCGTGCTCTCGCTCTGTGCGGCAAAGGGCCTGCCGCAGCGCATGCTGCAGTGGCATTACCGCAGCCGCCACGAGTCCCTGATCGCGGTATCGAACAAGGAGTTCTACGACGGACAGCTGTTCATCGTGCCCAGCCCCGATCGCGAGCGCAGCAGCGCGGGGCTTCGCTTCCACCATCTGCCGGACGGACGTTTCGACCGCGGCAACACCTACAAGAACCACGTCGAAGCCGTGGCGATCGCCCAGGCCGTGGTCGAGCATGCGCGCCGGCATCCCGACCTGACCCTGGGCGTCGGTGCGATGTCCGTCCGGCAGCGGCAGGCGATCACCGACGAACTCGAGCTCGCGCGTCGCCGCCATCCGGAACTCGAACAGTTCATCGCCCGCCATCCGCACGAACCGTTCTTCGTCAAGAACCTGGAGAACATCCAGGGCGACGAGCGCGACGTGATCTTCATTTCGATCGGCTACGGCCGGGCCCGCAACGACGACAGGCTGTACCAGAACTTCGGTCCGCTGAACGCCGACGGCGGCCACCGGCGGCTCAACGTGCTGATCTCTCGCGCGCGCCTGCGCTGCGAGGTGTTCTCCAGCATCACCGCCGACGACATCCGCGTCGACGAGCGCACCCGGCACGGGGTCGTCGCTCTGAAGGCCTTCCTGCGTTATGCCGAATCCGGTGATCTCGGGGTTCCGACGGTCTCCGGGCGGGCGGCGGATTCGCCGTTCGAGGAAGCGGTGCGCGATGCGCTCGCGCGGCGCGGTTACCAGGTCGATGGGCAGGTCGGCGTGGCAGGGTTCTTCATCGATCTCGCCATCGTCGATCCCGACCAACCGGGTCGCTACCTGCTGGGCGTGGAATGCGATGGCGCCACCTATCACGCCGCCGCGTCCGCGCGCGACCGCGACCGGTTGCGGCAGGACATCCTGGAAGCGCACGGCTGGACCCTGCACCGCATCTGGAGCACCGACTGGTTCCAGCGAGAGTCGCAGGAGATCGACCGGCTTCTGGCGGCGATCGCGGCAGCGCGGGATGCGCAGGCCCGGCGCATCGCCGCGTCGCAGGTGGCGACGGCGGGGGCTGCCACGCCTCCGCCGGTTGCGATCATCGCCCGCGAGGATGCGGCTGCGGATCGTGGCGCTTCCGGATCGCTGCATGTCCAGCCATACCGGCAGGCGAGCTTCGTGCCCGGCCACGCCAGCCTGCAGCCCCATGAAGTCCCGGTGGCCAGCATGGCCCGCACCGTGGAGCGGATCATCGACATCGAGGGCCCCATCCATGCAGAGGAGATCGTCACCCGCGTGCGCGACCTGTGGGGCCTGGCGCGTGCCGGCTCCCGCATCCAGGGCGCCGTCGAGGAGGCGCTGCGCCATCCCTCGCTGCAGGGGCGGCTTCTGGTCGAGGCAGGCTTCCACGACGTCGCAGGCCGTCCAGCGACCGTGCGCGACCGCGCGCAGGCGGCATCCCGCACGCTGCGCAAGCCCGAGCTGCTGCCGCCCCGCGAAATCCGCCAGGCCATCGTCGACATCGTCCGCGATGCGCATGGTGCCCGCAGCGAGGAGCTCGTGCCGGCGGTGGCGCGGGCCCTGGGCTTCCTGGCCACCAGCCAGCAACTGCGCGACCGCATTGCCCTCCAGATCGATGCGCTGCTGGTCGACGGGACGCTGGTACTGCAGGCCGACATCCTCGCGATTGCCGATGGTTGAGGTTGCAGCCTGCGCGCGCATCCGCGCCGGCATCGCGTCGATCCCGTCCCCTCCCGTTCGTCATTCCCCGTGACCGCCCTCGAACCGGGCGACCCCACCCCCGCCAAGGAGCTCCCGATGATCCGCACGTCGTTCCGCCTCGCCCTCTCCGCCGTCCTCGGTCTCGCCGCGTGCAGCGCGCAGGCGGCGTCGACCACCTACATCATCGATCCCTCGCACACCTATCCCAGCTTCGAGGCCGACCACATGGGCGGCGTGTCGCTGTGGCGCGGCAAGTTCAACAGCAGCAGCGGCAAGGTCACGCTCGACAAGGCGGCCGGCACGGGCAGCGTCGACATCGTCATCGACACCGCCAGCATCGATTTCGGCCACGACGCGATGAACGAGCACGCCCGCGCGCCCGACTACTTCGATACGGAGAAGCATCCGCAGGCGCGCTACGCCGGCACGCTGGTCGACTTCGTCGACGGCAAGCCGACCCGCGTCGCCGGCACGCTGACCCTGCGCGGCATCACGAAGCCGGTCGACCTGAAGATCAACAGCTTCAAGTGCATCCCCCATCCGATGCACAAGCGCGAGTTGTGCGGCGCCGACGCCCTGGCCACGATCCAGCGCGACGACTACGGGATCACGGCCGGCAAGGACTGGGGCTTCGACATGGCGGTGACCCTGCGCATCCAGGTCGAGGCCGTGGCCGAGGAGTGACCGCGGCCTGCACGGTGCCCCCGGTTTCGGCCTCGCCGGGGGCAGGGCGGGGCGGGACTGGTTGACCGTTCGTCGGGGCCTGGCGCCCCGGCATTCCGCCCCGGCATTTGCTTTGTTCGGCCAGAGGCCCTAAAGTGGCCCCCGCTGAATGTCAAGGGTCACCATCGAATCGTGGCCTGCCGCTGTAGATCAAGTACACGTACACCTACACCGTTTCCCGTTTCCTTCCTTGCAGCCAGCCACCGCCGCTCACGCGGCATTCCACAACTCCAGCTCAAGGAAATAACACCATGTCCCAGAAACAGACCGGCACCGTGAAGTGGTTCAACGACGCCAAGGGCTTCGGCTTCATCACCCCGGAAAGCGGCCCCGACCTCTTCGTGCACTTCCGCTCGATCCAGGGCTCGGGCTTCAAGTCCCTCCAGGAAGGCCAGCGCGTCTCGTTCGTCGCCACGCAGGGCCAGAAGGGCATGCAGGCCGACCAGGTCGAAGTGATCTAAGCGCGACCGCTGCACGCACCAACGGAAACCCGGCTTCGGCCGGGTTTCTGCTTTTGGGGATCGGCCGAGCTGCCGGCCGATGCAGCAACGATGAGGCTTCCGAATGAACCCGAACATCGACGACGACCAGGATCGGCTGTACGACGCCGCCTACCTTGCGATGGACGAAGGGCGTCTCGGCGACGCCGTCGACCTCTTTTCCGCGATGCTGGAACGGGACGATGATCCCTCGCTGGCCTACATGCTGGGACTCGCGCACAAGTACCGTCGCGACTGGGCGCCATCGCTGGCCGCCAATCTTCGCTCGATCGCGCGTTCCGACGAGAAGAACGAAGCTGCGATCTGGAACGCCGCCATCGCCGCGACCGCCCTGGGCGACTGGGAGCAGGCTCGGCGACTCTGGACGGACTACGGCATCACGCTGCCCGCAGGCGTGGGCCCCATCGAAGGCCGGTTCGGCGTGTGCTGCATTCGCCTCAATCCCTGGGCCGATGGCGAAACCGTCTATGCGCAGCGCATAGACCCGGCGCGCGCCGTCCTGCTCAACGTCCCGCTGCCGGACAGCGGCTATCGCTGGGGCGACATCGTCCTCAACGACGGTGCGCGCACAGGCGAAAGGCAGTACGGCCAAGGCGTCGTACCCGTGCTCAACGCACTCCAGCGGCTGGAGCGCTCCACGTTCGACACGTTCGCGGTGTTCGCCTCTGCGGACAGCGAAGCGGATGTCGAAGCCCTGGAGGCCATGTCGCTGCCGGGACTGGCCTGCATCGAAGACTGGACCCAAAACATCCGCCATCTGTGCCTGCGTTGCAGTTACGGCGCGCCGCACCGCGATCGTCGCAGCCATGATCCCGCGCATGCCGCGAACGATGCGGAGGCCGCATGGGACCCCGAACGCAGCATCGGCATCGCCGCACAGAGCCGCCGGGTCGTGGAGCGACTGCTCGCGAACTGGGTGGCGGGTGGCGCCGGCCGCCACGTGGATGCCATCGAGCAACGCCCGTCTTCGCCCGACGCCCCGCCGGAGGGGCTGGTGTGGTGGCGCTTCGGCGACGATGAAGAAGGCGAGGACGCGGAGTCCTGACGCAATCAACACGGCGGCACCCGCGCCAGGTGCCGGCTCGACGCGTGCCTCGGTCTTCGTACCCCGGCAATCCCACTGTGCCGCTCTTGTCGTCCCGAGCCTCGTCTCCGCGGAAGCTCCGGACACGCGGGTCGATCCCGTCGCCCGCGGTGTTGCCCGTGCCGCACGCTGGTGTAAGCTCGCCGGGTCAAGGAAAGGAGACGGACGATGCTGGAAACAAGGATCATTCTTTCGGGGCTGTGGGTCGCGACGATGCTGACCTACCTGTGGGGCGACGTGCTGCGGATCATGGCGGGCCATGTCACGCCGGGCATGCTCAACGAAGAGACCCCGGGCAGCGAGAAGATCTGGCTGCTCGTCGCGGCCATCATGATGACGCCGATCATCATGGTCGTGCTGTCGCTGACCCTGCCGTATTCCGCCGTCCGCTGGACGAACATCATCGTCGCCATCGTCGCGATCCTCTTCAACCTGATGAGCCTGCCCTACAAGGGCGCCTACGACAATTTCCTCATCGGCGTCAGCTTCATCTTCAACGGCCTGGTGATCTGGTACGCGTGGCGCGCGCCTGCGGCATAAGCCGAAGGCGTCATCGCATCGTCGAGGCGAACCCATGGCGCATGCGCCATGCGGTTCTCCCGCGTCCATCCAGCGCGGTGCATCGATCGACTTGCGTCCAGCGCGCTCTGCATCAAGCGGACGGTGCTGTCCCCCTGTTTTCCCTACCCGCCTTGCGACGCGCGCTCGCCCAGCAGGCCGATGCGCCGGAACCACATCTCCACCGGCACCGTCACCAGCGGCGGCACTGCGGCGATCAGCGCCACCACCAGCGCCCACAACGGCCAGCGCAGGCGCACGCCTGTCGCGACGGCCACCACGCCGTAGAAGAGGAACGCGGCCCCGTGCAGTCGGCCGAACAGCCAGACGCCCAGGTCGGTGACCTCCAGCCCGTACTTCAACCACATGCCGACCAGCAGGCCGGCCCAGGTGAATCCTTCGATGAACGCGGCCGCCGCGAACCAGCGGCCCGCGGCAGACAATGGCTTGGACATGTCGAGACTCCGGCCTGTCGCATGCCGCGCAGGGCAGCAGGCGCGCAGATGCTGTCATGATGGGAACGATGCGGCGGAGGATTATGCCTGATGCGGATGGTTCGTCTTCAATGACCGATCGGGATGCCACGCTTGGACAACTTTTCTGCTCTTGCCGCCTACACTTTCGGGCCTTTCGGTGCCGGATCGTCGTGCGTCGGCGCGTTCTGCGTCAGGTGTTGCGCCTGTGCCCCCCGGATCTGCTGATTGAGTTGCGCTGCGCCCTCGCTGCTCTGCGCCAAGGGTTTGCCGACCAGTTCACCCACATTGCCTATGGCCGTCCTGGCCCATTCCGCTGACGGATTCGCGGTGTCGGTCATGCCGACGATCCGGCCATCTCCCGAGAACTGCGCGGAACCAATGTGGGTCAGGCCGCGTGCGAGCGCCTGCTCGGTCAAACCGCCGGCCAGCTGGCTGCTCAGTGCATCCGGCGTACGCCCGAGCTGGCGATCGCGTTCGTGCACCACGTTCAGCAGGGACGCATACATGGCGTGGTTCGGATGTGCGGGGTTGTCGAGAAGGGCGGCGGTAGGCCGTGGATTGCCCTGTGCGGGCGGAAGGACATCGTGATCGACCGCGCCATGTCGTTCACCACGCGGTGGCGTGGGAAATCGGCCCGGCCCCATGTAATCCTGCTGGTCGATCTGTCGCGGCTGCTGTGGGCGCGGCGCGTCGAGTTGCGGGTCCTGAAGCAGCGTCCAGCCGTTTGCGGTCAGGCGGCGATCCGTGCCATCGGGCCCACGCACCGTCAACTCGCCTTGTCTGTTGAGTTCCGTTCGCGAGATCTCTTCGCGCGCGAGCGCGTTGATTCCTTGTATGACCACGGATCTTGCAGCAGCGCGTTCGTCGATGGTGGCGACGATTCGTTCGCCTGCGGCCGGGTTTCGCATCATGGCGTCGAACAGCTGCACCGATGGATTGGTGTTGAAACCCTGGGTCATTCCAACATTGCCAAGGGTATGGACCTGCTCGCGCCAGAGTCGACTCAGTTGTCCATCCCCTGTCTCCAGTTGGTTCATCAGACGGACGCCTGACAATGCTGCGTCGCGGCCTGAAAGGATGGCTGCTGTCGCCGCAGTGTTCAGCCCACGCACCCCTTGGTCACCGATCCAGGCGTAGGTCTGATCGGCAGTCATCTCCTGTTGCTGTTGCAGGTGACGGAGCAGTTGGCCACCTCGATTCTCGTTCTGGTTGAACAGCTTGCTGGTCAAGGCCACGATTTCCGCAGCTTCCTGTGGGTCGCGGGCGCTCAGTCGCTGCAGCCAGGGAATCCCCGAGAGCGGCTCGCCGACGTTCGTCCATTTGCGGTCGATCTGCTCTCTGTTGAGGCTGTCCACGAACTCGCGTCCGGGGTCTGAGCGAAGATATGCATTCAGTCGCGATTGTTCGTCAGCCGTCAGCGCGTTGCCGATCTGGCCGCGCGTCTGCAGTCGAGTGGACAGCGATTCGATCTCCCGTTCTGTGAAGCGCTGGCTGGGCTGCGCCCATCCCTGGTAACCGTCGAGCATCTGCTCGACCTTGTGTCCACGATTCGGCTGGCCGAAGTCCCATTGCACGACGCCCACGGACCAGCCGGAGTTGCCCGTGCTGTGAACAAGCCCATAAGCCGGATAGGTGCCGACCTCGCTGGCCCTGCCGATCGCGTTGTAGGCGATGGCCTCATAGGTACGGCGTTCCAGCGGGTTGTAGACGTACACCGGCTCGGTCATGGCAATTCGCTCTCCATGCGCGCGGGCGCATAGAGCGCCCTGAGTTCATCGATCCGGATGCGAGTCATCCGGGCGCGACAGGCCTCAGTCAGATTTTCGGCAAGATCGCGCGACATGCCCTGTGCGAAGGGTTCGAGGGCGCATTGCGCTTCGCGGTATGCGCGCCAAGCATGATTCGCTTCGCGCGCGGCGGCGTCCAAGTCGTTCAAGTACGCGGCATCGCCATCGGCATAGGACGCAAAGGCTTTTTGGGCGGATTCGATGGACGACTGTTCGATTTCCGCGAGTTCCCGCTCCGCGCCATGCATCTCCCGGTATGGCCTGCAACGCATGGGATGGGTGCGCTCGCATTCGTCGATCAGGTTCTGATCCTGCCGCGCATAACAAGAACGCTTGCCGTCCAGTGACGGGATGCCGTCGCAATCTTCCAGCACGGTCTCGACGGCCGAAAGCTGCGACTTCTGGCCAGAGCCAGCCGCAGCGACAAGATGGGACGAATCGTTGCCGGCGCATCCAGCTATCGGCATTGTAATTGCCAGAAGGAAGAGGGGCAGTCGAAGAGGTTGCGGGCGTCTCATGTACGATTCCTTATTCAACGGTTCGCATCCATCGAAGTGTCCAGAACGGGCGTTTTGGCGCGATTGCGCATGGTAGTGCGGGCGTGGATCGAACGGGGTTATGTTGGCATAGTGAACCTCATCCGTAAAAATCTACAGCATTCGAAAAAACGCATATGAAAAGCAATTCCAGCAACATGCTCATCTCGGCAATTGAAGGCTATAACGTCTGCCTCCTCGTCGCAGCGTCCGTGTCTTGCCTTCTGATTCAATGAGGCGAACGATCCTTCCCTGGGTCATCAATCATCATCCCTGTGGCTGTCGATAGTCTGGTTCGGGGATCAGTCCCATCGTGAACGCCTCCACCTTTTCGGCCTCGATCCACCCCATGGCGCAATCGCCTTCGAAGACGCCGGTGCCTGTGGTCCGACATTCGTCTCCGCTGCGCGGTACGTTCCATGTGACGGGTCTGCTGCCGTAGTCCTTGCACAGTCTGCTTGAGGCGCAATCGGCGACGCTGTCCGTCGGCGTTTCGACGACATAGTAGAGATACGCCTCGTCGGCGCTGCCGGCCTCCGCGAGAATGCAGACGAACTGGCCTTTGCGGAACGAGGCAGGCCATGCGCCCGACTTCGGTGGATAGCGATCGAAGAGGTTGGCCTCGGCGGTCACGCCGCCGAAGAAGCCCGAAGCCCCGCACCCGGAATGCATGCGGACATCGAACGTATTGCCGTTGTCGGGATTGCCCATGGTGCAGTCCAGTCCGCGCGCTGCGTCTTCACATGTGATCGAAGCCTTCGACATGACGTAGTCGAATCGATTGAGGTCCGATGCGCGCACATGGCGACTGGCGTTGGCCGTCACCGAGGCTTCTTCTGCAGGTGTCTGCGTGCGTCTCGATGGGGCGTCAGCTTCGGACTGATCCGCCGGCTGCGGAGCGATTGCCTGCTCGGTGGGCTCGGCTTTCCGGCATGCTGGTACGAGTATCAGTGCGAGCGCAATGCAGGCAATCGTCTTAAGTCTGTTGTGATCCATGACGTCATTCCATGTCCTGGCTGGGGCCTGCGCATTCTAAGTCAGTCGAGGCCCCGAGCCTCTACCTGGTGCCATGCTGCCGAAAGGGCATGGGGTGTTGCATCGGAGAACCGCCCGATTCCGTGTCAGGGTTTTCCGACATGTGGACGCCATCGAAGCGCTGATTGCCGTCTGCGCGGCAAACCCATGTCGACACCACATCTGGATTCAGTGTCCATTTCCCGTAGATCGGCCTGGATCCGCATCGGTATGGAATGCCTTGATTTCATCGATCCGGGCCCGGGTCATGCGTGCCCGGCAGGCCTCGGTCAGGTGTTCCGAAAGATCCCGCGCCATGCCCTGCGCGAAGGGTTCGAGCGTGCATTGCGCTTCGCGGTATGCGCGCCATGCGCGATGCGCTTCGGGTGTCCCAGCCCCTCGCGCCGTTCCGGTGGGGTTCGCTGCGCTCACTGTTCCCGTGCGTACCGATCATGCGCGGACGTCGGCGTCGTCACTTGTAGAACGTCAATGGCTCGTCATCGATCTGGAGCCTGGACCCGACGTCCCGCAACATGATCGATGCTTTGGTGCCGGTGTGAAGGGTGATGACGAGACGATCGCCTTCCACCGCCAGGCTGTCGAACGCGAACGCATAGGAACCGGCATACCCCATGCCGGAGAACACGATCAGCCTGGAGGCCATGCGGTCTGACGGGCCGAAAGCGCCCTTGCGCATTCGAGCACCCGCTGAGCACCAGCCCCAGCAGATGCGCAACGAGTAGAAGCATTCTCATGGGGTCATTCCCTCGTGAAGGCTGCATGGCAGCCAAGTGAGCAGGGCGATTGATCCGGCCATGATAAAAAACAGGCTGATCGGTCCAGATGCTCAGGAAGAATAGTGCTGACTTGCATGGTAACGCGGCAGACAGGGTCGATCGAGAAGTGTGGGCTGTGCGTTCTGTCAGGTTGATCATGCAGGCTACAGATTGCCGCTCAGGTCAAGCAGCGGATCAGGCCCGCGAATCCATTCGATCAGATCGCGGACTGTGGTTTCCGGAGACCTCCTCAAGACGCACTCCCATACCACGGCGACTCTCCAGCCTGCGTTGACAAGCGCTTCCCTTGCGCGGTCGTCACGCTGGCGGTTTCCTGCGAGCTTGGACTGCCAGAAATCAGGCCGTGTGGCGGGCACTGCGGCCAAGGGGCAGCCCGGATGTTGATGCCAGAAGCAGCCATGCACGAAGACGACAGCGCGCCAACGCGGCAGGACGAGGTCAGGGCGTCCGGGCAGGTGACGCGCATGCAGTCGGTAGCGAAGTCCGGCGTGCCAAAGTGCGCGCCGGACTAGCATTTCCGGCTTCGTGTTCTTACTCTTGATGCGGGACATCAGCGCTGACCTCTTGTCGGCACTCATCACATCTGTCATAGCGCGAGCCTGCAGCCTTGTTGGTCAATTCCAGTCACAGCATGAACCCGATCGGGGTTGTGGATATCTTTGCCGGTCCGGGCGGGCTGGGCGAAGGCTTTTCCAGTCTCCGCATGCCGGGCAGTGATCGTCCGGCTTTCAGCATACGGGTCTCTGCCGAGAAGGAAGTGAATGCGCATCGGACATTGACGCTTCGGGCCTTCTATCGGCGCTTTGCCCGGGCCGATGATGTTCCCGAGGATTACTACCGGATCATTCGTGGCGAGATGCGAGTTGAGGACCTCCGCGGTGATAACGCACGGGAATGGCTTGAAGCCACTCGGGAAGCCCTCTTGCTGGAGCTCGGACCGGAGTCGCCACGACTTCATTCGGAAATCCAGCGTCGCGTGATGCGCGGCGAGCCCTGGGTTCTGGTCGGAGGGCCACCTTGTCAGGCGTACTCCTTGGTGGGCAGGGCACGAAACAAGGGCAAGACGGACTATGTGCCTGAAGAGGATCACCGTCACTTCCTCTACCGGGAGTATCTGCAGATCCTGTCGAGGTTTTCGCCACCGGTCTTTGTGATGGAGAACGTCAAGGGCATCCTGACGGCAAAGGTCGGCGACCGAAGGATGTTTCCTGACATTCTTCGTGACCTGCATGACCCCGGAAGGGCGCTGTATGGTCGTTCGAATGGCATCTACGACATCTATCCGCTGTCGGCCGATGCGGCTGGCGGTGCGTACGAGTTGGGAGAGCCGGAGTCAGGTCTTTCGAGATTTCTCGTCAAGGCCGAGGAACTGGGAATCCCGCAGGCGAGGCATCGAGTGATTCTTCTCGGCATTCGTCGTGGGCTTGGACTCAAGACTCCTTCGCCTCTTGTCGGTACAGACGCCGTCTCGGTAGGGAGGGTCATCCGTGACCTGCCTAAAATCCGCAGCGCCCTCTCGAAGGGTGATTCAGCAGATGCCTGGCTGAACGAGGTTGAGCGGCAGCGACGCAACGTGCTCTCCGCGTTGTCACGCAAGCGAGAGCTTCATGATGTGGCGGATGTGATCCGGGATGTTGAATTCGTGGCCGACATCGAGCGCGCTTCACGACGTGCGCCGGATCAACGTGTCTCGCTGGCGCATGCTGACTGGTATCGCGATCCCAGACTTGGTGTCACGCTCAATCACGACTCGCGTGGGCATATGGCGAGTGATCTTGGTCGCTATATGTTCTGTGCTGCGTACTGCGCAGAGCGAGAGGGCAGATCGCCCTCCACGAACGAATTTCCAATGGCATTGGCTGCGGATCACAGAAGCTGGGAGTCCGGCAAATTCGCCAATCGCTTCCGTGTCCAGGCATCAGGCAGCCCTTCGGCAACGGTGGTTAGTCATATTTCCAAGGATGGGCATTACTTCATCCATCCGGAATTGGCTCAATGCCGAAGTTTCACGGTGCGAGAAGCTGCCCGGGCGCAGACGTTCCCGGATAATTATTTTTTTACGGGCGAGCGAACAGCGCAATATGTTCAGGTGGGGAATGCGGTTCCTCCTTTGCTGGCAAAAAAAATTGCCAATATTGTTGTGAATTGCATGAATTGACTATTGTCTGAATTTGTCAAATTCGCGTGGCAGGATTGACAATAAATATGCGGGATTTATTTCATATAAATCGTAGGTCAAGTCGATCTGATTGATGAAGATTGCAAGTCGACGCGCAGAGCCCCCTGACTTTCCTCCGGCGCCTGTTTTGACACGTTTAGTGTTTCTATCAAAGTAAAGATCCGTAGCCAAGCGTAGGATTCCCTTATTGGTAATCAGTTCTTGTCTTGATGCTAGTTGTTCTGAAATCTCGCCGGGCTTGTGGACGGGGTTAGAGAGAACTGCCAGTACATTGTGCAATTCATCTTTGTGGGCGCTGTAGATTGTTAGCGGATTCAGCAGGAGGTGCCTGTAGAATCGCCGGTAGTTTGTCATTTGCGGTATGTGCCTAGCTCGTTCGCCAGGATACCGTCGACCATTCGTGCTTGGACAAACAACGTCGAAGTAGAAAAGGCTCATCCAAGCCCATAGTCCGGCATCCATAAGGTCACTCGAGCTAACCGGCGCAAGCGCTTTATGAAGATGCTTCGCACACTCAAGTCTATCCGAAAAAATTTGCTTCTCAATAACAACATTTGGACTCACCTCTAATGTAAAGAGGGGCGACACTAGCAGCTCTTCCGGGACAAGGAGGGTCGGATCTATGCCGAGATCATTCAAATATTTTGAGAATTCTTGAATGCCTGCAGAGTTGAATTTTCTGAGGATCATCGCGACGTCTCCGTATTGAATTTCATCAATGATTCTGATGATTGGCAAAACGCTTCAGCTGCGTCATCGATCCACTCTTCGATTTCTTCAATGTTTTCGTTTTTAGTGTATTCCGGCGGGCGCCGCCCAGATAAGCGGGTTGCGAACTGCACCCAGCGCTGTTTCCAGTTTGATTCATCTTCATCCGCAGAGAAGAGTTCGATCAGCAAAATTCTTTGCAATACTTGTCGCATTACACATGGGGCATAAATCGACCGAAATGTCGGGCTTGTAAGAAATTGCTCGACACCTATGGCGATTTTGTCGTTGATCTTCAGGATCGGGAGGTCGTCAGAGTAATGGATGCGCCAGAGTTCTTGTCCAATGTCATCTGTCGCCATGTGTTGAATGAGTGGCTCGACAAAGCCGTCTGTATCACCTAATGATCGTGCCCGCAATGCATCAGCTTCGGCTAACAGCTTGCCTGGAGATCCGGGTTCAAAAGACGTAACTCGAACTCGAAAAAGTATTCCCTCCGGTACGCGAAATTCGTTCAGGAATAGATCGTCCGGTGGGGCAATTGAGCGGACGCCGCCAAAAGAGAATCTTTTCCATGTTGCAGTTGCACCTCTGTAGGCTTCAACAAAAACACGCGGTTCTGGCGTAATTTTCTCAAATTCATATTCGGTAAGATCTAGCTTCGCGGAAAAAGATATGTTTCCGCTTTCATCTTGCTTGACATGAATGTTTATATGTTCGCGCAGAATTTTGCGCCGGCCTGTGTAATTGAATTCACGCAGCATCGTCGGCCTCCTCGTTTGATGCGGCGACAATCTCCTTGACTTCCACGATAACATCGCGGTGGGAAGAGTCGAATCCCGTAACGCAGAGTTCGAAGTCAGGTTGTTTGGCGTGGGCTATGACCCAGTTGGCGCCAATGCTTTTGAGTTCGCAATTGCTGTAAGCAATCTGAATATCTTCGCTTTTGAAGGAGAAGTCTGCTTCGTCATACTTAGAAAAAGCATTTCCTCGGCGAACCGCATATGCTGATTTTGCAACAAAGCTGAATGGTTTGAAGTCTGCGGCTTCGCTGCCTTTGATGGCAAAGCCGTTTTTTCTCTTTTCAATGGTGTACCGCTTCCTTTTTTTCTTGATATCAGGATTATCGCCGCCCGTGGTATTTCCAGTATCTTGCTTCGACTCGACCTTCGGCTTGGGGTGGCCAGAATTTGCTGGAATGGAGAAAAGATCAATTAAAAGTGATGTATCCGGTTTTCGATGTTTTTGGCCAATTAGTGCGACTATCTGTGGGACACTTTGTGTGACAAACTCGATTCTCCCCGGTGCATAAACATACTTGTCCTTAACCATGTCTTTTTGCCATTGCGTGTGGGAAGGATTCTCAGAGTCCCCAAGAAAGGTAGCCAAAGGGCCTTCTTCCACGACCACCAGTGCGCGTATGCCAGAGGTTCTGCGGGGTCTTACATCGCTAATAATGATTCCTTCCCGAATAAAATCAATCTTGCTTTCACTTGCGTTTGGATCGCGAGTCATGTGGATGTCAAAGAATGAAATCTCCGGAGATTTCTCTTTTTGTTTGATATAAATGGGCACCCTGATTGATGCAACCTCGCCGCTCTC
The DNA here is from genome assembly GCA_005502915.1 of Lysobacteraceae bacterium 2PB. Classification (GTDB taxonomy): domain Bacteria; phylum Pseudomonadota; class Gammaproteobacteria; order Xanthomonadales; family Xanthomonadaceae; genus Lysobacter_I. The sequence goes on along the minus strand of SCMT01000001.1, from coordinate 378,030 downwards.
AAGAAGTTCATGTATTTGGTCGAGTGTTTCTTCATCAGCTACTGCGTTCCCCCATTTAGGGACTTCGCCTGCAGGGTGTTCTTTCAATTGTAGAAGATTGGGATTTTCAAGGCTTCTCTTCGCAAGAGCGATCATTGGGCTGATATGTCGAAGGCTCGTGTCACCATTTTCGATAATCGATTCGATCGATTCTGATTCGATGGACTTGGCATAATCGTCGTCGTCCACAACTTCGACTTTTAGCTTTCCAGACAAGATTGGATGGTAGTAGCCTGTTATAACAGACCGAAGAATTGCTGCTGTTGTTACATCGTCATGCAGCCATGGCACGCTTACTGAAAGCCCATTCTCACCTGAGCGGGATAGACAGAAGGCTTTTTTGAATTTATTGATGAATTCGGCATCTTGGATGGGCAGAGTGAGTCCATCTACTTTGTTGTCTGCAATTCCAAACCACCCATCTGGTAGGTATGGGGTGTCATCGATTCTATGATTTTTCAGAACAGTGGTGCCCATGAGAAGTTCTTCGGAACCCCCATTTTCTGCGGTTCTGCGTGTTAGCCCGAACATGGATCTAGTGCGACTGGCAAACATAAACACGAGTCGACCTACGCCGTGTCTTCCTCGCGCCCCGTCTGTTTTTCCTGAAATTCCTTCCGCTCGGAAGTAGTTGAAGAACGGTTCGGACTCTCCGTTCTCGTCAGGCCACCACGCAGCGGGGTCACCTCTAAGGCCATGTGTTCCGAAGTCTTCAAACGTTAAGAATCGAAATCTCTCCCCGTCTACAGGTGGTTTCTTTAGTTTTGATGCAACGCCTTTCGCGGTGTAATGTTCTCGAAAGCCTTTTTCAAATAACAGCAATTGAGCGCGCGATATATCTGCAGGCCAAGAGCCAATCTTAATGCGCACCTTTACAGTGACATCTTCAGGTGCCGCGTCAAGGGAATTCTGGATGCCTTCCCTGACTATTGCATTCGCAATGTCTTCGACAGCATCCGAGCTGAAGAATTTTTCGACCTGTGACTCTCGTGCGCGGTCGCCGGGTTTCGCTTGCTTGAATATCCATGAGAATGACATTGATATATCCCCTGTAACAATCAATCTGCTCCATGTCATGTGACATCCTATGAAAAAGGGTGCCGTGAGGCACCCTTTTTCATGGTTCTGATCTCAAACCCCCACCGGATTCCCCCGGTCCACGTCGATCCTGTACAGCTTGATCGCGCGGGTCGCATCCTTCGCGGTCATCTTGCCTTCCTTCGCCAGCGCGTCGATCGCGGCGTGGGCGATGTAATAGCGGTCGACTTCGAAGTGGCGGCGGAGGTTGGCGCGGGTGTCGGAGCGGCCGAAGCCGTCGGTGCCGAGGACGGTGTAGCGCATCGGGACGAAGGCGCGGATCTGGTCGGCGAAGCCGCGGACGTAGTCGGTGGCGGCGATGGCGGGGCCCTGGCGGCCTTCGAGCAGTTCGGTGACGTAGGCCTTGCGCGGGGTCTTGGCCTCGGGGTTGAGGCGGTTCCAGCGTTCGGCGTCGTAGCCGTCGCGGCGCAGTTCGGTGAAGCTGGGGCAGGACCAGATGTCGCTGGTGACGCCGAAGTCCTTGTCGAGCAGTTCGGCGGCGGCGATGGCTTCGCGGAGGATGGTGCCGCTGCCGAGCAGCTGCACGCGCAGTTCGCCCTTCTTCGGCTTGCCGGCGTCCTTGAGCAGGTACATGCCCTTGATGATGCCGTCGGCTGCGCCTTCCGGCATGTCCGGGTGGGCGTAGTTCTCGTTCATCAGGGTGATGTAGTAGTACTCGTCCTGCTGCTCGGCGAGCATGCGCTGCATGCCGTACTGCAGGATGACCGCGACTTCGAAGCCGAAGGTGGGGTCGTAGGCGCGGCAGTTGGGGATGGCGCCGGCGAGCAGGTGCGAGTGGCCGTCTTCGTGCTGCAGGCCTTCGCCGTTGAGCGTGGTGCGGCCGGCGGTGGCGCCGAGCAGGAAGCCGCGCGCGCGCATGTCGGCGGCCTGCCAGGCGCTGTCGCCGATGCGCTGGAAGCCGAACATCGAGTAGTAGATGTAGAACGGCAGCATCTGCACGTCGTTGGTGCTGTAGCTGGTGGCGGCGGCCATCCACGAGGCGAAGGCGCCGGCCTCGGTGATGCCTTCCTCCAGCACCTGGCCGGCGGCGTCCTCGCGGTAGTACATGAGCTGGTCGCGGTCGACCGGCTTGTACTTCTGGCCGTGCGGGGCGTAGATGCCGATCTGGCGGAACAGGCCTTCCATGCCGAAGGTGCGGGCTTCGTCGGCGACGATGGGCACGCAGCGCGGGCCGACCTGCTTGTCGCGCAGGATCACGTTCAGCGCCTGCACGAAGGCCATGGTGGTGCTGATTTCGCGGTCGCCGCTGCTCTTGAGCAGGCGGTCGAACACTTCGAGCTTCGGCGCTTCGAGGTTCTGGCTGGCCTTGCGGCGGCGCTGCGGCAGGAAGCCGCCGAGCGCACGGCGGCGTTCGATCATGTATTCCACTTCCGGCGAGTTCGGGCCGGGGTGGTAGAACGGCACGGCGCCGTCCTTGAGCTGCTCGTCGCTGACCGGGATCTTGAAGCGGTCGCGGAAGGCGCGCACGGCCTCGTCGTCGAGCTTCTTGGTCTGGTGCGTGGGGTTGAGCGATTCGCCCGAGGCGCCCATGCCGTAGCCCTTCACCGTCTTGGCGAGGATGACGGTGGGCATGCCCTTGGTCTGGCGGGCGTTGTCGTAGGCGGCGTAGACCTTGTGCGGGTCGTGGCCGCCACGGTTGAGGCGCCAGATGTCGTCGTCGCTGAGGTTGGCGACCAGCGCGGCGGTCTCGGGGTACTTGCCGAAGAAATGCTCGCGCGTGTACGCGCCGCCGAAGGCCTTGCAGTTCTGGTATTCGCCGTCGACGGTTTCCATCATCAGGCGCTTGAGCTGGCCGGTGCTGTCCTTGGCCAGCAGCGGATCCCAGTAGCTGCCCCAGACGGTCTTGACCACGTTCCAGCCGGCGCCACGGAAGCTGCCTTCCAGTTCCTGGATGATCTTGCCGTTGCCGCGCACCGGACCGTCGAGGCGCTGCAGGTTGCAGTTGATGACGAAGACCAGGTTGTCGAGGCCTTCGCGGCCAGCGACCGAGATGGCGCCGAGGCTTTCGGGTTCGTCGCACTCGCCGTCGCCCATGAAGCACCAGACCTTGCGGTCGGACTTCGGGATGAGGCCGCGGGCTTCGAGGTACTTCCAGTTGCGCGCCTGGTAGATGGCGCTGATCGGGCCCAGGCCCATCGACACCGTGGGCAGCTGCCAGAAGTCGGGCATCAGCCAGGGGTGCGGGTAGGAGCTGACGCCCTTGCCGTCGACTTCCATGCGGAAGTGGTCGATCTGCGATTCGGTGAGGCGGCCTTCGAGGAAGGCGCGGGCGTAGATGCCCGGGGAGCTGTGGCCCTGCACGGCGATCAGGTCGCCGGGATGGTCGCCCTCGGGGCCGCGCCAGAAGTGGTTGAAGCCGACGTCGTAGAGCGTGGCCGACGAGGCGAACGAGGCGATGTGGCCGCCGAGGTCGCCGGGCTTGCGGTTGGCGCGGACCACCATGGCCATGGCGTTCCAGCGGATGATCGAGCGGATCCGCCATTCCATGTGCTGGTCGCCCGGCATGCGGGGTTCCAGGTGCGCCGGGATGGTGTTGATGTATTCGGTGGTGGGCGCGAAGGGCAGGTGGGCGCCGGCGCGGCGGGTCAGTTCGACCATGCCGGTGAGCAGCTGGTGCGCGCGTTCGGGGCCGTCGGCGTCGATGACCGCCTTGAGCGACTCGACCCATTCGCGGGTCTCGGTGGGGTCGGGGTCGTTCTGCAGCAGTTCGTTCAACCAGCTCATGCCGTGGGCTCCGCTGCGGCCACCTGGCCGCGATCGTTGGGGGGTATACGAAATTGGAGCAGAGATTCTAACAGGCGATCCGCGGGCCTCTGATGGCCTGCGGGCATGCGCAGCGTGCCTTGTCGGCCGAAAACGATTCCATACGGCGGGGGATGTCGCGGGACAGGTGGAGCGACATGCGGGATGCGGGCTGGCAGCGCTCTTGTAGAGCGGAGCTTGCTCCGCTCTCCCTCTCCGGGGAGGCGCATCGATGCGTGCTCTCCGGGCAGTCGATCGATGGCGGATGGCTTGAGCGGAGCAAGCTCCGCTCTACAAGGGCGGCTCCGTGGGGTCGTCAGCGCTGCGCGACGATCAGCCAGTGGTTGAACGGGGTGTTGCCGTAGAGCGGGCGGAACTCGGTGCGCAGGCCGGCTTCGGCGAGGATGGCTTCGAGGCCGTCGCGGGTGGGGTAGTGGCGCGGGCGCGAGCCCATCCAGCCGATCATGTTGGCGAGGCGGTCGGTGATGCGGGTGGTGCGCGAGCGGCGGTCGCCGCCGTCGAGGGCGGCGCGCATCACCAGGCGGGCGTCGCCGTCGAGCATGCGCGCGACGGCGTGGAGCAGGCCGCGCTGGGCGTCGGCGTCGAGGTACTGCAGCACGTCGAGGATGGCGACGGAGCCGGTGTGCGCGGGCAGCGTGTTCGCCAGGTCGACGATCTCGAACGTGGCGTCGCGCAGGTCGGCCTTGCCGGCGACGCGGGTGGCGCGTTCGATCTTGGCGCGGTCGTTGTCGACGCCGCGATAGACCTGCGACTGGCCGTCCTGGCGCAGCGTGTGCGCGAGCAGGCCGAGGCCGCAGCCGAGGTCGAGCACCGGCGCGCTGCTGCCGCGCAGGGCGTCGAGCACGCCGGGATAGAGCGGGTCGCTGCGCAGCTTGGCGCCGACGTAGTAGTAGTCGTAGCGGTTGCCGAGCGGCATGGCCGGCAGGAAGGCGCGGGCGATAGCCCTGGCGTGGTTGGCGGACAGCGGGCGGCCCGGGACTGCGGCGTCGGTCATTCGTTGCGGGCTTCCGTGCGAGTGTCGGTTCGGGGCTCGGACAGCAGGCGTCGTGCGACCGGGAGGGCGCGTGCGGTCCACTCGGCGTACATCGCAGCGGAGGGATGCAGGGCGTCTTCGACCAGCATCTCCGGCTCGGCGCCGCGTTCGCGGCTGACCGGGGTGATGTCGACGAAGGCGACGCCGCGTTCGGCGCAGACCTGCGCGGCGGCGGCGTTGTAGGCGTCCAGCGCCTCGGCGATGACCTCGGGATCGAAGCTGCCGGCCAGCGCGAACGGCGTGACGCCCCAGTCGGGGATGCTCAACACGAGCACGCGTCCCGCCTCGCCACGGGCATACGCGATCGCGCGGTCGAGCAGGGCGGCGAATTCGGGCACGTAGTCGTCGACGGGGCGGCCGCGATACTGGTTGTTCACGCCGATCAGCAGGCTGACCAGCGCCCAGTCGCTGCCCAGCGGCTCGACGGCGTCGAGCGCGGCGGACAGCTCGTCGGTGGTCCAGCCGGTGGTGGCGATGATGCGCGGGTCGTCGAGGACGATGCCGGCCTCGCGCAGGCGTCGCGCGAGCTGCATCGGCCAGCGGTCGGCCTCGTCGACGCCCTCGCCGATGGTGTAGCTGTCGCCGAGCGCGAGGTAGGCGCTGCCGCGCTGCGTGGCTTCGCCCGCACCGCCCTGGATTGCAGCATTCGCTGCGGTCGTGATGGCGACGATGGCGGGGACGATGGTCGCCGGGGTCATCAGGTTCAGGCCACCGCGATCTTCTGGGCGCGGCTGCGTTCGGCACGGCGGCCCAGCACGCGGTCGATGCGCGCGAACACTTCGCGCAGCATGTGCGCCTCGGGCAGCAGGGTGACGCGGAAGTGGTTGCGCTCGGGCACGTTGAAGCTGGAGCCGGGGACGATCAGCACGTCCTCGCTTTCCAGCATCTCCAGCGCGAAGGCATGGTCGTCGAAGCCCTTCGCGGCATCGCCGACGACAGCCGGGAAGCCGTACAGCGCGCCGGCCGGGGCGACCAGCGACAGGTGCTCGCTGGCTTCGCAGCATTCGATGAGCGCGCGGCGGGTTTCGTACAGGCGTCCGCCGGGCGCGGTGAGCGCGCTGATGGTGTCGTCGCCGTGCAGCGCGGCTTCGATCGCGAACTGGCCGGGCACGTTGGCGCACAGGCGCAGCGCGCCGAGCAGGTCCATCGCGTGGTGCAGGTCGCCGCTGCGCAGCGGGTCGCCGCTGAGCACGGCCCAGCCCACGCGCCAGCCGCAGGCGCGATGCACCTTCGACAGGCCGCCGAACGACAGGCAGGGCAGGTCGCCGGCCAGCGGCGCGAGCGGCTGGAACTGCGCTTCGTCGTAGAGGATGTGGTCGTAGATCTCGTCGGCCATCAGCAGCAGGTGGTGCTTCGCGGCGATGGCGACGATGCGTTCGAGGATCTCGCGGCTGTAGTTCGCGCCGGTCGGGTTGTTCGGGTTGATCAGCACGATCGCGCGGGTGCGCGAGGACACCAGCTGCGCGATCTCGTCCGGATCCGGCAGGAAGCCATTTTCGGCCTTGCAGCGGTAGTAGACCGGGCGGCCGTCGTTGAGGATGGTCGCGGCCGACCACAGCGGGTAGTCGGGCGAGGGCAGCAGCACTTCGTCGCCGGGGTTGAGCAGCGCGCGCAGCGACAGGTCGATCAGTTCGCTGACGCCGTTGCCGACGAACACGCGCTCGGGCGAGGCATTCGGCGTGCCGCGCTGCTTGTGGAACGCGGCGATGGCTTCGCGCGCGACCGGCAGGCCCTGCTGGTGGGTGTAGGGATCGGTGTCGGCGATGTGGTCGGCGATGGCGCGCTGCAGGTGTTCCGGCGCGCGGAACCCGAATGCGCCCGGGTTGCCGATGTTGAGCTTGATCAGCGTCCGGCCCTGGCCTTCCAGTTCGCGAGCTCGCCGGGCCAGTTCTCCGCGGATCTCGTAGCGGACTTCGGACAGGCGTTCACGGGTCTTGAGGGCGGGTTTCGGGCTGGAGGAGGACATCGCGGCGACAGGGGTTGGGGTGGGAAAAAAGAGCCGCCAGCCTAGCGGAAATCGGCCTGCCGTGCCGGGACGCGGTCTGGATAGCCGGCTAGAATCGCCGCATGCACGCCATCGCCCGATCCGCTTGAGTTCCGTTCCCTCCGCTCCGTCCGTCGCCGTACTGGCGGCGATCGGCTGGCCCTGGCCCGGTACGTCGGCCGGCGAGATCGACGATCCTGCGTGGTCCGGCCTGGTCGCGGCCCACCCCGACGCCCGCCCGGCGCGGGTGATCGAGCAGCACCGCACCGGCTATGTGGTCGCCGAGGCCGCCGGCCAGGCCCTGGCGGTGGAATCGCCGCCGGAGTGGATGCGCCGCCGCTTCCCGGCCCAGGACCGCGCCGCGGTCGGCGACTGGGTGCTGATCCGCGGCGAGCCTCGCGAAAGCGGGACCCCGCGCCCGCAGATCGCGGCCCTGCTGCCACGGCGGAGCACGATCAAGCGCGCCGCCGCCGGCGAGCACTACCAGCAGCAGATGATCGCCGCGAACATCGACACGGTGTTCGTGGTCTGCGGCCTGGACGCCGACTTCAACCCGCGCCGGATCGAGCGCTACCTGCTGCTGGTGCGCGGTGGCGGCGCCGAGCCGGTGGTGGTGCTGACCAAGGCCGACAAGGCGGGCAGCGACGCCGAGGCCTCCCTGGCCGCGCTGGCCGAACTGGCGGCGCAGGGCATCGTCGCCGTTGCCGTGAACGCCCGCGACCGGGACAGCGTTGCCGCGCTGGATCCGTGGCTGGGCCCGGGGCGCACGGCGGTGCTGGTGGGCTCGTCGGGCGCGGGCAAGTCCACGCTGACCAACACCCTGCTCGGCATCGAGAAGATGAAGACCGGCGAGGTGCGCGAGAGCGATGCGCGCGGCCGGCACACCACCACCTACCGCACGCTGATCCCGCTGCCCTCGGGCGCCTGCCTGATCGACACGCCCGGCATGCGCGAGCTGAAGCCGACCGGCGAGGAAGACCTGGCCGACGGCGGATTCGCCGACATCGAAGCCCTGGCCGGCGACTGCAGGTTCCGCGACTGCCGGCATGCGAAGGAGCCGGGCTGCGCGATTCGCGCCGCGATCGACGCCGGCACGCTGGACCGCGCCCGTTTCGCGAATTACCTGAAACTGCGCGACGAGGTCGCCGGCGCCGCGAACGTGCTGGCGACGCGGCTGGCGCAGAAGTCCGACGCCCGCGTGCAGAACAAGGCGCTGAACAAGCGGCTGGACGACAAGTATGGGAAGCGTTGAGCGCGTGCCATCGTTTCCGTGTCATCCCCGGCGCAGCGAGGGACCTGCTTTTCCCATGGCATGCGGAACGAACAAAAACAGGTCCCTCGCTGCGCCCGGGATGACAGGGGCAAACGCGCGATGAGCGTGCCCCGCGACATCGCCCGACACGCCGCGCTCGATGCGCGCCTGGCCTCGGCGGTGCGCGGCATCCGCCTGCTCGACACGCTCAGCTGGCCGGCGAGCGCGCAGGAGACCTTCCTCGGCGCGTGGAAGATCGGCCGCATCCACCTGCCGACGATCGCGTACCCGAAGCACGACCACACCCACATCCGAGCCGAACTGGATGCGGTGACGAAGGCCGCGGACCCGGACCATCCGCTGGGTCGCTACCTGATCCAGACCGCGGACAGCTGGCGCATCGCCACGCGCCTGCTTGATGCCGCCGGCAGTTTCCGGATCACCGCGTACTCGACGCGGCTGTACGGCCGGCCGGTCGAACTGCTGCCCGGCGACGGCCCGACCAACCTCGAAGCCGCGCAGCACTTCGTGACCCTGGCCGACGACATGGACCAGGAGCTGCGTGTCATCGAGCCCGATGCGGTGATCGCCGCCGAAACCGTGCGCGACGAACTGCAGGCGGCCGTCGATGCCTTCTTCACCGATCACAAGGTCAAGGTCGAGCTGGATCCGGCGCTGATCGCCAAGGCCGCCGCCAGCCCGACCCGCATCCGCGTGCGCACCAATACCGGCTTCAGCGAATACGACCGCCACCAGCTGCTGGTGCACGAGGCCTTCGTGCACACGCTCACCGGCATCAACGGCCGCGAGCAGCCGCACCTGCAGTCGATGGCGCGCAGCGCGCCGCGCACCACCGCGACGCAGGAAGGGCTGGCGACCTTCGCCGAACTGATCTCGGGTTCGATGGACATCGAGCGCATGAAGCGCATCAGCCTGCGCATCGTCGCCATCGACATGGCCATCGGCGGCGCGGACTTCGTGCAGGTGTTCCGCTTCTTCCTCGACGCCGGGCAGAGCCCCGAGGACAGCTTCGCCTCGGCGCAGCGCGTGTTCCGCGGCGCCCCGCTGGGCGGCGGCGCGGCCTTCACCAAGGACACGGTGTACCTGCACGGCCTGCTCAGCGTGCACACCTTCTTCCGCTGGTGCCTGCGCCACCGCAAGCTGTCGGTGGCGCGGCAGCTGTTCGCCGGCAAGCTCGCGCTGGAGGACGTGTTCGCGCTGCAGCCGATGTTCGACAGCGGCGCGATCGCGCAGCCGCACTACCTGCCGCCGTGGATGCAGCGCGCGAACGGCCTGGCCGGGATGCTCGCGTTCTCGCTGTTCGCCAACAAGATCCGCCTGGACCGCGTCGAGGCCGACGACCTGGTGCTGGGTCTGGGCGTCTGATGGCAACCCTGTTGTTGTAGAGCGGAGCTTGCTCCGCTGATGCTTTCCCGGGAAAAGCGAGCGGAGCAAGCTCCGCTCTACAGGGGGGCTGGCACCAGACGGCCATCCGGCTGGATCACGCGATCCGCGGGCGCATCGTCTCCGACCAGCTGCACGCGGTCGCCGATCAGCACGCCGCGATAGTGCGGAATCTGGTGCGTCAGGCGCTGGAAGATCCTGCTGTTGTAGAGCGGAGCTTGCTCCGCTGATGCTTTCCCGGGAAAAGCGAGCGGAGCAAGCTCCGCTCTACAGGGGCGCCGGCCCCAGACGGCCATCCGGCTGGATCACGCGGTCCGCAGGCGCGTCATCGCCGACCAGCTGCACGCGGTCGCCGATCGCCACGCCACGGTAATGCGGGATCTCGTGGGTCAGACGCTGGAAGATCCAGCGCGTGTCCGGCTCCGCGGGACGCAGGCGCAGCGGTGGTGCATCCGCCGGGCGGGTCGACAGCGCTTCCGCCAGTGCCGGCGAGAACGTCGCCTGGATCGTGCCGACGCGATGCGCCAGGCGCATCACCATCGCGCCGTGCGCCACCGTGAGCACGGCCAGCAGCGCGATCGCCAGCCGCCAGCGCGCGGACAGCCTCGGCCAGGCGGCGCCGAAGCACAGCGCCATCCATGCCGACCAGGCATAGCCGTAGTGATTGAAGCTGGCGCCGAGCGGCAGCACCGGCAGCAGGCTGGCGGTGCCGCCGAGCAGCGCGAGCGCGAACAGCCTGCGCTCGGCCCGGAACAATGCGGCCAGGGCGGCCAGCCACAGCAATGCGGAGATCGCCAGCGGCCCGCGCCCGCTCTGGGTGAAGGTCGCGAAGCTTTCCGGCACGTGGAGCAGCGGCGCGAACAGCGGGTATTCCAGCCAGCGCAGCGGCGCGTGGGCGATGCTGAGCGCGTATTGCGCACCCTGCGGCGCGGGTTGCATCAGCGCGTCGAAGCGCAGCACCAGGTACAGCGCTGCGGTCGCGGCGGCGCCCAGCATCGCCATCGCCCATCCTGGGCGTCGATCGAACCACCACGCCACCGCCAGCATGCCGGGGATGGCCAAGGCCGCTTCCTTGCCGGCAAGTCCTGCTGCGGTCGCGATCGCGGCGCCGGCCGCGACGAGGGCCAGCGGCAGTCGACTGGTGCCCAGCAGGCCCGCGCCCAGCGCTGCGCTCAGCCAGATGAGATCGCCCAGCGTGCCCACCCAGCCATGGGTCAGGGCGGCATAGGGACCGAGCGCGAAGACCAGCGAGGCTGCGGCCGCCTGTCGCGCCGGCACGCCGAGGCGCTGTCCCAGCACGCACAGCAGCGCCGCGTTGACGCTGCCCCAGGCCACGCAGACCGCATGGAACGCGTACGGAACCTCGAACAGGTGGCGCGAGAGCCACAGCCAGAGATTGAACGTCAGTGGACGGTACTGGTAGGCATCGATGGCCGCCCAGGAGAACCACGGCGGCGGCAGTCCCGGGGTGGCGTTGGCGGTGGCCGCCCACTGCAGTTCGTCGTGGCTGAAATAGCCCGGATTGAAGATCAGCGGGGATTGCGCGAGCACGGCGGCGACCAGCACCAGCCATGCGAAGCGAGCGGAGACGGAGGCGCTGACCGGTGCGATGGGCGTCGTCATGGGCATGGCAGGCGGGCGAAGCGACGATTCTGGGGGAAGCGGTGCCGGCGACGCCAATCGCGCGGTCGGCACCATCCGTCACCGCACGGTTCCGGTCTGGCTTTGGGGCTAGAATCGGGGGCCCAACGTGCACGGCCGGCGCACGGCCCCCCAGACCTCGAATGTCCGACAACGCCAACGATCTGAAGCAGTCCGCCCTCGACTATCACCGTCAGGATCCCCCCGGCAAGATCAAGGTCGCCCCGACCAAGCCTCTCGTCACCCAGCGCGATCTCGCCCTCGCGTACTCGCCCGGCGTGGCCTACGCCTGCGAGGCGATCGTCGAAGACCCCAACGCCGCCAGCCAGATGACCGCGCGCGGCAACCTGGTCGCCGTGATCACCAATGGCACCGCCGTGCTCGGCCTGGGCGACATCGGCCCGCTGGCCGGCAAGCCGGTGATGGAGGGCAAGGGCGTGCTGTTCCAGAAGTTCGCCGGCATCGACGTGTTCGACATCGAGCTGGACGAGCGCGACCCGGACAAGCTGGTCGACATCATCGCCTCGATGGAGCCGACCTTCGGCGGCATCAACCTCGAAGACATCAAGGCGCCGGAGTGCTTCATCGTCGAGCGCAAGCTGCGCGAGCGGATGAAGATTCCGGTCTTCCACGACGACCAGCACGGCACCGCGATCATCGTCGGTTCGGCGGTGCTCAACGCGCTGGAGATCGTCGGCAAGAAGATCGAGGACGTGAAGCTCGCCACTTCCGGCGCCGGTGCCGCCGGCATCGCCTGCCTCGACATGCTGGTCGCGCTGGGCATGAAGCCGGAGCACATCCTCGCGGTGGACCGCGACGGCGTGCTGTACACCGGCCGTCCGAACATGGATCCGGACAAGGCGCGCTACGCGCGCGACACCGACAAGCGCACGCTGGCCGACATCGTCGCCGGCGCCGACGTGTTCCTCGGCCTGTCCGCCGGCGGCGTGCTCAAGCCGGAGATGGTCGCGACCATGGCCGAGCGTCCGATCATCCTCGCGCTGGCCAATCCGAATCCGGAAATCCTGCCGGAAGACGCGAAGAAGGTGCGCCCGGACTGCATCATCGCCACGGGTCGTTCGGACTATCCGAACCAGGTCAACAACGCGCTGTGCTTCCCCTACATTTTCCGCGGTGCGCTCGACGTCGGCGCCACCGAGATCAACGAGGCGATGAAGCTCGCCTGCGTGCGCGCGATCGCCAAGCTCGCGCGCATGGAAGCCTCCGACCTGGGCAGCGCCTACGGCGGCGAAGTGCCGAAGTTCGGTGCGAACTACATCATCCCGCGCCCGTTCGATCCGCGCCTGCTCACCGTGCTCGCGCCTGCGGTCGCGCAGGCGGCGATGGACTCGGGCATCGCCCAGCGCCCGCTGGCGTCGATGGACGCCTACCGCGAGAAGCTCGGCCAGTTCATCTACCGCACCGGCCTGCTGATGAAGCCGATCTACGACCGCGCGCGCAGCGAGCAGAAGCGCGTGGTCTACGCCGAGGGCGAGGAAGAAACCGTGCTGCAGGCGGTGCAGACCGTCATCGACGAAGGCCTGGCGCGGCCGATCCTGATCGGCCGCCCGGACGTGATCGAGACGCGTATCCAGCGCCTCGGCCTGCGCATGAAGGCCGGCGTCGATTTCGAACTGACCAACATCCACGACGATCCGCGCTTCAACGATTACTGGCAGCACTACCACGCGCTGACCGAGCGTCGCGGCGTGACCCCCGCTGCGGCGAAGAACCTGCTGCGTTCGCGTTCCTCGCTGATCGCCGCGATCATGGTCGAGCGCGGCGAAGCGGATGCGATGATCTGCGGCCTGGTCGGTCGCTTCCACAAGAAGCTCGGCTACCTGCGCAGCGTCTTCAACTTCGACAAGGGCGTCACCGGCACCGCCGCGATGACCGGCGTGATCAACAGCCAGGGCGTGTGGTTCTTCCTCGACACCCACGTGCAGGTGGATCCGTCCGCCGAGCAGATCGCCGAAGCCACGCTGATGGCCAGCTTCCGGCTCAAGCTGTTCGGCATCGAGCCCAAGGTCGCGCTGCTGTCGCATTCGAACTTCGGCAGCCACGACAACCCGAGCGCGGCGAAGATGCGTCGCGCCTACGAGATCATCCGTGCGCGCGCGCCGAAGCTGGAGATCGATGGCGAGATGATGGCCGACACCGCCTGGGATGATGGCCTGCGCAAGCGCATGTTCCCGAACACCACGCTCAGCGGTCGCGCCAACCTGTTCGTGATGCCGAACCTCGATGCCGCCAACATCACCTACAACATGGTGCGCGTGATGACCGACGGCGTGGCGATCGGTCCGATCCTGATGGGCCTCAACCGCCCGGCGCACGTGCTCACGCCGGCCTCCAGCCCGCGTCGTGTGGTCAACATGACCGCGATCGCCGCCGTGGAAGCGCAGATCCGCAAGACGCGGTGATGCCGCCATGGCCCGTCGCCTTCCCGCCCGGGAGGCGACGGTGCCGCATCAGCCGGGGCGCCTGCGCCGATAGACCACGGCCAGGCGCACCACGTGGCCGCTGCTGGCGTTGATGCGCAGCGGAAAAGCGCCGACGAATTCCCAGCCTTCGAGGGATTCGCGATGGATGCTGCTGGAGACCTCGGTGCCGAGGTCTCCGGAAAAACCGCCGTCGTCGAGCGTGAGTGTCCTGTATTCCCAGTCCATGGGAGGGTTCTCCGATCCGTGTCTGTGTGGGGAGCGTGCGTCGTCTGTCGCTTCAGGGCAGGAGCGTACGGTAACCCAGGGCATCCAGCCGTTGCAGCAGTCGGCGGATCGTCTCGACGTTGCCGCCATGCGCGGCACCTTCGTGCAGCAGCACGATCGCGCCGGGCGAAAGACTGCGTTCGATGCGAGATACCACGGCATCGGGATCGGCGGCGACGCCATCGAAGCCGCGCGCGCTCCATGCCGCGCGCGCCAGGCCATGTGCCTTCAGCGGTGCCTGCACGAAGGGATTGCTCATCCCGACCACGGCGCGGAACCAGCGCGGCGGCCCGCCCGCGATGTCGGTCAGGATGCGCTGCGTCAGGGCGATCTCGCGACGCATGCGCGACGGCCCCAGCGCCCAGAACCAGCGTGCGGGATGCGAATGGCTGTGGTTGCCGATCTGGTGGCCGCGCCGCAGGATCTCGCGCACCAGTTCAGGACGCTGCGCTGCGCGTTCGCCGACGAGGAAGAAGGTCGCCTTCGCGGCATGCGCGTCCAGCGCGTCGAGGATCGGCCGGGTCTCGTCGGATGGGCCGTCGTCGATGGTCAGCCAGACGCGCCTGTCGTCGATCGGCAGGCGGTTGAGTACCGGCCCGAAGACGCGCGAATGCGGCCAGAGCGTGCCCCACCAGAACGGCGCATGGCTCGCCACCATCGCCGGCAGGCCGATGCTCCAGCCCCAGCGCCACCACACCAGCGCCACGATGACCTGCGACAGCACCAGCAGCATCAGCCAGGCATGCGGCCGGCGCGGCACGCGGTGGATCCCGTCGAGCATGGCGTCGTCGAGCGCGGCGGGCGGACTGGCGGAGCGGTCGGTCATCGCGGCATGATGCCACGCCTCGCCTCACGCCCCTTTTCCCTTGCCACCGGAGTCGACCATGGCCTTCCGCAACCTGTCCGTCGCCGATGCCGACGCCCGTGCCCGCGACGGCAGCGTGACCCTCGTCGATGTGCGCCCGCCCGCCGAACGCGACATCGCCGCGGTGACCGCCCCGTTCCAAGGCCTGGAGGACGGCGGCCTCGAACGCCTGCTCGCCCAGCCCAAGGACGCACCGCTCGCCTTCCTCTGCCACCACGGCGGACGCAGCGCCCAGGCCGCGATGTACTTCGCCCAGCAGGGCTTCAGCGACGTCTACAACGTCGTCGGCGGGATCGATGCCTGGAGCCTGGAAGTCGATCCGGCGGTGCCGAGGTATTGATCAAGGCGTGCCGGTGGCTTCGCCCTTGTAGAGCGGATCGAAGATCCGCGGTCATGTCTCGGGACTCGCGCCTTCAGGAAGGCTGTTTGGCGGAGTCAGCTCCCAGCCTGCCCCGCTTTGTTCTGCTCAGCTTGAGCACAGGCAAGCGCCAGCCTGGATTGTGCTTCCCGCAATTCGTCGATCAGTTCGATGGGGAGGACTCGAGTGGCGATCATTTTTCCATCGTCAAGCCTGCGGCATGCCAGATACAGCGTGCCCCAGATCGGGATGAGAAAGCACATGACATCATCCGTGATTGGCCCCCAGTAGAAGATGAGCAACTTCGATTGAAGGTCTTCATCTTCTTCGGTGGAAGGTGATACGAGTCGGTCAAGAGCGGACTCGACGCTGTCCTCAAGGAACGTGCTTCCGCCTTCACAGAAGTTGAGTGTGTGCTCCAGTCTTCTGATGGTTTCTGCAATACGTGAAGACAGGTGCGGAATCCAGTCGATGGTATCGAATGTATTGAGTTGACGATTGTCGACGAACAGACGGACTTCGACCATCTGCCCGTCGACACGACCGAATTCGATATGGAACGGTCGCTTCAATTCCCCAACGCCAGATCATCCAGCATCGCGCGCAGGAAGCGCGCGGCTTCGCCGCCGGTGCAGGCGCGATGGTCGAAGGTGACCGACAGCGGGATGACCTTGTGCGATTCGAAGCCGCCGATCACCGGCGTGATCTGGTGGCGGGCGCGACCGGCGGCGACGATGGCGACGCAGGGCGGCACGACCACCGGGGTGGCGTAGCGGCCGGCGAACATGCCGAAGTTCGACAGGGAGATCGTGTAGCCGGTGAGTTCGCTGGCCGGGATGCTGCGATCCTCGACCTGCGCGCGCAGGCGGTTGATGCCTTCGCGCACGCCGCGCGCGTCGAGCACGTCGGCGTTGCGCAGCGCGGGCACGAACAGGCCGTCCTCGGTGTCGACCGCGATGCCGATGTCGACCTGCGGGTGCAGGGTGCGCACCAGCTTCTCGCCGTCGAACCACGCGTTCATCGCCGGCACCGTCTTCGCGGCGACGCAGATCGCGCGGATCAGGCGCACGGTGACGTCGTTGCCCTGCGCCCAGGCATGGATGTCGGCGTCGTCGCTGAGCGTGGTCGGCACGACCTTGCTGTGCGCATCGGCCATCACGCGCGCCATGTTGCGGCGCACGCCCTTGAGCTGTTCCGGCTGGCCGGTGACCGACACCGACGGCGGCTGGGTGCGCATCGGCTTGCCGGTGGCGGAGAGCTGGGTGCGCTGCGCGGCGGCGACCGGTGCGGCCGCCGGCGCAGCGACAGGCGCCGCAGCCGCGCGCGGTGCCGGTGCGGAGGCACCGGGCTTGGCCGAACCGTCGGCAGCGGCGCGCTTCACGTCGTCCATGGTCACCACCCCGTCGGCGCCAGTGGCGCGGACGCGGGCGATGTCGACGCCGAGCTTGCGCGCCATCGCGCGCACCGCCGGCATCGCCTTCACGCCGCCGACCGCGAGCGCGGCTTCGGTGTGCACGGCGTCGGAGGACTGCATCGCGCCGACCACGGTGCCGGCATCGTCGCGCTTGGCTTCGGCGGGCTTTTCGCTCCCTCCCCCGCTGGCGGGGGAGGGCTGGGGTGGGGGCGATGCCGGCGCGGCATGCCCGCCGCCATGGTGATGCCCGGTGTCCTGGCCTTCCGCGCGCTGCGGCATCGACGGATCGATCTCGAATTCGGCGAGCACCGTGCCGGTGACGATCACGTCGCCCGCGCCGCCGGCCAGCTTCAGCACCTTGCCCGAGACCGGCGACGGCACTTCGACCACGGCCTTGGCGGTCTCCATCGACACCAGCGGCGCATCGAGCTTGATGACGTCGCCCGGTTTCACGAACCACTCGACGATCGTGGCGTCCGGCAGGCCTTCGCCGAGGTCGGGGAGAAGGAAGGTCTTGGTCTGGCTCATGGCGCGTTTCTCTCTTCGATTGTTCTGAAATGCGTGTCGGGAATCCATCCGGCATGTCCATCGTCATGCGTCGCCCACCACCAGCCGCCGAGTTCGTGCAGCAGCGCGATCTCGTCGCCCGGATCGGCATCCAGCTCCCGTGCCGAATAGTCGCGCAGCGCTTCGGCACGGCCATCGCCGAGCGGCTTGAGCCAGTCGAACGGCGCCCAGCCGGCGTTGCCGTCGGCGGTGATCGTCCAGATGAAGGCGGGCCATTCGGTGTCGCGCTCGCCGAGCGTCACGATCTCGCCGGACGCGAACCCGATCGGGTTCGCGTACTGGGTGCGATAGTCGGTCACGACGCGGGCGCGCATCATTGCGGTGCCTTCTCGCGGAGAGCAAATCCCCCCATCATCGCTGCGCGATGCCGGCCCCCTTTTGCAAAGGGGGCGAAAGGCGGATGGCTTGGCAAGCCCCCTTTGGAAAAGGGGGCGATCGCCTGCAGCGCAGGCGATGGGGGATTTGCCTTTGCGCCGGGTGCGAGCAAGGCTCAGCCCGCCGCCAGCGTCCGCTTCGCTGCGGCGACGATCTTCTCGACGCTGGGCAGGTACTTCATTTCGAGGCGGAACAGCGGGATATGGGTGTCGTAGCCGGTGACGCGTTCGACCGGGGCGAGGAGGTCGTACATCGAATCGGATGCCAGGCGCGCGGCGATCTCGGCGCCGAAACCCGCGGTCTTCGGCGCTTCGTGCACGATCACGCAGCGGCCGGTCTTGCACACCGATTCGGCGATGGTGTCGAAGTCCAGCGGCTTGAGCGTGGCGACGTCGATGACTTCGGCGCTGATGCCGTCCTTCGCCAGCGCGTCGGCGGCTTCCAGGCATTCCTTCACCTGCGCGCCCCAGGTCACCAGGGTCACGTCGGTGCCGTCGCGCAGCACGTAGCACACGTCCAGAGGCAGCGCTTCGCCGTCGTCGGGCACGAGTTCCTTGTATTGGCGATAGATGCGCTTCGGTTCCATGTAGATGACCGGATCCTCGTCGCGGATCGCGGCCAGCAGCAGGCCGTAGGCGCGCGCGGGCGAGGACGGCATCACCACGCGCAGACCCGGCACGTTGGTGAAGATCGCTTCGTTGGCTTCGCTGTGGTGTTCCGGCGCGCGGATGCCGCCGCCCCACGGCACGCGCAGCACCATCGGGCAGGTCAGGCGACCACGCGTGCGGTACCGGAAGCGTGCGGCGTGGCAGATGATGTGGTCGACCATCGGATAGACGAAGCCGTCGAACTGCGCTTCGGCGACGGGGCGCATGCCCTGCGCGGCGAGACCGACGGTGAGGCCGGCGATGGTGGTCTCGTCCAGCGGCGTGTCGAGCACGCGTTCGGAACCGAAGATCGACTGCAGGCCGGCGGTGGCGCGGAACACGCCGCCGTTGACGCCGACGTCCTCGCCGAGCACGAGCACGCGCTCGTCCTTGCGCATTTCGTAGGCCAGCGCCTGGGTGATCGCCTCGATGAGGGTGATGGGGGCGATGTCAGCCATGCTTGCGGCCCTCCGCGGCGACGGCTTCGTCGCGCTGCGCGCGCACGTCCGGCGGCATGTCGGCGTAGAGGTAATCGAACATCGCGCTCACGGGCTGCACGGGGGTTTCCAGGTAGGCGTTGATCTCGACGTCGACGCGTTTGCCGCACTCGTCGGCCCAGGCGTTCTCCTGCGCTTCATCCCACAGGCCGGCCTTGGTGAGATAGGTGCGCAGGCGGGTCATCGGGTCGCGCGTCCACGCAGCCTTCACTTCCTCTTCGCCGCGATAGCGGCGGGCGTCGTCGGCGGTGGTGTGGTCGTGCAGGCGGTAGGTCATGAATTCGATCACGCTGCCGCCTTCGCCGCTGCGGGCGCGATCGAGCGCGCGGCGCATCCCTTCGAGCACGGCGATCAGGTCGTTGCCGTCGACCTGCAGGCAGTGCAGGCCGCCGGCCAGGCCTTTCTGCGCCAGCGTCGGCGCGCCGGTCTGCGCGGCGCGCGGCACCGAGATCGCCCAACCGTTGTTGATGATGCACTGCACGAAGGGCAGGGCGTAGGCGCCGGCAGAGTTGATCGCGGCGTAGGTGTCGGTCTTCGAGCTGCCGCCGTCGCCGCAGCAGGCGACCGCGACGCGCGGCTCCTTGCGCAGCTTGAAGGCGAGCGCGGCGCCGGCGGCGTGCAGGCACTGCGTCGAGATCGGCACGCACCAGGTGTAGTCGTGCTTCGGCGCTTCGGCGAAATCGTTGCCGCGCTCGTCGCCGCCCCAGTAGAGCAGGATCTCGCGCGGACGCACGCCGCGCACCATCTGCGCGCCGTATTCGCGATAGCTCGGCGCGAACACGTCTTCGGGACGCATCGATGCGCCGATGCCGACGTGCGTGGCCTCGTGGCCGAGGCAGGCGGCGTAGGTGCCGAGCTTGCCGGTGCGCTGCAGGGCGATGGCCTTGCTGTCGAAGGTGCGCACGAACAGCATCTTCTTGAATAGCGGCAGCAGCGTGGCCGGATCGGCGAAGGCCGCCGGCGGTTCCGCGACGAGCGTGCCGTCGGGTCCGAGGTACTGCAGGTATTCGATTTCGAATCGGGCGGCGACGGTCATCGTGTTCGGTCGTTCCGAGGGGCGAGCGCGCATGATAGCCGCTGTCGGCATGACGGCGTTTGCGCACTGCGCAACGCCGGGGGTGCACGAATGCACTTGACAGCGCGCGTGGCAAGGCGCGCATGAACGAAACGTATACGACGTGCGCAGCAGTATGGTGCGCTGCAGCGTGGCCTGTGCAGCAAGCGTCCTGCACAAAAAAGGGAGCGCGGCCGTGGCCGCGCTCCCTGGGGTCGACTTCGCGTCGGATGCGCCGGATCAGGGCACGATCGTGGCGCTGTAGCTGGCGGTGTTGTTCACCGGCACGGTGTCGGTGATGCCGCTGGCGTTGATGTTGCTCGACACCGACAGCGTCGGCTGCACGCCCACGGCCGGCGTACGCACCGAGAGCGCGAAGGTCGCGCGCGCGCCGGGCGCCATCGCACCGGACGCGGTGCACTGGATCGTGAAGCTGGCGGTCGTGCCGTTGCTGGTGCAGCTCCAGCCTGCGGGCGCGGTGACGCTGGCGCTCGCCAGCGGCACGTTGCCGCTGAAGGTCGCGACGGGCGCCGGTGCGGCATTGGTGCCGCCGTTGCGCGCGATCGCCGAGAACACCAGCGAGGAACCGCCGCGCACCGTGCCGGCGGGGCCGCCGATCATGCGCATCTGCAGATCGGTGGACGGCAGCGCGACCGCCGCGACGGAGACGCTGACCGTGGCCGAGTTGTCGGCATTGGCGCGATCGCGGGTCTGCGACTGCACCGATGCAGCCATCTCCAGCGTGCTGGCGGCGGGCAGCGACGGCGCGGTGGCCGTGGCGGTGAACACGGCCTGGCCGGTTTCGTCCAGCGAACCGGCGGTGCAGGTGACCGTGGTCGTGCCGCCGGCCTGCACGGGCGCGGCGCAGGTCCAGCCCGCCGGTGCGGAGACGCTCACCGGCACCAGTGCGTTGAACACCAGCGCCACCGCGGGGAACGAGGCCTTGTTCGGGCCGGCGTTGTCGACGGTGATGGTGAACGGCACCGAGGCGCCGGCGGCGACGCTGGCGGACGGCGTGGAGGCGGTCAGCGACAGGTCGGCGGTGCGGAAGTCGGCCACGCCGATGGTCAGGCGCACCGGATCGTGGTCGGACACGCGGATCGCGTTGCCGGCCACGCCGTAGTTGTGCACGCCGAAGTCGGCGTTGATGCGCGCGTGGTCGACCGAGAGGCCGGCCACGTTCATCACCATCGCCTCGTTGACGACCACGTGGTCCAGCGTCTGCGCATTGCCTTCGAACACGTACGAGTACTTCTCGGCGGTATCGGCGATCAGCTCCGAACCATCGATCAGCGGCGTGGTGATCGGGCTGTCGACGTCGTTGATGACCTCGTTGGCCGGCACTTCGTTGCCGCGCACGATGCCCATCACGTCGACGTAGCCGTCGTTGAACTCGAACGCGTTGAAGTCGCCCAGCAGCACGATGTGCTCGGACGGATTGGCCTGCTGGCGCGCATGCACCAGGTTGGCGAGGTACAGCGCCTGCTGCGCGCGCTTGGCGCGGACGCGGTGGCCTTCGCTGGCCCAGCCGCTGCTGCCCGGGCCGGTGTCGTCGACGCCGTTGAGCGAGCGCAGGTGGTTGACGTACACGGTGATCGGGTAGTTCGCGCCGTTGTCCTGGTGGACGCGTGCGCGCAGCATCAGCGGCGGACGGTCGTTCAGCAGCGAGGTGCTGCTGTCCGGATTGGTGAACAGCGTGTCCTTGCCGAACTGCGTCACTTCCAGCACTTCGACGCGGCTGTTCGCGCCCAGGCTGCGGGTGCTGACCAGGAAGCCGACGTTGATGCCGCCCTGGTCGTTGCCCTGCACCAGGTAGGGCACGTACTGCGGCGCGCGCGCGCAGGTGCTGTTGATGCGGTCGGCCAGCAGGCCCAGCACGCGCAGGTTCTCGACTTCGACCACGCCCAGGATGTCGGGCGCCTTCATGTAGTCGCAGATCGCCAGCGAGGTCTTGGTCAGGCGCTTGTCGAGCGCGGCGGCCTGCAGCGTCGGCGCGCCGTTGCTGTTGTTCACTTCATCGAAGAAGCGCAGCAGGTTGAAGCCGCCGATGGTGACGTCTTCGTAGCGCGCGTCGGCGACGGCGGTCGGCGTCTTGCCACCGCTGACCGAGACCGTGCCGGCGTCGGGCAGCAGCGCCCAGGTACCGGAGAAGTAGTCGAGCACGCCGACCATGCCGTTGACGTCGGTCCCGGCGTCGATGGCGACGGCGGTCGCGCCGACCTGGCCGCGGCTGCGCACCATCAGGCGTTCCGGGTTGGTGTCGAAGCGCGGCGGGGTCTTGCCGCCCGGGATCGGGAACACGTCGAGGACGCTGATGCCCGGTTCGCGGAACGGGCGAGACACGCCCGGCAGGGTGACGTGGAACACGCCGGTGCTCGAAGACGTGGCGCTGGACTCGGTGATGTTGCCGTCCGAGGCGGCCACCGAGAACGCGCGCGGCACGCTGACGCGCATGCCTTCGAACTTCTCGGCGGTGCCGGGGTTCGAGGTCGGGCTGAAGTCGGCGGTGGTCAGTTCCACCGGCGCCGGCAGCGCGTTGCCGGTCGACAGCACCTGGATCGAGGTCACCGATGCGATCTGGGTGATCGACAGCTGGTTGAGGTTGGTGCTGGGCGTGAACTCGGCGACCGTGCCGCTGACGCGGACGCGGTTGCCCACGGCAGCCGTGGCCGGCGGCGCGGTCGAGGTGAAGACGAAGATGCCCTGCGAGGAGTTCGGATCGGCATCGACGCTGGCGTCGTCGGTCTGCAGGAAGAAGCCGTTGTTGAACTTCTGCGCGGTGACGATGCCTTCGGTCACGACCGCGGCGCCGACGAGCGGCGAGGTCAGGCCGCTGCCCTGGATGTCGTGGATCTGCACGACGCTGACGTCGTCGTTCTGGATCGTGCCCTGGCCTTGGCCATCGGCGACGACCGCACCGGTCGCCGAGAGGATGTTGACGAAGAAGGTCTCGTCGGCCTCGGTCGTGGTGTCGCCGTTGACCTCGATGTTGAAGGCGACCGAGTTCGAACCTTCCGGAATCGTCAGCGTGCCGCTCGCGGCGACGTAGTCGCTGCCCGCCGTGGCGGTGCCGTCGGCGGTGGCGTACTGGATGGTGACGCCGCCCGGGCCGGCCGGCTGGCTCAGGCCGAAGGCGAAGAAGAACGCGGTGGTGCCGCTGTTGCCCTCGAGCGCGGCGACATCGTTGACCGACACCACGGGCGTGGGGCTGCCGCCGACGGTGAGCGAGAAATCGTCGATCGCCAGACCATCGTCGGCGCTGGTGGCATCGCTGTCGTTCCAGCGGACGCAGAACGAGGCGCCGTTGGCGATGACCACGCTGCTGATGCTGGCGCTGATTGCGGTGCGGTTGGCGGCGGCGTTGCCGTCCTTCGCGCCGACCGTGGCGGTGTTGGGCGTGGTGAAGTCGAGGGTATCGACGTCGGTCCAGGTGCCGGTCGTCAGTGACGTGGCATCGAGGCTGTACTGGAAGTCGATGCGGTCGGTGCGCGCGGCGGTGCCGAGGCGCCACTGCTCACCGGTGTAGGTGACATCGAAGCTGGTCAGGGTGTTGCCGGTCGCGTTGGCGAAGCATGCACCGTAGGTGGCGATCAACGTGCCGCTGCGCAGGCTGCCGAGCGCGCGCTCGGTGCTGCCGGCGCTGCCGTAGCTGAAGGTATCGCCGGTGTTGCTGCTGCCGGTGTCGACCGCGTATTGCTCGTTGTCGCGCGCGCCGCCACCGGTTTCGGTCAGCAGCCAGCCCGTCGGCAGGGTGGTGTTGGTGGTGCTGCCGGCGACGTTCGACAGGGTGTCGAAGTCCTGCGAATACGTGCCGCCGGTGAGCTGGATGTTCTGGGCGAGCGCAGGAGCGCTGGCGCCGCACAGCAGGAGCGCCGCCAGCACGAGGCGTGCGGGCATTGGCATGAGACCGGCCGCGGAAGCGCGGCCAACGTGACGAAGCATTCGATGTCCCCTTGGCTTGTTGGTCGGGAAACGCACCCCGTGTCCGTTCCCCTCATCTCCCTTCCGGTCCCGACCGGCAGGGCTCCCCACACGGACCGGCGTCGCTGCGCCCGTCCCCCGATGCGGCCGTCCTTGCTCGCATGGTCCCGCTGGTGTCGCCCGGCGCCCGACGCCCGCGCGCACGGCGCGGGCAGGGAACCATTCGCCCCCGTCCGGGGGTGATCGCGGATTGTGACGGAAATCCTGCGCGCTGTGCGTTGCAGCCCGATGACTGGGGGAATGGCGGCTGGGCGTATACGGTCCGGGTCCGGTTTTCCATACGCTGCTGCGCTATCCTGTATGGATGAGCATCGAACGCAACGAGCGCCCGCTCGAATCGGGCATCCACACCGACCTGGCCGGCCGCATCACCTACGGCGGCTACCTGCATCTGGACCGCCTGCTGTCCGCCCAGCACCCGCTGTCCGCGCCCCCGCAGCACGACGAGATGCTGTTCGTCATCCAGCATCAGGTCGCCGAGCTGTGGATGAAGCTGCTGATCCACGAGCTGACGGCGGCGGTGGAGCACCTGCGCAACGACCGCGTCTGGCAGTTCGGCAAGGTCACCGCGCGCTGCAAGCGCGTGCAGGAACAGCTGACCGGCATGTGGTCGGTGCTGGAGACGCTCACGCCGTCGGAATACATGGAATTCCGCGAGACGCTCGGGCCGTCGTCGGGCTTCCAGTCGCTGCAGTACCGCACCATCGAGTTCCTGATGGGCAACAAGAACGCGGCGATGCTGAAGGTGTTCGACTACGACCCGCAGGCCCAGTCGGGGCTGCGCGCGGTGCTGGAAGCGCCGAGCCTCTACGACGAATTCCTGCGCTACCTCGCGCGCTGGGGCCATGCCGTTCCGGCCGCCCACCTGGACCGCGACTGGACCAAGGCGCACGTGCACGACCCGGCGCTGGTCCCGGTGTTCGAGCGCATCTACGAGGACACTGGCACCTACTGGCGCGAATACGCGCTGTGCGAGGATCTGGTCGACCTGGAGAACCAGT
Organism: Lysobacteraceae bacterium 2PB; assembly: GCA_005502915.1. GTDB lineage: Bacteria > Pseudomonadota > Gammaproteobacteria > Xanthomonadales > Xanthomonadaceae > Lysobacter_I. The sequence continues at coordinate 353,349 of SCMT01000001.1, read as the reverse complement.
TCCAGATCTGGCGCTTCCGCCACCTGCGCACGGTGATGCGCGTGATCGGCTTCAAGCGCGGCACCGGCGGTTCCAGCGGCGCCGGCTTCCTCAGGCAGGCGCTCGACCTGACCTTCTTCCCCGAACTGTTCGACGTGCGCACCTCGATCGGCCCGGATCGCTGAACGCAGAGAGCGGATCCGGCACATCGCGAGACCCCGGGGCCGGATGAAAAAGCCCCGGGCTCCCTCTACGATTCGGGGCTCCCGACCGATCGAGTAACCCCGCGATGTCGCAAGCCGCGCCGACACCGACCCAGCCTGCCGCGTCACGCGGCGTCCTGACCCGCTTCCTGGACGGTGTCGAACGGGTGGGCAACAAGCTGCCGGATCCGGCCGTACTGTTTCTGGGGCTGATGCTGCTGGTCTGGGTGCTGTCGGCGCTGCTGGCCAACGTCCAGTTCGAGGCGATCGACCCGCGCAGCGGCGAGCCGATCAAGATCAAGAACCTGCTCGCCGGCGCCAGCCTCACCGGCTTCGCGTCGGACATGGTCAAGACCTTCGTCAACTTCCCGCCGCTGGGCGTGGTGCTGGTGGCCATGCTCGGCCTGGGCGTCGCCGAGCACACGGGTTTCATCAACGCGGCCCTGCGCGCGATGCTCGGCGTCACCCCGAAGATGCTGCTGACCCCGGTGCTGATCGGTGTCGGCGTGCTCAGTCACGTGGCCGTGGATGCGGGCTACGTGCTGGTGATCCCGCTGGGCGCGGTCATCTTCTATGCGGCGGGCCGGCATCCGCTGGCCGGCATCGCGGCGGCCTTCGCCGGCGTGTCCGGCGGCTTTTCCGCGACCTTCTTCGTCCCGTCCAGCCTGGACCCGATGCTCGCCGGCTTCACCCAGCAGGCCGCGCAGCTGATCGACCCGGCGCACACGGTCAATCCGCTCAACAACTACTACTTCACCTGCACCTCGACCCTGCTGATCATGGCGGTGGGCTGGTTCCTGACCGATCGCGTGATCGAGCCGCGCCTGCGCGGCACCCCGATCGACGGCGACCCGGCACAGTTGCCCAAGCAGATGGAAGCCATGACCACGCAGGAGAAGCGCGGCCTCGCCTGGGCAGCGGCCTCGATGTTCGGGATGCTCGTGCTGCTGTGGCTGAGCACGCTGCCGGAAACTTCGGCGTGGCGCGCGCCGGCGACCGCCAAGCCCGATGAGGTCGGCAAGCTCGCCGTCGCCGCGGCGCCGCTGATGCAGTCGATCGTGCCGCTGATCCTCATCTTCTTCCTCGTGCCCGGCATGGTGTACGGCATGGTCGCCGGCTCGGTGAAGACCCATCGCGACGTCATCGCCGGCATGAGCAAGGCCATGAACGGCATGGGCTACTACATCGTGATGGCGTTCTTCTGCGCCCAGTTCGTGTACGCCTTCGGCCAGAGCAACCTCGGCGCGCTGCTCGCGCTGGAAGGCGCCCAAGGCCTCAAGGCCCTGGGCCTGCCGATGGGCGTGACCCTGTGCGGCATCATCCTGCTCACCGGCTTCGTCAATCTGTTCGTCGGCTCGGCCTCGGCCAAGTGGGGCCTGATCGGTCCGGTGATGGTGCCCATGCTGATGCAACTGGGCGTGTCGCCGGACCTCACCCAGGCGGCCTACCGCGTCGGCGACTCGACCACGAACATCATCACGCCGCTGATGCCGTACTTCCCGCTGATCGTCGTCTTCTGCCAGCGCTACGTGAAGGGCACCGGCATCGGCACGCTGGTGGCGATGATGCTGCCCTACACCCTGGCCCTGCTGGTCACCTGGACCCTGCTGCTGATGGCGTTCTGGGCGCTGGGATTGCCGCTGGGCGTGCAGGCGTCCTACACCTACCCGACGGGGGGCTGATCGGGAAGTTCATGTTGCGCCGCAGCAATACGCCTGCGGTTTGACGCGCCGTGGCCGGTCGGTCATCCTCCGCCGGCCCCGCAGACAGCGCGGGTTCACTTCGTTTCCATCCAGAGAGAGAACCCGCATGAGCGGATCCGCCCAGAACCAGCACGACTTCATTCCGCCGCCGCCCGGCGAGATCCTCGGCCATCCGCGTCCGCTGTGGATGCTGTTCGGCGCCGAGTTCTGGGAACGCTTCGCCTACTACGGCATGCGCGCGCTGCTCGCGGTGTACGTAGCGGCCCAGTTCTTCTCGCACCTGCCCGAAGGCGAGGCGAAGACCCAGGCCTCGCTGGTCTACGGCGGCTACACCTCGCTGGTCTACGCGACCGGCGTGATCGGCGGCATGATCGCGGACCGCTACCTCGGCTACCAGCGCTCGATCATCCTCGGCGGCCTGCTGATGGCGGTCGGCCTGTTCCTGCTGATCCTGCCCGAGATGCACTGGTTCCTGATCGGCCTGGCGGTGATCGTGGCCGGCAACGGCCTGTTCAAGCCCAACATCTCGACCATGGTCGGCAAGCTCTATGCGCCGGGCGACGCCCGCCGCGACTCGGGCTTCACCATCTTCTACATGGGCATCAACGCCGGCGCGTTCCTCGCGCCGATCATCTGCGGCAGCTGGATCGGCGCACAGTACGGCTACCAGTACGGTTTCCTCGGTGCCGGCATCGGCATGATCCTCGGCGTGGTGGTGTTCCAGTTCAAGGCCGGCATGCTCGGCCACATCGGCAAGCCGCCTGCCGGCCGCGAGGGCTGGGGGCCGTTCTTCATCGTCCTGGCCGGCGCGGTCGCGATGGTGCCGGTGATCTACTTCCTGCTCAGCAAGAGCGACCTGCTCGGCATGATCCTGCTGGGCCTGTTCGCGGTGCTGGCGATCTACCTGATCTGGAGCGGTTTCTCCGAGAACAGCGTCCAGGGCCAGAAGTACATCGCGATGTTCATCCTGTTCACCGCGAACATCCTGTTCTGGGCGCTGTTCGAGCAGGCCGGCGCCTCGCTCAACTTCCTTGCCCAGGACCACGTCGACGCACCGTTCCACTTCACCCTGTTCCAGTCGGCCAACCCGGTCTTCATCCTGCTGCTCGCCCCGGTCTTCGCCGCGCTGTGGCCGAAGCTCGAGAAGCTCAGCATGAACCCGTCGATCCCGCGCAAGTTCGCCATCGCGCTGATCGGCCTGGCCGCGGGCTTCGCCCTGATCGTGTTCGCGCTCAAGAACTTCATCGGCGCCGACAACCGCATCGCCTGGTACTGGCTGGCCGGCCTCTACCTGATCCACACGATGGCCGAGCTGTGCCTGTCGCCGATCGGGCTGTCGATGGTCACGAAGCTGGCCGCGCCGCGCAATGTCGGCCTGTCCATGGGCGGCTGGTTCCTGGCGACGGCGGTCGCGAACTACCTGGCCGGCCGCATCGCCGCGATCGCGTCGAGCGGCGGCGGCCACGGCGAGGCAGCCGGTTCGCTGGCGCAGTACAGCGAGACCTTCACGATGCTGATCTGGGCCGGCCTGATCGTCGGCGGCATCTACTTCCTGTTCGCGCCGCTCATCAACAAGCTGATGCACGGCGTGAAGTAACCCGCAAGCGCTGCACATGCCGCGACCCCGTGTCGCGGCGTACCATCCGGGCATCCGGATGGCTCGACGGGCCCGCGGAAGCGGGCCCGTCGTCGTTCCGCCCCCCTCTCTCGTTCCAATACATCCGTCCCGGGGAGGACACATGGCTCCGAGCGCAAAACCACCCGCGTGGTTCTGGATCGTCGGCGTGCTGATGCTGCTGTGGAACGGCGTGGGCGTGATGGCCTACGTCGGCGAGGCGATGATGCCGGCCGATGCGCTGCAGGCGCTGCCCGAAGCGCAGCGCACGCTGATTCTCGGGCGCCCGGCCTGGGCGACGGCGGCCTACGCCGTGGCGGTGTTCGGCGGTGTCGCCGGCTGCCTGCTGCTGATCCGTCGGCGCTCGGCGATCGCGGTGCTGGCGCTGTCCCTGCTGGGCGTCCTCGTGCAGATGGGCCACGCCTTCCTGCTTGCGGATGCCTTCCGCCTCGTCGGCCCGGGAGGCACGGTGCTGCCGGCCCTGGTGCTGGCCGGCGCATTCTTCCTGCTGTGGTTCGCCCGCCACGCACGGGCGAAGGGCTGGCTGCGCTGACGCACCGCCGGGGGTGTCAGTCTTCGGGCAGGCCCAGCCCGGTCAGCCGCTCCAGGCCCTTGCCGAGCTTCGACAGCAGGCCGTCGAGCAGGCGGCGGTCTTCGTCGCTGAAATGCGCGAGCAGGGCCTGCTCGCAGTCCTGGGCCAGCGGCGCGACTTCGTCGTAGATCGCGTAGCCGGCTTCGCTCAGTTCCAGCACCGAGCGGCGGCGGTCGTCGCCGTGGATGTCGCGCTGGACCAGCCCGCGTTCCAGCAGCTTCGCGATGGTGCGGCTGACCGCGACCTTGTCCATCGCCGTGCGTTCGGCCACGCCGTTCGCCGACAGCCCGGGGTGCCGGCCCAGCACCGCGATGACCCGCCATTCGGTGATCACCAGGTTGAACCGGTCCGCGTAGGTCTGGGCGATGGTCTGGCTGATCCGGTTCGACAGCACGCTCAGCCGGTAGGGCAGGAAGTGCTCCAGGTCCAGCGCCGCATGCGTCGCGGGGCGGGCCGCGGGCGCGGCATCGGTGGTCGCGGGGGCGGCAGGATCGGTCGTCGCGGGGTCGGTCATCGCAGGCACGGTCATCGGTCGGAACTGTCTTGTCTGTAGTTTCAATTGAAACTATATTCCCGTGCTCGGTCCGTCGAATGCACGGGGCCTGTCAGCGCCCGCCGCCCGGCCTTCCGGTATCGGCTCCGGCCGTGGTGGGCGTGGAACCCGGCAGTGTACGTGGCGTGGCGTCCCCTGTGCGGACGACCGTCGCGGGTTCGAAGGCCCGTCTCCCATCCCTCCCAGGAAGCACGTCCATGAGCGCCCAGCCCAACCTCGGCATGCAGATCACCACCTTCGAAAACCCGATGGGGATCGATGGGTTCGAGTTCGTCGAATACGCCGCGCCGGCCGACCGCGGCGCAGCCCTGCACGATTACTTCCGCCGCATGGGCTTCACCGCCGTGCTGCGCCACAGGACCCGCCCGATCACCGTCTACCGCCAGGGCGGCGTGAACTTCCTCGTCAACGAGGATCCCGATTCCTTCGCTGCCGACTTCGCCGCCGCCCATGGCCCCTGCGCCTGCGGTTTCGCGATCCGCTTCCGCAAGCCGGCTGCCGAGGTGCAGGCCGAGGTGCTGGCCCGCGGCGGCGAGCGCGCCACGCGCGAGGACACCCGCGCGATCGACCGCCCGGTGGTGATGGGCATCGGCGGCGCCATGCTCTACCTCGTCGACGACTACGGCAGCGGCAGCAACGTCTATGCCGACTATGCGCCGATCGAAGGCGCCGACCAGAACCCTGTCGGCTTCGGCCTGACCTTCATCGACCACCTGACCCACAACCTCTACTTCGGCAACATGGAGAAGTGGTCGAACTACTACGAGAAGCTGTTCAACTTCCGCGAGATCCGCTATTTCGACATCAAGGGCGCCAAGACCGGCCTGGTGTCGAAGGCGATGACCGCGCCCGACGGCATCGTGCGCATCCCGCTCAACGAATCGTCGGATCCCAAGTCGCAGATCAACGAATACCTCGACGCCTACAACGGCGAGGGCATCCAGCACATCGCCTGCTTCACCGACGACATCTACGCCACCGTCGAAGCGATGCGCGCGCAGGGCGTGGAATTCCTCGACACGCCGGACACCTACTTCGAAGTGATCGACCAGCGCGTGCCCGACCACGGCGAGGACGTGGCGCGCCTGCAGAAGAACAGGATCCTGATCGACGCCGACCCGGAGACCAAGCAGCGCAAGTTGCTGCAGATCTTCACCCAGAACGCGATCGGCCCGATCTTCTTCGAGATCATCCAGCGCAAGGGCAACGAAGGCTTCGGCGAAGGCAACTTCCAGGCGCTGTTCGAGAGCATCGAGCGCGACCAGATGAAGCGCGGCGTGCTGTAACGATGCAGCGCGCGGAGATTCGCGAACTGATCGCCCTGCTGGCGTGCGGCGAGGCGGAAGACGCCGAGCTCGATGCCATGGCGACCGCCGTGGAGAACGCGGAAAGCGATCCGGAGCTGGCATTCTTGCGGACGCTGGACGCCGATGCGGCCTGCTATCGCGAAGTCGCGCTGCAGTCCGCGCTCGGCGGCTATACGGTCGTGTCCGACAAGATCGACGAGCTGCACGAGCAGGTCAGCGACCAGTTCGAAGACCCGTTGCCCGAGTTCCCCGAAGCGTTCTGGGGCGAGCCGGTGGACCGCTACTTCGCATGGCTGGATACCGAGCTCGCCGTGCGTGGCGAAGCGCATGGCGGCTACCGGCTGCTGATGCTCGAATCGGGGCTGGACGACAACATGATCGCCTGCGTCGTCCGCAGGCCCGATGTCGCGCGGATCCTCGAACTCGCGGCCTCCGGAGGCGTGAGGATCGAACCTGTCTCGGTAGCGCCATAGCGGTTCCGGAGCGGGATGCGATCCGGGCGGATCCGTTCCGACCGCATCGACGTCGCCGGCACCGCTACCATCGTCGACAGCATCGGGCGCGTTCCAGGCGCGGGCCCGGCCCGCCAATCACAGGATGAATGCAATGAAGTCCAATGGTTACCAATCCGGTTTCGGCAACGAGTTCGCGACCGAGGCGCTGCCCGGCACGCTGCCGGTGGGGCGCAACTCGCCGCAGCGCGTGGCGCACGGTCTCTACGCCGAGCAGATCAGCGGCACCGCGTTCACCGCGCCGCGCCACGAGAATCGCCGCAGCTGGCTGTATCGCATCCGTCCGGCGGCGATGCACGGCAGCTTCACGTCGTATGCGCAAGCGCCCGGTGCAAGCAGTCAATTCCACAACGATTTCGGCGATGGCCCGGTGACCCCCGACCAGCTGCGCTGGAGCCCGCTGCCGCTGCCGGGCAGCGATGCGATCGCGCCGCGCGTCGATTTCGTGGATGGCCTGTTCACCATGGCCGGCAACGGCTCGCCGGCGGCGATGCACGGCATCGGCATCCACCTGTACGCGGCGAACGCCGACATGCAGGGTCGCTTCTTCTACGACGCCGACGGCGAGCTGCTGATCGTGCCGCAGCAGGGCCGGCTGAAGATCGACACCGAGCTGGGCGTGATCGAGGTCGAGCCGCTGGAGATCGCGGTGATCCCGCGCGGCATCCGCTTCCGCGTGTCGCTGCCGGACGGCGTGGCGCGTGGCTATGTCTGCGAGAACTTCGGCGCGCACCTGCGCATTCCCGACCTCGGCCCGATCGGCAGCAACGGCCTGGCCAATCCGCGCGATTTCCTGACCCCGAACGCGGCGTTCGAGGACGTGGAAGGCGAGTTCGAGCTTATCGCGAAGTTCCAGGGCCATCTGTGGCACGCCAGCATCGGCCATTCGCCGCTGGACGTGGTCGGCTGGCACGGCAACCACGTGCCGTACAAGTACGACCTGCGCCGCTTCAACACCATCGGTTCGATCAGCTTCGACCACCCGGATCCGAGCATCTTCCTCGTGCTCACCTCGCCCAGCGACACGCCCGGCGTGGGCAACATGGACTTCGTGATCTTCCCGCCGCGCATCCTCGCGATGGAGGACACCTTCCGCCCGCCGTGGTTCCACCGCAACATCGCCAGCGAATTCATGGGCCTGATCCACGGCGCCTACGATGCGAAGGCCGAGGGCTTCGCGCCAGGCGGCTGCTCGCTGCACAACTGCATGACCGGCCACGGTCCGGACGCCGCGACCTTCGAGGCGGCGAGCAACGCCGACACCTCGAAGCCGCACTACATCCGCGACACCATGGCCTTCATGTTCGAGGCGCGCGCGGTGATCCGTCCGACGCGCCAGGCGCTGCACGCGCGCCATCGCCAGACCGACTACCAGCAGTGCTGGGCCGGGCTGCAGAGGCATTTCAAGGGTTGAGCCCGCCAGCGGTCATGGCGGAATGCGCGGCGGCCGAGGCCCCGCGCATCCGCCGGGACATCATTTGCCGCGCAGCAGGCCGCCGATGCGGTCGGCCGGGGCCAGCACGAAACGGTCGATGGCCTTGTCGCGCGGCCGCGCGACGAGGTAGCCCTGTTCGACGAGATGGTGCACCGAGGGCATGATCGCCTCGCCCAGCGTGTCGACCAGATCCTTCAGGCTGCGCTCGCCATTGGTGAGGATCAGGATCCGGCGCTCGGCCAGGCTGATCGTTTCGGCGCAGGTCTTCGACAGGATCGCGTGGGCCTTGTCGGTCTTGTCCAGCAGGACGCGGTGGGGCTTGAGCGTGCTCAACGGCATGGGGCTTCCTTGCATGGGTGCGGCGGTTCGCCGCGAAACACCCCGGATCCTTGGGGTGCGATGGTCGAATGCATCCGGATGCATTCGCCGAACGGCGACGAACGCTAGCAAATGCTAGCGCTTGGCGCTGGCGGGTTCAGTGAAGCCCTACTCAGTTCCGTGCGCGGCTCCTGCGGGGTCGAGCGCCTGCAGTTCCGCCTGCCAGGGCTCGGGCATCAGCGGATCGAGCAGGGCGACCGCGCCGGACAGCAACTGCGGCTCGCCCATGTCGCGCAGCATGGCGACGGCATCGAGGATGGCGCGGGCGACCTCGGCTTCGCCGCGCGCTCCGCGTATGGCCTCCACTGCGGCGACCAGCCGGGAATCGCTGTGCAGCCCCAGCAGGTCGACGGCATGGGTCTTGGCCGAGATGATCGAGCGCGGCGCGACGTCTTTCGGCAGCGGCGAAGCGCGCGAACTGCCGGAGAGCACCGCGATGTCGTCCGCGCGTGGCGCGGTGGCCGGCGTCGCGGTATCGGTGCGTGGTCGCGCCTGGCGGATCAGCGAGGCGCCGCGCAGCAAGTGGCTCAGGCGTTCGCCAATGAGTTCGGCGCGCGGTGGCGGCGCTTCGGGTTCGGGGGCAGGGCGGGCGCGGACGAGGTAGTCCAGATCGACCAGGGCTTGCACGGTCGGCAGGATGTCGGTGCCGAGAACCGCTGCGATGTCGGCCACGCTGCGTCGGCCATCGGCGAGGATCAGGACGCGTCGTTCGGCCGCACCCAGGCCGGAGGTGCGCGTGCTGGCCAGTCCCCTGCGTGCCTTCTCGGTCTTTTCCAGCCGGACGTCTTCCGGTCGCATCTGCTCGATCCGCATGGCTGCCGCCAATCCATTGTGGCCAGATCGCGGCGCACGCTCTGCGCCAACGGTCACGTCCGGCGCGCGGATGCGGCCGGCCCCGGACCGTCATGGCGTCGGGCGCGGGGACGGGATGGTAGCGCAAGGCGCGGCCCTGCTGTGACGTGGCCGCGCCGGTGGTTGCGGTCGTTCAGGCCGCGGCCGAGGCCGCCGAGGCGGGGTTGTGGACCGCCAGCACGGGCTTTCCGGTCACTTCGGACTGCAGCGCGCGCAGCGCGGGCAGCCAGGGCTCGGGCAGCACTTCGTCGAGGCGGGCGAGGATGCGCGTCGCCATGCTGGCGGAGACCAGCGGCATCAGGTGGCGCACGCCGTCCAGCAACGCGACCACGGCCGCAGTCTCGTCCTGCGCGCACTGGATCTCCGTGCGGCATTCGGCGATGCGCAGGTCGCGTTGCATCTGCAGCAGGTCCATCACATACATCTTCGATGCCGCCAGCGAACGGCGCGTGGTGGCGGGGGCTGCGGGTGTCGCTGCGGATGCCGTTGCCGTTGCAATCGTCGCCGATTCTGCCGGCAGGGCCGCTGCGGGTGCCGCCATGCCGGACTGCGCAGGCGTGGCGACGCCATCGTCGCTCGCCGCACGCAGGCGCGACGCGGCCTCGCGCAGGCGCTGCCCAAGTCCGTTCGCACCGCTCGCACCGCTTGCGCCACCGCGCGCGCCCTGCGCATCGGCGGTGGCGAGATAGCCGGCGCGCATCAGCGCATCGATGTCGCCGAGGATGTCGTTGCCGAGCATCGCCATCAGATCGTTGATGCTGCGCTTGCCGTCGGTGAGGATCAGGATGCGGCGATGGTGCAGCGAGAGATCGCCGGATCGGGTGTCGGACAGCGCAGCGCGAGCCCGTTCTGTCTTGTGCAGGAGCATGGTCGTGGCCGATGGGGGAGGTCGATGGAGGAGGCCGGTGCGCGCATTCTGGCGGTGCGCGATGAAAGCGCCGTGACATCCGCCGGCACGCGCGCTGAATGAGGCGTTGTCCTCGTTTGGCCTGGTGCGCTCGCGGGCGACAGCCGGAGCCCCATGGCATAGTATCGGGCTTGATCTGCACGACGGAGACACGCGATGGGCATGGCGATCGGCTGGTGCGTGCTGGCCCTGCTGCTGCTGGCGCTGGGCGGCGATTCGGTGCTGAAGGGCGCCTCCGGGCTGTCGCGGCGCTTCGGTCTGTCGCCGTTCGCGACCGGCCTGCTGCTGGTGGGCTTCGGGACCTCGATTCCCGAACTCGCGGTCAACCTGCGCGCCTTCGTCGTCGGCAGCCAGAGCCTGGCGCTCGGCAACGCCATCGGCAGCAACATCGTGAATTTCGGACTCACCCTCGGCGTGGCTGCGATCGCTGCACCGCTGGTCGTGCGCTGGCGCGCGCTCGCGCCCCTGCTGCTGTGTCTGGTCGTGGCGACCATCGCGCTCGCGGCGTTCGGTTACGACGGGGTGCTGACCCGGGGCGAGGGCCTGTTGTTCGTGGTCGCGTTCGTCGCGGTGCTGGCCTGGGCCTGGATGCGCGGACGCCGCGAACCTGAGGAACTGCACACGGAGATCGCCGACTACCTGCGTACCGGCGACGACCTCGGCCTCAACCTGCTGCGCTTCGCGCTCGGCGGCACCTTGTTGTTCTTCGGCGCGAAGTGGCTGGTCGCGCATGCGCCGATCGTCGGCGCCGGCTGGGGCCTCACGCCGCTGCTCACCGGCCTCATCGTCGTCGCCATCGCCACCGCGCTGCCCGAAGCGGTGGCCGCCGTGGTCGCGGCGCGACGCGGCCAGGGCGACATCGTGGTCGGCCACGTCATCGGTTCCAGCCTGTTCAACCTGCTGATCGTGGTCGGCGGCATGGCCGCGCTGCGGCCGCTGCCGATCCCCGCGTCCTTCATCGGCTTCGAGCTGCCGGCGGCGCTTGCGGTGTCGCTGCTGCTGTATCCGATGCTGCGCAAGGACCTGCAGATCAGTCGTGCCGAAGGCTGGGTGCTGACCCTGGCCTTCGTGCTCTGGGTCGTGTTCGAAATCGTGTTGACGCGCTGACGCGCGGGAGGTTGATCGCATCATGTCCGGTAATGCAAAAGAGTCCGTCATCATCCGTGTCCTGCCCGGGCGCGCCGCGCGCGCGTTGCAGGATTTCTTCCAGATGGAGGCCGCGGGCGGCATCCTGCTGATCATCGCGGCGGTGCTGGCGATGGTGCTGGCCAATTCGCCGCTGTCGACCTGGTACGACGCCTTCCGCGACCTGCCCGTGCAGGTGCGCGTCGGCGAACTGAACCTGGCCAAGCCACTGCTGCTGTGGATCAACGATGGCCTGATGGCGATCTTCTTCCTGCTGGTGGCGCTGGAGATCAAGCGCGAGGTGCTGAGCGGACAACTGTCGAGTCGCGCGCAGCTGATCCAGCCACTGGTCTGCGCCGCCGCCGGCGTGATCGTGCCTGGCGCGATCTATGCCTGGGTGAACATGGGCGACGCCGAGTCCATGCGTGGCTGGGCGATTCCCACCGCCACCGACATCGCGTTCGCGCTGGGCGTGCTGTCGCTGCTCGGCTCGCGCGTGCCGCTGGCGATGAAGCTGCTGCTGTCGACGATCGCGGTGATCGACGACCTGATCGCGATCATCATCATCGCGGTGTTCTACACCAGCGAACTGTCGACGAGCGCGCTGACCGGCGCTTTCGTGGTGCTGGGCGTGATGATCGCGATGAACCGCATGCGCGTCCGCGCGCTCACGCCCTACCTGGTGCTCGGCGCGGTGATGTGGGTGTTCGTGCTCAAGTCCGGCGTGCACGCCACGCTGGCCGGCGTCGCCACCGGCCTGCTGATCCCGCACGTCGACAAGGACAACCAGGTCGACGACGAGGTTGAATACTCGCCCCTGGAATGGCTGGAGCATGCCCTGCACAAGTGGGTCGCCTACGCGATCCTGCCGCTGTTCGCCTTCGTCAACGCCGGGCTCGCGCTGGGTGGCATGTCGGCATCCGACCTGCTGGCGCCGGTGCCGCTGGGCATCGCCCTGGGCCTGGTGCTGGGCAAGCCGATCGGCATCGTCGCTGCGGCGGTGCTCGCCCATGTCACCGGCATCGCGCGCTTCGGCGAAGGCATGAACTTCAAGGCCGTGCTCGGCCTGGGCATGCTCTGCGGCATCGGCTTCACGATGAGCCTGTTCATCGGTTCGCTCGCGTTCGTGTCCTCGCCCCATCAGGCCGAAGCCAGCGTGCTCGGCGTGCTCTGCGCGTCGGTGGTGTCTGCGGTGCTCGGTTACCTGTGGCTGCGCGCCACCTTGCCCGCGAAGCGCGACGGCGAGGCGCCGGCCCAGGCATGATCCGCATGACCGCGCGCGGCGGCGCATGAAGACCGCGCTGGTCTTCGGCGCCAGCGGCCAGATCGGCATGCCGCTGCTCGATCGCCTGCGCGACGACGGCTGGCGCGTGCATGCCGTCTCGCGCGATCCGCGCGCGGAGCAGCCGGGGCTCATCTGGTGGTCGGGCGAACTGCCGGGCTTCGCGTTGCCTGCGCAGCAGGCGGATGTGATCTTCAGCTGCGGGCCGTTGGACCTGTTCACGCAGTGGTACGCGCGCAGCGGCGTCGCCGCGCCGCGCGTGATCGCCTTCGGATCCACGAGCATCGAGGTCAAGCGCGGATCGGCCGATGCCGAGGAACGCGATCTCGTCGCCCGCCTGCGCGAGGCCGAACGCACGTTGTTCGAAACCGCCGCCGCGCGCGGCGCGGCCGTCACCGTGCTGCGTCCGACCCTGGTCTATGGCAGCGCGCGCGACCGCAACCTCAGCCGCATCGTTCAGGTCGCGCAGCGCTTCGGCCGCATCGTCCTGCCGCGCGACGCGACCGGCCTGCGCCAGCCGGTGCATGCGCACGACCTGGCCGACGCCGCGTTCCGCTGCATCGACATCGCGGCGAGCTTCGGCCGCACCTATGCGCTGCCCGGCGGCGAGACCCTGTCGTATCGCGACATGGTCGCGCGCGTGCTCGCCGCGCTGCAGCCGCCGCCGCGCTTGCACGAAGTCCCGTCGCCGGTGTTCAACCTCGTGCTCGCCCTGGCGCATGCGTCGGGCTTCGCGCTCGACTTCAACGAAGCCGCCGTCGCGCGCATGCGCAGCGACCTGGTGTTCGATCCTGCCGATGCGCAGCGCGATTTCGGCTACGCGCCGCGCAATTTCCGACCGGTCGCTTCGATGTTCCCATCGCCGGAGTGAAGCGCAGCGGACTCAAGCCTTGCCGAGTGCCTTGGCCTTGGCGCGCAGCGCGATGGCGAGCACGCCGCCCAGCACCATCGCGCCGCCGATCCACAGGTTCGCGCCGGGACGATCGCCCCAGACGAGGATGCCCAGCGCTACCGCGAACACCGGCGTGAGCAGCAGGTAGGGCATCACCTGCGCCACCGGATGGCGCTGGACGAGCTTGAAGAACAGCGTGTGTCCGATCAGCGAGGCGAACACCGCCGAATACAGCGCGGAGCCCCAGCTCGACCAGTGCGCGTCGCGCAGCGCGGAGAAGCCGCCGGGTTCGATCGCCGCGCTGATCGCCAGCAGCGGCACGATGCCGATCACCGCCGTCCAGCCCTGCAGACTGACGCCGTCGATGCCGCTGAGGCCGCGCATCAGCACCGTGCCCAGCGCGATCAGGAAGGCCGAGAACAGCATCATCGCCAGCGAGGCCGGATGGTCCAGCACCAGCGGATCGAAGCCCAGTACCAGCACGCCGGCGAAGCTCAGCGCGATTGCCGAACCGGTGCGCCACGCGAAGCGTTCGCCGAGGATCGCCCAGGCCAGCAGCACCGACATCGGGATGTAGCTCTGCATGACGATCGCCGGCGAGGACAGGTCGCCCGCCATGCGCAGCGCCCACAGGCTGGTGCCGAAATGCAGCGCGCCGTTGAGCAGCGCGACCGCGATGAGTCGCGGCCACTGCGCGCGCGGCGGCGGTTTCAGGAACGCGACGAGCAGGAGCGCCAGCATCGTCATGCGCAGCGCGCTGAACAGGAACGGGGGGATTTCCTGCAGTGCGTGCGCCGAGGTCAGGAAGTTGCCCGCCCAGACGAGGCAGACGACGAGCGCGAGCGTGAAGTCGCGCCCGCCGAAGCGTTGTTCGCTCATCGACGCGCGCCAGCCGGCGCGCAGCGCTCCGCGCGATGTCCGCGCATCAGAACTTCCAGCCGAAGGCGCGGAAGCTCTTGCCGAGGATCCAGGCCGGACCGATCAGCAGGTAGACCAGGTCGGTGAGGAAGCTCGGCTTCTTGCCTTCGATCTTGTGGCCGACGAACTGCGCGATCCACGCGATCACGAACACCGCGATCGCGACCTTCAGCAGCATCGCGCCGCCGATCTCGCCGTACAGCCAGCGGTTGAGCCAAGCCATCGCGATGAACACCGCCAGCATGCCGAAGCCCAGCGGCCGCGACGCCCGGTAGTAGAAGCTCCAGGCTGCGAACATCGCCAGCGCGCACCAGAAGCCTGCCTGGAACCAGGTGCCCGGCACCGGGATGCACCACAGCAGTGCCGTCACCGTCCACAGGATCAGCGGCACCGCGACGTAGTGGATCTTCTGGTTCGTCGGATTCTGGTGGTCGGCGGAATAGCTCGCGAACCAGCGGTCGATGGGGCGGGTGAAGGCTTGCGGATCGGCGGTGGCGTTCATGCGGGTCTCTTCGTCGATGACCGGGGGCTGCGGGGAGAGGCGGGCGCTGGCTTGATCTTACTCCGGCCCGAGCTCCGGGCGGGGCTGCCGGGGGAGCGGATCACCCCAGCCGTGATGAAGTGGACGGTGGGAGAGGATCCGGTCAGGGATATCGCCGAGGACTTCCCACCCGGCAATATCGAGACACGACTTCAGGTGACTGGCGACGACGTCGGGTTCCCATGCGCCATACATTTGCGTCGCCGAGATTTCCCGGGCGTGCTCCACGAGCATGGCCAACTCCGGCGCTTGGTCCAGGGGCGGCGGCAGCGCATCACCGAGGCCGGTGATCGTCAGCGTCATGCCGTGTTTGTCCCACTTGGTGACATCGTCGGCGGATATCAGCGACTCAAAGTGCCGGCAGAATGCATCCAGATCCGGAGTCATGAGATGGTGGCATTCCGAGTAAGCGCGCACGCAACGTGCAGCAATCCAGCTGGCAGCCCTCACGGAGCAGTCGCGCGGAGGGAGCTCCTGCAGCATGGCGTGCTCTGCGAGCAAGCGCAGCGCTTCGCTCTTCATGTCTTCGTCGGATCGGTTGCCGGCGTAATCGTTGATGTAGATGTCTTCGTTGAGACGCATGAAGTCGATATAGGCCGCGTCATCCAGAGAGTCATCGTTGCAAAGTGTCATCGCGGCACGGATCGCTGATCGCGTCGAAAGCCGGTTTGCAGATAATTCCCGGGCAATATGTCCAAGAAGCTTTCGCTTGGCGGTGTGCAGGTGCCCACGTTCGCCTGCGATGCTCAGCGCGTTGTAGAGCGCGTTCCTGTTCGCAGCAGTCGCTATCTCGATGATCGGAATCGGGGGTGTGTCACGTTCGCTGATGATCTCGTAGGCCCACTCCTTGACGAAGTGCTCGTCGAAGAGGTCGAGTCTGAAGCCGAGATCGTGATAGGTCGCTGCCGTCGCATCATCCATTTCGACAGGGAGTGCTGCTGCAAGGGCTGTCTTCGCGACCTGCGGGCGTCGGCATGCCGATAGCCTGCTGATCGTGAAGGCGACGGCTTGCCCGATACCGCTGCCCGTTGCTTCAAAGTCGTCGTCTTCGATCCTGATCTGCCGGCAATCGACCGTGACAGGCGACAGCGAGCAGATGATGCCGAAGGCGCGGTAGGACCAGCCTTCGATGCGTTCAAGCCCCCGTTTCCGTTCGGGATTGCCATCCAGCATGTCGTTGTTGGATTCGTCCTCGGCCAGCATCGGGAAGAGTTCGATGTCCAGCATGTCCCCGCATGCGGCCGGGCTGAATTGGTCCATGACATGCAGCACGGTGCCGTCGATGTCGATTCTGGCTTCGAGATATTCGCCGTCGGTCGAGATCAGCCGTGCGCGCATGGACGCAAGTCAATCCACCGAAATCCCCGCCAGCCGCTGCAGCGCTTCGGCGTACTTGGCGCGGGTGCGTTCGATCACGTCGGCGGGCAGGGCGGGGCCGGGGGCGGTCTTGTTCCAGTCGAGGGTTTCGAGATAGTCGCGGACGAACTGCTTGTCGTAGCTCGGCGGGCTGATGCCGACCTCGTATTCGTCGGCGGGCCAGTAGCGCGACGAGTCCGGGGTCAGCATCTCGTCCATCACGTACAGGCGGCCGTCGGCGTCGGTGCCGAATTCGAATTTGGTGTCGGCCAGCAGGATGCCGCGTTCGGCGGCGTAGTCGGCGGCGTAGCGATAGATGCGCAGGGTCGCATCGCGCACCTGCTCGGCGAGGTCGGCGCCGACGGTCTTCACCATCGTGTCGAAATCGATGTTCTCGTCGTGGTCGCCCACGGCGGCCTTGGTCGAGGGCGTGAAGATGGGTTCGGCCAGCTGTTCGGCCTGGCGCAGGCCGTTCGGCAGGGTGATGCCGCTGACCCGGCCGGTGCGCTGGTAGTCCTTCCAGCCGCTGCCGATGAGATAGCCGCGGGCGATGGCCTCCACCGGCACCGGCTTGAGCTTCTTCGTCACCACCGCGCGCTTCGCGTAGAGGGCGGCGTCGACGCCGGCCGGCAGCACGCGGGCGACATCGATCCCGGTCAGGTGGTTGCGCAGAATGTGCGCGGTCTTGTCGAACCAGAAATTGCTGATCTGGCAGAGCATTTCGCCCTTGCCCGGGATCGGGTCGGGCAGCACCACGTCGAAGGCGCTCAGGCGGTCGGTGGCGACCATCAGCATCAGTGGGCCGTGTTCGCGGGCCTCGGCCGGCAGCAGCTCGGGCGGGAGGTCGAACACGTCGCGGACCTTGCCGCGATGGCGCAGGGTGAGGCCGGGAAGGTCGGATTGAAGCAGGGTCGTCGCCACGCGCAGTCCTGGGGGAAGCGTTCGGGCCGCCTAGTGTAAGAGCCTGTTCATGATCTCTCCATACCTCTCGTTTTGCCGCAGTGGCCCGCTGGTTGTCGGGCGTCGCGCAGCGCTTGACTGGTGGTCAAGTCAAGCGGCGCACGGCGGCCAGCGGGCCACTGCGGCAAAACCCGGAGGGCCGGTCCTGTCGGGGCGTGGTGCGGCGTCATCGCTCGGTCGTGGATGCACATCCACTCCCTCTCTCTTCCTTGCCCCGCGCCCCGACAGGACCGGCGAGAGGCATGGAGAGATCTTGAACAGGCTCCAAGGCTCCGGGCGCGCCGGGGAAGCGGCCTGCGTTGTCCGGAGCGGTAAACTGCCGGCCATGACACGTGGATACGGACATTTCCTCGGTTTCATCGGGGACTGGGTGCGCTTCGCCAGGCGCGACGATCTCCCCTACCGCACGCTCGGCGTGTCCGAGGCGGCCGACGACGCCGAGATCGAACAGGCCTACCTGCGCCTGATGGCCCAGTACCAGCCCGAACGGCTCGCCGGCCTCGCCGGATCGCTCCGTCGGCGTGCGCAGAAAAAGGCCGTCGAGATCGACACCGCCTACGCCCGGATCCGGGCGATGCGCAGGCGGGCCGTCTCGGTGCAGACCGCCGTGGCGAGGTCGGACGAGCGTGCCATGCCTGCCGCGCTGGTCTGGCTGGCCCTGGCGCTGATCGCCGTGGTGATCCTCGCGTGGATGGGGCCGATGCGCGACCTGTGGGCCCCGGTGCAGGCGAGTCCGGATATCGCCGCCTTGCCGAGCAGGCCGGCTTCCCCGGCCATCACCGCGCCGCCCCCGCCTGTCACCGCGCCACCGGTGGCGGAAGCCGAGCCGCCGGTGCGGGTCGAGCAGATGCTGGTCCTGATGCCCAGCGAACCTGCGCCCGCGCAGCCCATGCCTCAGGCGCCACCCACCCTCAGCGGCGAAGCCGCGCTGGTCGAAGCGATCCGCGTCGGCCAGCTCCGTCCCGCCTCGGGCAGCGATGTCTCGCGCTGGGCCATGCGATGGTCCGAGGTCAACCGCCGCAGCCTGCCGGCGAGCTTCGAGGAGCGCACCCGGTTCATGAACTCGTACGTGATCCAGAAGGACTTCACGATTCCCGAAGGCCTCAACGGCGCGAACGCGGTGATCTTCCTGCTCGATACCCGGGTCCCATATCCGCGGGGCAGTCCCGGCCATTCGTTGGTCCTGGACCTGTCCACCGGTGCCTGCATGGGCGTGACCTGCCGGATGTTCCTGGACTGAGCCGACCGGGGATCCGGCCCCGCGCTACACTCCCGCCATGAACAAGCGCTGGTACGGAAAAGTCCTCGGTTTCATCGCAGGCTGGCTGCTGCTCCGGCACCCCGCCGGCGCCGTGCTCGGCCTGCTGCTCGGCCATGCCTTCGATGCCGACTGGTTCCGCAGCAAGCGCGACACCCCCTACCGGGTGCTCGGCCTCGCCGAGGACGCCACCGACGCCGAGGTCGACCAGGCCTACCGCCGCTTGATCAGCCAGTACCACCCCGACAAGCTCTCCGGCGTCGCCGAGGAGCTCCGCCGCCAGGCCGAGGACAAGGCCAGCGAGATCAACGCCGCCTACGACCGGATCAAGACGCTGCGCAAGCGCGGGTAGTCGATGCGGATGCGCCATGCGTGTGGCCGGCTGCCGGACCGGGGATAATGTCGCGGTCGGCCCCGAGGCCCCATCAGCGCGCACATCGCCATGCAACCCACCGTCATCGCTCCGTCCATCCTCTCCGCCAATTTCGCCAAGCTCGGGGAGGAGGTCGACAACGTCCTCGCCGCGGGGGCGGACTGGGTGCATTTCGACGTGATGGACAACCATTACGTGCCCAACCTCACCATCGGCCCGCTGGTCTGCGAGGCGCTGCGCAAGCATGGCGTGACGGCGCCGATCGACGTGCACCTGATGGTGGAACCGGTGGACCGCATCGTCCCGGACTTCGCGAAGGCCGGTGCGTCGCTGATCAGCTTCCATCCCGAGGCCAGCCGCCACGTGCATCGCACGATCCAGCTGATCAAGTCCTCCGGCTGCCAGGCCGGCCTGGTGCTGAACCCGGCCACGCCGGTCGAGGTGCTGGACTACGTGCTCGAAGAACTCGACCTGGTGCTGCTGATGTCGGTGAACCCCGGCTTCGGCGGGCAGGGCTTCATTCCCTCCGCGCTGGACAAGCTGCGCGTGGTGCGCCAGCGCATCGACGCGGTGACCGCGCGCACCGGCAAAGCGATCCGCCTGGAAATCGACGGCGGCGTGAAGGTCGACAACATCGCAGAGATCGCGAAGGCCGGCGCGGACACCTTCGTCGCCGGCTCAGCGATCTTCGGCCAGCCGGACTACCCGGCGATCGTCTCGGCGATGAAGGCCGCCGTGGCGGCGGTGCGCTGAGGATGCGTCTCGGCCTCGTCCTCAACGGCAAGGCCGTCGCGGACGAGTCGCTGCGCCAGGCCGTGGCCGACCTGCGCGGCGAGGGCATCGCCGTCGATGTGCGCGTGACCTGGGAGGCCGGGGATGCCGCGCGCTGCGTCGACGAACTGATCGCGCTCGGCGCGACCACGCTGGTCGCCGCCGGCGGCGACGGCACGCTGGGTGAAGTGGCCTCCGCGCTGGCCGCGCTGCAGCGCACTGCGGACACCCTGCCGGCGCTGGCCGTGGTGCCGCTGGGGACCGCCAATGATTTCGCCGCTGCTGCCGGCGTGCCCGAGGATGTCGGTGCGGCCCTGGTCCTGTGCCGGAGCAAGCCTGTCGCGATCGACCTGCTGCGCATCGACGCCGATGGCCAGACGCGCCATTGCATCAATCTCGCCAGCGGCGGCTTCGGCACGTCGATCACCCGCGAGACCGGCGAAGGACTCAAGAAGACGTTCGGCGGCCTCGCCTACGTGCTGCAGGGCCTGCGCACCATGGGGCGCATCGAGCCGCTGCGCGCGCGTTTCGAAGGCCGGGGCGCTGCGGGCGAGGGGTTTGCCCGGGACGGCGACTTCATCGCGTTGGGCATCGGCAATGGCCGGCAGGCGGGGGGTGGGCAGCCGCTGTGTCCCGACGCATGCATCGACGACGGCCTGCTCGACCTGACCCTCGTGCCGCCGCTGGAAGGCGAGGTCGCGGCCACGCTGGGCACGCTGATCGCCGAGGGCCGCGAAGCCGCGCTCGACCAGGCCTCGGTGCGCGCGCGGCTGACGACCTTGCGGATCGTGGCGGAACAGCCGCTGGTGCTGAATCTCGACGGCGAGCCGCTGGAAGCGACCTGCTTCGACATCGCCTGCGAGCCCGCGCAGCTGCGCATGCACCTGCCAGCGGGGTGCCCGCTGCTGTCGGGGGTGTGATGGCCATCGAACCGCTGCTGGTACTGGCCCCCTTTGCAAAAGGGGGCGGCGGTCGCGCAGCGTCCGCGGGGGATTTGCGGGCCGATCACTAGCGACTGCGGATTTGCCGTGATGCTTGCGTTCGACAAATCCCCCCGCCACGCGTTGCGTGTCGGCCCCCTTTTGCAAAGGGGGCGTAGTGCTGTGGTGCTTGCACGCTCCGAGCATCGCGACTTGCGTCGCTCCCACACGAATGGGCATGTCGACATCATGACGATCCGTCATGTCCACCGAACCGATGCGTACGGGCCAGGCCGCATGTGTGCCGGCAAGAGAAAGGGCGACGCCTTTCGGCGCCGCCCCGGTGAGGTTGGAAGCAATCCCGCTTCCGTCAGTCGTCCCTGCGATGGACTCCCATGATCCGGGCGAACCGTGACAGCCTGATGACCACGGCGGCGCACGGGTGCGATGCGCGGCGCGAGCCGCTAGCATGGGCGGCCATGAACGACACCCCCTCCCCCTGCCTGGCGGCCACGAAGGCCCACTGGAACGCGAACCGGCGATGGCGGCGCCCCGCCTGATCCATCGTCTCCGCTTTCCGCCCCGATCGTTTCCAAGGATTTCCGTGTGATTTCGTTCGAACAATTCCAGCAGCATGCCGCCGACGGCCATACCCTCATCCCCGTCGTGCGCGAGGTGCTGTCCGATCTCGATACGCCGCTGTCGGTGTATCTCAAGCTCGCCGACGGCCACAACACCTATCTTTTCGAATCGGTCGAGGGCGGCGAACGCTTCGGACGCTATTCGATCATCGGCCTGCCCGCGCACCGGGTGTATGCCTTCGCTGGACACACGCTGTTCGTCACCGAGCTGGGTGAACTCGTCGAAAGCCGCGTCGTCGACGATCCGCTGGAAGAAGTCGAGCGCCTGCGCAGCGCGCAGAGGATTCCGCGCCTGCCGGGCCTGCCGGGGTTCACTGGCGGCCTGGTCGGCTGGTTCGGCTTCGAGTGCATCGAATACATCGAGCCGCGCCTGCGCGGTGGCGGCAAGCCTGATGAGCTGGGCACCCCGGACATCCTGCTGATGGACAGCCGCGACGTCGCGGTGTTCGATAACCTCAAGGGCCGCCTGTACCTGATCGTGCATGCCGATCCGCGCGAACCGCAGGCCTGGGCGCGCGCGAACCGTCGCCTCGACGAGCTGACCCATCGCCTGCGCCAGGGCGGCCCGGGCTATCCCGAGCCGCGCCACAGCATGCGCCTGAACGAAGGCGACTTCGTCTCCGGCTTCACCCGCGAAGGCTTCATCTCGGCGGTGGAGAAGTCGAAGGAATACATCCGCTCCGGCGACATCTTCCAGGTCGTGCTGAGCCAGCGCCTCAGCGTGCCGTTCAATGCGCGCCCGGTCGACGTGTACCGCGCATTGCGTGCGCTCAACCCTTCGCCGTACATGTACTTCCTCGATGTCGGCGGTACGCAGGTGGTCGGTTCGTCGCCGGAAATCCTGGTACGCCTCGAAGAGGGCAACGTCACCGTGCGCCCGATCGCCGGCACCCGCCCGCGCGGCAGGACACACGAGGAAGATGTCGCGCTGGAAGCCGAACTGCTCGCCGATCCGAAGGAACGCGCCGAGCACGTGATGCTGATCGATCTCGGCCGCAACGACGTGGGCCGGGTCAGCGAACCGGGTACCGTCGAAGTGGGCGATCGCTTCGTGATCGAGCGCTACAGCCACGTCATGCACATCGTCAGCGAAGTCACCGGCAAGCTGAAGGACGGCCTGAGCTACGCCGACGTGCTGCGTGCGACCTTCCCGGCCGGCACGGTCAGCGGCGCGCCGAAGATCCGCGCGCTGGAAGTGATCCGCGAACTGGAGCCGATCAAGCGCAACGTCTACGCCGGCAGCATCGGCTACATCAGCTGGCACGGCGATGCCGACACCGCCATCGCGATCCGCACCGCCGTGATCCAGGACGGCAAGCTGCACGTGCAGGCCGGCGCGGGCATCGTCTACGACTCCGATCCGCAGAAGGAATGGGAAGAGACGATGAACAAGGGCCGCGCGCTGTTCCGCGCGGTGGAGCAGGCGGCGCAGGGGTTGTAAACGTCCAGCTTCCGAAGAAAACGAACGCCCCGCATCGCTGCGGGGCGTTTGCGTTGGAGGGGATGACGCAGGGGCTTACATGCCCACCGCGCGCTGCTGCTGCGGCTGTTCCTGGCGTGGTGCCGCGCCTTGCTGCAGCTGGCCGAGGTCGCTCAGCGACTTGTCGGCAGGGGCATCCTTGGCCTGCGCCTGGTCGACGGTCGAGCGCTTTGCGTGATCCTGTGCCGGATCGCCCTGGTAGGCGATCAGGTTGCCGTTGCTGCCGCGCACGATCCCGCTGATCTCGGTGATGCCGTCCTTCTGCGCCTGCAGCGCCATCGCGGCGGCGACGTTGCGCAGTTCGGTGCCCTGCGGGGCGCCGTCGAGCTTCTGCAGTGCGGTGGCGGCCTGGGTGTAGAGCGCGGGTTCCGCGCCGCCGACGCCCTGTTCGATGGGTTTCTTCGGCGCGGTGACGTCGGTGTAGGTCAGCGTGGTGGTCAGCACCGACTTGCTTAGGCCGAGCTTGCCCAGGTCCACCTGCACTTCGGCGCCGGTGTAGGCCGGGTCTGCCTTCTTGTGCTTCGCGGTGTAGTGGTCTTCATAGGCCTTCACGTTGGCCAGCGCACCGTCGCCGTAGTAGTTCGGGTAGTTCTGGTTGCCGTTGGTGCCCAGCGAGCCCTTGCTCAGCGGCTTGTCGAAGTAGTAGCCGCCCATCGCCTTCACGTTCGCGGCGTCGAGCGGCAGCTGCATGTCCTTGTCGACCGTGAGCCCGGCCTTCATCGCGTAGGCGAATTTCGGCGCGGTGCCGGTGCGGTCGATGAAGTCCTGCATGCGACCGGGGTTGGCGTCGTACATCTCCTGCAGCGTCGGCGCCGAACCCTTGTCCTTGGCGAGCTTGGACGACAGCGCGTTCCAGCCGCTGAGATGCGCCTGCGCTTCGTTCTCGCGGTAATGCTGGATGTAGCCTTCGACCGCGGCGGTGTGGTCGTGCTTGCCGCCCTTGACCTTGGCGACGTCGTCGAGCGACTTCGTGAACGTGGCGAGCGCGACCTTCTCCGCCGGATTGTTCAGGCCGTGCCGCGTCTCGTGGCCGAGCACGAACACCACTTCGTTCGCGGCGGCCTTGTCGGTGGCGGCCTTGTTCAACTTGGCGACCGGGATCTCCATGGTCGTGCCGGAATACTGGCCACCGGCGTTCGTGCCCGGAGGCAGGCCCTTGAACTCGGTCAGTTCGCCCTTGGAAACCGCGTCCTCGAGCTGCTGCTTGAGGACCGGCGAGGAGGCGATCAGCTCGCGCAGGACCTTGCCTGGATCATCGGTCGCGGTCTTGTTGGCTTTCTGGAAAGTGTCGACCAGCGCTTCGAGCTGCTCGGCCGGCGTCTTCTTCTGCATGTGTTCGGGAGCGACGGACATGGTCGGCACCTCAGGCGTTGATGACGATCATGGACACGCAGGCGTGCTCGGCTTTCGCGTCGCTCTCGCCGCGCACGTGCACCTGCAGCGACACGTCGCCGCGCTGGTACTCCCAGAATTCCACCTGGCCGTAGCGACCGCGGTTGGGCGCGCCGGTGTAGCCGGCGGACGCCAGCGCCTGTTCGCAGTCCGCGAAGCCCAGCGGCGCGATCGGCGCCATGTCGGCGTTCGCGCCCGCGCTGAGGTCGTCCAGCGAGAACACCAGGCGATGCGGCCGGCTGCCGTCCAGCTCGGTCAGCGAGACCAGGTTGTAGGCCCAGTCCGGCGACAGCTGCCCGCCGAAGCCGTACTGCTGCGGGTTGGCGTCGTTGAATTCGACCTTCATGCCGGTGACGCGCTCGATATGCGCGGCGTCGACCTGCTCGGGGCCGTGGATGCTGTCGATCAGCTGGAGGACGCGGCGACCGATCTCGGCGGCGGTCGCGGGGGCGGGGGATGGCGTGTTCATGGCGTTTCCGTGCGGGTGGGGCGGGGTTCCCTGCCGGCGGTGGCCGTCGAACGCGTCGGGCATTCGAGGTCCATTCGCATGCAGTCGGGGGATGGGCGGCGTGCGTCGGTGACGACGGCTGCTGCCGTGGTACAGCGAACGCGACCCGTGACCGGGAGCGGCCAGCCGACGGGCGGCGCTCAGAACAACAGGTTGGCCACCAGCACGACGATGCCGGTGTAGATCAGGCTCAGCGGGCCGCCGACCTTCCACAGCTCCTTCGCGCTGTAGCCGGCGGGACCGGTGATCATCGACATCACCGGGTTGGAGGCGGTCATGAAGTTGTTCGAGGCCGACAGCGCGACGATCAGCGCGAACGCGGTCGGGTCGCTGCCGGCAGCCAGGGCCAGGTTGATCGCGATCGGCACCATCACGATGGTCGCGCCGACGTGGCTGATCACCAGCGAGAAAGCGGTCGTGAGCAGGCCAACGGCGATTTCCAGCAGCCAGGTCGGCGTGCCTTCGGGCAGGCGGTCGAGCGTGTGCGCGGCCACCCAGGCCGCAGCGCCGCTGGAATCCATCGCCCAGCCCAGCGGAATCAGGCAGGCCATCAGGAACACGGTCTTCCAGTTGATGGCGGCGTAGGCCTCGTCCATCTTCAGCACGCCGGTGATCAGCATGCCGGCCACGCCGGTCATCAGCGCCACCGAGGCCGGGATGCGCGAGGACAGCGCGATCAGCATGGTGATCGCGAAGATCGTCATCGCGATCTTGAACTTGTGCGGGCGCTGTTCTGCTTTCGGAAAGTCGGTCACCGGCACGAAATCGCGGTTGCCGGACGCCTGCGCGAGGTCGGTCCAGATGCTGTGCAGCACCAGCAGGTCGCCGGCGCGCAGCGGCACTTCGCGGACTTCCTCGCGCAGCACCTGCTTGTCGCGGTTGATCGCGAGCAGGCGCAGGTTGTACTGCTTGCGCAGTTTCAATTGCGTCGCGGTCTTGCCGATCCAGGTCGAGGTCGGCGGGATCACCGCCTCGGAAATGCCTGCGCGCGCCGGATTGAACAGGTCGGCGAACTCGCGCAGCCGCGCGCTCATGCGCAGGAAACGGTTCTGCGCGAAATCAGCGATCTCCTGGCGGGGACCCATCACGCCCAGCACGCTGCCGACCCAGATGCGCGCGTCGCCCGGCGGGGTCAGGCGCGATTCGTTGCCGGTCTTCAGCGCCAGGGTCAGCGGCGCGTCGTGCAGCGCCTCGGCCTCGCGCATCGACATGCCGACCAGCGGGCTGTCGGCGGTGACCGTCAGCTCGTACACGTCGCCTTCGATGCCGTAGGCGCTGGCGAAATAGCTCTGCGTGCGCGCCGGGGTGACGACGGTGTCGGCATCGTTCTCGTGCAGGCGCTGGCCACCGTAGAAATGGAAGTAGGCCAGTCCCGCGAGCAGGAGCGCCAGGCCGATCGGCAGCGGTGCGAACATCGGCAGCGGCTTGAGCGTGGTCAGGCCCGAGGGCAGGTTGGCGTTGGCCGAGACCAGCAGGTCGTTGAGCAGGATCAGCGGCGAGTTGCCGACCATGGTCAGGCCGCCGCCCATCACGATCGCCACCGCGATCGGCAGCAGCAGCCGCGACAGCGGCATGCCGGTGCGCGAGGACAGACGCGAGGCCACCGGCAGGTACAGCGCCATCACCGACGGGTTCTGCATCACCGCCGAGTTCAGGCCGGAGATCGCCGAGGTGTAGAGGATCAGCCGTTTCTCGACGCCGTCGGCGCGGCGCAGCAGCCACACCGCGAGGCGGTTCAGCGCACCGGTGCGGTCCAGGCCCGCGCCGAGGATCATGGTCGCGATCACGCTGATGACCGCGTTGCCCGAGAAGCCGTTGAACAGGTCTTCCGGCGCCACCAGCCCGGTCAGGCCCAGCAGCACCAGCACCACCAGCGCGACCACGTCGGCGCGCAGGCGCTCGAACAGGAACAGCACCATCGTCAGCACCGTCAGCCCGAGGACGAGCTGCATGTCGCTGGTGAGGGTGAGCTGGTTCTCCATGCGCGGCGTGTCAGGTTCCGGTCGGGGAGGGCGCTGCCGGGGTGTCGCCGGGAGCCGCGCGTCGGCGGATCCGGCCCAGCAGCCAGGCGCAGGCCGCGCCGGCCACGAACCCTGCCAGGGCATGGATCCAGGCCTCGCTCTCGAATTGCTCGGCGTTGCGCGCCAGGGTCATCCAGCCGACCGACAGCGCCGCGCCCAGTCCGCCGATGCCCAGCCACGCGGCGGGGCTGCGCAGGCGATCGCGCAGCCAGCCGGCGCAGGTGCCGGTCATCGCGGCCGGCAGGATCCCCAGCGGATAGGCGAACAGCAGCGAGAAGAAGAACAGCACGACCAGTCCGCCGGCCGTCTCGAGGGCCGGCTTGTCCATGCCGCCCTGGGAGGCGACGAGCGCCGTGAGGGTGACCGCCGCGCCGATGGGCGGACCCACGGCCGCGAACAGGAACGCGCCCAGTGCCATGTCCAGCGCCCTGCGTCTGCGTGTCGTGGGAGGATTCAAGGCCGGCACCTCTCGCTCATCGGTGGAACGGGTTGGACGACGGGGGCGAAGGCCGAAGCAGGGGCGCAGGGCGTGGCCGGCCGTGCGCACACGCGGATCGCCGTTCTTGCGCTGGCGCGGCCCGCGCGATCACCCCGGAGCCTCCGCGTCGTCCACCTTCGCGTAGAGCAGGTCCCACACGCCATGGCCAAGCTTCTGGCCGCGGGTCTCGAAATGCGTCTGCGGTCGCCACTCGAGGCGCGGCACCGCGCCGCGCGGGCCGGCGACGTTGCGCAGGCCGGGCGTCGCGTCCAGCACGTCCCACATGTGCTCGGCGTAGGCTTCCCAGTCGGTCGCCAGGTGCAGGCGGCCGCCGTCGCGCAGCTTGCGCACCAGCAGCGCGGCGAACTCGGGTTGCACGAGCCGGCGCTTGTTGTGGCGCTTCTTGTGCCACGGATCCGGGAAGTAGATGCGGATCTCGTCGAGCGTGCCGTCGGCGACTTCGCGCTCCAGCACTTCGACCGCATCGTGGCGGTAGACGCGGACATGGTCGCTGCCGTCGTCGCGCAACGCGTTCAACAGGCGGCCCACGCCCGGCGCATGCACTTCCAGGCCCACGTAGTTGCGCGAGGGATCCTGCTTCGCGGCGAAGCGCAGCGCCTCGCCGTTGCCGAAGCCGATCTCGAACACCAGCGGCGCGGCGCGGCCGAACGCGGCGTCGAAATCGCGCACCGTGCCGGCGTAGTCCAGGCCAAAGCGCGGCCAGAGTTCGTCGAACGCGCGCTGCTGCGCGGGGCTGAAACGGCCCTGGCGCAGGACGAAGCTGCGGATCTTGCGCTGCCCCGGTTCGACGGTGAACGGCTGGTCCAGCTCGCGACCGTCGTGCAGAGTCTCGTCTGCTTCGTCGCGCGGGGGGCGCATCGTGCCCGTCATCCGATCAGCCCGTCCACCGGCGACGAGGCCGAGGCGAAGCGCTTGCGCGGGATGCGACCGGCGAGGAAGGCGTGGCGGCCGGCCTCGATCGCCAGCTTCATCGCCAGCGCCATGCGCACCGGGTCCTTCGCGCCGGCGATCGCGGTGTTCATGAGCACGCCGTCGCAGCCCAGTTCCATCGCGATGGCCGCGTCGGACGCGGTGCCGACGCCGGCGTCGACCAGGATCGGCACCTTCGCGTTCTCGATGATTTCCATCAGGTTGTAGCGGTTCTGGATGCCCAGGCCCGAGCCGATCGGCGCGGCCAGCGGCATCACCGCGCAGCAGCCGATCTCTTCCAGGCGCTTGGCCAGGATCGGGTCGTCGCTGGTGTAGACCATCACGTCGAAGCCGTCGGCGACCAGTTGCTCGGCGGCCTTCAGCGTCTGCACCACGTCGGGGAACAGCGTGCGCTGGTCGCCCAGCACTTCGAGCTTGGTCAGGTTGTGGCCGTCGAGCAGTTCGCGGGCGAGGCGGCAGGTACGGACCGCGTCCTCGGCGGTATAGCAGCCGGCGGTGTTCGGCAGGATGGTGTAGCGGTCCGGCGGCAGCACATCGAGCAGGTTCGGTTCGCCGGGGTTCTGCCCGATATTGGTACGACGGATGGCGACGGTGACGATCTCGGCGCCGGCGGCCTCGGTGGCGCGGCGGGTCTCGTCGAGGTCCCGGAACTTGCCGGTGCCGGTGAGCAGGCGCGAGTGATAGGTCTTGCCGGCGATGACGAAGCTGTCGTCGGCCGGCACGGATGCGGAAGAGGAGGGCGAGGTCATCGCCGGATTATCGCCCATCGCGGCGCGCAGGTGGCCGGATGTTGCGATGGAAACCAGGCCTTTGCGTTCGTGTAGAGCGGAGCTTGCTCCGCTCGCTCCCTGTCGTTCGCCCGGATGGGCCGGGCACGCGACGGCCGCGTGGTCAGTCGTTCGGCTCTGGTGTCGGCTTCGGGACGGGCGGAGCGGAGCAAGCTCCGCTCTACAGGGTCTCAGCCACCCCCCAGCGCATGCACGATTTCCACCACGTCGCCGTCGGCGAGCAGGTGGCCGGCGTGGCGGCCGCGCGGGATGATCTCGCCGTTCACCTCCACGGCGACCCGGCGTTCGGCCAGGCCCTGGGCGGCGAGCAGTTCGGTGACGGTGCAGGGGGCGGGCAGGGCGAGCGGTTCGCCGTTGAGTCGGATGTCCATGCCGTCATTGTCGCGCGCGGGCGTGGCGGCTGCCCAGCCAGCTCGGGCAGCATGGCCTTCCTGCACTTGAGTCGCCGATGCCTTTCTGAAACGATTCCGTCACCATCCGGGGCCGTATTGGCCCTCATTCCAACGATAACGACCCACACCGGGAGAGGGATTCATGTCCAACCAACGCGCGGCCAAGCGGCCCATCCGCAGCCTGCTCGCCACCGCCGTGCTCGCCGCCACCGCGGCTGCGGCCACGCCGGCTTTCGCCGCCGGCCCGTATTCGCAGACCGTGTTCTTCGGCGACAGCCTGACGGATGCCGGTTTCTTCCGTCCGCTGCTGCCGCTGACCGTGCGCCCGGTGACCGGCCAGTTCACCACCAATCCCGGCCAGGTCTGGGCGCAGTATCTCGCCGACTTCTACGGCACCCGCGCCGACGCCAACGGCAACGGCCAGACCGGCACCAACTACGCCGCCGGCGGCGCACGCGTCGGCGTGAACAGCACCGGTGCCCTCGGCCCGATTCCCTCGCTCGCCACCCAGGTCAACAACTACCTCACCGCCAACGGCGGCCGCGCCGACAGCCGCGCGCTCTACACCGTCTGGGGTGGCGCGAACGATCTCTTCACCGTCACCAACGGCGGCGCCGATCCGAACGTCGTCATCCCGGCGGCCGTGACCGCGCAGATCGGCCTGGTCGGTCAGCTGCAGAACGCCGGCGCCCGCTACATCCTCGTGCCGACCATCCCGGACCTCGGTGCGGCCCCGGCCTTCCGCGCCCAGGGCCCGGCCGCCCAGGCCGCCGGCACCGCGCTGACCACCACCTACAACAACGCCCTGTTCGGCGGTCTGTCCAGCGCCGGCCTGCGCGTGATCCCGATCGACACCTTCAACCTGCTGCGCGAGATCATGGCCTCGCCTGCGGCCTACGGTTTCGCCAACGTCACCGGCACCGCCTGCCAGCCGCAGATCACCGCCAACTCGCTGACCTGCAACCCGACCAGCTACGTCACCCCGGACGCCGCCAGCTCCTACCTGTTCGCCGATGGCGTGCATCCGACCAGCCGCACCCATGAAATCCTTGCGCAGTACGTCGTCTCGGTGCTGGAAGCCCCGCGCCAGATCGCCGTGCTGCCGCACGCCGAAGCCGTGGTCGGTCGCGCCCGTGCCGAACGCGTCGCCGGCCACCTCGCCGGCAAGCCCGAAGGCGACGGCATGCGCTGGTGGCTCGACACCCGTGCCGACTTCCAGCGCTACAAGGGCGGCGATGCGGGCGAAGGCCTGCTGTACGACGGCGTCGGCCCGGCCCTGACCGGTGGCGTCGACTGGACGAACGGCAACTTCGTCTACGGCGCCTTCGCCGGCGTCGGCCGCAATGCCCAGACCTGGGGCCAGCGCCGTGGCGATTTCGACCACATCGACACCACCCTCGGCGGCTTCGCCGGCTGGTACGGCGAACGCGCCTGGGTCAACGCCCAGCTGAGCTACACCCACATCAGCTACGACGTCGATCGCGAAGTCTGGCTGGGCCCGGTCAAGCGCAGCCACACCGGCTCGCCGGACGGCAGCAACCTCAGCTTCGGCGTGCAGGCCGGCTTCCAGTTCAAGGGCGAAGCCCTGACCCACGGCCCGGTCGTCGGCGTGCTGGCCCAGCAGATCGATGTCGACGGCTACGCCGAAAACGACGCCGCCCTGTCCACCTCGCTGGCCTACCAGGACCAGGAATACGACTCGCTGCTGGTCAGCGCCGGCTGGCAGGCCACCTACCGCATCAGCGACCACCTGATGCCGTACGCCCGCCTGACCTGGGACCACGAGACCGAAGAACAGCCGAAGGAAGCCTTCGCCCGCGCCCAGTCCATCGCCGGCTCGCTGCCCTACGCCGTCCCGGGCCTGGAATTCGACGACAGCTACGCCACCCTGCAGCTCGGCGCCCGCACCGAACTGTTCGGCCTGGATGCCGACATCGGCATGACCGCCACCACCTCGCAGGGCCGCGGCAACGACGCCACGATCTACGCCACCTTCGGCAAGAAGTTCTGACCGACCCGCGCCGCCCTTCGCACGCCAACCGGTTTGCGAAGGGCGCCGCACCGGCTAAACTGCAGCCGACGCGGGTGTAGTTCAATGGTAGAACTGCAGCTTCCCAAGCTGCTAACGTGGGTTCGATTCCCATCACCCGCTCCAGATGCAAAACGACAACGGCGCCCTCTTCGAAGGGCGCCGTTGTCGTTTGTGATGCAGGGATGCAGGCCTCCTCCGCATCAGCGCGCGCCCGGCATCCAGCGGGCATGGGCGCATGGGCACGAAAGGCGTGCGTCCGCTCCCGCCGCGTTGGCCCGGATGTCATCCAGTGGTGCGGAAGGCGACGCAGTCGGCGTCGCGCCACCCATGTCTTTCGTGGCCCTCGGGCGTCGTGCGCAGGAACCGATGTTGTTTGGCAGTGCAGCCGCTGCACGGGAACTGTCATCATTCCCGCCGCAAGCTGCGGCCGTCGCCGCGGCGGATCCCGTGCATGAAATTCGCCATCCTCTCCCGCAACGCCAAGCTGTACTCGACCCGTCGACTGGTGGAGGCCGCGCGCGAGCGCGGGCACAGCGCGCGGGTGCTCGATCCGCTGCGCTGCTACATGCGCATCGCGTCGGACGGGTTCGACATGCATTACAAGGGGCGGTCGATTTCCGGCTACGACGCGGTGCTGCCGCGCATCGGGGCGTCGATCACCCGCTATGGCACGGCGGTGCTGCACCAGTTCGAGCTGATGGGCAGCTACACCCCGAACGGTGCCGATGCGATCGCCCGGGCGCGCGACAAGCTGCGCGCGCACCAGCTGCTGGCGGCGCAGGGCATCGGCATGCCGGCGACGGTGTTCGGCGACAACCCCGACGACACCACCGACCTGCTGTCGATGCTCGGCCCGCCGCCGCACGTGGTGAAGCTCAACGAGAGCTCGCAGGGCGCGGGCGTGATCCTGACCGAGAAGCCGTCGGCGTCGCGCAGCGTGGTCGAGACCCTGCGCGGGCTGTACGCCAACTTCCTGGTACAGGAGTTCATCGCCGAGGCCGAGGGTGCGGACCTGCGCTGCTTCGTGGTCGGCGACGAGGTGGTCGCGGGCATGCGCCGGCAGGCGCCGAAGGGCGACTTCCGCTCGAACCTGCACCGGGGCGGCACCGCCGAACCGGTCGAGCCCAGCGAGGACGAATGCCGGGTGGCGATCCGCGCCGCGAAGGTGCTCGGGCTGGGCGTGGCCGGGGTCGACCTGATCCGCGCCCACCGCGGCCCCCTGGTGCTGGAGGTCAACGCCTCGCCCGGGCTGGAAGGGATCGAGGCGGCCACAGGGGTCGATATTGCCGGCAAGATCGTCGAACTGCTGGCGAACGGCGGCAAAAGGTCGGCAAAGCTGCGGGCATCCATCCTGTAATGACCGCCCCGGCCGGCGGTGTCCGGGCGCCTGTCACGGGGCTTTAACAGGGCTTTAATCGAACGGGGCGTAGCGTGTGCGGGCCGATGTCTGTCCATCCCGCCATCCTCGTCAGGTGCCAGATGCAGAACCGGTAATCGGGGTAACAACCGAATGTTCGGCCCGGCGGTGCACATCGCCGGGCCGCTTTTTTCCTGTGTCGCCCGCGAGGCTTCGATGCGTCGCGGGCGGCGCGAACGCTGTGCCAGAATGCGACCAGGGGCGTCGCCGCGCCGATCGATGCCGTGCGGCTTCATCCCGTCGCCATGGAACCGATCGCGGTGCGGCCGGTCTGAGCACAACTCCGGAGGATTCCAACGCCCATGCGCATTCTCGTGATCGAAGACAACCAGGACATCGCCGCCAACCTGGGCGACTACCTGGAAGACCGTGGCCACACCATCGATTTCGCCGCGGACGGCATCACCGGCCTGCACCTGGCGGTGGTCCACGACTTCGATGCGATCGTGCTGGACCTGAACCTGCCGGGCATGGATGGTCTGGAGGTCTGCCGCAAGCTGCGCGGCGAGGCCCGCAAGCAGACGCCGGTGCTGATGCTCACCGCGCGCGACAGCCTGGACAACAAGATCGCCGGCTTCGACTCGGGCGCCGACGACTACCTCATCAAGCCCTTCGCGCTGCAGGAGGTGGAAGTCCGCCTCAATGCCCTGGCGCGGCGCGGCAAGGGCACGCAGGCGCGCGAACTGAGCGTCGGCGACCTGGAATACAACCTCGACACCCTCGAAGTGCGCCGCCAAGGCAAGCTGCTCCAGCTCAACCCGACCGCACTGAAGATCCTGCAGGCGCTGATGGAAGCCTCGCCGGCGGTGGTCACCCGGCAGGAGCTCGAAACCCGCGTGTGGGGCGAGGAACTGCCGGATTCGGACAGCCTGCGTGTGCACATCCACGGCCTGCGCGCCGTGGTCGACAAGCCCTTCGGTGCGCCGCTGATCCAGACCCGCCACGGCATCGGCTACCGCATCGCCGTTCCCGATGCCGGCAGCTGATCGACCCGCGCCGCGTCGCGCGCGCCCCACCTACCGCCGGCGGCTGCGCAGCCGCATCATCCTGTCCTTCCTGCTGCTGGGGTTCGGGCTCACCAGCCTGTTCGCCTTCGCCACGCAATGGACCCGCAACCGGGTCGAGAACGCGCTGGTCGAAGACGTGATGAACCAGAACATCAACGAATTCGCGCGCCGCTATTACGCGAATCCGGAAGGCAATCCCGACCTTCCCGTGCAGCAGATGCGCGCCTACGCGTTCAGCGCCGACAAGTTCGACCGCGTGCGCGAGGAATATCCGGAATGGTCGCTGCTGGGCGATGGCATCCACCGCCTCAGCGGACAGAATCCCGACGGCAGTCCGTTCTCCTACAAGCTCGCGGTGCGCAAGACCCCGGACGCGTGGTTCTTCCTCGCCTATGACATGACCCGCGCCAGTCGTGGCGAAGCGCAGTTCAATCGCGCGATCTTCGGTTCCGTGATCCTCTTCACCGCGTTCTCGCTGCTGGTCGGCTGGTGGGCCGCATCGCGGGTGATGAGCCCGGTCACCGAGCTGGCGCGACGCCTGCGCCGCTCGGGGCGCAGCAGCGAACCCGAGGCGCTGGCCTCGCACTTCGCCGAGGACGAAGTCGGCGAACTGGCGAAGGCGCTGGACGATTACGCCGAGCGCCTGACCGACGTGGTGAAGCGCGATCGCGAGTTCAACGCCGACGTCAGCCATGAATTGCGAACGCCGCTGGCGGTGATCCGCGGTGCGGCGGAGCTGCTGCTGGCCCGGCCCGATCTCGACGACAAGACACGCACGCGCCTGCAGCGCATCCAGCGTGCCGAGCAGCAGTGCACCGACCTGATCGGCGCATTGCTGCTGCTGTCGCGCAACGAACGCGGCCATGGTGCGGCGGATGTCGGCAAGCTCGCCGAACAATTGCTCGACGCGCATCGCGGCCAGCTGATGGGCAAGCCGCTGGTGCTGCGCGTGGACGATGCGCAGGGTCCGGTGATCGTCGATGCGCCCGACGCAGCGGTGACGGTGGCGCTGAGCAACCTGATCGGCAACGCGGTGAAGTACACGCTGCAGGGCGACGTGGTCGTGCGCCTGCGCGCGAATGCCGTCGACGTGATCGACAGCGGCCCAGGCCTCAGCGCGGAAGACGCCGCGCGCCTGTTCGAACGCGGCTATCGCGGCAGCCATGCCGAGCACACCCAGGGCGGCGGCATCGGCCTGTCGATCGTGCGCCGCTTGTGCGCGCTCTACGGCTGGCGCGTGCGCGTGGTGCCTGGCGAAGAGAAGGGCGTGGTGGCGACGCTGGAGTTCGGCGCGTGATTCGGTGCCTGATGCCATCGTGGGCGGAATGATGCTGGGCCCGCGTCCCTGAAACGCGACGCCACCTGTCGAGGGTGGCGTCGGTCCAGAGCCTGGATCACCCGGGCTGCGCGATCACTCTTCCGCTGCCACGATCGCCACCGTGCGCGGGTTGTTGTCCAGTCGCACCCAGCCCGGGCAGCTCTGCTGCACGCAGGCGCGCCCGTCGCTGCGCCAGATCGCGCCGTTGTCATGCAACTGGTACAGCAGGCCGCCGGCGGCGGCGAGCGCGCGGGTGCGCGGGTTGTTGTCGAGCATGCGCCAGCCCGGGCAGCTGTTGCTGGCGCAGGCGACGCCGGTGGATTCCCAGATGCGACCATCGTTGTGGCGCTGGTACAGCTCGCGTCCGCCGGCGACGATGTCGGCGGTGCGCGGATTGTTGTCGAGCATGCGCCAGCCGGGGCAACTGTTGTTGGTGCAGGCCACGCCGGTATGCACCCAGACGCGTCCGCCGGTGTGCAGCTGGTAGAGCAGCCCTCCCGATGCCGCGATGCGCGTGGTCGCCGGGTTGTTGTCCACCATGACCCAGCCCGGGCAGCTGTCGCCGCTGCAGGCGCGACCGGTCCAGCGCCAGATGCGTCCGCCGGTGTGCAGCTGGTACAGCTGGCCGCCGCCGGCGACGATGTCGCGGGTCGCGGCGTTGTTGTCCAGGCGCACCCAGCCCGGGCAGCTCTCGCCGGTGCAGGTACGGCCGGTGAAGCGCCAGACATGGCCGTTGTTGTGCAGCTGGAAGAGCTGTCCGGCAGACGCGACGATCTTCACCGTGCGCGGATTGTTGTCGACCAGTTCCCAGCCCGGACAGACATCGTCGGAACACGGCTGGCCGGTGCTGCGCCAGATCCTGCCGTCCACGTGCAACTGGTAGAGGCGGCCGCCGGCCGCGGCGATGCTGCGCGTGCGCGGGTTGTTGTCGAGCCGCTGCCAGCCGGGGCAGCTCTCGCCGCTGCAGGGCGTTCCGGTGGACTGCCAGATGGCGCCGTTGTTGTGCAGCTGGTAGAGCTTCGGTGCGTGGAGCTGGTACAGCCGCGCGTTGTCGCCCTCCGCGGCAAGACTGAATTTCGTGCGCGGATTGTTGTCCAGCATCGTCCAGCCCGGGCAGGACTCGCCGCTGCAGGCGGTGCCGGTCGAACGCCAGATGCGGCCGTCGCCGTGATCCTGGTACAGGCCGCCGGTGATCGCGGTGCTGCGCGGGTTGTTGTCCAGCCGCTGCCAGCCCGGGCAGCTCTGGCCCGAACACGCGGCGCCGGTCGAACGCCAGAGGTTGCCGTTGCGGTGCCGCTGGAACAGCGTGCCGCCATTGGTGGACAGGTCTGCGGTGGCGGGGTTGTTGTCGAGCATGGTCCAGCCCGGGCAGCTCTGCCCGCTGCAGGGCGTGCCGGTGGCGCGCCAGACGCGGCCGTCGTCGTGCAGCTGGAACAGGGTGCCGTTGCTGGTGGCGATGGCGACGGTGCGCGGGTTGTTGTCGAGCATGCGCCAGTGCGGGCAGCTGTCGCCGCTGCAGGGCTGGCCGGTCCATTCCCAGATGCGCCCGTCGCGATGCAACTGGAAGAGTTTGCCGGCGCTGGCCGCGATGGCGCGCGTGGCCGGGTTGTTGTCCAGGCGCTGCCAGCCGGGACAGCTGTCGCCGCTGCAGGCGGTGCCGGTCGAGCGCCAGATCGTGCCGTCGTTGTGCAGCTGGTACAGGCTGGTGCCGCCGGCCGCGATCGACACGGTCTTCGGATTGTTGTCCAGCCGCTGCCAGCCGGGGCAGCTTTCGCCGGTGCAGGGCGTGCCGGTGGCGCGCCAGATCGTGCCGTCGTAATGCAACTGGTAGAGGCGGTCCGCGCCCGCGACGATGCCGACGCTGCGGATGTTGTTGTCCAGGCGCTGCCAGCCCGGGCAGTTGTCGCCGGTGCAGGCCGTGCCGGTGAAGCGCCAGATCGCGCCGGCCCAGCGGTTTTCCTGGTTGATGCCGATGCGCCACGCGCCGCGTCCGCGCGCGCCGATGTAGAGGTTCGAGCGCTGGTTGCCCAGCCGTTCGAAGTGCGCGTACAGCGGACGCGAGATGTGCGGGCGCAGCGCGGTGTTGTTCACCGGGTCGGACAGCAGCGTCCAGCTGCCGCCGGCGTTCGCGCTGTAGTACACGCCGGAATCCTGGCCGCCGACCACGAAGACGTTGCGGTCCAGGTGGCTGATCGCGACCAGCGAGGCCTGCGGGTAGCCGCCGCCGGTGGCGCCCTGCTGCACTTCGCCGAGGAACGCGCCGCTGCCGGTCAGCAGCGTGTCCAGGTCGGTCATCTGCGCCCAGCTGGTGCCGCCGTTGGTGGTGCGCACCATCTGCGGCACGGCGCCGGCCATGTCGCTGGCGATGAGGTGGTTGGCATCGTTGCGGTCGACCGCGAACGCGCCGAACTGGTTGTTGCCGTTGCGCTGCACCTGGGTCCACGCGCCGGTGGTGGTGGCGCCATCGTGGCGCCACAGCGAGCCGGTGCCGCCCATGTCGCAGGCGCCGATGCCGGCGCGCAGCAGGAACACCGGGGTCCCGTCGGTGCGACGCGAGGCGTACACGCCGCAGGCATTGGCCGGCACGCCGGTGCCCAGGGTCTGCCAGGTCACGGGATTGGCCCCGATGTTGGTGGTGAAGAACACCCCTGAACTGGAGACCACGGCGTAGCTGTTGGCGGCATAGTTGGCGATGCTGTCCAGGTCGTTGAAGCCCAGCAGGTTGCCGGCGGGATAGGTCGGGATTTCCGTGCCGCCGTCCATGTTGTCGCCGTCGAGGAACAGGCGCGTCGCGCGGCCGCCACCGCCGAAGCAGCACATCGTGTAGACCACGCGATTGGCCTCGGCCTCCACGTCGAACACGTCGCAGCAGCCCGGGCTGCGCCAGAGGGGAGGGGTGCGCGGGGCGTCGCGGGTGCCGAAGGCGCCACTGTCCTGCTGGCCGGTGTAGATGCCCTCCTCGTCCTGCGCCGCACGCTCGTTGCCATCCATGTCCCACAGCCACAGCGCGGTGACCGATGTCGTCGGCTGCTCCCAGCGCGGGTCATGGCAGTCCGCACCGGTGCGCAGGTTGAAGTACACGCCGCCGTCGTTCGAGAACAGCGTCGGGCAGGCGCCGACGCCGCCGGTGGGATTGAAGGCGATGTCGCCCACGTCCCAGTGCGAACCGGTCTGCGCGTTGTTCCAGCTGTTCGACGGGCAGCGCTGCGCGGTGGACGCCGGATTGGCCGGCGTGGTGCAGGCCGCGCGGAACAGCTGCGTGTCGCCGAACCACAGGTCGAACGCGGTGCCCGCGCGGTCGTTCACCCGCACGAACGGGATGCGTCCCTGCGGACCGGGATTGGTGAAGGTGGTCGGCCACGTCGCGCCGCCGTCGCGGCTCTCGAACAGCTGCGTGCCGACCGACAGGAAGATCGTGTTCGCCTCGTCGGGCGACGCCGCGAGCGAGCAGGTGCCGCCGGGATCCACGGCGCCTGCGATGAAGGTGGTGCCGCCGTCGTTCGAGCGCAGGTGGCCTTCGTCGCCGCAGATGTCGATCACGCCGTGGTGGATGTTCACGTCCCATACTCGCGAGCCGCCCGGCGTGGCCGGCGTCGGGTCGCGATAGTCCCAGGTCACGCCGTTGTCGGTGCTGAAGGCGATGCCGCAGCCGGTGCCGACGAAGATGCGGTTGTTGTTGGCCGGGTCGAAGGCGATGCCGAAGGCTTCGGGTTCGGTGCGATCCACCGCGAAGCGGCAGTCGCCGGCCGCCGGGCGCGCGCTGGCCGGCACCGACCATGTCGTGCCCCCGTCGCGGCTGACGCTGACGCCCGACTGCGGCGTGGCCTTGCCGTCGAAACGCGAGGTCGCGACCAGCACGCTGGCGTTGCCCGGGTTGAACTCCACGTCCCAGGTCGACTGCGCGCGGTGCCCCGGCACGTAGGTCCAGTTGCGACCGCCGTCGGCGGTGCGGAACAGACCGCCCCATTCGCTCGCGGCGAAATAGACCTGGTTGTTGGTCGGGTGGGCGGCGAGCTGGTTCACGCGTCCGCCGCTGGCGCTGTTGGGGTTGTTGTTGTCCTGGTCGGACTGCACCGGGCTGATGTTGTCGATGCGCCAGCTCGCCTGTGCGGCGACCGTCGCGGTGAAGCCCGACAGCGCGGCCAGCGATGCGAGCAGCAGTCCGGTACGGAACAGGCGGGATGGCGTCGGCCGATGCACGAGGCGACGGCGGTCGCGGCGTCCGGTATTGCGCATGGTGTCGTGGATGAAGTCCTGCATGGCGATCTCTCCCTGCATACGCATGGCTGAGTGCGCGATGCATCGCGCACGGCGTTGGGCGATGGCGCGTTCGTGCGCTATGGATCGACGTAGTCGGCCGGGCACACCGGCACGCGACAGACGTTCTCGCCGAGGCTCTGCGCCGCCTCGGCGCCTTCCCGCACCAGGCGGATCTCGTAGCTCAGGCCCGGCTGCAGGCCTTCGAAGACCAGCGTGCGTCGCGGCGTGCCGCGCTGCACCTCCACGCCCTGCGCGATGGCGCGGATCTGCTGCAGCGCGCCGCCGCGCAGGTCGGCGGCCATCGCCTCGCGCAGATCGGGCGGTGTGTCGGCCGCCGTCGAGGCGTTCGCGCGCACGCTGCGCAGCCGTGTCGTGTCCATGCCCGGATCGCGGGGCACCACGCGGAATTCGCGGACCCGGTCCAGGAAGACCGGCGTCTCGCGCACGCGCAGTCGCTCGAAGTCGATGCCGGCGCCGGGCTGGACGCGCGCTTCGGGGATGGCCATCAGCGGTACGCTGCCGAAATCGCCGTCCCTCAGCGCCTGCGGCGTCCTGGCGAAGTCCAGGCGCAGCGCAGGCGACAGCTCGCGCGCTTCGCCATCGATGATCACCTGCGCGATCGGCGTGCGCGGCGTGACCGCGCTGCACACGAACTGGCAGCGCACGCGCGGCGGTGGCTGGTCCGCGCCTGCGGGCACCGCACGCGGCGTGCGCAACACCGTGCCGACGGCCGCGCGCTGCAGCGTCGGTTGCGCCGGTCTCGGCGACTCGACGAGATTGCCGCGCTCGTCCTGGGCCTTCAGCCCGGGCATGGAAAACGCGCCGACCATCAGCGCGACCGATCCGGCGAGCATCGCCCGCCATCGACCGTAGCGGGGTGGCGTCCGGTGGGCCTCGATCCCGGCATCCCGTGCCGGTGCCATCAACCTGGGTGTCATGGCGCTTCTCCCTTTCCCTGCCGCGAGACTGGACACGTTCCGCGCATCCGGGGGCCGGTCTGGTCCCCATCCGTGGAACGTCGGATTTCCCCTGTTCCTGTTGAAGCGCAACGCGCCTGCTCCGCGCGAACGGCCAGCAGGGCAGGGTGTTTCCGATGAGCGGCACGGGACGGCGGGCACTCCGCATTCCTCGCTGGCTTCCGGTCGGTTTCGCGTCAACGAAAAGGCCGCGACATGCGCGGCCTGGTCGTTGAAGTGATTGCGTCGAAGCGATGGAGGCGCGCTTACACCCGCTCCAGCCACCCGTACTTGTCGGGGGTCTTGCCGTTGAACAGGCCGAAGAACAGGTCCTGCAGGCGGCGGGTGACCGGGCCGGGCTTGCCGGTGCCGACCTGGCGGGCGTCGACCGAGCGGATCGGGGTGAGCTCGGCGGCGGTGCCGCACATGAACAGCTCGTCGCAGAGATAGAGGTATTCGCGCGGCAGGTCGCGTTCGATCACCTCGATGCCGTTGTCGCGGGCGAGGGTGATGATGGTGTTGCGGGTCAGGCCGTTGAGCAGGGCGGCGCTGACCGGCGTGGTGTGCAGGGCGCCGTCGAAGACCAGGAACAGGTTCTCGCCCGCGCCTTCGCTGAGCAGGCCGGTGGAGGCCAGGGCGATGCCTTCGCCGAAGCCGAGGCGACGCGCTTCGCGCGCGACCAGCTGGCCGGAGAGATAGTTGCCGCCGGCCTTGGCGCCGGCCGGGATGGTGTTCGGGGCGAAGCGCTGCCAGCTGGAGACGCAGGCGTCGATGCCGGCTTCCAGCACTTCGGCGCCGAGGTACTGGCCCATCTTCCAGGTCGCGACGGCGACGTCGGTCGGCGTGTCGGCCGACAGGCCGAAGCCGCCGAGGCCGCGATAGGCGACCGGACGCAGGTAGTCGGTGGTGAAGTCGTTGGCCTTGATGACCTCGCGGCAGGCGGCGTTGATCTCGTCCAGGCCGTAGGGCATGGCCATGTCGTAGATCTTCGCCGAGGCGAACAGGCGCTTGTTGTGGTCGTTGAGGCGGAAGATCACCGGGCCGTCGGGGGTGTCGTAGCAGCGGATGCCTTCGAACACCGACGAGCCGTAGTGCAGCGCGTGCGACATGACG
The DNA here is from genome assembly GCA_005502915.1 of Lysobacteraceae bacterium 2PB. Taxonomy (GTDB): domain Bacteria; phylum Pseudomonadota; class Gammaproteobacteria; order Xanthomonadales; family Xanthomonadaceae; genus Lysobacter_I. The sequence continues at coordinate 312,163 of SCMT01000001.1, read as the reverse complement.
TGGGTGGTGGCCTCGGCCCAGGGCTTGATCCTGCCGTTGTGCCAGATCCATTCGGGGTATTGCTGCGCCATGTCGGTGTCCGCGGGTCGAGGGAAACCGCAATTTTAGGCCAATGGCCGCCCGGCACACAGTGCGCCGCCGGTCCGGATCACGGAAACGGGGCCTTGCGGCCCCGTTTCGTATACCGCGGGTGCGGCGTCCGGGATCAGCGGAACGCGGCGACCGTGGCCACGCGCTCGTTGAGCTGGCGCGTGTTGTTGCTGGTGGCGGCGGTGCCCATGGCCTGGCCGTTGTAGGTCTTGGCCGGGTTGGACCAGTAGTTGATGCGCGGGCATCCGCCGGCGTTGGTGCAGTTGTAGGCCATGATCGTGCGCCAGGCGTTCGTCGGCGAACGGTAGCCGTGCGCATAGGCGACCGGCGTCGTCGACGGATCGGTGGCGGGATCGTGGCGCGCGCCGAAGTTGTGGCCGATCTCGTGCGCGAACGAGTAATAGCCGGTCATGCACGAGGCCGCGGTCACGCTGAATGCGGTGGCCGCAGTCGAGTTGAGGTAGCCGAGGCCGCAGTACTGGGTGTTCGTCGTGATCAGCACGGCCACGTCGGCGGCGATGTTGTTGCGCGTGGTGTGGTAGCTGTCGAGATAGCCGTCGGTCGTGCCGCGGAAGCGGCTGAGGTCGGTGTCGAAAGTGGAGTTCACGTAGTTCGCGGTGTACACGCCGGCGAGCTGGAAGCTCACGTTCGCGCCGCTGTTGGCGAAGCTCTGGTTGCTTTCGGAGATCGCCAGGTTGGCCTTGGTCGTGGTGTTGCCCACGGCGGTCGCGGCGGCGGTGCTGAAGACGATCATCACGCGCACGGTGACCGGCGCGAGGGCGGTGGCGCGCGTCGTCGCGGCCTTCACCTGCGGATGCTCGGCGAGCGATGCGCGCCACATGTCGGTGTAGGCGGCCGGATGGTCGGCCGGCATGCGCGATTCGTCGATGCGCGCGATCACGTGGCCGCCGCCCTTCGCCAGCGGCTGCAGGGTGTAGAGCTGGCCGTTGGCGCGGATGGTGCCGGACATCTGGTTGCCCTGGCGCACGATCATCACCGAATTGTTCGGGTCGTCGGCGATTTCGCCGGTGGCCTTGTAGCGCAGCGTGTCGACCAGGCCGAAGCGCTTGCCCAGCGTGCCGTACCACACCTGCGTGCCGTCCGGATTGCGGCGGCTGTACTGCCTGAATGCCGTGCCCAGGTCGCCCAGGCCCAGCGGCAGTACGTCGGTCTGGTCGCCGATCAGGCTGGCGTCCGCCTGCACCACGCGCAGCGAGGTGGTGGCGCGATTGCTCGACAGCGCGCGGTAGCCGGCGTCGCCGGCGACGTTTGCCGACCTGGCCGAGAGCGTCGTCGAGGAAAACAGCGGATTGCGTGCGGCCTGCGTGGCGGCGGCGCCCAGGCCGAGCGCGACGATGCCCGCGATGCCGACGAAGAGGATGGAACGTTTCATGCGTTGCGTCTCCCTGCAACCAGGAACTGCGGCGTCCGAGCCGTGATGCGATGGGCAGTTCCAGGTGCTCGATCCGTGATGAGGATGGCCCGTCCGCCTTGCCCATGACGATCCTGCGCGTGCAGGCGCAGGCCCGCAAGCACCGTTCGTCAGGTGGTGTGTCGTGTCCTGTGTCGTGTCTTTTCAGCGTGTCCGCGCCACGAACGAAGGTCGAGACAACACGAAGACGGGACCATGAGGCCCCGTCTTCGTGATCGATGCGCTCGCGTCACCGCGATGTATCGTGCAGGCTCAGCGGAAGGCGGCGATGGTCGCGGCCGTGTTGTTGAGCACGCGCTGGTTGTGCGCCCGCGTGGTGTTGCCCATGGCCTGGCCGCCGTAGGTCCTGGCGGGGTTGGACCAGTAGTTGATGCGCGGGCAGCTCGGCGAGCAGTTGTAGGCCATGATCGTGCGCCAGGCATTGGTCGGCGAACGGTAGCCGTGACCGTAGGCATACGGCGTCAGCGAGCCGTCGGTGGCGATGTCGTGGCGCGCGGACTGCAGGTGCCCGATCTCGTGGCCGAACGAGTAGTAGCCGGTGGCGCAGCTGTAGTGCACGGCCGCGAAGGCGGAAGCGGCGGTGGAGCCGATGCCCGAGGCCAGGCCGCAGGACGAGCTGTTGTTGATGATCAGCACGCCGACGTCGGCGGCGGTACTGTTGCGCGTGGTGTGGATCGAATCCATGTAGCCGTCGGTGGTGCCGCGGAAGCGCGACAGATCGGTGCTGAAGCTGCCGGATTCGGTGTACGTCACGCGCACCGACGAGGCCAGCTGCACGCTGATGTCGACGCCGCTGTTGGCGTAGCCCTGGTTGGTCTCGGCGATGGCGAGGTTGATCAGGCCGGTAATGTCGCCGCTGGCGGTGGCGGCCGACGGCGTGTAGGCCACGAGGACACGGATCGTGCTGGCGGCGATGCTGGCGCGACCGTTGGTCTTCGCTGCGTTGCCCATCTCGATGCGCGGCAGGAAGCCGTAGGCGGCCGGATGATCCGCCGGCATCTTCGCTTCGTTGACGCGCACGATGGCGTGGCCGCCGGAACGCAGCGGACGCAGGCTGTAGAGCTGGCCCTTCGCGCGGATCGTGCCGGTCAGCTTGTCGCCGTTGCGCACGATCATCACCGAATTGTTCGGGTCGTCGGCGATTTCGCCGGTGGCCTTGTGGCGCAGCGCGTCGGCCAGGCCGAAGCCCTTGCCCAGCGTGCCGTACCACACTTCGGTGCCATCGGGATTGCGCTTGCTGTACTGGCGGTACGCGGTGCCCATGTCGCCCAGGCCGAGCGGCAGGCGATCGGTGTTCGCGTTGATCATGCCGGCATCGGCGCGCACGATCTGCAGCGATTCGGTGGTGCGGTTGTCGGACAGCGCGCGGTAGCTGACATCGCCGGTGATGCCGGCGGCGGCTTTCGATGCGGTGAACAGCGGGGTGCGTGCGGCCTGGGTCGCGGTTGCGGCAAGGCCAAGCAGCGCCACCGCGCCGAGCGCGGTGAACAGAATGGAACGCTTCATCGGTCGATCTCTCCCTGATCTCCGGCACCGCGGCGCCCAGGCCGAAGGGTGCGATACCGAAGCGGATGGTGGTGTCGTGGAATGCAGGCCCGGGCCCCTTGCCCGGCGGCATGGTTTTCACGCCCGCGAGGCCGGTGCAAGCTGCAGCGCAGCATCGCGGCCGGCGTCGCGATCACTGTCTCAGAACGTGATCCACCAGCAGTCGAAATGGCGCTGCAGGCGCAGGTCGGTGCGCGACGGCGTCGCGCTGTTGCGCAGGGTCTGCTGCAGGCGCAGGCCGTAGGGCGCGCGACGCACGGGACGTGGTGGTGGGGCGATATCGGTGCCTGCGCTCTCGGCGGCCGTGCCGGGCGTCGCAGGCGCAGAGGGCAACGCTGCGTTCGATTCGGGCGATGGCGCCGCGATCGGCGGGGCGTCCTCCACCGGCGCGCTCGCGCGCAGCGGTGCGATGTCGACGAGCGGTCGATCGACGATGGCCTGCAGGCGGTCGTAGACCTTGGCGCCGCTGGCATCGTCGTGCCCGACCCAGTGATAGACCGCGCCGAGACGGTTCACGTCGCGGTTGTCGATCGCGGCCGAGATCTCGTGGACCAGATCCTGCAGCGTGCGCGCGCAGGCCATGCGTCGCGTGGACAGGGTGGCGCCGGTCGGCGAGCGCAGGCTGCGCGATTGCGCGCCGATCTCGTCGCAGCGCCGGTCGGTATAGACGGTGTCGCCGTTGGGCGCCACGCAACGGTTGAGCCTGGGCGTCTGTGCGCTCGTGGACGGAACAGGCAGGAAGGACGCGGCGGACAGCAGGCACGCGGCGAAGGACAGGCGAAGGACGGCAGGCATGTCCGGCACGTTAATCGCTCGTCGATGAACGCTGCCGCGTCAGCCGGGCGCGAGCAGCGTGAACGGCCACCACGGCAGGTTGCGCAGCAGCATGTAGCCGGGCAGCAGCACCAGCCAGAACTTCGGTTCGCCCATCAACCGCATCAGCGGTGCGAGCGCGCGCGGACGCCAGCCCCAGTACCAGGCCAGCATCGCCGGCGACAGCAGCAGCAACAGCACCATCAACGGATTCATCGAGAACGCGCGCGGCAGGTCGAAATGGGCCAGCGCGTGCAGGGCGCGGGTCATCCCGCAGCCGATGCACCACCCTCCGGTCAGTGCGTGGAACGGGCATTGCGGGAACAGGCCGCTGTTGGCGACCGGATCGAAAACGCGCAGCAGCAGCACGCCGGCGACGCCCGCGACCGCGAGCGTCGCCGCCTGCGCGACGATCACCTTCGTCGAGGGCGTCGTGGCGTATGCCTGCATCGATCAGCCGCCCTGGTTGCGCTGGGCTTCCTGGATGCCCTGCTCGATCGCCTCGCGGAAGCCGTCCATGCCCAGCGTGGAAATGTTGAAGATCGCGTAGCCGATGCCGATGATCGCGCAGGCCGTGGTGATCCAGCACAGGATCTTGGCCGTGTTCGAGGCCTGGCGGGCGCCTTCGAGGTCGCCTGCGTTCAACTTCGAATTCACCTTGGCGGCGAAGACGATCGCGGCGATGCCGGTGAACAGGCCCGGGATGCCGCAGCACAGGCAGAAGCTGAAGATCGTGGACACGATGGCCCATGCGAGGTGGTTCGGGATCTTGCCGGGCGCGCTGTACGCGTTCATGCGGACTCTCCGTGATGAGGATGGTGGGCGCCCGGAGGCGGGTGTTCAGCCTGCATTGTGCCGAATCCGTGGCGCAGCGCAAACGCTTGCGTACGGCCCGGCCGTCGATGGCGGCGCAGCCATGGCGCTCAGGGCGCGTCGCCGCGCAGCGCGCGGACGCGGGCTTCGAGTCCGGCGGCGCTCGCCTCGCGGCCAGGCACGGGCTCGCTGGCCGCCACCTCGATGTGCGCGCGGAAGCGACGCGGCACGCGCATCCGGGCGAGGCGTCCGTCGCGCTTGCTCCACATGCTCGTCCACATGTTGCGCAGCGCCATCGGCACCACCGGCACTGGACGGCGTTCGAGGATCTTCTCCACGCCGCCCTTGAACGGGGCGATGTGGCCGTCCTTCGTCAGCGCGCCTTCGGGGAAGATGCAGACGATCTCGCCTTCGGCCAGCGCGGCGTCGACAGCGTCGAAGGCCTTGCGCATGATCTCCGGGTCTTCCTTCGCGCCGGCGATCGGGATCGCCTTGCCGGTGCGGAAGATCCAGCGCATCACCGGGATGTTGAAGATCCTGTAGTACATGACGAAGCGCACCGGGCGCGGGATGCTCGCCGAGAGGATCAGCGCGTCCATGTAGGTGACGTGGTTGCAGATGATCAGCGCCGGGCCTTCGTCCGGCACGTGCTTCTCGATGCCATGCAGCTCCAGCCGGTACAGCGCGCGCACCAGCACCCAGCTGAGGAAGCGCATCAGGAATTCCGGCACGATCGTGAAGATCCAGATCGCGACCAGGGTGTTGGCGATCGCCAGGCACAGGAACAGCTGCGGGATGCTCAGGCCGGGCATCGGCACGACGGTGTCGCCGACCTTGAACGATTCCATCTGCAGGGCGATGCCGGCGACGGCGGCGAGCACGATGAACATCGCGTTCTGGATGTTCACCGCCGAGATGACGCGCGAGATCTCCTGCTTCGGCGTGCGACTCTGGATCAGCGCGAACAGCGGCACGATGAAGATGCCGGCGAACAGGCCGATGCCGGTGAAGTCGATCATGATCCGCAGGCTGCCCGGCGCGCGCACGAACTCGGCGAGGGTCAGCCCGGTGGCGACGGCGGCGTCGGGGCGCGCGAAGTACAGGTCGAGCAGGAACGCGCTCATGCCGAACGCGCCCAGCGGCACCAGGCCGATCTCGACCGTGCGCGCCGACAGCTTCTCGCACAGCAGCGAGCCGATGCCGGTGCCGATCGAGAACAGCGCCAGCGGCAGCAGGTACAGCGACGCGGTGCCGCCGAGGTTGACCTGCGCATAGGTCAGCATCTGCGCGGTGAGCATGGTCCCGAAGAACCAGAACCACGACACGCCGAGCATCGAATTGCGCACGGCCAGCTGTTTCTTGGCCAGTGCCATCACCCGGCGCGATTCCGGGATCGGGTTGATGTTGACCTTCAGGTCCGGCATGCCGGCGTCCACCGGCGGAATCATCCGGCTGACGAGGTTGCCGGTGATCGCCAGCGCGACGATCGCGGCAGCGGCGGTTTCCGGGCCGTGGCTGCCGGCCAGTTCGAAGATCAGGCCGCCGGCGAACATGCCGATGAGGATGGAGATCGAGGTGCCCATCTCGACCAGGCCATTGCCGCCGGTCAGTTCCTCGGGCTTGAGCACCGAGGGCAGGATCGAGTATTTCACCGGCCCGAACAGCGCCGACTGCAGGCCGGTGCCGAACAGCGCGACCAGCAGCAGCGGCATGTTCTGCAGCAGGAAGCCTGTCGCCGCCACCGACATGATCACGATCTCCATCGTGGTGGTGATGCGGATCAGCCGCGACTTCTCCAGCTTCTCGGCGATCTGCCCGGCGGTGGCCGAGAACAGGAAGAACGGCAGGATGAACAGCGCCGGGGCGAGGTTGGTGTACATCGACTGCTGGCTGGCCGACAGCCCGATCGACGCGAGCAGGCCGATGATGGCCTGGCGGTAGACGTTGTCGTTGAAGGCGCCCAGCGACTGGACCACGAAGAACGGCAGGAACCGGCGTTGCCGCAGCAGTTCGAACTGGTTGTACGCCATGCGTGCCCCGGGGCTTTCGTCGATCGCCGCAGCCTAGCAGACGCCGGCGCGGGCTGTCGCCGCGGTGCGGGCCGTGCGAGCAGGGTCAACCTGCAGGCGCGGGCGACACCATGCCGGCGGCCTGGGCCGGTGCGACGGTCGGCACGATCAGGCTGCGGGTGTCGGCCAGCGCTTCGAGCAGCGCGCTCAGCGGCACGCCGTGGCGCTTGCACGACCAGAACAGGGGCGCCTGCAGCTTCACCCGGCGCCACAGCCGGTGGTCGCGCTGTTCTGCGGGCAAGGTGTTGGTGCGCCGTCGCCACAGCCGCAATGCGCGCTCGCCGCCGTCGTCCTGCGGCGTGCCGCCGGGCCGGTCCGCCATGAATTCGATGAGGAACACGTGCGTCTGTGTCCGGGCCAGCGCATCGACGCGCCCGCGCCCGTCCATGCCCAGCGCGAGCAGCGTGTCGCGATGTCGGCTGGCCTGGCGTCGCGGATCGAGCAGGCAGTGGCTGTCGATGCGTGGGTCGAGTTCCGCCGCTTCGATGAAGCCGCGCCGCAGGCCGTTGTCGTCCTCGTCCCAGCCGGCGCGCAGGTGGATCGACTTGCGCACCGGCAGCGAGCGGCTGGCGCGCATCAGGCGATGCGGCAGGGCCGACTGGCGCTCGGGCGTTTGCAGCGCCGCGATGTCCGCGCACATCGGTGGCAGGACGATCTCGAAGCGCGCGGCATCCGTGCGCAGGGGCGCGGCAACGACATCGCCGATCGAGGCCACCGTCTCGGGCGCGCGCGGGTCCAGCACGGCCAGGCCGAGCTGTCGCCATGGCGCGTATAGCCGCAGGGCATCGACATGTTCGACCACGGTCAGCACGTCGAGCAGCGTGTCCGGTGGCTGGCCGAAGGCCGCGCGTTCGCGGTTCGCCGCGCGCAGCCGCGCCAGTTCAGGCTCCGGCCACAGCGCCGGCGTACCCAGCGCCTGCGCGGGTGCGCGTTCCCCGGCGCCGGGTGCCTGGCTGCGCAGGACCACCAGCACGCAGACGCGCGGATCGGGCGACGGACAGGACGTCGAGCCCGACAGCAGGGCGATCTCGATGCGCGTGCGATGCGGGGTTTCGCCTGCATCCGTGCCCGTGGCCGCGAGGTCGCGTGCGGCCACGCCCATGCCGCGCAGGCATGACCGGGCTGCACGCAGCAATTCCGGACGGTCGCAGAGCACGCGCATGCGCGGCATCCGGTCGGGATCGATCGATGCGAAGCCGGCGGTGCGCTGCGCGAGTGCGCGCAGCCCCAGGCGCAGCTGCGCGCCGTGGTCGCGACGCAGTGTCGGACGCGCGCCGTGACGCCTGCCGGGATCCGTCGCTGGATCGCGCAGGGGCAGTCGCGATGCGGCACAGGCGAGCACCGGCAGTTTCGCGACGCCGTAGCGGATCGCGCGCGCGTGCCCGAAGTCGGCGATGCAGGCGCCGTGGCGAGCGTCATCGTCACCGGGGGGCGTCTGCGCACCCTCCAGCCAGGTCACGCGCAGGCTCGGCGGCGCCTGCAGCGGCACCGCACCGGTGCCGGTGAAGACGGGGGCGGGCAGCCCGCAGGCCAGGCGCGGGCCGCGCCCCGCGACCAGCGTCGCGGTGGCCTCCGCCGTGTCCTCGGCCATCACGCGCAGGGCGTCGCCTGCGCAGGCCTGCATCAGCAGCCAGAACCGGAACGGCGCGCGCAGCGCCGGGGGCAGGAACAGGCGCATCCGGCGCAGCAGGCTGGTGTCGCCGACCGTGCGCAGCCGGGCCAGGGCGACCGGGCCGAGCAGTGCGTCCTCCCAGCGCTGGCGGTGCGTCGCCGGCACCAGCACGGAGAACCGGTCGCTGAAGCGCGTGTCTTCCCGGCCGGCGGCGCGTGCGGCCATGTGGTTCGCCCACTGCCAGACCAGCAGCGCCTGCAGCACCCAGCGCTGGCCGCAGGCCGGCGCGCTTCGCAGGCTCAGGCGCATGTCGCGCGGCACGGCGGGCGATGCCATGCGCGCCGGGTCGGCCATGCCCGCCAGCTGCGACAGCCGCCGCGGATCGCACTCCCCGAACACCTCGTGCGCGAGCACGACATGCAGGATCGCTTCGCGCTGTCCGGGGTGGAAGTTGTCCTCGCGCGTGCGCGAGATCGCGCTGGCGAACCACCAGCGCAGCAGGGCGGCGGAGGTCGGTGTCAGCCGGTCGGCCAGGGCGGTGCCTGCGCGGGCCTGGCGATGCCCGTGCGGCTGTTCGAGTTCGGCCAGCAGGGCCTTCGCGCGATAGCCGAGCACGGCCTGGAGCTGCGAGGCATGCAGGTCGCCCAGGGGCGGGCAGCGCGCTGGTGCGGCCCGCGCGCCATCCCGTGCCGCGTCCCGTGTCGCCGATGGCGGGGCGCCCGACCCGCCGCGCCCGTTGTCGGCCCGTCCCGTCCTGCCCATGCGCCCGCGTCCATGCCCGCCTGCCATCGCCTGCTCTCCGTGCTCGATGTGGGCCTGCACCGTAACAAAAAGTTTGATACTGTACAAATCATAAATTTCCAATGCCGGCGTGCACCGGCCTAACGTCAGGTGATGAGGAATGAACAAGTCGCGTTCAGCGAACGGCTGCGCGCTGCCCTGCAACGGGCGGGCCTCGGGGAGAGTCCCGTCGAACTGGTGCGACTGCTGGCCCGATTCGGCGGGGAGCCGGTCTCGCAGCAAGCCGTCTCCGGCTGGCTGAAGGGGCGCGCGATGCCAAGGCAGGCCAATCTGAGGGCGCTGGCGAAGATGCTGTCGATGGAGCCGCAGCAGCTCCAGTACGGCGACGACGCCAGGCGCGTGCGCGAAGGCAAGGGCGAATGGCGGCTGGATCCACGCGATCAGCTGGCGATCGAGGCCTTCCTGCAGTTGCCGACCGCGCAGCGCAAGCTGCTCCGGCACCTGATCGACGAATTCGTGAAATCGGCGGCGAACGGGCGCAAGCCGTGAGCGCAGGGCATCGGTGATCGCGACTGCACGGCGGAGTATGGTCGTCTGCGCGTGTCCTCCGGTGTCGCCGTCGCGATCTGGACAGTCGTCACGGCTGCGACCCTGATCCATCTGACAGGTTGTGAAACCTGCGTGAATGCGCGGCAGGAGTCTGTTGTCTCGAAACATGGATTGTCTGTGATCGACAACAGCGATTTTCACATCGGGCTTGGCGCCGGCCTAACGTCGCGCCATGAAAACCGAACAAGACGCTTTCAGCGAACGACTGCGCGCAGGCCTGCGCCAGGCCGGCATGAGCGAAAGTCCCGCCGAACTGGTCCGGCTGCTCGCCCGCTTCGGCGGCGAGCCCGTGTCCCAGCAGGCGGTGTCCGGCTGGCTCAACGGCCGAGCGATGCCGCGCCAGGCCAATCTCCGCGCCCTGGCGCGGATGCTGTCGATCGAACCGCAGCAACTGCAGTTCGGCGACGACAAGCGGGTCCGCGAGGCCCGCGGCGAGTGGAAGGTCAATCCGCACGACCAGCTCGCCATCGAAGCCTTCCTCAAGCTGCCCGCCGCGCAGCGCAAGCTGGTGCGCAACCTGATCGAGGAACTCGCCCGGCACGTCGCGCCCGGCAAGGCAGCGAAGAAGCCGCGCTGAGGCGGTTCGAGTCGTCCGCAAACGAAAAGGCCGGCATCGCAGCCGGCCTTTTCTTTCCATGTCCATGACGGCGCGATGCGCGTCAACCGCGCTCGCGTTCGATGGCCCGCCAGCCGATGTCGTTGCGGTGGAACTCGCCGTCCCAGCCGATGTTCGCCAGGGCCGCATAGGCCGAGCGCTGGGCGCCTTCGACCGAGATGCCGAGCGCGCACACGCAGAGCACGCGACCGCCACTGGTCACGACCTTCCCATCGGCATCCAGCGTGGTGCCCGCATGGAACACCTTGGCGCCGACCGGCACCGGCACATGCAGGCCGTGGATCACGTCGCCGGTCTTCGGCGCGTCGGGGTAGTTCTGCGCGGCCATCACCACGCCCAGCGACGGCTTCGGGTTCCAGCGTGCCTCGGCTTCGTGCAGGCGGCCATCGATCGCCGCATCGACCAGGTCCAGCAGGTCCGAGTCCAGGCGCAGCATCACCGGCTGGGTTTCGGGGTCGCCGAAGCGCACGTTGAATTCGATCACCTTCGGCGCGCCGCTGGCATCGATCATCAGGCCGGCGTAGAGGAAGCCGGTGAAGGGCACGCCGTCGGCGGCCATGCCGCGCACGGTCGGCTCGACGACTTCGCGCATCACCCGCGCGTGCACCTCGGGCGTGACCACCGGCGCGGGCGAGTACGCGCCCATGCCGCCGGTGTTCGGACCGGTGTCGCCGTCGCCGACGCGCTTGTGGTCCTGCGAGGTCGCCATCGGCAGCGCGGTGACGCCGTCGACCATCGAGATGAAGCTGGCTTCCTCGCCGTCGAGGAACTCCTCGATCACCACGCGCGAGCCGGCGCTGCCGAAGGCGTTGCCGCTGAGCATGTCGCGCACCGCGTTCTCGGCTTCCTCCAGCGTCATCGCCACGATCACGCCCTTGCCGGCGGCCAGGCCGTCGGCCTTGACCACGATCGGCGCTCCCTTCTCGCGCACGTAGGCGAGCGCGGCATCGACATCGGTATGCACCGCGTAGTACGCGGTCGGGATGCCGTGGCGGGCGAGGAAGTCCTTCGCGAACGCCTTGCTGCCTTCCAGCTGCGCGGCGGCGGCGGTCGGCCCGAAGATGCGCAGGCCTTCCGCGCGGAAGCGGTCGACCACGCCCGCGACCAGGGGCGCTTCCGGGCCGACCACGGTGGTCGCGATGCCTTCGGCGCGGACCAGCGCGACCAGGCCGTCGAGGTCGGTCGCCTTCACGTCGACGTTGCGGCATTTCGCTTCGGTCGCGGTGCCGGCATTGCCGGGTGCGACGAGGACTTCGCTGACGCGCTTCGACTGCGCGAGCTTCCAGGCGAGGGCGTGTTCGCGGCCGCCGGAGCCGATGACGAGGAGTTTCATGGCGAGGATCGCATCCGATGGAGTGAGGGAAGAGGGGGCGGGATCAGCCGGCCGACGCGCAATCCTGCGCGATGCGGGTGAAACCCTGCTGGAGATTGGCGAAGGTGCTTTCCACCGTGGCGTCGTCCATCTCGTCGGTCTTGCGCTGCACGCACTCGCAGCGTGCGCGGGCGATCGACGGATCGCCGCCGGCCTGCTTCACTGCGGCCATGCACAGTTCGCCGATGTGCGACTTCACTGCGATCGCCGAGCAGGGCGACATCAGGGTTTCGAGTTCGGTCGCCGACTTGTTCTGGTCGAACGCCAGCACCTTTTCCGGCGGCAACGCGCGCAGGCGGGTGGCGATGCAGCTGCAGGTATCGCTGCTGAGGTTGGTGGTGAATCCGTCGCCGAGCGAGGAGAACGTGGGGTCGGCGCCGAAGGTCGTCTTCAGCAGGGTCGGGCATTCGACCCTGAACTTGCTGATGATCACGGAGGCCTTGGTCTCATCGGAGGAACAGGCCGACAGCGAGAGGGCGAGAACGGCGAGCGCGAGCGAAAGCATGCGGGCCCAGGTGTGGGTCGGTTGCATGGGCGTGGTGTCCTGTGGCGTGTGGATGGAGGGCGCGATGGATCGTGCGTCGGGCATCCGTGCCGGGGGCGTGCGGGGCGTCGTCATGGCGCACCGCAGGCGGTTTCGCCCAGCGCGTCCTCGGGCAGCCGGTAGCGGCCGTCGATGCGCGGGATCGGAATCTGCAGGGTACTGCCGGTGTCGCCTTCGCGCACCACGTGCAGCACCAGGGGATGGAAGCCATCGGCGTCCACGCCGTCCACTGCCTGCAGCGTGCAGGTGCGCGACACGCAGTCGCCGGGCAGGTCGGCATCGCAGCCGCCGAGGTTGCTCCACAGCGCGTCGACGCCGAGCAGTTCGACGAAGCTGTCGCCCTGCGCCGCGTACAGCATCATGCGTGCGGTCGTGACCCGGCCGCTCTCGCCGCCGGGCGAATGCACCAGGAAGGCGCGCTGTGCAGGTCCGAGCGAGATGACTTCGACCTTGCCGGGTTCGCCATGCGCGCCGCTGTCGATGCCATCGAGGTAGGCCACGCCGCGCGCCCCGGTATCGCTGGCATCGGGAGCGATGCGCCACAGGCTGACCGAGCCCGGATCTTCGGCCTCGGCACCGGCGTAGCGCGTGCACAGCGCGACCTCGCGGATGCCCGGCGAGGGGCCGGTGTCGGCGCAGATGCGCTGCTGCACGGGGATGAGGGTCTGGCTTTCCGCCGGGAAGCCCGCAGTGATCTTCCACCAGTCGTCGAGGCGGATGTCGCGCGGCTCCTCGCCCAGCGTATCGGCGAGGAAGGCGATCAGGTTGGTGTCTTCGACCGCCGCGGGGATTGGCGCGGGCGGCGCCGCGAGCACGGTGCGCGGCGGTGCCGGCGCAACGGGAGGCGTCGAGGGTTCGCTGCAGGCCGCGAGTGCGCACATGCAGCCCAGCGCGAGGACGCCTGTTGTCCGGCGTGCGCTCATTCCGCAGGCCCCATCGCGTTGCGTCGATGCGCGCGGAGATTGCGCCAGGTCACCACCGCCAGGGTCACGACGGTCAGCGGCACCACCACCCAGAGCATGACGAGGCGGAAATCCGCGAGCGCCTCGTGTTGCGCGTGCGACATCAGCAGCCAGGCGGTGTAGGCGACGTAGTAGCCGAGGAACAGGGCGCCTTCCCAGCGTGCGATGCAGTGCCCGTTGAAGAAGATCGGCAGGCAGGCCACGGCCACCGCCGTCATCACCGGCAGATCGAAACGCAGCGCGCTGTCGCTCACCGGCACGCCGCCATCGGCGACGGTGGCGGTCGCGCCGAGCACGAGCAGCAGGTTGAAGATGTTGCTGCCGACGATGTTGCCGACCGCGAGATCGCGCTGGCCGCGCACCGCGGACAGGATCGAGGTCGCGATCTCCGGCAGCGAGGTGCCCACGGCGACCACGGTCAGGCCGATCACCAGGTCGCTCAGGCCCATTGCGGTCGCCATCTGCGTGGCCGCGTCGACCAGCAGCCGCGCACCGCCGACCAGCATCGCCAGGCCGACCGCGATCAGCACGATCTGTCGGAACGGGCCGGCGTTCGCGGGCGCGGGCAATGCACCGGACAGCCCGGGGTCTTCCGGCACCTGTTCGGGATGGCGCCGGGCCATGCGGATCAGGAACACGATGTAGGCGATCGCCGCGAGGACCAGCAGCGCGCCCTCCCAGCGGGCGATGCGGCCATCCCAGGCCATGGCGAAGACGGCCAGGCTGGCCGCGATCATCAGCGGCACGTCCAGCCACACCAGCTGCCGGTGCACGACCAGCGGGGTGATCAGCGCCACCACGCCGAGGATCAGCAGCACGTTCGCGATGTTGCTGCCCACGACATTGCCCAGCGCCAGGTCGGGCGAGCCGGAGATCGCGCCGCCGATGCTCACCGCCAGCTCCGGCGTGCTGGTGCCGATCGCGACCACGGTCAGGCCGACCACGATCGGCGTGAGCCCCAGAGCCAGGGCCAGCCGGGACGCGCCGCGCACCAGCAATTCAGCCCCGAGCAGGAGCAGGACGAGGCCGGCGGCGAAGAGCAGGAGGAGGGTCATGGCGTCACCGTTGTCGTAGTGTTGACGTGGGCCAGCAGCGATGTTGCCGACGCATTGGGCGCGGGAGCCCCGATTTGCGCATGCACGGTTTGTGTCGAGGGCCTGGGACCATCGCCCCCATCCCGACCTTCCCCCGCACGCGGGGGAAGGAGAACTGCATCAGTGACGGAAATGCCGCACGCCGGTGAACACCATGGCGAGGCCGTGTTCGTTCGCGGCGTCGATCACTTCCTGGTCGCGCATCGAGCCGCCGGGCTGGATGACGGCCTGGATGCCTGCCTCTGCGGCGGCGTCGATGCCGTCGCGGAACGGGAAGAAGGCGTCGGAGGCCATCACCGAGCCGGGGACGACCAGGCCGGCGTCGCCGGCCTTGATGCCGGCGATGCGCGCGGAGTAGACGCGGCTCATCTGGCCGGCGCCGACGCCGATCGTGCACAGGTCCTTGGCGTAGACGATCGCGTTGGACTTCACGAACTTGGCCACGCGCCAGGCGAACAGCAGGTCGGCGAGCTGTTCGGCGGTCGGCGCCAGATTGGTGACGACCTTCAGCTCGTCGGCGGTGACTTCGCGGATGTCGGCGGTCTGCATCAGCAGGCCCGAGCCGACGCGCTTGATGTCGATGTTGTTGCGGCCGTCGCCGTGGGGGATGCGCAGGATGCGGACGTTGGCCTTCTTCTTCGCATAGGCCAGCGCCTCGTCGTCGTAGTCCGGCGCGATCAGCACCTCGACGAACTGGCGGTCGAGGATGGTCTTCGCGGTGGCGCCGTCGAGGCGGGTGTTGAAGGCGATGATGCCGCCGAAGGCCGAAGTCGGGTCGGTGGCGTAGGCGCGCTCGTAGGTGTCGGCGCAGCCCGTGCCCTGGGCCACGCCGCAGGGGTTGGCGTGCTTGACGATCACGCAGGCCGGCGCGTCGAACTGGCGCACGCATTCCCATGCGGCGTCGGCATCGGCGAGATTGTTGTAGCTCAGTTCCTTGCCCTGCAGCTGGGTGAAGGTCGCCAGCGTGCCCGGCACCGGCCACAGGTCACGGTAGAACGCGCCCTGCTGGTGCGGGTTCTCGCCGTAGCGCAGGTCCATCACCTTCACGAAATTGCTGTTGTTCTGCGCCGGGAACAGCGCGCGGCTGCCGTCGTCGAGCAGCGCGGACAGGTGGTTGCTGATGAAGGCGTCGTACTGCGCGACGTTGTTGAAGGCGGCGACCGCCAGCGCGAAGCGGGTCTTGCCGCTGACCGCGCCGTCGTTCGCGTCGAGTTCGGCGAGCAGCGCGGGATACTGCACCGGATCGGTGGCGACGGTCACGCGCGCGAAATTCTTGGCGGCGGAGCGCAGCATCGCCGGGCCGCCGATGTCGATGTTCTCGATCACGTCCTCGAAGCTGCTGTCGGGATTGCCGGAGACCGCGGCGAACGGATACAGGTTGAGCACCAGCAGGTCGATCGCGCCGATGCCGTGTTCGGCCATCACCGCATCGTCGATGCCGGCGCGGCCGAGCAGGCCGCCGTGCACCATCGGATGCAGGGTCTTCACCCGGCCGTCCATCATTTCCGGGAACCCGGTGACGTCGCTGACGTCGCGCACCGGCAGGCCGGCGTCGCGGATGGCCCGGGCGGTGCCGCCGGTGGAAAGCAGTTCGACGTTGCGGGCGGCGAGGGCGCGGGCGAGTTCGAGCAGGCCGGTCTTGTCGGACACGGACAGCAGCGCGCGGCGGATCGTCACCGGGGCGCTGGGCAGGTGGCTGGTCATGGGGAGGCGGGGCGTGCGGAGGCGGGGAAACCGCGATTATAGCCGCCCGGGTCGGACCGGCCGGTCCCTCGGCACAGCACGCCGGCGTATGCGCGGGCGGTCGATGTGCGGCGGCGTCGCGCCGCCAGCCGGGCCGTCAGGTGGACAGGCCGTAGTCCTTGAGCTTCTTGCGCAGGGTGGCGCGATGGATCCCCAGCATGGTCGCGGCGCGGCTCTGGTTGCCGTCGCAGTGCTTCAGCACTTCGGCGAACAGCGGGATTTCCAGTTCGCGCAGCGCGACCTCGTAGAGATTGTTGGCGTCGGAGCCGTTGAGGTCGCCGATGTAGCGGCGCACCGAATTCGCGACATGTTCGCGCAGCGGCGTGCGCGTGGCGGAACGGGTGGCGGAGTCGTGGCGTTCGACGTTCAAGGACGGGCTCTCGGGGGAGGTGGGACGACGGATCCATCCGTGGCCGCGCATGGCGGGGGAGCGAGTCTAGCGTGGGCGGGGGCCGGCTGCCACGGCGCGGTGCAGTCGAAGCGCGTGTGGCGCCGTCCGGTCCGATGAGCGGCGTTGTCCCGGGCGGGACAATGCCCACCCGCAAGCGGGGTCAGCAAACGGGGGCAGGTTCGCTTGCTCGCGTGCCTCGGATCCGGGTTCAGACTTGCATGCCGGGAAAGTGAAGCTGCCCCGGTTGTCGTCCCGTTCGTTGTCGTCAGCGGAACCTGAAGTCGTAGGCGACGATCTGCGGCGCCGGTTCGAGGATGTCCATCGCCACGGTCGCGCTCTCGCCGCTGGCCAGTTCCGTCTGGCCCGGCGTGCCGCCGAGGTATTCCTGCGCATCGAAGCGACGCTGGCCGGCGGGCCGGCCGTTGATGTCGGAGAGCGTCAGCTGCAGCCCGGGCCACGGCTGCGGCCAGCGCGCGTCGTTGCGGAACGTCGCGGACACGCGCAGCACGCCGGGCAGGGTCGGGTGCTGGCGCACGTCGCGCTGCAGCAGCGTGAACGCGGCCGGTTCGCGCCATGGCGGCAACTCGCAGCGCAGCACGCTGCAGAGCGTGGCGAGCATCGGGCGCCACTGCGCGTTCGCGGCGAGGCGCGCGCGATCGGCGAGCAACAGCTGCAGCACCAGCAGCACCGCCAGCGCGATGATCGCGACGATCAGCCAGCGTTCGCGCGCGGGTCGCGCGCTGCCGTCGGCGTTGCGCGCGAAGCTGGGCAGGCGGCGCGTCGCGACGGTCGGCGAGATGGCCGGCGCGATCGCTGCGGCTGCAGGTACGCGGGTGTCGGCTGGCGCAGAGACCGCGTCGGTCGCGTCGGCGACGGCGGTGACTTCGTCGTCGGATGCCCGTGTCTGCCGGGCTGCGTCGATCCGCACCGATTCAAGGATCGACGCGATGTCGGTCGCTTCGGCCATCGGCGCCTCGACGCGTGGCGTCTGGATGGCCGCCGCGGCGCGGGCTGCCGCATTGGCTTCCGCCTCGGCGGCAGCCTCGGCGATCGCGCGCGGATCGAGCAGCGTGCCCAGATCGAGCGGCGCGACCTCGGCCACGTCGTCCACGGCCTCCGGGTCGCGACGCAGCAGGCTGTCGCAATGCGGGCAGTGCGTGGGCGGCAGGTCGGTGACCGGGTCGGTCGAGACCAGCGCCTTGCAGTAGGGGCAGTTGATGAACATGGTCCTATTCCATCAGGTTCGGCGATGTTTATCTGCGAACGCCGTCGATCCTCACCCAATCGTCCTCGCGCGCCACGCGCAGCTCGTCGAACCACGCGCCGTAGCGGACCAGCAGGTCGTCCTCCTGGCCGACGAGGATGCCCGACAGCGCGATGCGCCCGCCCGGTGCGACGCGCGCGGCGAGCAGGTCGGCCAGCGCGTCCAGCGCCAAGGCCAGGATGTTGGCGACCACCACCGGGTAGCGCATCGCCGGCTCGTCCTGCGGCAGGAAGACCTGCAGATGGTCGCCCACGCCGTTGCGTTCGGCGTTGTCGCGGGTGGCGACGATGGCCTGCGGGTCGTTGTCGACGCCGATGGCCTGGGCTGCGCCGAGCTTCAGCGCGGCCAGGGCGAGGATGCCGCTGCCGCAGCCGAAGTCCAGGACCTGCCGGCCCTGCAGTTCGCCCTGCGCGGCGAGACCGTCGAGCCACTGCAGGCAGAGCGAGGTGGTCGGATGGGTGCCCGAGCCGAAGGCCAGGCCCGGGTCGAGCCGGATCACTGCGGCATCGGCCGCATCGGCGCCTTCGGGCAGGTCCTGGTTCCAGGGCACGATCCAGGTGCGCGCGCCGAAGTGCAGCGGCACGTACTGGTCCATCCATGCGCGCTCCCAGTCCTGGTCCTCGACCTTGCGGAAACCGGCGCCGGACCAGTCGAGGTCGGGGTCGAAGGCCTCCAGCGCGGCGAGCAGCAGCAGCGGGTCGGCCTCGGCATCGAACAGCGCCGACAGCGCCACTTCGCCCCAGATCGGCATCTCGCCGACGCCCGGTTCGAGGATCGCCCGCTCGTTCGGGGTCTCGGCGTCGGCGTCCAGCAGGGTCACCGCCAGCGCGCCGACATCCTCCAGCGCGTTCTCGTAGCGCGGTTGTTCGGCTTCGCGGCAGTGCAGGGAGAGTTCGAGGTAGGGCATGGTGGGCGGGCCGGGCCTGGGTGCTGGGCGCAACAGATTACCCTGCGCACCTGCCCGGAGCGCCGGCAGGCGGTGGAACCGGACCTCGGTCGCGTACCCGCTGCCGGCTGCGGTGTACGATCCCGCGGATACCCCCGCAACGCCCGATCGTTCCCGGAGTTCCCATGCGACCCCTGCGCACCCTCGTCCTCGTCTCCCTCGCGCTGGCCTGCGGCCTGCAGGCAGATGCCGCCCGTCGCACCGCACCCGGGGGCGATGTCCTGGCCGCCGACCAGCCACAGCTGATGATCGGACGCTTGGAGCTTGCCTGGGGTGACCTGCGTCCCGGCGCCCCCGCCGACGGCCGCGAGCGCACTCTCTTCGATGCCGCGCTGGTCGACGACGCCGGCGTGCGCCGCGCCCTCGACACCACCGAGGCCCTGCGCGCCGCCGACGACCTGTATGCGCTCTTCGGTCGCCGGGTCGCGGTGTCGACCGTGCCGGTGGCCGCCAAGGCCGGCGGGGCGCCGTCGCGGCGGATCGAGGCCATCGTGCCGGTCGGCGACCTCGTGTCCTCGCGCACCGCGGGCGGCCGCCCGCTCGCGCATGCGCTGGCCGGCGGCGAGAAGGTCGCCGGCGTCACCACCTGGGTGACGCTGATGTGCAAGTTCAGCGACATCGCCACCGAACAGAAGCCGCAGTCGTTCTTCCAGGGCCAGTACGGCACCGCGATCGGCCAGCTCGACCACTACTGGCAGGAAGTGTCCTACGGCCAGATCAACCTCGCCGGCAGCCAGGCGTACGGCTGGCGCTCGCTGCCGCAGCCGCGCAGCTACTACGTCACCAAGGACGCCAACGGCAAGGACAAGGCCGATCTGGGCAAGCTCTACACCGACTGCACCACGGTCTTCGATCCCGACGTGAACTTCGCCGTCAACGGCGGCGTGCAGGGCATCAACATGATGTTCAACGGCGACCTCGACGGCTATGCCTGGGGCGGCGGCCGCTGCTCGACGCTGGACGGCATCAACAAATGCTGGAGCACCACGTGGAATCCCCCGTGGTCGTTCAACAACCTCGCGCCGCTGTCGCACGAGATGGGCCACGCCTACGGGCTGCCGCATGCGAACAATTCCGACGGCGACAGCGATCCGTACGACAATCCGTGGGACGTGATGAGCGACGCCTGGAACAACGGCGTGTCCAACGGCACCTACGGCACGCTGCCGAAGCACATCAACATCTACTCGCGCAATCGCCTGGGCTGGGTGCCCGCCGCGCGCAAGCTGGCGATCAACGCCGGCGGCACCACCACGACCGTGACCGTCGACCGCGCCAGCCTCGCCGGTTCGTCCAACGTGCAGATGATCACGCTCAACTACCCGGGCGTGACCAATCGCTACTTCACCGTCGAAGTTCGCATGAAAACCGGCAACTACGAAGCCAATCTGGCCGGCGACGCGGTGATCATCCACGAAGTGCAGACCGGTCGCAGCGAGCCGGCCTGGAGCATGGACGCGGACAAGCCGGCGGCGAACCGCGCCAACAACGAAGGCAGCATGTTCAAGGTCGGCGAGCGCTGGGTCTCGGCGGATCGCCAGTTCTGCGTCGCGGTGAAGTCCAAGACCACCAACGGATTCGTGCTCGACATCGGCAGCCGCTGCCAGATCACCGGCCGTCCCGGCGGCGTGCAGCCGACCGCCAGCGCGATCGGCGCGGCGGCGCCGGCGGGCGCGTCGCCCCGGCGTACGGCGCCGCATGCGATTGCCAAGCCCGACGCCCGCCGATAAATTGGCCGGCCCACCTGCGCGAGACCGCTGTCGTGATCCTGATGCTCGATAACTACGACAGCTTCACTTATAACCTCGTGCAATACCTGCAGGCGCTGGGCGCGGACGTGAAGGTGGTCCGCAACGACGAGTTGACGGTGGCCGAGATCGAGGCCCTGGACCCGGCCGGCATCGTGATCTCGCCTGGCCCCTGCACCCCGAACGAAGCCGGGGTGTCGGTGGACGTGATCCGCCAGCTCGGCGACCGCATCCCGATCCTCGGCGTCTGCCTCGGCCACCAGAGCATCGGCCAGGCCTACGGCGGCGACGTGGTCCGCGCCGGGCGCATCATGCACGGCAAGACCTCGCACATCCGCCACGAGGGCAAGGGCGTGTTCGCCGGCCTGCCCGACCGCTACGAAGCCACCCGCTACCATTCCCTGGTGGTCGACCGGCAGACCCTGCCGGACGCCCTCGAAATCACCGCCTGGACCGAGAACGACGACGGATCGGTCGAGGAGATCATGGGCCTGCGCCACCGCGAGCATCCCGTGGAAGGCGTGCAGTTCCACCCCGAGTCGATCCTCACCGAGCACGGCCACGCGCTGCTCAAGAATTTCCTCGCCCGCGCCGCCTGAGCGCCGGAGCCCGGTTGCCGGCAGCCTCTCCCGGTTGTCCGGCGCGGCAGCAGCCGCCATCATGGACGCCCGCCGCCGGCGGCACGCACACGGATCCCACAGGCATGCCCATCACTCCCCAGGAAGCCCTGCAGCGCACGATCGAGCACCGCGAGATCTTCCATGACGAAATGGTCGATCTGATGCGCCAGATCATGCGCGGCGAGGTGTCGCCGGCGATGACCTCCGCCATCCTGACCGGCCTGCGCGTGAAGAAGGAGACCGTCGGCGAGATCGCGGCCGCCGCATCCGTGCTGCGCGAGTTCTCCAACAAGGTCGATGTGCGCGACCGCCAGCACATGGTCGACATCGTCGGCACCGGTGGCGACGGCGCGCATACCTTCAACATTTCGACCGCGAGCATGTTCGTGGTCGCCGCCGCGGGCGCCAAGGTCGCCAAGCACGGCAACCGCAGCGTGTCGTCGAAGTCCGGCAGCGCCGACGTGCTGGAAGCGCTGGGCGCGAACATCGAGCTGCAGCCGGCGCAGGTGGCGCAGTGCATCGCGCAGACCGGCATCGGCTTCATGTTCGCGCCGGTGCACCATCCGGCGATGAAGGTGGTCGCGCCGGTGCGCCGCGAGATGGGCGTGCGCACCATCTTCAACATCCTCGGCCCGCTCACCAATCCCGCCAGCGCGCCGAACATCCTGATGGGCGTGTTCCATCCCGACCTGGTCGGCATCCAGGCGCGCGTGCTGCAGGAACTGGGCGCCGAGCGCGCGCTGGTGGTCTGGGGGCGCGACGGCATGGACGAACTCTCGCTCGGCGCCGCTTCGCTGGTCGGCGAACTGCGCGACGGCAAGGTCCGCGAATACGAAGTGCATCCCGAGGATTTCGGCATCGGCATGGCCGCCAGCCGCAACCTGCGCGTCGCCGATGCCGAGGAGTCGAAGATCATGCTGATCGAGGCCCTCGACAACACGCCGGGCCTGCCGCGCGACATCGTGTGCTTGAACGCAGGCGCGGCGCTGTTCGTGTCCGGGGTGGCCGACAGCATCGCCCACGGCATCGAGGCCGCGCGCGCGGCGATCGCCAGCGGCGATGCGCGCGCCAAGCTCGAACACTTCATCGACACCACGCAGAAACTGGCCGCGTCGTGAGCCTGACGTCATGAGCGCCGAAGGTTTCGCCCGCACGCCCGAGCCGCCGTACCACGCGGTGATCTTCACCTCGCAGCGCAGCGGCGCGGATGCCGAAGGCTACGCCGAAGCCGCCGAGGCCATGGTGGCGCTGGCGGCGCAGCAGCCGGGCTATCTCGGCGTCGAATCGGTGCGCGGCGCCGACGGCGTCGGCATCACCGTCAGCTACTGGCGCAGCGAGCAGGACATCCTCGCGTGGAAGCACCACGTCGAGCACGCCGCGATCCGCGCGCGCGGTCGGCGCGACTGGTACACCCGCTACATCACGCGCGTCGCGAAAGTCGAACGCGCCTACGACTGGTTCAACAAAGACGCATGAATACCGCGACATCCACGACAGCTTCCGCCCGCGCCGACATCCTGCAGCGCATCGTCGACCGCAAGCACGAGGAGATCGCCGAGCGCAGCGCGCGCGTGCCCCTGGCCGAACTGCGCGAACGCGCCGCCGCCGCATCGCCGGTGCGCGGCTTCATCGCCGCATTGCAGGCGAAGCGCGCCGCCGGCCTGCCGGGCGTGATTTCCGAAGTGAAGAAGGCCAGCCCCTCGAAGGGCGTGATCCGCGCGGATTTCGATCCGGCCGCGATCGCGCGCAGCTACGAGGCCGCAGGCGCGGCCTGCCTGTCGGTGCTGACCGACGTCGATTTCTTCCAGGGCGCCGACGCCTACCTGCAGCAGGCGCGCGCTGCCTGTGCGTTGCCGGTGCTGCGCAAGGATTTCACCGTCGACCCCTACCAGGTGGTCGAAGCGCGCGCGCTCGGCGCCGACTGCATCCTGCTGATCGTGTCCGCGCTGGATGACGACCCGTTGCTCTCGCTGTATCGCGAAGCGGTGGCGCTCGGTCTCGACGTGCTGGTCGAAGTCCACGACGGTGACGAGTTGCAGCGTGCGCTGCGCCTGCCTGCCATCGATGGACGCGAGGCGCTGATCGGCGTCAACAACCGCAACCTGCGCACGTTCGAGGTGTCGCTCGACACCACGCTCGT
This sequence comes from Lysobacteraceae bacterium 2PB, assembly GCA_005502915.1. Classification (GTDB taxonomy): domain Bacteria; phylum Pseudomonadota; class Gammaproteobacteria; order Xanthomonadales; family Xanthomonadaceae; genus Lysobacter_I. The sequence goes on along the minus strand of SCMT01000001.1, from coordinate 288,999 downwards.
GCTGAAGGACGCGATGCCCGCCGGTCGCCCGCTGGTCACCGAGAGCGGCATCGCCACCCGCGACGACGTGCAGCGCATGCGCGATGCCGGCATCGACCTGTTCCTGGTCGGCGAATCCTTCATGCGCGATCCCGATCCCGGTGCGGCCCTGCGGCGGCTGTTCTTCCCGTCATGAGCCAGGCGCAGTACCCGACGCCCGCGGCCGACGCGCCGCTGGTGGTGTTCGACTTCGACCACACCCTGTACGACGGCGATTCCGGCAGCCACCTGTTCAAGTGGCTGATCGAGCGCGCCTGGTGGCGCCGCGTGCTGGCGCTGCTGATCGCGCCGGTGTTCGGCCCCATGATCGCCTTCCTGCCCACGCGGCGTCGCGGCATCTCCGGCTTCGTCTGGGTCGGCACGCTCGGCATGCGCAGCGTCGCCGAGTTCGACGCGATGACCGATCGTTATGTCGGCGCGCATGCGGATGCGATCAAACCCCGCCTGCTGCCGGTGGCCTTCGACGTGCTGCGCGGGCATCGCGAAGCCGGCGACCGGGTGATCGTCGCCACCGGCGCCCCGCCGGAACTGGCCCGTGCCATCCTCGCCTTCGCCGGTCACGGCGACCTGCCGGTCATCGGCACCCAGGTCGGGCCGAAGTACGGTTCGATCGTCGCCGTGCGCCATTGCCACTACCGCATGAAGATGCGGATGATCGCCGACGCCGGTTTCGGCGGCCCGGTCGAAGCCGCCTATACCGACAGCAGCGCCGACCTGCCCCTGCTGCACGCCGCGCGCAGGCCGGTCGTGGTCAATCCCAAGCCCTCGCGCGTCGAGATGTTCCGCAAGGTGCTGCCGCCCGGCACCCCGATCCTCAACTGGGGATGCCCGGGGCGGGGCGGGGATGCGCCGTCCTCCGCAACGGGGTCAGGGTCACTTCCGAAAAAGTGAACCTGCCCCCGTTCCGGGCTCCCCGTTTCAGGCCGTGAACGGGAACGGCGACGAGCGCGTGAGGTTGCGTCGCCGCCGTCCCTGCCCGGTCATCCCGGGCGTTTGTCGCAGCGCCGATCGATTACAGGCTCGACACCTTCACGCGGAAGCCTTCCGTGGTGGCCGAGACGACTTCGACCCTGAAACGGCTGCCGAGGGGTTCGGGCGTCGTCCAGATTTCGCCGACCTTGAACATGCTGCCTTCGTTGTTGGAGACCGTGGCGGGCGGACTGCTGGCATCGACGCTCCACGCGGGCTGGCTGCGGGCGGTGTCCACCGAATGGATGATGACCGCGTCGCCGGCCAGGTTGGCCTCGTACGTGCCGGTCCGCTTGCGCGTTTCGATCGTGTAGTAGCGCGTGGTGCTGCCCGGGACCACCAGCTTGATCATCTGCGCATACGCCGAGCCTGCCAGGCTTGCGCGCTCGAGCGTGTAGGTGGTGGCCGCGCTGCCATGGGTGACCGTGCGCAGGCGTGCAGCATCGACCCAGCCCAGGCGGTCGCGCGAATAGATGTTGATGTGTTTGGGCAGGCTGCCGTAGGTGGCATTGCTGACCGCGTTGTTCCACGCGTCGCTCATCACGTCCCACGGATTGTCGTAGGTGTCGCCGTCGCCATCGGAATTGTTGGCGTGCGGCAGGCCGTAGGCGTGGCCCATCTCGTGCGAGAGCGGCGCGAGGTTGTTGAACGACCACGGCGGGTTCCAGGTGGTGCTCCAGCACTTGTTGATGCCGTCGAGCGTGGCGCAGCGGCCGCCACCCCAGGCGTAGCCGTCCAGGTCGCCGTTGAACATCATGTTGATGCCCTGCAGCCCGCCGTTGGCGGCGAAGTTGACGCTGGCGTTGGCGGCATTGGTGCAGTCGGTGAACAGCTTGCCCAGGTCGGCCTTCGGCTTGCCGTCCGTGCCCGTGGTCACGTAGTAGGCGCGGTTCTGCGGCAGGGTGAACCAGCCGTACGCCGCGCTTCCGGTGAGATTGATCTTGTTGTAGGACACCTCGCGCCAGTAGTGATCGAGCTGGCCGGCGGAGTTGCCGTACTGTCCCTGGAAGAACGACCGCGCTTTCTGTTCGGTGGCGATGTCCTTGAACTTGCACATCAGGGTCGCCCAGACCGTCGTGCCGGTGATCGCACGGGTGGAGACGCCGCTCGTCGATGCCAGGCCGGCGCGCGCGTCGCGGAGACTTGAGGTCAGGCCGTCGATCGGCACGATGGCATCGGGCTGCGCGTGCGACGGCATGGCGCCGGCACGCTTCTGCAGGCCGAAGCTGACCGCCACCCGCCGGCCGTAGATTCCGTACAGGTCCCCCGCCGCCCTGGCCGCCGCCGCGGCGTCCAGAGGCGTGCGGCGACCGGCATCGTCGACCAGGTTCACTTCCAGGATGTGCGGCGCCCGGCTGCCGGGCTTGGCATCGCCCCAGACCATTTCGAGGCGGCCCTGGAGGGGCGCTTCGGCGGATCCGGTTTGGCCGGTGCGTTGCGGCGGGCCGCCGATGGCATCGATCGAGACGGCCGCGAGAAGCAGTGCGGCCGATGGAACGGTCAAAGCAAGAATGCGTGACATGGGAGTCTTCCTTGTTTGTACTGGAAAGATGGAGTGCGCTTCCGGGGGCGGTTTCCATGCCCGTCCGGGGCATCGAAACCGGAGCGCAGCAGAAGCATTCCATCGCGTCCGCATCCAGGGCATCCGGAATCGATCACGTCCGGATCACGAAATGATCAAGCGCCCGCAGGTCGTGCCGATAATGCGGATGCGCTCACGTCGATAGCGGGTCGTCGTCAACCTCCAGGCGCTCGCGCGTCGGGATGTCGCGACACGACCCCCGCGCCGTGATCCCGATCCTCGACTGGAGGGGGCGGGAATGCATCGGTTCATGGAACAGGGACGGCCGAAACGGGGCGATTCCACTGCTCGTGAAGTCAACCTGTTCCTTTCGGTCGGTGCGTGACGAAACCATGACGAGGCCGTGATCGTTCCGGCATGCATGATCCCCTGTGGATCCTCCAGTGTTCGTCCTGCCCGGTGCCGCCCACACATGCAGCGCCCGGCGAAGGGAAGACTTGAGGCGATTCAGGACGTTGATTCGGCATGCGCCCCCAGGCATTGCCGATTTCCGGCAAGCCTCATTCGACCAGGCACGGTCCAACCCAGGCACATGCAAGTGCCGCACGGCGGACGCACTTCCACATCCTCTTCTGGAGAACTCCATGAATCGCAAGATGCTCCATGCCAGTCTGCTTGCCGTGCTCGCGGCCCAGGCCGGCGCCGTCCACGCCGCGCAGACCGTCGACCTCGCCCCTCAGGCTTCGGCCAGGGCCAAGGCCGGGTCGGTCAATGCCTATCAACTCACCGGGACCCGATCCAGCGACCTGCAGATGGCGTATGCGCAGATGGTCGGCGACGGTGCCCTGGCCCGTTTCGAGCAGTACCATCTGGGCGTTCCGGTGTTCGGCGGCTCTTTCGTTGCCGAAATCGAGAACGGCGCTCATGACGGCCGCATCAAGCGCGCCAGCGGCAGTTACGTGAAGGGCCTGGAATTCGATGTCGCGAGCATCATTCCTGCGGTCGACATGACCGGTGCGCTGGATGCCGCACGACGCAAGCTGCGACTGTCCGGCATCGGTCAGGCGCCCGACGCCAGGAGCACCGCGCATCTTTATATCTGGCGTGATGCGGCCGGCAAGGGGCGTCTGGTCTATGTCGTGTCGCTGGATGTTCCCGCGACCTTGCACAAGCGTGCCTCGCGTCCGACGCTCGTCGTCGACGCCAATACCTCGGCGATCCTCGATCGCTGGGAATCCTTCGATGCGAATGACGGCATGGGCCCCGGTGGTTACCTCCGTCCGGTCGCCCAGCGACTGGCGTCCCGCGGCTGGGATCGCAGGAAGATCGCCATGCTGTTCTCGCATGCACGCAACCTGTATCAGGTGGAGAACAGCAGCATGGCGGCCACGGCCTGCGGCGCAGCGGAAGCGGCGGCCGACCTCGGCTTTCCGGTGGGCGATGTGCGCTCCGCGTTCGCGGTCGCCGGTCGCTGCCTCAGCAATGCCCGCAAGTTCACGCTGTTGCTGAACGACGACGGCGTGGCGCCGAAGGCGAGCGCCGATCCCGTGATCCGCAACATGTCCACCCGGGCGATCACCAATTCGACCTTGACCACCAAGACCGCCGCGTGGCGCAAGTTCGTGCTGAGCGATTTCACGGCGCTGAAGCCGTGGGACACCTCGGGAGAGAACCTCGCCGCAGCCAAGGCGGCTCTCGGCATCCCGAGCACCAGCACCACGCGTGCCGACGTGGTGTACATCAACAACATGAACATCACTTCGGGCAATGGCTTCCAGACGTCCTCCATCGACTACTGCAGTCGCAGCGGCGCCTGCGTCGACATCCGCACCAACGCCTTCGGCGCGCGTGAGCAGAACGACACCTTTACCTCATGGAGTCAGGTCGTCGGCCTCAACAAGGTCCAGATCCCCGCGACTTCGCAGTCGACCGCGATGACCCTGCCTTCAGGAACGCAGTGGAGCATCACCACCACCAAGGGCTCGTCCTGGTCCTACACGGTGTCCACCGAGGTCACCGTCGGCGCGCAGTTCACGATCTCCGACTCGTTCGGCTGGAATTACGCGGTCACCTTCGGTGCCTCGGCGACCAAGAGTGGCGAGAAGTCGACGTCCTTCAGCACCAACTTCAATCACGGGTCCTACCGCATTCCGGCCGGCTGCTACGCCCTGCTGACACCGGTGGAGCGCTGGAAGCAGCGCTACGACACCTGGACGGTGAAGCCGCAGGTTCAGGGCACGATGCGGGTGCGCACCTATCCCAACTGGAACGGCCAGGAGTACACCAACTATGCCGCGACCAGTCATTTCAAGGATCTGGCCAGCAAATCGGCGTACGTCCTCAGGCTGAACGACCGCACTTCGATCACCAACAGCGTCCTGGTCGAGGGCAAGCGGTTCAGCGACAACAGTGCCTGCACGCTGACGCCGCTCTGACGCAGCACATTGCTCGATGGTGTATCACCGACCGCGCCGCGCTCCGGCGCGGTCTCTTTTTCGGGGAGATGCCGGCCGCTGCGATGCGCGCGAAGGTGGCCGGTTCACTTCAGGTGCCTGGGGTCGGCCACGCGCAGAGGCGCCGATCGAGAGGTGGCATCGGCGTACCGCCGCGCCACATCCCCGGGCAGCGGCCGCTCGCCCGCCAGCGCACGCGTGCGCGCATGCGCCACCCGTATCCGTGCAGTGTCGTCCCGCGCGAGCGCCACGCGGAGATCCATCACGCTGCTGCGGTAGTCGCGGTCGACATGGGTCGGCTGATGCGCGCGCAGATCCTCCAGCACGATCCGGGCGCCATCCGCGTCGTCCTGCTGGAGCCGCAATTCGACCAGCGCTTCCGTCGCGAGGGTCATTCGATACGTCTGCCCCATGCGCCGCGTTTCCTGCAGCGCCAGCCTGAAATCCGTTTCCGCAGCCTTGTCGTCGCCCTGCATCGCCAGCCATCGGCCGCGCGCGATGCGGCCCGTCGCGGTCTTCGGGTTCAGAAGCATTGCTTTCTGCTGCGCGGGCAGCGTGGGAACCGCTTCGCCTCTTTCGGTCAGGTCCCGCGCCGCAAGCATCCACAGCAGGAGCGGACCTTCCGCGTCCTCCAGCATCGGATTGAAGTCGTAGGTATAGGTCTTCGTGTCGAAGCCCTGCTGGAGCCGCGCGATCGCGCGGGCGGGCTCACCGGATGCGAGGTGGTGCATCGCCTCGATCGAGGGACTGACGGATGCGTCGTCGCTTTTCAGTTGCCTGGCTTCTTCGAGTTGTGCGGCGGCTTCGTGCAGGCGCCCGGTTTCGCTGAGGATGAATGCGCGCAGCTGGAGCGCGCGCTGGCGACGATCCGACCCGGGCATCTGCCGCAGCAGGCGCAAGGCTTCGTCGTTGGTGGACAGCGCCTGCTCCCAGCGCAGCAGTTCGACCTCGATGCGCGAGATCGTGTTGAGCGTGTAGATCTGGTTGACCGGCTCCTTCGCGCGCTTGTTCGAGGCCAGCACGGCCTGCAGCTCGTCCAGGGCTTCGCGCATGCGTCCGGCGCGCATCCACGTGCGCGCCAAGTTGCCCTGGACCTGGGCGGCACCGCCGATGTCGCCGATCGCGATGCGGATGTCCTTGGCCCTGACGAAATCGCGCATCGCTTCGTCCGATCGCCCTGCGCGCATCAGTCCCACGCCGCGGCCGAAGACGGCATTGCCGACATCCTCCGCGGGCGCGGCATCGCCCATGGACGCCAGCAGCGCCAGGGACTCGCCCGCTGCGGCCGTGATCGCCTCGGGGGGGGCTTCGTCCTTGGCCAGGATCATGCTCTTCATCGTCAGCACCCTGGCGCGCCACAGCGGGTCCCCGGCGGCGTCCGCGCGTGCCTGCTGTCGTTCGAGTTTCTGCAGGGCGAGTTCCGTCCTGCCCCGCATCATGTCCAGCCGGACTTCCAGCAGTTTGGCCTGCGGGCTGTCCGCGATCTCCGGCGGCAACCGTGCCAGGCCTTCGCGGACATCCTCGTAATGGCCGGCTTCCAGCGCGGCTCCCAGCGTGGCGACGGCATCCTCCGCAGGCGTTGCAGTGGCCGATGCCATCGACTGCGCGGGGGCGCCGCGCATCGTGCCGTACATGGCCGCCCCGGATATGCCGAGCGCCGAGACTGCGATCCAGCCGAGCCAGCGCGGTGCGCGCAGCTTGCCGCCACCGATCGGCGGGGCATCGGCGGCCGGGCTGCCCGCGGGCGATGCGTCCGGTACCTGGAGGGGCTGTGATCCGGATGTCGGTGGGTCCGGCGTCTGGGACTCGGACGCCCGGGCCTCCGGCGCCGGGACTGCCAGGTCCTCGGTGCCCCCGGATGCCATGGGGGCCGGCGGGAGCTGCAGGATCGTTCCATCTGCCGGCTCGGATGACTGCGCTGCAGGGGCGTCCCCCTCGCTGATCGCGCCGACCCAGCGGTAGCCCAGGCCCGGGGCCGTGCGGATCAGCCGCTGCGCCTGGCCGTCGTCGCCGATCACGCGCCGCGCAGACAGGATAACCTGGGACAACTGGTGGTTGGTGACGTTGTCGTGTCCCCACAGCGTGCGGATCAATTCGTCGTAGCCGACGACGCGATGGCGATTCTCGATCAGATGATGGATGCAGGCGAGGGTCTTCCGGGTCACATCCACCTGGCGCCCGTCATGGACCAGAAGCATCGCTTCACGGTCCAGACTGAAGTCATCCCATCGATATCGCATGATCGTATCGTCTTCCGTGAGAATGCCTGCCGGCAGGGGCGCGCAAAGCCCCTGCGAGCTGTGTCGCAACCTTTGTGCCCTGATCCTAGTCTGCCATGGGCGATTGCGGGATGGCAGCGGTCCACCCGGGCGCGGAGGGAGCAAAAACGGCACAAACCAAGCCGAAAACGGAACATCGACGGGGTTCGTGATCGTCTCGTGATGGCTTCGTGATGCGCTTTGATGCATTTGATGCAGGTGCTGGCCAATCTCGCGCCCTGGTTGGCCGTGCGTCGTGAAAGCCGCCTGCCAGCCATCGGCACAGGCCAGGAAGGGCCAGGGAAGCAGAGCGTGTTCTCGATCACGGATCTGGCGACGCATCCCCGGTTCGACACCGGCCGTCCGTCCGCGCATACGCACTCACACAAGGAAGACCCACATGAATGCACCCATCATTGCCCCGGCGACCCGCCTGGCGGCGGCCCTGACCCTGGCATTGCTCGCGCCTGCCGCCCTGGCCCAGACGCTGCCCGCGGCCGGCACCACCAATTCCGGCACCTACACGCTACCGAACTCGCGCACGACCGCAGGCGAGTACCCCTGGGTGATCAGGATCCTGTCCTACCACCCCGGCGCGGTGGTTCCGCGACGCATGTACACCGCATCCTGCACCACCGGTGGCGTCAGGAAGCTGTTCGCGTCGATCACGACCAGGAGCACCACCGGCACGGAAGAGGGGATGATCATTTCCGGAGACGTGGCCAGCACCGGCGTCGTGAGCAACTTCACGTCGCGGTCATTCCCGACCTGCAAGGACATGAACGGCATCGTGGCCGCATCCGACTGCAGCACGGTCACGGCGATGTGCCGCAGGCCCGCCGGCTCGACCGGCGCGACCCGGGACCTCGTCGCTGCGCTGCCGACCACGACCGTGGGCAACGACTGGCGGAACTGGCTCACCGCCGAGCCGGGCGACGACCAGATGTGGCTGTACGAATGGCGGGGCGCTCCGGCCGTGCCCACCTCCAGCCTCACGGGGTACAACAGCTACATCGTCAGCAAGGCGATCGGCGGCGGCTGGGAGTTCGGTCACCAGAACCTGGTCATGTCGAGCACGCATTACGGCGTGGCGATGAAAGCCACGACCGGGAAGGATGCCAACGGCACCCAGCACCAGGGCGACAGTTTCGTCGCCGTCACCCGGGCGTCGGTCCCCGCCAACACCGCGATCGACACCTCGCGCGGCTGGATCTGGGCATGCGCGCACGGGCACACGCTGTCCAATCGCCCCGTCCTGAGCACCACGGGCAAGTTCGGTGCGTTCTGCATGACCGACTGGACCAATGTCGCCAACGACACCAAGGGCGCGGTCTGGATGCGTGTCGAAGGCCAGGCTGCCGGCAAGGCCCACGACATCTATGCCTCGCTCGTGCCGGGCGGCTACACGGAACTGCGTTTCAATGGCGGCCATGGTCCGATCCTGCCGACCGCCAACGGCGAGTTCATCGGCGTGCTCGTGGGCTCGCCCAGCCCGTCCATCGCAGAGCGCTCGCGCATCGGGCTGGTCCGCTTCAACAGCGTCGGCGCGCGGTTGTCCGCACCGGTGTGGGTCAAGAGCAGTGCCACGCACTTCCTGTCCTATCCGCAGCTGGTCTCGCTCGGCAACGACAGCACCGGCACGCCGCGCTACCTGCTCGGCTGGGCGCAGATGATGGCCTCGGGCACGAACGTGACCACGTCCTTCGACAACCCCAGCCCGGACCAGACCCAGCGCCTGGCCACGAAATACTTCGTGCAGGAGATCGACGCCAACGGCAATGCGAAGTCCCAGGTCAGGGAGCTGACGCATGGCTGGGGCGAGCAGGACCAGATGGTGTCGCTGGGTGCCGGGCGTGCGGGCTGGGTCTATCGTCCCGACGGTCGCATCAAGTTGTCCACCGACGGCACCACGGTCACCAGCATGCCCTCGCCCAACTCCACGGGGGTGATCTTCATGACCTACACCTCGACATCGATGTAAGCGCGTCCTGAAGACGGCCGCAGGGGCGCCGTCGCGTATGGCGACGCCGTCCCTGCGGCCATGCGTGATGGCAGTGTCGAAGTCATCTGCCCGACCGGGCGATCACCTCGCGGATGAAAGGGCCCTTGGCCTCGGTATAGGCGGATTTGTCGTGCGCGTGGCGCTGCGCCAGCGCCAGCTTCAGCGCCTGGTAACGGTCGCGCAGCGCGTCGTCGCTGCGCAGTGCGTCGCGAAACGCGAGGTGTTCGTGCCAGAGCGTGCCGCCGCGTTCCACCGCATGCACGTGCACGCGCAGGCCGCCGGGCGGGGTCAGGGTGAAGTAGCGCCGCATCGGCAGTGCGCTTTCGTGTTCGGGCCGGTAGGCGAAACCGGCGGCGACGAGGGCGGGGATGCGCGATTCGATCTCCGCCAGCGATGCTGCGCCGACGAGGATGTCGATCACCGGTTTCGCGGCGAGCCCGGGTACCGAAGTGCTGCCGATGTGTTCGATGTCGACGCCCACGGGTGCGAATGCGTCGTGCAGCGCGTCGCGGTGCGCGAGGAACAGGCGGGGCCATTCGGCGGAAGACGGCGCGATGGTGAGCGACATGCGGGGGGCGTGGATTCAGCGCGAAGGTTCAGTGCAGACGATCAGCGTAAACGATCAGCGCAAACGATCAGTACGCTTTTGACGCCGAGAGCAGCCTCTGGCGATCCCGTTCCGCGTCGATGGTCAGCGGGCTGGAGCAGCGGCTGGCCTCGGGAATCGCGGCGATCGAGCGTTCGTAGGCGGCCAGCGCCTCCTGCGTGCGGCCGGACTGCGCGAGGCTGAGGCCGTAACCGGCTTCGATCGCGTGCATGTTCGAGCGGAAGCGGTCGCTGGAGGCCAGCGCCATCTCGCGGACGCTGCGGTAATGGGCCAGCGCTTCCTCGGCGTTGCTGCGGCGCAGCTGCCATTCGCCCAGTGCGCGATCGATCCACATCTGCGAGCCGACATCGTCGACGGACTGCCGGATCGATTCCATGCGTTCGAAGTAGGGCTGCGCTTCCTCGCTGCGCCCGCTGCGCAGCAGGGCCACCGCGTACTGCGCCGTCGCGCCCTGGGTCCAGGCGTGGTCCGGGCCGATCGTCCGACGCCTCGCCTCCACCGCTTCGGCCAGCCATGCCGCCGCAGCGGCGTTGTCGTTCGCGCACAGGTACATCGACCCGAGCAGATTGACGTAGGTCGCGGTCGTGCCGTGGTCCGGCCCGAGCAGGCGATGCAGGTTCACCACCTCCCGGTGCAGCAGGGTCGTGGCCTCGCGGTGCCGTCCCAGCCCGCTGAGGGCCGTGGCGATGCGGATCCGCGCCAGCGATGCGGCGCCGCTCTCCACGCCGTTGAGCTTCGCGGCATAGGCTTCCGAACGGCGCGCGCTGCGCACGGCCTCGTCGAAGCGGGCCATCTGGCTCTGGCAGAGGCTCAGGCCGTTGTAGGCATCGCTCAGTTCGCTGTCGGGAATGCCGCGCGTGTGCGCGAGGATCCGTTCGTAGGTCTCGACGCAACGGTCGGCGCGATTGAGCAACTGCTGGTTCCATGCGAGCGAACTGCGGATGCGCCAGGCCAGAACGTCCGGTGCGTCGTCGTCGGGATCGAACGGAAAATCCCGGGTCAGTGCGTCCAGTCGTTGCTGCGCCGCCCTGGGCTCGCCGGAATGGATGTCGATCATGGCGTGCAGCAGCCGCGCCTCGCCGAGCGACGACGCATCCGCAACGTCGGCCTGCGCGAGCAGCCGCGTGGCGCGTTCGGCCGCGCGCCGTGCCGACGCATACTGCCCGCGGCTGTTCAGGGTGTGGCCGATGGCGACCATGATCTTCCCGGCGATCGCCGGATGGTCGGGAAAGCGTTTGCCGGCCTTCTCCAGGCCCGCTTCCAGGATGTCGGAGACCGGAGCGTCGCTGGCGTTGCCGATGAAGGGGTCGCCCGCGCCGAGCAGGTCCTCGTTGAGGAAGCGGTTCACCGCGAGCGTTTCGTCGCGCGCCTCGCGCAGGCGCGTGCGTTCCACGGCGGCGTAGTAGAGGAATCCGCCGACCAGCGCGACCACGCCCAGCGTGACCAGCGCCGCGCTCAGGCTGCCGATGGGATGGCGCTGCACGAGCCGTGTCCAGCGATACAGCGGGCCGCCCTGGCGCGCCTGCACGGGCCTGCGCGCGAGATATCGCTCGAGGTCGTACTTCAGCGCGGTTGCGGTGACGTAGCGTTGCGCCGGGGCGTCGGCCGTGGCCTTGTCGATGATCGCCTGCAGGTCGCGCGAAGGCGGTTGCGCGGTGCCTGCGGCGAGGATCGCCTGCAGCAGGCGGCCCAGCTGCCAGACGTCCGACGCGGTGCCGACCGCGCCCAGCGCGCGCTGCTCCGGGCTGCCGTACTCGGGGGTGAACGCGGTGGCGTGATCGCTTTCCTGGGCCAGTCCGGCGATGCCGAAATCCAGCAGCTTCGCCTGGCCGCCGGCGTCGATCATCACGTTGCCGGGCTTGATGTCGCGATGGATCAGCAGCCGGCCGTGCGCGAATTCCACGGCCTGCAGCACCGGCAGCATCAGGGCGACGCGCTGCCGTTCGTCGAGGCGATGCGTATCGGCATGGCGATCGATCGGCAGGCCTTCGATGTATTCCATCGCGAACCACAGCTGGCCTTCGTCGGTGCGGCCGCCGTCGATCAGGCGCGCGATGTTGGGATGCGACAGCTCGGCGAGGAACTGGCGCTCGCGGCGGAACAGCGCCGCGCTTTCCGGCGACAGGTTGGCGTCCTGCAGCCATTTCAGCGCGACGTTCTGCTCGAATTCGCCATCGGCGCGTTCGGCGAGGTAGACCACGCCCATCCCGCCGCGCCCCAGTTCGCGGACGATGCGGAACGCGCCGACGCGGGTGCCCGCCTGCAGGCCGCCGGCGTCGAAGTGCGTGCGCAGCATGTCCTTGAACAGGGCGCCGCGGAACAGGCCGCGCGGTTCGAGCAGGCGGTCACGCAGGGACATCGGCGACGCCCCGCTCAGGCCGCGTCGTCGAGCAGCATCCGCAGGTGCGTCCTGGCCTCCTGCCAGAGACGTTGCGAGGTGCGCAGCGAGACGCCCATCGCGGTGGCGGTCTCCTCTTCGCTCAGGCCTGCGAACAGCCGGCATTCCACCACCTGCACCAGGCGCTTGTCGGTCTGCGCCAGGTGGCGGAGCGCCGCGTCGATCTGCAGCAGCTCCTCGGCTTCGGCGCGCGCGCTGGCGGACAGGTCCAGGTCGGCCTTGCCCAGCGTCGTGTGCGTCTGGCCGCCGCCGCGCTTCTGCGCGACGCGGTCGCGGGCGTGGTTGATGACCAGCTGGCGCATCGCGACGGCGGCCAGGGACAGGAAATGGGCGCGGTTGGCGACGGCATCCGCCCCGGAGCGGCACATGCGCAGGTAGCAGTCATGGACCAGCGCGGTCACATCCTGCCCGCCGTCGATCGACGACGCGCTGCGCGCCAGACGCTTGAGGTCGGCGTACAGCAGTTGCACCACGCGGTCCCACGCCAATGGATCGCCTTCCCGGGCCTGTCCCAGCAATACCGTGATTTCGCTCATGGCGATCGCGCCTTGTTCCGATGGTTCGCACGCACGTGGCCGACGGGGCGCATGGTGCGTCCTGTCCGTCGCGAGACCACCGCGTCAGGCAGACCTCGCGCATAGGATGATGCAATGGTGCGATGCGTCATGGTCGCGTCCCCGCTTCCGGTGGATCCCGTGCATCGCGAAGCATGAATTGTGCCGCCATGACAGGGAGCGGGCGGGAACGGGGCCAGGTTCGCTTCGCGCTGACGAAGTGAACCTGGCCCCGTTCCCGCCCTGTTCCCCGACCCCGTTGCCTCGCGTGGCCCTTCGCAGGCTGGGCATCCCCTGCACGACAGGCGATAATGCGCGGATGGACACCTGACCCCGTGCGCCGTCGTGGCTTCGCCTCGAAGGGTGCGCCCCACGCCACCGGACGCATCGCATGGCCGAGACCATCCGCCACGACAAGACTGCGCGCCAGCTGCGTCTGCTCTCCGACGCGCTCGACAGCGGCCGCCTGGGTCCTGTGCGCCGGCTGGTCAACACCCTGTCGCCGGCGGAGATCGGCAACCTCCTCGAATCCCTCCCGCCTGCCAAGCGCAGCGTGGTCTGGGGCCTCGTCGATCCCGAGGACGACGGCGAGGTGCTGGTCCACGTCGGCGAGGACGTGCGCGAGAGCCTGATCGCGGACATGGACCAGGACGAACTGGTCGCGGCGGTCGAGGACCTCGACATCGACGACCTCGCGGATCTGGTCGAGGACCTCCCGGACACGGTGATCGACGAGATCCTCAAATCGATGGACCGCGACAACCGCGAGCGCCTGGAGCAGGTGCTGTCCTACGACGAGGACACCGCCGGCCGCCTGATGAATCCGGACGTGGTCACGGTGCGCGCCGACACCACGGTCGACGTGGTGCTGCGCTACCTGCGCCTGCGCGGCGAGCTGCCCGAGCACACCGACCACCTCTACGTCGTCAGCCGCCGCCACCAGTACCTCGGCCGGATCGCGCTGCAGTCGCTGCTGACCTGCGACGCCAGCACGCCGATCAACCAGCTCGTCGACGACGAGCAGCCGGCGATCGGCGTCGAGGAGAGCGCCGACGAGGTCGCGCGCATGTTCTCCGACCACGACTGGATCAGCGCCCCGGTGGTCGACGACAACAACGTCCTGCTCGGTCGCATCACCATCGACGACGTGGTCGACATCATCCGCTACCAGGCCGAGCACCAGGCGCTCGGCGCCGCCGGCCTGGACGAAGAGGAAGACCTGTTCAGCCCGGTGCCGCGCGCCGCCCGTCGCCGTGCGATCTGGCTGGGCATCAATCTCGCGACCGCCTTCCTGGCTTCGTGGGTCATCGGCCGGTTCGAGGGGACGCTGCAGCAGATCGTCGCGCTCGCCGTGCTGATGCCCATCGTCGCCAGCATGGGGGGCGTCGCCGGCACGCAGACCCTGACCCTCATGGTGCGCGGCCTTGCGTTGGGCCAGGTGGCGCGCGGCAACCTCCGCGCGCTGCTCGGCAAGGAGGTGCTGGTCGGCTTGCTCAATGGCGTCGTCTGGGCGGTCGTGGTCGGCGTCATCGCCGGGCTGTGGTTCCGCGACCATGCGCTCGGCCTGGTGATCGGTGCGGCGATGACGATCAACCTGGTCGCCGCGGCGCTGGCCGGCGTGCTGGTGCCGCTGACGCTCAAGCGCATGAACGTGGATCCCGCGCTCGCCGGCGGCGTGGTGCTGACCACGGTGACGGACGTGGTCGGCTTCCTCAGTTTTCTGGGGCTGGCGACGCTGATCCTCCTGCGCTGATCTGCAGCGCTAGGCGAGCGTTCCGCCGCGCTTGCGGCTTTCCATCAGCCGCGCGCCGGCCAGGATCATCGTCACCATCGTGCCGAGCTGGTCGATCAGTTCGGCGTCGCGCTCGGGCGGGGAGTCCAGCGCGGTCGCGCCCATCGCGAACACCAGCCGGGTGATCGCCCGCGCAACCAGCGCGGGTTCGTGCAGGATCACACCGTCCTTCGCCGCCAGGCGCACCAGGTCGTGGCGCAGCTCGTCCTCGAACGCGGTCAGTTCGCGATCCACGGCGCGCTTGAACGCGTCCGAGCCCACCGTGCCTTCGCGCAGCAGCACGTGCAGCAGGCGGTCGTCGGCGCGCATCTGCTCGAAGAAGGTCTGCACCGAGCCGCGGACGATGCCGCGATTGCTCTGGTCGGCGCGATGGCGCGCAGCGCCGACGATGCGGCGCAGGGACTGGCCCGCCAGCGCGATCAGCGCGACCGCCAGTTCGTCCATGTCGCGGAACTGCCGATAGAAGCTGTTCGGGGCGATCCCCGCCTCGCGGGCGACCTCGCGCAGGCTCAGCGTGGACACCGAGCGGTGCGGGCCGATCAGGCGCAACGCCGCCGCGAGCAGGTCGTCGCGGGAGATGGCGGCCTTGCGGGCATGGGCGGCCTCGGTGTCGGGGGGCAGGGCATCGGTCACGGGGCGGCTCCAGGCGAGCCCGCATCATAGCTCCGGAAATGTATATACAACTGTATAGACATCTGTATTCGCATGCGTATAGTGGCGGCATGCCCTCGTCTTCAGCCTCCATGCTCGGCCGCGCCTGGACCGCCCTGGTCCCGGACCACGTCTTCGATTTCTGGGCCGAGCGGGTCTCGCCGACCTGGTCGCGCCGCCGGCCGCTGGCCCGCGTCGTGGCCCGGGAGACCGCAGCGGACGACACCGTCACGCTGGTCCTGGCCCCCAACCGCCACGTCCGCAGGCCCGCGCCGGGCCAGCACCTGATGGTCGGCGCCGAGGTCGACGGCCGCTTGGTCCGTCGCAGCTACAGCCCGAGCCCGCTGCCCGGCGGACGATTCGCGATCACCGTGAAGGCCGTGCCCGGGGGACGCCTCAGCGATCACCTCGTTCGCCACGCACGCGTCGGCGACGTGCTGGCGATCGGCGAGCCCTTCGGCACGCTCGCGCTGCCCGGCGACGAGACCCCGGTGCTGCTGCTCGCCGGCGGCAGTGGGATCACCCCGCTGATCGCCTTGCTGCGCGATCAGGCCGCACGCGGTTCGACCCGGCCGATCACCCTGGCCTACTGGGTGCGTACCCCGGGCGAGGCCTGTTTCGTCGATGAACTGGGAGCGCTGGCCGTTGGGCATCCTTCTCTGCGCGTGCACATCGCCACGACGCGCGCGACCGATCCGCGCTTCGCGCAGGGGCGGCTCGACGCGGACACGCTCGCGATGCTGACGGGCGAAGGCAGTGCGCCGCACGTCATCGCGTGCGGCGGCGCTGGCTTCGTGGCGCATGCACGCGCGCTGTGCGAGCCGCGTGCCGCCTCGTTCCAGGCCGAGGCCTTCAGTCCGCCCGACGCGCTTCCGGGCGAGACCGGCGACGCTGAAGTGCGCCTCGCGCGCAGCGGCACGACCCTGCGCGTGCCGCGCAACCAGCCGCTGCTCGCCGCGCTGGAAGCCGCCGGCCTGCGCCCTGCGCACGGCTGCCGCATGGGCATCTGCAATACCTGCGCCTGCGGCAAATCCGCCGGCATCACCCGCGACGTGCTCACCGGCGCGCGCGATCCCGAGCCCGCCACCGCGTTGCGCCTGTGCGTGAATGCGGCGGCGGGCGATCTCGTCCTGGACCTCTGAACCCATGGCCACGCCCCGCAACCGCCCCCTCGGTGCCGACGAACTCGAGCGCTTCGGCGCCGAACTGGATGCGCTGCGCGAACGCGTCGTCGCGACGATCGGTCAGGCCGACGCCGACTACATCCGCCGCATCCACGCGTCGGTGCGCTGGACCGGCATCGCCGGTCGCGTGCTGATCGGCGCCGGCGCCATCGCCGGTGGCCTGCTCGGCGCGGTGCTGCATCCGGCCGCGCTCGCGATGCTCGTGCTCGGCACGCTGCTGCTCGCGCTGTCGAAGATCCTCGAAAACATGGAGCTGGGCCACAACGTCATCCACGGCCAGTACGACTGGATGCAGGATCCGCGCTTCGACGGACGCAGCTACGAGTGGGACATCGTCGGCACCGCCGACAACTGGCGGAAGACACACAACTGGCGCCACCACACCTGGACCAACGTGCGCGGCATGGACGACGACATCGGCTACGGCCTGCTGCGCCTGTTCCCGGAACAGCGCTGGAAACCCTTCTACCTCGCCCAGCCGGTGGTCGCGGTGGTGTTCGCGATCCTGTTCGAATGGGGCATCGCCATCCAGGACCTGCGACTGGGCCGCTGGTTCGCCGGCAAGGTGACGTTCGCGCAGCTGCGCTCGCAGGCGCGCCCGGTCGGTCGCAAGGTCGCGCGCCAAGTGCTGCGCGACTACATCGTCTTCCCACTGCTCGCGGGGCCGTGGTGGCTCACCGTGCTGGTGGCCAACGCCATCGCCAACGTGATCCGCAACGTCTGGACCTACGTGATCATCTTCTGCGGCCATTTCACCGCCGATGCCGAAACCTTCTCGAAGGACTCGGCCATCGGCGAGTCGCGCGGGCACTGGTACCTGCGCCAGCTGCGCGGTTCGTCGAACATCTCCGGCGGGCGCTGGATGGACCTGATGTCGGGCAACCTCAGCCACCAGATCGAGCATCATTTCTATCCCGACCTGCCCGCCAACCGCTACGCCGCGATCGCGGTCGAGGTGCGCGAGATCTGCGCGCGCTACGGCCAGCATTACGACACCGGCTCGTTGCCGAAGCAGTTCGGCCAGGTGATCTGGCGGATCCTGCGCCACGCCTTCCCGAGCAGGCCGCGCCTGCGCCGCGACGCCGCCCTGGCTACTGCCACGGGCTGATCCCCGTTGCGGCCCACGGGCCGGGCTGGCAGCATCGGGTCTTCGCGAAAGTGGGGGGCATGCGATGTCGAACGCGCGCAAGTGGATGCGCTGGATCCAGTACGGGGCGCTCGCGATCGTCGTGGGCGCCATCGCGGCCGACTTCCTGTTCCAGGATCGCTTTCCCGAGGTGTTCGCGATCGTCGAGCGCGGTTTCATGATGCTCGTGGCGGTCCTGGTCGGGTTCATGGTCCTCGGCCTCGGCTGGCAGGCCCTGTCCGACCTCACGCGCAGCCCGACCGAAGGCGTCACCGGCCCGGTGGAGATCGCCCTGCACGCGTCGCGCGCGGGGCAGTGGGTGGTCGTGCTGATCGTGGTCGCGGTGGGCGTCGCCGCCGCATGGGGATACGTCGCCTGGCCTGAAATCGATCCCGACTTCACGCCGATCTCCGAGTGGGAGCTGCCGTTCCAGGTGATGGCCGGCCTGTTCGTGCTGATCTGGGCGGTGCTGCTGCTGGGCTTCCTGTCGATGACCCTCCGCAGGGCGCCATGGTTCGTGCTGACGCCGCGCGGCTTCCTCTACGCACCGGGCGGCATGTCCCCGGGCTTCGTGCGCTGGGAGGACGTGACCGAACTGCGCGAGACCGAGATCGTGTCGGGCCGTGGCCGGCAGAGTCCGCAGCTCGAACGCGTCCTCGCCGTCGGCCTGCGCGATCCGTCGAAGTACAGCGCACGCTACAACCCGATGCTCGGCGCGCTGGTGCGGTTCGCCGGCCAGTTCTACGCGGCCCAGACCGAAGGCCCGGCCGACATCCTGATCAACCCCGTCGACTTCGGTGCGCGCTACGGCGAGATCCGCGCGCGCATGGAAGCGCTGCACGCCGAGGCGAAGCGCTGAGTCGGCCGCACCCGGTCGACCTCAACCCAGCAGCGCCTCCAGCACCGCCATGCGCGCGGCGACGCCGTTGTTCACCTGCTTGAGGATCAGCGACTGCGGGCCGTCGGCGACGGCGTCATCGATCTCCACGCCGCGATTCATCGGACCGGGATGCATCACTACCGCGTCGGGTGCGGCGCGCTTGAGGCGCTGCACGGTCAGGCCGTAGTCGCGGTGGTAGTCCTCCAGCGAGGACACCAGGCCCTGTTCCATGCGTTCGCGCTGCAGGCGCAGCATCATCACCACGTCGGCGCCGTCCAGCGCTTCGTCGAAATCGTGGGTGACGTGGCAGCCGTCGAGCGTGCCGTCGTCGGGCAGCAGCGAGGCGGGGCCGCAGGCCCGGATGTGCGTGGCGCCGAGCACGCGCAGCGCGTGCAGGTCCGAGCGGGCGACGCGCGAATGCCTGATGTCGCCGATGATCGCGATCTTCAGCACCGAGAAATCCGTGCCCTTCGCCTGGCGCAGGGTCAGCATGTCGAGCAGGCCCTGGGTCGGATGCGCACTGCGGCCGTCGCCGGCGTTGAGCAGGGCGGTGCCGGGGTTCGCGGCGGCGGCGAGTCCGGCGACCGCGCCATCGTCCTTGTGGCGGATCACGAAGCCGCGCACGCCCATCGCCTCGATGTTCTTCAGCGTGTCCAGCGCGGTCTCGCCCTTGGTCGTCGACGAGGTCGATGCGTCGAAGGCCAGCACGTCGGCGCCGAGCCGCTGCGCCGCGCGCTGGAAGCTCAGGCGCGTGCGCGTCGACGGTTCGAAGAACAGGGTGCAGATCGCGGTGCCGGCGAGCACGTGGCGTGCGTCGTGGCCGTCGGCGAAGTGCTGCGCGCGGTCGAGCAGGGCGATCAGCGTGTCGCGCGGCATGTCCTGCAGGGTGAGCAGGTGGCGCAGGCGGCCCTGGGCGTCGTATTGCGAAGGGGTGGGCATGGCGGTGTCGGCCTCGGGCTAATCGGAAGTCGGTTCGTCGAGCATCACCGCGTCCTGCGGCATCGCCATCCAGCGATCGAGGATGATCGCGGCGGCCATCGCGTCGAGCAGGTCTGCATCGCGGCGGCGGCGCTGGCCCTCGGCGCGGCCTGCGGCGAAGCGGCGCGCGGCCTCCTGCGACGTGTTGCGTTCGTCCATCATCGCGACGGGCAGCTTGAAGCGCTGTTGCAGCGCGTGCGCGAAGGCGCGGGCGCGCTCGCGGATCGGCTGGTCGCCGCCGTCGAGGGTCATCGGGTCGCCGACGATGAAGCCGGCCGGTCGCCACTCGCGTTGCAGCTTGTCGATGCGCGTCCAGTCGATGACGCCGTCGTGCACGTCGATCACCGCCAGCGGGCGCGCGCTCAGGCCGAAGCCGCTGCCCACGGCCACGCCGATGCGGCGCGCGCCGACGTCGAAGGCGAGCACCGGGCTGTCGGCGGGGATCGTCATGGGTGCACCTTCGTGTCGCGGAAGCCCGCGGCCGCCATCAACACGCCGAATTCGACGATTTCCATCGGATGGCGCGGGACCGTGCCGCGGTCGCAGCAGGTCGCTTCGAAATCGATGACCCGGGAATGCGCGAACGTCGGTTCTGGCATCGGCTCAGGCATGCCCGCTGTAGTCGGTCACGCGGGCGAGATCCACGCCGATCCGGCCGGCGGCGGCCTGCCAGCGGGCTTCCAGCGGCAGGCTGAACAGCAGTTCGGCATCGCTCTCGGCGGTGAGCCAGGTGTTCTCGGCCAGCTCCTGTTCGAGCTGGCCCGCGCCCCAGCCTGCGCAGCCGAGCATGACTGTCGAGCGCGGCGGGCCGTCGCCCTGGGCGATGGCTTCGAGGATGTCGCGCGAGGTGGTGACGTACAGGCCGTCGACGACCTTCAGCGTCGAGTCCCAGGTGCGCGCGCCGTCGTGCAGGACGAAGCCGCGCTCGGGATGCACCGGGCCGCCGGCCAGCACCTGGCGCTCGCGCAGCCGGAGGTCGTCGGTGGTGATGCCCATCTGTTCGAAGACTTCGCCCAGGGTGTACTCGGACGGGCGGTTGATGAGCAGGCCCATGGCGCCGTCGGCATCGTGCTGGCAGACCAGCGCGACGCCGCGCGAGAAATTGGGGTCCGCCAGCGAGGGCAGGGCGATCAGCAGCTGATTGGCGAGGGGGATCGGATCCGGGAGCATGCGGCCATTGTAAGGCCATGCGCCGGCAGGCCCCACCCCGCTTCCGGTCACGGAAGCGGGGGTTCATGCGGGGCGGATCAGGCCGCGAACGGCACGCCGGTCTTCTCGCGCAGCTCGGCCTCGGTGACGCCCGGGGCCAGTTCGACCAGCTTCAGGCCCTCGGGGGTCACGTCCATCACCGCCAGTTCGGTGATGATGCGGTCGACCACGCCCACGCCGGTCAGGGGCAGGGTGCATTCGGGCAGGATCTTGTGCTCGCCGTTCTTCGCGGTGTGCTCCATCAGGACCACCACGCGCTGCACGCCGGCCACCAGGTCCATCGCGCCGCCCATGCCCTTGACCATCTTGCCGGGGACCATCCAGTTCGCCAGGTCGCCCCTGTGGGTGACCTGCATGGCGCCGAGGATGGCCAGGTCGATGTGGCCGCCGCGGATCATGGCGAACGAGTCGTGGCTGCCGAAATAGCTGGCGCCGGCGCGGGCGGTGACGGTCTGCTTGCCGGCGTTGATCAGGTCGGCGTCGACCTCGTCCTCGGTCGGGAACGGGCCGATGCCGAGCAGGCCGTTCTCGCTCTGCAGCCACACGTCCATGCCGTCGGGGATGAAGTTGGCGACGAGCGTCGGCAGGCCGATGCCGAGGTTCACGTAGGCGCCGTCGCGCAGTTCCTGTGCGGCGCGCTGCGCCATCTGGTCGCGGGTCCAGGCCATCACTTGTCTCCTGCGCGCACGGTGCGCTGCTCGATGCGCTTCTCGGGGGTCGGGTTGACGACGATGCGGTCGACGTAGATGCCCGGCAGGTGGATGAGGTCCGGATCGAGCGCGCCGACCTCGACCAGTTCCTCGACCTCGGCCACGCAGACCTTGCCGGCCATCGCGCAGGCGGGGTTGAAGTTGCGCGCGGTCTTGCGGAAGACCAGGTTGCCTGCGGCGTCGGCCTTCCACGCCTTGACCAGCGACACGTCGGCCTTCAGCGCGGTTTCCATGACGTAGTGCTTGCCGTCGAATTCGCGGGTTTCCTTGCCCTCGGCGACCACCGTGCCGTAGCCGGTGGCGGTGAAGAAGGCCGGGATGCCCGCGCCGCCGGCGCGCAGGCGCTCGGCCAGCGTGCCCTGCGGGTTGAATTCCAGTTCGAGCTCGCCGGAGAGGAATTGGCGCTCGAATTCCTTGTTCTCGCCCACGTAGGACGAAATCATCTTCTTGATCTGCCGCGTCGCGAGCAGCATGCCGAGGCCGAAGCCGTCGACGCCCGCATTGTTGGAGATCGCGGTCAGGCCCTTCACGCCGGAGTCGCGCAGGGCTTCGATCAGGGCTTCGGGGATGCCGCAGAGGCCGAAACCGCCGACCGCGAGGGTCTGGTTGTCGGCGACGAGGCCGCGCAGCGCTTCGGCTGCATTGGGGAATACCTTGGATGAGGCTGTGCTCTTGCTCATTCCGACACCGTGCGGCGCATGGGGGCTGGCTCCTGTCGGGACCGGGGGGTCCGTGAAAGCCGCGATTCTACCGGCTGCAGATCACCGGGACACACCGTACTTTGGGGCATGTCGTTGCGCCCTGTGGCGGGTCGCGCACAGGCCCTAGACTGTGGTCTTTCCCCCGTCCGGTCCCGCCATGCCGCGCATCGCCTTCGTCACCGCCATCGCCACGCTGCACCGCGACGAGGACATGCCCCCGCTGCTGGCGGCCTGCGCGCGTGCAGGCCTCGATGCCGAGGTCCGGGCCTGGGACGACCCCACGGTGGCCTGGTCGCGCTACGACCTCGCCGTGCTGCGTTCGCCCTGGGACTACCACGCGCGCCTGCCGGAGTTCCTGGCCTGGTGCGCGCGCGCCGATGCCGCGACCCGCCTGCTCAACCCGCTCGATGTGGTCCGCTGGAACACCGACAAGCACTACCTCGCCGATCTCGCCGAGGCCGGGGTGCCGGTGGTGCCGACGCGCTTCGTCGAACCCGACGCCGAGCCGCTGCCGGCGCTGGACGTCGCGCTGGCGGCCTTCGCCGATGCCGCCGAGCTGGTGGTCAAGCCGACCGTCAGCGCCGGCTCGGCCGACACCCAGCGCTATCGCCGCGACGAGGCCCTGGCCGCCGCCAACCACGTCGGCCGGCTGCTCGCCGCCGGACGCGCGGCCATGCTCCAGCCCTACCTCGATGCCGTCGACAGCCGGGGCGAGACCGCGCTGCTCTATTTCGACGGTGCGTTCAGCCACGCGATCCGCAAGGCCGCCCTGCTGCGCCCCGGCCAGGCGGGCGCGGACCACGCCGATCTGCCCGATGCCATCGCCGCGCGTACGCCCGATCCCGACGAACTGGCGACCGGCGAGGCCGTGCTCGCCGCGCTGCGCGCCCGCACCGGCGCCGACCCGCTGTACGCCCGGGTCGACCTGATCCGCGACGCCGCCGGCCGGCCGACCCTGCTGGAGCTGGAACTGACCGAGCCCTCGCTGTTCTTCGCCGAATCGCCGGGCGCGGCGGATCGCTTCGTCGCGGCGCTGCTGCAACGGCTCGTCGCCTGAAGCGTTCATCCGCACTGCGCATCCAGCGCAGCGCGCATGCCGTATACCGCCGCAGGAACCGAGCAACCACTCGGGCGAAGACCGATAAGGTCCGGCCGATCAGGTAAAATTCCGGGTCTTCGCCGGGCGCGGCCCGTCCGTCCCCGGCCTCGGCTCTCCTCACCAGTTTCCGCACCCAGGACCCCCCGAACGATGAAGATTCTCGTCGGCTACAAGCGCGTGGTGGACTACAACGTCCGCATCCAGGTCAAGCCGGACGGCTCCGGCGTGATCACCGACGGCGTCAAGCTGTCGCCCAATCCCTTCGACGACATCGCGCTGGAAGAAGCCCTGCGCCTGCGCGACAAGGGCATCGCCACCGAAGTGGTGGTGGTCACCATCGCCCCGGCCGACGCCCAGCCGCACCTGCGCAACGGTCTGGCGATGGGCGCGAACCGCGCCATCCACGTCGTCAACGACCAGCCGATCGAATCGCTGACCGCCGCGCGCGCGCTGCTGAAGCTGGTCGAGCGCGAACAGCCCGACCTGGTCATCCTCGGCAAGCAGGCGATCGACGACGACGCCAACCAGACCGGCCAGATGCTGGCCACGCTGTGGGGCCGCCCGCAGGCCACGTTCGCCGGCAAGCTCGACATCGCCGACGGCAAGGCCACCGTGGTCCGCGAGGTCGACGCCGGCCTCGAAACCCTCGACGTGGACCTGCCGGCGGTCGTCACCACCGACCTGCGCCTGAACGAGCCGCGCTTCATCAAGCTGCCGGACATCATGAAGGCCAAGAGCAAGCCGCTCGAGACCATCGCGTTCGCCGACCTCGGCGTCGAATCGGGCGACACCAACAAGACCACCCACTACGCCCCGCCGGCCAAGCGCAGCAAGGGCGTGATGGTGAAGGACGCGGCCGAACTGGTCGCCGCACTCAAGGCGAAGGGGCTCCTGTAATGACTACGGTTCTCATCGTTGCCGAACACCACGACGGCAAGCTCAATGCGTCCACCGCCAAGTGCGTCACCGCGGCGAAGGCGCTGAATCCCGCCGCCATCGACGTGCTGGTGCTCGCCGCCGACCCGGCCGGCGTCGCCGCCGAAGCCGCCACCATCGACGGCGTGACGAAGGTGCTCGCGGTCGCCAACGCCGCCAATGCCAACGCCATCGCCCAGGTGCAGGCGCCGCAGGTCGCGAAGGCCGCCGCCGGCTACAGCCACGTCTTCGGCCCCAGCACCACCTTCGGCAAGGACCTGATGCCCTGCGTCGCCGCGCTGCTGGGCGTGTCGCAGGTCTCCGACATCATGGCCGTCGAAGGCAGCCACACCTTCAAGCGCCCGATCTACGCCGGCAACGCGATCATCACCGTCGAAGCCGCCGCCGACCGCGTCGTGGTCGCCACCGTGCGCACCGCCTCGTGGGCGGAAGCCGCGCGCGGCGGCAGCGCCGCCGTCGAAGCGCTGGGCGTCGATGTCGCCCTGCCGACCCATACCCGTTACGTCGGCCTCGCCGCCGGCAAGTCGGATCGCCCGGACCTGCAGAGCGCCGGTCGCGTGGTGTCCGGTGGCCGCGGTGTCGGTTCCGCCGAGAACTTCAAGATCGTCTACGACCTCGCCGACAAGCTCGGCGCCGCCGTCGGCGCCTCGCGCGCGGCGGTCGACGCCGGCTACGTGCCGAACGAACTGCAGGTCGGCCAGACCGGCAAGATCATCGCCCCGGAGCTGTACGTCGCGGTCGGCATCAGCGGCGCGATCCAGCACCTGACCGGCATCAAGGACGCCGGTACGATCGTGGCGATCAACAAGGACGCCGACGCGCCGATCTTCGAGATCGCCGACATCGGCCTGGTCGGCGACCTGTTCAAGGTGCTGCCGGAGCTGCAGGCGGCGCTGTAAGCGCGGTCTTCCGCATTCATTGGAAACGAACAGCGCCGGGGAAACCCGGCGCTGTTCGTTTCGGCCCGCATCATTGATGGCGGCTCGGTCCGCCCGGTCGCGCTCGGCGGGTCGCAGCGCGACGGTCGCGTGCGCTATCGTGTCGCACCCCTTGGCAGTCCGGCGACATGGCGCAGCAGTTCGCACAGCACGACTTCGTGACCCGCGTCGATTTCGTGGTCGAACTGGCCAGCCGGCTGCATGCCTACGGCACCACCGCGCATCGCCTGGAGGGCGCGGTGACGGCGGTCGCGGCGAAGCTGGGCCTGGAATGCGGCGCCTGGTCGAACCCCACCGGCATGATCCTGTCCTTCGGCCAGAGTGGCCGCGCCCCGCACGACACCGTGCGCGTGGTGCGCCTGTCGCCGGGCGAGACCGACCTCTACAAGCTGTGCGAGGCCGATCGCATCGCCGACGATGTGGTGACCGGCCAGATGGACCTGGAGGAGGGGCATCGCGCGCTGCAGGCCCTGGACCGGCCGGGCAGCTGGCGCGGCCGGGCCATGGCGATCTTCGCCTTCGGCCTCACGGCGGCGGCGGTGGCCGGCCTCTGGCGCCTGCCCTGGCTCGACATCGCGACGGCCGGCGTCACCGGCGTGCTGCTCGGCCTGCTCGACCTGGCCACGCAGAACCGGCCGCGCCTGAAGGAGGCCAGCGATGCGCTGGCGGCGATGTTCGCCGGCAGCATCGCGGTGCTGGTCGCGAGTTTCATCGGCCCGCTGAACCTCAATACGGTCATCATTTCCTCGCTGATCGTGCTCATGCCCGGCATGGCGCTGACCAATGCGGTGAACGAGCTGACCAACCAGAACCTGGTCTCGGGCACGGCGCGCTTCGCCGGTGCGATGAGCACCATCCTCAAGCTGGCGATCGGCATGATGGTGGCGCTGACGGCCGCCGAGATGATCGGCCTGCAGCCGCAGATCCGCCCGCTGCGGCCGCAGCCCGACTGGGTCGAATGGGGGGCGCTGCTGCTCGGCACCTATGCGTTTGCGGTGCTGTTCCGTGCGGATCGCCGGCATTACCCGCTGGTGATGCTGTCCGCCGCCAGCGGTTACCTGATTTCCAAGTTCGTCGGCGGCGCCTGGGGGAGCACGGCCGGCGTATTCGTCGCCGCGCTCGCGATGACCGCTGCCGGCAATGCATATGCGCGCTGGTTCAACCTGCCCGGGGCGCTGGTGCGTCTGCCCGGCATCGTGATGCTGGTGCCCGGCAGTGCCAGCCTGCGCGGCCTGCTCGCGGTGGTGCAGGAGCAGAGCATGGGCGCGGGCCAGGCGGCCGCGCTGGCGGCATTGAATATCCTGCTCGCCCTGGTCGCCGGCCTGCTGTTCGGGAACATCCTGATCCCGACGCGACGCAATCTCTGACCCGGCGGAATCGGGCCCGAAACGAAGAACGCCGGCGCGATGGCCGGCGTTTCGAACGCGTCGAAGCGAGGCAGGCTCACTTCCTGATCAGGAAATCCTCGGGCTTCTTGCCCTTCTTGACCTGCTCGGCGAGCCAGCGCGGCTGCTTGCCGCGACCGCTCCAGGTCTCCTTCGGATTGGCCGGGTTGCGGTACTTCGGCGCGACCTTGCGCGTCGCGGTACCGGCCTGCTTCGCTGCCTTCTTCCCCGCCGGTGCCTTGCCGCCGAACAGCTCGGCGATCGTGTAGCCCTCTGCCTTCGCAAGCGAAACCAGTTTCTTGCGGACCTGGGCGATCGGTTTCCGCTTGCTCAGCGCGGACTGCTGCTTCTTGGCTTGCGTGATCAACGCCTTCAGGTCCTTCTCGGTCAGATCTTTCAAATCGAATGCCATAAACACTCCGGAAAATCAGGGGAAGCCGCGCATCCACGCGGCGCACGGATGATAATCAAAAAAAGCCGGCACAGGGTTTTTTCGGGGCGCGGCGGATTATCCGCCGCGATCCCGCCATTTTCCGGCCGAGGCCGGCGCGCGCTGCGGAAATTCCCCTCAGCGGCGCGACAGCCGCTCGAACAGCGCGACGCGGTCGAGCTGTTCTGCTTCGCTGGCGACGCGCGCGCGATATTCGAAGGTGCCCGCAGCGAGGCCGCGCTCGGATACCACCACGCGATGCGGGATGCCGATCAGTTCGATGTCGGCGAACATCGCGCCCGGGCGCAGGCCGCGATCGTCGAGCAGCGCGTCGAGGCCGGCGGCGTTCAGGTCGTCGTACAGCGCCTGTGCCGCAGCGGCGACGTTGGCGTCGTTCTTCGGATTGATCACGCACACCGCGACCTGCCACGGCGCCATCGCTTCCGGCCAGACGATGCCGTTGGCGTCGTGGTTCTGCTCGATCGCGGCGGCGACGATGCGGCTCACGCCGATGCCGTAGCAGCCCATCGCCGGCGTGACGGCCTTGCCGTTCGCGTCCAGCACGGTGCACTTCATCGCTTCGGAATACTTGCGGCCCAGCGCGAAGACGTGGCCGACCTCAATGCCGCGCGCCAGGTCCAGCGTGCCGTTGCCGCAGGGCGAGGGATCGCCGGCGACGACGTTGCGGATGTCCGCGACCAGGTCGGGTTCCGGCAGGTCGCGGCCCCAGTTCACGCCGGCGAGATGGAAACCGGCTTCGTTCGCGCCGACCACGAAATCGTGCATCGCCGCGACGCAGCGGTCGGCCACGACGCGAATCGTTTTCGCAGGACCAACCGGGCCCAGGAAGCCCGGCTCGCTGCCGAGGTGTTCGAGGATTTCCGCTTCGGTGGCCATGCGGTAATCCGCCAGGCCGGGCACCTTCGACAGCTTGATCTCGTTGACCAGGTGATCGCCGCGCACCAGCGCGAGCACGAACTGCGGATTGCCTTCGGCGTCGGTACCGACCACGGCGACCGACTTGACCGTGCGCGTCAGCGGAATGCCCAGCAGCGCGGCGACGTCCTCGCAGGTCTTCTGCGTCGGCGTGTCGACCTTGCGCATCGCTTCGGTGGCCGCCGCGCGCTCGCCCGGCGACACCGCTTCCGCCAGTTCGACGTTCGCCGCGTATTCGGACGCATCGGAATAGGCGATCGCGTCCTCGCCCGAATCCGCGATCACGTGGAATTCGTGCGACGCGCTGCCGCCGATCGCGCCGGTGTCGGCGAACACCGCGCGGAACTTCAGGCCCAGGCGGGTGAAGATGCGCGCGTAGGTGTCGTACATGTTGCGGTATTCGGCATCGAGCGACGCATTGTCGATGTGGAACGAATACGCATCCTTCATCAGGAATTCGCGCGCGCGCATCACGCCGAAACGCGGGCGGATCTCGTCGCGGAACTTCCACTGGATGTTGTAGAAGTTGATCGGCAGCTGCTTGTAGCTGCTGATTTCCTGGCGCGCGAAGTCGGTGACCACTTCCTCGGCGGTGGGGCCGTAGCAGTACTCGGCCTCCTTGCGGTCCTTGATCTTCAGCAGCTGGCCGCCGAACTTCTGCCAGCGGCCGGTTTCTTCCCACAGCTCGCGCGGCTGGATCGTCGGCATCAGCAGCTCGACCGCGCCGGCGCGGTTCATTTCCTCGCGGACGACGGTTTCCACCTTGCGCAGCACGCGCAGGCCCAGCGGGCTCCAGGTGTACAGGCCGGCGGCGAGCTTGCGCAGCATGCCGGCGCGGAGCATCAGCTGGTGGCTGACGACCTCGGCATCTGCGGGCGTTTCCTTTTCGGTGCGGAGATGGAACTGCGAGAGGCGCATGGGGATCGGTGGGGAGCGGACACGAAGCCCCCATTGTGCCCGATGTCGGCCGGCCCGGGGTCCGCGGCCCCGCCGGTGCGCATGCCCGGCCCGTGGCCCGGGATCAGAACGCGTTGGTGTTCGGTGCCGGCGGCGGGGTCTCGGACTTGCCGGCCTTCTGGCCGCTGGCCGGGGCGCTGCAGTTGGCGCGCAGCACGATCTGGTTGATGTCGAGCTGGCGCTTGCGCTCGGCCTCGTTGATGTCGCGGTCGGGCTTGCCGTCGTTGTCGCTGTCGACCTTGAGGGCCACGCCGCTGTTGATCAGGTCGATGTTGCTGCGGGCACGGGCGCACTGGGGCGATTCGGCGGGCTTGTCGCCCGGCTGGGGGCCGCTGGTGGCGGTGGGCTGGCGGTCGACGATGGTCCGCGACTCGAACTTGCCGGCCGGCGGCGGGTTCTGGGAGTAATGGGTGACGCCGTTGGCGTCCTTCCACTTGTACACCTGCTGCCAGGCGCTCGCCGGTGCAGCCAGGGCCAGGGCGAGTGCCGAGGCGGCGAGGGCGGGGATGATGGCGCGGTTCATGGCGATACCTGCAGGCGATCGGTGGGGGCCCGGGGATTGCATCACTGCGCCGGGGGCGGGTGCAAGCATCGAGCGTGTCCCGCGTCACTTTTCGCATCGAACCGCGCCCCGGGAGCCGCCGGGCCCGGTCGCTGGCGTGACGCGGCTCACGCAATGCCATGGCCGCCCGCCGCCGGATACACTGCGGCCATGGAACCCGAATACGCGCCCTTGCCGCCCCGCCGTCCGCGCGGCATCTACCTGCTGCCGAACCTGTTCACCACGGCGGCGCTCTTCTCCGGCTTCTTCGCGATCATCGCCGCCTCCCAGGGCCGCTACGAGGCGGCCTGCATCGCGATCTTCGTGGCCGCCGTGCTCGACGGCCTGGACGGCCGCGTCGCGCGGATGACCAACACCCAGAGCGAGTTCGGGGTGCAGTACGACTCGCTGTCCGACCTCATCAGCTTCGGCATGGCGCCGTCGCTGGTGATGTACCACTGGGCGCTGGAAGCGATGCGCCTGGACAGCCCGACCCTCGGCAAGATCGGCTGGCTGGGGGCCTTCCTGTACGCCGCCTGCGCCGCGCTGCGCCTGGCGCGCTTCAACAGCCAGGTCGGCACCGTCGACAAACGCTGGTTCATCGGCCTGCCCAGCCCGTCGGCGGCCGGGCTGATGGCCAGCTTCGTCTGGGTGATGCACGACCTCGGCTGGGCCGGCGAAGACCTGCGCTACGCTGCGCTGGCCGTGACCGTCGTGGCCGGCCTGCTCATGGTCAGCCGCTTCCGCTACCCCAGTTTCAAGGGCGGCAAGCCCGGCCCGCAGGGCGAGAAAGTGCCGTTCCTGGCCCTGCTCGTGCTGCTCGCGGTCATCATCGGCCTGGTGATCGACGCCCCGAAGGTGCTGCTCGCCGCCACGGCCGGCTTCGCGATCTTCGGGCCGCTGCTCGCGCGCCGTCAGGCCCGGCGCCCGGTGGCGGCCGAATGAGCGCCGCGCCGCAGTGGGATCCGGTGCAGCGCGAGGTGCTCGCGGCGCTGGGGCATCCGCTCGACCGGCTGGCGATCGCGTTGCCCGGGAGCGCGCACGCGATCCCGTTCGAATGGCCTGACGACCCGCTGGTGGATGCGCTGCTGCGTGCCGCCGCGCGCCATCGTGATGATCCCGACGCGCTGCGCGATGCGCCGGCCTGGCCGTCTCCGCAGGCGCTCCGCGCCGACCCGCGCGCCAAGCGCGCGCTGTGGCCGCGCCTGCGCGGACTGAGGCGACGCGGGACATGAGCGCGGCGCCGCTGCCGCCGGCGGACGACTTCGCGGACGCGCTCGCGCCGCTTCAGCTGCGCGCGATGCGCGAGGACGACGTCGACGCCGTGATGGCCATCGAGGTCCGCGCCTATCCCTTCCCGTGGACCGCCGGCATCTTCCGCGACTGCCTGCGTGCGGCATATCCGTCCTGGCTGCTGGTGCGCGGCGAGGTCATCATCGGCTACGGCATCATCAGCATCGCCGCCGGCGAGGGCCACATCCTCAACATCTGCATCGATCCGCTGGAGCACGGGCGCGGCTACGGCCGGCGCCTGCTGCGCAGCCTCGTGCAGGTCGCGCGCATGCATCGCGCCGAGCGCATCTTCCTGGAAGTGCGGCCGTCCAATCCGCGCGCGATCGGGCTTTACTTCGCGGAAGGGTTCAACGAGATCGGCCGCCGCCCGCGCTACTACCCGGCGAACATGGGCCGCGAGGACGCGATCGTGATGGCGATGGAGCTGCTGCCCGACGCCTGACCGCCGCGGCGCATAGGGCGGGCTCAAGCCCGCCATTGCAACCTTGCCGATGAAGGTTGCAATGATCGGGACACGTTTCAGCGGGGCACGCTTCGCTTGACGTGTTGTGCAAGCGGAAACGCATGACGGCGGGCTTGAGCCCGCCCTATGCCCTGGCGGTGCAGGCAGCGGGTCTTCGACCCGCTCTACATGGGCGTCTTTCAGCCCAGGCGCGCGCGCTGCGCCTGCAGGGCGTCGAGCTTCGCGGTCCACTCGGCGAGACGGACGCGCTCCTGCTCGACCACCGCCGGCGGGACGTTGCCGCCGAACTTCGCGAGCTTGGCTTCGCTCTTGTCCTTCTCGCCCGCGACCTTGGCGATTTCCTTGTCGAGGCGCGCGCGCTCGGCGTCGAGGTCGACCAGGCCTTCCAGCGGCACGAACAGCTGCAGGTCGCCGACCACGGCGGGTGCGGCCGGCGGCGGTTCGTCGCCGATGATGTCGATGCGTTCGAGCTTGAGCAGGAACGTCAGCTGCGCCGAGAACTTCGCGATGCGACCGGCGTCGTCGGCGTTGCCGCCACGGAACAGCAGCGAGACCTGCTTCGACGGCGAGATGCCGAGCGTGCTGCGGATGCTGCGCACCGCAGAGACCACGGCCTTGAACCATTCGATGTCGGCTTCGGCGGACGCGTAGCCTTCGGCGCCGAAATCGGCGGCCTGCGGGTAGCGGCGCACGCAGATGCTGGCGTCGGCGATGCCCAGCTTCGGCGCGACGTGGCGCCAAAGCTCCTCGGTCACGAACGGGGTCAGCGGGTGCAGCAGGCGCAGCAGCGATTCCAGCACGTGCAGCAGGGTGTGGCGGGTGCTGTTCGCCGCTTCGGCATCGCTGCCGGCGAGCGCCGGCTTGGCCAGCTCCACGAACCAGTCGCAGAACTCGTTCCAGGCGAATTCGTACAGCGCCTGCGACAACAGGTCGAAGCGGTAGCTGGCGAAATGCTCGCCGGCTTCGGCGCTGACCCTGGCCAGGCGCGAGAGGATCCAGCGCTCGGCGTCGGTCTTCGGCTGCGGCTCTCCGCTGGTCGAGAAGCCCTCGGTGTTCATCAGCGCGAAGCGCGTCGCGTTCCACAGCTTGTTGCAGAAGTTCTTGTAGCCCTCGCAGCGCGCCATGTCGAACTTGATGTCGCGGCCCGGGCCTGCGAGCGCGGCCATCGTGAAGCGCAGCGCGTCGGCGCCGTGCGGGGCGATGCCGCCGCCGAATTCCTTGCGCGTGGCCTTCTCGATGCCGGCGGCCATCTTCGGATTCATCAGGCCTGTGGTGCGCTTGGCGACCAGGTCTTCCTCGCTGATGCCGTCGATGATGTCCAGCGGGTCGAGGATGTTGCCCTTCGACTTCGACATCTTGTTGCCGTCCTTGTCGCGGACGAGGCCGGTGATGTACACGTCGCGGAACGGCACGCGCTCGGCATCGGACGTGCCTTCGGGCATGAAGTGATCGGTCATCACGATCATCCGGGCGACCCAGAAGAAGATGATGTCGAAGCCGGTCACCAGCACCGACGATGGCACGCACTGGTCGAAGCCGCGTTCCTGCATGAGTGCCGCGTTCGGCCAGCCCATCGTGCTGATCGGCCACAGGCCGGAGGAGAACCAGGTTTCGAGGACGTCGTTGTCCTGGCGCAGCGGGATGTCGCCGACCTTCGCGCGCACCTCGGCCTCGTTGCGGCCCACGTGCACCTTGCCGGCCTCGTCGTACCACGCCGGAATGCGGTGGCCCCACCAGAGCTGGCGACTGATGCACCAGTCCTGGATGTTCTCCATCCAGTGGCGATAGGTGTTGATCCAGTTCGGCGGCACGAACTTCACCGACCCGTTCTCGACCAGTTCCATGCCGCGACGCGCGAAGCCGTCCATCTTCACGAACCACTGGTCGGTCAGGTAGGGCTCGATCACCTGGCCGGTGCGGTCGCCGCGCGGCACCTGCAGCTTGTGCGGTTTGGTCTCGATCAGCCGGCCGGCCTCCTCGAGCTGCGACACGATCACCTTGCGCGCCTCGAAGCGATCGAGGCCGCGATACTGTTCCGGCGCGCTGTCGTTGACCTTCGCCTCATCGGTGAAGATGTTGATCATCGGCAGGTCGTGGCGATGACCCACCGCGTTGTCATTGAAATCGTGCGCGGGCGTCACCTTCACCACGCCGGTGCCGAAGGCGCGGTCGACGTAGTCGTCGGCGATGATCGGCAGTTCGCGGTCGCACAGCGGCAGGATCACGGTCTTGCCGATCAGGTGCGTGTAGCGCGGATCCTCGGGATGCACCATCACCGCGGTGTCGCCGAGCATGGTTTCCGGGCGCGTGGTGGCGACGATCAGGTAGCCGCGCGTCTCGCGCAGGGTCTCGTTGCCGTCGGCGTCGTGCTCGACGTGCTCGTAGGTTTCGCCGTTCGCCAGCGGGTAGGCGATCGACCACAGGAAACCGTTCTCTTCCTCGCTGACCACTTCGAGGTCGGAGATCGCGGTCTTCAGCACCGGGTCCCAGTTGACCAGCTTCTGGCCGCGATAGATCAGGCCCTGCTCGTAGAGCTTCACGAAGGCTTCGATCACCGCGTCGGAGGCCATCGGGTCCATGGTGAACACGCTGCGCGCCCAGTCGCCGGAGGTGCCGAGGCGACGCATCTGGCGCTCGATGGTGCCGCCGGACTGCTGCTTCCACTCCCACACGCGGTCGATGAACTTCTCGCGGCCCAGCGAATCGCGGGTCTCGCCCTGGCCGGCGATCTGCAGGTTGCGCGAGACCACCATCTCGGTCGCGATGCCGGCGTGGTCGGTCCCCATCTGCCACAGCGTGCGATGGCCGCGCATGCGGTGGTAGCGGATCAGCGCGTCCTGCAGGGTGTGCTGGAAGGCGTGGCCCATGTGCAGCGTGCCGGTGACGTTCGGCGGCGGCAGCAGGATGGTGTACGCGGGGCCGTCGCCCTGCGGCGCGAAGACGCCGCTCGCTTCCCACTCGGCATAGAGGCGGGATTCGAAATCTTTGGGTTCGTAACCGGAAGCGAGGGTGGTCATGGGCGTTCGGGAATCGGAATGGGGAATCGGATGGTGGTCGATGCAGTGACAGGTGAAGAGCAGGAGCCCCCCTCACCCTCACTCGCTGCGCTCGCTCTGCCCTCTCCCCCGCGACGCGGGGGAGAGGGTTGGGTGAGGGGGCGCTACATATCGTATTTCTTCAGTTCCAGCCCGCGCGCCTGGTACTGCTTCCAGCGCTCGCGCAGCGGGCCGCGCGCGGATTCGTCGGCGGGCACCACTTCCAGCACGCGTTCGAAGCTGCCGGCCACCGGCGCATCGCGCAAATTGATCACCAGCGCGCGCAGCGGCACGTCGGCGTCGGGCGCGGCGATCAGCACCGGCGTGAGTTCGTCCTCGTCGTCGGTACCGGCGATCTGGTGCGGGATGTAGGCGTTCTCGTCGAAGGCCCACAGCAGGTCGTCCAGCGCCTCGGCCTGCGTCGCGTCGCGCGCCAGCACCAGGGTCCACAGGTTCGCGTCGTAGGCCTTGCGCGCGAGCTCGCACACCAGGCGCAGCGGCTCCTCGCGGAACCGCGGCTTCTGGATCAGGTAGAAATCGGCGCGGGGCACGAAACGGTCAGCCCTGCGCGCGATCGAGCAGCCACTGCGTCAGCAGACCGACCGGGCGACCGGTGGCCATGCCCATCTTGCCTTCGTCGTTGGCGACGCCGGCGATGTCCAGGTGCGCCCAGCGCTGGCCCTCGGCGAAGCGCGCGAGGAAGCAGCCGGCGGTGATCGCGCCCGCGTTGCGGCCGCCGATGTTGTAGACGTCGGCGAAGTTGGAGTTGAGCTGGGTCTGGTATTCGTCCCACAGCGGCAGGCGCCAGGCGCGGTCGAAGACGTGCTCGCCGGCCTGGGTCAGCTCGGCGGCCAGATCGTCGTGCTTGCTCATCAGGCCAGCGGCGTACTTGCCCAGTGCGATGACGCAGGCGCCGGTGAGCGTGGCCACGTCCACCAGCGCCTGCGGCTCGAAGCGCTCGGCGTAGGTCAGCGCGTCGCACAGGATCAGGCGGCCCTCGGCGTCGGTGTTGCCGACTTCGATCGTCTTGCCGGACATGCTGGTCAGCACGTCGGACGGGCGGTAGCTGTCGGCGTCGGGCATGTTCTCGACGGCCGGGACGATGCTGATGAGGTTGATCGGCAGGCCCATCTTCACCGCGGCGACGAAGGTGCCGATCACCGTGGCGGCGCCGCACATGTCGTACTTCATCTCCTCGATTCCGCCCTGGGTCTTGAGGTTGATGCCGCCGGTGTCGAAGGTGATGCCCTTGCCGACCAGCACGAAGGGTTTGGCGTCGCCGCCATTGCTCCACTTCAGCACGATGAGCTTCGGCGGATTGGCCGAGCCGCGCGCCACGGCCAGCAGCGAACCCATGCCGAGCGCTTCCATCTGCGCGCGGTCCAGCACCTCGCACGCGGCCTTGTCGTGCTGCGCGGCGAAGGCCGTCGCCTGGTCGGCCAGGTAGGACGGGTTGCAGATGTTCGGCGGCAGGTTGCCCAGCTCGCGGGTGACTTCGACGCCGGCGGCGATCGCGGCGCCCTGCGCCAGCGCGGTGGCGTCGCTGCCGGCCACCGACACGGCGACCAGCGCGCTCTTGCCCTTGTCCTTGTTCTTCTCGCCCAGCGTGGCGTGGTAGCGGTACAGCGCATGGCCGAACGCGATCACGGCCTGGCGGATGTTCCAGGCGGCATCGCGGCCGGTCACGGCGACTTCGCTGATCGTGAACGTGGCGTTGGTCGCGGCGCCGTCCTTCAGCGC
Source organism: Lysobacteraceae bacterium 2PB (assembly GCA_005502915.1). Classification (GTDB taxonomy): domain Bacteria; phylum Pseudomonadota; class Gammaproteobacteria; order Xanthomonadales; family Xanthomonadaceae; genus Lysobacter_I. Next base: position 253,213 of record SCMT01000001.1, on the reverse strand, counting down.
GCGGGCCGCGTCGCTGGCGGCCTTGATGTACTGCGGCACGCCGAACTTGGCGGCGTCGCCCAGGCCGACCACCAGCACGCGCGGCGCGGCGACGCCGGGGAGGTCGTGGAGCAGGGCGGTCTTGCCGGTCTTGCCGGACACGTCGCCCCGGGCGATGAGGGCGGCGATGCGGCCGCCGCTGGCGGCGTCGAGGGCCTGGCCGCTGGCGGTCAGGGTCTTGTCGGCGAAGGCGCCGACCACGATGCAGTCGGTGGCGAGGGTGGCGGCCTCGGCGGCCGGGGCGGTGTGGAGGGCGAAATCGAGGGCCATCGGTCGGGTTCCGTACGAGCGGGAGGAGGGGCGTGGCGCGGGGCGGCGGTGCGGGCGAGCGGCGATGGGTGCCTGAACCGGCCGGGACGACGGCGTTCAGGTCCGGCGCCTTTCCGATCACGGCATTCCGTACAATCCCCCGACGCCCTGCGGGCCCGGAAGACGGTGCCGGACGGCACTGTCCGCGCCGGGCCCGGCGCCGGGCAGGCGCCGCGAACACGCAGAACCTTGAAGTTTAAAGCAAAGCCCGGGTGGGATGCCCGGCCCCGGACCCCGCCCCGCCTGATGCTCAAGCTCGATCGTTACCTCATCCGCGAATTCGCGCAGAGCACCTTCGCCGTCCTGGTGGTGGTCCTGATCGTGCTGGTGGGTGGGGCCTTCGCCGACGTCCTGCAGGACGTGGCCCGGGGCAAGGTGCCGGCGGCGATGCTGCTGGCCCAGTTGGGCCTGGTCTTCCTGAAGTGGCTGCCGATGATCCTGCCGCTGGCGGTGATGCTGGGGGTGATGCTCGCCGTGGGCCGGCTGTATCGCGACGCCGAGATGCCGGTGCTGGTGTCGATCGGGGTGGGCCCGGGCCGGATGCTCCGCCCCCTGGCCTGGATGGCCCTGCCGGTGGTGGCCGCCGTGGCGCTGTGCTCGCTGTGGCTGGGCCCCTGGGCCGACCGGACCTCGGCGCGGATGATCGAGAGCGCCAGCCGCAACCTGCTGATCGCAGGCATGGAGCCGGGCCGCTTCACCGAACTGCCCGGCGGCGGTGGCGTCATCTACGTCGGCGGCATGTCCGACAGCAACCGCCAGTTGCAGAAGGTCTTCGTCTACCGGCAGAAGGACGACCGCTTCCACGTCACCACCTCGCAGACCGGCGTGCTGTCGGTCCACAACGAACGCGACCGCTACCTGATGCTCGAACAGGGCTTCGAGGTCGAAGGTCCGATGGGCGACGGCCGCGATTTCCGCCTGATGCGCTACGCCGGCAACGAGGTGCGCCTGCCCGACAGCATCGCCCCGAAGCGCAAGAGCGATGCCGTCGAACTGCAGCCGACCCTGGCCCTGCTGGGCGATCCGCGCCTGGAGGCGATCGCCCAGCTCCATGGCCGCCTCGCGCCCCCGCTGCTGACCCTGGCGTTCGCGCTGATGGCCGTACCGCTGGCGCGCAGCGCGCCGCGACAGGCCCGCTACGGCAACCTGGCGGTCGGCTTCCTGATCTACCTGTTCGGCCTGCTGCTGATGATGCTCGGCACCGAGTGGATCGAAGCCGGCAAGCTGCCGGCGCAGCTCGGCCTGTGGTGGCTGCTGCTGCCGCTGCTCGCCCTGGCGGTCTGGATGTATGCGCACGACGGCGCGATCCGCCGGCCGCGCGCGGCCCGTCGCGAGGCGCGCGCATGAAGCCATTCCCGAAGCTGCACGACCTCTACATCGGCGGCGTCGTGCTGCGCTCGGTGCTGCTCGCCTGGGGCGTGCTGGTCGGGCTGGATTCGCTGATCGGCGGCCTGATGACCGAGATCAGCGACGTGGGCACCGGCAACTACGACATGGTGGCCGCGCTCACCAACGTCGTGCTGAGCCTGCCGCGCCGCGCCTACATGCTGTTCCCGTACGCGGCGGTGATCGGCGCGGTGATCGGCCTGGGCCAGTTGTCGGCCAGTTCGGAGCTGACCGTGCTGCGCGCGCTGGGCCTGTCGCGCCGGCGCATCAGCCTGTCGGTGATCCTGTCGCTGACCGTGCTGACCGCGCTGATGGTGGTCAACGCCGAAACCCTGGCGCCGTGGGCGCAGCGCCGCGCCGACACGCTGAAGGCGTCGGCCAAGTCGAAGGACGTGATCATCGCCCAGTATTCCGGCCTCTGGGCGCGCGAGGGCGACGTGTTCCTCAACGCGCAGACCGGTCTGGAGCGCAACGAGAACGGGCGTCAGTGGCTGCAGCTCAACGACGTGCGCCTGTTCGAACTGGCCGCCGACGGCCGCCTGGCCTCGATCACCCGCGTCGGCGTCGCCGAGCACCATGCCGGCGAATGGATCCTCCGCGACGTGGTGCGCACGCGCTTCGACGCGAAATCCGCCGTGCGCACGACCGCGAAGGAAGAACGCTGGGCCTCGAAGCTCGACGCCGCCGCGCTGGCCGCGAACACGCGCAACATCTGGCGTCCGCGCTACATGACCGCCGCCGCGCTGAAGGACGGCATCGAGTACCGCATCCGCAACGACCTCGATCCCAGCGAATTCCAGGAACACTACTGGGGGCGCTGGTTCTACCCGGTGAACGTCCTGGTGCTGTGCCTGCTGGCGATCCCGTTCGCCTTCGGCTCGCTGCGCAGCGGCGGCCTGGGCAAGCGGCTGTTCATGGGCATCGTCTTCTCGCTGGGCTTCTGGCTGGTGCAGACCCAGTTCGTCCGCCTCGCCGGCGTCTTCAAGTTCGACTACCGCATCGCCTACCTGATCCCCGCGCTGGCGATGGTCGGTTTCTCGCTGTGGCTGTTCAAGCGGCGATCGGGTTGATCGATCAATCCATCAGCCGCGCGCGGACGAAGTCGGCATAGGTGTCGCCCAGCGGCAGGACCTCGTGGGTGCGCAGGCGACGGCGCTGCGTGGTCGTGGCTTCTCCGGTGCGCGGGTTGCGGCCGGCTTTTTCGTAGGTTTCCCAATGCACGCCCATGCCGCGTTTCTGCCAGGCGGGCAGGTCGTTGAAATTGATCTCGTGGCGGAACAGCAGTTCGTTCTTCTCGGCGATGCTCAGGCCGGACAGTCGCGCGGTCGCGCTCCGCGCGCTTTCGCCCTGGCCGCGCAGCTGCCAGTAGCAGTGCGCATTGAGTGCGTTGCGGTGCGCATCCTCGTGGCGCCACCGGAAGTAGTCGATCACCAGTGCGTCCGAAGGCAGCTGGCTGATGCGCGCGTCGAAACCGGCGTGGCGCTGCATCGCCAGGCTGAAGCAGGCACTGGCTTCGCCGGCCAGCACCGAGAGGAGCTTGCGCACCTTGCGATCGAAGGTGCTGTCGTCCGCGCGCAGCAGCAGCGAGATCTCGTCGCTCTGCACATAGCCGTAGGCGACGCCGAAGCCGCAGTCCATCAGGTGCCGGGTTGTCGCCAGCATGGCATCGCGGAAGCGGATGTCGAACGGCGCGTCCAGGCCCCACTCGGTCTTGGTCAGGCGGGTGAAGTTGCGCCCGTCCAGGCGCACGACGATGCGGATGCCCGGCAGCACATGCTGGTCGTGCAGGGTTTCATGGATGCGCAGCTTGCGGTCGAGGTCGTCGAAGTTCATGGCGGCGTTTCGGTCATGTCGAAGCGGCCATCGGCATGCACGATCACCTTGAACAGGCGGTCGAAGCCTTCGGCATGCGTCGGCGGCTCAAGGCGATGCAGGGTGGCGCGGATCGCGGCATCGGGGACGCGCGATGCGCCCTGGCGGCCGGCGTTGCGCGCGATCAGATCTTCGTAGGGCGCCTCGAAGAGATAGGAATGGCATTCGAAGCCGGCCGCACGCGCTTTAGCGAGGTAGCGCGCCCGATCGGCGACGGTCGGGTTGGTGTTGTCGACGACGAAGCGCTGCTTGAAAGCCAGGCAGGCGTCGACCAGGCCCGCTTCGCGGTGCCGTGTGCGCAGCATGTCGAGGTTGATGCGGAGATGGGTGTCGCGGAAGCGTGCGTGGAACAGGGTCGACTTGCCGACGCCCTGTGCGCCGACGAACAGGATCATCTCCACGGCGGCGCCCTGCGCATCAGCGCTTCTCCACCCGCACCATGCGCGTCCCGCTGGCGCGGTCGTGCCAGGTCAGGCGGTCGCGGTCGATCCAGGCCCACCAGAAGCCGAGGCCGCCGAGCAGCAGCGAGGGGAGGCCGACCAGGAAACGGCGGACCAGCTGCGCGCGGGTGGGCGTGGCGCCGTCGATGCCGACGACGCGCAGTCGCCAGGGACGCATGCCGAGGGTCTGGCCGCCGCGCGCCCAGCTGGCCACGGCGTAGGCGCCGGTGGCGAGGATGCAGCACAGCCAGAGCAGCACGCCGAGCGGGCTGGCGGTTTCGAGGATCTCGCGTTCGTTGTGCCCGGCGAAGTAGTAGCCGGCGTTGAACAGCGCCGAGATCAGCATCCACACCGCGACCACCGGCCACAGGTCGTAGAACAGGGCGAGCAGGCGCAGCAGGAGGTAGGGCTTCGATGTCTGCACGGAGGCGGCAGGGGTGTCGGTGGTTCCGGTCATCGCGACAGGATAACCGGCGGCCGCAGCGCTCGCGGTACGCTGTGGCCATGAGCACGCCTTCGACCGCGACCACGCCCGCCGAGCGCCGCATGCGCGCGCAGGCCCTGCCGCCGCTGCGCGATCCCGACGCTGCCGCGATCGCTGATTTCATCGAGGCGATCTGGGCCGAGGCCGGCCTGGCGAAGCAGACCCAGGCCAGCTACCGCCGCGACCTGGAGGGCTTCGCGCGCTGGCGCGACGGCACGGGCGGGGGGCTGGCCGGCGCGGATCGCGCGGCCCTGTTCGACTACTTCGCCTGGCGCACGCGGCAGGGCTACTCGCCGCGCAGCAATGCACGGCTGCTGTCGACGTTGCGCGCGTTCTTCGCCCTGCGCGTGCGGCGTGGCCAGCGCGCGGACGATCCGACCGCGCTGCTCGATCCGCCGAAGCTGCCGCGTTCGCTGCCCAAGGCGCTGGGCGAACGCGAGATCGAGGCCCTGCTGGCGGCCCCGGACGTGTCCACGCCGCTCGGCCTGCGCGACCGCGCGATGCTGGAGCTGATGTACGCCGCCGGCCTGCGCGTGAGCGAGCTGGTCGGCCTGCCGGCGACAGCGGTCAACCTGCGCCAGGGCGTGCTGCGGGTGACCGGCAAGGGCGACAAGGACCGGCTGGTGCCGCTGGGCGAGGAGGCGCAGCACTGGCTGCAGCGTTACCTGGCCGAATCCCGGCCGGTGCTGGCCGGGCGGCGCGCGCCGGCGACGCTGTTCCTCGACGCCGGCGCGGAACCGCCCTCGCGGCAGGCGTTCTGGTCGCTGGTCAAGCGGCACGCGGCGGCTGCGGGCATCGATCCCGCCCGGATCAGCCCGCATGGCCTGCGCCACAGCTTCGCCACCCACCTGCTGAACCACGGCGCCGATCTGCGCGCGCTGCAGATGCTGCTGGGCCATGCCAGCCTGTCGACCACCCAGATCTACACCCTGGTCGCCCGCGAGCAGCTCAAGCGCCTGCACGCGCAGCACCACCCCCGGGGCTGAGCCGCTCGGCGGCCGCCTCCCGGAACGGTCTGCCGGACGCCACCGCAGGCCCGCGCATCGGGCAATTCCCGTCACGCCCGCCGACGTCCCGGCACCCGGGCGCCGTGCGACAATCGATGAACTTTCCCGGACCAGGATGGTCCCCATGATGCCCAGATACCTTCTTCAGACGATGGAACCCGCCCGCATGAAATATCCGGTCTTCGCGCTGCTGTGCGCCCTCAGCCTGTCCGCCTGCGCGCAGACCGCCCCCGCCGGTGCCGACAAGGTCGCCGCAGCACCCGCCACCAGCAAATCGCCGGCCGAGGTCGAGAAGCGGGTCCGTTCCGCGCTGGCCAAACTCGCGCCGAACGCCGAACTTGACCGCGTCGCGCCCGCCGCCGTCGCCGGTTTCACCGAAGTCATCACCGAAGGCCAGGCCCTCTACGTCAGCAATGACGGCCGCTACCTCATCCAGGGTGCGCTGTTCGACATCGACAAGAAGGAAGACGTCAGCCAGCTCGGCCTGAGCGTGGTCCGCCGAGCCGAAATGGCGAAGATCCCGGCCAGTGACCGCATCGTCTTCGCCCCGGTCGGCCCGGCCAAGCACCGCGTCGCGATCTTCACCGACATCGAATGCGGTTTCTGCCGCAAGCTCCACGAGGACATCGCCGAGTACAACAAGCGCGGCATCGCCGTCGAATACCTGGCGTTCCCGCGCGCCGGCCTGCAGAGCCCGGACGGCATCGCGATGCAGTCGGTCTGGTGTTCGAGCGACCGCCGCAAGGCGCTCACCGACGCCAAGGCCGGTCGCCCGGTGCCGCCGCTGGCCTGCAAGAACCCGGTCGCCGACCAGTACGAGTCCGGTCGCCGCATGGGCCTGACCGGCACGCCGATGATCATCAACGAAGACGGCCTGATGCTCCCGGGCTACCTGCCGCCGGACAAGATGCTGGAATCGCTGGACAAGCTGGCGACCCAAGGCAAGGCTGCCCGCGCCGCAGGCGGAAGCGCCGCCGGCGCGCCCTGACGGCCGCCGCATCCCCCCGTCCGCACGGGCGGGGGCGAACCGCCGGGTCGGCCGGGCGCATGCCGGCCGTCCCGGGCTGACCGCATCCGGTACAATCTGCGGCCCGCGCACAACACCACACCGGACATGATCGTCCTCGAGGGCCAGCCGGCCCTATCGCCGTTCCGCCGCGACCGTCTCGAAACCCGCCTCCAGGCCCTCGTTCCCGGTCTCCGCATCGTCGGTGCCTGGTTCACCTACTGGGTCGAGCCCGAACCGGGCCACACGCCCGACCCCGACACCCTGCAGCGCATCCTCGAAGCGCACGGCCATCGCGAGCCGCTGGCCGATGGGGCCGTCTCGCGCTTCGTCGCGCCGCGCCTGGGCACGATCTCGCCTTGGGCGAGCAAGGCCGGCGAGCTGCTGCGCGGCGCCGGGCAGTCGGTTCGCCGCGTCGAGCGCGGGACCCGGATCGATGTCGCCGGGTGGCCGTCCGACCCCGCCGCGCAGGCCGCCGTGGCCAAGGTGCTGCACGATCCGATGACCCAGTCGCTGCTGGCCGACGCCGGAGACGCTTCCGTGCTGTTCGCGGTGCCGGCACGGGGCGAGCTCGAAGTCATCCCGCTGGCGCAGCTCGAAGCCGCCAACGCGCGGCTGGGCCTGGCCCTGGCCGACGACGAGATCGAGTACCTGCGCGCGCGCTACGCCGAGCTGGGCCGCGACCCGCACGATGTCGAGCTGATGATGTTCGCGCAGGCCAACTCCGAGCACTGCCGGCACAAGATCTTCAACGCCAGCTGGACCATCGACGGGCGCGAGCAACCGCTGTCGCTGTTCCGGATGATCAAGCACACCCACCAGCAGACGCCCGAGTACACGCTGTCGGCGTACAGCGACAATGCGGCGGTGGTGGAAGGCTATCCCGCGAAGCGCTTCCGTCCCGACCCGGCGACGGCCGAATACCGCGCCGAAGCCGAGACGCCCAGCGCGTTCTGCATCAAGGTCGAGACCCACAACCATCCCACCGCGATCTCGCCCTTCCCGGGCGCCTCCACCGGCAACGGCGGCGAGATCCGCGACGAAGGCGCGACCGGTCGCGGCGGCAAGCCCAAGGCCGGCCTGTGCGGCTTCAGCGTCTCGCACCTGCGCATCCCGACCCTGCCGCAGCCCTGGGAAGCCGAACGCGCGCTCAATCCGCGCATGGCGCCGGCGCTGGAGATCATGCTCGACGGCCCGATCGGCGCCGCGGCGTTCAACAACGAATTCGGCCGGCCGAACCTCACCGGCTACTTCCGCAGCTTCGAGCTGCGCGACGGCGAGGGCCTGGTCCGCGCCTACGACAAGCCGATCATGCTCGCCGGCGGCCTCGGCGCGATCGATCGGCCGATGGTGACGAAGAAGACGCTCTCGCCCGGCGACGCGGTGATCGTGCTCGGCGGCCCGGCGATGCTGATCGGCCTCGGCGGCGGCGCCGCCAGCTCGGTGGCCTCGGGCGAAAGCGCCGAAGACCTCGATTTCGCCAGCGTGCAGCGCGACAACCCGGAAATGGAGCGCCGCTGCCAGGAAGTGATCGACCGCTGCGTCGCACTCGGCGAGCGCAATCCGATCCTGTGGTTCCACGACGTGGGTGCGGGCGGCCTGTCCAACGCGATTCCCGAACTGCTGCACGACAGCGGCGTGGGCGGTGTGATCGACCTGGGCAAGGTGCCGACCGACGACCCGTCGCTGTCGCCGATGCAGCTGTGGTGCAACGAATCGCAGGAGCGCTACGTGCTCGGCGTGCCGCAGGACCGCCTGGCCGAGTTCGCCGCGCTCTGCGCGCGCGAGCGCTGCCCGTTCGCGGCGGTCGGCGTGGCGACCGCGGAAGAGCGGCTGGTCGTCGGCTATGGCGCGACCGTGGACCACCGGCCGCATCCGCCGGTGATCGATCTGCCGATGGACGTGCTGTTCGGCAAGCCGCCGAAGATGCATCGCGACACCCGCCGCCCGGCGCCGATGGCCTGGCGCGCGCTCGATGGCCGCGCCATCGACCTGCACGAGGCCGGCCTGCGCGTGCTCGCGCATCCGACCGTCGCGGCGAAGAATTTCCTCATCACTATCGGCGACCGCTCTGTCGGCGGCCTGACCGCGCGCGACCAGTTGGTCGGCCCGTGGCAGATGCCGGTGGCCGACTGCGCGATCACGCTCGCCGGTTTCGACACGAATGCCGGCGAAGCGATGGCGGTCGGCGAACGCACGCCGCTGGCGCTGATCGATGCCGCCGCCGCCGCGCGCATGGCCGTCGGCGAGGCGATCACCAACCTGATCGCCTCGCCGGTGCCGTCGCTGGCGCAGGTGAAGCTGTCCGCGAACTGGATGGCCGCCGCCGGGCATCCCGGCGAGGACGCGCGGCTGTTCGACGCGGTGAAGGCGGTCGGCATGGCGCTGTGTCCGTCGCTCGACCTCAGCATCCCGGTGGGCAAGGACTCGCTGTCGATGCAGGCGCAGTGGCAGCAGGACGGCCAGGCGCACAAGTCCGTGTCGCCGGTGTCGCTGATCGTCAGTGCGTTCGCGCCGGTCGAGGACGCCCGCCTGCAGCTCACCCCGCTGCTGTCGCGCGAAGCCGACACCGAGCTGTGGCTGATCGGCCTGGGCGCCGGCAAGCAGCGCCTCGGCGGTTCGATCCTCTCGCAGGTCTACGATGGTTTCGGCGGTCGCCATGGCGACGACTCGGTGCCGGATCTCGACGATCCCGAGCGCCTGCGCGGTCTGTACGAACTCATGCGCGACGCGCGCGAACGCGGCCTGGTTCGCGCCTACCACGACCGCTCCGACGGCGGCGCGTTCGCGGCGCTGGCGGAAATGGCGTTCTGTTCGCACCTGGGCCTCGACATCAGCCTCGACGACTGGGGCGACGATGCCCTGCGCACCCTGTTCTGCGAGGAGCTGGGCGCGATCGTGCAGATCGCGATCGAGGACCGTGCGGAATTCGCCGACCTCGTCGCCCAGCACGGCCTGATCGAATGCGCCCAGCGCATCGCGCGGCCGACCACCGCCGCCGCGGTGCGCGTCCACCAGGACGGCGAAATCGTCGCCGAGTGGCGCTGGGAAGAATTGTTCGACGCATGGTGGTCGGTCAGCCACGCCATGCAGCGCCTGCGCGACAACCCCGAATCCGCCGACGAGGAGCGCGCCGCCGTGCGCCGCTTCGATGCGCCGGGCCTGCAGCCGAAGCTGAGCTTCGATGCCGCGGAGGATGTCGCGGCGCCGTACATCGCGACCGGCAAGCGTCCGCGCGTGGCGATCCTGCGCGAGCAGGGCGTCAACGGCCAGATCGAGATGGCCGCCGCGTTCGACCGCGCCGGCTTCGCGGCGGTCGACGTGCACATGAGCGACCTGATCGCCGGCCGCGTCGCGCTCGACGGTTTCAGCGGCTTCGCCGCCTGCGGTGGCTTCAGCTACGGCGACGTGCTCGGCGCCGGTCGCGGCTGGGCCACGTCGATCCTCGAGCGCGCCGCGCTGCGCGATGCCTTCGCGGCGTTCTTCGCCCGTCCGGACACCTTCGCGCTCGGCGTGTGCAACGGTTGCCAGATGCTGTCGCAGCTCAAGGACATCATTCCCGGCGCCGAACACTGGCCGCGTTTCCTGCGCAACCGCAGCGAGCAGTTCGAAGCGCGCTTCGGCCTGCTCGAAGTCGCCGCCTCGCCGTCGCTGTTCTTCCAGGGCATGGCCGGTTCGCGCATCCCGGTGGCGATCGCCCACGGCGAAGGCCGCGCGACCTTCGACGACGACCTCGACCGCAACGGCGTGACCATGGCGCTGCGCTACGTCGCCAACGACGGCAGCCCGGCGAACAGCTACCCGGCCAATCCGAACGGTTCGGAGCATGCGATCGCCGGCGTCACCAGCCGCGACGGCCGCGCCACGATCCTGATGCCGCACCCGGAGCGCACGCCGCGCACGGTCAACATGAGCTGGGCCCCGTCCGACTGGCCGGAGTCCTCGCCGTGGCTGCGCATGTTCCGCAACGTGCGCGTGGCGATGGGGTGAGCGACGGCGCTCGCGCGGCACTGCCGCGCGCCGTCGTGAACGCCCGCCGCCGCCATGCGGCGGGCCGGGGGCGAAGCCAGCGACGGCGCTCGCGCGGCACTGCCGCGCGCCGTCGTGAACGCCCGCCGCCATGCGGCGGGCCGGAGGATGTTGTAGGGCGGAGCGAAGCTCCGCTGCTCGGCGTCCGCAGGCCACGATCCGTTCGAACGCCTGGGCTGCAGGATCGCAGGTTCTGGAGAGCGTTCAGCGGAGCTGCGCTCCGCTCTACACGGCGAGCGAGGCTGCCCCGGGCATCAAGCCATCAGGTGTCGTGCCCCAGCTGCCCCTGGTCGAAGTCGCGGGTCTTGCGCACGGCGAGCTGGTGGGTGATGCCCAGCAGCGCGTAATGCCCGGCCAGCGTGGCGAGCAGGCTGTCGACGCCGAGCTTCGGCGTTTCCGTCGCGACGCTTTCGATCTGGCGCAGCCGCGCGGCGTCCTTCCGGCTCTGGCCGCGCCACTTCAGCATCTTGCGCTCCCACAGGCCGAGGCGCGGCGGCGGCCCGAGTTTCGGCGGCACCCACAGGTAATCGTCGAAGATCATCACGCCGCCGACCTTCAGCAGGGGCCAGCTCATCACGCCGTCGGCCATCGCGCCGAACGCGGAATGCCAGCCGTCGATGTAGACGATGTCGTAGGGGCCGTCGACCTTGCGCAGGCCATCGAAGCTCGGCCCGGGGAATTCGCGGATCCTGTGCGCATGCGCCGCAGTGTTGGCGCGGAAGCGGGCGTGGTAATCGCCGTAGACCGGGTCGGTCGCGAACAGGTCCAGGCAATCGATCCGGCTGTCCTCGGCGGTGAGGATGTGTTCGCACAGCCACAGCGTCGACCGGCCTTCGAAGCTGCCGATCTCAAGCGCGCGCAGGCCCGGCCGACCGCGAAGATCGGCGAGCCAGCGCTCCCAGTGCGGGATGTGGTGTTCGAACCAGTTCTCGGAGAACTGCGGTGCGGTGAAGTCCGTCTGTCCTGTCATGGGAATCGCCTGGGTGCGCGGGCTGGATTCTAGGGGGCCGCACCCGGCGATGTGCGGACCCGCGTCGCGTTCCGGCGACTCAGCCCGTCGCCTGCGCCAGCCATCGCTGGATCGAGGCGCTGTCGCGGGCACGAAGCAGGCTGGCGCTGCGGGCGCGCAGCCATGAGAGGTCGAAGCTGCGGATCGCGCGACGCAGCTCCAGCAGCGTGCCCGGATGCAGGCTGAATTCCTCGAGGCCCAGGGCCAGCAGCACCGGGGCGAACAGCGGATCGCCCGCCATCTCGCCGCAGACGGCCACGGGCTTGTCGTGGGTGCGCGCAGCGCGGATCACGCCGTGGATCAGGCGCAGCACCGCTGGATGCAGCGGCGAATACAGCTCGCCCAGCGCGTCGTTGTTGCGGTCGGCGGCGAGCAGGTACTGCACCAGGTCGTTGGTGCCGATCGACAGGAAGTCGACGTCGCCGATGAAGGTCTGCAGCGCGATTGCCGCCGAAGGCACCTCGATCATCGCGCCGACCGGCAGGGTCTCGGCGATGGCATGGCCCTCGGTGCGCAGTTCGCGCTGCACCTCCTTGATCCGCGCTCGCACCGCGATCACTTCCTCGCGGCCGCTGACCATCGGGATCAGGATACGCACCGGTCCGTAGGCGCTCGCGCGGAGGATCGCGCGCAGCTGCGTGCGGAACAGCGCGTCGCGGGCCAGCGACAGGCGCACGCCGCGCAGGCCCATCGCCGGATTCGGTTCGCCGGGCAGGGCCAGCGCGGTGCCGTCGGCCTTGTCCGCGCCGATGTCGAGCGTGCGGATGGTCACCGTGCGCCCGGTCATGCCCAGCACCAGGTCGCGATAGGCGCGGAACTGTTCGTCTTCGTCGGGCAGGGTCATGCGCGCATCGGCGGGGCGCTGCATGAACAGGAATTCGGTGCGGTACAGGCCGACGCCCGCCGCGCCGAGCGCATGCGCTTCGGCCACGTCCTCGCGCGATTCGGCGTTGGCCCACAGCTTGATGTCGACGCCATCGAGGGTGCGCGTGGGTTCGCGGCGCAGGCGGTGCAACTGCTTGCGCTCGCGGGCGTGCTCCTGCACCCGCGCGCGATGCGCACGCAGGTCGTCGGCGTCGGGTTCGAGGATCACCAGGCCGCTGCCGCCATCGACCGCGAGCACGTCGCCATCGTTGACCTTCTGCAGCGCGTGGGTCGCGCCGATGACCAGCGGCACGTGCAGGCTGCGCGCGAGGATGGCGGTATGCGACAGCGGGCTGCCGGCGGCGGTGACCACGGCCATCACGCCCTGGCTGTGCAGCTGCACCAGCTCGGACGGCGAGACGTTGTCGGTGACCAGGATGTCGCCGGCGATGCCCTGCAGGTCGGCGTCGCGCTTGTGCAGGGCGGCGTGGATGCGGCCGACGATCTGGTCGATGTCGTCGATGCGCGTGCGCAGGTAAGCATCGTCCATCCCGGCGAACACCGCGGCGATGCGGTCGCGCTGCAGGCGCAGCGCGTAGTCGGCGGTGTAGCGGCCGGTGCGGATCAGGTCGTCGAGGCCAGCGATCAGCTCCGGGTCGTCCAGCAGCAGCGCGTGCAGGTCGAGGAACTCGCCGACCTCGTGCGCCATCGCGCCGTGCAGGCGCTCGTGCAGGGCGCGCATCTCCTCGCGCACCACGGCGATGGCCGCGTGCAGGCGATCGATCTCGTCGTCGACCAGTTCGGCTTCGAGCCGCTCCTCGGCCACGTCCAGCACGTGCGGCAGGCGGACGCGTGCGCGTCCCAGTGCGCTGCCGCGCGATGCCCCATGGCCGGAGAGGATGCGTCTCATCAGCTGTCTTCGTCGAAGCGGCGTTCGAACAGCGAGACGATCGCGTCCATCGCCGCAGCTTCGTCCTCGCCGTCGGTGCGCACCACGACCGTGCTGCCGTGGCCGGCCGCGAGCAGCATCACGCCCATGATGCTCTTGGCGTTCACTTCGCGGCCCTTGGCCGAGACGGTGGCGGCGCAGCGGAACCCGGACACGGTCTGCACCAGCTTTGCGGTGGCGCGCGCATGCAGGCCGAGGCGGTTCTGGATGGGCAGTTCGCGTTCGATCATGGCGAAGGTCCGGTGCGGGTGCGGCGAGTGGTGAGGCGTGTGGGGAGGGCGTGCGTCATGGTCAGGCGTCGTCCAGGCGCACGCCGTTGCGCGCGCCGGCGGCGGCGACCGCAGGCAGTTCGTCGAGCGGCAGGTCGGCGTAGTTCATCACCCGCAGCAGCATCGGCAGGTTGAGCGACGAAACGCGTCGCACCGGCGTGCCCAGCCGCGCGACCTGCGCGGCAAGGTTGCTCGGCGACCCGCCGTACAGGTCGGTGAGGACCAGTACGCCTTCGCCGGCGTCGACGCGACGCAGGGCGGCGCTGGCCTGGGGCAGGGCGAGCGAAACGTCGGCGTCGAACGCGAGTTCGAACGCTTCGGTCTTCAGCGGCAGCTGGCGCAGGATCCGGGTCGCAACGTCGACCAGGGCACTGCCGATGCCGGGATGGGTGATGAGGAGGATGCCGACGGCCATGCCGTCAACTTAACAGACGGACGTGACAGCCCGGAAGCCCGTCATTCCGACAGGACGGCGTGGAACAGAGCGTTCAACGCAGGCAGCGCCGATGGCCGGCGTTCGACCGATGGCTGCATCGATTCCAGGCGCGCCAGTTCCTCGACCACGAATGCGCCGATCGGGGGCACCGCGTCGCCGACCCAGGTCTCGGGTGCCTGGCGCTTGCGCGCCAGCAGGTCGTCGATCGCGGCGCACAGGTCCGGCCGATCCTCGATGAGGTGCAGCAGCTTGTCGAACTCGATCGGTGCCGGCGTGCCGTAGCGTTCCAGCCAGCGCACCGCCAGCAGCGGGCGCAGTGCGTAGAAGTACTTCTTCAGCGAGACCTGCGATTCGCGCAGGTAGGCGCGCTCGGTGTTCTTGGCCATGCTGCGGTAGTGGTACATCCCGCTTTCCACCGAATAGACCTGCGGCAGGAGCTGGCGAGCCGCGTCCGCGAAACCGCCGCGCACGATGTAGCGGATCGGCGACTGCGCCCATTCGACGAAGGCCGGGTTCGATTTCCACAGCAGGCGCAGGGCCTTGCGCACGTCCCAGCCATTCAGATCGATGTCGTCGACGATCGGATATTCGATGACGTCGCGTTTTTCTTCGAGATCCACGGCCTGGTACCACGCCGGTGGATGCGCGTAGATGAAACGCACGTCGTAATCGGAATTCGGCGAAGCGAAGCCCCAGGCGCGGCTGCCGGACTCCACCGCGAGCAGGATGCGCACGCCGTGCTCCTCCTCGGCGCGCAGCAGGCGGCTGAGGATGTCGGCATGGACGTCGGCGGGGATGGCGGGATGGGGCGGGAGGTGTTCTGTCATCGGTGGGGGCGCGTGCGGATCGACGCCCGATCCTACCGCCCCGACGGCGTCGCGAACACCGTGATCTCTTCGCGGTCGTGGTACAGCTGCTTCGCGCGGATCGTCAGCGGCTTGCCGGCCTGCGCGGCGAAGCGATCCAGGCAGAGCCGGGTTTCCTGCCAGCGCTTCTTCATCGGCAGCTTCAGGTTGAAGATCGCGTGCCGGCACCAGCCCTCGCGGAACCATTCGGCCATGCGGCCGGCGACGCGCGAGGGCTGTTCGACCATGTCGCAGACCATCCAGTCCAGCGGTTTCGCCGGATGCCAGGCGAAACCGTCGGCGCGCAGGTGCTGCACCAGTCCGGTATCCATCACGTGCGGGCGCAGCGGGCCGTTGTCGATCGCGGTGACCTGCAGCTTGTGCCGGGTCAGCACCCAGGTCCAGCCGCCGGGCGCGGCGCCGAGGTCGGCGGCGCGCATGCCTTCGCGCAGCAGCTGCGTGCGTTCGTCGGCGGTGAGCAGGGTGAGGATGGCTTCCTCCAGCTTCAGCGCCGAGCGCGAGGGCGCATCCGCGTGCATCTTCAGGCGCGGCACGCCCATCGGCCACGGCGCGCTGTCGCGCGGATCGCTGGTGGCGAGGAAGGCGTGGTCGCCGTCGACGAAGCAGACGTGCAGGCGTGGCATGCGCGCATCGTCCTGCGCGCTGAGCAGCCCGGCCTTGCGCAGGGCCGGGCGCAGCGCGTTGCCGAAGCTGCGCGCGAGGCCTGCGAGCGGCTTGGCGTCGTCGGAATCGGGGTGTTCGACGACGAGGGTGCCGAATCTTCGCATCTGCAGCGCATCGAGCATCGGCGCGATGCGGTCCTTCGGATCGAGGTCGCGCAGTTCGGCGATCAGCACCAGCTTCTGTCGCGCGAAGATCAGGTCCGCGAACGGCAGGGCGCGCGACAGCGCATCGGCTTCCTCGCAGAGGAACAGCGCATGCCCGCTGTTGCGCTCGGTGCGCGCATAGCCGGCGTGGCCGGCTTCGGCGGCGCGCTCGGTGAGTTCTGCGGCGAGTTCGGGTTCGAAACCGGCGCGGCAGTAGCAGAGGAGGCCCTGCATCAATAGCGGGACCCGCCGTCCTCGCCGTACATCCGCAGCACGTCGCAGGCCGCGTCGCGTTCGATGTCCTGCGTGACGGCGATGCCGCGCTTCTCCAGTTCGCCGATCCAGTCGGCGGGCAGCGGGCCTTCGTCGAAGGGCGTCAGCGCCATCACGTCCTCGGCGCGGGCGCCGATCAGCAGGCGGTCGATGCCGGCCCAGATCGTCGCGCCGTAGCACTGGCAGCAGGGCTGCGAGGATGTCGCGAGGGTGATCGGGCCGACGGCACGATCGTCCGCGTCGCGGTTGAGGCGCGCGCGCTGGGTGCGTTGCTGCGCGAGCATGTAGGCCATCATCTCCGCGTGCGCGACCGAGCAGCTGTGCGGCAGCACGCGGTTCACGCCGACGGCGACGATGCGGTCGTCCGGGCCGAACACCACCGCGCCGAACGGGCCGCCGCTGGCGTGTTCGACGTTGCCGCGCGACAGCGCGACGGCCAGCGCGACCTTGTCGGCATCGCTGGCGTAGCTGCGCGTCGTGTCGACGGCGTCGTGGACCCAGGCGGGGAGGGTGAGATGGACCTGCGCGTACAGCATCACATCACCTGTCCGCCGTCGGCGATGTCCTGGCAGGTGCCCTGTACGCACTGGCAGCCGCTGATTTCCTTGAAGCCGCAGACCGAGGCCATGCCGTCCTTCGCGCACTGCGCCTGCACGGCGGCGGGGTCGGTCTTGGCGTCCTTGTTCACGCACATCGGGAAATAGCCGCAGCAGCTGCCGACGTCCTTCACGGCGCAGTCCGCGTCGGTCTTGCAGGCGCGACTCGGACTCAGGGGCGAGCCGGCGATCGGCGATGCCGCAGGCGCGCTGCCCGGCGGCGGTTCGGCCGCCACCGGCGGCGGGGCCGGCTCCGGTGTCGCGGGTTGCGCAGGCTGGGCGGGTTGCTGCGGTTGCGCTGCCACCGGTGCGTCCGGCGCGGCAGGCGCATCGGGCGTGGCCGAGGGCGCGGTGCAGCCGATCAGCGACAGCGCGAACACCAGGGTGGCGAGGACGACGGTCGTGCGCATGCGGTGATCTCCTGGACGGGTCTGGCGGAGAGAGGGGGATTCGAACCTGCGGCGCGCGGCGTCAGCTGCCCGACGCCCAGGTGTCGCGCAGGGTGACGCTGCGGTTGAACACCGGCGCGTCGGTGCGATGGTCGAAACGATCGGCGACGAAGTAACCCATCCGCTCGAACTGGAAGCCCTGTTCGGGCGCGGCGTTCGCGGCGGACGGTTCGACGTAGCCGCGCACGCTGCGGCGCGATTCGGGGTTCAGGTAATCGCGGTAGGTCTTGCCGTCTTCGTCGGTGTCCGGATTGGGCACGGTGAACAGGCGGTCGTACAGACGCACTTCCGCTTCGACGGCATGCGCCGCGCTGACCCAGTGGATCGTGCCCTTGATCTTGCGGTCGGCGCCGGGCATGCCGGGACGCGATTCGAGGTCGAGCGTGCCGCGCAGTTCGACGATCTCGCCGGCCTCGTTCTTCACCACCTCGTCGCACTTGACGATGCCGGCGCCGCGCAGGCGCACTTCGCCGCCCGGGATCAGTCGCTTCCAGCCCTTCGGCGGCACTTCGGCGAAATCCTCGCGCTCGATCCACAGCTCGCGCGCGAACGGCACGCTGCGCTGGCCGAAGGATTCGTCCTTCGGATGATTGGAGAAGGTCAGCGTTTCCTCGTGGCCTTCCGGCAGGTTCGTGAGCACGAACTTCAGCGGGTCGAGCACGGCCATGCGCCGCGGCGCGCGCGAATCGAGATCCTCGCGCAGGGTGTTCTCGAGCACCGAGAAGTCGATCAGCGAGTTCTGCTTCGACAGGCCCAGGCGGGAGACGAACAGTTTCAGCGCGTCCGGCGTGTAGCCGCGGCGGCGGATGCCCTGCAGGGTCGGCATGCGCGGATCGCCCCAGCCGTCGACCAGGCCTTCGTCGACCAGGGTCATCAGCTTGCGCTTGCTCATCACCGTGTAGTTGATGTTGAGCCGCGAGAATTCGATCTGGCGCGGCTTCGCGGCCTCGAACGGCAGTCCCTTCGCGACCAGCGGCGCGATCAGCTCCGGATGGTTCGGCAGGTCGACCTTGTCCACGCACCAGTCGTACAGCGGACGGTGGTCCTCGAACTCCAGCGTGCACAGCGAGTGGGTGATGCCCTCGATCGAGTCGCTCAGCGAGTGCGCGTAGTCGTACATCGGGTAGATCGGCCAGTCGTTGCCGGTGTTCTGGTGCTCGACGTGCTTGATGCGGTACAGCGCCGGGTCGCGCAGGTTGATGTTGCCGCTGGCCATGTCGATCTTCGCGCGCAGGGTGCGCGCGCCGTCCGGGAACTCGCCCGCGCGCATGCGCCGGAACAGGTCGAGGTTCTCCTCGACGCTGCGGTCGCGGAAGGGCGAGGGTCGACCGGGTTCGGTCAGCGAACCGCGATAGGCGCGGACCTCGTCGGCGTTGAGGTCGCAGACGAAGGCGTCGCCCTGGCGGATGAGCTTCTCTGCGGCGAGGTAGAACACCTCGAAGTAGTCCGAGGCGTGGCGCAGCTCGGCCCATTCGAAGCCCAGCCAGCGCACGTCGTCCTGGATGGCGCGGACGTACTCGGGGTCTTCCTTCGCCGGATTGGTGTCGTCCAGGCGCAGGTTGCAGCGGCCGCCGAATTCCTGGGCGATGCCGAAGTCGGTCCAGATCGCCCGGGTGTGGCCGATGTGCAGGTAGCCGTTGGGCTCGGGCGGGAAACGGGTGCGGATGGCGGCGTGCTTGCCGCTGGCCAGGTCCTCGCGGACGATCTGGCGAATGAAGTCCTGCCGGCGCTCGGGGGCGTGGTCGGCGGCGGTGTCCGGGGTGGCGTCCAGGGTCATCGGAGGTGGGGCTGCGAAAACCCGCAGTTTATCAGGCGGGATGGGTTGGCCGGCCCGGGAGCGCGACGGGTATGTCGATGAATGCGCCACCGGTGGTCAACGGCATCCGGTCTCACTTTGCAATCGGGATTGCGGCGCCGCGCTGCCAGCCGTCGCCGGGCAGTGGTAGGGTGGAACGCTTTGATCGGATCCTGCCGCGACAAGCCGCGACCGGATCCGGGGGCGCCCGACGCAGGCATGCCGGGCTGCAGCGGGACATGGGTGAACAAGGGGGCGCGCGATGATCGACATCGACCATCTGCCGGCGGGCGACGTTTCCGCGGTATGCGGATGCGCGCGCGGCCGCCCAGGCGTCGCACCGGGCAACCGGCGCGCCCGGAGATCCGGCGCGCGCGGATGAGCATGAGCATGGCCCGCATCGAATCGCCTCTCGGCTGGTTCCGCGCCGTCGGTCTGGCGGTGCTGGTCCTGCTCGTGCTGGCGAAGGCGTTCATGCCGGGCGCGCATCTCCCGGACGAGGGCTCCGCGCCGCTGCCGCTCTCGGTGATCCCCCAGCCGGACAACATCGGCCGTGTGCCCGCGCTGGGCCACGGGGGGCGCGCCCTCCTGCTCGGCGTGGACGAGGCCACCCGTACGGCACGCGCCGAGCTGCGCTTCGAGATCCCGCCGCGCACCCCGGAATCGCCGCAGTGGGTGCTGTGGATGCGCCGGGTGCCGGTCGAATCGCTGAAGGTGGACGTCGACGGCGTGTGGCGCGGTGGCGAGCGCAGTTTCCTGCGTCCCGATGCCGAACACGTGCCGCTGCCGGTCGGCTATGCCTATCGGTTGCCGTCCACCTGGGAAGGCGAGATCCGCCTGCAGCTGTCCGCCACCGCGCTGCGCACCACCGCACTGCAGCCGGAGGTGATGACCGAGGCGCGCTACGACCGCGAGGTGCAGCGCACGACCCTCCTCAACGCCTTCGGCTACGCCAGCGTGTTCACGCTGGGCGTGGTCGGACTGGCGCTGTTCTTCGCCTCGCGCGACCAGAGCTTCCTCTGGTATTTCGTGTTCTGCCTGTCGGCGGGCCTGCTGATGGCGGCGTTCGACGGCCATGCCTATCTGTTCGATCCCTTCGGCGTGACCCTGGTGCTGGGCGGCGCGGGCATGCATGCGATGTCGCTGGTG
Organism: Lysobacteraceae bacterium 2PB; assembly: GCA_005502915.1. Classification (GTDB taxonomy): domain Bacteria; phylum Pseudomonadota; class Gammaproteobacteria; order Xanthomonadales; family Xanthomonadaceae; genus Lysobacter_I. The sequence goes on along the minus strand of SCMT01000001.1, from coordinate 233,180 downwards.
TTCGAGGTGGCCGCGCTGTGGGTGCTGCTCGACTACGCCGAGACCCGCCAATCCCGGCCGCTGCTGGAATCGGCGCTCAACCACGCCTGCGTGTTCCTGCTGCTGGTGGCCGGCGTGCTGCTGGCCTGGCGGCAGGCGCTGGACGGGTTCTCCGCCTGGTTCATGCCGCTGGCCTGGCTGGGCGGCTGCGTCGCCGGCGTGGTGGTCACGGTGGATGCCTGGCGTCGCCGTGTGCCGCTGGCCGCGCCCGTGCTGCTGTCGGTGCTGGCGCTGGGTGCGGGCATGCTCGCCTGGGAACTCGCCGCGCGCGGCGTGCTCGGCGGCACCCTGTGGACGCTCTACGGCTACCAGGCGGGCCTGATGCTGTGCGCGGCGATGCTGGGCGTGGGCCTGATCAGCCGCATCAGCCGGTACCGCGAGCAGCGCGACCGCGAGCAGCGCGCGCGCGCCGATTCCGAGCGGCGCATGTACCGCGAGGCGGTGCGCACCGAACTGCTCACCGCGCTGCAGACCTCGCTGCGCGGCGCGCAGGAGGACGCCATCCAGCCGATCGTGTTCCGGCTGCTGCTGGAGCACCTGCGGCGGGTGGTGCCGACCACCACGGCGGTGGCGGCGGCGCGCGGCTACCACGGACGCGACACCCTGGTGGTGCAGCCGGCGTCGTACCTGGCCGAGATCGAGAACACCATCGGCCAGCGCCTGCAGACCCTGCGCCGGCAGATGGCCGGCAGCCTGGAGCTGCAGCGCCCGGTGACCAAGACCGGCGGCGCGGTGCCGGTGGCGATCGAGGCGCTGGTGGCATTGCCGGTGCGGCCGCCGGGCTGGGGGCTGATCGTGCTGGAACGCGCCGGCGCGACCGTCTTCCATCCCGACGAGCTGACCCTGGTGCGCGAACTGGCGCGGCTGGCCCTGCTCCAGGCCGACGAGGCCATCGCCGCCCTGCACCTGCGCTACACCGCCGAGGTCGATGCGCTGACCGGTGCGCTCAACCGCCGCAGCCTCGACCAGGCCTTGCTGCGCACCTTCCAGGAGGCCGGGCGCAAGTCGGCGCCGCTGTCGGTGCTGTTCGTCGACATCGACCGCTTCAAGTCGATCAACGACCAGCACGGCCACGCCTGCGGCGACCACTGCCTGCGCGAAGTGGCGCGGATCATCAACGAACAGCTGAACGAGGAAGACGTGTTCGGGCGCTACGGTGGCGAGGAATTCCTGGTGATCCTGCCGGGCCGGCAGTCGGAGATGGCGCGCGCCGTCGCCGAGAACATCCGCGCCGCGCTTGAATCGACCCTCATCGAACACCAGGAACTGTCGCTCGGGCTCACGGTCAGCATCGGCGTGGCCTCGCAGTCGCCGGGCGAACAGCAGCCGCATGCGGCGGTGGATCGCGCCGACAAGGCGCTGTACGCCGCCAAGCGTGCCGGTCGCAACCGGGTGAACGTGGCGCCGGCGGTGTTCGCGCCGCGCGCCAGCACGGCCTGAACCATCGCCTGAGCCAACGCCTCGCCCTCAACGAAGGAGGATCCGCATGTTCGAATCGCTGCTGGGAATCGGTGCGTGGAAGCAGCGCATGCCGTCGCCGGACCGCGCCCTGCCGGGCCGCAGCGAGGCGATGCCCCTGCGCAACGTCCACCATGTCCACGGCCGTCCGCTACGCGACGCCTTCGAGGGCCTGTCGCAGGCGCAATTCGGCATGGGCTGCTTCTGGGGCGCCGAGCGCAAGTTCTGGTCGCTGCCGGGCGTGTTCACCACCGCGGTCGGCTATGCCGGCGGCTACACGCCGAACCCGACCTACCGCGAGGTCTGCAGCGGCGAGACCGGCCACACCGAAGTGGTGCTGGTGGTCTACGACCCCGCGCAGGTCGCCTTCGAGGCGCTGCTGAAGACCTTCTGGGAAAACCATGACCCCACCCAGGGCATGCGCCAGGGCAACGACACGGGCACCCAGTACCGTTCCGCCATCTACTGCAGCACCGAGGCGCAGCATGCCGCGGCGCTGGCCAGCCGCGATGCCTTCCAGGCCGGTCTGACCGCGGCGGGCTACGGTGCGATCACCACCGAGATCGTGCATCCGGCGCCGACGTTCTACTACGCCGAGGACGAGCACCAGCAGTACCTGTCGAAGCATCCCGGCGGCTATTGCGGGCTTGGTGGCACGGGCGTGAGTTGTCCGGTCGGCCTGGCCGGCTGATCGCAGCGATGGCTCAAGCCCCCTTTGCAAAGGGGGCGGCGGGCGCGCAGCGTCCGCGGGGGATTTGCGATCTTCCCGTGTCGCGTTGCATCCAGTCTGTGTCGCTTCGTTCGGAAATCCCCCCGCCGCGCCGTGCGCGTCGGCCCCCTTTTTCAAAGGGGGCGAATGCGTCGACATGGCCGCGTCGGGCGGCCGATCTGGCTCAACCCCCGGTCCAGCGCGGTGGGGCGGCGTGTTCGGGGAGCAGGGCCCGCAGTTCCTTGAACAGCAGGCGGGTTTCGAGCGCGTTCCAGACGCGCAGGGCGACTTCGAACGGGTCGAAGGGCTTGGTGAGGTAATCCTTCGCGCCGAGGCCCAGCGCGCGATGCCGGGCGGAGCGGCTGGGGTCGGCCGTGAGCACGATCACTGGCAGGAAGTCGCGCGGATCCAGCGTGCGGCCCAGCGCCTCCAGCACGGCGTAGCCGTCCAGCTCCGGCATCTTCAGGTCGAGCAGGACCAGGTCCGGCGAGAACGCGCGCACCAGGTCGGTGACCCGGGTCGGATCGGTCGTGGCGACCACCTGGTGGAAGCCTTCGCGCGCGAGCAGGTCTTCGAGCAGGCGCAGGTTGGCGTCCTCGTCGTCGACGAGCAGGATCCGGGAGGCGAACACGTCGTCGCGATTCATGCCAGCAGCCGCGCGAGGGTGGCGTGGAAGCGCGCCACGTCGATGGGCTTGGTGATCACCTCGTCGGCGCCCGCCGAGCGCGCGGCGGCGAGGGTGGCGTCGGTGGCGTCGGCGGTGACCGCGACCACCGGGATGCGGGCCCAGCGCCCGGAGGCGCGCATGTGCGCGATCAGCTGCTCGCCGCGTCCGTCGGGCAGGTGCAGGTCCAGCAGCACCAGGTCGGGCGCCTCCGCCGCCAGCGCCTCGCGTGCGGCGGCCAGCGTGTCGGCGTGGCGCAGGTGCCAGCCCGCGCGTCGCGAGAGCAGTGTCTCGATCAGGGCCTGGTTGGACGGGTTGTCCTCCACGCTCAACACGTGCCGCGGTATCTGCGATGCACGATCGCGCATCGGGACGGCCTCGTGGGCGGCGGCCAGGGCGCGCGAGGACACCGGCAGGGCCAGCCAGACGCATGCGCCGCCGCCCGGGGCGTCGTCGAAACCGATCTCGCCGCCCATCGCTTCGACCAGATGCTTGCTCACCGCCAGGCCCAGGCCGGTGCCTTCCACGGCGGAACGCTCCGCACCGAGGCGTTCGAAGGGCACGAACAGCCGCGCGCGACGCTCCGGCGGCACGCCGGGGCCTTCGTCGCGGACCTCGATCCGCACGTGCCCGTCCGCCACCGACGACACCACCTCGACCTGTCCCCGCTCTCGGTTGAACTTGATCGCGTTCGACAGCAGGTTCACCAGCACCTGGCGCAGGCGCTGCGGGTCGGCTTCGACCGTGGCCACGTCGGCATGCACGGCGATCGACACGCCGCGCGCATCGGCGTTGGGCTGCACCAGCGCCACCGCCTCGCCGATCACGGTCGGCAGGTCCACGGCTTCCGGCGCCAGGTCCAGCCGACCGGCCTCGATCCTCGCGATGTCGAGCAGTTCGCTGATCAGGCCGAGCAGGTGGCGGCCCGCGGACACGATGCGCTGCGCGTAGCGGTGGCCGTCGCGGCCGGCGAGGTCCTCTTCCAGCACCTGCGCATAGCCGAGGATCGCGTTCAGCGGCGTGCGCAGTTCGTGGCTGCTGCGCGAGAGGAATTCGGTCTTCGCCTGGTTGGCGGCTTCGGCGTCCTCGCGCGCGCGCCGGGTTTCCGCCGCGCGTTCGGCCAGCAGCCGGCTGGCTTCGGCCAGGCGCATCGCGACCTGGGCGAGTTCGTCGTTGCCGTGCGCGTCGCGCGCGAGCGCTTCGCCTTCGCCCAGGCGCGAGGCGTCCATCGCCAGCCGGCGTGCGCGCCGCGCCAGGCCGGAGGTGAACCAGGCCACCGCCGCCACTGCGCCGAGGCCGGCGAGCACGGTCGCGATCTGGGTGATCACCAGGTTGCGCTGGCGCAGCAGCTGCGCGGTGCGGGTGCGTCGCTCGAGCTGGCTGGTCTCGTACTCGCGCATCGCACGCAGTTCGGCGCGCAGGATGTCGAGCTTGGCCTTGCCCTGGATCAGCTGCCGGCGCTCGGCGTCCGGCTGCAGGTCCGGCGCCAGGAGCTCGCGCCAGCCCTGCATCTTCTCCTCGAACAGCGGGCGCACGCGCGCCATGCGCGCGGCCTGCACGGGGTCGGTGATCTCGCGCTGCAGGCGGTCGAGCAGTTCCTGCAGGCGCGGTTCGGCGAGGCGGTAGGGATCGAGGAAGGCGTCGCGGCGCACCAGCCGGTAACCGCGCAGAGCGGCGGCCGTTTCCGCGAGCAGGCTGTGTGCTTCATGCAGGTCGCTCAGGACCTGCAGGGTGCGGCGCACGTCCTGCTCGGCGCGCGCGGTCTGCTGTTCGAGGCGACCGATCGCCACCACCGCCACGACCAGCAGCAGCATCGGCAGCGCCACCGCCGCCACGCTCTTGCGCAGCATCGAGCCGGCCAGCCAGCGGCGCGCCGAGGCCAGCGGACCGCGTCGCGCTGCAATGCCCGCTTCCATGCCCGCGCTCATGTCGCCACCCCCTGGCGCATCGCGAACACGGCCGCCTGGGTGCGGTCGGCCAGCGCCAGCTTGTGGAGGATGCGTTCGACGTGGACCTTGGCCGTGCCCGGGGCGATGCCCAGTTCCTCGGCCAGTGCGGCATTGGTCAGTCCGCGCGGCAGCAGGGCCAGCACCTGGCGTTCGCGCCGGGTCAGCCGGGCCAGGCGCGGATCCGCGCTGCGCCGCGTGCGGCGAGGCGCCGGGGTGGTCGCGACGACATGGGCCGCCAGCATCGCCGCCAGCACGCCGAGTGCGCGGCGGTCATCCTCCGGGCAGGGCGCTTCCGGCGCGATCGCGATGGACAGCACGCCGTGGGTCTCGCCGCCGACCGCGATGGCCGCTTCGATCATGCGCATCGGCGTGCGCGGGCCCATCCACCAGTCGAGGGCCCGCGTCGCGCGCGCGGCGATCACGTCGGTGGGCGCGCCGGGCCAGCCGCCGGGCAGGCTGGCGCCGGGCGGCAGCGCGCGGCCTTCGGCGGCGAGCACCTGCCAGCGGTCGCCGCGCAGGCCCAGCACCACGCCGTCGCGCGCCGCATGCAGCGACAGCGCGACAGCGAGCAGGCGCTGGCGGGCCTGGGCGGGATCGGCGATCGACGGCAGCGCTTCGGCGGCCGCGAGCAGGCAGCGCAGGCGGGTGGCGTCGCCGGCGTCGCGGCGCAGGGACGCGCGCCATTCGCCGGCGATGGGGAGGGCGGGATCCTGTCTGCTGTTCGGCATAGCCCAATGTACGCCGGCCGGCAGACGGTTGCCAAGCGCGGCGACGGGACACTGCACCCATGTTCCGGACACCTGTTCCGGCCAGAAGTCCCGCGAAAGTCCCACGACCCTCCCACAGAAGGAAGACCCGCATGCGCATGCTTGCCACCACCCTGTGCCTCAGCCTGTCCCTCGCCGCCGGTACGACCGTGGCCAAGGATCACAAGGGCCATGCCCACAACGATGCCCAGACCCGCGAGATCGCGGCGCTGTTCGACCGCTGGAACGCCGCCCTGGCGACCGGCAAGCCGAAGCAGGTCGCCGCGCTGTACGCGCAGAACGGCGTGCTGCAGCCGACCGTGTCCAATGAAGTGCGCGTCGGCCCGGCCGCGATCGAGCGCTATTTCGTCGATTTCCTCAAGGCCAAGCCGCAGGGCGTCATCGACGACCGCGAGATCCGCATGCTCGACGCGGACACCGCGCTGGATGCCGGCGTGTACACCTTCACGCTCACCAAGGACGGCAAGCCGGTCAAGGTCCAGGCGCGCTACACCTACCTGTACGAGAAGATCGACGGCGAGTGGAAGATCATGAACCACCACAGCTCTGCGATGCCCGAGCCGACCGCGGCCAGCATCGCCCGTCGCTGATCGGCGCGACCCCATCCGGTGCCCCGACGCCCTCCGCGCCCTGCGCGGGGGGCGTCTTCGTCATGGCCCATGCCCTAGAAGCGCGTCACCGCGCAGACGTAGACCACTTCGCAGGCGCCCGCGCCGCTGTCCTCGCGGGTGAGCGAGCTGCGCCACTGCCAGCCGTCGCTGGCGCGCACCTGCACCAGCCAGCCGTCGATGCGCACGCGGTCGTCCGCGTCGATGCCGTCGAGCGCGGCGCGCACGGCGTCGTCGGCGGGAATGAGGTGCATGTTCGCGCTGCTGCGGATCAGTTCGTCCGGCGGCAGCGGCGGTTCGCCCTGCCAGCGGTAGCGGTAGAACCGTCCGGACTGCGAGATGTCCAGCTGCGAGAGCACCTGGTCGTCGCGCATGCGGCCCCACGCAAGGGCCAGGTCGAGCGGCGCGTAGCGCGCTTCACGGTCGTGGCGGTAATCCTCGCGTGCCAGCACGCGCGCGGCGACGCTGAAACCGGCCAGCGGTTCGGCGCTGGCGTCGCCCAGCATGAAGGTCGGCATGCCGCCGGGGGCGTCGCTCTGCAGCGTGCCATCGTCGCCCACGCGCTGTGCGGGCAAGGGACAGCCGGCCGCGCGCAGCGTGCTGCCGGCCGGCGTGCTGGCCACCGGATCGGGGGCGCCGAGCGACCAGGCGCCGGCCGCGATGACGACGAAGATCAGCAGCCAGCGGAGCATCGCAGCGGGCATCGCAGCAGGCTCAGTCGAAATCGCGCAGCAGCGCCGCGCGGAGCGCAGGCACGGCGTCGGCGCGCTGCGGCATGCGCGGATCGTCGATGCCGAAGGCCAGGCTGCCACCGGCGCGCAGCGCGGCGATCGCGTCCGCGGTGAAGGCGAAGCGCAGGAAATGCACGGCGGCGGTGCGCGCATCGCTGCTGCGCGGCAGGTCCTCGTCGGCATGCGTGGTCGCGCGGCCGATATCCTCGACCTCGGCGAAGACGCGATGCTCGATGCCGCCCAGTGAGGCCAGCGCCTCGCGTCGCTGCGCCGCATCCGGATACTCGATCAGCAGGGTCGCGCGCAGGTCGCCGCCGCCGGGCACCAGGGCGTTGTACGCATCGAGCTCGGCCTGGATCCCGGCAGGTTCGAAGATGCGCTCGATCCGCAGCATCTCCTGCACCTGGTATTGCATGGTCAGCCGGTCCTCGAACAGCAGCGTGACGTGCGGCCCCAGCGACAGCCGGCGCGCCCGCTTGTGCGCCAGCACGCGCGCACGGAACGCCGGGCGTTCGACGGCGTAGGTCTCCAGCGGCATCAGGTCGGCGCGGGTGAGCGGCTGCATGGGCGCGATGGGCGAGGGCGGATCGGGCAGGTGTCCGGCGCGACGCGCTCAGCCGAGCTCGTTCAGCGCTTTCTGGAATCGGTTGGCGTGCGAGCGTTCGGCTTTCGCCAGAGTCTCGAACCAGTCGGCGATCTCGTCGAAGCCTTCGTCGCGCGCCACCTTGGCCATGCCCGGGTACAGGTCGGCGTATTCGTGGGTTTCGCCCGCGATCGCGCTGCGCAGATTGCTGGCGGTGTCGCCGAAGGGCAGGCCGGTGGCCGGGTCGCCGCAGGCTTCGAGGTATTCGAGGTGGCCGTGGGCATGTCCGGTTTCGCCCTCCGCCGTGGAGCGGAACACCATGGCCACGTCGGCGAGGCCTTCGATGTCGGCCTTCTGCGCGAAGTACAGGTAGCGGCGGTTGGCCTGGGCCTCGCTGGAGAATGCGAGCTTCAGGTTGGCTTCGGTCTGCGAACCTTTGAGACGCATGCCTTCGGAATGCATGGGGAACGGTGTCCTGCGATCGACGGAGCCGGGCGACGATGCCCGGTGTCGAGGATAGCGCGGAGGACGGCCGTTGCGCCCGGCCGCGCGCTCAGCGCTGCGCGTGCACGAACGGCGTCGGCGCCGTGTCCTGCAGGTGATCGGTATCGAGCAGGCCCGGCGGCAGCGCGCGGAAGACCTCGGCCAGGCGCGACAGGAATTCGGCCATCGCCGAACTGCGTCGCCAGACCATCGCGATGCGCCGGCTCGGGGGCGGATCGCGGAAGGGCAGCAGGCGGATGTGCTGGGCCGGCGCCACCGGCGGTTTCACCGCCAGCGCCGGCAACAGGGTGATGCCGACGTTCGCCGCGACCATCTGCCGCAGGGTTTCCAGCGAAGTCGCACGGAACCCGGACTTCTCCCCGGCGCCGGCCATGTGGCAGACGTCCAGGGCCTGGTCGCGCAGGCAGTGGCCGTCTTCGAGCAGCAGCAGGCTCTCCTGGCTGAGGTCCTGCATCGTCAGCGGCCCGGGCGCGCGGGCCAGCGCGTGCGCTTCGGGGACCGCGAGCACGAAGGGCTCCTCGAACAGGGATTCCACGTGCAGCTGTTCGTCGTGCAGCGGCAGCGCCAGCACGCCGGCGTCGAGCCGGCCCTCGCGCAGCTGGCGCAGGATGACCTCGGTCTTTTCCTCGACCAGCAGCAGCTCCAGCGCCGGGAACCGGCTGCGCACCTGCGGCACGACGTGCGGCAGCAGGTAGGGCCCCAGGGTCGGGAAGATGCCCAGGCGCACCGTGCCGGCCTCGGGGTTGCGGCTGCGGCGCGCGGCTTCCTTCATTTCCTCCACGTCGGCGACGATGCGGCGCGCGCGCTCGGCGGCGTCGCGTCCTGCGGGGGTGAGCATGATGCGTCGCGGCGCGCGTTCGACCAGCGAGATGCCCAGCTCGTCCTCGAGCTTCTTGATCTGGGTCGACAGCGTGGGCTGGCTGATGAAGCAGGCCGCTGCCGCACGACCGAAGTGCTTGTGATCGGCGAGGGCCACCAGGTACTTCAAGTCGCGCAGGTTCATCGGCGCAGTTTCCTCGACGTGCGGGCCGCCGCATGGCGGTCCGATGGCGCGGCCTCCGGGGCCGCATCGATGCGATGAGCGCGTCCGCCATCGCATCGGGGACCGGTCCCGTCAGGGGCCGGCGCGGTGTTCAGGCCGAAATGCATGCGATGCGCATCCGGCCTGCCGCATTCCGTGCGAAAGCGGGTGCAATCCGCCTCCGACTTTCAACGACGCATGCGCATGCCGGGTACTGTCCTTTCTGACAGGTTGGCATCGCAGGCGACGAACGCGCCATGACAGGTCAATCCCGACGTTCAGCTTGCCTGCGCCACGGCGCTTTCCACGGGCGCGCTGTGCCGGATCAGGTGATCGAAGGCCGACAGCGCCGCCTTCGAACCCTCGCTCATCGCGATCACGATCTGCTTGTACGGCACCGTGGTCGCATCGCCCGCCGCGAACACGCCCGGCAGCGAGGTCTGGCCCCGGTCGTCGACGACGATCTCGCCACGCGGGGTCAGCTCGACCGTGCCCTTCAGCCATTCGGTGTTGGGCAGCAGGCCGATCTGCACGAACACGCCTTCCAGCGGCACGACGTGCGCCTCGTGGGTGGTGCGGTCGACGTAGGCCAGCGCGGTGACCCTGCGGCCGTCGCCCAGCACTTCGGTGGTCTGGCCCGAGACGATCACGCGCACGTTGGGCAGGCTGCGCAGCTTGCGCTGCAGCACTTCGTCGGCGCGCAGCTTCGCGTCGAACTCGATCAGGGTGACGTGCTCGACGATGCCGGCCAGGTCGATCGCCGCTTCCACGCCGGAATTGCCGCCGCCGACCACCGCCACGCGCTTGCCCTTGAACAGCGGGCCGTCGCAGTGCGGGCAGTAGGCCACGCCCTTGTTGCGGTACTGCTCCTCGCCCGGCACGTTCATCTGCCGCCAGCGCGCGCCGGTGGACAGGATCACGGTCTTCGACTTCAGCGACGCGCCGCTGGCCAGCTGCACTTCGACCAGACCATCGTCGCCGGCCGGCAGCAGGCGCTCGGCGCGCTGCAGGTTCATGATGTCGACCTCGTAGTCGCGCACGTGGCGCTCCATCGCGGCCGCCAGCTTCGGGCCGTCGGTCTCGGGCACGGAGATGAAGTTCTCGATCGCCATGGTGTCCAGCACCTGGCCGCCGAAGCGCTCGGCGACGATGCCGGTGCGGATGCCCTTGCGCGCAGCGTAGATGCCTGCTGCCGCCCCGGCCGGGCCGCCGCCGACGATCAGCACGTCGTACGGGGCCTTCTGCGACAGCGACGCGGCTTCGCGCGCCCCGCCGCTGGCGTCGAGCTTGGCGAGGATCTCGTCGATGCCCATGCGGCCATAGGCGAAGACTTCGCCGTTCAGGAACACGGCCGGCACCGACATCACTTCGCGCGCAGCGACTTCGTCCTGGAAGCGCGCACCGTCGATCGCGACGTGGCGGATGCGCGGATTCAGCACCGCCATCAGGTTCAGCGCCTGCACCACGTCGGGGCAGTTGTGGCAGTCCAGCGAGAAGAAGGTCTCGAACGCATAGTCACCGTCCAGCGCGCGGATGCGGTCGATCGTCGCCGCGTCGAGCTTGGGCGGATGGCCGCCGACCTGCAGCAGTGCAAGCACCAGCGAGGTGAACTCGTGGCCCAGCGGCGTGCCGGCGAAGCGCAGCGAGATGTCGTGCCCTGCGCCGGGGCTGGCGATGGCGAAGGAGGGCACGCGGTCGCCGGGTTCGCGCGCCTCGCGCAGCGACACCTGGTCGGACAGCTGCGTGAGTTCGACCAGCAGTTCGCGCAACTCGCGCGAACCTTCGCCGTCGTCGAGCGCGGCGATCAGTTCGACCGGACGGGTGAGCTTCTGCAGGTAGGCCTGCAACTGGTCTTTCAGATCGGAATCGAGCATGGCCGGGGCCTCGCGGAAATGCGGATGGGGGAGGAGAGAGACGGCGTTCGCAGCAGCGGCCTGAGGTCTGGAAGGGGCGCATTCGCGAGAGGGAAGGACTCGCGACACCGGAAGAGGACGGTGCGGCAGGGCGCCCGATGGCAGCGCAGGCCGCTGGTGCGAACGACGCAGGGCGTCGGCGGAGGGTGGTCCCGGCGAACGAGGTTCGCCGGGAGCCCTGGAGGTTGCATCACGGAGGTGGCATGCCGAAGCAATGCCGGGGGGTGGAGCGGTGGAACGGCCTTGCGACGCACCGGACGGACTGCACGATCCGTCCGGGCGTTGATGCGGTACTGCGTCAGATCTTGCCGACCAGGTCCAGCGACGGCTTCAGGGTCTTGGCGCCTTCGTTCCACTTGGCCGGGCAGACCTGGCCCGGGTTGGCGGCGACGAACTGGGCGGCCTTGAGCTTGCGCAGGGTCTCGGACACGTCGCGGGCGATGGCGTTGTCGTGGATCTCGAGGGTCTTGATCACGCCTTCCGGGTTGATCACGAAGGTGCCGCGCAGCGACAGGCCTTCTTCCTCGATGTGCACGCCGAAGGCGCGGCTGAGCTGGTGGGTCGGGTCGCCGACCAGCGGGAACTGCGCCTTGCCCACCGCCGGGGAGGTCTCGTGCCACACCTTGTGCGAGAAGTGCGTGTCGGTGGTGACGATGTAGACCTCGGCGCCCAGCTTCTGGAACTCGGCGTAGTTGTTGGCCGCGTCCTCGACTTCGGTCGGGCAGTTGAAGGTGAAGGCGGCCGGCATGAAGATCAGGACCGACCACTTGCCCTTCAGGGTCTCGTCGGTGACCTGGACGAATTCGCCGTTGTGGAAGGCAGTGGCCTTGAAGGGGACGACCTGGGTGTTGATCAGGGACATCGTGTTCCTCGATGGTGGTGGATAAGGGGTGGAATGAGAGGGTGCGTCAATCGCAACGGGGTTCAGTTTAGGCGTGCTCAATCGATCAAGCCAATGAATTGATGCGATTGAATCAATAGTCATTGGCTATCAAATGGGCGTGCAGCCCGTCGCGGCCTTTCCGATATGCTTCCGCGCCCGGCCCGGATCAAGGGCAGGACCCGCCCCCGACCTCCGGAATCGAGATGTCCGTCGCCACCGTGCAAGTGCTGTTGCAGGCTCCCGACGTCCGGAGCGGCGGACTGGACGTCGCTGATGCCGAACTGCTGCTCGCCCACGTTCTGGACCGGTCGCGGTCCTGGCTGTATGCCCACCGCGACGATCCGGTCGGCCCCGCCGATGCCGAGCGCTACCGCGCCCTGCTGGCGCGCCGTGCGGCGGGAGAGCCGGTCGCCTATCTGACCGGCCGACGCGGCTTCTGGTCGTTCGACCTGCGGGTCACGCCCGACACCCTCATTCCCCGGCCCGAGACCGAGCTGCTCGTCGAGCTGGCGCTGGCTCGCCTGCCGGCCACGGCCGACCTGCGCCTGGCCGACCTCGGCACCGGCAGCGGCGCGATCGCGCTGGCGCTGGCCCACGAGCGCCCCCGTGCCCGGATGGTCGCGGTGGACCTCAGCCCCGGCGCGCTCGAGGTCGCCCGGGCCAACGCCGCCGAACTCGGGCTGGCCAACGTCGAATTCCGCCAGGGCGACTGGCTGGCGCCGCTGGCTGGCGAACGCTTCGACCTGATCGCCAGCAATCCGCCGTACATCGCCGAGGGCGACCCGCACCTCGACGACCTGCGCCACGAGCCTGCGCCGGCCCTGTCCTCGGGCCAGGACGGCCTCGATGCCATCCGCACCATCGCCCGCGAGGCGCCCGGCCACCTTGTCCCCGGCGGTTGGCTGCTGCTCGAACACGGCTGGGACCAGGGCGACGCCGTGCGCGCCATCCTCGACGCAGCAGGCTTCGATGAGGTCAGGACCGATCGTGATCTCGAAGACCGCGACCGGGTGACCTCGGGCCGCTGGCCCGGCTGACCCCTCCGCTACACTGCGCGCTCGTTTCGCATCCCCCGACTTCCGAGATCGCCCATGCGCACGCTCTATCCCGAGATCGAACCATTCGACACCGGCACCCTCCGCGTCGACGACCGCCACGTCCTGTACTACGAGCAGTGCGGCAACCCCGACGGCAAGCCGGTCGTCCTGCTGCACGGTGGCCCGGGCGGCGGCTGCAGCGCGAAGATGCGCCGCTTCCACGATGCCTCGAAGTACCGCATCGTCCTGTTCGACCAGCGCGGCGCCGGCCGCTCGACGCCGCATGCCGACCTCGTCGACAACACCACCTGGGACCTGGTCGCCGACATCGAGAAGCTGCGCACGCACCTCGGCATCGAGCGCTGGCAGGTCTTCGGCGGCTCGTGGGGCTCCACGCTGGCGCTGGCCTACGCGGAAACGCATCCGGAGCGCGTCACCGAGCTGGTCCTGCGCGGCATCTTCATGCTGCGTCGCTGGGAACTGGAATGGTTCTACCAGGAAGGCGCCTCGCGCCTGTTCCCCGACGCGTGGGAGCACTACATCGGCGCGATCCCGCCGGTCGAACGCCACGACCTCATCTCCGCCTTCCATCGCCGCCTGACCAGCGAGGACGAGGCGACCCGTCTCGCCGCCGCGCGCGCGTGGAGCGTGTGGGAAGGCGCCACCAGCTTCCTGCACGTCGACCAGGACTTCGTCGCGGGCCACGAGGACGCGCACTTCGCGCTCGCCTTCGCCCGTATCGAGAACCACTATTTCGTCAACGGCGGCTTCTTCGAAGTGGAAGACCAGCTGCTGCGCGACGCCCACAAAATCGCGCACATCCCCGGCGTCACCGTGCACGGCCGCTACGACGTGGTCTGCCCGATCCAGAACGCCTGGGACCTGCACAAGGTCTGGCCGGCTGGCGAACTGGTCATCACGCCCGCGTCCGGCCACTCCGCGTTCGAGGCCGAGAACATCGATGCGCTGGTGCGCGCGACGGACAAGTTCGCGGGCTGATCTGCGGGGCTGGCCGCCGTGATGGCCGTGCAGGATTCACGATCCCCATGCAGCGTGCATGAAAAGCACGGCACGCCATGCGTGCCGTGCAGCGAAACTGAATGCCGGTGTGTTCGCGACAGTGGATGCACTTGAGTCGAGACGGACGGCGTCGACAATCGATGCGGACACCCATTGTCGTTGCCGTCATGCGGCGCGGCTTGTTCCATCCATCGCAGGAGATCGCCATGAGCACCATCGATCGTCTTTCCGAGCGAGGCACGAGCCTCGTGACCCATGCGCGACAGGCCCTCGGATCGGGCGCGTCGAATCTGCCGAAACTGCTGGAGGCCGGTGCGATGCTCGGCGTCGCGAAGACCGGACTCCGCGCAGCGACGACGCTGGCTCGCCGCAATCCTGCGCTCGCCATCACCCTGGGCGTGGTCGGTGCGGGCGTGCTGGCCTATCGCTTCCACCGCAGGCGCGCGGAGGCGAAGGCGCAGGCGAACCCGGTGAAGCTTCCGGTGCACCGCAGGGTAGATGGCGCGCTTGATCGCGACGACGATGCAGGCGATGCGCAGGCGAGCGGCAAGGCAGCGAAGGCCAGGGCACGAAAGTCTGCAGGCGTGAAGGCGAAGGCACGGGCGAAGTCGGCAGAACGCGACGAGTGAATGCAACGCGCGGACTGCCTCGCCTGGGCCCTCGCCCGGACCCGTTCCGCCCGAGCATGCAGACACCCCGCGTGAGCGGGGTGTCTGCTTTTCCGCATCACGGCATCAACCGCACTGCGGCGCGGCGGTCGCCAGGTTGGTGTTGGCGCCGGCGGTGCTGAACACGATGCACTTCACCTGCGCGGCCGGGGCGATCTGCAGGCTGTAGGGCAGGGCTTCCGGATACGCGCGCGTGGTCTGCCAGTTGGTCGCGTTGACGCCGCCGCTGCCGGGCGAGGTCCAGGTGATGCCGCTGCCGACGAAGTTGTTGCGCAGGTCCCAGTAGCCGATCTGCGAACTGTCGCGCGAGGTCACCGGGTTGGCGACGTTCTCGAAGTAGTTCGCCTGGATCAGCGACACGCCGCCCATGCGCACGTTGATGCCCGAGGTCGAGGCGTTGCCGAAGTAGTTGTTGGCCATGTGGGTCAGGCCGAAGCGCTGCAGCGGCAGGCGCGACTGCACGTTCTCGAAACGGTTGCGGTAGTAGGTCGTCCGCGCGGCGCTGTGTTCGGTCGAGCTGTCGCTGTGGCCGTTGAGCGCGACCTTCTGGTAGGTGTGGACGTGGTTGTACGACACCGTGACGTTGAACGCGCTGCGCTTGATGTCGATGCCGCCGTCGAAGCTGGCGTCGCCGGCGCCGGGGCACTTGGTCAGCGAGGCGAAGATCGTGTTGTGGTCGATCCAGATCTTCGACGGGATGCGCCCCGTGCCGCGTCCTTCGACGGTGATCGAATCCGCGCCTTCGCCGCCGGGCAGCAGGCCGATGGTCATGTTGCGGACGATGATGTTCTTCGAATTGCCGACGATGAAGATGCCGAAGTTCGCCGATGAGCCGGCCGCGCCGAGGATGGTGATGTCGCTCTTGTCCTTGATCTCGACGACGATCGGCGCCTTCTGCCACTGCGCGCAGACATCGGTGATGCTGCTGTAGTTGAAGCGGCCGGTGTAGTTGAGCACCAGGCCGCCGCTGCCGCTGTAGGCGTTGATCGCGGCGCGCATCTGGTCCGGGGTGCTGACGTTGACGGGCGTGCGGCTGCCGCCGCCGGTGGTGCCTGCGGCGTAGCCCATGGCCTGGGCGCTGGCATTGCCGGCGAAGGCGAGGCCGAGCATGGCGAGGCCGGCGAGGAGGTCGGTGCGTCGGTGGGCGAGGGCGTTGCGAAGGGTGTGCATGAGCGTCTCCCTGCTGGAAGTGATGGGGGGGATCCCTGTTCCGCTGCCGCGTTGCGCCGATGACTGCGGGCGTCGTCGTGGCAGGCGGCATTCACTGTCGAATGACTACCGGTGTCAATTTGCGGTGCAGCAAGCCCGCGCAGGCCGGACATCCGCAGGATCGATCGCGCGAGTGATCGTCGATTGCGCGAGCGCAGGCGACTGTCCGCAAATTGACTCGTGGAAACAGGGAGATGAATCGAATGCTGTCCTGCAGCGTGCGGATCGCGGACCGGCTGCGATCGACCAGGAATCGTGATCGATGTCCGTGCTCCTGCCGATATGAAATGTCCGCAGGGACATCGAAGAATCAGGGCGCGTGAGGTGTCCGCTGCGCGAAATCCGGCACCCGGATGTGCGACGCCCGCACCCTTGCGGGCGCGGGCGTCGATGCTTCGGCGTGCCGAAACCTTCAGTCGTGGACGGCGGCTGCGCGTCGTGCCGTCACGTTCGCCGATGCACGGGCAGGGAGCAGCCGTGCCTTCAGCGCATCGTCATCGGCCTTGAGCGCTTCGCCGTGCGCCGGGCGCGCCAGGCAGGCGGCGAGCGCCTGCGGGAGCGGTACGGCGTGACCAATCAGCGGTTCGACGATGGTCTCGAACTTCGCCGGGTGCGCGGTCGCGACCACACTCCACGCGCGCTTGTCGCCCTTCGCGCGCAGGATCTCCAGCACGTGCAGTGCGCAGGCGGTGTGCGGGCAGGCGACGATGCCGTGGCGCTCGGGCGCGGCGGCAATCGTCCTGCGGATCACGTCGTCGTCCACCGCGAAGGCGCGCAGGCTGGCGCGCAGCGACTTGTCGTCGCCCAGCCAGCAGGTCAGGCGCTCGAAATTGCTCGGTGCGCCCACGTCCATGGCATTGGCCAGCGTCGCGCGCGTGGCCTGCGGCGAATAGGGCGCGCCGGCGAAATAGCGCGGCAGCACGTCGTTCGCGTTGGTGGCCAGCACGATCTCGCCGATCGGCAGGCCCATGCGTCGCGCGAGCCATGCGGCGGCGGCGTTGCCGAGGTTGCCGGTCGGCACGATCAGGTTCAGCGCTTCGCCATGCGCCTGCATGTGCTGCAGCGCGGTGTGCGCGTAGTAGGCCACCTGCGGCAGCAGGCGGCCGAGGCTGATGCTGTTGGCCGAGGTCAGCGCGCGCTTCTCGCGCAGGTCGCGGTCGGCCAGCGCGGCCTTGGCCATGCGCTGGCAGTCGTCGAAGGTGCCGGCGACGCGGAACGTGCGGACGTTGTCGCCCCAGCATTCCAGGCCATGCGCCTGGCGCGGCGACACGCGGCCGTCGGGATAGAGGATCACCACGTCGAAGCCCGGGCGCTTGTGGAACGCGCCCGCGACCGCTGCGCCGGTATCGCCCGAGGTGGCGACGAGAATCGTCGTCGTCTCGGTGTCGCCGCGCGCCGTGCGCAGCGCACCCAGCGCCTCGGCGAGGAAGCGCGCGGCATAGTCCTTGAACGCGGCGGTGGGCCCGTGGAACAGCTCCAGCACGTGGTCGCGCCCGTTCTTCAGCGGCATCAGCGGCGCGTCGAAATCGTAGGCGCGCGCGCACAGCGCGGGCAGCGCATCGCGCAGCACCGATCCGCCGAAATACGGCGCCAGCACCCACGCCGCGGTCTCGGCCAGCGTGGCCGGTGCCTTGGCCGGCAGTGTGAGCTGCAGGAGGCGCTCGGGCACGTACAGGCCGCCGTCGGGCGCGAGGCCGGCGATCAGCGCGTCGTCGATCGGCGTGGGCGCGGTGCCGTGGCGCGTGCTGACGAACGACAGCGGCTGGGAGAGGGATTGAGAACTCACGGCAGCACCTCGGCGCGCGGACCGGCGACGGGAGAGACGTAGGCGCGGGCGTCGTAGCCCGACGACACGAAACCCTCGCGCATCGCCGCTGCGGCGGCTTCGGCCTGCGCCTTCGAGGCGAACCAGGCGAACACGCTGGGGCCGGCGCCGGAGATGCTGGCGCCCAGCGCGTCGTGGTCGAGCGCGGCCTGCTTCACCCGTGCGAAGCCGGGGATGAGCGACGCACGGCGCGGCTCGACCAGCACGTCGATCAGGCCCTCGCGGATCAGCTGCGCGTCGGCGCGCTGCAGTCCGGTGAGGAACAGGGCGAGATGCGATGTCTGGTGCACGAGTTGCGACAGCGGATAGGGCTCGGCCAGCGCGGCGCGCGCGCGGCGGGTCTCCAGCACTTGGTCGGGATGCACGACCACGCAGTGCAGCCAGTCGGGCACGTCCAGGGCGATCATGCGATGCGGCGGCGCCAGCACCACGCCGCCGAGCAGCATCGGCGCGACGTTGTCGCCGTGGACGCTGCCGCTGGCGACCGATTCGCCCTGCAGCGCGAAGGGATACAGCGCTTCGCGCGACAGCGGCGCATCGAGCAGGGCGTTGGCGGCGACCAGCGCGGCCACGCACGAAGCCGCCGAACCGCCGAGGCCCGAGCCCAGCGGGATGCCCTTCTCCAGTTCGACCTCGAAGCCGGACTGCAGCGACAGCGCCTCGTGCAGGGCGATCAGGGCGCGGCCGGCGGTATTGCGCTCCGCCTCCAGCGGCAGGCTGTCGGCGCCGGGCACGTCGCCACGGATCGCACGGATCCGCACGACGGGCTCGTCGATGCGACGGACGCTGGCGATGTCGCGCGGACCATCGATGGCGTGGCCGAGCAGGTCGAAGCCGACGCCGATGTTGCCGACGCTGGCGGGGGCGAACGCGCGCACGGCGACGCCGGCGGCTGGAGAAGGCGGTGCATTCATGGCGAGGGGCGAGTTCATGCGTGGGCTCCCGGGTGGCGGGCGCCGAGGGTGCTGGCGATGGCGAGGATATCGCCGAACACGCCTGCGGCGGTGACATCGGCGCCGGCGCCCGGGCCCTGGACCACCAGCGGGTTGTGGGCGTAGCGGCGGGTCCGGAACTGGATGAGGTTGTCGGTGAGCCGGCTGCTCAGGCTGGCGTGGCCGGCCTCGGGCGTGGCGAGGCCGACGCGGGCCACCCCTTCGCTGTCGAGCCGCGCGAGGTAGCGCAGGCTGCCGCCCTGGGCGCGGGCCGCGTCGAGGCGCGCCTGCATCGGCGCATCGAGTTCGTGCAGGCGATCGAGGAACTCGTCGCGCGAGACCTGCTGCAGGTGCGCCGGCACCAGGCTTTCGATCTCGACATCAGCCAGCGACAGCGTCGCGCCGGCTTCGCGCGCCAGGATCACCAGCTTGCGCGCGACATCGGTGCCGCTGAGGTCGTCGCGCGGATCGGGCTCGGTGTAGCCCAGCGCTTTCGCCTCGGCGACCAGCTGCGAGAACGGCACGCTGCCGTCGTAGCGGTTGAACAGCCAGGCCAGCGTGCCGGAGAGCACGCCTTCGATGCCGGTCAGGGTGTCGCCGGTGTCGAGCAGCGAGCGCAGGGTCTGGATCACCGGCAGGCCGGCGCCGACCGTGGCCTCGTAGCGGAACAGGCCGCCGCGCTGCTCGGCCTCGCGGATCGCGCGGTAGCGCGACCAGTCGCCGCTGCCGGCGTGCTTGCTCGGGGTGACGACGTGGATGCCCATCGCCAGCCATTCCGGATAGTGCGCGGCGACGGCATCGCTGCCGCTGCAGTCGACGATCAGCGCATGCGGCAGGTGTTCGGAACGCACGTGCGCGACGAAGCGGTCGAGGTCGAGCGCTTCGCCCGAACTCGCCAGCGTGCCTGCGGCTGAGGCCGGATCCAGCGCCGTGTTCGACAGCAGCATGCGCTGGCTGCTGGCGACCGCGCGCAGGCGCAGGTCGAGGCGGTGTTCGCGCTTGCTCGCGTTGGCGAAGCGCGGCAGGGCGTCGGCGAACTGCGCGAGCAGGGCCCGGCCCACGTTGCCGGGGCCGATCACGCCGACCGACAGCGTCGCGGGCGACAGCCAGAAGGCGCTGTGCGCCGCGCGCAGGCCGCGCACCGCGTGCTCGGCGGCGATCGCGACCGAGATGTTGCGTTCGCTGGCGCCCTGCGCGATCGCGCGGATGTTCACCCGCGCCCGCGCCAGGCCCTCGAACAGCCGCGCGGAGATGCCCGGCTGGCCGACCATGCCGTCGCCGACCGCGGCGAGCACGGCGATGCCGTGGGTGGTGTCGACGCCTTCCACCTGGCCGTCGCCGATCGCTTCGGCGAATGCGGCTTCCACCGCTTCGCGGCCGCGTTCGGCATGCGCGGAGGGCACGACGCAGCAGATCGAATGTTCGCTGGAGCCCTGCGAGATCATGGTGACGGAGACGCCGGCTTCGCGCAGCGCGGCGAACATGCGCTCGGCGGTGCCGGGCACGCCGATCAGGCCGGCGCCGCTGAGTTCGAGCAGGGCCATGTCGCCGACCAGGCTCAGGCCCTTCACCGGCGAATGCGCCGGGTCGCTTTCGCTGGTCTCGGCGATGCGCGTGCCCGGCGCGGCGGGATTGCGCGAATTGCGGATCAGGATCGGCAGGCCGGCCTGCATCGCCGGGGCCATCGTCTGCGGGTGCAGCACCTTCGCGCCGAAATAGGCCAGTTCGCAGGCTTCGGCGTAGGACATCGCGGGCAGGCAGACCGCGTCGGGCACCAGGCGCGGATCGGCGCTGAGCACGCCGTCGACATCGGTCCAGATCGTCAGGTCCTCGGCTTCGAACAGCACCGCGAAGATCGCGCCGGAATAGTCGCTGCCATTGCGGCCGAGCGTGGCGCAGCGGCCTTCGGCATCGCGCGCGACGAAGCCGGTGACGACCACGTCGCGCTGCGGATGCGCGAGGCGCCACGCGGCGAAGCGTTTTCGCGTTTCGTGCCAGTCGACCGCGACGCCGAGTTCGCCCGGATGCACCACCAGCACCTCGCGGGCATCCAGTCGCGCCCAGCCTGCGGCTTCGCCGCCGAGCGCGGCCTGCATCAGCCGCGACGACCACACTTCGCCCATGCCCTGGATCTGCGCGAACTCGTGCGGCTGCAGCGCCGCGCGCGAAGCGACGGCGTCGAGCACGGCGGAAAACGCGGAGAATTCGCCGTCGAGCCAGCCGATGAGGCCGTGCTTCGCGTCCGGGTCCAGGCGCAGCGCTTCGCTGAAATGCCGGTCGCGCAGCTTCGACCATGCATCCTGCCATTCGCCGCCCTCGCCGGCGATGCGCGCCAGCGCGGTCAGCGCATCGGTGACGCCCTGCATCGCGGAGACGACGACCGCGCGCGGCGCGGGCGAGTCCTGCACCAGCGATGCGACATGCCGATAGCGTTCCGCGTCGGCGACGCTGCTGCCGCCGAACTTGTGCGCGCGACAGGCAGGAAGGGCAGGCTCGGCGGCATCGCGGTCCATCGCGTGCGCCGCTGCGGGCTGTGGGTCGAACGAATCCATGTGAAGCTCCTGGTTGGAGCCCCGTGCCGAGAGAGTGCGGGTGTTTCCCCCCGCGACCCTGTTCGGGTGCGGGGCGGAAGGGGAAGGTTTACACCGTTTCGCCGTCGCAGCCCGCACCGCCGGTGGTACCGGTACCGGTGAAGGTCGTGGTGGTGGTAATGACGGTGACGCCAGCGACGACGGTTCCGCGCGTGGCGCGGCAGGCGATGTCGGCGAGGGCGGTCGTGTTCGGCATGGGACAAGGTTTAAACGAAGGAAAGGCGCGGCGTCAAATGGTTTCTGGTTGGGTCGGATCGACGGTGGGGTATGGAGGCGGCAGGCGCGGGCTCGTCGCGGCGCGCGGATGCGCCCCTGCGCCCTCTCCCCCGCATGCGGGGGAGAGGGTTGGGGTGAGGGGGCGATGTTCCGCGGCGCCGAGGCAGCCGGTGTCCAGGCCGCACCCCCCTCACCCTGCCCTCTCCCCCACGCGTGGGGGAGAGGGTGCAAGACGCGCTCAGTCGCGCATCACCACCGCCTCGCACTCCGTTTCCAGACGCTGCAGCACGGCTTTCGCCATCGCCTGGGTATCGAGCGCGGCGCCCTGCGGCGCGAGGTCGGCGGTGAGGCAGCCGTCGTCGATCGCCTGGGCCACGGCCTTCTCGACGCAGCGCGCTTCCTGTTCCAGGCCCAGCGAATGACGCAGCAGCATCGCCGCGCTGAGGATCGTGCCGCAGGGGTTGGCGATGCCGCGTCCGGCGATGTCGGGCGCGGAACCGTGGATCGGTTCGTACAGGCCGGAGGTGCCTTCGCCGAGCGATGCCGACGGCAGCAGGCCCATCGAGCCGGCCAGCATCGAGGCTTCGTCGGTGAGGATGTCGCCGAACATGTTCTCGGTGACGATCACGTCGTACTCGCGCGGGCGGGCGATCAGGTGCATCGCCATGCTGTCGACCAGCTGGTGCTCCAGGCGCACATCGGGGAATTCCTCGGCGACGACGCGCGAGGCGACCTGGCGCCACAGGCGCGAGGTTTCCAGCACGTTGGCCTTGTCGACCGAGACGACGTACTTGCGACGACCGCGCGCCAGTTCGCAGGCGCGGCGAACCACGCGTTCGATCTCGGCGACCGAGTATTCGCACAGGTCGCTGGCGGTGGTCTCGGTGCGGGTCTTCTCGCCGAAGTACACGCCGCCGGTGAGCTCGCGCACCACGATCATGTCGACGCCGGTGAGCAGGTGCGACTTGATCGGCGACGCGGTCAGCGCGACCGGATGGGTCTTCACCGGGCGCAGGTTCGCGTACAGGCCCAGCGCCTTGCGCAGCTTCAGCAGGCCCTGTTCCGGGCGGATCTCGCCGTCGGACCACTTGGGGCCGCCGACCGCGCCGAGCAGGATCGCGTCGGCCTTGCGGCAGGCGTCCAGCGTTGCATCGGACAGCGGCGTGCCTTCGGCGTCGATGGCCGCGCCGCCGATCAGGCGCCGTGTGAAGGTGAAGGCGTGGCCGTAGCGACGGCCCACGGCTTCGAGCACGGACACCGCAGCGGCGGTGACTTCGGGACCGATGCCGTCACCCGGCAGAACGACGATTTCAGCGCGCATGACCAAGGGACTCCTCGAACGACTGGATGGCGGAAGACTGTTTCAACAGGTAGCCGAGCTGGTCGACGCCTTCGAGCAGGCAGGTGCGCGCGAAGCCGTCGATCGGGAAGGCGAAGCGGCGGCCGTCGGGCAGGGTGACGGTGCTCGCGGCGACGTCGATGTCGAGTTCGATGCCGGGGCTCGCCAGCAGTTCGTCGACCACGGCGGCGTCGAGCACGATCGGCAGCAGGCCGTTCTTCAGCGCATTGCTGCGGAAGATGTCGGCGATCTCGGCGCTGACGACCGCGCGCATGCCGAAGTCGAGCAGCGCCCACGGCGCATGCTCGCGCGAGGAGCCGCAGCCGAAGTTGCGGCCGGCGACGAGGATCTGCGCGCCCTGCGCTTCGGGCCTGTTGAGCGCGAACTCGGGATCGGGCGTGCCGTCCTCGCGGTAGCGCCAGTCGTTGAACGCGACCTTGCCCAGGCCGGTGCGCGTGGTCGTGGTGAGGAAGCGCGCCGGGATGATCCGGTCGGTGTCGATGTTGGCGTCCGGCAGGCAGACGGTGCGGGAACGCACCCGGGTCACGGCATTGGAGTTGTCTTGATTGAAGCTGACGGCGGCGCTCATGCGGCGACCTCCTGCAGGTAGGTGCGCGGATCCACGACTTCGCCAGCGATGGCGCAGGCGGCGGCGGTGTACGGCGAGGCGAGCACGGTGCGTGCGTCGCGGCCCTGCCGGCCTTCGAAATTGCGGTTGCTGGTGGACACCGCGAGCTGGCCCGGCGCGACCAGATCGCCGTTCATCGCGATGCACATCGAGCAGCCCGGCTCGCGCCATTCGGCACCGGCCTCGCGCACGATGCGGTCGATGCCTTCGGCTTCGGCCGCGCGCTTGACCTGCTCGGAGCCGGGCACGACCAGCATGCGCACGCGCGGGTGCACCTTGCGGTCGACCAGGATGTCCGCGACCTGGCGCATGTCGCTGAGCCGGCCATTGGTGCAGCTGCCGACGAACACCACGTCGACCGACTGGCCGAGCAGCGAGTGGCCGCCCGGGAACTTCATGTAGTCCTGGGCGCGGCGGGTGTCGTCGTCGTTGGCGACGGGGATCCGGGCGTCGATCGCGGCGACCTGGCCCGGATGCGTGCCCCAGGTGACGGTCGGCTGGATGTCGCATGCATCGATGCGCACGACGCGGTCGAACACCGCGCCGTCGTCGCTGCGCAGGTGGCGCCAGTGCGCGACCGCCTTGGCGAAATCGTCCCCCTGCGGTGCGCGCGGCGTGTTGGCGAGGAATTCGAAGGTGACCTCGTCCGGTGCGATCAGCCCGGCGCGCGCGCCGGCTTCGATCGACATGTTGCACACGGTCATGCGCTCTTCCATCGACAGCGCGCGGATCGCGCTGCCGCGGTACTCGATGACGTGGCCGGTGCCGCCGTCGACGCCGATCACGCCGATGACATGCAGGATCAGGTCCTTCGCGGTGACGCCCGCGCCCAGCGCGCCCTCGACTTCGATCGCCAGCGTCTTCGGCTTGCGCTGCAGCAGGCACTGCGTGGCCAGCACGTGGCCGACCTCGCTGGTGCCGATGCCGAAGGCCAGCGCGCCGAACGCGCCGTGCGTGGCGGTGTGGCTGTCGCCGCAGACGATGGTCATGCCCGGCTGGGTCAGGCCCAGTTCCGGACCGATGACGTGGACGATGCCGCGATGGTCGCTGCCGAAATCGAACAGCTCGACGCCGTGGCGCGCGCAGTTGGCGCGCAGGGTGTCGACCTGGGCGCGGGCCTGGTCGGTGTAGTACGGCAGCACGCCGTCGGCGCCGGCGGGCAGGGTGGGCGTGGAATGGTCGAGCGTGCCCTTGGTGCGCTCGGGGCGACGCGGCGACAGGCCGCGCGATTCGAGTTCGGCGAAGGCCTGCGGCGAGGTGACTTCATGGATCAGGTGCAGGTCGATGTACAGCACGCCCGGCGCGTCCGCGCTTTCGGGCACGACCAGGTGGGACTCCCACAGTTTGTCGAACAGGGTTTTCGGTTGGGTGGACATGAGGGGTATCGATGACGTTGGATGCGATGGAAGATCGGAAGGTGTGTCGTCAGACGCCGACCGCGATGTCGCGCGGCAGCGCGCTGGCGGTACGCGGCGCGACGTCGCCGGCCGTCTTGCCCTGGCGACGGTGCAGGCGGTTCGCGACGTCGAGCCAGGCCAGTGCGCTGGCTTCGAGGATGTCGGTGCTGGTGCCGGAGCCGGTGACCTCGTCGTGGCTGCCGTCGGCGCAGCGCACGCGCGTGGTCAGGCTGGCCTGGCCCTGCGCGTCGTCGCCGGTGGTGACGTTGGAGACCTGGTAGCTCTCGACTTCCAGGTGCAGCGCGGTCGCGCGGCCCAGCGCGGCGAACAGCGCGTGCACCGGGCCGTCGCCGGTGGCGGCTTCGGTGATGCGCTCGCCCTCGGGCGAACACAGGTCGACGCTGGCCGTGGGCAGGATGCCGTCGCCGACGCCGGTGCTGACGTGCAGGCGGTTCAGGCGCCAGCCGCCGACGTTGCGCGCATCCGAGCCCAGCGCCAGCGCTTCGAGGTCGGCGTCGAACACTTCGCGCTTCTTCTCGGTCAGCGCCTTGAAGCGACCGAAGACCTGGTTGAGCTGCGCCTCGTCCAGCGCGAAGCCCAGTTCCTTCAGGCGGTCGGCCAGCGCGGCGCGACCGCTGTGCCGGCCCATGATCATCTGCGACTTCGCCCAACCGACTGCCTCAGGACGCAGGATCTCGTAGGTGCCGCGATGCTTGAGCATGCCGTGCTGGTGGATGCCCGATTCGTGGGCGAAGGCATTGGCGCCGACGATGGCCTTGTTGCGCTGCACGTTCATGCCGGTGATGCGGGTCAGCAGGCGCGAGGTCGGGACCAGGCGGGTGGTGTCGATGCCGGTGGTCGCGTCGAACCAGGCGCGGCGCACGTCCAGCGCCATCACGATCTCTTCCAGCGCGCAGTTGCCGGCGCGTTCGCCGATGCCGTTGATGGTGCATTCGACCTGGCGCGCGCCGCCTTCGATCGCGGCCAGGCTGTTCGCCACGGCCAGGCCCAGGTCGTCGTGGCAGTGCGCGCTGAAAACGGCTTTGCGCGCATCCTTCACGTTCGCGCGCAGGTATTCGAACAGCGCGCGGATTTCGCCCGGCGTGGTGTAGCCGACGGTGTCGGGGATGTTGAGCGTCCGTGCGCCGGCGGCGATCGCGGCGCTGCAGATCTCGGCCAGGAACTCGGGTTCGGTGCGCAGCGCGTCTTCCGCTGAGAATTCCACGTCCTCGACATAGCGTCGCGCCAGGGTCACGCCCATGATCGCGCGCTCGATCACCTGTTCCCTGCTCATCTGCAGCTTGTGCTCGCGATGCAGGGGACTGGTCGAGATGAAGACGTGGATGCGCGGACGTTCGGCGCCTTCCAGCGCGCGTGCGCAGGCCTCGATATCGCCGGTGTGGCAGCGCGCCAGGGTGGCGATGCCGGCGCCGCGCACTTCGCGGGCGATTTCGGCGCACCCCTGGAGGTCGCTGTCGGAGCTGGCGGGGAACCCGGCCTCGATCATGTCCACGCCGAGCTCGGAGAGCGCATGGGCGAAGCGGAGCTTCTGTTTCGCGGTCATGCTGCAGCCGGGCGACTGCTCGCCATCGCGCAGGGTGGTGTCGAAGATCGCGACGCGTGCGCTTTCGCGGCGCGCGACGTCGGCGACGTTGGGGTCGGTGTCCATCAGGCGATTGCCTCCAGAGCAGTGACGAGGATGTCGGGGGATGCGGGGGATGAAGCTTGGGATGCGACGGTTGGCGTGCGCGCCGGCAGTCGCGCGATGCGATTTCGGGTGTCGGTGCGCGCTTCGACGGGCCTTGTGGCGTCGTCGGCGCGACGGCGCGGCTTGCGTGGCGCGCGCGGGCGCACATCGGACAGCAGGCCGGCCAGCACCATCGCGTCGATGTTGCCGCCGGAGACGACGGCGCACTTGCGCTTGCCGGCGACGCGACGGCCGGCGGCCAGCGCCAGCGCGCCGGCGCCTTCGGCGATCAGGTGCTCTTCCAGCGCGAGCCGCACCAGGGTCTCGCGCAGTTCGGCCTCGCGCACGATCACGATGTCGTCGATCAGTTCGGACAGGATGCGGCGGGTCAGCAGGCCGGGCTCCTTCACGCGCACGCCGTCGGCCAGCGTGGCGACCGGCGGCGCGCCGGGGGCTTCGTTGCGCAGCGCGCGCGCCATTGCGTCGACGTGTTCGACCTGCGCGCCGACGATGCGCACGCCCTGGGCTTTCAGGGCCAGCGCGACGCCGGCTGCGAGGCCGCCGCCGCCGATCGGCACCAGCACCACGTCGGGCGCCAGCGAGGCGATCTCCAGGCCCACGGTGCCCTGGCCGGCGATCACGTCGGGATCGTCGAAGGCGGACAGGAAGCGGTAGCCGTTGCGTTCGGCCAGCTGCAGCGCGAAGGCGCGCGCTTCGTCGAAGGTGTCGCCGTGCAGGCGCACCGTCGCGCCCCAGTGCGAAACGCCGGCGATCTTGGTCTGCGGCGCGCCGTGCGGCATCACCGCGATGGCCGGCACGTTCAGGCGATAGGCCGCCCAGGCCAGGCCCTGGGCATGGTTGCCGGCGGAGGCGGCGATGACCGGGCGGTCGTCGCCGCGCTCGCGCGCGGCCAGCAATGCGTTCAATGCGCCGCGCACCTTGTAGGAACCGGTGCGCTGCAGGTTCTCGAGCTTCAGCCAGCAGCCGAAGCGTTCGGCATGGTGCAGCGGCGTCGGCGGCAGGTAGCGCCGCAGCCGGGCCTGCGCGGCGAGGACGTCCATCGCACCGACCGATGCGATGGGCGCGGCCGCGTGGGTAACGTCTCCGACGACATCGCTGCCTTCCATGCTCAGACCTCCGTCAGCCACTGCGCGCCGGTGCGGCTTTCGCCACGCACGGCAGCCGCATAGGCGGCGGCGATCTCCCGGGTCACCACGCTGTCGCGGAAGCGATGGCCGTCGATCTCGGCGATCGGCGCCACCTCCGCGGCGGTGCCGCAGGCGAAGACTTCGTCGGCCTCGACGAATTCCTCGAAGCGCACCGGGCGCGCTTCGGCGCCGGTCAGCTGGATCAGCGTGTCGCGGGTGATGCCGGCGAGCGCATCGCGATGTTCGACCGCGGTGACCTTGCCGCCCTGCACCATGAACAGGTTGGCGCCGGTGCATTCGACGACGAAGCCGTCGGCGTCGGTGAACATGGCTTCGTCGAAGCCGCGACCCTTGGCGTCGCGCTTGGCGAGGATCGAGTTCACGTACGCGCCGCACAGCTTCAGCGGCGGCAGCGAATCGGCGGGATTGCGCCGCCACTTCGACACCGACACGCGGGTGCGGTTGCCGCCCAGGTGCACGTTGGTCGCGGTGGTGGCGACCATCAGGTGCTCGGGCTTGCCTTCGACATCCAGTCCGAAACCGCCGTCGCCGTACCAGGCCAGCGGCCGGATGTAGGCATCGCCGTGGCGATTCGCGCGCATCGTCGCCAGCACGGCCTCGGTGGCTTCGGCCGGGTCGAAGCGCATGCCCAGTGCCTCGGCACCCTTGCGCATGCGTTCCATGTGCTCCGGCAGGCGGAACACGGCGGCGCCGCGTTTCGTCGCATACGCGCGGATGCCTTCGAACACGCCGCTGCCGTAGTGCATGGCATGCGTGCCCAGCGTGGCCTGCAGGGCGCGGGGATCGGCCAGCTGGCCGTCGTACCAGAGTTTCTGTGGCGTGGCCGCCGCGCTCGATGGCGCGGCGGCTTTCGGACGTTCGAGCGTGGCGGATGCGGTCACTGACATGGCTGCACCTGCACGTCGAGGCAGTCGTAGAGCTTGGCGAGCTGCTGGTGCAGGCCGTCGGCGGCGCGATCGCCTTCCACGGTCATCTGCAGGTGCCAGCGATCGCCATCGGGACGGCTGCTCTCCGGGAGGATGCCGCCTTCCACCGCAACGGGCTTGAAGCCGCGTCGTTCGGCGGTGCCGAGCACCCGGGTCAGCGCGCCTTCGGAATGGCGCAGGGTCAGATCCAATCGGTAGCGCATGGGGGAGCTCCTCAGGACGATGCGGGGGTGGTGAGCGTGGGGTTGGCGAGCGCGGGCGTGTCGGTCTGCGGCGTGCCGATCTGCTGCAGCGCATCCGGCATCAGGCTGCCGATGCATTCCAGCGCGACCGGTTCGTCGGCATCGGCATGCATCATTTCGGTGTTGCTGCGGTTCGGCGGAACCAGCGGCCACACGTTCGCGGCCTGGTCGATCGCCACGTGCAGCAGCACCGGGCCGGGTTCGGCGAGCAGCGCCTGCAGCGTCGCCTCCATGTCGGTGGCGCGATCGAGCTTCAGCGTCTTCACCCCGAAGGCCTGCGCCAGCGCGCAGAAATCCGGGTTGTCGGACAGGTCGATCTCGGAGTAGCGGCGCTCGAAGAACAGCTCCTGCCACTGCCGCACCATGCCCAGGGCCTGGTTGTCGAGCAGCACGATCTTCACCGGCAGGCGGTAGCGCGCGACCGTGGCCAGCTCCTGCACGTTCATCAGGAACGAGCCGTCGCCGCTGACGCAGATCACCTGCGCGTCTGCGCTTTCCATCTGCGCGCCGATCGCCGCCGGCAGGCCGAAGCCCATCGCACCCAGCGCGCCGCTGGTCAGGTGGTTGCGCGGATGGTCGAAGCGCCAGTGCTGCGCCACCCACATCTGGTGCTGGCCCACGTCGCAGCTGACGATGGCCTGCGGCGCCAGTTCCGACAGTCGCTTGAGCAGCGAGGGCGCGTACACCAGGTCGCCGGGCGCATCGTAGCGCGGCGCGGTGGTCTGCTTCGCGTGCAGGCAGGCATCGCGCCAGGCATGGCGGGTCACGCCATGGCGACCGCGCAGGTGCGCGGCGGCCGCAGGCATCATCCGCTGCAGGCTGATCGCGATGTCGCCCTGCACCGGCGCGTCGGCGAAACGCAGCTTGCCCAGTTCGCAGGCGTCCACGTCCAGGTGCACGACGCGCGCATGCGGCGCGAACGCGGCGAGCTTGCCGGTGGCGCGGTCGTCGAAGCGTGCGCCGACCACGAACAGCAGGTCGCATTCCTGCACCGCCAGGTTCGCCGCGCGGCCGCCGTGCATGCCGAGCATGCCCAGGTTCAGCGGATGCGCGGCCGGCAATGCGCCCAGGGCCTTGAGGGTCAGCACCGTCGGGATCTGCGTGGCGTCGACGAACGCGCGGAAGGCGTCGATCGCATTGCCCAGCGCGATGCCGCCGCCGCCGTAGATCACCGGCTTCTGCGCCAGCGCCAGCTGCGCCAGCGCCGCATGCAGGGCCGCGTCGCTGGCGCCGGGCACCGGCGCCACCGGCGCCGGCGCGTGCGCGGGCAGATGCGAGGCATCGGCGATCTGCACGTCCTTCGGCAGGTCGATCAGCACCGGTCCCGGCCGGCCCTCGCGGGCCAGGCGGAACGCTTCGCGCACCACGTCGGGCAGCTCGTCGATCGTGCGCGGCAGGAAGTTGTGCTTCACGATCGGCATGGTCATGCCGAACACATCCAGTTCCTGGAACGCATCCGTGCCCATCAGGCCGGTGGCGACCTGACCGGTGATGCAGACCATCGGCACCGAGTCCAGCATCGCGTCGGCGATGCCGGTGACCAGGTTCGACGCCCCCGGGCCGGAGGTCGCGACGCAGACGCCGACGCGACCGCTGGCGCGCGCGTAGCCGTTCGCGGCGAACGCGGCGCCCTGTTCGTGCCGGACCAGCACGTGTTTGAGCGCGGAGCCATGCAGCGCGTCGTAGAAGGGCATGATCGCGCCGCCCGGATAACCGAACAGCGTGTCCACGCCTTCCGCGCGCAGCGCTTCCACCAGCCAGCGGGCACCGTTCATCACGCAGTCTCGGCGATGGGATGGGTGGATGGCTTCTGCGCGGCCTGCGCAGCGGCCTGCGGTGCGACACCCTGCTGCAGCCACTGCATCTTGGCGCGCAGTTCCTTGCCGACCTGCTCGATCGGATGGTCCTTGTCGGCCTGCTGGTACTTCCTGTAGTTCGGCAGGCCGGCGTCGTATTCGGCCACCCACTTCTGCACGAAGGTGCCGTCCTGGATCTCGGTCAGGATGTCCTTCATGCGCGCCTTGGTGTCGGCGTTGATCACGCGCGGGCCGCTGACGAAGTCGCCGTACTGCGCGGTCTCCGACACGAATTCCAGCATGCGGGTGATGCCGCCTTCGTAGAACAGGTCGACGATCAGCTTCAGCTCGTGCAGGACTTCGTAGTAGGCGATCTCCGGCTGGTAGCCGGCTTCGACCAGCGTCTCGAAGCCGGCCTGCACCAGCGCGCTCGCGCCGCCGCACAGCACGGCCTGCTCGCCGAACAGGTCGGTTTCGGTTTCTTCCTTGAAGGTCGTTTTGATCAGGTTGGCGCGCGCGCCGCCGAGGCCGCCGGCATAGGTCTTCGCGAACTCTTCGGCGCGACCGCTGCGGTCCTGGTGCACGGCGTAGATGCAGGGCACGCCGCGACCGATCTCGTATTCGCGGCGGACCAGCGCGCCCGGGCCCTTGGGCGCGACCAGCACCACGTCGAGATCCTCGCGCGGCGAGATCATGCCGAAATGCACGTTGAGGCCGTGCGCGAAGAGCAGGCAGGCGCCCTGCTTGAGGTTCGGCGCCAGCACCTCGTTGTACAGCTTCTTCTGCACCATGTCCGGGGTGAGGACGGCGACGAGGTCGGCGTTGGCGACGGCTTCGGCGGGCGTCTTCACGGTGAAGCCGTCGGCCTCGGCCTTGGCTTCGGTCGGGCCACCCGGGCGCAGGCCGACGACGACATCGAAGCCGGAATCGCGCAGGTTCAGCGCATGCGCGCGTCCCTGGCTGCCGTAACCGATGACTGCGATCTGGGGCTTGGCGACACTGTTCATTTCAGGATCCTTGGGGAAGTTTCGAGAGAGGGAGATGGGTGCTGCGTCTTGCGTGGCGCCCCTGGACGGGACGCCCGGGATTCATGCGGGAACGGCGTCTCCGCGCGGTGCGGTGGTGACGGTGGCGTCGATGCGACGGGTGTCGTCGAGCAGGCCGGGCGAGGTGACCGCGCCGCGCGAGGCGGAGCTGACGTCGCGCGCGTACTTGGCCAGCACGCCGTGGCGCACGCGCGGCGCGATGCGCGCCGCGTTGCGCGTCGACAGGTCGGCGGCGACATCGAGGCGACGCGAAGCGACATCGATCGTCACCACGTCGCCGTCGCGCAGCTTCGCGATCGGCCCGCCATGCGCGGCTTCGGGCGACACGTGGCCGACCATGAAGCCGTGGGTCGCGCCGCTGAAGCGACCGTCGGTGATCAGTGCGACGTCGTTGCCCAGGCCCTGGCCGACCAGCGCGGCGGTGACGGCGAGCATCTCGCGCATGCCGGGGCCGCCGGCCGGGCCTTCGAAGCGGATCACCACCACGTCGCCGGCCTGGATCTGCCGCGCCTGCACGGCGGCGAACGCGGCTTCCTCGCTGTCGAACACGCGCGCCGGACCGACGTGCTTCTCGCGGCCGTGGCCGGCCAGCTTCACGATGCAGCCTTCCGGTGCGAGGTCGCCGTACAGGATCGAATAACCGCCGCGCGGCTTGATCGGGTTGTCCACGCCGCGCACCACGTCCTGCGTCGGCGAGACCTGTGCGGCTTTCGCGTCCTCGAAAAAGCTGCGGCCGGCGACCGTCGGAATATCCTCGATCAAGCCGGCCGCCATCAGCGCCTGCGCCACCAGTGCGGTGCCGCCGAAGTCGAACATTTCCGCCGCCGTGTAGCGGCCGCCCGGCTTCAGGTCGGCGATCACCGGTGTATTGGCGCTCGCCGCTTCGAATTCCTCCAGGTCGAACTTCACCCCGGCCTCGTGCGCGATCGCCAGCAGGTGCAGCGCGGCATTGGTCGAACCCGCCGTCGCCGACACCGCGCGTGCGGCGTTGCGCAGCGCGGCCAGGCTCAGCAGCTGGCGCGGCGTCGGGCCGCCGTCGCGCAGCAGCTGCATCACGCGTTCGCCGCAGCGTTCGGCCGACTTCGGCTTGTCGGGATGCGTGGCCGGGATGTCGTTCTCGCCCAGCGGCGACAGACCGAGGAAGGTCAGCACCATCGCCATCGTGTTCGCGGTGAACTGGCCGCCGCAGGCACCCGCGCCGGGGCAGGCCTTGCGCTCGATCTCGTCCAGCTCGGCATCGTCGATCCTGCCCGCCGAATGCGCGCCCACGGCCTCGAACACGTCCTGCACGGTCAGTGCGCGCTCATGCCCGTCCTTCGACTTGCACTTGCCCGGCATGATCGTGCCGCCGTAGAGGATCACCGTCGGCACGTCGAGGCGCGCGGCGGCCATCGCGGCGGCGGGGATGGTCTTGTCGCAGCCGACCAGCAGCACCATCGCGTCGAGGCAGTGGCCGGTCACGGCCAGTTCGATCGAATCGGCGATGGTCTCGCGCGAAGCCAGCGAGGCGCGCATGCCGTCGCTGCCCATCGCGATGCCGTCGGTCACCGCGATGGTGTTGAACTCGATCGGCGTGCCGCCGGCGGCGATCACGCCGCGGCGCACGTCCTGGGCCAGGTCGCGCAGGGTGATGTTGCAGGGCGAGACATCGGACCAGGTGTGGATCACGCCGACGAAAGGCTTGGCGATGGCGGCATCGTCCAGGCCCGTGGCGCGCAGCATGGCGCGCGCCGGTGCGCGTGCGGGGCCTGCTTTGATCGCGTTGCTGTGCATCTGTTTCGGATTCCTCGTGAACGTAAGAGCATCTGGTTCGAGAAACCCGGGTCCCGAAAAGCGAAAACCCCCGCACCTTCTTCAGGTGCGGGGGTTTTTTTGAACCCGGGTCGTTAGTCGCGCAACCCTATCCCGCACCTGATGGCGTGGTAATAAGAACGACGACGACAAGAATGAGCGACGCGATTGCGACGTTCGCAATGAGCTGGTTGATGCGCTCCACCTGCGTGCGCGAGACC
This sequence comes from Lysobacteraceae bacterium 2PB, assembly GCA_005502915.1. GTDB lineage: Bacteria > Pseudomonadota > Gammaproteobacteria > Xanthomonadales > Xanthomonadaceae > Lysobacter_I. The sequence continues at coordinate 199,611 of SCMT01000001.1, read as the reverse complement.
GCACGCGCCGCGTTGCGGGCGTTGGCGTTCTGGTTGCGGTGGATGTTGCGCTGCGTCATGTGCCGTAGGTAAGCACGCGCTTTTCCGGGATGTCAACAGTTGTTCTCGTAACCATTCGTAATGAGCAATGCATGACGGGTGGTCCATGGCATGGATGCCAATCGGTTCAATGGCTTGCAACGCGCGGCCAGTCGTCCGTGCGCGGCCGCATCGCGACGATCCATGCGCGGATCGGTGCGGCATGCGCTCGCGTATGCAGTGCGTCTGCGCGAAAAATCCCGACTCGATAAGATGACGGCTCCCCCGCGAACGATGAGCTGCGATGCGTGCATTCCTGTGCTTCTGCCTGATGGTCGTCGGCATGCGCGCCGAAGCCGCCGCGCCGCTGGTGGTCGGCACCTATGCCTATCCGCAGCGGGATCGCGCCGCGGCGATCGCACCGCTCGCCGACCACCTCGGCGCCCGGCTCGGCCGGTCGGTCGAGGTGCGCGTGCTTCAGAACCCGACCGCGTTGGTGGAGGCGATGCGCGCCGGCGAGGTCGATGTCGGCGTGCCCAACCTGCATGGCTACCTGCGCGGACGGCGCGCGGGCCTGGCCGGGCTGCCGGTGCCTGCGGTCCCGCCGGCCCAGGCCGACCGCTACCGGTCCGTGCTGGCTGCGCGGTCTTCGGATCTCGATGCCGCCGCGCTGCCCGGGCGAGCCCCTGCGCTGCGTCTCGTCCTGGTGGGGCGGGATTCTGCATCGGGCGGCTTCGTGCCGGTCGCGCAGCTGGCCGCGCTGGGCCTGGCCCCGCCCGAAGGCCACTTCGCCTCGGTCGCCCATGCCGGTTCGCACGCCGCGGCCCTGCAGGCCCTGGCCGAGGGGCGGGCGGACATCGCGGGGCTGGCGGCCGACGTGTACGACGCCGCACCTCCCCCGGACGGCCGGGTGCTCTGGCGGTCGACGCCGATCCCGCCCGGGCCGCTGCTCTGCCGTCCGTCCCCGGCGACCGACTGCGCCGCCGTGGCCGCGATCCTGCTCGACACCGCCGGGCTGCCGCCTGCACTGATGGCCGGGTTGCGTGCCGGCTGGCCCGAGTTCGGCGACGCCGATGCCCTGGTCGTGCCCGACGAGGCGGCGCTGCAGGCCTGGCTGGATCGCATCGAATGATCGCCGCCCGGTTGCCCCGCATTGGCGCGACCGGTCCCGGTGAGGTCTAATGACGCCGGAAGCGGGGGTATCGCCGGCCCGCCCGGCGATTGAGACACACCCTTCGAACCTGATCCGGTTGAGACCGGCGTAGGGAAGCTTCGCAAGCGCGCCGGGCGTTCCGTCCGGCCGCCCGCGCCGCCGCTTCGTCCCGATCCCGCCACCGCACGCGCGGAGGCCCTTTCCACAGGACGATGTCGATGAATGCCGTACCTTCCACCCTCCTGCAGCAGACCGAGCAGTTGTCCGAGTCCGTGACCCGGCCCATTCCCGGTTCGCGCAAGATCCACGTCGAAGGCTCGCGCCCCGACCTGCGCGTGCCGATGCGCGAGATCGCGCTGAGCCGCACGCCGACCCTGTTCGGCGGCGAGGACAACCCGCCGGTCACCGTCTACGACACCTCCGGCCCGTACACCGATCCCGATGCCCGCATCGACCTGGCCGTCGGCCTGCCGGCGCTGCGCGCACGCTGGATCGAGGAGCGCGGCGATACCGAGGTGCTGCCCGCGCTGACCTCCGAGTTCGGCCGCGCCCGCGAATCGAACGCGAAGCTCGACAGCGTGCGCTTCCCGAACCGCGCCCTGCCGCGTCGCGCCAAGGCCGGCAGGAATGTCTCCCAGATGCACTACGCGAAGCAGGGCATCATCACCCCGGAGATGGAGTTCGTCGCGATCCGCGAGAACCAGCGCCTCGAGGCCGTGCGCGAGTCGCACCTGCTGATGCAGCATCCGGGCGAGAATTTCGGCGCCAACATCCAGAAGATCATCACCCCGGAATTCGTGCGCGACGAGATCGCCCGCGGCCGTGCGATCCTGCCGAACAACATCAACCATCCGGAAAGCGAGCCGATGATCATCGGCCGCAATTTCCTGACCAAGATCAACGCGAACATCGGCAACAGCGCGGTGTCCTCGGGGATCGCGGAAGAAGTCGAGAAGCTGGTCTGGTCGATCCGCTGGGGCGGCGACACAGTGATGGACCTCAGCACCGGCAAGCACATCCACGAGACCCGCGAGTGGATCATCCGCAACTCGCCGGTCCCGATCGGCACTGTCCCGATTTACCAGGCGCTGGAGAAGGTCGACGGCCGCGCCGAGGAGCTGACCTGGGAGATGTTCCGCGACACGCTGATCGAACAGGCGGAGCAGGGCGTCGACTACTTCACCATCCACGCCGGCGTGCTGCTGCGCTACGTGCCGCTGACCGCGAAGCGCACCACCGGCATCGTGTCGCGCGGCGGTTCGATCATGGCGAAGTGGTGCCTGGCGCACCACAAGGAGAATTTCCTCTACACGCATTTCGAGGAGATCTGCGAGATCATGAAGGCCTACGACGTGGCCTTCTCGCTGGGCGATGGCCTGCGCCCGGGCTGCCTGGCCGACGCCAACGACGCCGCGCAGTTCGGCGAGCTGGAGACGCTGGGCGAACTGACCAAGATCGCGTGGAAGCATGACGTGCAGACCATGATCGAAGGCCCCGGCCACGTGCCGATGCAGCTGATCAAGGAGAACATGGACAAGCAGCTGCGCGAGTGCGGCGAAGCGCCGTTCTACACGCTCGGCCCGCTGACCACCGACATCGCGCCGGGCTACGACCACATCACCAGCGCCATCGGTGCCGCGATGATCGGCTGGTACGGCACCGCGATGCTCTGCTACGTCACGCCGAAGGAGCACCTCGGCCTGCCGAATCGCCAGGACGTGCGCGACGGCATCATGGCGTACAAGATCGCCGCGCATGCCGCCGATCTCGCCAAGGGGCATCCCGGCGCGCAGATCCGCGACAACGCGCTGAGCAAGGCACGCTTCGAGTTCCGCTGGGAAGACCAGTTCCACCTCGGCCTGGATCCGGAGAAGGCCAAGGAATTCCACGACGAGACCCTGCCGAAGGACGCGCACAAGGTCGCGCACTTCTGCTCGATGTGCGGCCCGCACTTCTGTTCGATGAAGATCACCCAGGACGTCCGCGACTACGCCGCCGAGCACGGCGTCGACGAAGCGAAGGCGCTGGAAGCGGGCATGGCCGAGAAGTCGCAGGAATTCCGCGAAAAGGGCGCGCAGGTGTACCACAAGGAGTGACGGCCGCAAGGCGTGATGCGCGCTGGTGGTGCTGCGTGATGCATGGCGAGACCGCCCGGAGGCGGTCTCGTCCTTTCAAGGGTCATTCGCCCTTGCCGGCATCGACGGGCATGTGCATCGCCACCTGTTTCACGCGTCGCGTGATCTCGCGCACTTCGAACGGCCGCTGGTTGCCGAGCACGATCACGGTCAGGTCGTCGTCCAGATAGCGGTGCAGGTTCGACAGGAAGCCATCCATCGATCCGCCGTGGCGCACCAGCCGGCCGCTGCTGCCGTCCGGGCGCAGGTAGGGCTGGATGCGGAAACCATAGCCGTACCAGCCATCGGCTTCGCTGCCGCCGTCGAACATCGCGTTGCGGCTCGCATGCGAGAGATACGTGGGGTCGTCGAGCGCGCGACTCCACCGAAGCAGATCGTCCGCGCTGGCGTGGATGTCGCCGGAGCCCAGCGTGTAGGTCATGTTGTTTTCGTCGTTGTCCCAGCCCATCAGCCCCCGGCTGTAGCCCTTCGCGCGATGCGACGGCCGCTGCCCGCCCCCCTGCAGGCCGGAGCGGGTCATGCCCAGCGGCATGAACGTGCGTTCGCGCAGCACGTCCGCGAAGGGCCGGCCCGTCGCCGCTTCGATGACCAGCGCGGCGAGGTGATAGTTGAGGTTGCTGTATTCGTGACGTGCGTCCGGCTCGAAGCCCAGGTCGGCGCGATTGATCAGCGCGAGGATGTCCGCCGACGTCACCTGCTCGTCGCCCTGCGGCGCGATCCTTTCCAGATGGGTCGGCAGGCCCGAGCGCTGTCGCAGCAGCAGGTGCAGGGTGAGCCGGTCGCCGAGACGTCGATCGAGGCCGGGCAGGTAGCGCGAGATCGGTGCCTGCAGGTCGAGCTTGCCCTCTTCGACGAGCTGCATCACCGTGACCGCCGTGAACGACTTGGTCAGCGATCCGATGAGGAAGGCGGTTTCCGGTGCGTTCGCGAGGCCGGCTTCCTGGTCGGCCATGCCGTAAGCGGCGCGATGGACCATGCGATCGCCCTGCGCGACCAGGACCACGCCCCGGAATTCGCCACGATCGGCGAGGCCCTGCAGATACCGATGGACATCGGCATGCTGCATCGTGGTGTGATCTGCGACTGCGGTCTTCGGAGAGGAGGGCGGGGAGACGTCCGTTCCGGATCGTGCCTGCGAACAGCCTGAGCCCAGCAGCATCCCGAGAGCGATCACGAAACGGAACGTCGACGACATGCGCTGCATCCTTGAGGTGTAGGTCGGAGTCGGGTTCGAGCGCCGGGGCATGTCGAAGTTCCGGCGCGATCGGCTGTCGCTCGATCCGTTCAGCCGCCATCAACTCCATCGAACGTCAACCCCGCCCGTGCGCGCAGGCGCTCCACCAGCGTCATGCCCATCGCCGCGCCCGAGGTCCACACGCCGCCGGGCGTACGCGTGCGGTCGACGTCGTGCAGCAGGCACAGCGCGGATTCGGCGATCATCTTCGAAGTGGAGCCGTAGCCGGGGTCGCGGTCGCCGGTGACGCGGGTCGCGAGGCGCCGGCCGTCGGCGGTCTCGCCGAAGAACAGCAGCTCGTAGCGGCCTTTCTCGCGCTGCTCGCGATTCGGGCCGTCGCCGGGCTTGGGCAGGGCGAAGCGCTTGAGCAGGGCGCGCGTGGGCGCGAAGGCGAGCAGCAGGTTCTGCAGGTTCGTCTGCCGCTGCATCTTCTTCGCGCGCTTCTCGCCCGCGGTGCCTTCGCCGGTCAGCATGCGTTCGCTGTACACGAATTCCGCGCCCCAGGGGTGGCCGAGCAGGGCGTGGGTGCGGTGCACGTTCTTGGTGTTGATCGTCGCCATCACGAACGGCGCGGTCCATTGCTTCGCGAGTTCGTCGTAGGCAGCGACATGATCGGCCGGCTGGCGCGCGCCCTTGAAGCCCGGCGTCAGCGCGAAAGGGTCGACCAGCGTGCGACGCAGGCCGGCGTCGCGTTTCATCGCTTCGATCGTGGCCAGCATGCTGGCGATGGTGCCGCCGGAGAAGGTGCCCTTCATCGTCTTCACGCGGCCGTGGACGCGGACCAGCGGTGCGCCGAAGCGCGCCTGCGCTTCGTGCTGCGCGTGGACGACGCCGAGGTCGAACGGGATCGAGTCGAAGCCGCAGGAGAACACGATGCGCGCGCCGCTGGCCCGGGCGGTGTCCTGCAGCAGCGGGATCATCTTCGCCATCCAGCCCGGCTCGCCGCAGAGGTCGACGTAATCGGTGCCGGCCTCGGCGCAGGCGCGTATCAGCGCCTCGCCATGCAGCTGGTACGGGCCGACCGTGGTGATGACGGCCCGCGCGCTGCCGACGAGCCTGCGCAGGGCATCGGCATCGCCGGCGTCCGCGACCAGCAGCGGCAGGTCTGCTGGCAGGCCGAGGGCGTCGCGCACTTCGGCCAGTTTCGTCGCGCTGCGTCCTGCGATGGCCCAGCGCAGCGAGGCGTCGCCGCCGTGGGCGGCCTGGAGATACTCGGCGACCAGCCGGCCGGTGAAGCCGGTGGCGCCGAAGACGATGAGGTCATAGGGTCTGTCCATGCCCCCATCTTGGCATGCCGACAGGGGGCGCGGCCACGCGGGGCGACCGCGCCGGTGCCGTCACTCGGCCGTGACCGACCCGGTGCGCGGGTAGATGCGGTAGTTGCGGCCATACCCGTTGTCGCGGACGCGGATCTCGTCGCCGGCGGCGCCGTCGAGATTGACGTAGTTCAGCAGCGACCACCACCTGCCGGCATTGAAGGTGTTGCTGCCGTTGATGAACTGCACGTTGCCGGTGCGCGGGTAGATGATGTTGATGTTGCCATCGCCGCGTGCGACCGCGATCTCGTTGCCGCTGGTGCCGTCGAACTGGCGCACGCCGTCGCTGAGGATCGCGTACTGGGTATTGATGCTGTAGTTGCTCATCGACCCGGTGACGTAGCTGTAGACGCTGATGTAGTTGGGCAGGATCAGGATGAGTTCGGCGCCGGCCGTGCCGTTGAGGTCGCTGACGCAGTTGGGGATGCCCGGGTCGTTGCAGATGGCCCAGCTGCCGCCGCTCACCGGCGTGCTGCTCATGCTGCGCGTACGGTAGTTGTAGACGCGCAGCGCGGAACCATTGGCGATCGGGATCTCGGCGCCGGGCTGGCCGTCGAGGTCGCGGATGCCGTAGACCGCGATGGCATAGGTGCCGGACATCGGCTGCGAGCTGGTGCTGCGTGCGCGGTGGTCGACGATCCGCAGCGAATCCGACGCCACGATGACGATCTCGTTGCCGGCGACGCCGTTGAGGTCGGTGATGCCGTTGGGCGAAGCGGCCCAGGAGCCGGTGCTGATCTGGTAGTTGTAGCTGCTGCGCGAATTGTGGTTGATCACCTTCAGCGCACCGCCGATGTTGATCGGGATCTCGGCGCCGGGCGTGCCGTCGAGGTCCTGCACGCTGGTGAAGTTGCCGTACAGCAGGGCCCACGAGCCGCTGCTGACCTGATAGTTGTAGCTGCTGCCGTTGCTGCTCCTGACGGTGATGTAGGCACCGTTGTTGTAGACCGTCTCGGCGACGCTGTCGCCATCGAGGTCGGCGCTGCCCATGAGGACGCCCTGGGCGGACGCGGTGCCCGGCAGCCATGCGCAGGCGATCAGGGCCAGTGCGGCCAGCGTGGCGCTCGCGCGTCGCGCGCGGGCCTGGAGAAATGTGGATCGCATCGAAAACTCCTTGTTTCGTCGGGGGAAATCCGGCTGGGGGATGTGGATGCGTGCCGGATGCCGGATGCCGGATCGCGGCGCGCAGGGCGTCTGCGGACGCGATGGCCTGTCCGTCGACGTGTCCGGGAATGCAGAGTGAGGGTGCGGAATGGCCGGGGCGGTGCACCATGCGCCTGCCCTGCGGCGGATTGCGATGTGCGGGGCGTCTCCTGTGGGCGTCCTTTCCGGGGCCGGCCATTGCCGGGATCGATGACGGTCGTCCTTGCGGTTCCGCGCACTGGGAATGGGCACCGCGCCGTCGCCGACAGCGTGCCCGGTCGCCCTCTCATCCTTCAAGCGCGGGCACTGCCGCACGGTAGACTCTGCATGCCGTTCGTCTGTCCTGTCCGGGACATTCCAGGCCGAACGTGACGCCGTGCCGACATCCGTGTTCGAGGGAATCCGCGTGCCCAATCCCCTGTATGACCGTCTGTTCGCTCCGCTGGCCGATCGATCCGGTGCGTTCCTGCATCTCGATGGCGGGGGCTCGCTGTCCGGACCGGACTTCCTCGCGATGGTGCATCGCGCCGCCGCCGCGCTGCGCAGCCTGGGCGTGCGTGCCGGCGACCGGGTGGCGCTGCAGGTGGCGAAGACGCCGGAGGCACTGGCGATCTACGGCGCGACGGCGGCGACCGGCGCGGTGCTGCTGCCGCTGAACACCGCGTACACGCCGACCGAGGTCGAGGCCTTCGTCGCCGATGCGACGCCGCGCGTGCTGCTGGTCGATCCCGCGCGCGCCGAGGCACTGGTCCGGATGGCTTCGCGCCACGGCACGACGCTGGCGACTCTGGATGCCTCTGGCCGCGGCAGCTTCCGCGATCTGTGCGATGCGCAGTCCTCGGAGCCGATGGTCGAGGCGCGCGAGGCGACCGATCTGGCGGCGCTGCTCTACACCTCGGGCACCACCGGGCGTTCCAAGGGCGCGATGCTCGGCCAGGGCAACCTGCTGTCGAACGCGACGACGCTGGCGCAGGCGTGGCGCTTCGAGCCGTCGGACGTGCTGCTGCACGCGCTGCCGATCTTCCACACGCACGGCCTGTTCGTCGCCTGCAACGTGTCGCTGGCCAGCGGGGCGGCGATGATCTTCCAGCCGGGCTTCGACCTCGATGCGATCCTGCGTGCACTGCCGCAGTCGACGGTGCTGATGGGCGTGCCGACGTTCTACACGCGCCTGCTCGACGACGACCGTTTCGATCGCGACCTCGTGGCGCACATGCGCCTGTTCGTCTCGGGCTCCGCGCCGCTGCTGGCCGAGACCCACGTCGCGTTCGAGGCGCGCACCGGGCATCGCATCCTCGAACGCTACGGCATGACCGAGACCAACATGAACACCTCGAACCCCTACGATGGCGAGCGCCGCGCCGGTACGGTCGGCCGGCCGCTGCCGGGCGTCGAGGTGGTGGTCACCGATCCCGCGACCGGCGCGCCGCTGCCGGTCGGCGAAACCGGCATGGTCGAGGTGCGCGGACCGAACGTGTTTTCCGGCTACTGGGGCATGCCGGAGAAGACCCGCGAGGAGCTCCGCGACAGCGGTTTCTTCATCACCGGCGACCTCGGCTGCTTCGACGAGGACGGTTATCTCGCCCTGGTCGGCCGGCAGAAGGACCTCATCATCACCGGCGGCTTCAACGTGTATCCGAAGGAAGTCGAACTGCTGCTCGACGAACAGCCGGGCGTGCTGGAGTCCGCGGTGATCGGCGTGCCGCATCCCGACTTCGGCGAGGTGGTGTTCGCGGTGCTGGTGGTGAAATCGGGGCAGGCCATCGACCTTGACGCCATCGACGCGGCGCTGCGCGAACGCCTGGCGCGCTACAAGCAGCCCAAGGGCATCGAGATCGTCGATGCGCTGCCGCGCAACGCCATGGGCAAGGTGCAGAAGAACCTGCTGCGGGAACGGTTCGGCGACCGCTTCGCCTGAGTGATCGTCGCGTTGCTGGTCTTTGCGCGCGCAATGCCTGCATGCGCCATCCGCCCGCTCACGACGCGTAGGTGTACACGAAGTACAGGTGCATCAGCGCCAGCGCCGCGAGCAGGCAGCCGGCGGCGATGTGCAGGGCGGTGGTCCATTGGCCCCACGAGGCGAGCTTCTCGCCGGGCAGCAGGTTGAGCACCGCGCCGGCGACCACGACGAGCATGGTGACGGCGAAGGTGAGATGGAGGAAACCCGTGTGCGCGAAGCCGGCGTGCAGCACCAGCATCACCAGCATCGCCAGGCCGAGGATGCGGTGCGCAAGCTGCAGCGTGCGCAGCCATGTGGCCTGCACCAGGCGGCGCTTGATCAGGGCCAGCGACAGATCGAAGGCGAGCAGGCCGACGAGGATGTAGCCGGTGAGCTGCTTGTAGGCGTCCATGCGCTGCAGGGAGACCAGCGCGTTCAGGCGCGGCGGCCACAGCCAGGCGATGCAGGCGATGATCACGCCGATCAGCGCGCACCACGATGCGGCCATCAGCGTGGTCTGGTACGCGGATTTCGGGCGGGACAACCGCGGTGCCTGCGCGCTCATGGCGACAGCCCCGCCGTGCCGGACAGCGGCGGCTCGCCGCCGTCATTGCCCTGGTCCTTGCCCTTGCCGCCTGCGCGGGCGGTGTCCCCCTCGGCTCGCGCCAGTGCGCGCGCGCCATCGCCGTGCGCCTGCATCAGCAGGTTGAGCGTCGCCATCGAATTGCGGGCTTCCACGCGCTGGCGGAAGGTGTCCAGGTCCGGGAGGTAGCGGCCGTCGCTCGGCCAGCGCGTGCCGAGGGCCGGGCGAGCGGCGTCCGCGAAGCCTTCCGTCTTCTTCAGGTAGGCCGCATAGGTATCGATGGCCGACGCCCGGTAGGCCGCGAGGATGTCGATCAACTCCTGTGTGGACACCTTGTCGCGCGCGAACGACCAGGTCGTGGCGCCCATGGTGTCGTTGAGCTTCCAGTCCTTGCGCGGGCTCTTCGGATGTTCGTTGTGGCAGGTGACGCAGGCGGGGGCGCTGGCGATGTCGGGGAACATCGCGGTGTGGCGGCCGGTGCTGGCGTCGCGGAAGAACTGCGGTTCGCCGCTGCGGTCGATCTTCGCGAAGTAGTCGTTCTGCACGCCCTGGAACGCGTTCGAGGCTTCGATCGGGAAGTTCGAGCCCAGGAACAGGCTCAGTTCGGGCACGCGCTGCTGCAGGCGGTTGGCGGTCTCGCGCAGCAGCAGCGCCGGCAGCGGGCCGGCCTCGACGTGCTTCTGTTTCCAGTCCTCGGCATATTTCAGGCCGTTCTTCAGCCCGGGCGTGACGATCTCGGCGGTATAGATCGCGCGCACGGAGGCGTTCTCGGCGTCGAGCATGCGGAACATCACGTCGACGGGCACGTCGCGCCCGCCGCCGGCGGTGGCGTCGAGATCGGCGGGCGCGGTCACGAACAGGTAGATGCCGAGCACCGACAGCGCGGCGAGGGCCAGCACGGAGCGGGGGATCTTCGGCAGGGTCATGGCGAGGTCTCCGGCGACTTGGCTTTGAGGATGCGCTCGCCGTAGGGCGAATCGGCGCGGCGCAGGTAGGCGGTGACGGCCTCGGGCGTGATGGCGTCCTTCAGCTCGTGCGGCGGCGTGTGCGGATGGTTGCCGTGGAAATCGTGGCAGGCCAGGCAGGTGTCCCAGCGCTGCTCGCGCACCAGGACCGCATGCGTGGGGCGCGCCGGATCGTCCTTGACCACCATGTCGCCGTGGCAGGCGGCGCAGAAGCCGGCGTTGGTCTGGCTCACGCGGGCGCCGGTGTGCTCGCGATGGCAGCTGACGCAGGTCTGCGGCGCCAGTTCGCGCCGCGCCTGCTCGAAGCGTGGTTCGAGGAAGCGATGCGGCGCATGCCGGTCGTCGGGATTGTCGTGGCAGCCGGCGCAGGTGGCGTTGTCGACATCGCGCATGCCGAAATCGGCGCCGTCGTCGCGCAGGCCGACCAGGTGCTTGACCTTCGCCTGCAGCTGCTGGCGCATCGTGCCGGGGGCTTCGCGATGGCAGTCGACGCAGGCCAGGTCTTCATGTCCCGGGGCGTGGGCCGCGTTGGGCACGAACTTCGCCAGCGCCGGCGCCAGCAGCACCAGCGGCACGAAGGCGACCGCCAGCCCGGCGGCGTAGGCCAGCTTGCGGATGCTCGGGCGCGGGCGTGCGTTGGTCCTGAGGAAGAAGGCCTCGACGCGCACGTCGGCATCGGGCACCTCCGCCTTGTGGAGCCCGTCGAGCAGGCGGCGCGTGTAGCCCGGCGGACCGCAGACGTAGAAGCGCGCGCCCGGGAACTGGCGGACGGTTTCGAGGATGTCCTCGTTGTCGATGAAGCCGTCGGCGTCGTCGGCGCGCAGGTGGCAGCTGATGTCGCCGCTGCTCGCGGCGGAGGCTTCGATGTGGTCGGCATAGACCATGTCGCCGCGATGCGCGGCGCTGTAGTCGATGTGCAGGCTGCGTCCGGGGCGCAGGCCGTGCAGCAGCGACAGCGCCAGGGTGACGCCGACGCCGGCCGAAAAGCAGACCACGGCGCGTCCGTCGTCGGCATCGGCTTCGCCGGCGGGCACGGCGATCCGCATCGGGATGTCGGCGAACGTGGCGTCGTCGGCGTCGAGCAGCCGCGCGCTGAGCTGGCCGTCGGGAATCCGGCGCATCGCGATGCTGACCGTGTTGCCGTCTTCCGATTGCCTGACCACGGTGTAGGTCCGCGTCACCCAGGTGTCGTCAAGCCAGACCTGCACCACGACATGCTGCGCCGGCAGCGCCTGGGGGTAGGGCGGCCAGCCGGCGAGCTGCATGTCGATCTGCACGATCCGACGCTGCGGATCGCGGTCGTCGGTCAGCGTGGTGCGGGTCGCGTTGGCGACTTCGTACCAGGGCGACTGGCCGAGCATTTCCTGCACCAGCGGGCGGCAGCAGCCGCAGTGCAGGCCGCAGCCGAGCTGCGCGCCGAGCGATTCGAGGGTGGAGGCCGGTGCGGTGGCGATCGCGGCCTTGATGCGCCCCCGGCTCACGCCGGCGCAGAGGCAGACCAGATCGTCCTGGTCCTGCGATTGACGGAGGGGAATCGCTTCCATGCGGGTCCTTTGCGGCCGTCCGTGAACGAAGGTCGCGGCAAGGCGACGGCCCGGCGGGCCGTTCGAGTCCATTCGATGCGCGGCGCATCGAAACGTCCGATGCATCGCGCGGTGTGCGGGCCTCCTGTGGCGCGCCATGTGCCCGGCGTGCCTCCCGCGATCATCATGGTTAACAATCCGGCGGTACTTTTTCAAGCGGCGCTGTCGGTGCGATGCAACAAATTGCGAACGTCTAATCGCTTCGGTGCATCCTGCGCAGGCCTGCGCTGCTTCCCTGCGCGCGATGTCTTCCGCCATGCCTGCCCGCGCGGAATCGTGCTGTCGACGGACAGCCGGCGTGATCCATGGCAGCATGCGCGTCGATGCCGCCGATGGCCTGCGGAAGAGGATGCATGGACAAGACCCTGCTCAGATCGATCGCGCACCTGCGTCGCCATCCGGCGGGCCTGCTGCTCGCCGCGCAGCTCTGCGCGGTGGTGCTGTACCCGGTGCTGGACGACTCGGGCGCCGGGCGGCTGGTCTTCGGCACCTTCGGCATCGCCGTGCTCGCGCTGGTGCTGTGGGTGGTCAATCGCAGCCCGACGATCAACTGGATCGCGTGGCTGCTGGCGGTGCCGGCGGTGCTGCTCTCGCTGCTGGCCGATGCCGTGCAGATGCCGCAGCTGCTGGTGGTCGCGCACATGCTGGAGGCGGCGCTGTACTTCTATGCGGCGATCGGCCTGATCATCTACATGTTCGGCGACCAGCGCGTGACCCTGGACGAACTGCTGGCGGTGGGCGCGACCTTCACCCTGCTCGCCTGGGCCTGGGCCTTCGCGTTCTCGGTCTGCCAGGCCTGGTATCCGGGCAGTTTCACGGGGCCCGCCGGCCTGGAGACGCCCCGGACCTGGATGGAACTGCTGTTCATGAGCTTCAGCGTGCTGTCCGGCGTGGGACTGAGCGACATCACGCCGGTGACCGCCCCGGCGCGCGCCCTGGTGATGCTGGAGATGTTCGCGGGCGTGATGTACATCGCGATCGTGGTGTCCCGCCTGGTCGGGCTGTCGGCGGCGCGCGTCCGGGGTGGCTGAGTCCTTCCCGGCCTGCCTGCGGTGCGGCTCGGCGCCCGCGCTGGCCAGGTCCCGTGACTTCCGGCATCGGTGCCGGGGGCCGCGCCTGATAAGCTTGGGCCACGCCTCTCGATACGGCCATGCTCAAGTCCCACCAGAACCTCCTCCAGCCGCGGCCATCCGACCGCGTGCGCATCGGCGACCGTGTCGTCGATATCCCCCTGCGCGAAATCGCGCCGGTGGAGGGAGGCGAGCCGATGCGGATCACGCTGAAGGCCCTCGGCGTGCTGCTGGCGCTGGTGGCGCATGCGGGCAAGCCGGTGAGTCGCGAGGCCCTGTTCGAGTGGGTCTGGCCCGACACCCTGCCGACCGACGACGTGCTGACCCAGGCGGTCACCCAGCTGCGCAAGGCGTTCGGCGACGACCGCGAGCGTCCGCGCTACATCGAGACCATCGCCAAGCAGGGCTATCGCCTGGTGGCGCCGGTGACCTGGGTGCTCGATGAACCCGCTGCGGACCCGCAGGTCGATGCACCACTCGCCACCGCCGCGCCCGTTCCGCCGCCGGCGCGAATACGTCAGGCCTGGCGTCTCGCCGGCGGGATCGCGCTGGTCGCGCTGGTCGCTGGCGGCCTGTCGTGGATCCGGCGCCCGGACGCTCCGGTCCCCGTCGTTTCCGCCACCGCTGCGACGGCGCCTGCCGTCTCCCGCGTCCTGGCCAGCTTCGTGCGCATCGCATCGCTGCCGCAATCCGAAGAGTGGCCGAGCCTCTCGCCCGACGGCGCCCTGGTCGTCTACAGCCGGGTCAATGCCGATGGCGGCGCGTCGCTGGTGCTGCAGACCGCATCGGCCACCGCGCCGCGCGTGCTGACCCCGCCGCAGCCCGGGCAGAAGGACGTCATGCCGGCGTGGTCCCCGGACGGCCAGCGGATCGCCTTTTCCCGCGTCATCGGGACGCGCTGCCGGATCATGCTGGTGCCGGCGAGCGGCGGGCTGGCCCAGGAAGTCGGCGACTGCCTGGCTGACGACGTGCATCCGGTGTCTTGGTATCCCGACGGCCGCGCCCTCATCGGCGCGCAGCGCCCGGGCGGCAAGTCGAAGCCGGTGGAGCGCGCCCTGCACCGCATGTCCCTGGCCGAAGGGCGCTGGCGGCGCATCGACTACGTGCGCTCGCCCTCCGACGAGGACATGTCGCCGGTGGTCTCCCCGGATGGCCGATGGATCGCCTTCCACCGCAATCTGTCGATCGCCGACATCTGGCGCATGCCCGCCGAGGGCGGCACGCCCGAGCGCCTGACCAACCTGCGCACCAACCTGTACGGCCTGGCCTGGGCGCGCGATAACCGCCACCTGGTCTTCGCGCGCTACCGCGAGGGCCGGATCTACCTCAACCGCCTCGATACCGAGACGGGGCGGATCGTCGAGGCCGTGGCCGGCAACGACAACATGACCTATCCCTCGGTCGCGCGTTCGGGCGATGCCGTCGCCTTCGAGGTCGACAGCCGGCAGTCGCGCATCCGCCGGGTCGTGCTGGCCGATGGCGAGTCGGCGATGACCACCTCGCGCCAGCTGTTCGAAAGCAGCGGCTCCAACCTGTTGCCGGCGATCTCCCCGGACGGCCACCAGGTCCTGTTCTACTCCAGCCGCACCGGCGACCAGCGCCTGTGGTGGCAGGACAAGCGCGACCCCGACAGCCTGCGGTCCTTCGATGGCTTCGTGCCCGTGCCCCGGTATCCGCCGATGTGGCATGCGGCGTCGGGCACGGCGCTGGTCATCGGCAAGGAGCGCGGCAAGCCCTACGGCATCTACGAGGTCGATCCCGCGCGCGGCCGGATCACGCGCCTGCCCGCGCCCGACCGCCAGCCGGTCCACGTCGCCTGGCATCCCGATCCCGACCGCCTGCTGGTCGTCGCCGATCGTGGCGAGGGACGCCTGGGCCTGACCCTGTACGACCGCAGCCAGTCGCCGTGGCGCCCGCTGGCCCATCTGTCCGACGTGGCCTCGACCGTGGTCGATGCCCGTCGCGGCCGGATCGTCATGTCCATGGCCGCCAGCCCCGAGATCCGCAGCGCCGACCTGCAGCTGGGGGATGTGCGTCCGGTGGACACGGTCACCATTCCGCGCCGCGCCCGCTCGATGGTGATGACCGGCGACGGCGTGCGCGTGCTCGACTCCGATCCCGACTGCCTGTGGCGCTGGCGACCGGTGGGGGAGGGCAAGGCCGAGGGTGCGGTCTGCCTCGGCAAGGTCGAATGGTTCCTGGAAGGGGTCACCCACGACCCGGCCTCCAACGCGCTGTACCTGTCCGTGGTCGAGGAGATGCGGGCCGATATCGGCATGCTGCGGCTGTCCGCGTTCGATGCGCCGTCGGCCGACAGCAGCGCGCCTTCCGCCGTAACGCCTTGATCCGCAAGGTTTCGGAACGATTTCGGATCGACTTCGTGTCGATTTAGGAGAAATCTCAGGGGGATTTCCTGCCGCTGTGCCGTCTTTGGCCCAAACCGTGAGGCCTCATTCGGCACGGAGCGGACCCCCATGTACGCGAATCCTTCCAGCGCACCCTTCGCCAACCCCTCGCTTGTCCCCCCGGCACTCGCCCCCAGGGGCGTGATGCCGCTGGCCCTCCCGATGACCCGGCGCCCGTCCGGCATCGAGCTGTCGGCGCACGCCGCCGAATCGCTGGCGCGCTGGTGCACGGTCGGCCGGTCCGGCCACCTGCGACCGGCGGAGCGGGGCTTCTCGATCTGGTTCCAGCTGCGTGGACGGACCCGCCTCACCGCCCGCGAGGGCAGCTTCGACCTCGGCCCCGGCGAATGGCTCGCCCTGGAGCGCGACTCGGCCCCCGACCTGCAGGCGGGCGCGCACGGCGCGACCCTGGGCCTCGTCCTGACCGGCGACGCCGTCAGCCGCAGCCGGCCCGACCTGCTGCCCGGACGCGGTCGGATGACCTCGCGCGACCTGCGCATCGCGCTGCGGCTGTGGCGCAACGGCCAGCGCCTCGCGACCCTCGCCGGCCGCGACCCGCTGCAGGCGCAGCGCGCCCTGCAGTCCCTGCTGGTGCATGTCGCGTCCCAGCAGCGCGGCATGGAGACGGCGATCGCCCGTTGCCCGGGCCGCTCGATCCGCCGCAAGCGTCAGGTCTTCGGCCGCATGCAGCGCGCCCGCCTGTTCCTCGAAGGCAACCGCCACCGCGTGGTGCGCCTGACCGAACTGGCGGAACTGACCAGCTTCTCCAGCTGGTATCTGTCGAAGACCTTCCACGCCATCTACGACGAAAGCCCGCAGGCCGCTTCGGTGCGCCTGCGCCTGGAACGCGCCTGCGAACTGCTGGCCCAGTCGGACTGCGCCATCGGCGAAGTCGGTGCCGCCTGCGGCTTCGACAACAGCTGCAGCTTCGCCCGCGCCTTCCGCGCCCGCTTCCGGATCACCGCCAGCTCATACCGCGAATCCGTCCGCGCGGAGCGTCACGCCCGGGGCTGACGACCCGCCCCGGCGGCGAACGCCGTCGGGATTCAGGGAAGGGCGTCCGCTTTGCGGCAGACTGACGCCCTGTCCGCTCTCGCCCCCGGTGTTCGAATGAAGAAGGTGTCCCTGCTGCTGCGATGCGGGATGGTGCTGGTCTTGTCCGCGTTCGCGGCCGTCGCATCGGCCGCGAATTCCAACAAGTGGCGCCTGCAGTTCAGCGGTGCGGCCGAGTCGGCGGGCGAGATGGTCTTCGAGATCGTCCCGGCGGGGCAGCCGCCGGTGCGGGTGGTGGCGGTGATCGAGCGCAACGACGGCGAGAATCGGGTCGCGCGCAAGGTGAAGACCGCGATCGACCGCCAGGCGGGCAGGTGGGTGGACGCCGAGCTGGACGACGGGGAGGACGTGCTGGTGAAGCGTCACTTCTTCCGCCGCTTCAGCATCGTGCTGGTCTCCAGCACGGTCAAGGACGTGCGGATCAACTTCGACCGGGAGTGATCCGGCGCGGGTGATCCGGTCGGTTCGCCCGTGCCCCGTGGCGCGGCGCGGGTTCATGCGGACAGGGTTCGATGCGAATTTCCGGAGGCGGCATGGCGATCGAGTCGGCGGCACCCTCGGCAACCCGCCCTTCGCCGCGCGTGCGCGCGGCGCTGGCCCTCTGGCTTGCGATCGCGGCATCGATCGCCCTAGCGCAGGCGGAGCGTCCGCGCATCACCGGCGGTCCGCAGCCCGCGCTCGCGGTGACATCCGCGCAGAGCCTCGCATCCGGGCCCACGCCATTCACGGCCGGCTGCGATGGCGTGGCGCCCAGCGGCACGCTGTACGTCAACGCCGAGGTCGAGCCCTTCGTCACGGTGAATCCCGCGAATCCGAACATCCTGGTCGGTGCCTGGCAGCAGGATCGCTGGTCGAACGGCGCCGCGCGCGGCCTGGTCGCCGCCACCAGCTTCGACGGCGGACGCTCCTGGCGACGCACCGCGCTGCCGTTCTCGCGCTGTGGCGGCGGCACGGTGATGAACGGCGGCAACTACGAGCGCGCGTCGGATCCATGGGTCTCGTATGCGCCGAACGGCGTGGTCCATGCGATGTCGCTCTCGGTCAGCGGCGCCACCAGCGCGATGCTCGCCAGCCGCTCGTTCGACCACGGTCTGAGCTGGAGCAATCCGATCACGCTGATCGTCGACGGCGCCGGTGCGTTCAACGACAAGAACGCGATGACCGCCGATCCGCACGACGCGAATTTCGTCTACGCGACCTGGGATCGCCTCGTCGACGCCAACGACACCGGGCCGACCGTGTTCACGCGCACCACCAACGGCGGCGCCAGCTGGGAAGGCGCGCGGGTGATATTCGACCCGGGCACGCGCGCGCAGACCATCGCCAACCAGATCGCGGTGTCGTCGAACGGCGTCCTGCTCAACCTCTTCACGCAGATCGATTACCCGCTGGGCGCGCCGCAGCGCGCACGCGTCGGCGTGCTGCGTTCGCTCGATCGCGGCGCCAGCTGGTCGGGACCGATCTACGTGGCCGACCTGCTCGCCGTCGGCACGCGTCATCCGGAAACCGGCGCGGCGATCCGCGACGGCTCGATCGTGCCGTCGATCGCCGCAGCGCCGAACGGCGACGCCTACATCGTCTGGCAGGATTCGCGCTTCAGCGGCGGCGCCATCGACGCCATCGCGATCTCGCGTTCCAGCGACGGCGGCGTGAGCTGGTCGGCGCCGACCCGGGTGAACGCCGCGCCGAACGTGTCCGCGTTCACGCCGAGCGTGCACGTCACCCGCGACGGCGTGCTCGGCGTCAGCTACTACGACTTCCGCAGCAATACCGTCACGACCGGCCTGCCCACGGACTACTGGCTGGCGCGCTCGTTCGATCATGGCGCGACTTGGACCGAGGCGCGCGTCGCCGAACCGTTCGAGATGACGCTGGCGCCGGTGGCCAACGGCCTGTTCGTCGGCGACTACCAAGGGCTGACCAGCGTCGCCGGTCGTTTCCTGCCGTTCTACAGCCGCACCAGCGCGGGCGACACTGCGAACCGCACCGAGATCTTCGCCGCACCGTTCATCGACCAGGGCTTCCCGACTGCGGCGAAATCGCTGGCCGCGCAGCGCGCCGAGCTGCAGTCGAGGCAGGTCCCGCGCCAGTTCCGGATCACGCCGCTGATCCGCCATCGCGTCAGCGAGAACCTGCGGCGCCGCCTGAAGCAGCCGCCGGGATTCGGCAGCGGCTGGATCATGCCGAACGTGATGCGTGCGCTGCAGGGTTGAACGTGGGGTGTCGCCGTACTCAACCCTGAGGCATCGCCGAATTTTTCCTCGATGGATCATCGAGTGAGGCTGGTGAATCCTTCTTTGTCATCCCGAGCCTAAGGCGAGGGACCTGCTTGTTGCGTCTTCAAAACAACCGGAAGGATTTTCGGCTCGTCCTGTGTTTCGCTCGCTGTCGCGAGCGAGCCACCTTTCTTTGCTTGTGCAAAGAAAGAGTGGCCCAAAGAAAGCACACCCCGTCGGTTGCGCCCGGCGCTGTGCGCCGGGTCCACGGGCTTCGCGGGGTTTTTCGACAAGACGTCCGTGTCTTGTCGAAAAACGCGCGGCGTCCTGCCGCGCGCCCTGCGGGCCTGATCCGCGAAGCCCGTCGCAACCAGGGGCCCCGGTAGATCAAGATCAAAACCAGCGGAAGTCGAACACTCTCGATGCTGTTTAGCTGGCTCAGCCGCTGACTGCGCGCGACAGGCGGTCGTGCACGTCGCGCCAGTCTTCGCCTTCGGGCGGGCGTTCCAGCCAGATCGCGTCGGCGCCGGCGCCATCGAGCGCGTGCAGCGCGGCGTAGAGTCCGCGTGCGAAACCGGGCTTGTCGGCGGGCAGGCGCAAGGTGGCGATCACGCCGCGTGAGGTCGGCAGGCCGTCGCTGGTGTGCGCCAGCGCGATGCGTGCGTCGTCGGGCAGGGCGTCGAGCTGCGCGTGCAGCGTGGCGGTGTCGAACATGCGCAGCGGCGTGCCGGGGCGGTAATGCACCGCGACGTTGCCGGGCACGGCGACGGTGTGCTGTCCCGGGAAGTCGACCGGCGTGCCGAGCGCGGCTTCGAGCTGCGCGCGGGTGATCGGCCCGGCGCGCACGATGCGCGGCGGATCGCCAGCCGCACAACCGGTCAGGTCGACGATGGTCGATTCCAGCCCGACCTCGCAGGGACCGCCATCGAGCACCGCGTCGATGCGGCCGTCGAGGCCGGCCAGCACCTGGTCGGCGGTGGTCGGGCTCAGGCGCTGGTAGGGATTGGCCGACGGCGCGGCCAGGCCGCCGTCGAGGCGCACCAGCAGGGCATGCATCACCGGGTGCGCGGGCACGCGCAGGCCGATGCTGGGCCGGCCGCCAGTCACTTCGCCGGGGACGTCGGGCGCCTTGGGCAGGAGCAGGGTGAGCGGGCCGGGCCAGAACGCCTCGGCCAGCCGCCAGGCGGTCTCGGGGATGTCCACGGCCCAGCGCGACAGGTGCGCGGCATCGGGCAGGTGGACGATCAGAGGGTGGTTCGCGGGCCGGCCCTTGGCCGCGAAGATGCCGCGCACGGCCTCGGGGTTGCGGGCGTCGGCGGCCAGGCCGTACACGGTTTCGGTGGGCACGGCGACCAGCCGGCCGGCGCGGAGCAGGGCGACGGCGGCGGCGAGGTCTTCGGGGCGCGCGGGGTCGAGTCGACGGGTGTCGAGGCGGTGGATTTCTGGGGGCTGCGGCATCCCGGCAGGGTAGCAAAGCGGGCTACACTCGGCGCCCTTTTCCCGAGTCGCCGGCATGTCGCCCAAATCCACCGTGGTCAAGGTCGAGCTGCAGGTCAGCGACATGGACCGGCACTACTACGCGCAGCACAACCTGACGATGGCCCAGCACCCGTCGGAAACCGACATCCGATTGCTGGTGCGGCTGCTGGCGTTCGCGCTGCATGCCGACGAACGCCTGGAATTCGGCCGCGGGCTGAGCGACGAGAGCGAGCCCGACCTCTGGCAGCGCGATTACGTCGGCGACATCCTGCTGTGGATCGACCTCGGCCAGCCCGACGAAAGCCGCATCCGCAAGACCTGCGCCCGCGCCCGCAAGGTGGTGGTGGTCAACTACGGCGGCAACGCCGCCGAGGTCTGGTGGAGCAAGCAGGCCGCGGGCCTGGCGCGCTTCGAGAACCTGACCGTGATCGACCTCGACCCGAAGGCGATCGACGAGATGCTCGCCCACGTGCAGCGCGGCATGCGCCTGACCGCGATGATCCAGGACGAGGAAGTGCAGCTGATGAGCGACAGCCTGAGCGTGACCCTGCGCCCCCGGGTGCGGATGCGCGCGCGGGGCTGAGGCGCGCCCGCGGCCGGCGTATCATCGGCCGGTACGTGAACACTCGGCGGAGGCGACCATGGCGACCGGATGGGCCGGCGACGGCGCGGTGCAGGACCAGATCGACGCGACCATCAAGGATGGCATCGAACGGGTGCGGCGGCAGCTCGCCCAGGGACCCGGCCTGGAACGCTGCGAGGAATGCGACGCCGAGATCCCGGAGGCACGGCGCAAGGCCGTGCCCGGCGTGCGCCTGTGCGTGACCTGCCAGGAGGCCCAGGATCGCGAAGCCGGCGCCTTCAGCGGCTACAACCGGCGCGGCAGCAAGGACAGCCAGTTGCGGTGATTGCTTCGAGGCGGATGGCGGCAACGGCCCGCCTGCTGTGCGCGTGGATCGGGCTGGCGATGTGCTTCGCGGCCGTCGCGAAAGTCCGCGAAATCCCGCCCGGCGAGACGCCGCGGCTCGGGCCGGGCGAGGGCCTGGTCGCGATCGTCGTCGATACGCGCACGCCGCTGCGCGAGGTGCATTTCCGCGATGACGTGGCGGATGCGGTGGTCGTGCAGTCCGCGACGATCCGCAACCTGCCGGCGGGGGCGACGGCGCGGCTGTATGCGCTGCCTGCGGGCGAGTACCGCTGGCATCGGCTGACGACGCTCTACGGCCTGCGCTACCTGCTGCACGACCGGCCCGAGCACCGCTTCCGGGTCGAGGCGGGCGCGCTGAACTATCCCGGCGATCTGATCGTCCGCGACGTGATGTCGGACCTGCCGCGCGTGCAGCTGTCGAATCGCGCGCTGCAGGCGATCGACTGGCTGGACGAAGCCCATCCCGGACTGGGCGAGCGCTTTCCCGTGCGTTACACCGGTCGCTATCCCGATCCCTTTCCCGCGTTCTACCGCGCCGAGCAGGCGCGGGTCGGCCTGCCGCACACCGCGCTCAGCGACGTGCGTCGTCCGCCGGCAGCGGGCGCGCTGCCGCTGCCGGTGCGCGAACTGTGGCGCCGCGAAAGCATCAGCCGCGCCGACCTCAACCCGCGCGGCGACCGGCTGGTGAAGGTGCTGCACGACGCGCAGGGCGACCACCTCGAACTGGTGTCGCTGCCTGGCGGCCAGGCCACGCCGCTGATGCGCATGTGTTGCCCGATCGAGACGATGGGCTGGGCCGGCAGCGATGTCTTCGTGGTCGCGACCCGCGCGCCCGGCACCAGCATCGCCCACCTGCGCGTGTTCCGCTTCCGCGCGCCGGGCGAGGATGAGGGCGAGCCGGCCTTCGCCATGCTGGAGCGCTGGGTGAACGCGCAGGCGATCGAGATCCTGCCCGAGCGCGACGACATCGTGCTCGTATCCTCGCGGGATCGGCGCGGGCGGCTGTTGGTGCATCGCCTGCGCATCGACAACAGCCATGCGATGACCCGCGAAGCCTTCGATCCTTCGACGAAGCTCAACCGCGGTGTCGACGGCGACCTGGCCTGGTTTGCGGATGGCCGCGGGCGCCTGCGCGTGGCGGTCGCCGCCGTCGACGAGAGCGATGGGAACGACGATGTGGTCGAGGGCAAGGACATCGGCGCGCATGCAGCGCGCGGCCTGCGACGGCTGCTGCACGGCGTCGATGGCGACTACGTCGAAGTGCTGCGCCACGCCGCCGATGCCTTCACGCCGGTCAGCCTGTCGTTCGACGGCGCGCGCATCTACGGTCTCGGCGAGCACGTCGGCGAGCATGGCGGGCAGCGCGACCTGCTGGTGTTCGACACCGCGACCGGTCGCCTGTCCACGCTGTTCAGCAGGCCGGGCGTCGATGTGGTCGCGCCGATCCTCGATGGAGCGCGCGAGCCGGTCGGCGCGATGTACCACCAGGACGGCCATCTGGTCAGCGAGTACTTCGATGCCGCTGCGCCGGCGACCAACGCGCTGCTGCAGTCGATGTTCCCCGGGCGCAGCGTCGTCGCATCCGACCGCGCCGCCAACGGCGACCTGCTCGCGTGGGTGGAGGCGGCGGACGACCCGGGTGGCCTGTTCCATATCGACCTCGATCATGCCGATCGCCGTGGCGATGCCGGTGCGCCGCGCGCCACGCGCATCGAAGCCGAAGCGCCCTGGCTGGCGGGTCGCACGTTCGCGCCGTCGACGCTGCTGCGCGCGGTCGCGCGCGACGGCACGCCGATCGAGGCCTACCTGACGCGCCCGTCCGGCGCCGGCCCGCATCCGCTGGTGCTGCTGCTGCACGGCGGCCCGGTCGGCGTGCGCGATGCGCGCGGCTTCGATCGCGAGGTGCAGTTCCTGGCCTCGCTGGGCTATGCGGTGCTGCAGGTGAACTTCCGCGGCTCCGACGGCTTCGGCACCGCCTTCCGCAGCGCCGCGCTGCGCGCGCAGGGCACGCTGATCGAGGACGACATCGACGCGGTGCTGGCGACCGTGCTCGACGACCCCGGCATCGATCGCGCGCGCGTCTGCGCGGTCGGCGCCAGCTACGGCGGCTACTCGTCGATGGTCTCCGCGATGCGCTGGCCCGGGCGGTTCCGCTGCGTGGTCTCGATGTCCGGACTGACCGACCTGCTGCTGTTCTTCACCGCCAGCGACAGCGGCAGCACGGCGAGCGGACGCGATGCGCTGGTCCGTGCCTTCGGCGATCCGGACACCGAGGCCGACGCCCTGCTGGATCGCTCGCCGGCCTACCGTTTCCGCGAACTGGGCGTACCGCTGATGCTGGTGCATGGCGACGACGACCTGCGCGTGGATTTCGAGCACGCCCGTCGCCTCGTGCGCATGCTCAACATCGCCGGGACCAGACCGACCCTGCTGACGGTGCGCGATGCGGGCCACGTCTTCGAGACGCTGGACGATGTCGAAGCGGTCTGGACCGGCGTGGCGGGCTTCCTGCGTCGGCACCTCGGACCCGATGCCCCGCTCGCGTCCATGCCTTCGCCGGCTTCCCGGGAGGCCGTATCGGCGCCGCGCAGCGAATGATGCCGCCGGTCGGCGAAGCGCGGCCTGCCATCACGTTTCGCGTCTGAAACCGTCATCGGGCTGGCCGGCGACATGCGTGCGGCGCGTTGACGGCAGTGGCGATCGCCGATCGCCAGCGGTGCAGGGAACGGGCCGGTCATGCCTGGCCGCAGGTCGCAACAGCGGCCGGCGCGTCGGTATCGATGCACGGGAAGGAAGGCCCGGCCATGGATCGCTTTCATGGATCACGAGTCGAAGGAGAGACGCATGAACGCATACAGACGTACGTGGATCGCGCTGGCGCCGCTGTCGCTGGCCCTGTCCTCGCTGGCGACGCTCGCCCCGGGGGCCGCGCACGCACAGAGCTGGGAGATGGTCTCCGGACTGCCGGCCCAGCGCGATGTGCATCGCGGCACCCGGGAAATCCGCAACTGCCTCAACCCCGGCGGCGTGCTCAGCGTGGGCACCACCACGCCCGGAGGCGTGAATCCGAACACGAACATGCTGATCGAGCGCCTGACTGCCGGCGCGGGGCTGGTCTTCCGCTTCCAGTACGACACCGGCCAGCAGCCCGAACAGGCCGCGCAGGTGACCGAATTCCGCGACGGGACCGGCTTCGCGGTGGTCGGCAGCCTCGACCCGCTCAATCCTGCCGCGCCGCAGTCGCGTTTCATCGTCACCAAGGTCGACTGCAACGGCCAGCCGCTGTGGCGGTTCTCCTACGGCGATACCACCGAGATCAACACCGGCTGGGACATCCTGCAGGCGGGCTCGGGCACGGCCGCTTCGGGCACGGCGGCCGGCGACCTGGTCGCACTGGGGCGCTACTACAGGCCGGCCACCGCCGCCACGCCGGCGGTGTATCGCGCGCGCATCGCCCGCACCCGCGTCAACGGCACGCCGATCTGGGTGCGCGACTACCAGGCCTCGATCGCGGGCGACTTCGAACTGCACGCGATCGCCGAACTCGTGCCCGTGGCGCCCAGCACCACCGGCGACCTGGTCGCCGTCGGCCGCATCGCCGGCGAGGCGGCGGTGCTGCAGGTCAACGGCAACACCGGCGCGGTGGTCTGCACCGCGCGCATGCGCGGCCTGGGCACGGCGCAGTACCACGACGTGGTGCCGGTGAAGACCTCGGCGGGCACGCCGGAATTCCTCGCCGTGGGCGAAACCAGCGCTGCAGGCGCTGCCTCGCAGGTCTACCTCTCGCGCTTCGTGCCCAACTGCCTGCTGCGCGTGCACACGCACTGGGGCGCGACGGCGGACCGCGAGATCGGCTGGGCGGGCGATCTCACCACGGCGACCACGGTCGGCGGCGTCGGCGCGGGCGCGCTGCTGTTCGGCGGCGAGGTGAACGGCACCTACAACGGCGTCTTCAGCCAGGATGCGTTCCTGCATCTGGCCAACCCGCAGACGCTGCTGCCGCTGCCCGGCGGGCTCGGCAAGCGCTACGGCACGCAGGGCGCGCTGGCCGAGAAGGCGCTGACGCTCTCGTCCGCGAACAACGGCGCGTACTTCGCCGGGCTGTCGACCACCAACTGGCTGGCGAACGGCGATCCGCAGCACGCGCTCACCGCGCGCGCCTCGATCAATGCGCTGAAGACGAACTGTGCGGTCGACTGGCAGCCGCCCTCGGTCACGCTGGCGCTGTCCAGCGCGACCTATGGCGTCACGGTGATCGCGCGCAGCGCGCTGCAGGAACCGCTGCCGACCCGTTCGGCCGTGCAATCGCAGAAGCTGTGCTGTCCCGTCGGGCCGTGATCCAGGCCTGATGCCGCAAGGCGGTGCCCGGCGAAATGCCGGGCATCCCTTCCGTCCGGGGTGTGTTGGGGCTGGCCGTGCTCAGTCGCGACGCATCCACCACAGGAACAGCGCGAACAGCAGGCCGACCACCAGCGCGATCTTCGTCAGGATGCCGAAACGCGTGGTCTGGCCGGGCAGTGGCTTGTCATCGCGATTGCCGTAATAGAGCCGCGCGCGGATCGCCTTCGGTTCGAGGTTCACGCGATCCTGCAGGTCCAGGCTGACCGAGACCGTGGCGCCATCCGCGAAGGTGTAGCTGTGTCCTTCGCGGCCGACCCACACCGCCTGTGGCGCCGGGCCGACGTTGGCCACGCTTTCGCCCATGTAGGCGGAGCGGATGCTGACCACGCCGAGATTGACCGGGATCTTGCACGGCTGCGGCGTGTCGTAGCATTCGATGCCGATGTCGATCAGCGCTTCGCTGTCGGCATCCGGATCCGGGCGCGTCGCGGCGTAGTCGATCACCAGCGTCACCGGGCCCTTGCTGGCGTCGTGCTTGAACTCGAGCACGCCCAGGCCACGCAGGTCCTTCGACTGGATCTGGATCTCCGGTCCGGTCCAGGTCTTGTCGGCGATGATCTCCAGCGGTTTCTCCGGATCCTCGCTTTCCAGCGGCATGGGCAGGGCGTTCGATTGCGCCTTCGCCACCGGCGCGGCAGGCAGCAGGACGAGGGCGAGCAGGGCGGTCAGGATGCGTGCGGTCATCGGTCGGTCTTCATGCGGTATCGGTACGGAAAGGGCAGGCCTCGGCAGCGACGTCATTCGATCAGGCGCCAGCCACCCGGGCCGTCGAAGAACGTGGCCTTCGTGCGGATGCCTTCGGGCTCGTCCTTCACCGGCGGGAAGCTGGCGCGGTAGGTGATGTCGCAGACATAGACCCTGTCCTTGCCCGTGCAGCCATGCACGACGGTGCTGTGCAGGCGTACGTCGAAGCGGATGTCCTTGAACCCGCCTGCGGAACCCATGTTGATGCGGATGCCGCCGCGGTCGTTCTGATGCTCGAACGCCTTGCGCAGCGCGCGATCCACGTCGGCGCTGTCGGGCGGCCCATCGCGCTTGCAGCCGGGCAAGGCGAGCGCCACCACGGCCGCGATCACCGTCCAGCGCATCGTTGCAGATCCCATCCCGGTCCCCCGGCACGTACAGGTCCCGGGAGCATAGCCGATGCAGCGCAGGGCACGCCTCAGGGCTGGTAGCTCACCTTGAGCGTCGCCGTGGCGCCGTTGCCGATCCACAGGTAGTGGGTGGCGGTCTGCGGGTTCGCGAACCGCAGTTTCAGCTGGGTGCGGCCGCTGCGGTTGATCGCGGCGAGTCCAGAGGCCGAGAACGGCGTGCTGGTCTGCGTGCCGCCGGTGAAGGGCAGGAGCTGCGCGATCGTCGATGCTGTCGTCGCGGCGCCCCAGTCGCCCGTTTCGATCGTGCAGGCGCCGAAGCAGCCGCTCCTCGCATCGATCACGAGGCTGTTGCCGGCCGGGTTGCTCCACGGGTCGCCGGAGGCGCTGCGATAGGTCACGGTGAGCGTGGCCGAGAGGATCGTCGCGGTATCCGGCAGCGACGAGGTGTCGAACGACAGCACCGCGCGGTTGAACTTGCCGTCGGTGCCGCGACCGATCGCCAGCCCGAGGCTGGATTCCAGCGTGCCGACCGCGGGCGCGCCGCCGGCCGCGGTCGCCTTCACGTAGCCGTCGTTCGCGTCCTCGTTCGCGAAGTCGACGGTGGTCGATCCGCCGCTGCCGCCGCCGCTGACGGTCACGTTGACCTGCGGCGACACGCCCGTGTTGCCGACGAGGTCGATGGCGCGTGCGGCGAGCGCGTGCGCGCCATTGCTCGTGGTCGCGCTGTTCCAGACGAAGGCGTAGGGCGCGCTGGCATCACTGCCGAGCAGGCTGCCGTCGAGCAGGAACTCCACGCGTTCTACGCCGATGTCGTCGCTGGCATTGGCGGTGATGTTCACGGTGCCGCTCACGCTCGCACCATTGGCGGGTGCGGTGATCGTTGCGGTCGGTGGCACGCCGTCGAGGTTGTCCAGGCCGAAGAAGCGCGCGATGCGATAGCTCGAACACAGGTTCACGTCGAGGATGTATGCGCCTGCGGTGCCGCACTGCGTTTCGCCGGTGCCCGGATCGACCGGCGTGCCGTGGCCCATGCCGGTGATCGTCCAGGTCTCCACGCGCGCGACGCCCGCTGCGTCGCGATAGACGCGATGCGGATAGCCGCCGATGGTCTCGTTGACGTCCGCGACCTGGTCGATGCCGTGCACGTTCGTCCACTGTTCGAGACTTTCGGTCAGGTTCATCGGACGCACGGTGTAGTCGGCGTCGCCATGCCAGATCGAGACGATCGGCCACGGCCCCGTCCACGACGAGGCCGCGCGCACCCGGTCGCCCCATTGCGCGGGCGAGAGGTCGCTGCCCGGGTTCATGCACGAGAACGCGGCGCTCTGCGTCGTCGCGCAGCGGTAGGGCAGGCCGGCGATGATCGCGCCACCGGCGAACACGTCGGGATAGGTCGCGAGCATCACGGCGGTCATCGCGCCGCCGGCCGACAGCCCGGTGATGTAGACGCGCGACGGCGCGATGCCGTGGTCGGCGATCATGCGGTCGACCATCTGCCTGATCGACAGCGCCTCGCCCTGGCCGCGCGCGGTGTCGCCGCTCTCGAACCAGTTGAAGCAGCTGCTGCTGTTGTTCGCGGACTGCTGCTGCGGCAGCAGCAGGGCGAAGCGGAAGCGGTCGGCGAACAGCTGCCAGCCGGTTTCGTTGTCGTAGCTCGATGCCGACTGCGCGCAGCCGTGCAGGGCGACGACGAGCGGTGCGCCCGAAGGCAATCCGCTGGGCACGTGCTTGAACATGCGCAGGTTGCCGGGATTGCTGCCGAAGCCGGTGACCTCGACCTGCGCCCAGGTCGCTGGCGCGGCGAGCGCGCAGAGCAGGGCGAACGCGAGCCGACGGACGTGCGGGGAACGCGACATGGCGGACATGGACGGGGCCTCCTGCGGATGGTGCGCGCAGTGGGCCACAGGCCTGTCCGGCTCGACATTGGCCGTTGGGGCAAGCTGCGCTGCAACATCGTCGAACCGCCTTGCGGGTGCGCCAGGCTTCCAGGCCTTGGCTATGCTGTGATGGTCCGCAGCGCCAGAGGAACGATGCCGTGACCCCGACCGAACAGCGTCCCGAGGACGCCCGTCCCTTCGTCGTCCCCTGCGCCACGCTCGACATGGGCGCACCGTGGCGCTGGCTGCGCGCCGGTTGGCGCGATCTGCGCGCGGCGCCGGGGCTGTCGCTGCTGTTCGGCGCGGTCATCGTGCTGGTCAGCGCGGCCATTTCGCTGCTGGCGTGGACGCTCGGCCGCTTCGCGCTGCTGGCCACGCTGCTGTCGGGCTTCGTGTTCGTCGCGCCGCTGATCTGCGTCGGCCTGTACTGCGTCAGCCGCGCGCTGCAGCAGGGACGACGCCCGACCCTGGCCGACTCCTTCGTGCTGGCGCGGCGCGTGATCGGCCAGGCCGGCGTGTTCGCGATCGTGCAGGGCGTGATCGTGCTGCTGTGGTCGCGCGCGGGCATGATGGTCGGCGCGTTCTTCCCGATCGACGAAAGCAACGCGAATGCGCTGTGGGAATTCCTCGCGATCGGTTCGCTGGTCGGCTCGGTGTTCGCTGCGCTGACCTTCGCGATCGCCGCGTTCTCGCTGCCGATGATCGCCGACCGCGATGTCGACATGGTCACCGCCGGGATTTCCAGCGTGAACGCGGTGCTGCGCAACAAGGCGGTGATGGCGCTGTGGGCCGGGATCATCATCGTGCTCACCGCGATCGGGTTCGCGACCGGCCTGCTCGGGCTGGGCCTGCTGATGCCCTGGCTCGCCTATGCCGCGTGGCATGCCTATCGCGACACGCTGGATCCTTCCGGCTGGCCCGCGCTGGACTGAGCTTCCCGCGCTTGTGGCCCGCGTCACCGCTGCGGGACAATGCGCCCTTGTCGAACCCCTGGAATTCCGATGAGCGCCGTTCCCGCCTGCCCGCAATGCACCCTGGCCAACACCTATCGCGACGGCGAGCAGTTCATCTGCGCCGACTGCGGTTTCGAGTGGCCGGTCTCGGGCGAAGTGCCTGCCGGCGACGACCTTGTCGTTCGCGACAGCAACGGCAACCGGCTCGCGGAAGGCGACACGGTGGTCGTCATCAAGGACCTGAAGGTCAAGGGCTCGTCCATTCCGCTGAAGCAGGGCACGGTGATCAAGCAGATCCGCCTGGTCGATGGCGATGCGGAACATATCGAAGGCCATTCCGACAAGATCAAGGGGCTGGTGCTGAAGACCTGCTTCCTGCGCAAGGCCTGAGCGCAAGCGCACGGCCCTCGCCCGGACGCCCGACGCATGCCCGACAAGCGCGACCTGCCGACGAAGACCTGTCCCGTCTGCGGACGCCCGTTCGCATGGCGGAAGAAGTGGGCGCGCGACTGGGACAACGTGAAGTACTGCTCCGACGCGTGCCGCAAGGGCACGCCGCGCGGTCGCGCCGCGCCATCGCGCTGAGGCGCCGCGCCACTGGTTGAAGCGCTTCCGCGAAGCACGCCGGCATCGCATGCGCGTGTGCGGAATCGGCTCGAATCGACGCGGGCGTGACGGCTGTCGACGAGCCCTGATCTGAATACGTATGCAGCTGTCCATGCTGCACCGCGATGCACTCCTAGCATGCTCACGCGTCGCGTATCCCGTGCATTTCGCGCGTGTCGCGACGCCAACGTCCGGAACAGGGGCCGGTCGACCCATCGTCTGTCGTCATCGTGCGGCGCGCTCGCGCCGTGCCCAGGGAACCTTCGTCCCGCTTCGGGACGCCATGCATCAGGAGAAGCCAGATGTCGTTCGATCGCAAGCCGTCGAGAACCACCGCGTCCCCCGCCTTGCTGCTGTGTGCCCTCGCGGGCGCGTCCCTGCTGTCCGGGAACGCGCGTGCCGATGCCGTGCTGCATGCGTTCAACTGGCGCTATGCCGATGTCGAAGCGCGCGCCGCGCAGATCCAGTCCGCCGGCTATCGCGCCGTGCTCGTCGCGCCCGCCTACAAATCCGAAGGCAGCGCCTGGTGGGCGCGCTACCAGCCCCAGGATTACCGGGTGATCCATCATCCGCTGGGCGATACCGCGGCGTTCAAGCGCATGGTCTCGGCGCTGCGGGCGCGGAACATCGACGTGTACGCCGACGTGCTGATGAACCACATGGCCAACGAGTCGGCGCAGCGCCCGGACCTGAACTACCCGGGCACGCGCATCCTCAATCTCTACGCCGGCAATCCGACCTATTACAACAGCATCCGCCTGTTCGGCACGCTGTCGTCGAACTTCCTCAGCGCGCTGGATTTCGGCGAACAGCGCTGCATCGCCGACTACAACGATGTCTGGCAGGTGCAGAACTGGCGCCTGTGCGGCGGAAACGGCGATGTCGGCCTGCCGGACCTGAAGGCGAACAGCTGGGTCATCGGCCAGCAGCAGGAATACCTGCGCCAGCTCAAGGCGATCGGCGTGAAGGGCTTCCGCATCGACGCCGCCAAGCACATGCCGATGTCCCATCTCAACAGCGTGCTCACCGCCGACATCAAGAGCGGCGTCTACGTCTTCGGCGAGATCATCACCGGCGGCGGCGCCGGCAGCCTCGAATACGATCGCTTCCTGCAGCCCTACCTCCAGGGCACCGACCATGCCGCCTACGACTTTCCGCTGCATACCAGCCTGCGCAACGCCTTCGGCTTCGGCGGCAGCATGAGCGCCCTGGTCGATCCGGCCGCCTACGGCCAGGCCCTACAGGGCAACCGCGCACTGACCTTCACCGTGACCCACGACATCCCGAACAACAGCGGCTTCCGCTATGCGCTGATGGATCCGGTCGACGAGACCCTGGCCTACGCCTACATCTTCGGACGCAACGGCGGCAAGCCGATGGTGTATTCGGACAACAACGAAAGCGGCGACAACCGCTGGGTGAACGCGTACAACCGCAGCGACATCAAGGGCATGATCCGTTTCCACAACGCGGTGCAGGGCAACGACATGCAGGTGCTTTCGCACGGCAGCTGCCACATCATCTTCCGCCGCGGCAGCCTGGGCATCGTCGGCATCAACAAGTGCGGCAGCACGGTCAATGCAACGGTGAACATGAACAACAGCGTGCTCTGGTGGTACGCGAACTACACCGACACCCTCGGCTCGGGCAGCGTGGTCAACATCGGCAGCAGCAATTACACCTTCAGCCTGCCGGCGCGCAGCGCGAGGATGTGGCTGCGCTGACAGATCACCGGACGCCATCCTGCGGTGGCGTCCGGTCGTTTCGCGAAACCACGGTGATCCGGCCGCGCGTGTCGGGCGCCCGCATCGTCGTCGCGGAATCGGGATGGATGTGCCGTCGGTCCCCGCGGGATCGTCCGTGCTGCGGCTGCCCTCACGCGGCACGCGCTGAGCGTGCAGTGCTGGCGACGACAGGTCGGCGACGTCCGCGAGACCTGCGGCATCCCCGCGTCGAGATGCACATCATGATGCGCCTGCCGCGCTGGCAGCCCGGGCAGGTGTTCCAGGCGCGTGAGCAGGCGTCCCGACCGGCGAGACCGGTCATGGCAGGCACTGGCTGCCCCAGGGGCGCCCGGACCCGGGGGCATTGTGCGGACCCTGCGGGATGTCGGTCTCCCGGGCGGTCTGCCCGGAGCGGATCCCGGACGCACCCGGCAGGCTGACCGCTCGTCGGAAAGTCGCCGTGCAGCAGGGCGGTTGCCGGCCGTCCGATGGGCGTCGCCTGACCTGTGCGCAGGGCGCCATCGGGTGCAAGATGGGTCGGGATGTCACGGCAGGGGGGCTTGTCGATGGCGGGGCGCTCGATGCGTGTCCAATGGCAGCGCGATGGACGGTCCGCACTTCCCGTGGGCCTGCCCCTACAATGCGCGCCCGTCCGGTGGTGCCTCGCGGCAACCACCCGGATGGACCACATCTTCCGCAGGGGGGCGGAATCCATGACCCGTCAACAGGCGCCTGGACGCTCGCCGCGCCCGGTGGCGGCTGTCCGGGCGGCATCCCGTCGTCCCGAGACCGCCCGGCGCATCCGCATGAACGCGCTGTGCCTCGCCGCGTGCCTGGTGGCCGTTCTCGCCGCACCGGCACGGGCACAGCACGCGCGCGCGAACAATGAGGTGCTGACCCTGCTGTCCCGCGCCGAAGCGGTGCAGCTCGGGAATCCGCAGGAGGCCCTGTCCCTCGCCCAGCATGCGGTGACGGTCGCTGATCGCGCTGGTGCCCAGGCGCTCGTCCGCCGTGCCGAGGCGGCCGTCTGCGAGATCACTGCGGACATCGACCCGCAGGCGGCCCTGCCCCTGGCCGATGACGGCGAGCAGGCCTCGCGCGCGGTCGGCGACATGCGCGGCGTGGCGCGCTTCCTCGGCTGCCGTGGCTACGCCCTGGAGCGCCTGGGCAAGAGCCACGAGGCTGCGCTGGTGCACGAGAACGCCGTCGCCGCGGCGGAACGGGCCAGCGACAAGGCCGCGCTGGCCGATGCGCTGGCGATGCGTGGCGAGAGCCGGCACTACCACGGCCGCTACGACGAGGCGATCGCCGACCTCGACCGTGCCTACGCGCTGAACCGCGACCTGGGCCGGAAGGAGGGCCAGCAGTACGCGCTCAATGCGATCGCGAATGTCTACAGCGACACCAACGTCGCCGAGTTCGACAAGGCCATCGGCTACTACCGCCAGTTGCTGAAGGACAACGAGGTGGCCGGGCAGCGCAGCGAAGTGGCGACGATGCTGTTCAACATCGCCAGCGCCAACGTGCAGAAGGGGCGGCTGGACGAAGCGCTGCCCGATTTCCGACGCGCCATGGCGATCGACCTCGAACTGGGCAACCCGGCGGGCGTGGCCGAGGGCGAGCGTTCGATCGGCCTGGTGCTGGCGAAGCAGGGGCGCCCGGAAGACGCCTTGCCGCTGATGGACAGCGCGATCGCCCGTTTCCGTGCCGCCGGCAGCGACGAGAGCGTCGCGCGCGTCCGCATCGCGCGCGCGAGCACCCTGCATGCGCTGGGGCGCTCGCGCGATGCGCTCGCCGACCTCGCGATCGCCGAACGGTATTTCCACGATCGGAACAATCCGCGCCTGCTCGCCCAGGTCTACGAATCGCAGGCCGACATCCATGCCGATGCCGGCGACTGGCGCAAGGCCTACGACGCGCTCAAGGCGTACCGCACGACCCAGGAAATCCTCGAAGCCCGCGCGCGCGAGGAGCAGGGGTCGCGATTGCGGGTACAGTTCGACACGGCGAAGAAAGAGCAGGAAAACCGCGAACTGCTGATCGAGAACGCGCACCGCGGCGAGGCCCTGCGCAACGCCGAGCGCATGCGCGCGCTGCAGCGGCTGACCATCCTGCTCGGCACGGCGCTGGTGGTGCTGCTTGCGGCGATGGCGATCCTGCAGGTCCGGCGTGGACTCCATCTGCGCCGGCTGGCCATGACCGACGAACTGACCGGCATGCCGAACCGGCGCAGCATCCTCGAACGCCTGGAACGCGAGGTCGCTGCCCTGCGCGACGGGCGCGCGCTGGCCGTGGTCGCGTTCGATGTCGACCATTTCAAGCGCATCAACGATGTCCATGGCCACCACGGGGGCGACCGCGTGCTGCGGTCGATCGCCGACATCGTCGGCCAGGCGCTCCCCGCGAACGCCCGGCTGGGGCGGATGGGGGGCGAGGAGTTCCTGATCGTGCTGCCCGCCTGCGGTGCGGACGCGGCCTTCGCGCTGGCCGAACGCCTGCGTGCGCTTGTCGCCGATGCCCGCTTCGACGGTTTCGCGGCCGACGAGCGGGTCACCATCAGCCTGGGCGTCAGCGAAGGCCTGCCCGGGGACGATGTCGAGGCCCTTCTGCGCCGGGCGGATGCTGCGCTGTATCGCGCCAAGGGCGACGGCCGGGATCGCGCCGTCCGCAGTTGAAGATCCGCACCGGTCGATTCGTCGGCGTCTGGTGTTGCACATATTCAACAAAACGACGATGCCGACCGGTGTCACGTCCGGAATCCTGCAAGCGTCACGCTTCGGTATCGGTTTCCAGGCCCTTGCGCCTTGAAACCCTGTCCGGGTTCAGGAAAATGTGACGTTGTTCAAGGGGAAGCCGGGCAAAGGGAGGCTTGGTGCATGCGAAGCACGCACCAGAGCCCGGCGAAGCGGGTGAAGTCGGCACAGGGGGCAGGTGCGGGACAGCCTGGTCATCCCGGCGCAATCGGCGCCATGGGGTGCGGGCGTCTTTTTGCGCGTGGGTGCCGGCATCGCCGAGTCGTACATGTTCGGGGGATGCGTGAGGACGGTTCGATCAAGTCGCAGGAAAGTCGCAATACGCGCCCTCTGGGCGGTCGAGCTGGGCGTGCTGATGCTGGCCGTGATGCTGGCCGCGCGCCTGCGATTCCATGCCGATCCCGCAGGGTTGGCGCACTTCATCGAAGGCATCGCCCCCCGCGCGCTGCTCGTCGCCCTGAGCATCACCGGCGCGATGCTCGCCTTCGGGCTGTACCAGTCCTACGTCCGCCACAGCCTGCTCGACCTCATCCTGCGCGTGCTCCTGTCGTTCGCGCTCGGCGGCGTGGCCCTGCTGGTGGTGTACTACGTGGCACCGATGGCCTACATCGGTCGCGGCGTGCTCGCCATCGCCCTGGCGATGGGCGTGGTCGGCATCTTCCTGGTGCGCGGGGTCGTCGCGCGCCTGTCCAGCGCGCAGGCCCTGAAGAAACGGGTCCTGGTCTACGGCGCGGGCAACAACGCCAACCTGATCAACACCCGCCTGCGCCGCAAGAGCGATCGCCAGTCCTTCAACGTCCTGGGATTCGTGCCGGCGCCCGGCCAGCCCGTGGTTGTGGATGCGTCGTCCCTGATCCAGACCGACGAGCCGCTGTGCGCGCTGTCGGATCGCCTCAACGTCGACGAGATCGTGATCGCGCCGGACGAACGCCGCGGCGGCATGCCGATGGCGCAGATGCTGGCCTGCGTGCAGCTGGGCGTGAAGGTCACCGACCTGTCGACCTTCTTCGAGCGCGAGGCCGGCATGGTCCAGCTCAACATCGTCGATCCTTCGTGGCTCGTGTTCTCCGGTGGCTTCGATTACTCGACGCCGCGCCGCCTCACCAAGCGCTTCTTCGACCTGCTCGCGGCCGGCGTGCTGCTGCTCGTCGCCTGGCCGGCGATGCTGCTCACCGCGCTGGCGGTGAAGCTGGAGTCGAAGGGGCCGGTGATCTACCGCCAGGTCCGGGTCGGCGAGCACGGTCGGCACTTCGAAATGATCAAGTTCCGCAGCATGCGCGTCGACGCCGAAGGCGACGGCGTGGCGCGCTGGGCCACGCAGAACGACGACCGCAGCACCCGCGTGGGCAAGTTCATCCGCAAGACCCGGCTGGACGAACTGCCGCAGCTGTTCCTGGTGCTGAAGGGCGAGATGAGCTTCGTCGGTCCGCGCCCGGAGCGTCCGCAGTTCGTCGAGATGCTGGCCAGCGAGATCCGCTACTACGACGTGCGCCACTCGGTGAAGCCCGGCCTCACCGGCTGGGCGCAGCTGCGCTATCCGTATGGCGCCTCGGTGCGCGACGCGAACGAGAAGCTGAAGTTCGACCTGTTCTACGTGAAGAACCACGGCCTGGTCTTCGACCTGATGATCATGTTGCAGACCGTGGAAGTGGTGCTGTTCGGGCGCGGCGCGCGCTGAGCATCCTTGCGCGGGACCTCGCCGCGCGCACGTAACGCGCGCGGTGCGTGGCCTACCCGTCAGTTCCGGCGCAGTGCGCTGTGCAGCAGGCGTCGTGCCGCGAAGGGCACCAGTTCGCGCACCATGCGCCGCGATTCGTCCATCGATGCGTGCGCGCGAGCCGCGCGCCACAAGCGCAGGGCATCGCGCCAGCGACGACGGATCAGCATCCCGCGCGCATTGCGTGCATAGGTCACCGCCAGCGCTTCGCGGCGAATGTCCTCGTCCACGCTGTCCGCCGCATCGGCCACCGCGCGCTCGACCACCTTGACGTAATCGTCGTAGGTGGTGGCTTCCGCTGAGAGCCCGGTGTCCTGTCCGCGCAGCGCATCGACCAGCGATGCTTCGACCACGCCGATCTTCCAGTGCCGGGCCACGCGCAGATGGAAGTCGATGTCCTCGGCCGTGCGCAGGCTCACATCGAAGCCGCCGCAGGTCTCGAACACTTCACGGCGGAACATCGCCGAGGCCGGGACCAGCGATGGGTTGAGCAGCAGCCAGCGCAGCGCCCAGCCGTCCTCGCGCAGCACATCGCGGCGCACGAACACGTCGTAGGGCTGGCCGGCATCGTCCACCCGCACCACGTCGCACAGCACCAGGCCGAAATCCGGATGCGCATCGAGCCACTCGCACTGGCGCGCGGTCTTTTCCGGGTGCCACAGGTCGTCGCTGTCGAGCAGGGCGAAATAGCGGCCGGTGGCGATCGACATGCCGGTGTTGCGCGCTGCGGACACACCGGCATTGGGCTGCCAGTGGTAGCGGATCCGGTCGCCGTAGCGCGCCTGGAGCGCCTCGCCGGTGCCGTCCGTGGAGCCGTCGTCGACGATGATGATCTCGTCCACCGCATGCGTCTGCGCCAGCACCGAATCGATGGCGCGCTGCACCAGCTCGCGCCGGTTGTATGTCGGTATAATCGCCGAGACTCCGGCGGAAATTTCGGTCGCGCGCATGCTCAGGGGATTCGCCAGGAAATACGTGTATGACGGCTTGTTCAGCGGCTTGTACGCCAGCGGTGCGCTGGGCCTGTACCACCGCCTGCGCAACGCCGATAGTCTAACGGTGGTGATGTTCCACCGCACGCTGCGGCCCGGCGATCCGCGCTGGGCGACCTGCGATCCCGACTACACGCTCGACGAATCCCTGTTCGTCGCATCGCTCGCCTTCTTCGCCCGCCACTACAACGTCGTCTCGCTGGAACAGGTCCTGCGCGCGCGCCGCGACGGCACGCGCCTGCCGCCGCGCGCGTTGCTGATCAGCTTCGACGACGGCTGGCTGGACAATGTCGATTACGCATTGCCGGCCCTGCAGCGGTCAGGCCTGCCGGCGGTGATGTTCGTCGCCGCCGACGCCGTGGGCGCGCGCCAGCCGTTCTGGCAGGAACGCACGATCGCCGCGTGGCGCGCGGGACGGCTCGCGGTCGACGCCTTCGCCGAGACGGTGGTCGCGCACGGCGGCACGCGTCCGGCGCGCGAGGGCATCGCCTGCCTGCGCGAACTCATCGCGCAGATCGAGCGCATGCCGACGGCGACGCGCCAGGCCGTGGTCGCGGCGCATGCGTCCGCGCTCGACGATGGGCTGCGGCACATGGTCGATATCGCCGACCTGCATCGCCTGCGCGCGGGCGGCGTCGAGCTTGGCCTGCACGGCAAGAGCCATGTCGCGATGAAGCGTGCCGACGACCTCGACAATGAACTGGGCGGCGCGCGGGAGGCGATGGCGCGGATGCTCGATCTGCCCGAAGGCCTGGCCGCGACGCCTTGCGCCACCATGTCGTTTCCGCACGGTTCCTTTGACGAGGCGATCGCGCAGCGCGCGCGCGACGCCGGCTACGAACTGCTGTTCACCAGCGTGCCGGTGCTCAATCCCGTGGGATCGCAACTGTCGTGGCTGCTCGGCCGCACGGGCTACGAAACCGACACGGTCGCTGGTCCCGATGGCCGTTTCCGGCCCGGGCGCCTCGCCTGGTACCTGTTTCGCCGCGAGACGCGTCGTCTCGCCTGACGTGCGATGTCGAGTGCCCCCTTTTGCAAGGGGGGGCAATGGCCATGGATCACTCGTCCTCGTCGGCCGAGGTCAGGTGCAGGTCGGCGTCGCCGTCCGCGCCTTCACGGAAATCGGTGCCGAACACAGGTCGTCGGCTGCGCGCTTCGAACCCGAGCGCGCGCCATGGCTGCAGGCGCCCCTCGCTGGTCGCCAGCTCCACGGAGACCACCGCGAAACCGGCCTTGCGCGCGGCTTGCAGCAAGGCCAGCAGGATCACGGGCGAGGGCGTCGCACCACCGTCGCGCGTCCAGGCGTCGTGCACGTGCAGCGTGCGCGTGGCGTTTTCCGCGCGTGTGGCGAACCAGGCGGCGTCGCCGCGCGCATCGTGCAGCAGCAGGTGGCGGAACGGCGGAAGCGCGGCATCGGTCGGGGCTTCGTCGAACCGCCAGCGCAGGTGCGCGGCATCGCGGATCGCGGTGAGCGCGGCGGGCTTCGGCGAGGCCGACCACAGCGCATCGATGTCGGGCGCGCGATCGCACCAGGTCGCGCGCAGCGCGCCGGCGCCGCGGATGCGCAGTCGATCGCGCAGGGCCGTGCCGAGGTCGAAGAACGCGCCAAGGGCGTCGGCGAGCGCCGCGGGCAGGGCCGGCGCGCGGCGCCGCACGTAGGGCGCATGACGCACGACGCGGGCATGGCGCACCATCTCGCCGAGCTTGCGATAACCGATGCGCTTGAAGACAGGTGCCGCCTTCGGATTCGGAAAGCCGTAGAGCTGGTCGAGTTCGCGACGACCGGCCGCGAACAGCCCCTGCTGCAGGATCAGCGCCGGGCCCAGGCTGCGGTGTTCCGGCGTCACCGCGAGATCGACCAGCACCCCGGCGCGGATCTCCCGACCCTCGCGCAGCATGCGTCGACGCCCGGCCGAACACGCGCCCACCGGCGCATCGCTCCCGGCATGCACCAGCAGCTGCATGACCGGCCTGCCGGCCGGCGCGCCCAGGTAGAACCAGTCGTATTTCGCGGCCATGCGCGCGTCCTGGCCGAGATTGCCGCGCCAGACGGCCAGCACCGCATCGCGATCGCGCGCGGCGTCGCCATCGCGCGCCGCGTATTGCGGGACCACGGGCTGCCGCGCGGGCGTCGTCGCGTCGCTCACGCGTGGATTTCGGGGACGTCGACCGCGAGGACCGGTGCGAGGTGCATGTACTGCGTGGTGCGACGCTTGTTGCGGATGTCTTCGTAGATCGCGTGTGCCTGCACTTCTTCGATCTCCAGCACGCGGGCCAGCTCGGCGGCCGGGTAGTCGTGGTTGAGCGCGTAGAGGGCGAGATCCATCTGCCGGTAGGGCAGGGCGAAGTAGAACTCGTCCTGGCCCTGCGCGAGGCTGTAGGTGTCGGTGGTCGGCACTGCCGCGCAGACGCGCTCGGGCAGGCCGAGGTGGCGCGCCATGCCGTAGACCTGCGACTTGTACAGGTGCGCGATGGGCTTGACGTCCGCCGAGCCGTCGCCGTTCTTCACGAAGAAGCCCTGGTCGTACTCCAGCCGGTTCGGCGTGCCGACCACGCCGTAGTTGAGGCGATCGGCGTGGAAGTATTCGAGCGTCTTGCGGATGCGCTGCTTGAAGTTGGTCGCGGCGACGATGGTCAGGTAGTCGGCCAGCGCGAGGTCGCGGTCGTGCGGCGTGCCGTCGGGCGCTTCGGCGATCAGGCGGAAGCGGTTGAAGCGGCCCTGCAGGCCGCCGTCGATGACGATCTTGAACTTCCAGCCGTCGCCGTATTCGGGGATGGTGTTGCGCACCGCGGCATCGCGGGCGCGGTAGCAGCCGATGGCCTCCAGCGCGGGCGCGATGTCGACGGTCTCGGTGCGGATGCCGAGATGCTGGGCGAGGATCGTCGCGCGCGCGGCGCTGTCGTCGGACGAATCGCGCTCGGGCAGGATCAGGCCGAACACGCGCTCCGGGCCCAGCGCGCGCACGGCGAGCGCGACGCTCGCCGAACTGTCGATGCCGCCGGAGATCGCGACCACCAGGCCGCGTCGGCGCAGCTGGCGCGCGGTGATGTCGCGCAGCCGCGCGGCGATGCGTTCGGCTTCTGCAGCGTAGTCGAGGTCGAGGACGGTCCAGTCCAGTGGCGCGTGTACGGAGGCGTTCATGAGGTGGTGTCGGATTCCAAGGGGGCGGCCAGGAGGGCGGCGCGGCGGATCTTGCCGGAGGCGGTGCGCGGGAGCGCGGCGACGAAGGCGATGTCGCGCGGGATCTTGTAGGTGGCCAGGCGTTCGCGGCAGTAGGCCTTGATGTGGTTGCCGCTGTTCGGCGGCAGGCCCGGTGCGACCACGAAGGCCTTGATGACCTGGCCCAGCACGCTGTCGTCGATGCCGACCACCGCGACTTCGCTCACGCCGGGGATTTCGGCGATGACGTCCTCGATGTCGCCCGGATGCACGCGGTGCGCGCCGGTCTTGATCATGTCGCTGCGACGACCGGCGAGCCACAGCACGCCGTCTGCATCGAGATGACCGAGGTCGCCGGTACGCAGCCAGCCGTCGACCAGCACGGCGGCGGTGGCGTCGTCGTTCTTCCAGTAGCCGCGCATCACGTTCGCGCCGCGCACGCGCACTTCGCCGGTCTCGCCGATATCGGCGTCGTGGCCATCTTCGCGGACGATGCGCAGCTCGACGCCGTCGACGGGGATGCCGGCCGCGCCGAGCTTCTCGTCCAGGCGCTCCGGCGGGAGATACGTCAGCCGCGAAGTCGCCTCGGTCTGGCCGTACATGACGAAGAGGCGCGCATGCGGCAGCGCCGCGCGGAGACGTCGGGTGAGCACGGGACTCATGGCGCCGCCGGCCTGGGTGAGGTAGCGCAGCGAAGAGAGGTCGTAGTCCGCCAGCTTCACCCGTTCGAGCAGCAGCGCGAACGTCGAGGGCACGCCGGAGAATCCGGTGATGCGCTCGCGGGCGATCGTGTCCATCAGCAGGTGCGGGAACAGCAGGTTCTGCGCCAGCACCACGCAGCCGCCGGACATCAGGTGGGTGTGCAGCACGGACGCGCCGTAGGCGTAGTAGAAGGCGAGGATCGACAGCACGCTGTCGCGTTCGTCCAGCGCCAGGTAGCGCAGCACCGCATCGGCGTTCGCGAGCAGGTTGCCATGGCTGAGCGTGACGCCCTTCGGCGCGCCGGTGGTGCCGGAGGTGTAGAGGATCAAGGCGATATCGTCGCCCGCGATGCGCGTCGGATCGAATGCAGGCGCATCGGCATTCGATGCGGCGGCATCGGCCAGCGGATGGTCGCCATCGATCGCCCAGCGTTCGATCGGCTGCGCGCGTGTCGCATCGCTGGCGTCGATCGCCGCGACCGCATCGCCGTGCCGCGTTTCGAACACGGCGTGGCGGGCATCGCAATGCGCCAGCCAGGCGAGGAAATCGCGCTCGCGGGCCTGCGCATTGAGCGGCACCGCGATGCCGCCGGCCAGCCACGCGCCATAACAGGCGACGGCGGCTTCGATGCGGTTCGGCAGCAGGATCGCCACGCGCTCGCCCGGCTGCAGTCCGCGCGCGCGCAGCGCGTGGGCGAATGCCTGCGCCTCGCGCCAGAAACCGGCGTAATCGATGCGGCGGTCGTCGCCGACGATCGCGGTCCGGCCGGGATGGCGCGCTGCGATCGCGGCGACGCGGGCGGGAACCGACGTCATGGCGTTGGAATCAGCCAGCGAGCTTGCGCTGGATGAAGGCATCCATCGATTCGAGGGTGTCGAAGTTCTCGGGCACCATTTCCTCCGGCGCGATGGAGAGCTTGAATTCTTCTTCCACGAACATGATCAGTTCGTAGATGCCGGTGGAATCGAGCACGCCGCCGCGCACCAGGGAATCCTGGTCGCCGATGGCGGTCTCGTCGTCCGAAAAGAGGAAATTCTTGAGGATGTAGCGTTTGATGGTCTGGCGATGCGACATGCGGAGTCCCCTGGTCGATGGTTCTGTACGCAATAAAGGCCCGGCGACGGCCAATCCGGGGCGCGTCGATGGCGTAGGGGCCGGGTGTGTGCGGAGGTGTGCGGAATGGGGCGAAGCGGAGGCGGTGCGGGTCGATGCCGCGAACCGTCCGGTAGGATAACGCGCCACCCATCGCATCGATAGCGCAGCCCATGATCGTGAAGTCCGATGCCGTCCCGCGCCTCCGCGGCGCACCGCGACGCCCCCTCTCCATCCTCGTGCCCGCCCTCGCGCTGGCCCTCGGGCTGTCGGCCTGCGGCGCGCCCGATGCGCCCACGCCGCCGAGCGAGCCGCCCAAGGCCGCGCCCGATGCCGCCCCGGTCGCCGAGGCCACGGAAAAGACGCGCATCGAGGTCAGCGAACTGGTGACGGGCCTCGAGCATCCCTGGGGGCTGGCGATCCTGCCCGACGGCGACATGCTGGTGACCGAGCGGCCCGGCCGCCTGCGCCGGATCGCGGCCGACGGCACGGTGTCCGCGCCGATCGGCGGGCTGCCGGAGATCTATGTCGACGGCCAGGCCGGCCTGCTCGATGTCGTGCTCTCCCCGACCTTCGCCGAGGACAGGCTGGTCTACGTGTCGTTCGCCGAGCCGAACCTGCGCGGCAACAAGTGCGGCACGGCGGTGGCGCGCGGCAGGCTCGAAGGCGATGCCCTCACGGATGTCGAAGTGGTCTACCGCCAGGAACCCAAGCTCTCCAGCGGCACCCACGTCGGTTCGCGGCTGGTGTTCGACGACCAGGGTCATCTGTTCGTCACCCAGGGCGACAACCGCGTCGACAGCGCGGTGCAGTCGCTGGACACGCTGCAGGGCAAGCTGGTGCGGATCTGGCCGGACGGACGCATCCCCGAGGACAACCCGTTCGTGAAGCGCGAGGGCGCGCGGCCCGAGATCTGGTCGATCGGCCATCGCAACATGCAGGGCGCCGCGTTGCATCCGGTCACGCGCAAGCTGTGGACCAGCGAGCACGGGCCGATGGGCGGCGACGAACTGAACATCCCCGAGGCCGGCCGCAACTACGGCTGGCCGGTGATCACGCATGGCGTCGACTACAGCGGCGAGCCGATCAAGGGCTCCACCGGCCGCGAGGCGCCGGGCATGGAACAGCCGCACCACGTCTGGGAGGTCTCGCCCGGGCTCAGCGGCATGCTGTTCTACAGCGGCAAGGCGATTCCCGAGTGGAAGGGCAACCTGCTGCTGGGCTCGCTGGCGAAGACCGCGCTGATCCGCCTGGAACTCGACGGCGACCGCGTCGTGCACGAGGAACGCCTGCTCGCCGCGCGCCAGGACCGCATCCGCGACGTGCGCGAAGGCCCGGACGGCGCGATCTACCTGCTGGTGGACGCGGAGCAGGGCAAGCTGCTGCGGATCCGTCCGGCGCGCTGAGGTTCGCGCCGCGTTGAAGTGTCATCCCGAGCCGCAGGCGAGGGACCTGCTTTTCCTCGGTAGCGGGACTCAGCTGCAGGAAACAACAGGTTCCTCGCCTGTGGCCCGGGATGACAGCATCAGCCGGTCCGCGAGGCTGTGTCCGGTCACGCCCCCGGATTCCGCCCGATGAAGTCCACCGTGGTGATGCACAGCTTTTCCGGGGCGATGTGCCGGAACTGCTCGGCGATGGCCATCGCCTGCAGCTGCTGCAGGCGCTGCGGCCGGGCGTGCGAGGTGTCGAGGACGATGTCGAAGCCGGCGTCGCGGGCGCCGTCCACGAGCTGGTGCGCGCGCAGGCGGTTCTGGTAGAGGAAGCGGTTGTTCCAGAACGCCCACTGCGCGTCGGAGAACTGCAGGTAGTTGAGCTGGTGGATGCTGCGGTCGGCGTAGGCGTAGTGGTCGCCGCAGTTCACCGAGTGGAAGATCCAGCCGCCGGGCCGGACGAGGCTGCGGGTGGCGCGGTGGATGCGCGCGATGGCGTCCGGCGGCACGTGTTCGAGCACGCTGTTGGAAAACACGATGTCGATCGAACCGTCCGGCAGCCCGGATGCGGCGGCGTCGGCCGGCGCGCGGTAGTCGATGACGCCGCCGCTGATCGTGCCGGGGGCGTCGCTGTGGTTCGCAGCCTCGCGCAGGCGCGCGTAGCGGGCTTCGACCTCGGCGAGCTCCACGTCGCAGGTGGCGGCCAGGCGCGGCAGCTGCTCGCCGAGCATCGCGATGCACAGGCGCATCAGATCGGGCTTGAGCAGTCGGTTCAGGTCGACCGTGTGCACGCGCGCGGCGCCGACCAGGTGGCAGGCCAGCGGCAGCGCCGGATACCAGCCGCTGCCGATCTCCATCAGCCGCGCGCCGGGAATGCGCGCGCCGACGCCGTGCAGCTGCTTCACCATGCCTTCCCAGTCGTCGATCTTCAGGCCGATCTCGCGGCGCGGGTTGCGCATGCCGCCGAGATGGCGCTGCAGTCGGTAGTGCAGGGTTTCGCCGGCAGGCAGCACGCCCAGGGTCTTCTGCAGCAGTCCTTTCAGTTTCCAGTGCATTGAGCTGGCGTATCCGTGTGATCAGTGGCGCGCGGCGGCGCCGGAGGCGTCGCGCAGGTTGCGGTGGACCAGCATCGTCGACAGCACGCCGACGAAGGCCTGGTTGT
Organism: Lysobacteraceae bacterium 2PB; assembly: GCA_005502915.1. GTDB lineage: Bacteria > Pseudomonadota > Gammaproteobacteria > Xanthomonadales > Xanthomonadaceae > Lysobacter_I. The sequence continues at coordinate 154,728 of SCMT01000001.1, read as the reverse complement.
CGGCGAAGCCGGTGGCGCGGCCGGCGCGGCACTTGTCGAACAGCCTGCCGACGGCGGCGGCGTCGAAATAGCCCGCCTCGCGCAGGCTGGCTTCGCTCATCAGGTCGGCGACGTAATCCAGCGGCTGGCCGTCGAAGAAGAAGCTGGCGCTGTCCGGCGCGCGGTACGGTTGCTTGGTGCGCTGCAGGATGTCGTCCGGCAGGAGCTCGCGCAGCGCGCGGCGCAGCAGCCATTTCTCGGTCATGCCGCGGATCTTCCAGCTCGGCGGCAGGCGGTTGGCGAATTCGATGACGCGATGGTCGAGGTAGGGCACGCGGCCTTCGATCGAGTGCGCCATCGCCACGCGGTCGCCCTGCGAGGACAGCAGGTAGCCCGAGAGCAGCGACTTGGCCTCGACGTACTGGTCGCGCGCCAGCGGCGACCAGCGCGCGATGTCTGCCGGCAGCGTCGCTTCGAAGGCGTCGAGCGGGTCGAAGGCGCCGACTTCAGCGCGCATTTCGGGCGAGAGCAGGCCGAGCGCGCGTTGCGACGTGGTCCAGCGCGGCACATGCGCGAACACCGGGCGATGCAGGTGCTGCATGCCCTGGCCGAAGAAGGTCTGGGCGAATGCGGGGTTGCGTACCGGCGAATTCGGCAGGTAGCCGTACAGGCGTTCGAGCAGGCGCGGCCGCAGGCGCGAGTCCGGCTGCCGCGCCCAGAAGCGGCGGATCTTCGCTTCCTTGAACAGGTCGTAGCCGCCGAACACCTCGTCGGCGCCTTCACCGGTCAGCACGACCTTGTAGCCGTGTTCGCGCACGCTGCCGGCCAGCAGCATCAGCGGCACCGGCGCGGTGCGCAGCACCGGGGTTTCGGTGTGGCGGACGAGGCGCGGGAAAGCCTCGCCGATGTCGCGGCGCGTGCAGCGCAGCGTGGTGTGGTCGGTGCCGAGATGGCGCACCATCGCCATCTGGTGTTCGCTTTCGTCGAACTCGCCGTCCTCGAACGCCACCGAGAACGTGCGCACCGGGGTGTCGGTGAACCCGCGGATCATCGCGACGATGCCCGACGAATCCAGGCCGCCGCTCAGGTACGCACCGACCGGCACGTCGGCGCGCAGCTGCAGGCGCACGGCATCGATCAGCAGCGCGCGCAGCTCGGCGGTCGCCGTCTCGACATCCATCGGGAAGCGCGACGGCGAGGTCTCGGCCTCGTCGGGGAAGGTCCAGTCCCACCAGCGCCGCAGGGTTTCGCGGCCGTCGGCCTCGCGTACCAGCAGGTGCCCGGGCGGCAGGCTCTCGATGCCGCGATAGACCGTGTGCGGCTCGATCGGCGACCAGGTGGCGAAGGTTTCGGCCAGTCCGCGCGGGTCCAGCACCGCGCACTGCGGCAGGGCCGCCAGCAGCGCCTTGGGTTCCGAGGCGAACCACAGCCGGCCGGCCTCGCGGGCGAGGTACAGCGGACGGATGCCGGCGCGGTCGCGTGCCAGCAGCAGGCGGTGGCGGGTCGCGTCCCACAGCGCGATCGCGAACTGGCCGTTGAGGTGCTGCACGAAGTCGTCGCCGTCGCGGTCGTACAGATGCACGATCACTTCGGTATCGGACTGCGTGTAGAAGACGCGCCCCTCCGCTTCGAGTTCGCGGCGCAGTTCCACGTAGTTGAAGATTTCGCCGTTGAACACCGTCCAGACCGTGCGCGACGGATTGTGGATCGGCTGGTCGCCGGTACTCAGGTCGATGATCGACAGCCGTGCATGCGCCAGGCCGACGCCGTCGGCGGCGTGGAAGCCGAAGCCGTCCGGTCCGCGATGCGCCAGCGTGTGGATCATCCGCCGCAGCAGCGGGTGCGCCTCGTCCGGGTGCACGTCGGCCCCGCTGAATCCCGCGATTCCACACACGTCGGTACGGCCCCTGTTCTGTCGTTGCCTGCTCGGTCGGTATCCAACGTCGAAAACGCCGGACTCATGCCACGCTGCGTCGCGCGGTCAGCGTTTCGATGCCGTCACCGCTTCCTCGCACGCCCGCAGGGTGTCGGCGGCCACGGCATCCCAGCCACGCGAGAAGCGCCTCGACAGCGCGCCTTCGTCCCAGCCGCGCCCCAGTGCTGCCGCCAGACCCTCGGCCAGCGCAGCGGCATCGCGCACCGCGACCAGGAGGCCGCAGTCGGTATCGACCACTTCCGGGATGCCGCCGACCGGGGTCGCGACCACCGGGCGACCGCAGGCCAGGGCCTCGACCAGCACGTTGGGATGGCCTTCCGAATAGCTCGGCAGGGTGACCAGGTCCGAAGCCGCCATCCAGCGCGCGACCTCCTGCGGCCCCTGCGCGCCGGGCAGGTGCACGCGCACCCCCGGCATCGCGGCGATCCTCGCCTCCAGCTCGGCGCGCATCGGACCCTCGCCGACCAGCGCCAGCTGCAGCCCGGGCAGGCGCTGTGCGAGCGCGGCGGTCGCGTCGAGCAGTTCGCGCAGGCCCTTTTCCGGGACGAGGCGACCGACATACGCGATCAGCGGCACGCCGCTGTCCAGGCCGAGCGCGGCGCGCGCGTCGCCCTGCGGCCGGGGGTGGAAGATCGTGGCATCGCAGCCGTTGGGGATCGCGCGGATCTTCGCCGCGTCGGCGCCGTAATCGCGCACCGCGACGCGGCCGAGATCCTCGCTCACCACCAGGATGCGCTGTGCGGCCTGGAGGACGGGGCGGGTGAGGTGCCGGCTGATCGCATCGCGCACGCGCAGGTCGGAGCCGCGCGCGCCCACCACCAGCGGCAGGCCGGCGCGGCGCGCGGCCAGCATGGCGCCGAAGGCATCGGGATAGAGCCAGTAGGACAGCACCACGTCCGGCGCGAATTCGCGCAGCGGAGCGTGCAGGGCGCGCGAGCAGAGCCAGCCGTTGTACGGCCGGCTGACGGCGGGCAGCGCCGGATAGCCGACGTAGCGCACGTCGCAGCCGGGGACCCGGAAATCCGGGTCGGACGCCCGATAGAGGTAGCTGCGCGGCATGGCCCAGCTCGGATAGCGCGCCACCGGGCTGAGCACGCGGACTTCGGCCAGCGTCGACAGGGCCCGGACCGTCTGGTGGATCGGGCGTCCGCGATTGGGTTCGCCGGCGATCGGGAATTGCGAGGTGACGATCAGGATGCGCATGCGGTCGGAATGGGTCGGCAGGCTGTCGGGGCGCGGTCGACGCGCACGGCAGGCCGACGATGTGCCAAGACGCGAACGGGCGTCGCGACAGGACAGGAGGTGTGCGCGGACGGCTGTCCCGGTGCTGTCCCCTCCGGCCGCTCTTATCCGTTCATGATAGCCAGTCGTCGTGCCGTACGGCGTTGGGGAGTGGGGTGGAGTCGTCGATGTCCGAACTGGCCGGTCCCGTGCCGACGGAGGGTTCCGATCGCGTCGTTGCTGCGCCGGCCGTGCGCGCCGGCGATCGTGGACGCCTGGAGGAACTGGACGCCCTGCGCGGGCTTGCCGCGCTGGGCGTGGTGGTCTATCACTACACCACGTTCTACCAGTGGCAGCACGGGCACCTGCAGCCGCTGGGGTTCGGCTTCCCCGCAGGCAACTACGGCGTGCACCTGTTCTTCCTGATCAGCGGTTTCGTGATCTTCATGACCCTGGACCGGACGCGCACCGCGGCGGACTTCGTGGTCTCGCGCTTCTCGCGCCTGTTCCCGGCGTACTGGGCCGCGCTTGCGCTCACCGCGCTCGTCGTCCATGCGATCGGCATGCCGCAGCAGCGTCCCGACGTCGCGACGCTCGTCGCGAACACGACGATGCTGCAGGAAATCCTCGGCTTCGAGGATGTCGACGGTTCGTACTGGACGCTGCAGGTCGAACTGTTCTTCTACGCGCAGATGCTGCTGTGGTTCGCGCTGCGGCAATTGCAACGCATCCCGTGGATCATCGCCGGCTGGCTGCTGCTGGTGCTCGCGTACGCGCTGGCGTTGCGGCAGGGCTGGCACTTCTCCTACACCACGCGCGTGCTGCTCAACCTGCTGTACATCCCGTATTTCGCGCTGGGCATCCTGTTCTACCGCCTGCATGCCGCGCGCGGCTCGCGCCGGGCGAACATCGTGTTGATCCTGGCCGCGCTGGCCACGATCGGGATCGCCTACGAACCGGTGTACTTCGTGGTCGCCCTGTCCTGCACGGCGGTGTTCGCGCTGTTCCTCGGTGGCGGCCTGCGCTGGCTGCGCCACCGGCTGTTCCTGTTCCTCGGTGGCATTTCCTATGCGCTGTACCTGCTGCACCAGGCGATCGGTTTCGCGGTGATCCACCGACTCGAACGCCTGGGCGTGCCCAGCCTCGCAGCGATCACGCTCGCACTCGGGTTGGCGCTGGGTCTGGCGACGCTGCTCAATCGCTGGATCGAGCGCCCGGCGATGCGCGCCATCCGCCAGCGCTGGCAGTCGCGACGCCGCGCGCCTGTCGCCTGACGTAGAATGCGGGCCTTCATGAACAAGGCGGGCCGCGGAGCGGCACCGGAGCAGCATGTCGGCAACTGCCAGGGACGTCGTCCGGCCATCGCGGCCGGCGCACGGTGACACGATGCGCGAGCCTCATCGAACACGCTTCATCGAGCTGATCCGTCGCGGCGCCGCCGCGCGCGACATCCACGATTCCGATGGCGTCGGCGACTATGACAGCCGTTTCGACGGCCAGGTCTCGGAACGCTTCCTCGAACGCGAGATCGGCCGCGTCGCGATGCATGCGCAGAGCCTGTGCGCGCCGCTGGCCGCGCGCCTGGGCCGCGCGCCGCGCATCCTCGACGTGGGCTGCGGCACCGGTGGCACCACGGTGGCGCTGGCACTGTCGGCGCTGGCGGCCGACGAGGTCGTCGGCGTCGACGCCAGTCGCGAAGCGATCGACGCCGCCGCCGTGCGCGCGCTCGGACACGACCTCGAGCCCGCGCGGGCCCGCTTCCTGCATGTCGAAGCCGGTGCGCCACTGCCTTTTCCCGACGGCCATTTCGATCTGGTGACCTGCGTGTCGGTGCTCGAATTCATCGGCAGCATCGAGGCGCGTCGCGCCTTCATCGCCGAGATGCTGCGCGTCACGCGGCGCGGCGGCCATGTCTACCTGGCCACGCCCAGTCCGCTGCGCCTGCGCGAGTACCATTCGCGTCGCCTGCTCGGCGACTGGCGCCAGCGTCGCGGGTATCCCTGGTCCAGCAGCGCTGCCTCGCTGCGGCGGATGTTCGACGACTGCACGGTCGAATCGCTCTCGACCGAGCGCCTCCGCCGCCACCCGCGCCTGCGTCGCGTCGGCTGGGCCGCGCCGGTGCTGTCCTGGGCGCTGCCGTGGCAGCGCATCCTCGCGCGCAAGGATTGAGCCCGCCGGTCGTCGTTCTCCTTCCCCCGCGTGCGTGGGAGGAAGGCGGTCGTTCATCGATAGAGGTTGATTTCGTCGCGCAACGCACGCGCGGCGTTCGCCGCGGCTTCGGCATAGTCGTCGCCGTTCGATGCGTAGAGGATCGCCCGCGACGAACTGATGATGAGTCCATCGCCGTCGCGGTTCCGCGCGTTCGACACCACCGCGCGCACGTCGCCACCCTGCGCGCCGACGCCCGGCACGAGGAAGGGCACCTGGTCGCCGACGATGGCGCGCACTTCCCGCAACTGCTCCGGCCAGGTCGCGCCGACGACCAGCGCGCAGTTGCCGTGTTCGTTCCACTCGCGCGCGACCTTCGCCGCGACATGCTGGTAGAGCGGCTTGCCGTCGACCAGCAGGTCCTGCAGGTCGCCCGCGCCGGGGTTGGACGTACGACACAGGATCACCACACCCTTGTCGGCGTGATCGAGGAAGGGCTGCGCGGAGTCGCGGCCCATGTACGGGTTCACGGTCACCGCATCCGCGGCGTAGCGCTCGAACGCCTCGCGGGCGTAGTGCTGCGCGGTGCTGCCGATGTCGCCGCGCTTGCTGTCGAGGATCACCGGCACGCGCGGGTGGCGGAGGCGGATGTGCAGGATCAGCATGCGCAGCGCCTCTTCGGCCTCGGCTGCGGCGAAGTGCGCGATCTGCGGCTTGAACGCGCAGGCGTAGGGCGCGGTCGCGTCGACGATGTCGCGGCAGAACTCGAAGATCGCGTTCGGCTGCCCGGCGAAACGCGCCGGGAACTTCGCCGGCTCCGGATCCAGGCCGACGCAGACGAGGGTGTCGGCATCGTGCCAGCGGTCGCGGAGGCGATCCATGAAGCTGCGCATCGGTTCGGTCGTCGTGCTGCCCGGAGTGGTGTTCATCATTCCAAACTCGTGTGTCTTGCGGAAGGTCGCCGGACGGGTGGCCTGCGCCGATCCGGGTGAACTGGTGCGCAAATCCGGAGATTGCTCCGGCCGATGCGCAACGCCCGCCGGAGAGGCGGGCGTTGGGGGTGCTCAATGGGTCCGGATGTTGCCGGTGGTCCAATGCTGGATCCCGGCTTGACCAGCCATCCGGCTGTTGAAAACCGCCGGGATGACGCACCGGCAGAGGCGCCCGCAGAAAGCGCGGGCGCGCCGGTGCGTCACTTCAGTGCCTTGAACTTCAGGCGGTGCGGCTTGGCGCCTTCCTCGCCCAGGCGGCGCTTCTTGTCCTCTTCGTACTCGCGGTAGTTGCCCTGGAAGAATTCGACGTGGGAGTGGCCTTCGAACGCGAGGATGTGGGTCGCGATGCGGTCCAGGAACCAGCGGTCATGCGAGATGACGAAGGTGTTGCCCGGGAATTCCAGCAGGGCGTCTTCCAGCGCGCGCAGGGTTTCGATGTCCAGGTCGTTCGACGGTTCGTCGAGCAGCAGCACGTTGCCGCCCTGCAGCAGGGTCTTGGCCATGTGCAGGCGGCCGCGTTCGCCGCCGGACAGCGACCCGACCATCTTCTGCTGGTCCTGGCCCTTGAAGTTGAAGCGGCCGATGTAGGCGCGCGACTGGATCTCGACGCCGTTGATGTTGAGGATGTCCAGGCCGCCGGAGATTTCCTGGAACACGTTGTGGTTGCCTTCCAGCTTGTCGCGGCTCTGGTCGACGTAGGCCAGCTTGACGGTCGGGCCCATCTCGATCGTGCCCGAATCCGGCTTCTCCTGGCCGGTGATCATGCGGAACAGGGTCGACTTGCCGGCGCCGTTCGGGCCGATGATGCCGACGATGGCGCCCGGCGGCACCACGAAGCTCAGGTCGTCGATCAGCAGGCGGTCGCCGAACTTCTTCGAGACGTTCTTGAACTCCATCACCTTGTTGCCCAGGCGCTCGCCCGGCGGGATGAAGATTTCGTTGGTCTCGTTGCGCTTCTGGTAATCCTGCGACTGCAGCTCTTCCAGGCGGGCCAGGCGCGCCTTGCCCTTGGAACGGCCGCCCTTGGCGTTCTGGCGCGACCACTCCAGTTCCTTCTGGATCGCCTTCTGGCGGGCCTTTTCCTGGTTCTCTTCCTGCTTGAGGCGCTCGTCCTTCTGGACCAGCCACTCGGTGTAGTTGCCCTTCCACGGGATGCCGCGGCCGCGGTCCAGTTCGAGGATCCACTCGGCGGCGTTGTCGAGGAAGTAGCGGTCATGGGTGACCGCGACCACGGTGCCGGTGTAGCGGGCGAGGAACTGTTCCAGCCACTCGACCGATTCGGCGTCGAGATGGTTGGTCGGTTCGTCGAGCAGCAGCATGTCCGGCTTGCTCAGCAGCAGGCGGCACAGCGCGACGCGGCGCTTCTCGCCGCCCGACAGGTTCGCGATCTTCGCGTCCCACGGCGGCAGGCGCAGGGCGTCGGCGGCCACTTCCAGCTGCTGTTCCAGCATGTGCGCGTCGCCGGAGGCGAGGATCGCTTCGAGGCGCTCCTGCTCCTTGGCCAGCGCGTCGAAATCGGCGCCTTCCTCTGCGTAGGCGGCGTAGACGGCTTCCAGCGCGGCCTGCGCCTGCAGCACTTCGCCCACGCCTTCCTCGACGGCCTCGCGCACGGTCTTGTTCGGGTCGAGCTCGGGCTCCTGCGCCAGGTAGCCGACCTTGATGCCCGGCTGCGGGCGGGCTTCGCCCTGGAAGTCCTTGTCCACGCCGGCCATGATCTTCAGCACGGTCGACTTGCCGGCGCCGTTCAGGCCCAGCAGGCCGATCTTCGCGCCGGGGAAGAAGGACAGCGAGATGTCCTTGATGATCTGGCGTTTCGGCGGCACGACCTTGCTGACGCCGTTCATGGTGTAGATGTATTGCATGGGGGCTCCGGGTCGTTCTGGCGCCCGCCCCCGGCGGGGGCGGACATCGATGGGCGTACGGTGGCGTCCTGCCGGCAGGGCAGGGCGCGGAGACTGGGGAATGCCGGGATTATCGCCGGAACCGCCCCGGCATCGCCAGTTTTCATAAGGCGTCCGGTGGCCCGGGGGCGGGGGGGCGGCTACAATTCCGGGCTCCCCACGCCGCCTCTTGGAGCCCCGATGTTCCCCCGCGATGCCCGCATTGAAGGTTTCGACCCCGAACTGGCCCAGGCGATCGCCGCCGAGAACCGCCGCCAGGAAGACCACGTCGAACTGATCGCCTCGGAAAACTACGCCAGCCCGCGGGTGATGGAAGCGCAGGGCTCCCAGCTCACCAACAAGTACGCCGAGGGCTACCCGGGCAAGCGCTACTACGGTGGCTGCGAATACGTCGACATCGCCGAGCAGCTGGCGATCGACCGCGTCAAGCAGCTGTTCGGCGCCGACTACGCGAACGTGCAGCCGCATTCGGGCTCGCAGGCCAACCAGGCGGTGTTCTTCGCCCTGCTACAGCCGGGCGACACCATCCTCGGCATGTCGCTGGCCCACGGCGGCCACCTGACCCACGGCGCCAAGGTGAATGCCTCGGGCAAGCTGTTCAACGCCGTGCAGTACGGCGTGAACGACCAGGGCCTGATCGACTACGACGAGGTCGAGCGCCTCGCCCTCGAACACAAGCCGAAGATGGTCATCGCCGGCTTCTCCGCCTACTCGCAGGTCGTCGACTGGGCGCGCTTCCGCGCCATCGCCGACAAGGTCGGCGCCTACCTCTTCGTCGACATGGCCCACGTCGCCGGCCTGATCGCCGCGGGCGTGTACCCGAACCCGGTGCCCTACGCCGACATCGTCACCTCGACCACGCACAAGACCCTGCGCGGCCCGCGGGGCGGCATCATCGTCGCCCGCGCCAACGAGGAGATCGAGAAGAAGCTGCAGAGCATCGTCTTCCCGGGCATCCAGGGCGGTCCGCTGATGCACGTCATCGCCGCCAAGGCCGTGGCCTTCAAGGAAGCGCTGCAGCCGGAATTCAAGGCCTACCAGCAGCAGGTCGTGAAGAACGCCCAGGCGATGGCCAACACCATCATCAGCCGCGGCTACAAGATCGTCTCCGGCGGCACCCAGAACCACCTGATGCTGGTCGACATGATCGGCAAGGGCATCACGGGCAAGGCGGCCGAAGAGGCGCTGGGTCGCGCGCACATCACGGTGAACAAGAACGCCGTGCCGAACGACCCGCAGAAGCCCTTCGTCACCTCCGGCCTGCGCCTGGGTACCCCCGCGATCACCACCCGTGGCTATGTCGAGCAGGATTGCGTGGACCTGGCGAACTGGATCTGCGACGTGCTGGACGCGCCGGCCGACGAGGCGGTGATCGCCCGCGTCCGCGACGCGGTCACGGCGCAGTGCCGCAAGTACCCGGTCTACGGCTGAGCCCGCGTTTGGAGTAGGGTGGGCGCAGGCCCGCCCGCTCTTTCGCCCTCGTCCCCGCACCTCGCATGCACTGCCCCTACTGCCAGCACCAGGACACCCGCGTCATCGATTCGCGCGTCAGCGAAGACGGCGCGACGATCCGGCGTCGGCGTGAATGCGAGGCCTGCGGCGAGCGCTTCTCCACGCTGGAAACCGTCGAGCTGAAGCTCCCGGCGATCATCAAGAGCGATGGCCGCCGCGAGCACTTCGACGCGCGCAAGCTGCGCCAGAGTTTCGACCGCGCGCTGCACAAGCGCCCGGTGTCCGAGGAGCAGATCGAATCGGCGGTGCGCGCGGTCGTGCACCAGTTGCGCATGACCACCGAACGCGAACTGCAGTCGCGGCGCGTCGGCGAGTTCGTGATGGCCGAGCTGCGCAAGCTCGACCACGTCGCCTTCGTCCGCTTCGCCTCGGTGTATCGCGCCTTCGAGGACGTGGCCGACTTCCGCGAGGAACTCGACCGCCTCGAACGCGACATCCCCGGCGAAAGCCAGTTGCCGCTGCTGGGCGGCGACGTGGTGCCGTTCGAGCGCGTCGCGGACAAGGACAAGGACAAGAAAAAGCGTTGAGCCGCAGCTTGCCCGTGCAGCGCCGGGGCATCGCCGCAATGGTGTCGTGCAGCGCCCCGCCGGGCGGTAGCGATGCGTCGGCGCGTCATTCCACTTCGATCGGACAGGCCCCATGCCCTGGTTTCGCAAGTACACCCTCCTGTTCGCGTTGATCGCCTCCGGCCTGCTTGCGTCGCCGGCCCGGGCCAGCGATGCGGTGCCGTCGCCCCGGCCTGGTCACTACAACGAAGGCCTCGGTTCGTCCCTGTTGCTGAAGGCGGATGGCCGTTTCGACTGGCACGTGGGGCCGAAGGGCAATGCGCGCGTCGTGGGTGACTGGCGCGTGCGCGACCGCATGTTGACCCTGCATCCCGATCCGCCGGCCGGGGAGCGCTTCTCGCCGCTTGCGCAGGATGCACCGTGGAGCGAGGCGGCGGATCTCGCGCTGCGTTCGACCTTGGTCGCCGAGTTCGAGAAGGCGCGATTGCGGTCGTGCCCCTACATCGCCTCGATCCATGCCGCAGCGTTGAATTCGGCCTTGCTGGCGAATGGGCGCAAGATCGAACCGGATCGTCGCCGCGCAGCCGAGGCGCGCGAGCAGTCGTCGCGGGCGCTGCAGGACCTGCGGCAGCGGATCGATGCCTACCATGCTTCCGTCGAGGCGGGCAGGGTTGCCGAAGCTGAAGGATCGCTGGCGACGATGCAGCAGGACATCGCTGCCGCGTTCACCGCAGAGTCCGAGCGGACGTTCGCCGGTGGCGACGCATCGGAGACCGGTTTCCTTCGCGCGCTGGACGAGATCCATGCGCGCTGCGCACCGCCGCCGCAGGAGGCGGGGCCGTTGCGCTATGCGGTGCTGATCGAGAACGCGCCAGGCACGCGGTTCGCCCCCCAGGTGCTCGTGAAGTTCCGGACGGCGTCCGCAGCCAGCCAGACGACGGAGGCGCATGCCCGCAACAGGGGCGACGCGTCTCCCGGTGCCTGGGCGGCCTGGGCGTCGGATGCTCCGGTCGTGGAGATCCGCCTCTTCTGGGAAGGTGGGCCGGACGAGGGTTTGCGCGTCGACCCGGCACCGCCCGGGCGCGTGCGACGGGTCGTGTTCAACGATCTGGGCGGAAACCGTCCGGTCTTCGATGGGCCCGTGCAGATGCGGCTCGTCGACGATGGCTTCGTGATGGTCGGTACGGAGTGGCGATACGATTGGCGCCGAGCGGAAAACGATGGGGACTGACGCGATGTTCACCGCCACCGACCACGCGCTGATGGCGCGCGCGCTGCGTCTGGCCGAGCGCGGCGCCTATACCACCAAGCCCAATCCGATGGTCGGCTGCGTGATCGCGCACGGCGACGAGGTGGTCGGCGAAGGCTGGCACCAGCGCGCCGGCGAGCCGCATGCCGAAGTGTTCGCGCTGCAGGCTGCAGGCGAACGCGCGCGCGGCGCCACCGCCTACGTCACCCTAGAGCCCTGCGCCCACCACGGGCGCACGCCGCCGTGCTGCGATGCGCTGATCGCGGCCGGCGTGACCCGGGTGGTCGCGGCGATGCGCGACCCGTTCGCGCAGGTCGACGGCGCGGGGTTCGAGCGCCTGCGCGCGGCTGGCGTGACGGTCGCGCACGGCCTGATGGAGGCCGATGCGCGCAGGCTCAATCGCGGCTACCTCTCGCGCCTGGAGCGCGGCCGGCCCTGGGTCCGGGTCAAGCTGGCGACCAGCCTCGACGGCCGCACCGCACTGGCGAACAAGGATTCCAAGTGGATCAGCGGCGAAGCCTCGCGCCGCGACGTGATGCACTGGCGCGCCCGCGCCAGCGCCATCCTCACCGGCGCCGGCACCGTGCTGGCCGACGATCCGCGCCTGACCGTGCGCCTCGATGACGACACACCTTTCGTCCCGCCGATGCGCGTGGTGCTCGATCCCGGCCTGGCTACCGTCGCCCGCGACCACGTCCGTGCCGGCGACGCCCCGACCCTGTATTTCCACGCGCCCGACGCCAAGCCGCCGCGCGGTTTCGCCGCCTCTCACGCGGTCGCGCCGATGCGCAACGGCCAGCTCGACCTGGCGGCCGTGCTCAAGCGACTGGCCGACCTTGGCGTGAACGAGGTCCAGGTCGAGGCCGGCGCCACCCTGGCCGGCGCCCTGCTGCGCGACGGTCTGGTCGACGAAGTCCTGCTGTACATGGCCCCGCTGCTGCTCGGCGCCGAGGCGCGCCCGCTGTTCGACGGCCTGCACATCGACGACATGACGCAGCGTTTCGAACTGAGGCTCGTCGAAACCCGCATGCTCGGCGATGATCTGCGCCTCCTGCTGCAGCCGGGGCTGGCGTCGTGACCGGCGCCCGGTCGCCGCGACGCATGGCGCAACGAACGCCGCACCCCCACCGAGGAACCGCATCCCCATGTTTACCGGATTGATCGAAGGCGTCGGCCGCGTCCTGGCGCTCGAGCCCGTGGGCGGCGACGTCCGCCTGCGCATCGACGTCGGCAGCCTGCCGTTCGACGGTGTCGCGCTGGGCGAGAGCATCGCGGTCAGCGGCGTGTGCCTGACCGTGATCGAATTCGACGCCACCTCCTTCGCCGCCGATGCCTCCACCGAGACCCTGGCGCTGACCACGCTCGGCGGACTCGCGGTCGGCCACGCGGTCAACCTCGAACGCGCCATGCGCCCGACCGACCGCCTCGGCGGGCATCTGGTCAGCGGCCACGTCGACGGCGTCGGCCGCGTGCTGTCGGTGCACGAGGACGCGCGCGCGCAGCGCTGGCGCTTCGCCGCGCCGGCCGCGCTGCTGAAATACATCGCGACCAAGGGCTCGATCTGCGTCGACGGCGTCAGCCTCACCGTGAACGCGTTCGACGGCGAGGGCTTCGAGGTCGCGCTGATCCCGCACACCGTGTCGCACACCGCGTTCTCGACCACGCGGGTCGGCGATGCGGTCAACCTGGAAGTCGATCTGGTCGCGCGCTACGTCGAGCGACTGCTGGCCGCGAAAGCGGCTTCAGAGGACGCATGAGCATGAGTTTCGCGAGCATTCCCGAACTGCTGGAAGAGATCCGCGCCGGCCGCATGGTGGTCATCGTCGACGACGAGGACCGCGAGAACGAAGGCGACCTGATCATGGCCGCCGAGATGGTGCGCCCGCAGGACATCAACTTCATGGTCACGCATGCGCGCGGCCTGGTCTGCCTGTCGCTGACGCGCGAGCGCTGCCGCCAGCTCGGCCTGCCGCCGATGGTGCGCGACAACACCTCGCCGCATGGCACCAACTTCACGGTCAGCATCGAGGCCGCCGAAGGCGTGACCACCGGCATCAGCGCCTACGACCGCGCCCATACCGTGCGCACCGCCGTGCGTCCCGACGCCTCCGCCGAGGACCTGTCGCAGCCCGGCCACATCTTCCCGCTGATGGCCCAGCCCGGCGGCGTGCTCAATCGCGCCGGCCACACCGAAGCGGCGAGCGACCTGGCCCTGCTCGCAGGCTTCGAGCCGGCCGGCGTGCTGGTCGAGATACTCAATGCCGACGGCAGCATGGCGCGCCGGCCGCAGCTGGAGGTGTTCGCCCGCGAGCACGGCCTGAAGATGGGCTCGATCGAGGAGCTGATCCGCTACCGCCTGCACAACGAGCACACCATCGAGCGCGTGGACGTGCGCGAGATCGAGACCGAGCACGGCCCGTTCCGCCTGCATACCTACCGCGACCGCATCGGCCACGGCCTGCATTTCGCCCTGCTGCGGGGCGAGGCCGACGCCGCGACCCCGACCCTGGTCCGCGTGCACATGCAGAACCCGCTGGCCGACGCCCTGCACTGGCGCCGCGCGGACTTCGGCCCGGCGGTCGGCGACGTGCTCGCCAAGATCGCCGCCGAGGGCCGCGGCGCCCTGGTCCTGCTCGGCGAGCCGCAGGGCGCCGATGCCCTGCTGGCGCGCATCCGCGAGCAGCCCGAGCCGGCCGCGCGCGGTGGCGCGATGGCCGAGTGGCGCCGCAACGGCGCCGGCAGCCAGATCCTCGCCGACCTCGGCCTGGGCAAGCTCCGCGTGCTGGGCACGCCGAGGAAGCAGGTCGGCCTGGCCGGCTTCGGCCTCGAGGTGGTGGAGTACGTGGGGCTCTGAACCCCGTGTTTCCTCCTCCCCCGCAAGCGGGGGAGGATCGAGGTGGGGGCGCTTTTCACGTGATCCCCGCATCCCGACCTGTCCGGCCAGCAGGCTCGGCCTGCTGGCATTCGTCGGCGCGCGGGCCAGTGGCCCGCAAGCGCACCTCCTCATCCCCCGCCAGCGAGGGAAGGAGAAAAGCCGCCCGGAGCTGGGTCCCCAGCCGGCTACAATAGCCGCCTCCAGTCCGCTGCCCTGACCCCACATGTCCCATTACGAAGGCGACCTGCGCGCCCCCGAAGGCGCCCGTTTCGCGATCATCGCCAGTCGCTGGAACCCCCGCATCACCGACCGCCTCGTTGCCGGCGCCCGCGCGGCCTTCGCCGCCAACGGTGTCGCCGAGGACGCGATCGACGTGGTCCGCGTGCCGGGCGCCTGGGAAGTCCCGCTGGCCGCCGCGCGCCTGGCCGAGAACGGGCGCCATGCCGGCATCGTCGCCCTGGGCTGCGTCGTGCGCGGCGATACCCGCCACTACGAACAGGTCGCCGATGGTTGTTCCGATGCCCTCATGCGCGTCGCGCTCGACTTCCGCCTGCCGGTCGCCAACGGCGTGCTGGCGGTCGACAGCTACCAGGATGCCGAAGCCCGTGCCGGCGGCAGCCATGGCAACAAGGGCGAGGAAGCGGCGCTGGTCGTGATCGAAATGGCGCACCTGATGGAGAAACTGGCATGAACAAGCACCGCCGTCCTGATGGCGTCGATCCTGTCCTGCGCACCCG
The DNA here is from genome assembly GCA_005502915.1 of Lysobacteraceae bacterium 2PB. Classification (GTDB taxonomy): domain Bacteria; phylum Pseudomonadota; class Gammaproteobacteria; order Xanthomonadales; family Xanthomonadaceae; genus Lysobacter_I. Next base: position 139,672 of record SCMT01000001.1, on the reverse strand, counting down.
CGCGCGCCGCCGCGCGCTGCAGGCCGTGTACGCCTGGCAGCTGTCCGGCGCCACCGCGCGCGACATCGTCACCCAGTTCGCCCACGAGCAGGCCCGCGAGATCGCCGACCTGGCCTACTTCGAGGACCTCGTCCACGGCGTCGACACCCACCGCGACGCGCTCGACGCCGCGCTCGCGCCGTTCCTCGATCGCACCATCGAAGAAGTCGATCCGATCGAACGCGCCGCGCTGCGCATCGCCGCCTACGAGTTCATGCACCGCCAGGACGTGCCCTACCGCGTCGTCATCAACGAAGCGCTGGAATCGGTGAAGCGCTTCGGCTCCGAGCACGGTCACACCTACGTCAACGGTGTGCTCGACCATGCCGCCGCCGCGCTGCGGGGCGTCGAGGTGCAGGCGGGCCGGTCGAAGTAAATCGCGCACGCCTTTCCGGAGGCGATGCCTTCAAGCCCTCCCTGTGAAGGGGAGGGAGAACAGTCCAGGCGCCCGATGTCCGAATTCGACCTCATCGCCCTCATCCACGCGCGCGCCGCGACGCGCGGCGACGTGGTGCTGGGCATCGGCGACGACGCGGCGATCCTGCGCGTGCCGTCGGGCCGCGACCTCGTCGTGGCGATGGACACGCTCAACAGTGGCGTGCATTTTCCCGAAGACACCGCCCCGGCCGACATCGGCTGGAAGGCGCTGGCGGTGAACCTCTCCGACCTGGCCGCGATGGCGGCGACGCCCGCGTGGTGCACATTGTCGCTTTCGTTGCCGCAGCCCGATGCTGCGTGGGTCGACGGCTTCCTCGATGGCTTCCTCGCGCTCGCGACGCGGCACGAGGTCGCGCTGGTCGGTGGCGACACCACGCGCGGTCCGCTGTCTGTCTGCGTGACCGTGCATGGGCTGGTCGAGCCGCGCGGCGCGCTGCGACGCAAGGGCGCGCGCGTCGGCGATGACGTGTGGGTGACCGGCACGCTCGGCGATGCCGCCGCTGCGCTGCGCCAGTGGCAGGCGGGCGATGCGATCGCCCCCGCGTTGCGTGCGCGTCTCGACCGCCCGACGCCGCGCGTCGCCGCAGGCCATGCGCTCGCCGGCATCGCCACTGCCTGTATCGATGTCTCCGACGGCCTGCTCGCCGATCTCGGCCACCTCTGCCGCGCCAGCCGCGTCGGCGCCGCGCTCGATGTCGATGCGCTGCCTGCCTCGGACACGCTGCGCGCCGCTTTCGATCGCGACAGCGTTTGCACGCTGCAGTCTGCCGGCGGCGACGACTACGAGCTGTGCTTCACCGCGCCCAAGACCGCGCGTCTCGCGGTGGAATCCGCATTGTTCGCCTGCGAGGTGCCGGCGACGCGGATCGGCCGCATCACGGCGGATGCGGAGCTCATCGTCCTGCACGATGCCGATGGCGGCGCGTGGTCGCCGCCGCGTCGCGGCTACGAGCATTTCGGCGGCTGAAGCCGCATCCCCGCCCTTGTAGAGCGGAGCTTGCTCCGCTCATGTTTTTCGCGAGAACCATGAGCGGAGCAAGCTCCGCTCTACAAGAGCATGGTGGCTTACGGCGGCAGCAGCTTGCCCGGGTTGAGGATGCCGTCGGGATCGAACACCGCCTTCACCTGCCGCATCAGCGCCAGCGTCGCGGCGTCGATCGCCTGCGGCATGAAATCGCGCTTGGCCAGGCCGATGCCGTGCTCGCCGGAGAGCGTGCCGCCGAGCGACAGCGCGAGCGCGAACACCTCGGCCATCGCCGCCTGTGCGCGCGCGGACTGATCGGCGTCGGCGGGGTCGTACATCAGGTTCACGTGCAGGTTGCCGTTGCCGGCATGGCCGAAGCAGACGATCGGCAGCGCATGCCGGCGCGACAGCGCCTGCACGCCGGCGACGAGATCGGGGATGCGCGACACCGGCACCACCACGTCCTCGTTGATCTTGCCCGGCGCGAGGCTGCGCAGCGCGGGCGACAGCGCCTTGCGCGCGGCCCACAGGCGTTCGCGCGCGGCCTCGTCGGCGGCGGGCTCGGCCGCCAGGCAGCCCTCGCCGCGCGCGGCGGCGAGCAGTGCCTCCACCGCATGCGGCAGGGTCTGCGCGTCGCCGTCGGCTTCGATCATCAGCAGCGCACCGGCCTCGTGCGGCAGGTCGGCGCCGCCGACGTCGCGGGCCAGCCGCACCGCGTCGCCGTCCATGAATTCCAGCATCGACGGCGTCACCGGCTGCGCCATCAGCCGCGCGACCGCCGCCGTAGCGGCATCGACATCGCGATACAGCGCGCGGATCGCGCGGCGCGCTGCCGGCATCGGCGTCAGCCGCAGCGTCGCTTCCACGATCAGCGCCAGCGTGCCTTCGCTGCCGACCAGCAGGCGCTGCAGGTCGTAGCCGGTCGCGCCCTTGGTGGTCGCGCTGCCGCAGCGGATCACTTCGCCGGTGCCGGTGACCGCGACCAGCGCCAGCACGTTGTCGCGGCTCGCGCCGTACTTCACCGCGCGCGGCCCGCCGGCATTGCAGGCGAGGTTGCCGCCGATGCTCGAGAAGTCCGCGCTGGTCGGATCCGGCGGCCAGAACAGGCCGTGCGGCGCCAGCGCGCGCTGCAACTCGCCGTTGAGCACGCCCGGCTGCACGATCGCGCAGCGGTCGCCGGGGCGGATGTCGAGGATCCTGTTCATCCGTTCCAGCGACACCACCACGCCGCCCGCGATCGGCACCGACGCGCCGGTGGTGTTCGTGCCGCGTCCGCGCGCGATCACCGGCACGCGATGCGCGCGGCAGGCACGCACGGTCGCGACGACCTGTTCGATGGTGGTCGGCAGCGCCACCGCATCCGGCATCGCCTGCCGCTTCGAGTTGTCGTAGCCGTAGGTCAGGCGCTCGCCGGGATCGGTGCGCAGGCCGTCGCCGAGCGCATCGGCAAGGGTGCGGAGCAGGTCGGCGGGCAGGGCGCTCATTCCGCGATTCCATTGCGAGCCTTGGCCCGCCATCCCCAGACCGGCATCGCCAGCAGCAGCGTCGGCAGCACCACCCATTTCACTTCCGACCACAGCACTTCGAGCCCGCGCAGGCTGAAGAAGCCGGCGCCGATCGGCGAGACCTCGATGGGTCGCCAGGGCGCGAACAGGCGCTCGTGCGACCACGGCCACAGCAGGGCCACGCCGAGGCCGCCGTCGGTGAAGGCATCGAGCAGCGGATGCGAGGCGGTGCAGGCGGCGATGAACAGGAAGGCCTTCATTCGCGTCGTGCGCAGCCAGGGCGCGAGGATCGCGGCGAGCAGGCCGAGCGCCAGCGCGAACGCGATGGAGTGGCTCGCACCGCGATGCCCGAACTGGTCGGCGTAGGCGATGCCCAGCTTGAAGGCGATCGCATCGAAGTCCGGCGCGATCGCCGCGAGCATGCCGGCGGCGACCAGGCGCGGCGACAGCGTCCTGCGCCCGAGCGCGAGCCCGGCGGCGAGCGGGATCACGGCGTGGGTGAAGATGGTCGGCATGCAGGCGTCGCGCGGGGCGTCAGGCCGGGAAGAACCAGGCTTCGACGATCAGGCCGTCGACGACGCGGTAGACCGCCGCCATGTCGTAGGGCTCGGGGCGCAGGCCATGGATGCGCTCGTGGTCGATCACCTTGTCGCCGAGCGCGATGCGCGCCACCAGTTCCGCGCGCAGCGACGGGATCGCGAAGCGCTGTTCCGCGTAGAAGGCGCGCAACGCGGCCCGGCCTTCGAGGGCCGGCGTCGAGGTGTCGGGCATGCGCCAGGTGCGCACGTCGTCGGCGAAGCAGGCGCAGAAGGCGTCGAGATCGTGCGCGTTGTAGGCATCCAGCTGGCGCTGGACGATGTCGACGGGATGCGCCGAAGACGTGCTCATCAGCAGTCGTCCGCGCGAAAGGCGTCGCGCAGCCAGTCGAAGGTCGGTGCCTCGGGATCACCGTGCGCGGCGACCACGTCGAACCGGCAGGGCAGGCGGGCGAGGTCGCGATGCGCGGCGAGGAAGAGTTCGGCAGCGAGCACCAGCTTGCGACGCTTGCCGGCATCGACCGAGGCCGCCGCGCCGCCGAATGCGGCGCTCTTGCGATAGCGGACTTCGACGAATACCAGGCTGTCGCCGTCGCGCATCACCAGATCGAGTTCTCCGCCGCGATAGTGTGCGTTCGCGGCGACCGGCAGCAGCCCTTGGCGCTGCAGGAAATCGCGCGCCATCGCTTCGATGCGCGCGCCGTCGCTGCGCCGCGACGTGCCGTTGCGGGGCGTGCGTCCGGATGCAGTCCGCTCAGCCGCCACTGCCGCCCAGCGCGACGATCTGGCCGTTGCTGAAGGTCGACCAGGCCGGCGTGCGCAGCACGTTGCCGAAGCCGTCCAGGCGCAGGTCGCCGGTGGCGCCGTCGAGCTTGCCGTTGGCGTCGTTCGCCAGTTTTTCCAGGTAGGCGGTGAGCAGCCAGGCGTCGTAGCCGAAGGCGAAGAGCTTGGCTGCCGGGCCGCGCGCGGTCATCAGGCTCTTGCCGGTGGCTTCTGCCGGGGGCAGGCCGTTGAGGCCCTGCACGGTCCAGGTTTCGGTCGGGAAGGCGATGCCGTCCAGCGCCTTGTCCTGCTCGGGCTTGCCGGTGCCGGACAGCAGCTGCGAGGTGCCCACGCGCAGCTTGTCGCCCAGGCCCGCCATCAGCAGCTGCGGCGCCAGCGCGCGCGCCTGCGGGGCCTTGAGCGCGATGAACACGGCGTCGACGCCGCCCTCCTTCTGCGCGGCGGCCTGCAGCACGGCGATGCTGTCGACCGGCTTTTCGGCGACCACCACCGTCTCGACCACGCTGCCGCCCCGACTGGCCAGGTGATCGCGGAAGGCGGTCGTGCTGCGGCGGAGGTTGTCGTCGCTGCCCTGCAGCACCAGCACGCGGCGCGCCTTGCGCGAGAGCAGGTATTCGGCGGCGGCGATGCCGTCGTCCTCGGGCGCCAGCGCGAAACTGGCGTTGCCCGACGGCGGCGGCTGCGGGCCGCGGTTGAGCGCGAGCACCGGCACGTCCAGCGCGTCCTGCTGGAACAGGGTGCCGACTTCGTCGCGGCCGAGGGGGCCGAGCACGTAGTCCGCGCCTTCGGCGGCGGCCTTGCGGTACGCCTCGACCGCGCCGCTCGGCGTGCCGGCTGTGTCGTAGAAGACGATCTGCGGGCGCGCGCGGTGTTCGCCGTAGTAGCCGGCGAGCAGGCCGTCGCGCACCGGCGACGCGGCGGTGGCCAGGCTGCCGGTCAGCGGCAGCAGCACCGCCAGCTTGCGCGGCGGGCGGTAGCCGTCGCGCTCGGCGGCGGGGCGGTTGCCGGCGTTGAAACGCCACTGGCCTTCGCGATCGAAGGGGCGGGGCAGGTCGAGCCCGCGGCGCTGCAGTTCGCGGCCCATGAAGTTGTAGAGCGGATCGCCTTCGGCGAGCTTGCCCGCTTCGATGCCGAGCGTGGCGTTGTCGAGGCCCGCGATGAGGCGTTCGATGGCGGTGGCATTGTCGCGCCGCGCCTGGCCGGTCAGCGTGTCGTGGTTGCGCGCCAGCGCCGAGGCCTCGACCACCACGGGGTGCGTGCGGGTCACGGTCGGCCGCGTGCCGCCGGGCTTGGTCGGGGCGCAGGCCGACAGGCCCAGCACCATCAGGCCGGCGCAGAGCCAGGCCAGACGCTTCGCATTCGTTCGCATGCCGCTACACCTCGTGGGGAACGGCTAGGATTCTACCGTCCGTCCCCAGCCCGAGCGACCCGCATCCGATGTCACGTCCCAGCCCCGCAGGCACGCTCCATGTCGTCGCCACCCCGATCGGCAACCTGAACGACCTCTCGCCGAGGGCGCTGGAGACCCTGCGCGGCGTCGCCGCGATCTGCGCCGAGGACACCCGCCACACCCGCCAGCTGCTGTCGCACTTCGGCATCGAGCAGTCCCTGGTCGCGCTGCACGAGCACAACGAGTCCGGTATCGCCGAGCGCATCGTCGCCCGGCTGCAGGCCGGCGAATCGCTGGCCCTGGTCTCCGATGCCGGCACGCCCTTGGTCAGCGACCCCGGCTTTCGCCTGGTCGCCGCCGCGCGCGCCGCCGGCATCCGGGTCAGCCCGGTGCCCGGCCCCTGCGCGCTGGTCGCCGCGCTCAGCGTCGCCGGGCTGCCCAGCGACCGTTTCGCCTTCGAGGGCTTCCTGCCCGCCAAGGCCGGTGCGCGGCGTGAGCGCCTGGCGCAGCTGGCCGGCGAAACCCGCACGCTGATCTTCTACGAGTCCTCGCACCGCATCGAGGAGACCCTGGCCGATGCCGCCGCCGCCTTCGGCGCGGAGCGCCCTGCCGCAGTCGCCCGCGAGCTGACCAAGCTGTTCGAGACCGTGCTGTCCGATGGCCTGGGCGCCTTGCATGCCCGCGTCGCCGCTGATCCCGACCAGCGCAAGGGCGAGTTCGTGCTGCTGGTGCAGGGCGTGGCCGACGACACCGAGGCGAAGACCGCCGAGGGCCGCCGCGTCTACGCCTTGCTCAATGCGCACCTGCCGCCGTCGACCGCCGCGAAACTCGCCGCCGAGATCACCGGCGCGCCGAGGAAGGCGTTGTACGGCAGCTGACGCGGCCGGAGGGGCGCAACTCCTCAGAACGGGTCGGGGCTCGATGCGTCGTCGTGGATGCCATCCGCCAGCACCACCCGGTTCCGCCCTTCGGCCTTCGCCTTGTACAGCGCGCGATCGGCGCGGATCAGCAGCGTGTCGAAGCCGGTGTCGTCCGGCGAGAGGCAGGCCACGCCGACCGAGGCGGTCACGACGATGCGCTGGTCGCCGGCGCGCACGCGCACGTCGGCGACCGCCTTGCGCAGGCGCTCGGCCGCGACCAGCGCGTGTTCGTTGCCGATGCCCTGCAGCAGTACCGCGAACTCCTCGCCGCCGTAGCGTCCCAGGGTGTCGCTGTCGCGGCAGACCTCGCGCATCGCGGCCGCGACGGCCTTCAGCACCTCGTCGCCGACGGCATGGCCGAAGCGGTCGTTGATGCGCTTGAAGTGGTCGATGTCGATCACGGCGATGGCGAAATGGTGGCCATGCGCCAGCGCGTTCGCCACCGCCGCATGCCCGGCCTCGGTGATGTGCCGGCGGCTGTGCACGGCGGTCAGGAAGTCGGTGGCGATGGCGATTTCCATTTCCTTGCCGCGTTCGCGCATCACCCCGGTGTAGCGGCGCTGCTGCCAGTACAGGCCGACCACGCCAGCGAGGAGCAGGAAGACGAGGGCGCCGCCGACCAGCGAGTAGCGGAAGCGGTTTTCGCTCACCGTCGCGCGCAGCCGCTCGTTCTCGACCAGGGTCTTCGCCGCCGCCAGTGCCGCCTCGCTCTGCACGAAGCGCAGGCGCTCCTCGAAATCCGCGGCGGCCGATTCGCGCTCGATCCGCGCGACCTCGTCGGTCAGCATCATCAGCCTTGCGGTGGTCTCCGGCAGCTGGTCCGCGCGCACGCCGGCGAGCTGCAGGTCGACGATCTCGCGCACGGCACGCAGTTCGTCGCGATACAGGCGCAGGCCGGCGAAGGCGTCGCGCGCCTTGACGTATTCGGCGTAGGCCAGCTCGCGCGCGCCGCGCATCCGCTGCGCATGGCCGATGGTCTCGAAACCGAGTCCGCGGATCTGGGTGTTCTCCAGCCCGCCGCCGATCGCGCCGATGCGCCGACCGCGTTCCTCGACCGTGTCGGCATCGCCGAGCACGCGTGCGGCGTTGGCTTCCTCCAGCAGGATCTCGGCGGTGAGCTTGGGATCCTCCACCGCCGGCAGCAGCGGTTCGGCCTGGCGCAGCAGCGCCTGCGCCTCGCGCGCGCGCCCGGTCTCCGAGGCCACCTTCGCCATGTTGCGCAGCAGGCGGATGTGCATTTCCGGCTGCGTGGCCGGCGGCGCGTAGGCCAGGCCCTCGCGGGCGTAGCGATACGATTCGTCCAGCTTGCCCAGGCGCGCGCTGATCGACGAATACGCCAGCAGCACGTCGGCCATCAGCGCGTCGTTCTTCTCCGCGCCCAGCCGCTGCCGGGCTTCGGTGAGCAGGCGCGAGGCGTTGCTGAAGTCGCCCAGTCGCGACAGCGCCCGGCCCAGTGCGATGCGCGAGCGCACCTGCAGGTACACGCTCTTCGTGTGATCGGCGGCTTCCATGGCCGTCGAACCGGCCCGGCGCTGGCAGCTCCAGTCCGCGGTGACGCGGCAGGCGTTGGCTTCGGCCAGGGCGAGCTTCGCCCGGCCTTCATGGTCTTCCGCATCCAGCGCCGCGCGCGCCGCAGGCAGTTTCCGCAGCACTTCCTGCGGGGAGGTCAGGGCCTCGATTTCGAGGGGGTGTCGCGGATCGGGCGCGCCCTGCGCGGGCGAGCCCTCCTGGGCGAAGGCGGCCCCGGTGAGCCACGATGCGAGGCAGGCGAGCAGGACGAGGGCGATGCCGTGGATCGGCCGGGTGCGACGGCGGATGGAGTCCCGAGGTGACGGCAAGCAGGCTTCTCGCAGAAGGCGTGGGCAGGCCCGGCGCCGCATCGCGGGCGCCGGCTCGTGGACGACATCCTGTCGGGGTGGACGCATCCAGCGTAGCGCATGCGCGCGGCGGAAGTGTGATGGACATGCGACAATGCCCGCGGCAGAGTCGATCAGGCAGTCGCGTCATGCGCAAGCATGCCGAGGAAAGTCCGGGCTCCGCAGGGCACGGTGCCAGGTAACGCCTGGGCGGCGCGAGCCGACGGAAAGTGCAACAGAAAGATACCGCCGAACGCTCCTGTCGTTGCGGAGCACTGGGCGGACGAATGTCCGACCAAGTGCTTCCGCACCGCCGAAAGGCGGAGACAGGAGGCGTGGCAAGGGTGAAATGGTGCGGTAAGAGCGCACCGCGAGTCCGGCAACGGACCGGCACGGCAAACCCCACCGGGAGCAAGGCCAAATAGGGAGACGATGTCGTGGCCCGCGATGTCTCCGGGTAGGCTGCTTGAGCGTATCGGTGACGATGCGCCCAGAGGAATGACTGTCCACGACAGAACCCGGCTTATCGATCGACTCTGCCCTTGATTCGCGCATTCCGGCCCGGGCCTGTCCCGGGCCGGTTGCGTTTGCGCGCGTTCCCGCCCGCAAAGAAGATTCCCGACACGGCTCAGCCCGGGGCGATGCCCAGTCTTTCCGCGTACTCGGCTTCCAGCTGCGTGTGCGTGCGCCAGAAAGGCCGCGCCTCGCGTCCGGACAGGGTGTCGTCGAGGATGCCCAGGTGGGCATGCCAGCCGCCGGCGACGCTGAGCAGTTCGCTCGACCACAGGCGTGTGTGCGTCAGCGTGAGACGGACCTGGTCGTCCTGCGTTTCCAGCTCGAAGCGCACTTCCGAATCCTCCGCTTCCGGTTCGCCGGGCATGTCGCTCCAGGTGAAGACCAGCAGGCGAGGCGGGTCGCAGGCGACGATCTGGCCGAACACCTCGCCGCTGTTCTCGTAGTCCCGGTATTTCTCCGGCGCCGGGTCGTCGTCGCGCGACAGCTCGGCATTGCGGAAGCGCAGCTCGACCTCGCCGCCGGGCGCCAGCGGCATCGGGCCGCCGGCCAGCCACAGCGCGCGCTTGCCGGGATCGACGAGGTGGTCCCAGACCCGCTCGATCGGACCGGGCAGCAGGCGCTCGAAGCGGATCGTATCGGGGGTGACGAGGGTGCCGTGTTCGTTGTTCATGGACTGTCCTTTCCGGAGGCGATGGAGGAAAGCGAAGGCTCGTCGGCCTGCAGCAGGGATTCGAGGGCGTCCAGGCGTTCTGTCCAGAACGCGGAATAGCGGCGCAGCCAGGCGTCTGCCTCGGCCAATGGCGCAGGTTCGAGCGTGCAGCGGTGGGTGCGGCCGGCGATCGTGCGCTTCAGCAGGCCGGCGCGCTCCAGCGTCTTGATGTGCTTGGACGCGGCGGCAAGGCTGATCCGGTGCGGTGCCGCCAGTTCGCCGACGCTGCGCTCGCCCTCGCGCAGGCTCGCGAGCATCGCGCGTCGGGTGGGATCGGCCAGGGCATGGAAGACCCGATCGAGGCGGGTGGCGTGAAGTTCAACCATGTGGCTGAATATCGTCCTGTCCGGAATGGACTGTCAACCATCCGGTTGAGGTTGGGGAGCCATCTGTCGGCGAACGTGAGGTGCGTCACGTCGGCCTGCATGAGCGTTCTACGTCACAGATTCTCAAAATTTGAGACGAAACAGAGGCTTGTGGATAAACCTTGAACCAGTCTCTGAACATTGCCGCAAGTCATTGACCTGCTTGATGAATTTGCGCTCACAAAGTTGTTGACAACCCTGTGGGGCACTCCTAATGTGGCGACTTGTGGGAAAACCGGGTGTTTCGTGGTTTTCCGGTGTTGACCCTCCCGCGCAGCGCGGGCGAAGCCGCCCAGAGGTAACGTGTTCCAAGGTGAGACCGCCATCACGATCGACGACAAGGGCCGGCTGGCGATTCCGACCAGCTACCGGGACGTCATCGCGCGGGCCTGCGAGGGCCGGCTGGTCATCACCTACAACCCGTTCGAGGCCGGCTCGCTCTACCTCTACCCGATGCCGGTGTGGGAGCGCGTGCGGGACCAGGTCAACGCCTTGCCGCGCACCAAGAGCGTCAGCCGCAGTCTGCAGCTGAAGCTGGTGGGTGCGGCGACCTTCGTCGAGCCGGACGCCAACGGGCGCATCGGCATCCCGGCGAGCCACCGCAGCGCGGTGGGCATCGAGAGGCGCGCCGTGCTCTTGGGCATGGGCGACAAGTTCGAACTGTGGAGCGAGCAGGCGCACCACGAACAGATCCGCATGACGCTGAGCGATGCGGACCTGGGCGAGGCGATGCTCGATCTGCAGCTGTGACCGCGGGTGGCGCGGGTTCGGTGCCCGCCCACCTCACGGCGCCGAGCGGGCAAGTGCTGCATCTGCCCGTGATGTTCGAGCAGGTCATGGACGGGCTGCGGGTTCTGCAGGAAGGAGCGTATCTCGATGGCACGTTCGGCCGTGGCGGTCACGCCCGCGGCGTGCTGCAACGTCTGGGTGCCGGAGGTCGGTTGCTGTTGATGGACAAGGATCCCGAAGCGATCCGTGTCGCCGAACGCGAGTTCGGTGCGGATCCGCGCGTCGCGATCCATCGCGGCAGCTTCACCGATCTGGCGACCTGGAGCGAAGCCCAGCGCGGGCTCGATGGCGTGCTGTTCGACCTCGGCGTGTCCTCGCCGCAGCTGGACGTGGCGGAGCGCGGTTTCAGCTTCGGCAAGGACGGTCCGCTGGACATGCGCATGGACTGCGAGTCCGGCGAGAGCGCGGCCGAATGGCTGGCGCGTGCGGACGAGCGCGAGATCGCCGACGTGCTGTGGACCTACGGCGAGGAGAAGCAGAGCCGTCGCATCGCCCGCGCCATCGTCGCCCGTCGTGCCGATACCCCGCTGCTGCGGACCGCGCAGCTGGCCGAACTCATCGCCTCGGTCGTGCCGCGCGGCGCGCAGAAGATCCACCCGGCCACGCGCAGCTTCCAGGCCATCCGCATCTACATCAACCGCGAGCTCGACGACCTCGAGCGTGGCCTCGACGCCGCGCTGGCCGCGCTGCGCCCGGGCGGGCGCCTGGCCATCATCAGCTTCCACTCGCTGGAAGACCGCATCGTCAAGCAGTTCATGAACCGGTACGCCAAGGCGCCGCCGGCCAATCGCCGCATGCCCGTCGAAATCGCCTTCACGCCGACGCTCAGGCTGATCGGCGACGCGCAGAAGGCCACCGAGGCCGAAACCGCCGCCAACCCCCGCGCGCGCAGCGCCGTGCTGCGCGTGGCCGAGAAGATCGGAGGCGCCGCATGAGCCTGCGCTTCATCATCGCGGTGCTGGCCCTGGCGAGCGTGATCTCGGCGATCGGCGTGGTCCACGCGCGCTACCGTCATCGCCAGCTGTTCATCGAACTGTCGCGCCTGGAGAAGGCGCGCGACGAACTGAACATCGAATTCAGCCGCCTGCAGCTGGAGCAGGCGACCTGGGCGGAAAGCAACCGCATCGACCAGGTGGCGCGCGAGCGCCTGGGCATGAAGACGCCCGAACCGGCCGACATCGTGGTGGTGCGTCCATGAGCACGGGCATGCGCGGGCTCACCTCCCGGATCGGCACCCTGCGCGACGCCTGGCGTCGTCGCGGCGAGCGCCGGTCGGCGCCGCGCGGCCGCGCGCAGTTCGACCTGCGCGGCCGGCTGATGCTGGTCACCGGTGCGCTGGGCGCCTGCGCCCTGGCCCTGGTCGCGCGCGCGGTCGACCTGCAGCTGGTGCGCAACGAGTTCTACCAGAAGCAGGGCGACGAGCGCTTCCTGCGCGAAATCGAGATCGCCACCTCGCGTGGCATGATCACCGACCGCAATGGCGAGCCGCTGGCGGTGTCGACGCCGGTCGAATCGATCTGGGCCAATCCGCAGGAGCTGCTGAAGACCCCGCAGCACCTGCCGACGCTCGCGGCCGCGCTGGGCGTGGACGCCGAAAGCCTGACCCGCAAGCTGACCCAGCGCGCGGACCGCGAGTTCGTCTACCTCAAGCGCCGCATCAACCCCGCCGAGGCGCGCCGGATCCTCGCGCACAACCTGCCGGGCGTGTTCTCGCAGCGCGAGTACCGCCGCTTCTATCCGCAGGGCGAGGCGATCGCGCACGTGCTGGGCTTCACCAACATCGACGATCGCGGCCAGGAAGGGCTGGAGCTGGCTTTCGACGAATGGCTGCGCGGCAGCGCCGGCATGAAGCGCGTGATCCGCGACCGCCACGGCCGCACCGTGGAGGAAGTCGATCTGGTGCGTGCGGCGCAGCCGGGCAAGACCCTCACCCTGACCATCGACCGCCGCATCCAGTACCTGGCCTATCGCGAGCTCAAGCGCGCGCTGGCCGAAACCGGCGCGGTCAGCGGTTCGGCGGTGGTGCTGGATGTCGCCACCGGCGAAGTGCTGGCGATGGCCAACCTGCCGTCGTTCAACCCGAACGCGGTGAGCGCCGGCAACCGCGACGCGCACCGCAACCGCGCCGTGACCGACCTGATCGAACCGGGTTCGACGGTGAAGCCGCTGACCGTGGCCGCCGGCCTGGAAGCGGGCGTGATCACGCCGACGACCGTGTTCAACACCAACCCGGGCTGGATCCCGAACGGCCGCTACCGCACCACCGACACGCACAACTACGGCGTGCTCGATACCACCGGCGTGATCAAGAAGAGCTCGAACGTGGGCGTGTCGAAGATCGTGCACCTGCTGCCGAACGACGAGTACTACGCGTTCATGCGCCGCGTGGGCTACGGGCGCAGCACCGGCAGCGGCTTCCCCGGCGAAAACCCCGGCCTGCTCGCGCCGCCGTCGCGCTGGAGCGGCACCACCAAGCAGACGATGTCGTACGGCTACGGGTTGAGCGCGACACCGCTGCAGATCGCGCATGCCTACGCGATGCTGGGCAACCACGGTCGCGCGATCGCGCCGACCTTCGTCAAGGGCGAAGTCGGCGAAGCCGAGCAGGTGCTCGATCCGAAGATCGCCGACGAAGTGGTGCGGATGATGCAGACCGTCACCGAGCCCGGCGGCACCGCGACGCAGGCCGCGATCCTCGGCTACCACGTCGCCGGCAAGACCGGTACCGCGCGCAAGTCCGAGAACGGCGGCTATTCGCGTCGCTACGTGTCGTTCTTCGCCGGCCTGGTGCCGGTGGACAACCCGCGCTTCTCGATGGCCGTGGTCATCAACGATCCCGATCCCGCGCGCGGTTACTACGGCGGCATCGTGTCGGCGCCGGTGTTCAAGAACGTCATGGAAGGCGCGCTGCGCCTGATGGACGTGCCGCCGGACGACATCGACACCTGGATCGCCGCGCAGCAGAAGGCCGCGTCCACGCGCCCGGCCGCGAAGCTGGCCACGCTGGCGCCGACGGTTGCGCCTGTCGCGCAGCCTGTCGCGACGTCCGCACCGGCACCGCGCATCGTGCCTGCGACGCCGGTGCGTCCCGCGCTGCCGCAGGCCATCGACGGAGGTGCGCAATGACGCGCCGCATGTCGCTCGCCGCACTGCTGCCGGACGTCGCCGACGTGCCGGCGCTGGAGATCTCCGGCCTGGTGCAGGACAGCCGTGCGATCCGTCCCGGCGATGCGTTCGTCGCGATCGCAGGCTTCGGCGCGCACGGCCTGAGGTTCGTCGCGCAGGCGAAGGCCGCCGGCGCGGCCGTGGTGCTCTTCGAGCCGCCGATGCCGGAAGAATTCGCTGCGTCCACCGATATCGGTCTTCCGATGATCGCGGTGCCCGGCCTGCGCGCGCGCCTCGGCGCGATGGCCGACCGCTTCCATGGCGAGGCCACGGCGGCGATGACCACCGTCGGCGTCACCGGCACCAACGGCAAGACCTCGACCGTGCAGCTGCTGGCGCAGGCCTGGACCCTGCAGGGTCGTCGCGCCGGCACCATCGGCACGCTCGGCGCCGGCCTCTATGGCCAGGCCGTGCCGACCGGCTTCACCACGCCGCTGGTGCTGCAACTGCATGCGCTGCTTGCCGATCTGCGCGACCAGGGCGCGGACGCGGTGGCGATGGAAGTCAGTTCGCACGCGCTCGACCAGGGGCGCGTCGACGGCGTGCACTTCCGCGTGGGCCTGTTCACCAATCTCACCCGCGACCATCTCGACTACCACGGCACGATGGAGCATTACGGCGCCGCGAAGGCCAAGCTGTTCGTGTGGCCGGGGCTGGAGTCGGCGGTGATCAACCTCGACGACGCCTTCGGGCGCGCCCTGCATGCCGGCGTGCGCGCGCATGGCGCCGCACGCGCGATCGGTGTCAGCTCGCGCGGCGAGGCCGACGCGAGGCTGCGCGCCGAGGACATCGTGCCGGACCTGTCCGGCCTGAATTTCACCCTGCGCGTGGACGGCAAGGCGCATCCTGTGCGTTCGCCGCTGCTCGGCCGCTTCAACGTCGACAATCTGCTGGCCGTCGGCGGCGCGCTGCATGCGCTCGGCGAGCCGGCTGCGGTCATCGCCGACCTGCTGTCGCGCCTGCAGCCAGTGCACGGCCGCATGAACCGCCTCGGCGGCGACGGCCGCCTGCCGCTGGTGGTGATCGACTACGCGCACACGCCAGACGCACTGGAGCAGGCGCTGACCAGCCTGCGCGCGCATGCCGCCGCGAAGGTGGTCTGCGTGTTCGGCTGCGGCGGCGACCGCGACACCGGCAAGCGCCCACAGATGGCGGCGATCGCCGAACGCCTGGCCGACGTGGTGGTGGTGACCGACGACAACCCGCGCACCGAAAGCGGCGATGCGATCGTCGCCGACATCCTCGCCGGCCTCGCGAATCCTTCTGCCGCCATCGTCGAGCGCGACCGCGCCGCCGCCATCGCGCGCGCCATCGCCATGGCCGGCGCGCAGGACATCGTGCTGATCGCGGGCAAGGGACACGAGCCCTACCAGGAGATCGACGGCGTGCAGCATCCGTTCGACGACACCGAGACCGCGCGCGCGGCGCTGGAGGTGCGGACATGAAGCCGATGACGCTCTCGTCCATCGCGCGGGCCGTCAACGGCCGCCTCGTCGGCGACGACGTGGTCGTCGAATCGCTCGTGACCGACACCCGCCGGCTCGATGGCGCCTCGGCCGCGCCGGCCCTGTTCGTCGCGATCAAGGGCGAGAACTTCGACGGCAACGATTACGTGGCCCGCGCGGCCGAACTCGGTGCGCGCGCTGCGCTCGTCTCGCGCGAAACGCCGGGCCTGGCGATCCCGCAGGTCGTGGTCGCCAACACCGAGCTGGCGCTGGCGCAGCTGGCGACCGCCATGCAGCGCGAGCGCACGGTGAAGGTGGTCGCGGTCACGGGCAGCAACGGCAAGACCAGCGTGAAGACGCTGATCGCGACGATCCTCGCCGGTGCGGGCCGCACCTACGCGACGCCGGGCAACCGCAACAACGAGATCGGCTTGCCGCTGGCGGTGATCGACGCGCCCGAGGACGCGGAATTCGCGGTCTACGAGATGGGCACCGGCAAGCCCGGCGACATCGCCTATCTCACCGCGATCGCGCCGCCGGACGTGGCCCTGGTCAACAACGTGGCGCCGGCGCACCTGGAGCGCATGGGCAGCCTGCTGGAGATCGCCAACACCAAGTCGGCGGTCTACGACGACCTGCGCGACGGCGGCGTGGCCGCGATCAACGCCGACGATGCGTTCGCCCCGTACTTCGCCGAACGCGCGCATGGCCATCGCCTGATCCGCTTCGGGCTGGAGGCCAATGCCGACATCACCGCGCGCGACATCCGCCTGCAGGCCGAGGGCTCGCGTTTCGTGCTGGTCACGCCTGAAGGCGAGGCCGAGGTGTCGCTGGCGATGCCCGGCCGCCACAACGTGCTCAACGCGCTGGCCGCCGCCGCGCTGGCGATGGGCGCGGGCGTGCCGCTGGCGACCATCGCCGACGGCATCCGCGCGACTCAGCCGGTGCATGGCCGGCTGAACACGCATGCGCTCGGCGACGGCATCACCCTGATCGACGACAGCTACAACGCCAACCCGGGCTCGCTGCATGCGGCCATCGACACCCTGGCCACGGCCGGTGGCGCGCGCTGGCTGGTGCTGGGCGACATGCGCGAACTGGGCGAGGATGCGGTCGCGCTGCATGCCGAGGTCGGTCGCCGCGCGAAGGCATCCGGCGTCGCCCGGCTGTACACGCTGGGCGCGCTCAGCGCCGCGACCGCCGAGGCCTTCGGCGAGGGCGCGATGCATTTCGAAGACCATGCCGCACTGGCCGCTGCGCTGCGCGCGGACATCGCCGCGCGCGCCGCGTCGGGCGACGGCGCTGCGCAGCCACTGCGCGTGCTGGTGAAGGGGTCGCGCGGCAGCGCGATGGACAGGATCGTGAAAGACATGCTCGCGACCGGCACGCAGGCCGGCGGCGCGCACGGGGGAGACACACATGCTGCTTGAACTGACGCGCTGGCTGGAACAACTGCAGAGCCTGTTCGGGCTGTTCGGCTACCTGACCTTCCGCGGCATCCTCGCGGCGCTGACCGCGCTCGGCCTGTCGCTGTGGTGGGGGCCGTACGTGATCGATCGCCTGAAGCTGCTCAAGGGCGGCCAGCCGATCCGCACCGACGGCCCGCAGTCGCACTTCTCCAAGGCCGGCACGCCGACCATGGGCGGCGCGCTGATCCTGCTCACCGTGCTCGCCTCGGTGCTGCTGTGGGGCGACCTGCGCAACCGCTACGTCTGGCTGGTGCTGGCGGTGATGGTCGCCTTCGGCTGGATCGGCTGGTGGGACGACTGGATCAAGATCGTCAAGCGCGATCCGAACGGCATGAAGTCGCGCACCAAGTACGCGCTGCAGTCGCTGTTCGGCCTCGCCGCCGGCCTGTTCCTGTACTTCACCGCCGACGTGCAGTCCGCGACCACGCTGTACATCCCGTTCTTCAAGAACGTGGCGCTGCCGCTGGTCGGCATCGGCGGCACGATCTTCTTCGTCGCGGTCGCGTACTTCTGGATCGTCGGCTTCTCCAACGCGGTGAACCTGACCGACGGCCTCGATGGCCTGGCGATCATGCCGACGGTGCTGGTCGCCTGTGCGCTGGGCGTGTTCGCCTACGCCACCGGCAACGTCAAGTTCGCCACCTACCTGCAGATCCCCATCGTGCCCGGCGCAGGCGAGCTGGTGATCATCTGCGCGGCGATCGCCGGCGCGGGCCTGGGCTTCCTGTGGTTCAACACCTATCCGGCGATGGTGTTCATGGGCGACCTGGGTGCGCTGGCGCTGGGCGCGGTGCTCGGCGCGATCGCGGTCATCGTCCGCCAGGAGCTGGTGCTGGTGCTGATGGGCGGCATCTTCGTCATCGAGACCCTGTCGGTGATGATCCAGGTCGCCTCGTTCAAGCTCACCGGCAAGCGCGTGTTCCTGATGGCGCCGATCCATCACCACTTCGAGAAGAAGGGCTGGCCGGAGCCGCGCGTCATCGTCCGCTTCTGGATCATCTCCGTGATCCTCGTCCTCGTCGGCCTCGCCACCCTGAAGATCCGTTGATGAGCCACTGGTTCCCGCCCCTGCCGCGTTTCGGTCTCGGCCAGCAGGCTACGCGTCTCGACGCGTTGCCCGGCCGCTTCGACCCGTGGCTGATCGGCGTGGCCCTGGCGCTGGCCGGCATGGGCGTCGTGATGGTCGCGTCCAGCTCGATCGCGATCGGCGAGGGGCTGGACGTCGGCCCGTACTACTTCCTGACCAAGCACCTGATGTTCCTGGCCCTTGGCGCCTGCGTCGCCGGCGTCCTGATGCGCACCGAACTGAAGTCGATCGAGCAGAAGGACCGCCTGCTGCTGGTGCTGTGCTTCGTGCTGCTGCTGCTGGTCTTCGTGCCCGGTATCGGCAAGACCGTGAACGGCGCCAAGCGCTGGCTCAACTTCGGGATCATGGGCTTCCAGGCGGTGGAAGCGGTCAAGCTGATGTACATCGTCTGGCTCGCCAGCTATCTCGTCCGCTTCCGCGACGAGGTCAACGCGACCTGGAGCGCGATGTTCAAGCCGCTGGGCGTGGCGGTGGCGCTGGTCGCGCTGCTGATCCTGCAGCCGGACTTCGGCTCGCTGTCGCTGATCCTCGCGATCACCGCCGGCATGCTGGTGCTCGGTGGCGTGCACATGCCGCGCATGTTCGGGCCTGTGCTGGTCGGCCTGCCCGTGCTGGCGATGATCGCCATCGCCGAACCGTATCGCCTCAGCCGCTTCACCTCGTTCTGGGATCCGTGGGCCGACCCGTTCGGCAGCGGCTACCAGTTGACCAACGCGCTGATGGCCATCGGCCGCGGCGAATGGTTCGGCGTCGGCCTCGGCGGTTCGGTGCAGAAGCTGTCCTACCTGCCGGAAGCGCATACCGACTTCATCCTCGCGGTCATCGCCGAGGAGCTGGGGTTCGTCGGCGTCTGCCTGGTGATCGCGCTCTATGCCGTGCTCGTCGGCCGCGCGTTCTGGATCGGCCTGAAGTGCGTCGAGATGCGCCGCCATTTCGCCGGCTACTGCGCGTTCGGCATCGCGCTGTGGATGGCCCTGCAGAGCTTCGTGTCGATCGGCGTGAACCTCGGCCTGCTGCCGACCAAGGGCCTGACCCTGCCGCTGATCTCCTCCGGTGGCTCCAGCGTGCTCGGCACCTGCGCCGCCATCGGCCTGCTGCTGCGCATTTCCTACGAACTCGACCGCGCCGAACGCCAGGTCGCGCGCCTGCGCGGCGAGGCCGCGCAGGTGTCGGCGGGCATCGAACCGGGCACGCCGCCGCAGACCGCGCAGCCGCTGCCGTCGACCACGGCCTCGGTCGTCGGCAGCACCCCGCGTGGCACCAGCCGCCTGCGCGACCGCGTCGAGCCGAGTTTCGGGAGGGGCGCATGAGCACTCCGACCACAGGCCATGGGACGCCCGTGATGATCCTCGCCGGCGGCACCGGCGGCCACATCTTCCCCGGCCTCGCGCTGGCGGCGGTGCTGCGCGCGCGCGGCATCCCGGTCGTGTGGCTGGGCGCCGAGGGCGGCATGGAAACCAGGCTGGTGCCGCAGCACGGCATCGACATCGAGACCATCGCCATCTCCGGCGTGCGCGGCAAGGGCCTGGGCACGCTGCTGCGCGCGCCGCTGCGCGTGCTCTCGGCGATCCGCAGCGCCCGCGACATCCTGCGCAGGCACCAGCCGCGTGCCGTCGTGAGCTTCGGCGGCTTCGCGGCCGGGCCGGGCGGCATCGCCTCGGTGCTCGCCGGCATCCCGCTGCTGGTGCACGAACAGAACCGCGCGCCGGGCATGACCAACCGCGTGCTGTCGCGCTTCGCGCGCCGCGTGCTGACCGGTTTCCCGGACGCCTTCCCGGGCAAGGAAACCGTGGTCGGCAATCCGGTGCGCGAGGTCATCGCGCAGGTGCCGCCGCCGCGCGAACGCTTCGCCGGTCGCGGCGACGACGACATGCGCGTGCTCGTCCTCGGCGGCAGCCAGGGCGCGCGCGCCCTGAACGCGGCGATGCCGTCCGCGCTGCGCCAGCTCGACGGCGCGGGCGTGATCGTCCGCCACCAGTGCGGCGAGCGGATGCGCGAGGAAGCGGAAAAAGCCTATGCCGAGGCCGGCGTCGTCGCCTCGGTCGAACCCTTCATCGCCGACATGGCCGCCGCCTACGCCTGGGCCGACGTGGTGGTGTGCCGCGCCGGTGCGCTGACCCTGGCCGAGCTGTGTTCGGCGGGCGTCGGCAGCGTGCTGGTGCCGCTGCCGACCGCGGTCGACGACCACCAGACCAAGAACGCGCAGTACCTCGCCCAGCGTCGCGCCGCCGTGCTGCTCAGGCAGGACGACGAACTCGCGTCGAAGCTGGCGATGGAGCTGCGCAATTTCATCCTCGATCCCGCGAAGCGGCTGTTCATGGCCGAAGCTGCACGATCGCTCGCCAGGAACGATGCGGCCGACCGCGTCGCAGATGCCGTGCTGCAGGAGGCACGCCCATGATCCGCCGACTGCTCGACACCCAGGACCTGTCCAAGGCCTTTCCCCGCGTCCACTTCGTCGGCATCGGCGGCGCCGGCATGAGCGGCATTGCCGAAGTGCTGTGCACGCTGGGCTACCAGGTCTCCGGTTCCGACAACGCCGACAACGCGACCACGCGTCGCCTCGCGTCGCTGGGCATCACCGTCTGCCGAGGCCATGCCGCCGCCAACGTGCTGGGCGCCGACTGCGTGGTCGTGTCCAGCGCGATCAAGCGCGACAACCCCGAATGGATGGAAGCGCGCGCGCAGCGCATCCCGGTGGTGCCCCGCGCGGAAATGCTGGCCGAGCTGATGCGCTTCCGCCGCGGCATCGCGATCGCCGGCACCCACGGCAAGACCACCACGACCTCGCTCACCGCCAGCGTGCTCGCCGAGGGCGGGCTGGATCCGACCTTCGTGATCGGCGGCCAGCTGCTCGCCGCCGGCGCCAATGCGCGCCTGGGCAGCGGCGACTGGCTGGTGGCGGAGGCCGACGAGAGCGACGGCAGCTTCCTGCGCCTGAATCCGTCGATCGCGGTCGTCACCAACATCGACGCCGACCACCTCGAGAACTACGGCGGCGACTTCGCGCGCGTCCAGGCCGCGTTCTCCGAATTCCTGCACCGCCTGCCGTTCTACGGCCTCGCCGTGCTGTGCATCGACGACCCAGAAGTCGCCATGCTCGCCGCCGACATGCCGCGCCACGTGATCAGCTACGGCTTCGCGCCCGAGGCCGACGTGCGCGCCGAAGATGTCGAACAGGCCGGCCCGGCGATGCGCTTCACGCTGTGCCTGCCCGACGGCACGCGCACGCCGACGACCCTGGCGCTGCCCGGTCGCCACAACGTGCAGAACGCACTCGCCGCCGCCACCATCGGCTGGCAGCTGGGCGTGGCGCCGGCGACGATCGCGCAGGCGCTGGAGAAGTTCGCGGGCATCGGCCGCCGCTTCAACCTGCTCGCCGAGCTCACCACGGCGCAGGGCGCGAAGGTGCAGCTGGTCGACGATTACGGTCATCACCCGAAGGAACTCGAAGCGGTGTTCGAGGCCGCGCGCGGAGGCTGGCCGGATCGCCGGCTCGTGGTCGCGTTCCAGCCGCATCGCTACAGCCGGACGCGGGATCTCTTCGACGACTTCGCCGCCGTGCTGTCGAACGTCGACGCGCTGGTACTGACCGAGGTGTATCCGGCCGGCGAAGCGCCGATCGCCGGCGCCGATGCGAAGTCGCTGGCGCGCAGCATCCGTGCGCGCGGCCGCATCGACCCCGTGGTCGTCGGCGGCGCGGCCGATCTCGCCCAGGTCCTGCCCGACGTGCTCCGCGACGGCGACCTGCTGCTGATGATGGGCGCGGGCGACATCGGCCATGCCGCGCAGCAGATCGCGGCCCATGGCTTCCACCAGGACAACAACGAGGGACACCGGTCGTGAGCATCGCCACGCCATTGCCGCGTTTCACCGATCCCGCCGTGTTCGGCCGCGTCGCCGTGCTCATGGGCGGCACCAGCGCCGAGCGCGAGGTCTCGCTCGACTCCGGCCGCAACGTGCTGGAGGCGCTGCGCGCGCGCGGCGTCGACGCGCATGCCGTCGACGGCATTCCGGCGCTGATCGACGCGCTGCGCGGCAAGCAGTACGACCGCGTCTTCAACATCCTCCACGGCAACAAGGGCGGTGGCGAGGACGGTGTTCTGCAGGGGGCGCTCGAAGCGCTGGGCGTGCCCTACACCGGTTCGAAGGTGCTGGGCAGCGCGCTGAGCATGGACAAGATCCGCACCAAGCAGGTGTGGATGAGCGAAGGCCTGCCGACGCCGAAGTTCGTGCGCATCCGCCCGGGCGACAGCATGCGCGCCGCCGCTGGTGCGCTCGGCCTGCCGGTGTTCGTGAAGCCGTCCTGCGAAGGCTCCAGCGTCGGCGTGTTCCGCATTCTCGCCGAGGGCGACCTCGATGCCGCCGAAGCCTTCGCCGCGACCTACGCCGGCGAACTGCTGATGGAGCAGATGGTGCAGGGCGATGAATTCACCGTCGGCATCTTCGGCGACCTCGCGCTGCCGTCGATCCGCATCGTCCCCGCCGGAGAGTGGTACGATTACCACGCCAAGTACATCGCCGACGACACGCAGTACCTGTGTCCAGGCCTCGAAGGCGACGACGAGACGACCATCCGCGACCTTGCGCTGCGCGCTTTCCGCGCCGCCGGTTGCAGCAGCTGGGGCCGCGTCGACGTGATGCGCGACCGCCGCCACGGCTTCCAGCTCATCGAGATCAACACCGCACCGGGCATGACCAGCCACTCGCTGGTGCCCAAGGCCGCGCGCCAGATCGGCATCGATTTCGAGACCCTGTGCTGGATGGTCCTGGAAACCTCGTTCGATGCGGAGGTGGGCGGCCGATGAACGCCTTCCTGCGACTCGTCGCGTGGCTGCTGGCGCTGGCACTGGTGACGCTGCCGGTGGTGGCGGTCATCCAGGGCTGGGTCGGCGCCGAGCGCTGGCCGCTGCGCACGCTGCGCGTGGTCGGCGATCTCGAGCGCGTCGACGCCGCGCGGCTGCGCGCGACCGTCATGCCCTACGCGCATCGCGGTTTCTTCGCGGTGCGCCTGGAGGACGCGCAGGCGGCGGTGGCGAAGCTGCCGTGGGTCGAGTCGGCGGAAGTGCGCAAGCAGTGGCCCGACGTGCTGATCGTGCGCGTCGAGGAGCATCGGCCGTTCGCGTGGTGGGGCGATGACCAGCTGCTGTCGGAGCGCGGTCGCTTCTTTCCTGCCGCCGACGTGGCCGTGCCGAAGGGCTTGCCGCGTTTCGAAGGTCCGGTGTCGCGCAGCAGCGACCTCGTGGGTCTCTACAACGAGGCGCGCGCGCTGTTCGCGCCGATGGGCATCGATGTGCAGGCGCTGCGCCTCGATGCGCGCGGCAGCTGGTCGATGACCCTGTCCAACGGCGCCGAACTGCTGCTCGGTCGCGACGACGCGCGCCTGCGCCTGGCGCGGTTCGCGCGGCTGCTGCCGCAACTGCAGGCGCAGGACCCGCGCACGCTCGCGCGCGCCGACCTGCGCTACACCAACGGCTTCGCGCTGACCTGGCGGGAAGCGGACGGTGGCGCGAAGGGCGCCGGCATGCCGGCATCGTCGACGCCCGGCGCCGCGCCGAACGTCGTACCCGACCAGGCGTCCCCGGCCGGCGCCACCGGCCGGATCGCCAGGTACATGAATTTCCCGATCTTCCCTTCGATGTTCCATTCCCGATCCACGGCCCAGTCCACATGAACCGCAAAGGCGACAAATCGCTCATCGTCGGCCTCGACATCGGCACCTCGAAAGTGGTGGCGCTAGTGGGCGAGTACGCGCCGGGCAACCCGATCGAAGTGATCGGCATCGGCACGCACGAATCGCGCGGACTCAAGCGCGGCGTGGTCGTCGACATCGAGTCGACCGTGCAGTCGATCCAGCGCGCGATCGAGGAAGCCGAGCTG
Source organism: Lysobacteraceae bacterium 2PB (assembly GCA_005502915.1). Classification (GTDB taxonomy): domain Bacteria; phylum Pseudomonadota; class Gammaproteobacteria; order Xanthomonadales; family Xanthomonadaceae; genus Lysobacter_I. The sequence continues at coordinate 115,816 of SCMT01000001.1, read as the reverse complement.
ATGGCCGGCTGCGAGATCCGCTCGGTCTATGCGTCGATCTCCGGCAACCACGTGCAGTGCCGCAACTCGCCCGGCATCGTGCCGATCCGCGACGGCGAGGTCAGCTACATGGACCTCGACCGCGTGCTGGAAGCGGCCAAGGCCGTGGCGATCCCGGCCGACCAGAAGATCCTGCACGCGATCCCGCGCGACTACGTGCTCGACGATTCGCAGGAAGGCATCCGCAACCCGGTCGGCATGACCGGCGTGCGCCTGGAGGTGCACGCGCACCTGGTGGTGTGCGCGCAGTCGGCGGCGGCGAACATCAGCAAGTGCGTGCAGCGCTGCGGCCTGCAGGTGGACGACCTGATCTTCTCCTCGCTGGCCTCCAGCACCGCGGTGCTGACCAGCGACGAGCGCGAACTGGGCGTGGTGCTGGTCGACATCGGCGCGGGCACGACCGACATCGCGGTGTTCGTGCACGGCGCGATCTGCCACACCGCCTCGCTGCCGATCGCCGGCGACCACGTCACGAACGACATCGCGCACATGCTGCGCACGCCGACGCCGGAAGCGGAGCAGATCAAGGTCCGCTACGCCTGCGCGCTGGCCCAGCTGGCGACGGCGGAGGAAAGCATCCAGGTGCCCAGCGTCGGCGATCGCCCGCCGCGCCGCCTGCCGCGCCACGCGCTGGCGCAGGCGGTGCAGGGCCGCTACGAGGAAATCTTCGAGATGGTGCAGGCCGAACTGCGCCGCTCGGGCTTCGAGGAACTGGTGCGTGCCGGCATGGTGCTCACCGGCGGCGCCTCGAAGATGGAAGGGGTGGTCGAACTGGCCGAGGAAATGCTGCAGATGCCGGTACGCGTGGGCATCCCGCAGCACGTCAGCGGCCTGGGCGAAGTGGTCGGTAACCCGGTGCACGCCACCGGCGTGGGCCTGCTGCTGATGGGCAGCCAGATCGAGCATCCGCGTCGCCCGGTGATCCCGGCCGGTCGCGCGCTCGGCGTGTTCAACAAGCTCAGGAACTGGTTCAAGGGCGAGTTTTGACGATGCGATCCATGGACGACGGCAGAAGCCCGGGATGGGTGCGAGTGAAACGCGACAGCGATCCAACAGACAACAACAGCGATACCAATAAATAGACGAGGACACGGACATGGCATATTTCGAACTGGTCGAAAAGATGGCCCCGAATGCGGTCATCAAGGTCGTTGGCGTGGGCGGCGGCGGCGGCAACGCCGTGGCGCACATGGTCAACGGCTGCATCGAAGGCGTGGAGTTCATCACTGCGAACACCGATTCGCAGGCGATCAAGAACTGCGGCGCCAAGCTCCAGCTGCAGCTGGGCAGCAACGTCACCAAGGGCCTGGGCGCAGGCGCGAACCCGGAGGTCGGCCGCCAGGCCGCGCTGGAAGATCGCGAGCGCATCATGGACGCCCTGCAGGGCGCGGACATGGTGTTCATCACCGCCGGCATGGGCGGCGGCACCGGCACCGGCGCCGCGCCGGTCGTCGCGCAGCTCGCGAAGGAGATGGGCATCCTCACCGTGGCCGTGGTCACCAAGCCGTTCCCGTTCGAGGGCCGCCGCCGCATGCAGGTCGCGCTCAAGGGCATCGAGGAGCTGTCGCAGCACTGCGACTCGCTGATCACGATCCCGAACGAGAAGCTGATCACCGTGCTCGGCCGCAACGCCACGATGATCCAGGCGTTCCGCGCCGCCAACGACGTGCTGCAGGGCGCGGTGCAGGGCATCGCCGACCTGATCGTGCGTCCCGGCCTGATCAACGTCGACTTCGCCGACGTGCGCACCGTCATGTCCGAAATGGGCCTGGCGATGATGGGCACCGGCACCGCGCGCGGCGACGACCGTGCCCAGGCTGCGGCCGAGGGCGCGATCAACAATCCGCTGCTCGACGACGTCAACCTGGCCGGCGCCAACGGCATCCTGGTCAACATCACCGCCGGTCCGGACTTCACCATGGCCGAGTTCGACGAAGTGGGCCGCACGATCGAGAACTTCGCGTCGGAAGACGCGACGGTCGTGATCGGCACCGTGCTCGATCCGGACATGCAGGACGAGGTCAAGGTCACCGTAGTCGCCACCGGCCTGAACCGCGCCGTCTCGCGCCAAGCCGTGCGCGACCGCGACGAGGGCCACGTGCCGGCGCGCCGTCCGCAGGTGCAGCTGATCAACACCCAGGGCCGTCGCGACGGCACCACCGGGATGATGATCGACGAGCCGGCGGCGTTCACCCCGGGCGCGGGCATCGCCGCCAACCTGCGTGGTCGCGGCAGCGATGCCTCGACCCCGGCCGCCGCCGATTTCGGCAGCGACAGCAGCTACCTGGACATCCCGGCGTTCCTGCGCCGCCAGGCGGACTGACCGCCGGTCGATCCAACGGGGAATGCCGGGTCCGCCATGGCCCGGCGCCACTCTGCATCGTGTCCTTTTCCCGCCGGGCCGTCCGGCCCGGCGGGCTTTTCTCCTCTTCCTCCGGCGAGCCCGGATGGCTATCGCTGCAGCCCTGCCGTTGCAGGCCCGGAACGGTCCATCCCTTCCGTTCAGGTTCAGCCTGACGCGTGCTAATCTGCCTCCCCACTCGACAGGCGAGTGCCCCGTGCCGCATGGATTCGCGCATATCCGGCACGCTCCCCGCACACGATCCCGCACAGGATCACGCATACGATCCCATCGCCCATGGCCCAGCAACGCACCCTGCAGAACATGATCCGCGCCACCGGCGTGGGCCTGCACAGCGGCGACAAGGTCTTCCTGACCCTGCGCCCGGCACCGGTCGATACCGGCATCGTGTTCCGTCGCGTCGACCTGGATCCCGTCGTCGAAATTCCCGCCCGCGCCGACCTGGTCACCGAGACCATGCTCTGCACCGGCCTCACCCGCGAGGGTGGCAAGGCGATGACCGTCGAGCACCTGATGTCCGCGCTGGCGGGCCTGGGCGTCGACAATCTCTATGTCGAACTGTCGGCACCGGAAGTGCCGATCATGGACGGTTCCTCCGGCCCCTTCGTGTTCCTGCTGCAGTCGGCCGGCATCGTGGAGCAGAACGCGCCGAAGCGCTTCATCCGCATCCTCGACACCGTGGAAGTGCGCGACGGCGACAAGGTCGCCCGCTTCGAGCCCTACGACGGCTTCCGCCTCGGTTTCACCGTCGAATTCAATCATCCGGCCATTCCCGCGTCGCGTTCGCGCGCGGTGGTCGAGTTCTCCACCGAGAACTACATCCGCGAAGTCAGCCGCGCACGCACCTTCGGTTTCATGCGCGATCTCGAATTCATGCGCGAGCGCAACCTCGGCCTCGGCGGTTCGATGGACAACGCGATCGTGCTCGACGAGTTCCGCGTACTGAACGACGACGGCCTGCGTTACGCCGACGAGTTCGTCCGCCACAAGATCCTCGATGCCGTCGGCGACCTGTACCTGGTCGGCCATCCCATCCTCGGCGCCTACGAAGGCTTCAAGTCCGGCCACGCCCTCAACAACAAGCTGGTCCGCGCCCTTCTCGCCACGTCATCGGCTTGGGACATCGTGACCTTCGACGACCGGACCCCGGTCCCCGTGGTCTATGGCGCCCTCCAGCCGGCCTGAGTGCCCGACCCGCGCGCCGTCCGCTTTCGAGCCCTGACCTGTCCTCTGACCGGCGACCACCCGGCCATGCATTTCGCCCGTTGCGATCAGTCAACTTGCCTGATCCGTGAACTCGCGCGCGATTTTTAACGAAATCCGAACGAAAAGGCCCCGGCTTCTTAACCCCCGGCCGGCGTCCGGCCAGTAGGATGCGTCCTTCGCGTCCGCCGGACGCCCCTGTACGGGGTGGTCGACGGATGGACTCAGGACGAGTCCTGCTTCGACGGATCCTCGTCGCGGCCAGCGAGCGCGGCCGCGAACGCTTCACGCGCGGCTGCCGAGAGTGGGGGAACCGATTGGCTGTTCGACGTCCCGACGGCGGGTGCGCGCATCGCGTGCGGTCCGCTCGCGACCTTGACCACCAGTTCGGTCACCTCCAGTCCGATGGATCGGGCCACTTCGAGGACGTCGGTCGCCGCAAGCCGCAGCTTGGCATGCCAGACCGGCGCATCCACCAGGTAGACGAGTCGTCCGCGGTTGATGTTCGCCAGGCGCGCATGCGCGGCGACGCCAGGCGGAAGACCCGGACGCAGTTGCAGATCCAGCGCTTCGAGCCACATCGCCCGCCGCAGGAACAGTTTGCCCGGGTCATTGGCGTCGCCGTCGAGCAAGGCATCGGCGGCGATCTTCGGGCCCGCAGGGCGGGACGGAGGAGGAGGGCTGGATCGAGAACGGGACATGGGCCGCATGACTGTACACAGCTTCGAAGAAAATACGCAGCACCGGACGGACGCCGACGATCAGTCGCAGGCGCATGGCGCCGCGCATCCGCCCCGCCCGCCGGCGCTGCTGCTCGCACAGCACCACATGCGCGTCGCCGCGCACACGCTCGCACGAGGGTGCACCACCGGCGCGCGCCGCATCGGGTCCTTCCTCGTCGAGACCGGCCATCGTGGCCGGATCGCGATGCAGGCCCGCCCGGGCATGGCGGCGATCGCCCTGGTGACCATCGGCGTGGGTCTGGGCGCCATCGGCGACGGCCTGGTCCGCGACCTGCACCATGACCGTCTGAAGGTGGCGGTGCAGGAACAGGAACGCACCCTGGAGGCCACCCGTCGCGAGGCGCAGCGCGAAGTGAACGCGCTCGCCGCACGCATGGCGGAACTGCAGGCCGAAGCCAACCGTCTGAACGCGCTGGGCGAACGGCTGACCCGTGCCGCCCAGCTCGGCGACGGCGAGTTCGACTTCGACAAGCCGGTGGGCGTCGGTGGCGCCGGCCCGGTCAGCGACATGCAGGCCCGCGCGCTGCGGGACGGCATGAGCGACCTGGATGCCCAGCTGCGCCATTCGGGCAGCCAGCTGTCCGTGCTGGAGGCCCTGCTGTTCAATCGCGAGCTGGACAGGAGCAGCCTGCCGACCGGCCTGCCGATCCAGCAGAGCTACATCACCTCGAACTTCGGCTACCGCGCCGACCCCCTGGGCGGCGGCAGCCAGTTCCACAAGGGCGTCGATTTCGAGGCCAACACCGGCGATCCGGTGCTGACCGTCGCCGATGGCGTCGTCACCTACTCGGGCGTGCGCTCGGGCTACGGCAACGTGATCGAGGTCGACCACGGCAACGGCTACGTGACCCGCTATGCCCACAATTCGCGCCTGACCCGTCAGGTCGGCGACCTGGTCCGTCGCGGCGAGGAAGTGGCCAAGGCCGGTTCGACCGGGCGCTCGACCGGCGCGCACGTGCACTTCGAGGTCTGGGAGAACGGCGTGGTGGTGAACCCGGCGCATTTCCTGGGCCAGACCGGCGCGCCCGTGGCCGGCGGCAAGGGCGCGACCCGGGGCTGAGACAGGCGCCACCCCGGGGGGCTTGATACCTCGGGGCGGCGGCACCAAGTACAATGGAACGTTGCAGGGCGCTCTGCGCCCTTTTTTATTGCCGTGGAGGGCCGTTCCCGACGGTGCTCGCGGCCCAACCAGCCCGGACCCTTTCCGCCCATGCTCAATCGCCTGTTGACCAGCATCTTCGGTAGCCGCAACGATCGCCTGATCAAGCAGCTCAGCGGCATCGTCAAGAAGATCAACGCCCTCGAACCGCAGATGGAGGCGCTGTCCGACGCGGACCTGCAGGCGAAGACGCCCGAGTTCAAGCAGCGCATCGCCAAGGGCGAGTCGCTCGACAAGATCCTCCCCGAGGCCTTCGCGGTCTGCCGCGAGGCGTCGAAGCGCGTGCTGGGCATGCGCCACTACGACGTCCAGCTGATCGGCGGCATGGTCCTGCACCTGGGCAAGATCGCCGAAATGCGCACCGGCGAAGGCAAGACCCTCGTCGGCACGCTGCCCACCTACCTCAACGCGCTGGAAGGCAAGGGTGTCCACGTCATCACCGTGAACGACTACCTCGCCCGCCGCGACTCGGCCTGGATGGGGCGTCTGTACAACTGGCTCGGCCTGAGCGTCGGCGTCGTCTACCCGGGCATGCCGCATTCCGACAAGGCCGCCGCCTACGGCGCCGACATCACCTACGGCACCAACAACGAATTCGGCTTCGACTACCTGCGCGACAACATGGCGCTGGCGAAGGAAGACCGCCACCAGCGCGGCCTGCATTACGCGATCGTCGACGAAGTGGACTCGATCCTGATCGACGAGGCGCGCACGCCGCTGATCATCTCCGGCCGCGCCGACGAATCGCCGGAGCTCTACGTCAAGGTCAACCGCATCGTCCCGCAGCTCAAGCGACAGGACGTGGAAGACGGCGTCGGCGACTACTGGGTCGACGAGAAGAGCAAGCAGGTGCACCTGTCCGAAGCCGGCCAGGAGCACGCCGAGGAGCTGCTGCGTCGCGCCGGTATCCTCGAAGGCGAAGACACCCTCTACGCCGCGCACAACATCCACGTGGTCCACCACCTCAACGCCGCGATGCGTGCGCACGCGCTGTTCCAGCGCGACGTCGACTACATCGTGCGCGACGGCGAAGTGGTGATCGTCGACGAATTCACCGGGCGCACCCTGCCGGGCCGCCGCTGGTCCGACGGCCTGCACCAGGCGGTCGAAGCGAAGGAAGGCGTGCCGGTCCAGCACGAGAACCAGACGCTGGCCAGCATCACCTTCCAGAACCTGTTCCGCATGTACGGCAAGCTCGCCGGCATGACCGGCACCGCGGATACCGAAGCCTTCGAGTTCCAGAGCATCTACGGCCTGGAAGTGGTGGTGATCCCGACCCATCGCCCGATGATCCGCAAGGACCACCCGGATGCGGTGTTCCTCAACAAGGCCGGCAAGTACCGCGCGGTGCTCGGCGAGATCAAGGAATGCAATGCCAAGGGCCAGCCGGTGCTGGTCGGCACGACCTCGATCGAAGTGTCGGAAATGCTGTCCGAGCAGCTCAAGGCCGCCGGCGTCGCCCACGAGGTGCTCAACGCCAAGCAGCACGAGCGCGAAGCGCACATCGTCGCCCAGGCCGGTCGTCCGGGCGCGGTGACCATCGCCACCAACATGGCCGGTCGCGGCACGGACATCGTGCTCGGCGGCTCGCTGGAAGCCGAACTGCAGGCCCGCGAGGCCGAGGCCGGCGGCGAGCTCAACGACATCGAGCGCCAGCGCATCAAGAACGAATGGCAGCAGCGCCACGACGCGGTGAAGGCGAGCGGCGGCCTGCACATCATCGGTACCGAACGCCACGAATCGCGCCGCATCGACAACCAGCTGCGCGGTCGTTCGGGCCGCCAGGGCGACCCGGGTTCGTCGCGCTTCTACCTGTCGCTCGAAGACAACCTGATGCGCATCTTCGCCGCCGACTGGGTGCAGCGCATGATGGCGCGCATGGGCCTGAAGGAAGACGACATCATCGAAAGCCCGCTGGTGACCAAGCAGATCGCCGGCGCGCAGCGCAAGGTCGAAGCCCACAACTTCGACATCCGCAAGAACCTGCTCGATTTCGACGACGTCAACAACGACCAGCGCAAGGTCATCTACCGCCAGCGCGACGAGCTGCTGGAAGCCGACAGCGTCAAGGACAACGTCGACGGCATCCGCAACGACGTGGTCGCCGACATGGTCGACCGCTTCGTGCCGCCGAACTCGATCGACGACCAGTGGGACCTGCAGGGACTGGAGGCCGAGCTGGCCGCCGAATTCAACCTGCAGCTGCCGCTGGTCGAGCATGTCCGCGCGCAGAGCGAGATCGACGCCGAAGGCATCGCGCGCTACGTGCAGGCCGAGGTCGAGAACCTGTTCACGACCAAGGAAGCGTCGATCGGCGCCGAGAACATGCGCATGCTCGAAAAGCACCTGATGCTGACCGTGCTCGACCAGAGCTGGAAGGAGCATCTCGGCCGCATGGACTACCTGCGCCAGGGCATCCACCTGCGCGGCTACGCGCAGAAGCAGCCGAAGCAGGAATACAAGAAGGAAGCCTTCGAGCTGTTCAGCGAGATGCTGGAGAAGGTCAAGCGCGAAGTGATCTCGCTGCTGGCGCGCGTGCGCGTGCGCAGCGAGGAAGAGATCGCCCAGGCCGAGGCCGCCGAGCGCGCCCGCGCCCAGGCGCTTGCCCGCCAGATGCAGTTCCAGCATCCGGACATCGGTGGCTTCGGCGCCGACGAGGAAGCCGCCACGCCGGACTACCAGCACCCCGAGCAGTTCGCGGGCGTCGGTCGCAACGACCCGTGCCCCTGCGGCAGCGGCAAGAAGTTCAAGCATTGCCACGGGCAGCTGGTCTGAGCCGGAAGCACTGATGCGGGGTCGCTGAGTTCGCCAGTCGCGCAGAGGAAGCGATGACCGAATCCCGAGCCGGGGTTTCTTCCGGACGCAGCATCCACGTCGTCGCGGGCGTCATCACCGACGCCCGCGATCGCATCCTGCTGGCGCGACGCACCGAAGGCCGCGACCTCGCCGGCCTGTGGGAATTCCCTGGCGGCAAGGTCGATCCCGGCGAGACGCCCGAGCAGGCGCTGGTGCGCGAACTGCGCGAGGAACTCGGCATCGAGGCCCGCATCGGCGAGCCGGTGATCGTGGTGCCGCAGCAGTATCCGCACAAGCGCCTGCGTCTCGACGTCAGGCGCATTGCTGCGTGGAATGGCACCGTGAAGGGGCTCGATGGCCAGGCGCTGGCCTGGGTGCCGCCGCACCGGCTGGCCAGCTACGCGATGCCCGATGCCGACCGCCCGGTGGTCGCCGCGCTGCGCGATCCGCCGCTGTATCTGATCACCCCCGAACCCGACGACGACGCCTCCTGGCTCGATGGCCTGCGTGCCGCGTGCGATGCCGGCATCGCGCGCCTGCAGCTGCGCGCGCCGATGCTGTCGATCGCCGATCCCGCGCGCTGGGCGTCGCTGGTCGAACGTGCCGTGGCCATCGCCAGCGAAGCCGACGCCGACGTGCTGGTCAACGGCGACGTCGTCCTTGCGGAGCGACATGGCATCGGCCTGCACCTGCGCGCCGCGCAGCTGGCGGAGCTGTCGGCCCGGCCCGCCGTGCCGGGCCGCGTGATCGCGTCCTGCCATACGCTCGACGAACTGGTGCGCGCCCAGGCCTGCGGTTGCGATGCCGCCGTGCTCGGCCCGGTGCTGCCGACCGCCTCGCACCCCGGGCAGTCCGGCATCGGCTGGGAAGCGTTCGCACATCTGCGCGAGCAGGTCGCACTGCCGATCTATGCCATCGGCGGACTTGCCGCCGGGGATGTCGAGGTCGCACGCATGCATGGCGCGCAGGGCGTCGCCGCGATCCGGGGACTGTGGTCGCGCTGAAGTCGATGCGCGTGTGACGTCGGGCGCAGTCTGGTTGCGCCATCGCGATAACAGCGACAAGTACCGTCATCCTCGCGCAAGCGAGGACCCAACCATCAGTGTCGATCAAGCATGGGTCCTCGCTTGCGCGAGGATGACGGCCCTGGCTCTCGCTCGGCTGCGTTCTCCGCGATCTGATCGAATCGCCCGGGCCGCTCATGAAGCAACCCGGGCGAAGCGGTTCACTTCTTCTCGTCGAGCAGGTGCTGTTGCCAGAACAGCACGCTCGCAGCGCCGAAGTAGTCGTTGTTGCTCTTCTTGCGGAAGCCGTGGCCTTCGTCGTTGAACAGCAGGTACCAGACCGGCTGGCCGTTGGCGCGCACGGCCTTCACGATCTGCTCGGCTTCGGTCCACGGCACGCGCGGATCGTTCCTGCCCTGGGCGACGAACAGCTTGGCGCGGATCCTGTCGGCGTTGTTCAGCGGCGAGATGCGCTCGAAGATTGCGGCCATCTTCGGGTCGCGCTCGTCGCCGTATTCCACGCGGCGCAGGTCGCGGCGGTAGCTCTCGGTGTTCTTCAGGAACGTGCCGAAGTGCGAGATGCCGACGACGTCGATGCCGGCGCGGATGCGGTCGCTGTAGTGCACGAGCGAGGCCAGCACCATGTAGCCGCCGTAGCTGCCGCCGACCACGCCGACGCGCGAGCTGTCCAGTTCGGGCTGCTTGGCGATCCAGTCGAGCAGGGCGCCGATGTCCTTGACCGAATCCTCGCGCTTCTCGGCGTTGTCGAGCGAAAGGTAGGTCTTGCCGTAACCGCTGGAGCCGCGCACGTTCGGCACCAGCATCGCCACGCCCAGCTCGTTGGCCATGAACTGCGCGGTCGGGTTGAAGGTCGGCAGCGACTGCGCTTCGGGGCCGCCATGGATGTTGATGACCACCGGCAGCTTGCGGCCTGCGGGCACGTTCGCCGGGCGGTAGTAGAACGCCGGAATGGTGCGTGGTTTGCCGTTGACGCGATCGAAGGTCGGATAGCGGATGAGCGTCGGCGCCACGAACTTCGAGGCGTCCAGTCCGCCGACTTCGCTCTGCGTCCAGCGTGCCAGGCGCGCGTCGCGCAGATCGATCACGTACACGTCGCTGGGTGAGGTCGCGCTGTTGATGCTCAGCGCCAGACGGTTGCCGTCGGGCGAGAACACGCCGGAGCCGAACACGCCGACCGGCAGCGCCGGCAGCGCGATTTCGCGATGCGAGGGCAGGGACAGCACGCGCAGGCGGCTGATGCCGTCCTCATTGGTCGCATAGGCGAGGTGGCGGCGGTCTTCCGACAGGCTGAAGCCGGTGACATCCCACGGAATCGCGCCGCTGAGCACCGTGATCTTGCCGGTGGCCGGGTCGTGATGGCGCAGGGTCTGGAACTCCTGAGGCTTGCCGTCCACGGGTTCGTCCGACACGTAATACGCGGACTTGCCATCGGGGCCGTAGGCGAAATCGCCGAACGCGGCCTTGCCGCCTTCGACCGGGAGCATCGTCAGCGCGCCGGTGGCCAGGTCGACCTTGCCCGGGTAGGACTCCGCCGCGGACACGCCCTTCATCACCAGCAGCGTCTTGCCGTCGGGCGAGAAGTCGCGCGCGCTCCAGCTGCCGCCGGCGGTCACCACCGGTCGCGCCTGGCCCGTGGTCATGTCGCGCAGCCAGATGTCGGTGTCGGTGCCGTTGCGCGCGGTGCTGCGATAGGCCAGCCACTTGCCGTCGGGCGAGAACAGCGGACCGGTGTTCTGCGTGCGCTTGCCGTCGGTGAGCAGGCGGATCTCCCGGCTGCCGCCGTCGAACCAGTACAGCTGCGAGAACTCGTCGCCGCCCTTGTCCTTCGAGAACACGAAACCGTCGCGCGACCCCGCGGCCGGCATCGGTGCCACCGCGCCGATCGGCTCGGGATAGAAGGTCAGCTGCTCCCGCATGCCCAGCGGCTGGCAGACGCGGTGGACCTGGTTGGTTTCGGCGAAGCGCGTGCCGACCAGCAGGCAGCCGTCCTTCGTCCAGCCCGACACGCTGGCGCCGCGTGTGTTCTGGTAGCGGTTGAGGCGTTCCACCAGCTCGGCGGGAATCGCCGGGATGTTCTCGCTGATGCGGTTCCCGACTTCCTGGCGCTCGACCACGGGGGCCTGCGCGTGAACGGGGAGCGCGCTGGCGATGACCAGCAGTGCGGTGGCGATGCTTGTGCGACGCAGCATGATCCGGATTCCGATGAGGAAAGCCTTCGGAGCATACCGCCCACGCGTCCCCCGCCGGGAGCCCGGCGCCGTGCCCGGCTTGGCGGATCGATGCGGAAGGCGCGCGGCGGGCATGCCGCCGCGCGCGGAAGCGCTGGATCAGGGATGCATGGGCAGCGGCACGCGACGGATGCGCAGGCTGGCCATGTCGGGATCGCCATAGAAGTCCGGATTGCGATAGGTCCGCGCGACCACCGCGGCATGATCCGGCGTGACGTGCAGTCGCGGTATGCCCACCGGCATGTCGCCGTACCAGGTCTGCAGCGTGGCCAGCGGCTGCAGCCAGCCGTCATCGTGGACGTACCACAGGCTGTCGGGCGGCGCGTGGTCTTCGCCAGGGTGGTGCCGCGTGCCGAGGATCACGAGCCTGCCGGAATTCGACAGCGCGAACGCGCTCGCCCGGATCTCGCGCAGTTCGGGATGGTGGCGTACCTGTGGCGGCAGGTCCTGCTGCAGGTCGATGCGCACGGTCGTGTCGACCGTGTCGTCGGTGGGAGAGAAGTTGTCGGTGACCAGCACGAGGGCCTGCACGTTGACCTGCATCGAGTGGATCCGGACGCCGGGCGGCAGCATGCCCAGGAACATCGTCCGCCATCGCCCGTCATCCTGGTCGGACGAGAACAGATGCCGCCCGGTCGTCGGACCGTCCACGAGGACGAAGGCATGTCCCTTGTCGTTGATCTCCACATGCGTCGGAGTCATCTCGAACGGCAGCGGCAACGTCAGGAGCGGCTGCCATGCCATCGCGGCGGGGGCGAAGGATTCCAGCCGCAGCTCGGTTGCGCCATAGAGCTGGCGACAGATCTTGATTGCCCGGATGGCATCGCCGGGCGCCTCGGGCATGCGGAACCTGACCGCCATCAAGCGGGCGCCGCCGGGGCATGAAGGCGCGATCGACCGGATATCGATGACGCCCTGCCGATCGATGCTGAAAACGCCCATGTCGCCGTGATGACCGGTGTGGTCGGGCATCTCGGCGACCAGCAGCGCCTGGTCTTCCGCAGGAATCGCGCCAGCGAGCAGCCGGAATTCCGGAGGCAGCACGTTCTGCCAGACGATGCGGTCGTCATCGCGCGCGCGCATCTCCAGGGCGGTGCGTTCGCCTCCGGACACCGCGGTGCGGAAGCAGTCGAGGGCTTGCCGGTTGCCGGCGAACAGGCCGCACTCGGGCGTGCGGTCCAGCGGGGTCCAGCCCTGCCGCCAGCGCACGGCGCCATCGGGCGCGATGTCGAGGCGGGATGCGAAGCCCGGGCTGCCGATCCATGGGTCGGGATGATGGGCCTGCACGTGCACCTGGCCGAGGTTGTCTACCACCAGGCTGCGCTCGTGCGGAAGATGAGTGTCGTGGAAGTCGCGTTGCCAGTCCTGCGCCGCCGCGCCGAATGCGCAAGCGAGCAGCAGGCTGCCGAAAAGAGGTCGGATCATGGTCTCTCCAGTGTGACGGTGCGCGGATCGCGCGAGACCGGCATGCCGTCTGCGCATGCATGCAGGTGCCGGCGGCATGCGGGCGCGCGATTGCACGAGCGGATCGGAACGAGGATGTGCGCATGTCGCATGCGCCCCCGTGGTCGACAGGCGAGGGGGCGGCGTCGCGATCCGCGCGCGCACGTTCCCATGGTGCGAGTTGGCCTTCCGTGGTTGCCTGGCCCTGATGGCGCGTCGTCCGCGACGCCGCCGCCCCTCCCGTCGTGGAGCCATCATCGCAAGCGGTCATCTCACGGACTGCGACCCCGCGCGGAGGTTCGATCGAGCCTGGATCGGACCGTCAGCGGCTGGTCGCGATGACGCGCAGGAGTTCGCGCAGTTCGGCCTTGTCCTGGTCGTCCAGCCCCTGTTCGCGCTGCTTCGCCTGCAGGGCTTCGATGCGCTGCTGCAACGTCTGCCGTTCCAGCTGGTGGACGACATCGAGGAATTCGTCGCGCCATTTCGCTTCCTCGCCGGGCATGTCCTGCGCGGCGAGTTTCTGCAGGTGGCCGAATTCCTCGCGGCCCTCGAAATGCTCCAGCAGCGCGCCGGTGGTGATGTCCGGGCGTTCGCATACCAGGGCGATGAGTTCGGCCAGCAGCGGGATGCCGGGCTGGCGCAGCGCGCCGAAGGTCCACGGCGGCTGCAGCTCCAGCGCCAGCGATGGCCGCTGCAGCAGCAGCGCGATCGCGCTGCGCACGAGGCTGCGCTTCTGCACCGGCTGCACCTGTGGGCGAGGGCGTGCGGGCGGTTTCGAGGCCTGCGCCGCCGCATTCGCGCCCACGCCGGTCAGTTCGGTCAGGCGCTGGCGCATCAGGTCGCCGAACGCGCCATCGGGGATCTGCGCGAGCAGCGGTTTCGCGCGTTCGGCCATGCGCGCCTTGCCGTCGAGCGTGCCGAGGTTCACGTCCTTGGCCAGCTCGTCGAAGAAGTACTGCGACAGCGGCACCGCAGATTGCAGGCGCGCATCGAAGCCTTCGCGGCCTTCGCTGCGCACCAGCGTGTCGGGGTCCTCGCCCTCGGGCAGGAACAGGAAGAACGCCTGGCGGCCGTCCTTCATGCGCGGCAGCACCGATTCCATCGCCTTGGTCGCGGCGCCGCGTCCGGCGCGGTCGCCGTCGAAGCAGAAATACACATCGGGCGCGTTGCGGAACAGCAGTTCGGCGTGCTCGGGCGTGGTCGCGGTGCCCAGCGTGGCGACCGCCTGCGCGATGCCGTGCTGGAACAGCGCGATCACGTCCATGTAGCCTTCGACCACGATCAGGCGCTCGATCTTCTGGTTCGCCTGGCGCACCTGCCACAGGCCGTACAGCTCGCGTCCCTTGTGGAACAGCGCGGTCTCGGGCGAGTTGAGGTATTTCGGGCCATCGTCCTTCTCGAGCACACGGCCACCGAAGGCAATGGTACGCCCGCGCCGGTCGTGGATCGGGAACATCACCCGGTCGCGGAACTTGTCGTAGACATGGCCGCGATCGTTCTTCGAGAACAGGCCGACGCGCTCCAGCAGCTTCATCCGGCGCTCGTCGGTGCCCAGCGCATCCTTCAGCGCCGAATAGCCGTCCGGCGCGTAGCCCAGGCCGAACTGCGCGCGGATCTCCGCGCCCACGCCGCGCCGCTCGAAATACGCCAGCGCCTTCGGGCTGGCCGCGAGCTGGCGCTGGAAGAACTTGTTCGCCGCTTCCAGTGCCGCGTACTGGTCGACGCTGTCGGGGTTCGCGTTGCGCTGCTGGGTGTCGCGCGGGATTTCCATGCCCGCGCGCTTGGCCAGTTCGTCGACCGCATCGAGGAATTCGAGGCGGTCGTAATTCATCAGGAAGCTGATCGCGGTGCCGTGCGCGCCGCAGCCGAAGCAGTGGTAGAACTGCTTGGTCGGCGACACCGTGAACGAGGGCGAGCGTTCGTCGTGGAACGGGCACCGCGCCGAATACTCGCGCCCCTGCCGCTTCAGCGGCACGCGCGACCCGATCAGCTCCACGATGTCCGTGCGAGCCAGCAGGTCGTCGATGAAGGCGTCGGGGATGCGGGCCATCCGACTAGGATGCCATGCCCCCGTCGTGGCCGCCCACCGTGTGGTCCGCGGCGCGAGCCTTGCGCCGTTCGCGCAGGCGCTCCCCGGTCACCGCCGTGAGCAGCGCGCCGGCGAGGAAGATCACCGAGGCGTAGTAGATCCAGATCACCATGATCACCAGCGTGCCCATCGAGCCGTAGGCGCTGCCCGGGGCCGCTGCGGAGATGTACAGGCCGATCGCATGGCGACCGAGGGCGAACAGCGCGGCGGTCACGAGACCGCCGGACAGCGCCTGGCGCCAGTTCACCGGCCGGTCCGGGAGGTAGCGGTACAGGAAGGCGAAACCCAGCGCATACAGCACCAGCGTGATCGCGTTGGTCAGCGCCGGCAGCAGCGAAGGCAGTCGCGCCAACGCCACCTGCAGCGCCGTGGTGGCCATGGTCGAGACGATCAGCAGGAACCCCAGCGCCAGCACCACGCCGAAGGAGAACACCCGTTTCCTGAGCCAGGCCAGGGCGCCGTCGAGCCGCTCGCGGTCGGTGCGGAAGATGAGGTTGAGCGCTCCCTGCAGCTGCGCGAACACCGCCGTGGCGCCGACGAACAGCAGCAGGGTGCTCCACAGGCCGGCCATCGAGCCCACGCTCGGTTCGGCGGTGGCGTTCGCGATCACCGTTCGCGCGACCACGGTCCCGCTCTCGCCCGCCAGCTGGCCGACCTGGATCACCAGCGCTTCCTGCGCCGCCGGATAAAGCGAAGCGGTCAGCCACAGCAGCAGCACGAGCAGCGGCGCGAGGGACAGCAGGGCGTAGAAGGACAGCGACGCAGCCTGCGTCAGGACATCGATCTCGACGAAGCGCGCGACCAGCGCCGCCGGCAGGCTGCGCCGCAGGCGTTCGAGCAAGGGGCGCAGGCGATCGCGGAGGGACGAGGCGGTGGGCATCGGCGAATCGGTGGTCGGATGGACCCGGGCGGGGGAGTGTCCGGTTCTACCAAGCGCGACTCGAACCTCGACGGAACGCCAGCAGGACACCGTCGTGACGTCGCCGAAATGGAAGCGCCCCGGCGATGCCGGGGCGTCGGGTGCATCGTGGCGCCGTGGGGGGGGTCAGTCGCCGCCGCGTGCCGCCAGCGCCTGCAGCGCATCGCCGGCGACCCGCTGCACGGTCCACTCGTCCATGCCCACGGCGCCGAGGCTGCGGTAGAAATCGATCGCGGGCTGGTTCCAGTCCAGCACCGACCACTCGAAGCGGCCGCAGTCGCGCTCCACCGCGAGCTGCGCCAGCCGCACCATCAGTGTCTTGCCGAGCCCGAGGCCACGGAAGGCCGGGCGCACGAACAGGTCTTCGAGGTACAGCCCGGGCTTGCCGACGAAGGTCGAGAAGTTGTGGAAGAACAGTGCGAAGCCGGCGGGCGCGCCGTCGACCTCGGCGATCAGCACTTCCGCGCGCGGCGTGTCACCGAACAGCTGCGCGGCGAGGCCGGCCTCGTCGGCGACGGCCTCGTGCGCGAGCTTCTCGTATTCGGCCAGTTCGCGGATGAAGGCGAGGATCTGGTCGACGTCCTCGCGGACGGCCGGGCGGATGACGATGGTGGGCGCGGTGCTCATCGCAGGCCTCAGCCAGCCAGACGCTGCTTGATCAGCTTCGAGACTTCGCCCATGTCGGCCTGGCCGGCGAGGCGCGGCTTGAGCACGCCCATCAGCTTGCCCATGTCGGCCGGGCCGCTGGCGCCGGTCTCGGCCACGGCGGCTTCGATCGCGGCCTTGATCTCGTCTTCGCCCATCTTCGCCGGCAGGTACTGCTCGATGATCGCCATCTCGGCGCGCTCGACGGCGGCCAAGTCGTCGCGACCGGCCTTGTCGAACTGCTCGATCGAGTCCTTGCGCTGCTTGACCATCTTCTCCAGCACGGCCAGCACGCGGGCGTCGTCCATCTCGACGCGCTCGTCGACTTCCTTCTGCTTGATGGCGGCGTTGATCAGGCGGATGGTGGCCAGGCGATCCTTCTCGCCGGCCTTCATCGCGGTCTTCATGTCGTCGGTGAGACGCTGCTTGAGGCTCATGGTGTCGCTCCGTGTTGTGCGGTCCGCGCCGGCGGCCGCAAGGGATCTGGGGTGGAATGGGTTTCGGATGTCGGGAAAGACAAAAAGCCGGCTGCGCGTGGCGCGGCCGGCTTCCGGATTCGCTCGAACACGGCCGGAGCCGCGCGGGAATCGAGTCTGCGTCGTCAGGCGTTCCGGGTCAGGACTGCTGAACCGGACCGTCCGATCGGACGGTGTCGATCAGAACAGGCGCTGACGCTTGGTCACGTCGCGCGAGCTGCGACGGGCCTGGCGCTTCACAGCCGCAGCCGCCTTGCGCTTGCGCTCCTGGGTCGGCTTTTCGTAGAACTCGCGCTTGCGGACTTCGGCGAGGACGCCGGCTTTCTCGCAGGTGCGCTTGAAGCGACGCAGGGCAAACTCAAAGGGCTCGTTTTCGCGGACTTTGACGCTGGGCATAGGAGTCTCGAAGTTGGGATTCCGGCCGAAGGGCCGGGCTGATGCGAATGGATCGCACACGACCGGGCCCGGCAGACCGGGCGAGCCGCGCATGATAGCGGCGACCATGGCCCCGGCGCAAGTTCGCGGGGGCGGTTCCCGGCCCCGGGCGCGGTAAACTGCGGCCCCGCTTCGGAATTCCTCCTTTCGTGAAAGTCCTCGGCATCGAATCCAGCTGCGATGAAACCGGCGTCGCTGTCTACGACACCGCCCTGCCCGGGGCGGCGGGGCTGCGGGCGCATGCCGTCTACAGCCAGATCGCGCTGCACGCCGAATACGGGGGGGTGGTGCCGGAGCTGGCCAGCCGCGACCACGTGCGCAAGCTGCTGCCGCTGGTCCGCCAGACCCTGGCCGAGGCCGGGCTGGGCGTGCGGGACCTCGACGGGGTGGCCTACACCGCTGGGCCGGGCCTGGTCGGGGCGCTGCTGGTCGGCGCGGGCGTGGCGCGGTCGCTGGCCTGGGCGCTGGATCTGCCTGCGGTGGGCGTGCACCACATGGAAGGCCATCTGCTGGCGCCGCTGATGGAGGACGACCCACCCCAGCCGCCGTTCGTGGCCCTGCTGGTCTCCGGCGGCCACAGCCAGCTGGTCGCGGTGGACGCCATCGGCCGTTACCGCCTGCTCGGCGACACCCTCGACGACGCCGCCGGCGAGGCTTTCGACAAGTCGGCCAAGCTGATGGGCCTGCCGTACCCGGGCGGCCCGCAGCTGGCGGCGCTGGCGCAGGCCGGGACGCCGGGCCGGTTCAAGTTCCCGAGGCCGATGACCGACCGGCCCGGGCTGGATTTCAGCTTCAGCGGCCTGAAGACCCAGGTCCTGCTGGCCTGGCGCGATTCCGACCAGAGCGACACGACCCGCGCCGACATCGCGCGCGGCTTCGAGGACGCGGTGGTCGACACCCTGGCGATCAAGTGCGAACGCGCGCTCGACGCCGCCGGCTCGAAGGTGCTGGTGGTTGCGGGCGGCGTCGGCGCGAATACCCGCCTGCGCGAGAAGCTCCGGGCGATGGCCGCGAAGCGCAGCGGCCGGGTCTGCTTCCCGCGCCCGGAGCTGTGCACCGACAACGGCGCGATGATCGCCTTCGCCGGCGCATTGCGCCTGCAGGCCGGCGAGCGTGCCGGGCCGTCGGTGTTCGTCACGCCGCGCTGGGATATGGCGACGCTGGCGGAAGTCGGGTCGGGAGCGGTCGCATGAGGATGTTCGGCCATCGCAAGGGCGAGGAACAGGTCGACGGCGGCATCGAGCTGGAAGACGTGGTGATCGAGGTCGACGAAGCCTTCCTTGTCGCGCTGCGCGATTTCGCGCAGGACACGCTGGACGACATGCGCCGTCTCGGTCCGAACTACGACCATGTGCATTTCCAGGACAGATGCCCGGTGTGGAAGGACACCTGGCCGGATATCATCCTGATCCGAAAAGACGACGCCCCCGGAGAGATCGCATGACCGACAAGGTCTTCATCGAAGCCCTCGAGATCGAGGCGCTGATCGGCATCTACGACTGGGAGCGCCGCATCCGCCAGCCGCTGTGGTTCGACATCGAGATGGCCTTCGACAACCGCAGGCCGGCGGCGAGCGACGACATCGTGGACACCCTCGACTACAAGGCGGTGAGCAAGCGCCTGATCGAATACGTTTCGCAATCCTCGTTCGGCCTGGTCGAGACGCTGGCCGAGCGCTGCGCGGAGATCATCCTGGCCGAATTCGCGGTGTCCCACGTGCGCCTGAAGCTGAGCAAGCCCGGCGCGGTACGCGGTGCGCGCGCGGTGGGCGTGATCATCGAACGCAGTCGTCCCTGAGGCGCGATCGGTCATGGGCAAGGCGTACCTGAGCCTCGGCAGCAACATCGATGCCGAGCGCAACCTTCGTTCCGCGTTCGCGGCGTTGCGCGAACGCTTCGGCGACGTGGCCATGTCGATCGTCTACCGCTTCCCGGCGGTCGGGTTCGACGGGCCGGATTTCCTCAACGCGGCGGCGGTGGTCGACAGCGACCTGGATCCGTTCGCGCTCAACGACTGGCTGCATGCGCTGGAGGATGCGCATGGGCGCGACCGCAGCGGGCCGCGTTTCGGCGACCGGCCGCTGGACATCGACATCGTGTTCTTCGACGACCTGGTGCTGTCGGGGCCGGGACATCTGGAACTGCCGCGCGACGAGCTCAGGCATGCCTTCGTGCTGCGCCCGCTGGCGGAGATCGCGCCGGACTTCGTCGATCCGCGCAGCGGACGCACGCTCGCTGCGCTCTGGGCGGACTCGGCGGAGCGCGAGGTCGCCTGCGAGGCGGTGTTCGATCCCAGCCTGCCGCCGGGCCCGGCCGACGCAGGGTGACTTCCTGCGCTTGCCGGCGCGTGCCGGCAGGCGCACGATGCCCCCGACCACAAGCCGTCCGGGGAGGGCGCTGGCGATGTTCGACAAATTCTCTCGCAGCTGGGATCTGGTGAAGGCCAGCGCGTCGGTGCTGCGTTCCGACAAGGAACTGATGCTGTTCCCGATCCTGTCGTCGCTGGCGACGCTGCTGGTGCTGGCGACGTTCGCGCTGCCGGTGTTCATGCTCAAGCTGTTCGACGGCGGCTTCAACGTGGTCGCGGCGGTCGTCGGCTTCGCCTTCTACTTCTGCCAGTACACGGTGATCATCTTCTTCAACAGCGCGCTGGTCGGTGCGGCGACGATCCGCCTCGAAGGCGGCGACCCGACCGTCTCCGACGGCCTGCGCATCGCCCGGTCGCGCCTGCCGGCGATCCTGGGCTACGCGGCCATCGCCGCGACCGTCGGCCTGATCCTGCAGTCGCTGAAGAACCGCGACAACAACATCATCGTCCGCCTGATCGGCAGCGGCCTGGGCGCGGCGTGGACGCTGGCGACGTTCCTGGTGGTGCCGGTGCTGGTCAACCGCGAGATCGGTCCGATCGATGCGCTGAAGGAAAGCGTCGCGCTGCTGAAGAAGACCTGGGGCGAGAACGCCATCGGCAATGTCGGCATCGGCGCCGCCTTCGGACTGATCTTCGTGCTGGTGATGCTGGCCGGCATCGTGCTCTCGATCCTCGCCTGGCAGGCCGCGCCGGCCGCGGGTATCACGATGGCGGTGGTCGCGGTGATCGCGCTGCTGGTGCTGGGCGTCACCCAGGCCGCGCTGAGCGGCATCTATTCGGCCGCCCTGTATCGCTACGCCGTGTCGCACGAAACCCCGGCGGCCTTCCAGGGCATGGCGCTGGAGCAGGCGTTCTCGCCGAAGCGCTGATCGAAGCCGGCGTGTTCCGCGCCGGGTTCAGCCCGGCAGCAGGCGCCCGCCGTCCACCGGCAGCACGTGGCCGGTGGTGTAGCCGGCGCCCTGCACCAGCCAGAGCACGGCGTCGGCGATGTCGTGCTCGCTGCCGACGCGCGCCAGCGGCGTGCGCGCGAGCATCGCGGCCTTGGCCGCCTCCGGCTTGCCTTCCTCCGGCCACAGGATCGCGCCCGGGGCGATCGCGTTCACCCGCACGTCCGGAGCCAGCTCCAGCGCCAGCGCGCGCGTGCCGGCGACCAGCGCCGCCTTGCTCATGCAGTACACGGCGTGGTCGCGCAGCGGGCGCTCGGCGTAGAGATCGACCAGGTTGACGATGGCGCCGCGCGTCGCACGCAGGTGCGGCGCGGCGGCCTGGGCGAGCAGCAGCGGCGCGCGGGCGTTGGTCGCGAACTGGGTGTCCCAGTCGGCGACCGTGATGGTGCCCAGCGGCGTGGGCGAGAACGCCGAGGCGTTGTTGACCAGCACGTCGAGCCGGCCGAAGCGGGACACGGCGGCGTCGACGAGGCCGGGCAGCGCGTCGGCGTCGGCCAGTTCGGCCTGCAGGCCGAGCACGCTGCCGGGCCGGAGCGCCTCCAGTTCGGCGGCCAGCGCCTGCATGGCGGCGGCGGAGTCGCGGTAGTGCAGGGCGAGGTCGTGGCCGGCGGCGTGCAGGCGGCGGGCGATGGCGGCGCCGAGGCGGCGCGCGGCGCCGGTGACGAGGGCGACGGGGCGGGCGTCGGAAGCGGAGGTGCCGGGCGTGGTCATGCAGGGGTCCGGTATGCGGTGCGGACGCCATTTGACCATAGTCAACGACGGTCGCCCGTGACCGGCGCAGGCTGGCGGCATCCATCGTCCCCATCCTTCACTCATCATCGCGGAGCCGCGCCATGCACCCCATCGTGTCCGAACTGTTCGCCAAGCCCGTCGGCTGGATGACCCTGGGCGGTCTGGGCTTCATCGTCTTCCTCGGCGGCTACCTGTGGTGGTTCGCGCGGCGCCGGATCCGCGAGGAAATGCGCCAGCAGGCCGGCGCGCAGACGCGCAGGGACTGAGCCTGCGCGATCCCGGCGATGCGGCCTCGCGGGTTATCCTGTGCCATCCCCACGGAGTGGCCGAATGCACCCCGACGACGAGCTCGATCCCGACGCACAGGCCCACAGCGGCAGACTCGCGGCCCTGATCCGGGAGCAGATCGCCGCCAACGGCGGCGCACTGCCGTTCTGGCGCTTCATGGAGCTGGCGCTGTACGCGCCTGGACTCGGGTATTACAGCGCCGGCGCGACCAAGCTCGGTCCCGGCGGCGATTTCGTCACCTCGCCCGAGCTGGGGCCGCTGTTCGCCGAATGCGTGGCCGATGCGCTGTCGCCGCCGCTGCGCACGCTCGGCGGTGACGCCACGTTCATGGAGATCGGCGGCGGTACGGGCGCGTTCGCCGAAGCCGCGATCGCCCGCCTGATGGCCACCGGCGCGATGCCGGCGCGCTACGCCATCCTCGAACCCAGCGCCGACCTGCGCGAACGCCAGCGCGAACGCCTGCGTGCGTCGCTGCCGGGCGAGGTCTTCGCGCGCGTCGAATGGCTGCAGACCCCCATCAACACGCCCTGGAACGGCGTGGTGTTCGCCAACGAAGTGATCGATGCGCTGCCGACCTCGCGCTTCGCGGTGATCGACGGCGAGATCCACGAGGAGCACGTCGCGGTCGGCGAGGGCGGGCGCTTCGTGCGCATCGACCGTCCCGCCGATGCGCTGCTCTCGGCCGCCGTGCGCCATGTCGAGCGCCAGTGCGAGCATGCCTTCCCCGAAGGCTATCGTTCCGAACTGCTGCCCCAGCTGCCGTACTGGGTGCAGGCGGTGATCGGCGGCCTGCAGTCGGGGGCGATGCTGTTCGCCGATTACGGCTATCCGCGCCGCGAGTACTACGATCCCCGCCGCGTCGACGGCACCCTGCGCGCCTTCCATCGGCATCGCATGGTCGAGGACGTGTTCGCCCGTGTCGGCCTGCAGGACGTCACCGTGTCGGTGGACTTCACCGCGCTGGCCGAGGCCGGCACCGGCGCCGGTTTCGACTTCGACGGCTACTGCTCGCAGGCCAGCTTCCTGCTCGGTAACGGCCTGGACCAGCGCCTGGCCGACCACGAAGCGCGCTGCGCCGACGACATCGCGCGCCACGCGCTGCGCCAGCAAGCGAAGAAACTGACCCTGCCGGGCGAGATGGGCGAGCGTTTCCAGCTCATCGGCTTCTCGCGCGATGTCAGCCTGGCCCACGCGTTCCTGGTCGGCGACCTGAGTTTCCGCCTGTGACCGGCTATCGCTTCGGGCGTTCGCTGAAACCGTTCCGTCGGCCGCTGCTGTGGTCGGCGCTCTGGTGCGCGGCGGTGGCGGCGGTGGTGGTGCTGTCGCTGACGCCGGTGCCGGACCTGGGCGAGCTGCCCGAGCACAGCGACAAGTTCGAGCATTTCCTCGCCTACGCACTGCTCGCCGCCGGTGCGGTGCAGCTGTACCCGCGCTGGCGCTCGCTGGTGGTGGTGGGCCTGGCCCTGGTGTTCATGGGCATCGGCCTGGAGTACGCCCAGGGCGCGCTGACGACGACGCGGATGATGGATCGCGCCGACGCGCTGGCGAACACGCTCGGCGTGATCGCCGGCCTTGCGATCCAGCTGACGCCGCTCCGCGACGCGCTGCTGCGCTTCGACACGCGGCCATGAGCGAGGAGCGTCCGCGCCCGCCTGCGCGCCGGACGCCATGGGCGGTCTGGCGCATCGTGCTGGTCGCGGCTTGCCTGCTCCTCGCCGGCATCCTGAGCCTGTTCGACAGCCGCGCGGCGACACGCGGCGAAAACCTCCCCGACGCACGCACCTGCCTGCGCATCGACCAGACCGACGCCAACGCCGATGGCGAGCGTTTCCATCGCATCGAGAACGGCTGCGACCACGGCGTGGTGGTCTTCTACTGCATCCTCGCCGGTGCCGAGTTCGACCCGCGCTGGGGCGCCGGCGATTGCCGGTCGTCGCGGGTGCAGGTGCTCGCTTCCTTCGACCAGGCCCTGAAGACGCTCGAGCTGCACGTGCTGGTCGCGCCGAAGTCGGCGAAGCTCGCGACGAAGAGCAGCCGCAACTGGCTGGACAGCTACCGGTTGTTCGGCGTCGGCGAAGGCCGGCAGAGCATCGATGAGACCCAGGTCCTCGCCGACATCGGCCGCGCGCCTGCGGCGCTGTACACGCTGCGCGCGGGACGCCGTTTCGTCTCGGGCAGCCTGTCCTCGGCGACCGATATCCCGCGCGCGATCCTCGTGCCCTCCGCGTGTCGCATCGACGCCTACCTGGCCGGCAAGTGCAAGCCGGACCCGGTCAAGGCCTGGATCGCACTGGGTCGTCCGGCGAACGTGGATGCCGCGATCGCCGCGCTGCGCGCGGAAGGTGTGCGGGTGGAGTGATTGGCCTCAGTCTGTCGTCTCGAAGCGGATATTCTCGGTGCGCGCGGCTCCGGTCACCCCGAATTCGTTGACGCGATTCCCATCGGCGGTGATGAATCGCTGTGGAAATGCAGGACGGAAGATATACCAGCTGATGGGCTTGCCGTTGGGAGGGCTGATGGTTGCACGCTGGAATCCCCCGGTCCCATGCTGCCGCAGCATCGCGAGAATGTCCGCGCTGCGTTTCATGCATTTCTGCAGTTGTTCATGCACTTTTCCGCCAAGCGCCTCATCAGACAGCGAAAGGATCGGTGAAGCGCTCACGGTGATGCGAAGATCATCTGCTGAGCGGCCTTGCTTGAAGATCGTGGCTTCGATGACGCAGGTCATCGAGAATTCGCGATCCGTCGTGAAGAAATAGGTCGCTGCCGGCGTGAGCTCGATGCGATTTTCGGGCTTGGATTCATCGCGGATGAAGGACGTATCGGCTTCTGTCAGCATCGCCGACAGGTCGTTCTCGAACAGCACGCGTTCGCCGCTCTGTGCTTTTGCCGCGCTGCGCAGTTTCGCGCCATGGGCCAGGCCGCCGATGAGGCCCAATCCACCAAGCAGATTGCTGCTTTTCTGGTGACTGAAGATGCCGTAGTGGGAGTCGGGGACGGCGTAGCTGCCGCCCTTCAGGCTCTTCGATGGCTCCTGGCTTGAAACGACGACAGGGAGGTCGGGCGGGATATCCGGGATCCGGGGTTTGGCGGCATGTGCGCTGGCGATGGAGATCAGTGTCGTGGCAACGGCCACGAGAATCGGTCTTGCAGGCATGAGTAAGGACGTTTTCAGTGGAATTCAGGGTGATGATGGCTTGCGCGCCCGACCGATCGCTTCGCCGCGCGCGCGACGCAGGGCTTCGCCGACGGCGGGGCCGTCCATGCCCGGGCGGATCACGTCGGCGCCGCGCACGGTCATCGCGGCGGCGTGCAGGCGCACCAGTTCCGGGCCCTGCGGATAGTCCGCGTCGGCCATGCCGCCGCGTCCGCGCTTGTCGGCTTCGCAGGCCAGCGCGATCTGCGCGATGCGCTGCGGCTGGCGGAAGCCGTCGCAGCGCGCGATCAGGTCGTGGACGCTGATGTTGCGCAGCTCCATGAGGCGATGCACGTTGAGGTGCTCGCGGCAGACCGCGACGGCGAGGTTGCGGTGGTCGACCGGCACGCGCAGGCGTTCGCACAACGAGAGCAGCGGTTCGACGCCGCGTTCCTCGTGGTGGATGTGCTTGGGCAGCACGTCCGGCGGGGTGAGCGCCTTGCCGAGGTCGTGGGTGAGCGCGGCGAAGCCGATCAGGTCGTCGCCCGGCGCGATCCGCGCGGCCATGTCGCAGACCATCTCGATGTGGATGCCGGTGTCGACTTCCGGGTGGTACTCGGCGCGCTGCGGCACGCCGTACAGCGCGTCCACTTCCGGCAGCACCACCGCCAGCGCGCCGCAGTCGCGCAGCGTGCGCAGGAACGCGGACGGGCGCGACGTGCGCAACGCGCCGGACAGTTCCTTCCACACGCGTTCGGAGGTCAGTTCGGCCAGCTCGCCGTCGGTGGCCATCGCGCGCATCAGCGCCATCGTCTCGGGCGCGACGCTGAAGCCGAGCGCGGCGAAGCGGGCCATGAACCGCGCCGCGCGCAACACGCGCAGGGGATCCTCGACGAAGGCCGGGCCGACGTGGCGCAGCACGCGGTCCTGCAGGTCGCGCGCGCCGTGGTACGGATCGACCAGCGTGCCGTCCGGTGCCTGGGCGATGGCATTGATGGTGAAGTCGCGGCGGACGAGGTCTTCTTCCAGCGTGACCTCGGGCGAGGCATGGACGACGAAGCCACGATGACCGCGCGCGGATTTGCGTTCGGTGCGCGCGAGTGCGTATTCCTCGCCCGTGTCCGGGTGCAGGAATACGGGGAAATCCTTGCCGACGGTCTGGAAACCGGCGGCGAGCATGGATTCGGGCGTTTCCCCGACGACCACGTAGTCGCGGTCGCCGCAGGGCAGGCCCAGCAGGGCGTCGCGTACCGCGCCGCCGACGAGATAGGTCTTCATGCGTCGATTGTAGAGCGGAGCTTGCTCCGCTCGATGTTTCGGGGGGGGGGGAAGGTTCCCGGCGAAAAGCAGCGGAGCAGGCTCCGCTCGGTGGTCTCCGGAAAGGCGTGAGCGGAGCAAGCTCCGCTCTACAGGGGCATCTGGGTTATTTCGGCGCGTGCTGCGCCATCAGCGCCACGATCTGCTGGGCGCCGGAGTTTCGGCCCAGGTGCAGTTCGATCGGCGCCGGCTGGCCGGACAGCCAGATGCGCAGTTCCGACTCCAGGTCGAAATGCCCGGCGGTTTCCAGCGAGAACATGGTGATCGCGCGGTAGGGGATGCTGCGGTATTCGGTCTTCTTCGCGGTCACGCCCTGCTTGTTGACCAGGATCAGGCGGCGATCGGTGAAGACGATCAGGTCGCGGATCAGCGCGAACGCGCGCTGCAGGGTTTCGCCCGGCGCGAGCAGCGGCGCGAATTCCTCGTGCAGGTCGTCGATCTTCTTTTCGCCGGCGTGGCCGAGCAGTGCGTCGAGCAGTCCCATGGGTCGTGTCCTCGGGGCGGAAATGGGTGGATCAGCGGTCGGCGCGCAGCTTGCTGCGGTTCCGGGCTGGCGCGGGTGCCGATTTCGCGGGGGCTGCCGGCGCTGCGCTCGCCGGGGGTTCCGGCAGCTCCGGCGGCAGCGGGCAGGTAAAGGGCTTGCGGGTGTCGACGATGCTGCCGGCCAGGCGATCGGTGATCGGCATCGCGGCGCGGTTCAGGCGCCAGTCGTAGATCACGCTGAAGGCGAGGATGCGCGCCACGTAATCGCGGGTTTCCTTGTAGCTGATCGTCTCGATCCAGAAATCCGCATCCATGCCCGGGCGCTGCGACTGCCAGCGCGCCACCGGCGCGGGACCGGCGTTGTACGCGGCGATGGCGACGTAGGTCTGGCCGTACTTGTCCTCCAGTTCGCGCAGATAGGCGGTGCCGAGCTGGATGTTGAAATCGGACTCGTACAGGCTGTCTCCGCCGCGCCACGGCAGGCCCAGGCGCTTGGCGATGCCGGCGCCGGTACTGGGCAGCACCTGCATCAGGCCGCGTGCGTCGGCGTGCGAGCGCGCCTTTGGATTGAACACGCTTTCGGCGCGGATCTCGGCGGCGACCCAGGTCGGGTCGATGCCGTGCTTCGCGGCCTCGCGGCGGATCGTGTCGTCGTGGTGCAGGGGGAAGCGCAGGTGGTACAGGCGCAGTTCGTCGGGATAGGACTTGCCGCCGACGTTGACCAGGCCGAACACGCCGCGGTCGAACCAGCCGTTGTCCTGGGCGATCTCGACGGCGTGGATGCGCTGTTCCGGCGTGAACCGCGCCAGCGCCGCGTTCCACTCGCGTTCGGCCCAGGCGCCGCGTTCGATGCGGTACAGCTGCATCGCGCGCTGCATCGCCGGGTCGCGCGCCACCGCCGATTTCGCGGCGAAGTCCGCCTTCGGTTCGATCGGGCACAGCGCATAGGGCGCGCCGATGCGGTCGGCGGCGAGGAAGCCGTGGAACTCCGGTTTTGTCGCGGCATCGGCGTAGAGGATGCGCGCGTTGGCCTTGTCGCCGTCGATCTCCAGCAGGCGGGCCTCGAAATAACGCCAGCGCGAGTCGCGGCGTTGCTTGTCGCCCATTTTCCGGATCGCGGCGAGCGCGGCCTTCCAGTCCGAGCGTGCCATCGCCTCGCGCACGCGCCATTCGTGCAGCTTCTCGTCGTAGGCCACGTCGGGCACGGCATTGAGCCGTCGGGCCGAATCCGGTTCGTACGAGGCCACGGTCCACAGCGCCGCCTGGTACAGCGCGCGACCGCGTTCGGCATCGTTCAGTCCCAAGGCCTCGGTGAACTTCGGCAACTGCGTGTCGACCGAGCGCGGCGAGGCCTTGGCCTGCTTCGCGAGGCCGTGCGAGGCGATCAGCCGGCTGCGCGCGGTCTTCGGCCAGGCCAGGGCGCGGTCGTGCGGGGCGTCGATGAAGGCCGCGTAGTCGTTGGCCAGGGCGAACTCCTCGGCGGGCAGGCCGCGCGCCGCAGCGCGCATCACCGCCGGCTGCCATTCGGCAGCGGCCTTCTCGATGCGCTCCCAGCGCAGGGCCGGGGGCAGGCCTCCGCGCGAGGCGAGCACGGCCATCGGCGCGTCGCATTCGCTCGGCAGGGCCTTGCCGCTGCTGCGCCACAGCGCCTGGGCATCCGCGGTCCAGTCGGCGTCGGTCTGGCCCAGGGCCTGCCGCGCGTTCAGGTTCGCGCAGCGCAGGGCCGCGGATTTCACCGTCGGTGCCCAGGTGGCGCGGAAGGTCGGCCAGTCCTCGCGCCTGGCCAGCGCCGCCAGCCACTGTTCGCGGAAGGTCTCGCCCACGGCGTCGCCGCGATGGCGCTGCAGGAAGTCCTCGGCGACCGAGGTGGGCAGGGTATCGATGCGGCGGCGCAGGCCCGCATATTCGACCCAGCCGGCCAGCGGATGGCTGGCGGCCAGCGGGGCGTCGTCGGGCGTGCCGCGTTCGGCGGCTTCGATGGCCGCGCGTGCGCGGGCGAGTTCGGTGGTGCTGCCGATCAGGATCGGCGTGCGGGCCGGACCGGGCAGGGCGCGGCCCGGTGCGCCAGTGCGCGCGCCGGCGTCTGTTTGCTGACGGGGCGTGGCGGTCGGCGTGGCGAACAGCGCCGCGCCCAGGGCCGCACCAGCGGCGAGAAGGGGGAGTTTCATGGGCGGACTATAGCGAAGCCCGCCCGTGAGGTCAGTCACGAAACGGTGACGGTTCAGCCACCGGCCGCGGGTTTGCGACGACGAACCGGCCGGCCCTCCGCCACCGCCCGCGCGAACGCCTCGGCCAGCCGGCGCAGGGCTTCGCGGCGCTGTGCGGGCGTCCAGCGGTGGCGATAGGCGATGCCCATGCCGGCGGGGGTCTTGTTGGCGTCGATGATGTAGAGGCGGCCGTCGGCGTCGTCGCGCAACACGTCCAGCTCGCCGAAATCCAGACCCAGCGCGTCGCAGAAGGCGAGGATCGCGTGCTGCTCGTCTTCGCTGAACAGGGTGTCGGTCTCGACCAGCCGGCAGGCGGTCGCCTCGGTCTTCAGATGCTCGACGATTGGCGCGCGATCCAGCACGTAGCACAGCGGCAGGGTGCCGGCGATCACCGGGACGCGGTAGTTCACGGTGCGGCCCTCTTCCGTGCACGGGATCAGGCGCTGGTAGACCATGCGCGGGTCCGGGTCCTCGATCGGGCAGTCGACCACGCCGCCGCGACCGCGCGCGTTCTCGTCGGTCTTCACCGCGCAGCGGCCGTGCCAGGTGAGCGGGTCGACTTCCGCGCCATGGCCGAAGATCGCGCGCTGCACGGCATCGACGTGGCGCTTGCTGATGTCGGTGCAGTCGATGTTCCACACCGGCATGCGCTCGGCGAGCGCGTCGAGCCGCGGGTCGGCGTCCATCCAGGTGCGATCGGCCCAGTGCACGGCGATGTCGAAGCCCTCGTCGGCCGACTTCATGTCCAGCGGCAGCACGCCCTGCCAGTCGAGTTCGTGCAGCAGCGCGACGAGGGTGTAGCCCTCCATGGTCGGGAATTCGGGATGGAACAGCACGCGCATGCGTCGGCCTCGGCGGGAGTAGGGGGTCTGTCGTGGTGGATCAGTCGAACACGTGGGCCAGCGGCGTGCCGGCGAGCGCGCGGCGCAGCGCGGGCGCGTTCTCGACCAGCTGGTCCAGTGGCTCGGGATTCTGGCGGATGCTGCGTGTGCGCAGCGGATGCGGCGGCAGGTCGAGGAAGTCGAGCAGTCGCGCCTGCTCGTCGGGATCGAACAGGCATTCGTAGCGCAGCGAGAGCGACGACTGGCCTCTGCGCAGCAGGGCTGTCTCGATGCCGGCATGGAACGCGTCGACGCGGGCGGCGTGTTCGGCCAGTTCGCCGGCCTCGACATGGATGCGCGGACGCGCCAGCGGCGAGGCGTCGTCGTAGGCTTCCCAGCGGCCGGTGATGCCGGCGATGCGTTCCGAGACCAGCCGGCGCAGCGCGTTCTGCCGGCGCAGGACGATCTTGGCGATGCCGGCGTCGGCGAGCACGTGGGCGAGCACCTCCGGCGCCTGCTCCGGCGTCATCTTGAAGCCGATCGCCCGCGCGCCGCGTGTATCGCGCCAGACGCGTTCGAGGAAACCGAGCGGGTCCCGGTCGCGCGCGGCGAGCGCGTCGGCCGGCGTGACTTCGTCGCGCTCGTCCAGCACGGTGAAGATGCCGTTCGGATTGAACAGTTCGTGGTGGCAGCGCACCTCGGGATGGCTGCCGAGCAGCGAGCACAGCAGGTTGCTGCCGCTGCGCCGCGCGGCGAGGATCACGAAGCGGCGGGGCGCAGCGGTCATGTCTTCAGTCACGCGCCGGCGCGGGCCGCTGCTGCATCGCGCGCAACGTGCCGACGACCTCGAGCGTGTCGCTGCGCACGCGGTAGCAGGCGCCGTCGTAGGACGAGGCCAGCAGGTGCGTGCCGTCGGCATCGGCGCGCGCGACCGCACTGATGCCGTTGGCGGCGATGGCGCGACGCAGGATCGCCCGGCTCGGCAGATCGATGCGCAGCAGTTCGCCCCAGTAGTTCGAGACGACCACTGTATCGCGGTCGACAAAGCACAGGCCCTTCGGCGAACGCCGACCCAGGTCGAAGGCGTCGAGCAGCACGCCGTCCTCCAGCCGGTAGACCAGCAGGTGGAAGTCGCGGCCGGTGCTGGCGAGGAACTCGCCGCTGGGGTCCAGGTCGAGGTCGTCGATGATCGCGGTGTGACCGGCGAAGCGGTGTAGCAGGGTGCCGCCGAAGTCCCAGGATGTCATCACGCCGTCGGCGCTGCAGCTCACGCCGATCCGCCTGGTCGGATGCAGGCGCAGCGCTTTCACCGCATTGGCGTGGTGGGCGAAACGCGTCAGCGGCGCGCCGTCGGGCGCGGTGCGCACGATCGCGCCGGAGTAGCAGGCGACGAACAGCGCATCATCGCCATGTGCGGGCGTGGTGCCGCGCACGCAGTTGATCGGGCCTTCGCCGAGGTGGTGCCAGCGGGCGGCGACCGGTGCGCCGTCGTCGCCGCGCTCGAACACGTGAAGGTGCTGGTCGTGCGCACCGCAGACCACGCGGCGACCGCCATTGCGGCTGGTCACCGCGTTCATCAGCATGCGTCCGTTGCCGGGCGTGGCCTGGGCCAGCCAGCGCGCGCCGTCCGCATCGAAGCGGCCGATGCGCAGGTGGCCGGCATCGTTCACGGTCGCGAAGTTGCGATCGTCGACGGCGGCGATGTCGTTGAAGCAGTCGTTGCCGGGCGTGCCCTGCGACGCGCCCAGTTCGGTGACGAAGGCGCCGTCGTCGGCGCGCCAGACCAGCACCGTGCCGTCGAAAGTGCCGGCGACGACGTGCGCGCCGTCGCTCGACCAGTTGAACGAGCGTTCCCACTGGCGCGGGCGTGCTTCGAGGCGCAGGCGATGCTGGAAGTCGCTGCCGCGCCACAGGTGGATCGCCTGGTCGTAGGCGGCGCTGAGGATGGACCCGTCCACCGGCGAGCATGCGACCTTCTTGATGCCGGAGCGGTGCGCGGGAATCACCGCGAGCAGTTCGCCGCTGTGGATCGCGAACACGCGGATGCAGCCGTCGTCGCAGCCCAGAACCACGCGGCAGTGGCGCGGATCGATGGCACAGGTGTCGGTCTCGGTCTCGAACGGTCCCCACATCCGTACCTGCCGCCCGCTGGCGATGTCCCATACCCGCAGTGTGCTGTCGTCGCCGGAGGTGTAGAGATGGCGCTCGTCGGCGCAGATGCTGAGCACGTCGCGCTCGTGGCCTTCGATCGCGCGGACGATCGCGCCGCTGCGCAGGTCCCAGACCAGGATGCGGCGGTCGCGCGACACCGAGGCGCCCATGTGCGCGCCGATGAAGCAGAAATCCTCGACATCGTCGCTGTGCCCGACCAGGCGCAGCAGGCGCTGGCCGCTGCGCGCGTCCCAGACGATGGCGCTGTAGTCCGACGACACCGAGGCCGCGCGCAGGCCGTCGTCGGAGACGACGACGCGATTGGCCAGGTGATCGTGGTGGCCGAACAGCGTCACCTCGTCGGTGTCGAGATCGAAACGCGCGATCGCGCCGTCGTAGGCGGCGGTGAGGATGCGCTGCGTGCCGGGGATCCACGATGCGGTGGTCACCGGGCCGCGATGGCGGTGGAAGACGAAGGGCGGCGCGTCGGTGCGCGCGCTGTCGTCGCAGGCGCGCTGCTCGGGCGCGAGCGGTGCGATGGCGTCGGTCGTGGTCATGGTCGCCTCTGCGTGCCGGATGGAATGAAGTTGGGATTGAAGTCGGTGCTTGGGAACATGGTCGCGTGGCGGGCATGCAACCCATCCCCACCCAACCCTCCCCTTGAAGGGGAGGGCTTCAAAGCGCCGCGCTTGTCTCCCTCCCCTTCAAGGGGAGGGCCGGGGTGGGGATGGGTTTGATCCTGGGTTGCATGGTGTCCATCTCCGTATGCGTGTCGTGGCGGACTCGATCAGAACCGGATCGCGGCGTCGCCGACGCGCAGCGGTTCGTGGATGCCGCCGCGCCATTCGGCGAGTCGGCGCGCGTAGTCGCCGGCGCGGATGCCGCCGACCGGGCTGTTGTTGGCGTCGGCGCCGAGCAGCCAGGCTTGCGGCGCACGCTGCGCGATGGCATCGATCCAGCGCGCGAATGCTGCCTCGCGCTCGGCGTGGCGCAGGTGCCACAGCGCATGCACCGAGGAGAACGCGTTGCTCCACCACACGGCGGCGGGGCCGGGCGGGGGTGTGCCGATCGCGCGTTCCGGCGCGCGCAGCAGGTCGACTTCGACATAGCGGTGGCGCAGCCCGCGAGTCGCGCGCCAGTGCGCGGCGAAGGCATCGGCGCCGCCCCAGTCGTCGAGTTCGCGCGCCCACAGCCGCTCCAGTTCATCGCGGGCCGGGGCGTCGCCGCGCGCGGTGGAGGTAAGCCAGTAGTGCGTGGCGTCCGGCTGCAGGCGCGGCCAGAGGAAGCCCGGCAGGTCGCGGCCGTCCCACTGCTCCACCAGCATGCGCCGGAAGGCGAGGGCATCGGCGCTGTAGTCGAAGAAGGTCAGTTCGGTGTCGTGCGTGAAGCCGTGGCGGCGGAGGATCGCATCGGGCTTGAAGCCGGCGGCGACGCAGGCCAGCGACGCCAGCGGTTCGGGATCCGCGACGACGATGTCGTCGTAGCTTTCGAGATTCCAGATGAA
Source organism: Lysobacteraceae bacterium 2PB (assembly GCA_005502915.1). Classification (GTDB taxonomy): domain Bacteria; phylum Pseudomonadota; class Gammaproteobacteria; order Xanthomonadales; family Xanthomonadaceae; genus Lysobacter_I. The sequence goes on along the minus strand of SCMT01000001.1, from coordinate 82,301 downwards.
CACGCCGCGCTGGCACTGGTCGAGCGTGCGCGCCAGCGATGCGACGAACTCGGCGAGCGGGCGTTCCAGCGCCGTGGCGTCCACGCTGCCGGGGGTCGCGCGCAGCGCCTGCGCATGCGAGGGCCGGTGCGGTTCGAGGTCGCGACTGCAGCGCAGCGCGTCGTCGGGCGCGTCGACGATGCCGTCGCTGGTCGCGGCCATCAGCTGCTGCGAATCGCCGACGCGCGCCAGACGCGGACGGCCGCGTGCGTGCCAGCGTTCGAGATCGACCAGCCAGCAGCTCTCGTGCACCGTGTCTTCGGCGAGCCGGCGTCCGACCAGCCAGGCCTCGTCGCCGAGCGCGCGGATCAGCACGTCGACCAGCTCCGGCGCTTCGGCGCCTTTCGGGCGCAGTCGTTCGACGACCAGATGGCCGCAGGCCTGCACGAGGCAATGGCGCGCGCCCTGGTCGGCGGCACGCGCGAGCAGACGGTCGGGATTGGCGTCTTCGAGGATCGGACCGGCGTAGGACCATCGCGACCACGCGAAGGTGAGTTCGCGGCAGCGTTCGGCCAGCGCGCGATCGTCGAAACGGTCGCGGGTGTCGAGCACGCCATAGACGAAGGACGCGCCGCTCACGATACCGCCTCGACGCGCATGTCCTCGCGCTGCGGTTCGCCCCAGATCACCAGGTCCTGCCCGATCGGCAGGTAGTGCGGCTGTGCGATGCGCGTGTGCTGGTGCTGCAGCAGGCCCTGGTGCGGCGCGAACGCGGGCACGCCGCCGACCATCAGCGGCGCGACGGTCAGCACCAGCAGGTCGAACAGGCGCTGGTTCACGACCTGGGTGAGGATGCGCCCGCCGCCCTCGACCATCAGGTTGCGCACGCCGCGCTGGCGCAGCATGGCGAACAGGGCGGCGAGGTCGACGCGATCGGCGGCGTCGGTCGGCACGATCAGCACTTCGGCGCCGAGCGCTTCCAGGCGGCGCACGCGCAGCGGGTCGGCGTGGTGCGTGGTCGCGATCCACACGCGCCGGTTCGGATGATTGAGCAGGCGCGCGTCGACCGGGAAGCGCAGCCGGCTGTCGACCACGATCGGCTGTGGATCCGGGCCGGTGGCGTCGCGCACGGTGAGGCTGGGGTTGTCGGCGAGCACGGTGCCGATGCCGATCAGGATGCCGTCGTGCGCGGCGCGCATGCGATGCGTGAACGCGCGCGATGCGCTGCAGCTGATGGCCAGTGGCCGGTCCTTCGTCGCCGCCGCGCAGCCGTCGAGCGTCTGCGCATAGCTGAGGGTGACGAAGGGCAGCGTCGGCGACGGCTGCACACGCGCCCGATCGAGCAGGGCGAACAGCCGCTCCAGTTCCGGCGCGGTGGTGTGGTCGTGGCTCGCCGGGGCATCGAGCATGTGCCCCATGCGCACGGCCTTGGTCTGCAGGTAGTCGCGATTCTGCGGACGCGGCGGGATGACCAGGGGCACGCGCGCGACGACCTCGACGCCGTGCTCGCGCAGGCCGTCGACCTTGGCGGGATTGTTGGTGAGCAGGCGCACCGTATCGATGCCCAGCGCCTGCAGGATGCGCGCGGCTACGCCGTAGTCGCGCGCATCCGGCAGGTGGCCGAGGCGGACGTTGGCATCCACCGTGTCCAGGCCCTGGTCCTGCAGGTTGTAGGCGCGCAGCTTCTCGGGCAGGCCGATGCCGCGGCCTTCCTGGCGCAAGTACAGCAGCACGCCGCGACCGGCCTGCGCGATCCGCCGCAGGGATTCGGCCAGTTGCTCGCCGCAGTCGCAGCGGCGCGAACCCAGCACGTCGCCGGTAAAACATTCCGAATGCAGGCGCACCAGGATCGGACGCGCGTCGTCCTCGCCGGCGTCGAGATCGCCCATCGTCAGCGCGACGTGCTCGCGGCCGTCGAAGCCGTCGAACACGGCGGTCTGGAATTCGCCGACATCGATCGGCATGCGCGCGCAGGGGACATCGAGCTTGTTCATGGTGTCGGCTCCGGTTCGGTGCGCGGCCGCATCACAGATTGCATGCCGCGCGTTTCTCGGGTGGTGTCGCTCGCCGCATCGGCGGCACCGGGCAGCAGCGCACGCAGCTGCTGCCACAATTCGTAGAACTTCGCCAGGCCGGGCGCCTGTTCGAACAGATCGCACGGCGGCGTTTCCCAAGGCTTGCAGCGTCCGGCCATGTGCACGATGCGGGCATCGAAGCAGTGCAGGCGGTGGGCGCGGCGGATCTTCGCTTCGAGGATCGGCATGTAGTTCCAGCGGCCGTCGAGCAGCGTCGCGCGCCCGGCGAAATGGCGGTTGAGGATCAGCTGGTCGGTCCAGCCCACGGTCTCGACGCCCTGCCAGAAGTCGGCATCGATGCTGGCGACCAGCGCGTCGCGGACGTGTCGTTGCAGGCAGTCGCCGCCGATCGACAGCACCCCGCTGTTGAAGCAGCCGGACAGGGCGAGGCCGTAACGCTGGCGATTGGACTCGCGCGCCGCATCGGCGTCGCCGAGCAGTTCGTCGTAACGGCTGCCGTCGGGGCTGGCCAGCAGTGGGCGCGGGTCATCGAACAGCGGCGACAGGTCGCCGGTGACGAAGGCATCGCTGTCGATGTAGACCACGCGTTCGAACTCGATCAGGCCGAAGGCTTCGAGCGAGGCGAAGCGCGGCCCGGCGCGTTTCAATGCGGGAATGGCCTGGGTGAGCGCTGCGACGCGCGCATCGAGGTCCGCGCCCGGCACGATGAACTCGACCGGCGCCAGCGCGCGCAGGCGCGCCCGGGATGCTTCGGACAGCGCGCCGCCGACCAGCACGAGGATGCGGCCCGCGAACCACGGGTTGTGGCGCAGGAAGCTGAAGACGAGCATCTCGGTGCCGTCGATGAAGCCATCGTCGGTGATCGTGAGCAGGCAGAGCCCGGAGCGTGTCGCCGTCTGTGTCATCGCATCATGGCTCCGAAGCCGGGGCCGGCACGCGGTCGAACAGGAAGCTCATGTCGCCCATGCCGAACGGCCAGCCCGGCGGGTTGGTCGACGGCGTGTGGCAGGCGAAGCAGTCGCGCCCCATCAGCGGCGTCGCGCCGGGCGAGGGCACCAGGCAGGTGCCGGCCTGCATCCAGGTTTCCATCGCGGTGTTGGCCAGCGCGGTGTCGCCCGCGCGCACGCGCAGCGGCGTGGTGTCGACGCCATTGCAGGTGCTCGGGAAGCGCGAGCGCGGCGGCGTCGTGGTCAGCATCGGGCCGTCGTCGTAGCGGAAGCAGCCGGTCACCGGCGCATGCCCGGCCATGTACGCGTTGCCGATCAGCCGGTAGTAGCGCCACTTGCCGTCGAGATGCCGTGGGAAATCCGCGCGCAGCGAGGCATCGATGCAGGCGGCGGTGTCGCCGGGCGAGCCGTCGCCGGTGCAGCGCGCGAGCGCCGTGGTGCGGCAGACGTTGATGCGTTGGTAGCCGCCATTCGCTTCGCCTTCGACGGAAACCACCGGTGTGTCGGGCAAGTCCGTCGTCTTGCCCGTGGTGCTGCGGCGCGGATCGACGTTGCACAGCGGTGTGGCCGAGGGCGCGCCGCAGGTCTGGTCCTGCAGGGTCTGGCCGTCGGCGGCGACGGTGTAGCGATAGGCGCCATCGGGGACCGCGCAGCGCCTGCCGTCGCCACCTTGCGCGCGGTAGCTGTTCCAGTCGAAGAGATTCCATTCCGCCAGCCTGCGCTCGGGGTGCACCGGGTCGCGCGGACGCGGTGCGATCGGCGAGGCGCCACCGGGCGCGCAGTCCGGCGCGTTCGCTACGTGCTCGAACGTCGCCCAGGTCATCTCGCCCAGCGTCGGTGTCTTCTGCACCAGGTGCAGGCCGATCAATCCCCACTCGTGGCCGTCGGCATCGCGCTCGCAATGCATCGTCTGCGCGGGGCAGCGCGCTTCGTCGCCGAACCTACGCCATGCGGTCTTCAGGCTGACCGCGCCGGGCGTGTCGCGCGTGCCCGCCGGCAGCCACACGCCACCGGTCACGGGATCGGCCTTGAAGGCATCGGCGGCGGCCTGCAGGCGATCGGCGCGATACAGCCCGGTGTTCGCGAGGTAATCGACGTAGCTGCGGTTCACGCGCACGTCGTAGCCGATGCGCCGATGGCGCGCGTCGAGCAGCACGAAGCCGTCGCCGGGCTGGCCTTCGCGCGCGGTCTTGCGCAGCGCGCGCGTGGACAGCGGCTTGTAGCCGTCGCGCCAGCGCGGCGCGGCGCCGTTCTGCGGGATCGCCGCGTACCACGGCGCATAGGACATGAAACGCGGATGGCCTTGCCCGTCGTTGCCTGCAAGATGCAGGAAGTTGTTCAGCGCGAAGCGCAGCATCGCGCAGTCCTCGCCGCGCGCGTCGACATCGCCGGGCGACAGGTCGGTCCAGAAGCGGCGTCCGTCGACGCCGGTCGCATCGCAGCGCGATGACGATGCCTGCGCATCGTCCCGACGCGCATCCGCCGTGCAGCCCGCCAGCAGCATCGATGCGGCGATGGCGACCGCCTGTACGGCCACGATGTGCCGCGTACGCATCCGCATGCCATTCATCGGACTCCTCCCTGAAGACCGTGGATGCCCTCCGCCCACGCAGGGCGGCCCCGGCGATCACGTTACGGAAAAACAGCGCGCAAGGGAATCGGCCGTCGGCATGCATGCGAAGGTCCGTCGATGCCGCACGCACGCGCTGCGCGCGTGAATGCCATGCATTGCAAGGACCTCGGCCATCCGCTCGCTGCCGTCGCCCCGCTGGGACTGATTCCGGACTGATCCCGCAGCGATGCCGGTGCGCCGATACCTTGCACGGAACGCGGGCATGGCCTTGCCGCGTTCCGCATCTCCATCCACTCGACAGGGAGTCCATCGATGTCCACGCCAGCCCTCGCTGCCGCGCCGCGCGCGCCGCAGAACGCCAGCCTGCTGCTCAGCGCCGCCCAGGTGCATGCCCAGGTCGCAGTCGCCGTCGAGCTGTACACCATTCCGTTCTACCTGAGCGCGCTGGCCTCGCTCATCCCGCCGAACGCACCCAACGCCACCGACAAGTCCAAGGCCGCCTACGCCGCCGTGCTCAGCGTCTGCACCGAAGAAATGCTGCACCTGCAGCTCGCCGCGAACATGTGCATCGCGCTCGGCACCACGCCGAACTTCACCGCGCCGGTCTACGGCGTCGTACCGACATTCCCGGACGGCACGCCGATCCTCGATCCGAACGACCCGGCCACCGGCGACAGCGGCATCCTCAATGCGCGCATCGGCAACCTCCTGCAGGCGCTGCCGACCATGCTCGACATCGAGGTGCCGTCGGAGTTCGAGGCCGGCCGCCTCGTGCCGCCCTACCATTCGATCGGCCAGATGTACGCCGCGCTGCGGGCCCTGGCGAGGCTGGCTTCCCCGAGCATTCCGTGGACCACGACCCACCAGCAGGTCGTCTTCGCCCCGCAATCGTTCACACAGACCATCGCCAGTTTCAACGACCTCTCCACGGCGATCGACGTGATCTGCGAACAGGGCGAAGGCCAGGCGCAGTCGCCGCCTCCGAGTGCCCCGTTCAACACGGACGAATTCCGCGTGCCGACCGCGGACCAGACGACGGGCACCAACTCGGTTCCGGCATCGCAGGCACAGTTCAGTCATTTCGGCCGTTTTCTCGATGTGCAGTCTCTCGGTCTCGATGACACTGTCCTCGTCTACCAGGGCACCGCGACCGAGAACGCGATCAGCCCCGAGAACCTCAAGCTCCAGTCCGACTTCGCCGCGCTCATCACCACGCTCAACGGCATCTGGGCGGGCACCACGCAGCAGGGCGCCATCTGGAGCATGACCTCGCTGCTCGACGATGCCGCTGCGGTCTGGCAGAAGGGCAACATCCCGCAGTGGACGCCGGAACTGATCGTCTGAGCACTTGCCTTCGTCGCCGGGCCTGATGCGCCGGGATTCGTGAATTGCGTCTCAGAAGACGCGCTGCCCTTCGTGCCGGCAGCGCGTCCTTCGTTGCGCGATCGACGCCCGCAGGCGTCACGAGTTCAAGTCGTGGTGCTGTCGATGATCTTTGGACACGATGGCGTATGGCCTGTCTTGAGCTTTCGAAGTCGCTGATTTTCATGTCCTGCATGCGGGGCAGATGCCCTGTCGATGCCGCTGGCCATCCTGCCTGACCTCCGGCACCTTGCTGCGGCTTCACAATTTGTTTACAAAGCCCTGTTGCTGCCCAGGGAGGGGGACCGGGTAGTGCGCACGCGTTGATGTCGATTCGAGCTACAGGACTTCAGCAGTTACCCAAAACCAGACACACGGAGAGAACGTTAATGAGCAACTTGCGCCGCAATCGCCTGACGGCCGCGGTTCACCTGACCCTGCTCCTCGCGCTGCCCACGCTGGCCGCCGCGCAGGACGCGGAACAGAGCCAGGATCTGGACACGATCAGTGTCACCGGCAGCCGCATCAAGCAGACCAATGCCGTCACCGCACAGCCGGTCATGGTGCTGGATCGCGCCAAACTCGAGCAGACCGGCGCCAAGAGCGTCGGCGAGATCCTCCAGCAGCTGCCCGCCAGCGGCAAGGCGCTGAACGCCAAGTTCAACTCCTCGGGCAACTTCGGTTACCCGCCGGACGGCGGCGGCATCGGTGCAGGTTCCGCGCAGGTCGACCTGCGCAACCTCGGTTCGCAGCGCGTCCTCGTGCTCGTCGACGGCGTGCGCTGGGTCAACGAGTCCTCGGCCTCGGGCGTCAGCGGCAGCGCCGACCTCAACACCATTCCGCTGGCCATCGTCGAGCGCATCGAAGTGCTCGAAGACGGCGCGTCCTCGATCTATGGTTCCGATGCCATCGCCGGCGTGGTCAACATCATCACCCGCAAGGATTTCAAGGGCGCCGAGATCCGCAGCTATTACGGCGAGTACAGCCGCGGCGGCGAAACCAAGGATTTCTCCTTCACCGTCGGCACCGGCGGCGATCGCTGGACCGGTGTGTTCGGCGCCACCTGGTACGAGCAGGACGAGATCAGCTCCGGTTCTTGGGACCAGTCCTCGCAGTGCGTGCCCGGCGCCGGCAACGGCGCGTGCAGCTCCGGCACCCCGCAGGGTCGTTTCGTGTTCACGGCGCCGGGCGGAACGCCGTTCTACAACATCACGCTCAATAACGGCACCACCACGCCGGTCTTCGTGCCCGGCAACCCGAACGGCGGCACTTACCACGTTTTCACCGGCGCCGACCGCTTCAACTACGCGCCGTTCAACCTGATGCTGACCCCGAGCGAGCGCAAGTCGCTGTTCGCGAACATCAACATCGACCTGACCGAGAACACCCGCCTGCATTTCAAGGGCCTGTTCAACAACCGCCAGTCGAAGAACCAGGCCGCGCCCGAGCCGATCTTCGTCGGTCCCGGCGCCGGTACCGGCGGCATCGCCGACACGATCTCGATCCCGGCGAACCATCCGTTCAATCCGTTCGGTTTCGCGCTCAACTCCGGCCCCGGTGGCAACCTGACGCTGATCGGCCGTCGTCCGCTGGAAGTCGGTCCGCGCATCTTCGAACAGAACGTCGATACCTGGTACTTCAACGTCGGTCTCGACGGCCTGTTCAACATCGGTGATCGCAGCTTCGGCTGGGACGTGAACTACGTGCACAGCAGCAACTCGGCGGTGCAGAAGTTCAGCAACGGCTACAACATCAACAACGTGCGCATCGCGCTGGGCGACCCGGCCGTGTGCGCCGCGACCCCGGGCTGCACGCCACTGGATATCTTCGGCGGCCAGGGCCGTCCGTTCACCCAGTCGATGATCAACTGGATCCGCACCAACCAGCGCGATGCCAGCACCCAGATCCTGGACGTGTTCTCGGCCAACATCACCGGCGATCTGTTCAGCATCGGCGATCGAAACGCCGGTTTCGCCGCAGGCGTCGAATTCCGCAACTACCAGGGCGATTTCGATCCGGATCCGCTGCGCCGCATCCGTCATTCGCAGGACTCGTTCGCCCAGCCGGTGTCGGCCGAGTACAACGTCAAGGAACTCTACGGCGAGTTCAACCTGCCGGTGCACGCGACCCTGGACATCACCGCCGCCCTGCGCTGGTCGGATTACTCCACCTTCGGCAGCGCCACGACCGGCAAGGTCGGCTTCCGCTGGCAGCCGATCGAGGACCTCGTCCTGCGCGGCACCTACTCGCAGGGCTTCCGCGCGCCGAATCTCGGCGAGCTGTACGGCCTGACCCAGTTCGGCGCGACGCTGGTCGATATCTGCGGTCCGACCCGCAGCGGCCCGACCTCGCCGTATGTAGTCGACGATTCCGACGGTCTGAATACCACGCCGCTGGAAACCGCCTGCCGCAACGCCGGCGTGCCTAACCAGTTCGAGCAGGCCAACACGCAGATCACCACCTTCACCGGTGGCAACCCGAATCTGGAGCCGGAAGAGTCCGACAGCTGGACCGTGGGCCTGGTCTACAGCCCGGCCTGGGCGGCGGATCAGTCGTGGTCGCGCAAGTTCGATATCGAACTGGGCTACTACGACCACAAGATCGATGGCGCCGTGCAGCCGCGCGACCTGCAGTCGATGCTCAACCTCTGCTACAACACCGGCGGCAACAATGCCACGTTCTGTTCGCCGTTCACGCGCCAGGCCAACGGCAACCTGAACCCGCCGAACAACTTCCTGCAGAACTTCGGTGAAGTTTCCACCTCGGGCGCCGATCTCAAGCTCAGCTGGTTGAGCCCGGAATGGGGCTTCGGTTCGCTCAGCGCCTCGCTGCAGACGACCTGGGTGCGCGAGTACGAGGCCGTCGACGGTTTCGGCATCGTATCGACGCGTCGCGTCGGCATCGAGACGAACAACGGCTCGATCCCCGAATACCAGAGCAACCTGCAGCTGGGTTGGAGCAAGGGCAAGTTCGATCTGAACTACGGTCTGCGCTACATCGATGCGGTCGAGGAGAACTGCCTCAACTCGGTCGGTGCGGGCTTCGCCGCCAGCATCCCGGGTTGCATGGATCCGAGCCGCATCAACAAGCTCGGCGCGACCACCTACCACGACGTCCAGTTCGGCTGGAAGGACGCTTTCTGGCTGGAAGGCCTGAAGCTGTCGATCGGCGCCAACAACGTGTTCGGCAAGGAACCGCCGATCTGCGTGACCTGTTCGCTGAACGGCTACGACGCCGGTACGTACGACCTGCCGGGTTCGTTCTGGTACGTCAGCGCGGATTACCGCTTCTGATCGAGGCGTCCATCGCTCGATGCGTCACCGACGGGCCCGGCATTGCCGGGCCCGTCGCGTTTCCGGGCTGGCGCGGCCGTGGTATCGGAACGCTGGTGTTCCCGACAGCTGTTCCGGACCGGTCGGGGCCCGGTGACACCGAACTGATACCGACGCGTCCGCATATTGAGCGCAGCATCGAATCGGCGGTCGCCAGGACAACAAGGGAGTGTGTCGTGATCCGGAATGGCAGGGATATCGAAAACGGAGCGGTCTTGAAGGCGCAGGTGTGCATCGTCGGCTCGGGCCCTGCGGGCGCGACGGCGGCGTGGCATTTGTGGAAGGCGGGGATCAGCGTGCTGCTGATCGAGGGCAGTCGCTTCGACGGAACGGCCTACGAGCCGAGCTGGCCGGACAAGACGCTGCTCTACGAAGGTGTGGCGGATGGATTGTTCGCGACGAACGAGCCCGACTTCCTGATCCTGCCCTTCGCCGGGCAGCACAGTCGCGCATGGGAGCGCGAACGCATCCTCGGCGGTACGTCCACGCACTGGGGCGGGCAGTCGCGCCCGCTCGATCCGATCGATTTCGAGGCGCGCCCCGGTTTTCCCGGTTGGCCGATCACGCGCGCCGATCTCGATCCCTACTACGCGACGGCGGCGAAGTTCTGCATGCTGCATGGCGATGATTTCAGCGCCGAGTACTGGGGTGGCGTGCTGGGCGACGATGTGCCGCAACTGGCCGATTTCGATGCGTGCATGTATCAGTTCATCGGCAAGCCATACCTGAATTTCGCGACGAGGACGTTTCCGGACGGGTCGACGCTGGCGAGCAGCGGCATCGATACCGTCCTCAATGCGAGCCTGCTCGATATCGAACAGGATGGCGGTCGCGTGACGGGTCTGCGCGTGGCGAGCATGGATGATGCGAAGACGCCCGGCATCGCCACCGAGTTCCGCATCGAGGCCGATGCCTATGTGCTGGCCTGCGGTGCGGTCGCGAATGCGCAGCGCCTGCTGCTGTCGAACATCGGCAACGAACACGACCAGGTCGGGCGTTACTTCATGTGCCATCCGCTCTCGTCCGGCGTGAATATCTCGATTACCCGGCCATTCCTGACGACGTCGCAGAACAACCTGATGGCGGGCAACCGTGCGAACGGACTGCAGTGGACGGATGACAACGGCGTCACCGTGACCGGCCGATTCCAGCTGACCGCCGATGCGCTGCGCCAGTACGGGATCGGCAATTGCTGGATGCGCTCCTACAGCGCGGCGGTGTACTTCGAGATGGCGCCGAACCCGGAAAGCCGTGTCACCCTCCTGGACACGACGGACAAGGTCTTCGGCCAGCGCCAGGCCAGGATCGACTGGCAATTGTCGCCGCTCGACCAGGTGACCTACGAAACGTCCACGCACCTGTTCAAGGCGTCCGTCCAGCAGCTGGGGGGCGATATCGAGGCGCCGTCGTGGGAGACGATGAAGGCCGCCTTCGTCGTGAATGGGCACCACCTGGGGACGACCCGGATGTCCAGCGACCCGTCCCAGGGCGTGGTCGACGCCAACCTCAAGGTGCATTCGATGGACAACCTGTATGTCGCCGGGTCGTCGGTCTTCGTCACGGCGGGGGTGTCCAACCCCACGTTCACCATCATCACCCTCTCCATCCGCTTGGCCGAGCACCTGGCCGGCCGGTTCGCGGCCGGGTACTGACCTTGGTCTCGCCCACACCCTAGGCCCCGGCCCCGGATCCGTCCGGGGCCCTTGAAAGCCCCGCAGACCACCCCATATCCCCGGCCAGTCCCGGCTCGCCGGGCGTTTTTTGCCCGCGGCTTTGGCACTCTCCCTGGGGGACTGCTAAAATCGCCGCCCTTTTCTCCACCAATCAATCACTTGCGAGGGTTCACATGAATCTCAAGCCGCTCTACGACCGCCTGGTCGTCAAGCCGATCGAAGCCGAAGAGACCACCGCCGGCGGGATCATCATCCCGGACGCCGCGAAGGAAAAGCCGACCAAGGGTGAAGTCGTCGCCGTCGGCGAAGGCAAGTTCATCGACGCCACCGGCGGCACCCGCGCGCCGAAGGTCAAGGTCGGCGACAAGGTGATCTACGGCCAGTACTCCGGTTCCGCCTACAAGCAGGACGGCATCGAGTACAAGATCATCAAGGAAGACGACATCCTCGCGATCGTCGGCTGATGCGCGCGGCGGACGCGTCCGCCGCACCCTCGCCAACGCATCGATGTCGCAACGGTGGGCTGAAGCCCACCCTACGAAATCAACATATTTCCGGAGCTTCAAACAATGGCTGCCAAAGATATCCGTTTCGGTGAAGACGCCCGTGCCCGCATGGTGCGCGGCGTCAACGTCCTCGCCAATGCCGTCAAGGCCACCCTCGGCCCGAAGGGCCGCAACGTCGTGCTCGAGAAGAGCTTCGGCGCCCCGACGATCACCAAGGACGGCGTGTCCGTTGCCAAGGAGATCGAGCTGGCCGACAAGTTCGAGAACATGGGCGCGCAGATGGTGAAGGAAGTCGCGTCCAAGACCTCCGACAACGCCGGTGACGGCACCACCACCGCCACCGTGCTGGCCCAGGCGCTGATCCGCGAAGGCATGAAGGCCGTCGCCGCCGGCATGAACCCGATGGACCTCAAGCGCGGTATCGACAAGGCGGTCACCGCCGCCGTCGCCGAGCTGAAGACCATGAGCAAGCCGACCGCCGACGACAAGGCGATCGCCCAGGTCGGCACGATCTCGGCCAACTCCGACGAGTCGATCGGCAACATCATCGCCGACGCGATGAAGAAGGTCGGCAAGGAAGGCGTGATCACCGTTGAAGAAGGCTCGGGCCTGGACAACGAACTCGACGTCGTCGAAGGCATGCAGTTCGACCGCGGCTACCTGTCGCCGTACTTCGTCAACAACCAGCAGTCGATGTCGGCCGAGCTGGACGACCCGTTCATCCTGCTGCACGACAAGAAGATCTCGAACGTCCGCGACCTGCTGCCCGTGCTCGAAGGCGTGGCCAAGGCCGGCAAGCCGCTGCTGATCGTGGCGGAAGAAGTCGAGGGCGAAGCCCTGGCGACGCTGGTGGTCAACACCATCCGCGGCATCGTGAAGGTCTGCGCCGTGAAGGCCCCAGGCTTCGGCGACCGTCGCAAGGCGATGCTGGAAGACATGGCCATCCTCACCGGCGGCACCGTGATCTCCGAGGAAGTCGGCCTGTCGCTCGAGAAGGCCACGATCAAGGATCTCGGCCGCGCCAAGAAGATCCAGGTCTCGAAGGAAAACACCACGATCATCGATGGCGCCGGCGCTGCCGACGGCATCCAGGCCCGCATCAAGCAGATCAAGGCCCAGATCGAAGAGACCTCGTCGGACTACGACCGCGAGAAGCTGCAGGAGCGCGTCGCCAAGCTCGCCGGCGGCGTGGCCGTGATCAAGGTCGGCGCCTCGACCGAGATCGAAATGAAGGAAAAGAAGGCCCGCGTCGAAGACGCGCTGCACGCCACCCGCGCTGCCGTGGAAGAAGGCATCGTCCCGGGCGGCGGCGTCGCGCTGATCCGCGCCAAGGTCGCCGTCGAAGCCGTCAAGGGCATCAACGAAGACCAGAACCACGGCATCCAGATCGCCCTGCGCGCGATGGAAGCCCCGCTGCGCGAGATCGTGACCAACGCCGGCGAAGAGCCGTCGGTCATCGTCAACAAGGTGAAGGAAGGCAAGGGCAACTTCGGCTACAACGCGGCCACCGGCGAATTCGTCGACATGGTCGAGGCCGGCATCCTGGATCCGACCAAGGTCACCCGCACCGCGCTGCAGAACGCTGCGTCGATCGCCGGCCTGATGATCACGACCGAAGCCATGGTCGCCGAAGCGCCGAAGAAGGACGAGCCGGCTGCCGGTGGCATGGGCGGCGGCATGGGCGGCATGGGCGGCATGGATTTCTGATCCATCCGTAGTCGCTTGCGTGTCACGAAAAACCCCGCCGCGAGGCGGGGTTTTTCTTTATGCGGCGCGCTGCCGCGCCGATCAGGGCTTTTCGATGAAGACCTGTCCGAACAGCAACTGTGCGTTGCCGTGCCAGTAGATCGCCGTCTCGACCTGCTCGAAGCAGGGGTTCTCGAAATGCAGCGTGAAGAACTGCCAGGTATTCGCGGCGAGGAAATCGCGGCGCGTCAGATCGCGCTGGGCGAGGATGCGGCCGCCCTGGCGTGTATAGACCTTCAGGGAGGCGATGACCCGGTTGCGCGCTGTCGTGTTGTCGTCGACCTGCAGGTAGTAGTCGGCCTTGTGCTCGCCCCGTCCGAAGCGGGCGTCGTACGGCCCGTAGACCATGTACCCGGGGGCGTCGATGCCCGGACGTACCTGCCAGTCCGAGCCCTGGTAGGCGCCTGTGAGGTGAAGGGTGTTGCCGGCCCACCAGCCGTGGCGACCGGTGATGCCGTCGGCGCATTGGGCCAGCGCATCCGGCGCGGCGAAGGAACAGGCCGCGAGGACGAGGGGCGTGGCGAAACGGATGAAGAACGAATGGGGCATGGCGCTTTCCTTTGCATGTCGATGTGAGGGCCGCGGGTGATCGTAGGCCGTCGCGGCGGCATGGGGCGCGATACCCGTCGGGCTGCCGGCCTTGGGTTCGAACGCGGAAATGCCACAGTCCAGGACGCAGGCCGCTCCTGGGGGCTGCGTTTCGCGGGCATGCGAACCGCCGGCGGTGCGGCCTTGGCCTGCCCACTCGGCTCCCGCGCGCGCATGCGCGGCTGCAATCGTATGCAGAAATCTCTCGTCGCGACCGAGACATCTCTCGGCGCGCGCAATGCCGACGCCGGTCACGCTTCGCCGGTGGAGGGCTGCCTAGGATGCCGCCCGCGCCGGAGTCGCTCGACCTCCGGTGCGCCCGTGCAGGTCGAGCCTGCCGTGATCGCCTGGAGCGCATCCCGCGCTTCGCGCCGCGGCCCCACATGGAACCGTCCCAATGAAGGAATCCCTACGCACCACGCTGCGGTTCGCCGCCGCGACCGCCTTGCTGTCCACTGCGACCGCCCACGCCCAGACCTATTCGCAGCTCAGTCCGCTGCCCGGCAGCATGCAGGGCGCGCCGATCCTGGTCAGCAACAATCCCGAATCGGTCAATCGTGCCGGCCTGCTGCTGGGCATGGACGCGATGAATTCGGTCGACCCCGGCAAGGTCACCCGCCGGCTGACCGGCGCGACCACCCTCGACAGCGTGTGCACCGCCGGCGGCATGCGCGAATTCTCGTTCTACATGCACCACATCCTCGGCGATCCGGTCGGCACCGATGCCCGGGTCGATCGCATCTTCCTGATCCTGGAGCCGGTCGGCGCCAGCGCGACCTTCACCGCATACGGTGCGGCGATCTCGCAGCGCGACATCCTGGAGCAGGCCGCGTACACGCTCGATCCGGGCCGCAGCCCCAGCTATTCGGTCGCCCGCGTGCTGGTCACCGGCGCGATGCCGAGCTGGGTGGGCAGCACGAACGGTTCGACGATCATCAACGTGCCCACCTCGGCGCCACGCACCATCACCGGGCCGACGCAGATCTTCCAGCTGCGCGGCGGCAGCACGCCGAAGGGTGCGTCGCTGGATGCGCGCATCACCTTCCGTGCGTCGAGCGGCTGCCTGCGCGCGCGACTGGTGGCCGCACCGGCCACGATCACCACGGCCACCGCCGCCAACGACCTCGGCAAGTCGCTGTACGCCTGGGGCAACGTGCCGACGACCTACAACGCCGACGGCACCACCAACGTGCTCGGTGGCACGCCCTGCACCAGCCGCCAGTCGCAGAACAGCGACGGCACCTACAACTGGACGGGCTGGGGCCGTCCGGCCGGCATCTACCAGTACAACAAGTGGAACGGCACGGTGCCGGTGAGCTTCACCGCGACCGGGCAGACCTTCGGCTACCGCTACCTGGCGGCGCCGGCCAACCTGCTCCGCGCGGCGAGCACCTCCCCGGTCACCATGCCCAGCGGCGTCTGCGACCCGCCGGCCGGTTCGCCGGCTTCGCCCTCGGGCGACGCCCAGCGTCCGCTGGCCCTGCGCTACTACTCGAGCAACACCTCGCTCTATGCCGCCGGTCGCCCGGCCGACCGCGACAGCGACAAGTTCTCGACCGCGAACTACGGTGCCGAATACAATGTCACCTACAACGTGACCAACAACAGCACGTCGTGCATGCGCGTGCAGCTGGTGTTCACCGCGTATCCCGGCGGCCAGAACTGCGCGACCTACACCGGCGGCGCCGCCACCCGGCACTACGACGGCGATTTCAAGATCACGACGGCCGGCGTGACCGGGTCGTCCGTGGTGCAGGCCTACATCAAGTGCAACACCAGCACGACCACCACGCCGTTCATTCCGGCCGGACGCATCACCGAGAAGGTGCTGGCCGAGCGCGTGCTGGGCACGGCCAGCACCAACCGCACGGTGAGCTGGAGCGTGCAGAACTTCATCCCGGGGCTGATCTCGATCCCGGCAGGCATGCTGGTGCGTTCCACGGCTGCGTCCTGCCCGGTCTGATCGGCAGGCCGTCCCGCGACCGGCCTTCCGGAGCCGGTCGCGGGCCACCCGTGCAAGCCCTCGAAGCGCGCATCCCGCCTGCCGGCGGGGTGCGCGCTTTGCCGTCCTTGCCGGCATGCGGGCAGCCTTCGGCACGGTGTCCCGGCACTTGCCTTGCGGCATCATGCTGGCGGACCGCGCGGCACGTCCGCGCGGACGACGACACGAAAGCACGATTTTTCCGGAGGGTGTGATGGTGATGCGAAACATGGCGGTCGCGCTGCTGGCGCTGGCCTGCATCGGCGCGCAGTCGGCGCTGGTGCCGGCGGCGATGGCGCAGGCGAAGAAGGAACCGTTCACGGTCGAGCGCAGCTGGAAGCTCCAGCGCATCGGCGCGCCGACGGTGTCGCGCGATGGACGCACGATCATCGCGCCGGTGACCCGGTTCGCGATGGAGGAGGACAAGGCCTATTCCGACCTGTGGGTATGGAATGCCGACGGCAGCGGCCAGCGCGCCTTCACTACCGATGCCGCCAGCGATGGCTCGCCGGCGATCAGCCCGGACGGCAAGTACGTGGCCTTCACCTCGCAGCGCGGCGACGACAAGGCGCCGCAGCTGTACGTGATGCCGCTGGGCGGCGGCGAGGCCCGCCGGCTGACCAAGCTGGCGACCGGCGTGCAGAGCCCGAAATGGTTCGAAGACGGCAAGCGCCTGGCCTTCGTCTCGCGCGTGTTCGCCGACCTGTCGCTGGCCGAGCAGGGCAAGCGCCTCGACGAGCGCAAGGACCGCAAGATGACCGGCATGGTCTGGGACGCCGGCCCGGTGACGGCCTGGGACCAGTATCTCGACGAGCGCCAGTTCCACGTGTTCTCGGTTGCCTTCGACGCGGCGGGGAACGGCGAACTGCCGGTGATCCGGCCGCTCACCCAGCCGAGCGGCTACGAATTGCCGCGCGGCGCGGTGCAGGGGGCGGGCGGGCATTTCGCGGTGTCGCCCGACGGCCGCGAGCTGGCGTTCGTCGCCGATGCCGACCCGGCGATCAACCGCAGCAACAATGACGTGTTCGTGGTCGCCATCGAAGCCGACGGCAGCGGCGGCAAGCAGGCGCGCAACCTCACGGCCGCCAATCCCGCCAGCGACGGCTCGCCGCTGTACAGCCCGGACGGGCGCCACCTCAGCTTCGTGCAGCAGCGCATCCGTGGTTTCTACGCGGACAAGGGGCGGCTGATGGTGTTCGACCGCAAGGCCGGCACCACGCGCGAGCTGTTCAAGGAGTGGGACCGCAGCGCCGGTGGCCTGGTCTGGGCCGCCGACAGTCGCCGCCTGTATGGCGCGATCGACGACGCCGGCACCGTTCGCGTCTACGAGCTGCCGCTGGAGGGGGCGCCGCGCAAGGTCACCGCCGAGCGTTCGTTCGGCTCGCTGGCCGTCACCGACGACGGCCGCCTGTTCGGCCTGCGCGAGAGCTTCGTCGAACCGCCGACGCTGGTCCGCATCGACGCGAAGACCGGCGCGTCCACCAAGCTGTCGACGATCAACGATGCCCTGCTCGCCGCCACCGACCTGGGCACCTACGAGTCGGTGACCTACAAGGGCGCCAATGGCCGCGACATCCAGATGTGGGTGAACTACCCGCCGGGCTTCGACAAATCGAAGAAGTATCCGTTCTTCATGCTGATCCACGGCGGTCCGCACAACGCCATCACCGACGGCATGGCCTTCCGCTGGAACGCCCAGGTGTTCGGCAGCTGGGGTTACGTCACCGCCTGGCCGAACTTCCACGGCAGCTCGGGCTTCGGCCAGGCCTTCGCCGATTCGATCAACCCCGAATGGGCGGAGCAGCCCTACCAGGACGTGATCAAGGCCGCCGAATGGTTCCAGGCCCAGCCCTGGATCGACCGCGAGCGCATGGTCGCCGGTGGCGGCAGCTACGGTGGTTACCTGACCACGGTGCTGCTGGGTCGCGAACACCCGTTCAAGGCCCTGGTCGCGCACGCGGCGGTCTACAACCTGTACTCGCAGTACGCCGCCGACTTCTCGGCCGAGGTGCCGCGCTTCGGCGGCTTCTGGGAGCCGGGCAACCGCGAGGTGCTGGAGCGGAACTCGCCGCACCTGGCCGCCGCGAACTTCAAGACCCCGACCCTGGTCGTCCACGGCCAGACCGACCTGCGCGTGCCGGTCAACCACGGCCTGGAGCTCTATCACACCCTGCTCAACCGGGGCGTGCCGACCCGGCTGCTCTACTACCCGAACGAGAACCACTGGGTGCTCAAGCCGCAGAACTCGGTCTTCTGGTACCAGCAGGTCAAGGCCTGGTTCGACAAGTACAACCCGCCGAAGTCCTGAGCGGATCGGTGGGCTCACCCGTCCCGGACAAGCCCCGCAGCGATGCGGGGCTTTTTCGTTGGCGGCTGGAACCCACGTGTGGCGGGGGCTCCGGCGATTTCGTCCCGTAATCGTCCCGGGTCCGCGGCTGTGCGCGTCACGTGGCCCGCTTAGGATGTCTGCAGCTGCCGCGGATGCGTGGCGGCGAACCAGGGCGACCGGGAAGGTCGCCGGCAATGCAGGAACGCTGAGGAGCAGGGACGCGATGGATCCAGGGATCGGAATGACGACGCACATGCAGGCGACGCGTGGCAGCGCGCTCGAGCAGGGGGCTGGAGACGCTGCCGGGGAGGCCACGGATGGCCGCCTTTCCATGCCGGCCTGGCCCCGCGTCCGGGCCAGCGGATTCGCACACGGCCTGCCGGTGCCGCTCATCGAAGCCTTGCGTGCCTGTTCGACATCCGGGGGGCGTATCGAGATGGGGCCCTGGGCGTCCGGCAGTGCCGAACCGTCGCCGGCCGACCTGCATCTGGTCGCGGTCGATGGTCCGGGCGCGGCAGCGAGCGCGCTGGCAGCGCTCGACGACGGGGCAGGGCGACGCCTGGCGGTCTGCATCGACACGGAAGAGGGGACATCGCTGTGCGCCATCGCCGCAGGCGCCGATGGCGTGCTCTACCTGCACGACGGCCCCGAGGACCTGGCCCGGGCGTTGCGGGCCGCCGCTTCGGGCATGCCCGCGCTCACCGCCACCGCCGCCCGGGCGCTCGTCGCCCACGCCCGTGCGACCTCGCGGGCACCAGCGGACACCTCGTCCGGATGCACGGCGAACGAGGCGCCAGCCACCACCATCCGCCTCACCGCCCGCGAGCGCGAGATCATCGTGCTGGCCGACCAGGGCCGCACGTTCACCCAGGCGGCGCGGCTGCTGGGCGTGCAGGTCTCCACTGTCTATACCCACGTGCGCAGGCTGTACGAGAAACTCTCGGTGAACAGCCTGCCGCAGGCCCTGCACGAAGCGCGCAGGCTGGGGCTGCTCTAGCGCGCCTGTCCAAGGTCTCTGCAGACCTCTCGTTGCGTCGCATGTGCCCGACACCCGGCGGGCCGATGCGACGCAACCCGGAAGGCCGGTCCTGTCGCGGCGCGGTGTGGCGTCATCGTTCGGTCGTGGATGCACATCCGCTCCCCCGCTCTCGTCCTTGCTCCTCGGCGCGACAGGACCGGCGAGAGGCATGGACAGATCACGAGCAGACGCCAACGACCGCACATTCGATGTTCCGATCCGTGACGCGCATCGTCGTCGTCGCGCAAGCCCCTGTTTTCCTCGTCCGGACGCACGACTGCATGGCGGGTGCGGATGCGCATGTCCTGCGGTGTCGTCGATGCATGCGTGCAGCACAACGGTGCGTGGAACGCTCGCCCGCGGCGCGTGTACTCAGATCTGTTGCGGGCCATTGCTGAACTGTCGAGTCCTATTTTGCACTGCAGCGTGCGTTGCCCTCAGCCTTCCTTCAGGATGCGCCGGCATCCCGACGTGGGGGAGGGAGCAGGCCCGCTACCGGTTCGACCGGGGCGGGCTTTTTATTTGCGCGGAGCGCGCCCGCCGGGATGCCACAATCGGCGCATGAGCCACGCTTCCGACCCCCCGACCACCGCGCTGGATGCCCACCTCGACCGCGCGCTGTCGCGCCTGCGCCAGGCGCTTCCCGACCTGCCGTTCGACGACGCCGACCTGCTCGCGCAGCTGCGCGCCCTCGCGTTGGCCAGCGACTTCGCGATCGACGTCTGCGTGCAGCAGCCGGCGCTGCTGCCGGGCCTGCTCGCCGACGGCGGCGCGGTGCCCGCCGCGCCGCCGGTGCTCGACGCCGAGTCGCGCAGCGACTGGGGCACGCGGCTGCGCCGCCATCGCCGCGCGGAATCGGTGCGCCTGATCTGGCGCGACGTGCAGGGCCTCGACACGCTGGACCAGACGCTCGCCGGCGTGTCGCAGCTGGCCGAAACCTGCCTGCGCATCGCACTGGAGGCGCTGGAGGCGGAATTCGCGCAGCGTTTCGGCACCGTGCGCGACGCCGACGGCCGTCCGGTGCGCCTCGTCGTCTACGCGCTGGGCAAGCTCGGCGGCGGCGAACTGAATTTCAGCTCCGACGTGGACCTCGTCTACGCCTACGAACACGACGGCGACAGCGACGGGACGCGCGCGCTGGCCGCCGAGGATTACTTCGCGCGGCTCGGCCAGCAGCTCGCGAAGCTGCTCGACGAAGTCACCGCCGAAGGTTTCTGCCATCGCGTCGACCTGCGCCTGCGCCCGTTCGGCAGCGCCGGTCGCATCGCACTGAGCTTCTCCGCGATGGAGCAGTACTTCCAGCGCGACGGCCGAGACTGGGAACGCTACGCCTGGCAGAAGGCGCGCGCCGTGGCCGGCGACATCGAGGCCGGCGAGCGCTTCCTGCAGACCCTGCGGCCGTTCGTCTATCGCCGCTATCTCGACTACGGCGCGCTCGATGGCCTGCGCGAGATGAAGGCGACCATCGCCGCCGAGGTCGCGCGCAAGGATCTCGCCGACGACATCAAGCGCGGGCCCGGCGGGATCCGCGAAGTGGAATTCCTTGCCCAGGCCCTGCAGCTGATCCGCGGCGGCCGCGAGCCGGCGCTGCGTGAGCGTCGACTGCAGGTCGCGCTGCGCGCGCTGCGCGATGCGCGCCACCTCGACGACGAGGCCTGCGAGGCCCTGCTCGCCGCCTACCGTTTCCTGCGCGTGCTGGAGAACCGCCTGCAGATGCTGCGCGATGCGCAGACCCAGCGCCTGCCCGAGGATCCGCTCGAACGCGAGCGACTGGCGCGCAGTCTCGGCGAGCCCGACTGGCCGTCCCTGCACGCGCGCCTGCAGGCGCATCGCGAACGCGTCGGCCGCGAGTTCGGCGCGCTGCTCGCGCCGCGCCAGCGTGCCGCGCAGCCCGATGCGCTGGTGCTGTACTGGCGCGCCCTGCGCGACGGCGCCGAGGCGGTGCCGCGCGACGCGCTGGCCGACGCCGGTTTCGCCGATGTCGAGGCCGTCGACCAGGCGCTGCGCGACTTCGCGCGCGCACCCGGCGTGCGCGATCTGTCCGATGCCGCGCGCGGTCGCCTCGATCGGCTGATGCCGGCGCTGATGGCGACGGTCGCGACCTCGCCCGAACCGCTGCTCGCGCTGCGCCGGCTGCTCGCGGTGCTGCATGCCATCCTGCGCCGCGCCAGCTATCTGGCCCTGCTCGATGAACAACCGGCGGCGCTGACCCGGCTGGTCGATGTGCTCGCGCGCAGCGCGCTGCTCGGCGAGCGCCTGGCCGCGCATCCGCTGCTGCTCGACGAACTGCTGGACATGCGCGTCGCCGGTCCGCTGCCCGAATCGGATGCCTTCGCCCAGGCCTGCGCGCAGGCCCTGCAGCAGGACGATTCCGAAGCCGCGCTGCTGGCGCTGAACGAGGTGCGCCAGGCCTTCGGCTTCCGCATCGCGCTGGCCTGCCTCGACGGCCGCCAGGACGGCGTCGCCAGCGCGCGCATGCTCGCGGCGCTGGCCGATGCCATCCTCACTGCGGTCTGCACGCTCGCGCGGCGCGAGCTGGAGGCGCAGCACGGTCCGATACCGCAGGCGGAATTCGCGGTGCTCGGCTACGGCAGCCTCGGCGGACGCGAGCTCGGCTTCGGTTCCGACCTCGATGTCGTCTTCGTGTACGACGCACCGGCCGACGCGATGTCCGAAGGTGCGCGTCCGGTCGACGCTTCGCGCTGGAGCGCGCGCCTTGCGCAGAAGATCGTGGCCCTGCTCGGCGCGCCCACCGGCGCGGGTCGGCTGTACGACGTCGACGTGCGCCTGCGCCCGGACGGCGCCAAGGGCCTGCTGGTGTCGACGCTGGAGCGCTTCGAGGACTACCAGCGCAACCGTGCCTGGACCTGGGAACACCAGGCGCTGGTGCGCGCCCACGCCATCGCCGGCGATGCCGCGCTGCGCGATGCCCTCGAATGCGTGCGCGACCAGATCCTCGCCCGTGCGCGCGAGCCGTCCGCGCTGCGCGAGGACGTGCGCGCGATGCGTGCGCGGATGCGTGCCGAACTCGACCGCTCCACGCCGGAGCGCTTCGACCTCAAGCAGGGCGAGGGCGGCCTGGTCGACCTCGAATTCCTCCTGCAGTACCTCGTGCTGCGCGACGGCGCGGTGCGTCCGGCGCTGCTGCGTCCGCGCGACACGCCGGGCCTGATCGATGCGCTGCGCGGCGAAGGCTTGTTCGACGATGCCCGCGCCACCACTCTGCGTGCCGCGCACGAAGTCCTGGTCCGCGCCGGCCTGGTGTGCACGCTGGACCGCCGCGCGCGCCTCGTCGCGCCGACCGAGGCGCTGGAAGCCGCGCGCCGCACGGTGCGCGAGGCCTGCGCGGCGTTCGGCCTGGCCGATGCCGCCGTGCCGGCGTGATGCACTGGACGAATCCATGAGTGACCGCATGATCGACCCCGTCCTCCAGATCGACATCCGCGATCTCAAGTCGATCGCGCGCCTGCGCATCGACCTGCCGCTCAAGCGCGGGCTGTACGTCATCGCCGGGCAGAACGGCGCCGGCAAGAGCACGCTGATGGCGGCGGTCGCGACCGTGTTCTTCCGCACCCGCTACGAACGCTACTTCGGCAAGCCGTCCGTCGTGGATGCCGGCATCGAGGTGCGCTACGGCAACGAGCAGTATTCGCTGCGCGCCGACGGACGCGCGTGGCGGCTCAAGGGCGGCATCCAGATCAAGGGCTTCTACGAAGGCAGCCTGATCTTCGGCAACCGTTTCAAGGAAAACAGCTTCGACACCATCGGCAAGCTCGCCGGCGTCGACCCGGCGGATTTCGTCGAGGGCAGCGACTTCGTGCGCGAGCAGCTGGGCCTGGTGCTGCACAACGACCGCAACCGCCATCCGCAGCTCTACACGCTCGATCCCGAAATGTCGCGGCGCAAGTACGGCTTCAAGGCGCCGCCGTACTTCTACCGGCGCGGCGACGAGCTGATCGGCAAGTCGCAGATGTCCACCGGCGAGAACCTGCTGATCACCCTGCTGCATTCGATCGACCTGCGCATCCGCGACCGCGGCAACGTCAACAAGCCCTGCATCTTCCTGCTCGACGAGATCGAGTTCGCCCTGCATCCGGCCGCTCTGGTGCGCCTGACCGCGTTGCTGCGCAAGGTCGCGATCGAGCACAACATGGCGATCTACGTCGGCACCCATTCGGTCGAGCTGATCCGCGAGGCCGGGCCGCGCAACACCTTCTTCCTCGAACGCATGGCCGACGATTCGATCGAGGTCGTGCATCCCTGCCATCCGTACTACGCCACCAAGATCGTCTACGACCATGCCGGCTACGACACCGTCGTGCTGGTCGAGGATGACCTCGGCAAGCGCATGGCCGACCGCCTGATCAACCGCCTGCGCCTGCGCGACAGCAAGCTGGTCCACGTGATGCCCTGCGGCGACTGGCAGAACGTGATCCGCCTGCTCAACGACATCGCCGGCAACAACCTGCTGGGCCGTCCCGCGCAGGTGATCGCCGTGCTCGACCGCGACGTGCAGGGCGACGTGCCGCGCTACGCCGCGCGCTTCGGCCCGGGCATCCTCGGCGAGATCGAATTCCTGCCGGTGAAGAGCCTGGAGAAGTTCCTCAAGGCGCGGCTGGCCGACCGGCTCGACATCGCGCTGCATCGCCGCATCAACGACTACCTGCTGCCGAAGATCGTGCTCGCGGACCTCGTCCGCGACTATCGCAGCGACTGCGCCAACGGCGATGCCAGCGGCAAGGTGTTGTTCGGCCGGATCGAGAAGGCGCTGGAGCTACATGGACGCAGCCGCGAGGACCTGGTCGAGCTGGTCGTCGACGACCTGATCGAGCGCGGCGAGGAGAGCGTGGAGGCGACGATGGCCTTCCTGCGTGCACGGCTGGGCCCGACGGGCGCTGCTTGAGGGATGCGTGCCGAGCGCCGCTTGATGATCGGAGTCTGAACGGGGCGGGGCGCGCAGGCCCGCCATCGGAGTATGCTCCATGGACGAGTCCGCTCGTCATTCCCCCAACGCAAGGAGAGTCCGCATGTCGAAGAACCATTACCTGGACACCGAAGACCTCGTCACCGACGCGAAAGTGGTGCTGGAAGACGTCGAAGCGATCCTCGACGAGGCCGCCACCGCCACCGGCGAACGCGCCCAGGCCCTGCGCGCCCGCGCCGCCGAAGCCCTCGGTCGCGCCAAGCACCGCCTCCAGGACGCGCAGACCGCCGTCGCCAACAACACCAAGGCGGCTGCCCGCGCCACCGACAACTTCGTCCACGAGCATCCCTGGGGCGCCATCGGGATTGCGGCTGGCGTCGGTTTCCTCGTCGGCCTGCTCGTCGCGCGCCGCTGAGTCGCGTCGCCGTGGCCTCCCCGGTCGACGCCCTGCGCCGCCTCCCGGCGGCGCTGGTCACCCTGCTGCTGTCCCGCGTCGAGTTCGCGACGCTCGAACTGGCCGAGGCGCGCTCGCGCTTCCTGCGCTGGATCGTGCTCGCGCTGCTCGGCGCGGTGCTGGCCATGCTCGCGCTGATCGTCATCTCGGCCCTGCTGACCGTGGCGCTGTGGCCGCACTTCGGCTGGGGCACGCTGGTCGCGCTCGCGTTGGTCTACACGTTGCTCGCGGCCTGGGTCTTCCGGACCCTGGCAGTCGAGCACGCCGCCGCGCCGCCGCTGCTGGCGGACACCCTGCGCGAGCTGGCGAGCGACCGCGATGCGGTCTTCGCCGCCCGCCCTCGGCGTGACGAAGGAGGCGACGCATGAGCCGCGACGACCACACCCAATTGCGCCGGCTGCGCATGGAAATGCTGCGTATGCGTGCCGGTGTGGAACGCGCCGAGCTGGTGTCGGCGATCCGCGACGTGCGCGGTGGTGCCGAACGCCTGCGCAGCTTCTCGAACATCGCCGGCGGCATCGGTGCCGCCGTGACCGGCCGCAGCGGCTGGGTGGGCCTGATCGCGAGCCTGGTGCGCAAACCCTGGGCCGCGGCCTTCGCGCTCGGCGCGGTGCGCGCGCTGAAGCGCAAGCCGATGCTCGCGGCGGTCGTCGTCGCCACGGCAGCGGCCCTGGGCGTCGGCCTGTCGCGCAAGCAGCGCGGGCCTGCTTCCCGGGTGCCGACCGACGAGGACTACGGCGCCGGTTGATCGGCGCCGGCAAGCCCGAGGCGGCCACGCAGCGCCTCGGCCACCCGCGCGCATTCGCGCAGCGGCACGGCGTCGAATGGCGCCAGGGTCGCATCCATCGCGCGGATCCGTCCGTGCGCCAGCAGGGTGTCGAGGAAGGCGCGTGGACGTCCGCGCACGCGACCGGGATCGAACACGAACACCGGCACGCGCGTCGCGCAGGCCTCGGAAACCATGTTCACCGAATCCGGCGAGCACACGATGCGGTCGGCCCAGGCCAGCAGCCCGGGGTAGGGGTTCGGACCGTCGTCCGGCCCGCGCCAGATCACGCCGGGCGTGCCGTCGTAGCGGTGGGCGAGGGCGGCGACCAGTTCCGGATCGGTGCGGCGCGAGGTGGTCAACAGCAGGCTGCTGCCGTCGCGCGCGAGCACCGCCTCGAGTTTCGCGGCCATCACTTCGAAACTCATGCGATCGAAGCGCGCGTGCGCGCTGGTGCCGCCGAGCAGCACCGCTGTCCGAGGGCCGGGCAGCTCGCCGAAGGTGGCGAAGTCGTTCCGGGCCCGCGCCAGCCAGGCGTCGTCGACCGGATGCAGGCCGCCGAGCAGGGTCAGGACGTTGTCGCCGCGCAGGGCGTCGTGTTCGGGCACGACCACGGCATCCCAGTGACGCGGATCGAGGTGCGGGTCGAGGATCTGCACCGTCCGCCAGCCGCGTTCGCGCAGCAGCCGGGTCGCCAGCGCCGCCTGCCGGCCGCAGCCGACGGCCAGGCCCGGTGCGGTGTCGAGCAGCGCGGCGAATCCCGCGCCGAAGGCCTGCATGGCGCCGGGCAAACGACGCGGCGAAAGCCAGCGCCATGGCGCGCGAGGGGCGAGTGTCAGGGTCGAGACCACCCCGCCATCGGCCAGTGCCGACGCCAGTGCATCGGCCTGACGGGCGTTCCCGGCGCGGCCGTCGCTGACCGCACAGATTTGCAGCGAATCAACCATCAATGTCTTTATTGTTCCGAATTTGAGTCGATTCGTTCCCGCCATACGGCTGCGGTGCTCCGGCGTGGACTCTACACTGCCGGCCTCGTTTCCATCCCGACAGGACGTACGCCCGATGTTCTCGCCGCTCAACGACACCGCACTCGACCAGCTGTTCCGGACCGCCCGCACCTACAACGCGTTCTCGGGCGAGATCGACGACGCCACCCTGCATCGCCTCTACGACCTGCTGAAGTTCGGCCCGACCGCCGCCAATGCCTCTCCGGCGCGCTTCGTGTTCGTGAAGTCCGCCGAGGCCAAGGCGAAGCTGGCCCCGGCCCTCGACGCCGGCAACCGCGACAAGACCCTGGCGGCCCCTGTCACTGTCATCATCGGCCACGACATGGCCTTCTACGACAAGCTGCCGGTGCTGTTCCCGCATACCGACGCCCGTTCCTGGTTCGCCGGCAAGCCCGAGTCCGTGCTGGAGACCGTGGCCCTGCGCAACGGCAGCCTGCAGGGCGCCTACCTGATCCTCGCCGCGCGTTCGCTCGGCCTGGATACCGGCCCGATGTCCGGCTTCAACAACGCCAAGGTCGACGAGGCCTTCTTCGCCGGCACCGCCATCCGCTCCAACTTCCTCGTCAACCTCGGCAAGGGCGATGCCAGCTCGATCTTCCCCCGTTCGCCGCGCCTGGGCTTCGACGAAGCCTGCCTGATCGCCTGACTTCGACCGTAGCGCGCAACCGCGCGCCCGCATCCTGCCTCATGTCCGCACCACCCACAGGAGTGTCCCCATGAAACGTCTGCTTGCTGCCGCCGCCCTCGCGCTCGCCACCACCGTCGCCTTCGCCGCGCCCCTGACCTACAAGATCGACCCCAACCACACCGACGTGATCGCCAGCTGGAGCCATTTCGGCTTCTCCAACCCGATCGCGCACTTCGGCAAGGTCGACGGCTTCATCACCTACGATCCGGCCAAGGTCGGCGATTCGAAGGTCGAGGTCACGATCCCGCTGGCGGGCCTGAACTCGCACGTCGAAGCCTTCGACGAGCATCTGCGCAGCGACGACTTCTTCGATGCGGCGAACCACCCGAACATCACCTTCAAGAGCACCTCGGTGAAGTCGGCCGGCAAGGACAAGCTCGCCGTGACCGGCGACCTGACCATCAAGGGCATCACCAGGTCGGTGACCCTGGACGTGACGATCAACAAGCTCGGCATGCAGCCGATGGCCAAGCGCGAAGCCGCCGGCTTCGAGGCCACGACCACGATCAAGCGCAGCGACTTCGGTGTCGGCAAGTACGCGCCGAACGTCAGCGACGAAGTGAAGATCAGCATCACCACCGAAGCGATCGTGCCGAAGCCTGCCGGTTGAGGTCTTCGATCGGCTTTATCCTGCATGGACGGGTCGCTTCGGCGACCCGTTCGCGTTTCAGGACCCGCTCGCGTCCGGCGGTGGCGCATCGAAGCGATAGGGCGTCGCCCGTGCGGATGCGCGTGCACCGAAGTCTGCGACGAATGCGGTCAGCGCCGGCAACTCCGACAGGTCGACCGGGTTGCGGAAGGGCAGGTGTTCGAGCAGGCAGTACAGCATCAGGTCGAACAGCGCGATCCGCTCGACGGGCAGCTGCGCGCGGATCGCGCCCAGGTGCGCGTCCAGCCACGCCAGGCAGCCGAGCAGGCTCTCGCGACGCTTGCGCGAGGCGGCGTCGGGCGGTCGCTTCGACACGATCTCGTGGAACACCACCTCCACCTGCGCCGCCATCGCGTGCGTCACCACCTCGTGCGCGTTCATCAGCAGCGGCGTGCGCGCCTCCTCCGGCCAGAACACCCGGGCCTCGCCGCCGTCGACCTGCCGGGCCAGCAGGCGACAGGCGTTGAGGCTGCCCCAGGCGGTGTCGTCGCCGACGCGCAACGCCGGCAGCTTCAGCGCCGGATTGCCGGCGTAGGTCGCCGGGTCGGTGCTCATCAGGTCGAAGATCGGCGCCAGCGGCGGGTCGATGCCCAGCTCCAGCGCGAGCATCCTGACGACGCGGGTGTAGTGCGAACTCTGGCGGCCGATGATTTCGATGGGCGTGTTCTCGATATCCGTGGTTTCGGTGCGCGGGGCATCGGCGGCAGTGGCCATGGGCGATCCTGGGCGGGACGGATGTCGCGATCATGCCGCCAACGCGCCCCGCCCGGGACGGGCTGGGCTAAAATGTGTGTTCCGCGCAGGACACCCCATGCCATGACCGCACAGCCCAGCCCCGCCACCGCCACGCCCGGCCACGACACCGGCCGCCATGAAGTGCGCCGCGCCGACCTGCCGCTGAGCTGCCCGACGCCGGAGATGGCGCTGTGGAACGCCCATCCGCGCGTGTACCTGCCGATCGAGGCCGAAGGTGGCACGTCCACCTGCCCGTACTGCGGCGCGCAGTACGTCCTGATCGATTGACCCTGCCGACGGCCGCCGTGACCGGCGCCGAACCGGGCATCGACGACGCCCCGCGCCGCCTCACCGTGGTGCAACTGCTGCCGGCGCTGCAGTCCGGCGGCGTCGAGCGCTCCACCCTGGAAATCGCCGACGCCCTGGTGCGTGCCGGGCATCGCGCCGTCGTGGTGTCCGCCGGTGGCCGGCTGGTGTCGCAGCTCGAAGCCTCGGGCGCCGAGCACGTCACGCTCGACATCGGCCGCAAATCCCCGCTGACATTCCTCCAGGTGCGCCGACTGCGCACGCTGTTCGCCGCATGCGGCGCCGACATCGTCCATGCGCGTTCGCGGTTGCCGGCCTGGATCGGCCATCTCGCCCTGCGCGGCATGCCGACGGCATCGCGACCGCGCTTCGTCACCACCGTGCACGGCCTGAATTCGCCGTCTCGCTACAGCGCGATCATGACCCGCGGCGAGCGCGTGATCTGCGTGTCCGACACCGTGCGCGGCTACGTGCTGCGCCACTATCCCGCGACCGATCCGGCGAAGCTGCGCACGATCCCGCGCGGCATCGATCCGGCTGCGTTCCCGTCGACGCCGTGGCCCGATCGCGCTGCGCGCGTGCGGGTGGCTGCGCAGCATCCTGCGTTGTCGGGCGAGGGTCCGCTGCTGCTGTTGCCCGGTCGCGGCACGCGGCTGAAGGGGCATGCCGACGCGCTCGCCCTGCTCGCGGCACTGCGCGGCGATGGCCTCGATGCGCGCCTGTGGATGCCCGGCGCGCGCGAACCCGGACGCGCGCAATACATCGCCGACCTCGAAGCCGAGGCCGCCACGCTGGGCGTCGTCGACGCGCTGGCGATCACCGCGCCCACCGCCGCGATCGCCGAGGCCTACGCGGCGAGCGATCTCGTGCTGCAGGTCTCGCGCAAGCCCGAGGCGTTCGGTCGCACGGTGATCGAAGCGCTGTCGGTGGGGCGGCCAGTGGTGGGCTGGGCACATGGCGGCGTCGGTGAACTGCTGCGCGAGCTGCTTCCGACCGGTGCGGCGGTGCCGTTCGACGCGGAAGCGCTGCATCGTGCCGCGCGTGCGCTGCTGTCCCGCACGGGAAGCGAGGCGGACATTTCCGCTACGATGCCCGCGCGACTGCAGCGCTATTCGCTGTATGCCATGCAGGCCGCCACGCTCGCCACCTACCGGGAACTGATCGCGGAATGACGTCCGACGCCACTGCCGACACTGCACGCATTCCGCCGGGCTGGCGCTGGGCGCCGTTCTGGGTGCTGGCGTTCGTCGCGCTGTGGCCGGCACCGGGCGTGGCGGAGGGCGTGCTGGCGCTGGGCGCGCTGGTCGCGATCGGACGCCTGCTGTACGTGCGTTTCCGCGGCGGCGGGGCGCTGCTCAGCGCGCAGGCCTGGGCGCTCACCAGCGTGCTGTTCTTCGCCTACTGGACACCGGAACTGATCGGCGCGATCGATGCGGTCGACCGCGCGCGCGCCTTTCGCGAAGTCGCGGCCGACCTGCGCTACCTGCCCTTCCTGTGGCTGGCCGCTGCCGCGGTCGCCGATCCGCGCGGTCGCCGCATCACTTTCGGCGGGCTGGCGGTGATCGTCGCGTTGTGGACGGTCGATGCGCTGGCGCAGGCCGTCAGCGGCATCAGCCCGATGTTCGCGGCGATGGATGCGGCGAACGTCGCGCTGCGCGGCAAGACCCTGTGCGACGCGAACGATTACCTGCTGCTCGATCGCCTCGGTGGCGCGCTCGGTCCGTGCAACCTCAAGCTCGGCGTGGTGCTCGCCAGCCTCTCGCCGTTCCTGCTCGTCGCGGCGGGGCAGCGGTTCGGGCGCATCGGCTGGCTGGTCGCGGTGGCGCTGGTCGGCGTGATCGTGCTGCTCGCAGGATCGCGCGCCTCCTGGATCACCTACGGCCTGGTGCTGCTGCTCTCGGGCTGGCGCCTGCTCGGCTGGAAGCGCCTGCTCGGCGTGTTCGCGTTCGGTGCCGCGCTGCTGGCGATGCTCGCGGTGGTGTCGCCGCAGGTACGCGAGCGCGTCGCGCGCACGACGCAGGTGACCTCGGCGAGCGCCGCCGGCGTCGACGATGCCCTGTCCGGACGGGCGCGGATCTGGTCGGCGGCGTGGTGCATCATCCAGTCGCATCCGATCAATGGCGTCGGTCCGCGCGGCTTCCGCGAAGCCTTCCCGGCCTGCGATCCTCAGCCGGAGCGCATCGCCGAGTGGGGCCTGGGGCCGGCGCACCACGCGCACCAGATCGTGCTGGAGATCCTCAGCGAAACCGGCGCCATCGGCCTGCTGCTGTGGCTGGCGGGCGTGGCGATGGCGCGACGCGCCTGGCGCTATGCCGAGGCCGGCGCGCGCGAAGCGGCGTGGCCGGCGATGCTGGCGCTGGTGGTGACGGTATTCCCGTTCAACACCCACCTGGCGTTCTATTCGACCTTCTGGGGCGGGGTGACCCTGCTGCTCGCGGCGCTGTATGCGGGCAGCCTGCTCGGTCGCGATGCGACGACGGCGGCATCGCCTCAGTCGTAGATGGCTTCGCCATCCGGCCGGCGCTTGAAGCGTCGGTGGATCCACAGGTACTGCTCGGGCGCCTCGCGCGCCATGGTCTCGATCGCAGCGATCACCCGCGCGGTGTCGGTCTCGGCGCTCTCGGACGGGAACTGCTCGAACGCCGGCCAGAAACGCAGGGTGAGGCCGCCGTCCGCGCGCCGGAAGTGCTGGAACATCACCACCGCCGCGCCGGACAGCCGCGCCAGCTGGTGGGTGGAGCTGAGGCTTTTCGCAGGCTGGCCGAAGAAGGGCACGAACACGCTTTCGCCGCGGCTCGGATCCTGGTCCGGCGCGTACCAGAGCAGGCCGCCCTTGCGCAGGTGCTTCACCGCACCGCGCACGTCCTGCTTGGTGAACATGCCGGCAGCGTAGCGCGACCGCCCGCGCAGCACCGCCCATTCCATCGCCGGCTGCGGGTAGGGCCGGTACATGCCGGCGAGCGGCACGGTGTCGCAGGCCAGGCGCGCGCAGATCTCCAGGGTCGTGAAATGGCCGGAGACGACGATCACGCCCTTGCCGCGCGCATGCGCCTCGCGGATGTGCTCGGCGCCCTCGATCACCAGCCCGCTGCGCTGCGGCTGCACCGAGCCCCACCAGGCGCGTCCGAATTCGAAGATCGCCAGGCCCAGCGATGCGAAATGCCGGCGCAGCAGGTCGGCGCGCGCCGCGTCGTCGAGGTCGGGAAAGCACAGCGCGAGGTTGCGCGCCGCGATCCGCCGCCGTTCGCGCAGCGTCACGCGCAGCACCACGCCCAGCACGCGACCCAGCGGCTGCTGCAGCGCCCAGGGCAGGCGCGCCAGCAGCGCCATCGCGCCGATGCCCAGCCAGATCGGCCAGTGGCGAGGCGAGCGGGGCGGCGGGGCATCGAAGGCGAACGGCATGCCGTCATTGTACGGGCTGGCTGCGGATGGGCAGCGCTTCGCGGCGGATCCGGCACGCGCCCCGTTATCATGTCCGCATGCGGGCCGCATTCCTCGATCGCCTGAGCGAGCACCTCCTGCGCGGCCTGTATTCGGCCGCGCTGTACCTGCTGCTGCCGGTCACGCTCTACCACCTGGTCTGGCGCGGCTTCCGCCAGCGCGCCTACCTGCTGCGCTGGCACGAGCGCTACGCGCGCTACGGCGACGCGGCACCGCCGCCGGACGGCTGCCTGTGGGTGCATGCGGTCTCGGTCGGCGAGGTGAACGCCGCCGCGCCGCTGATCAATGCCCTGCTGCGCGACCATCCCCAGCGCCGCGTGCTGGTCACCACGATCACGCCCACCGGTTCCGAGCGCGTCGCCGCGCTGTGGCAGGGCCGGGTATTGCACGTCTACCTGCCCTACGACCTCACCGGCGCGGTACAGCGTTTCCTGCGCCATTTCCGCCCCAGCGTCGGCCTGATCGTCGAAACCGAGCTGTGGCCGAACCTGCTGTTCGCCTGTCGCGACCTCGGCGTGCCGACCTTCCTCGTCAATGCGCGCCTGTCCGAGCGCTCGCTGCGCGGCTACCGCGTGCTGCGCCCGCTGGTCGGTCGCGCGCTGCGCACGATGCGCCGCGTCGCCGCGCAATCGGAAGCCGATGCCGCACGCTTCGTGAAGTTGGGGGCGCGCGACGACCAGGTCGAGGTCTGCGGCAACCTCAAGTTCGACCTGCGCGTCGATCCGGACATCGATCGCTTCGCCGCGGAGTTCCGCCGCCGTGTCCCCGGCCGCCCGGTCTGGATCGCCGCCAGCACGCATCCCGACGAGGAGGCCGCGGTGCTCGGCATCGATCGCCACCTGCGCCAGCGCTGGCCCGACCTGCTCATGCTGTGGGCGCCGCGTCATCCCGAGCGCTTCCGCGGTGCGACCCAGCAGGCGATCGACACCGGTCTGCGCGTGGCCACGCGCACGCTCACCGTCCTGCCCGATGCCGAGGACCAGGTCTTCGTGATCGATACCCTCGGCGAGCTGATGCTGTTCTACGCCTGTGCCGACGTGGCCTTCGTCGGCGGCAGCCTGCAGCCGGTCGGCGGACACAACCTGCTCGAACCGGCCGCCGTCGGCACCGCCGTGGTCACCGGTCCGCACCTGCACAACTTCGCCGACATCGCCGCGCAGATGCTGCAGGCGGACACCGTCGTGGTCGAAGCCGACGCCAGCGGCGTGGCGTCCGCCCTGGAAGCCCTGCTGGCCGACCGTGCGCGTCGCGATGCGATGGCTGGCGCGGCGCGCGCGCTGGTGGAGCAGGGGCGCGGCGCGCTGCGGCGCACGCTGGCGCTGGTCCGCCCCTACCTGGGCTGAGGCATCGACGCGTCCTGCCGCATGCGCGCCCGCGATTGGCGCATGCGATCCCGTTGCAGGCCGCGATTCGTGCGCTGGATCGATCGGAAATTCGAATGATCGAACTGCGTGCCACGTCGCGCTTCGTGGGGGCGGGCGCCGGATCGCGTTCTGCGCACGGCGTTAGCATCGAAGCACGGTGTCCCGTTGCCCTGCGGCGTCCGGCCTGCATGCGCCGCACGGCAGGCGCGCGGCAGCCCGGCACCGACGATACGTGCCAGGGTGGCGGAGTCTCCCCGCATCGATCCGCTGCATTGGCCGGGCCTGGCGACTCCCGGGTCGCCCCGCGCCCGCTCTCCCCCGATCCGATGCGGGTTTTGCGGAGGATGTTCGACATGAAGCATGGATTCATCGCGGGCGTGTTCGCGGTGTGCATGGCCCTGGGCATCGGTGCTGCGCCGGTCGCGCACGCGCAGTCCAACGAATTGCCGACCTGCGACGAGAATTCGCTGTGGTCGGTCGCCGAGACCGTGCAGGTCGATGCGCTCGGTACGCTGCGCCTGACCTACCTGTGCACGCCAGACGGCTGGCTGCTGGTGGGCGTCAGCTACTGCTCGATCACCGGCAACTGCTCGTCGGATTGATGTCGGCGGCCAGCGGCGCGGCATCGCGTCCGTGCATGGCATCGAGGCATGAAAAAGGCCGCATCGCGTTGGCGATGCGGCCTTTCCGGTCTGCTGGGATGTCCGGCCGGATCAGGGCGTGGATTTCGCCTGCGCATCGACCGACAGCAGTCGGTTCACGTCCGACAGGTCGTCCACGTCCAGCGTGCCCGCCGCCTGCTCCAGCTGCAGGCGGTTCTGCAGGAAGTTGTAGCGCGACAGCGCATATTCGCGTTCGGCGTTGAACAGGGTCTGCTGGTTGTTCAGCACGTCCAGCACGGTACGCGTGCCGACTTCCAGGCCGACCTGCGAGGCCTCGTACGCGCTGCGCGCCGAGAACACCGCGGACTTGCGCGCTTCGACTTCGGTGATGCCCGCAACCAGGGCCTCGTAGGCGTTGCGCGTATTGCGCACCAGCGCGCGGCGCTGCTGTTCGAGCTGATCGGCCGCAGCGTCGCGCTGGGCGATCGCCTGGCGCACGCGCGACTGGGTGGCGCCGCCGGCAAAGATCGGCACGGTGACGGTCAGGCCGATCGTGGAGGTGTCGGAGTATTCCGCATTGCCCGGGAGTTCGGGTTCGCCGAACGGACGGCCGTTGCCGTAGGTCGCGCGCAGGCCGATGCTCGGCAGGTGGCCGGCGCGGGCGGCGCTGACGCTGGATTCGGCGGAACGCACTTCCAGCGCCCTGGCCTTCAGCGCCGGGTTGTTGTCGAGCGCGGTCTGCACCCAGCCGTTGGCGTCGAGCGAGGACGGCAGCTGCGGCTGGAAGTCCTGCGGCAGCGCCTTCAGCGCGCGGATATCGGTGCCGGTGATTTCCTCCAGCGCGCGATACGCATCCTCAAGCGCATTGCGGGTGATGATGGTGTTGGCGCGCGCGCGCTCGTACTGGGCGCTGGCTTCGTGCACGTCGGTGATCGGCGCCAGACCGACTTCCAGGCGCTTGTCGGCGAAGTCGAACTGCTTCTTCAGCGCGGTTTCCTGCGCCTCGGCCGCCGCGAGGGTCTCGATCGCGATCAGCACGTTGAAGTAGGCCGCGGACGTGCGCGTGATCAGCGAGTCGCCGGCGGCTTCGAGCTGGAAGTCGGCAGCTTCGGCCAGGGCCAGCTGCGAGCGATGGCGATTGATGTCGCCGAAGTCGAGCAGCGACTGGTCCACCGACAGGCCGTAGCTGCGGCTGCCGCTGCCATCGGACACCTTGAAGCCGTTGTTGAGCTTCGAGGTCGTGTCGCTGTAGTTCGCGCCGATCGAACCGCCGACCTGCGGCAGGAACGCCGCGCGCGTCTGTACCGCCCCTTCGCGGGTGGCCAGGCGGCTGGCTTCGGCGGCGGCGAACTGCGGATCGCTGTTGCGGGCCAGTTCGTAGGTCTGCAGCAGGTCTTCCGCGCGCGCGCCGAGGGGCAGTGCGATCAGGGCGAGGGCGAGGGCGAGGGGACGGCGGGTCATGGGCATCCTTTGGAGTGTTCGATCCTGGCGCTGTGGGGGCGGGACCGGCTTACAGGGTGAATTGCGGCGTGGGTGCCGCGCCGATGAGGTACGGCAATTCGGTTTCGAACAGGGATTCGACGCTGTGGCCGCCGGCATTGCCGGCGTGGCGCAGCAGGGCCGCTTCCATCGCCGGCGCGCGGCCGTGGACGACGAACAGGCGGCCGCCGGGACGCAGCCACTTCAGCAGTGCGGTCGGCAGGGTGGCGACCGCACCGCCGACGCAGATCGCGTCGAACGTGCGCTCGCTGTTCCATGCGAAGACATCGGTGGTCTCGATGCGGACGTTGCCGATGCCTTCGGCTTCCAGGCGCGCGCGGGCGGCATCGGCCAGGTCGGCATGGATCTCCAGGCTGACCACGTCGCGCGCCAGGGCGCCGAGGCAGGCGGAGAGGTAGCCGCTGCCGGTGCCGATCTCCAGCACGTCCTCGCCGGCTTCCAGCGACAGTGCCTGCAGGGTGCGGCCTTCCAGCACGGGCTTCATCATCGATTCGCCGCGGCCGATCGGCAGGGCCACGTCGGCGTAGGCCAGGGCGCGGTGCTGTTCGGCGACGAAACGCTCGCGCGGCAACCGGGCGATGGTGTCCAGGATGCGGGGCTGGAACACGTCCCACGGGCGGACCTGTTGCTCGACCATGGTCTCGCGGGCTTTGGCGTAATCGATCGTCATCTGGGGCATCTCGGGCAGCGCTTGCGCGGGTTGGGAACGTCTGTCGGGGCGGAAAGTTTACCGGGATGGGGCCCGCGCTGTGGTGCCAGCATCGCCGGAGCCCCCCGCCCGGCCTGAGTGCCGGAAGTCACCGGTACTGGCGTCACCGGCCAGGGCGACCGCTTCGGCAAGCCGCCCGGGCCCTCGGCGTCCGGGCGCGGCCGCGGTTTCAGGCGCCGCCGCCCTCCTGCCGGCGGGCCGTGCCGTAGGCGCGCAGGAACAGGTCGACGGTGGCGTGGATGTGCGCTTCAACGTCCTCGCCGGGGAGCGTGCAGCACAGGCCGCACATCATCTGCATGTGCAGTTCGCCCTTGAGCAGGCAGAGGAACTGGGACGCGGCACGCTCGATGTCGGGGATGTCCAGCGCGCCCTGCGCCACTTCGTCGCGCAGGAAGGCCGCGAACCCTTCCTTGACCCGCTGCGGCCCGGCCTGCCAGAAGAGCTCGCGCACATGCGCGTCTCCGGTGCCCGGGACCATCATCATGCGGTGCATGGCGACGGCTTCCTCGCTGGTGACGAGGGCGAAGAACGCACGCGCGATCGCGGTGATCTGCTCGCGCAGGTTGCCCTCCAGGCCGACCAGGAACAGTTCCGGCGGCAGCTGCTCCTCGCACTTGGCGCGCACCGCCGCGCCGAACAGCGAGTCCTTGTCGCCGAAGTGGCTGTACACCGTGAGTTTGGACACGCCGGCCTCGGTGGCGATCTGGTCCATGCTCACGCCGTCGAACCCGTGGGTCGAGAACAGGCGTTTGGCGGCGTCGAGGATGGCGGCGCGCTTGCCCAGGTCCTTGGGGCGGCCGGGGCCGGCGCCACGGCCGGCATCGGGAACGGGGGAAGGCGTGGAAATGGGGTCCATCTCGAAATAGTAGACTAATTGGTTTGATATTTATACGATACCGCGCAGTTCACTAATACTGGTTCAGAGAAGCGAGGCAGGCATGGCGGCGCGACGGTTCGGGCGGGACAGGTTCGGGCAGGTGCTGGGGCAGGTCCTGATGGTGGGGATCCTGGCGGCATGTGGCAACGACGGCACGCAGGCCCCCGTCGCGCGCCCGGTGCTGGTGGCGCGGGCGGCGGAAGCCGCCGGTCCCGCCCACGGCGAGCTGAGCGCATTCGCCGGCGAGGTGCGGGCACGCGAGGAAACCGCGCTCGCCTTCCGGGTCGGTGGCAAGGTCCTGCGCCGGTCGGTCGATACCGGCGACCGCGTGCGCGCCGGCGACGTCATCGCCGAGCTGGATCCCGGCGACCTCCGGCTGCAGGCCGAATCCCTGCAGGCCCAGGCGACCGCCGCCGAAGCCCAGCTGGTCCGGGCCCGCGCCGATCACGCCCGCCTGGTTGCGCTCGCCCAGGACCGCCTCGTCAGCCGCTCCGCGCTGGACCAGCAGACCGCCGCCCTGCGTGCCGCCGAAGGCCAGGCCCGGGCCGCCCGCGCGCAGCGCGACCTGGCAGGCAACCAGGCCGCCTACGGCCAGCTCCGCGCGCCCCGCGACGGCGTGATCGCCAGCCGCCAGATCGAGGCCGGCCAGGTGGTCGCCGCAGGCCAGCCGGCATTCACGCTGGCGGCCGATAGCGGCCGAGAGGTCGCCTTCGCGCTGCCCGAGTCGCGCATCCGCGAATTCCGCATCGGCCAGCCCGTGGTGATCGAACCCTGGAGCCGCCGCGGCGAGCGCCTGCCCGGCCGGATCCGCGAGATCGCGCCGTCGGCCGACCCGCAGGCGCGCACCTACGCCGCCCGCGCGACGCTCGACGGCGAGGCCGGCCGTGCCGTGGACCTCGGCCAGAGCGCGCGCGTCTACATTCCCGGCGCCGCAGCCGCGGGCCTGCACCTGCCGCTCTCGGCACTGCAGCGCGACGGCAAGGGCGCCGCCGCGGTGTGGGTGATCGATCCCGCGACGCGCAAGGCGCGGCGGGTATCGGTCACGACCGGTCCCTACGGCGACGATGGCGTCGACGTGCGTTCCGGGCTCAAGCCCGACGATTGGGTGGTGCTGGCCGGCGGCCACCTGCTGCATGACGGCGCGCTGGTGCAACCGGTCGACCGCAGCAACCGTCCCGTGCTGAACGCGTCCGTGCAGGCGAAGTGACCATGCGCCGCTTCAATCTCTCCGAATGGGCGCTGGCGAACCGGCCGCTGGTGCTCTACATGATGCTGGTGCTGGCGATCATCGGCGTCTGGTCGTACCGCAGCCTGGGCCAGTCCGAGGACCCGCCGTTCACCTTCAAGGCGATGGTGGTGCGCACGGTGTGGCCGGGCGCGACCGCCGAGGAGGTCGCGCGCGAAGTGACCGACCGCATCGAGAAGAAGCTGCTGGAAACCGGCAGCTACGAGCGCATCACCTCGTATTCGCGGCCCGGCGAATCGCAGGTGATCTTCGTCGCCCGCGACTCGATGAAGAGCGCCGAGCTGCCGGCGCTGTGGTACCAGGTGCGCAAGAAGATCGGCGACATCCGCCACACCCTGCCGCAGGGCGCGGTCGGGCCGTTCTTCAACGACGAGTTCGGCGACACCTTCGGCAACATCTACGCGCTGACCGGCAAGGGCTTCGACTACGCGCTGAAGAAGGACTACGCCGAGCGCATCGAGCTGCAGCTGCAGCGCGTGCCCGACGTGGCCAAGATCGAACTGGTCGGCCTGCAGGACGAGAAGGTCTGGATCGAGCTGTCGAACACCAAGCTGGCCACGCTGGGCATCCCGCTGTCGGCGGTGCAGCAGGCGCTGGCCGAGCAGAACGCGGTGACGCCTGCCGGTTTCTTCGAGACCCCGACCGACCGCGTGCAGCTGCGCGTGACCGGCGCCTTCAAGTCGGTCGACGACATCCGCGCCTTCCCGATCCGCGCCGGCGACCGCACCGTCCGCCTCGGCGACATCGCAACGGTCGAGCGCGGCTTCGCCGATCCCGCCGCGCCGCGCATGCGCTTCATGGGCGAGGACGCCATCGGCATCGCGGTGTCGATGAAGCCCGGCGGCGACATCCTCAAGCTCGGCCAGGCGCTGGATGCGGAAACCGCGCGCCTGGAGAAGACGCTGCCGCTCGGCCTGGAACTGCATCGCGTCGCCGACCAGCCGGCGGCGGTGCGCGATTCGGTCGGCGAATTCGTGCGCGTGCTCGCCGAGGCGGTGATCATCGTGCTGCTGGTCAGCTTCTTCTCGCTGGGCCTGCGTACCGGCCTCGTGGTCGCGGTGAGCATCCCGCTGGTGCTGGCGATGACCTTCGCGGTGATGCACTACTTCGGCATCGGCCTGCACAAGATCTCGCTCGGCGCGCTGGTGCTGGCGCTCGGCCTGCTGGTCGACGACGCGATCATCGCGGTCGAGATGATGGCGATCAAGATGGAGCAGGGCTACTCGCGGCTGCGCGCCGCCGCCTTCGCCTACGAGACCACGGCCTTCCCGATGCTCACCGGCACCCTGGTCACGGCCGCCGGCTTCCTGCCGATCGCCACCGCCGCGTCCAGCACCGGCGAATACACGCGATCGCTGTTCCAGGTGGTGACCATCGCGCTGATCGTGTCCTGGATCGCCGCCGTGCTGTTCATTCCGTATCTCGGCGACAAGATGCTGCCGGAACCGAACGCGCTGCCGAAGCCGGGCTCGCTCGAAGGCCGCCTGCGCCGCGCCCGCGAACGGATGGCCGATCGCTGGCCGCAATACGCCGGCGTGCTCGCGCCGCCCGCCGTCGGCGGGCATGGCCACGAAGGCGCGCACGACCCGTATCGCAGCGGTTTCTACCGGCGCTTCCGCGGCCTGGTGCGCTGGTGCATCGAGCGCCGCTGGGTGGTGATCTTCGCGACGGTCGCCGCGTTCGTGGTGTCGATCGCGCTGTTCCGCTTCATTCCGCAGCAGTTCTTCCCGGAATCGACCCGCCTGGAGCTGATGGTCGACCTCGAACTGGCCGAAGGCAGTTCGCTCAAGGCGACCGATGCCGCCGCGAAGCGCTTCGAGGCGATGCTCGCCGGGCGCAGCGAGGTCGAGAACTACGTCGCTTACGTCGGCACCGGCTCGCCGCGCTTCTACCTGCCGCTGGACCAGCAACTGCCGCAGAAGCATTTCACGCAATTCGTGGTGCGCAGCCGCGACATCGAGGCGCGCGAGACGCTGCGCGCCTGGCTGATGCACGACGTGCGCGCGCGATTCCCGGAGCTGCAGCTGCGCGTGACCCGGCTGGAGAACGGGCCGCCGGTCGGCTATCCGGTGCAGTTCCGGGTCTCGGGCGAACACATCGAGCGCGTGCGCGAACTCGCCTACCAGGTGATGGCGAAGGTGCGCGAGAACCCGAACGTCATCAACGTCAACGTCGACTGGGACGAGCCCAGCAAGGTCGTGCGTCTGGTCGTGGACCAGGAGCGCGCGCGTGCGCTGGGCGTGTCGACCCAGCACCTCGCCAGCTTCCTGTCGAGCGCGCTGTCCGGCCTGCCGGTCAGCACGTATCGCGAGGACAACGAACTGATCGACATCCTCCTCCGCGGCCCCGAGGACGAGCGCGTGCGCCTCGATCTGCTCGGCAGCCTCGCCGTGCCGACCGCCAGCGGCAAGACCGTGCCGGTGATGCAGGTCGCCCGGCTCGAGTCGGTGTTCGAGGAAGGCGTGGTCTGGCATCGCAACCGCCTGCCCACGGTCACCGTGCGCGCCGACATCGCGACCGACCAGACCGCGCCGACCGTCATCGGCCAGATCGATCCCACGCTGGCGGATATCCGCGCGTCGCTGCCCGAGGGTTACCTGCTCAACGTCGGCGGCACCGTCGAGGACTCCGCGCGCGGGCAGAACTCGATCAAGGCCGGCATGCCGCTGTTCCTGCTGGTCGTGGTCACGCTGCTGATGCTGCAGCTGCGCAGCCTGCCGCGCGTGCTGCTGGTACTGTCGACCGCGCCGCTGGGCCTGATCGGCGTGGTGCTGTTCCTGCTCGTCTTCCGCGTGCCGTTCGGCTTCGTCGCGATGCTGGGCGTGATCGCGCTGTCGGGCATGATCATGCGCAACTCGATCATCCTCATCGACCAGATCGAACAGGACATCGCGACCGGCCACGACCGCTGGACCGCGATCATCGAGTCCACCGTGCGCCGCTTCCGTCCGATCGTGCTCACCGCGCTCGCGGCGATCCTCGCGATGATCCCGCTCTCGCGCAGCGTGTTCTTCGGGCCGATGGCCGTCGCGATCATGGGCGGGCTGATCGTCGCCACCGCGCTGACCCTGCTGTTCCTGCCCGCGCTCTACGCCGCGTGGTTCCGCGTCCGTGCCGAGGAGGCGCGCGCCGCGCGCTGATCCGCGCACGAGGCGACAACGTCTTCCCGTCTCCGCAACCGGGCCGCCCTGCGGCTTCCTCCCCCTCCCACCGCGGGCGGCCCGGATTGCGTCTTCAGTCGGCGGATGTCTTCAGGGCAATGGCAGCTGGTCGGCGATGAAGGCCTGCCCATCGCTGCTCGTCAGCCATGCCAATGCGATCAGGTTGATCGCGACCGTGACCCAGAACACGACCTGGAATTCGCGCTTGCGCGACTTGTGGCGGAACAGCCGTTGCGCCAGCACTGCACCCGGCCAGCCGCAGGCCAGCCCGAACAGGTGCAGCGTGCTTTCCGGCGTGCGCCATCGCCCGGCATTCGCAGCGGCCTTGTCCATGCCGTAGGCGACGAAGGCGACGGCGCTCATCACCGCGTAGGCCCCGGCGCCGACGATGCCCGCGAAAGCGAGCAGCGCGAACGCAGGGCCGAGGATGCCGGGTCGTGTGCGCGTGTCCGTTGATGGCGCCGCATTCGCGAAGCGGATGTCCGCCGCCTGCAGGCGTCCTTTCGCATCGCGCGTCGTCGCATAGGTCACGATGTCGCCGTTGGCCGGCCGCCGCGCGCGCCCGGCGAATGCCTTGATGTGGACGAAGGCGCGGTCGCCGCCGCCGTTCGGCGTCACGAAACCGAAGCCCTTGTCGTCGTTCCAGTCGTGGATCCTTCCCTGGTGGCGCATGCTGGCGTTCCGTCAGTCGTTTTGGTCGGTGATGAATGTAGTGGATGTGTTTCAGGGTCTGCTTAGGGGCCAGGCATCGAGCAGGTCGCGCCAGAGCCGCAGTGGCGGAATGCCGGCATGCCCGGATTCCTGTGCATCATTGCACTCGATCACGATCCAGTGATTTTCCGCAGTGAGGGCGATGTCGACGACGAGGAACGGCACGGGCACGCGCGCAGCCACCGATGCCGCGAGATCCAAGCCGTCATCGATCCGGTCGCTGCGATAGGGCGGCACCTGATACCAGTAGGGGCCATGCCCGATGCAGCGCCCATGCAGCCAGAACGTGCGGAACTCGACGGAAGGCCGGATCTTGCCTGCGATGTGGCCGGAGACCGGAGCGAGCGGCGTGAACGCGCGCAACACGGGTTTCTGCCAGTGCAGGATCGGATCGCGGGCGTAGGCGATCCGGGCCTGTGCGTAGTGCGCACGATCGCGAATGACGGACAACTCCGGGTTGTGCTTGCTCGTCTGCCGAGACCCCTTGAGGAAGACCGGCCAGCCGAAGATGGCTTCGACGACATCGGCTTCGGGTAGTGCATCGAAGATCATCGTCTTCGGCGTGGCGTCTTCGATCAGCGGATACCAGCGTTCGATCTCGCTGGCGAGCAGATGCTGCTCCGGATCGTTGACCGGGCGTACACCCAGTGCCCTGGCGTCTTCGTGGCAGCGAGCGTAGTCGGTCGGCGCGCCAACCCGGAGCACACCGTCGATTTCGCCCTCGATCCGATAGGGATGGCGGCAGTCGAAGTGGAGTCGAAAATCGAAATCGTAGGCCGCGACGCCGGTCGGGCTGGCAAGGATGGCGGCGCGTTCCTCGATCAGCAGAAGTTCCGCGCGTTCCAGGCTCACGCGCCGCCCTCGAACCCCGCCACGTCCTCCTCCACCAGCAGCGCGCGCAGCTGCGTGGCGGAGGCGCGGCGCATCGGTTTCTCGTCGATGCTGGACAGCGGGGCCTGGCGCAGGGCGTCGTGCGGCAGCACGGTGAGATCGAAGCTCAGGTCTTCGGCGCTGAACAGCCAGACCGGGCAGTCGATCGGACGCTCGCGGTCGAGGCGGATGCGGCGGCTGCGCGATTCGGCGGGAATGCGGTGGTCTTCGAGGAAGCGCGGCACGGCTTCGGGTTCGTCGGTGTACAGGTGCAGGTGCACCGCCGAGTTGGCGTCCGCGGTGCCGTCGAGCACCGGGCCGACCAGGCGCGGGTCGAACGGCGCGAAGAATTCCAGCGCGCGCAGCGCGGCATCGCGCCGACGGCGCAGCTCGCCGGCCTGCGCATCACCCTGGAACAATCGCTGGTATTCACGCAGCGCGTCCTCGATCTCGCGATTGCGCGGCAGCGAGGCGTCGTCGTGGATACCCAGCCGCGCGGCGGCCTTGAGCTTGGCCTGGTGGAAATCGCGGATGCCGGATTCGGCGATCAGCCGGGCGGCTTCGTGGGCGAGGCGATAGCGGCGCTCGCGGGTCTTCGTTTCAGCGTGCTGGCGGGCGTGGCGCATGGTGAACGATCCCTGCGTGGCCAGGGACTGACTGTAACCGATGCCCGTGAAATGACAAATCGGCAGCGGTGGTGGACTGCAGGCCGGGCGGCACCCGGCCTGCGATGTCGTGCATCAGAAGATGTCGAACGAGTCCTCGCTCGGCATGGCCTCGTCGCTGCCGTAGTCGACGAAGCTTTCCATCTTCTCGAGGTCTTCGACCTTCACGTACTCGGTGATGCCGCCGCTGCTCTCGGTCGGCAGCAGCTGGCCGCTTGCGGTGACCGCGACCTTGATCATGCCCGGCGGCGGGTCGTTCGGCGCCACCGGCACGTCCTTCAGCGCCACGGCCATGTAGTCGATCCAGATCGGCAGCGCGGCCTTGCCGCCGTATTCGCGGTAGCCCAGCGAGGTGTTGTCGCTCTTGCCGACCCACACCGTGGTGATCAGGTTGCCGCCGGTACCGGAGAACCAGGCGTCGCGGTGGTTGTTGGTCGAACCGGTCTTGCCGCCGACGTCCTCGCGGTTCAGGCGGCGGGCGTCGGTGGCGGTGCCGCGCAGGACCACGTCGCGCATCATCGAGGTGATCTGGTAGGCGATGCGTTCGTCCATCGCGCGCGGCGCGAGCACGGCGCCGGCGGGCAGGGTGGTGGCGACGGCAGCCTTGGCCTCGGTCGGCTTGGCCCCCGGCTTGCCTTCGCCCGGCTTGGGCGTCGCGGCGGTGCCGCCGGCCGGGCCGAGGTCGAAGCCGTCGACGACGCTGGAGGCGGGCACGGCGGGCTGGCCGGCGCGGCCCGTGCCGCAGCCGCGACAGGCGACGGCCGGGGTCTGCTTGAACACCTGCTTGCCGTCGCGGTCCTTCACTTCGTCGATCAGCCAC
This sequence comes from Lysobacteraceae bacterium 2PB, assembly GCA_005502915.1. GTDB lineage: Bacteria > Pseudomonadota > Gammaproteobacteria > Xanthomonadales > Xanthomonadaceae > Lysobacter_I. The sequence continues at coordinate 37,736 of SCMT01000001.1, read as the reverse complement.
GGATCGATGCGGAAGCCGCCGTTGGCGAAGGCCGCGTAGCCGCGCGCGATCGACAGCGGCGTCAGCGAGGGCGTGCCGAGCGAGATCGACAGGTTCGGCGGCAGTTCCTTTTCCTCGAAGCCGAACTGGGTGATGTACTTGCGCGCGTAGTCCACCCCGATGGCGTCGAGCATGCGCACCGACACCAGGTTGCGCGACTGGACCAGCGCCTCGCGCACGCGGATCGGGCCGGCGAAGCCGCCGCCGTCGTTCTGCGGGCGCCAGACCTTGCCGGCGCGCATTCGGAACACGACCGGGGCATCGAGCACGATCGACGCCGGGTTGTAGCCGCGCTCGAAGGCCGCGGCATACACGAACGGCTTGAACGAGGAGCCCGGCTGGCGGCGTGCCTGGGTGGCGTTGTTGAACTTGCTGCCGGCGAAGCTGAAGCCGCCGACCAGGGCGCGCAGCGCGCCGGTATCGGCATCCAGCGAGACCAGGGCCGACTGGGCGCGCGGCAACTGCTCCAGGCGCCAGGTCACCGGGCCGGTCGGGGTCGGTGCGGCGGCGGTCGCGGCGCCGGTCTTGGCGGGGTCGACCTTGGCCTCCGGCTCGATCCGGCGCACGCGGGCCACGTCGCCGCGCTTGAGCAGGGTGCCGGGGGCCTTGCCGGTCCAGCGCGAGGTCTCCGGGCCGAGGTCGAGCACGGTGCCGTCGGCCAGCACGACCTGGGCATTGGCGCCGCTGGTGCCCAGCACCAGGGCCGCGCGCAGTTCGCCCTGGGTCGGATGGTCGCGCAGCCGCTTGGCGGCGGTCGCGGCATCCTCGCCCGGGGGCAGGTCGATGTGCGGCAGCGCCTTGGCGTTCCAGCCGTGGCGGCGGTCGTAGGTGCCCAGGCCATCGCGCACGGCCTTGTCGGCGGCGGCCTGCAGGACCGGGTCGATGGTCGTGGTGACGTGGTAGCCCTTGGTCAGGACATCCTTGCCGAAGCGGTCGATCATTTCCTGGCGGACCATCTCCGCGACGTACGGCGCATAGACCTCGACCGGCCGTTCGTGCGGGCTGGCGTGCATCGGCGTCGCGCGCGCCGCCTGCTCCTCGGCCGGGGTGATGAAGCCCAGCTCGCGCATCCGCACCAGCACGTAGTTGTCGCGGCGCTGGCGGGCGCGTTCCGGGTTGCTGATCGGGTTGGCGGTGGACGGGAACTTGGGGATCGCGGCCAGCGAGGCCATCTCGTCCAGGTCCAGCTGGTCCAGGGACTTGCCGTAGTAGAACTCGGCGGCGGCGGCCACGCCGTAGGCGCGGTTGCCGAAGAAACTCTTGTTCAGGTACAGCTCGAAGATCTCGTCCTTGGTCAGCTCCTGCTCCATCTTCCGGGCCAGCAGCATCTCGGCGAACTTGCGGGTGTAGCTGTACTCGGAACTGAGGAAGAACTGGCGCGCGACCTGCTGGGTGATGGTGGACCCGCCCGCGACGCGCTCCTTGTCGGTGAAGACCAGTTCCTTGATGGCCCGGCCCACGCCCTTGTAGTCCACGCCGTCGTGTTCGTAGAAGCGGGCGTCCTCGGCGGCCAGGAAGGCGTCCTTGAGGCGCTTGGGCACCTTCTCGATCTCGACCGGGTAGCGGCGGGTCTCGCCGAACAGGCCCATCAGCCGCCCGTCGCGCGCGTATACATATAAAGGTTCCTGCAGCTCGATGCTGCGCAGGGTCTGCACGTCGGGCAGCCTGGACGAGACCGTGTAGTACAGCGCCGCGAAGGCGATGCCGCCGACCACCAGGCCGAGCAGGGTCAACAGGAGGGCCCAGCGGAACAGTCGGCGAATCAGGGACATGCGTACGGGAATCCTGGCGGCGATGGGTGTAGACAAGGCAGATGGGGATTATAGAGGGCGGCGCAGGGTCGACAGCCGACCGGGAGCCGGGCGACAGTGTGACGGATGCCGCATCCGCCGCCTCGGGGGCGGGGGCGGCAGGGGGGGCGGTTCGCGCATCCACCCGTCGGGAGCCCCCGGTGGACCCCGGCCGGAAGGGGGTCATGTCGTGACAGAGTTCACTGTGGGCATCACCGGGCGCACGTGCCTGTTGCCATGGGGTGAAAAGTCCGTTATTTAATGTATTGGGACACGTAACGCGCGTAAGCGCGCGTGGGAAGGGGAAAAAAGTGGGACTGTTCGCAAAAAATCAGTCACCGTTGGTGGGTGTCGACATCAGTTCGACCGCCGTCAAGCTCCTGCAGCTGTCTCGGGCTGGCGACCGCTATCGAGTGGAACACTACGCGGTCGAGCCGTTGCCGCCGAACGCCGTGGCCGAGAAGAACATCGTCGAGATCGAGGCGGTGGGAGAGGCCATCAAGCGGGCGCTCAACCGGTCCGGCTCCAAGGCCAAGCACGCCGCCGCCGCGGTGGCGGGGTCGGCGGTGATCACCAAGGTGATCCCGATGCCGGCCGAGCTCGACGAGGACGACATGGAGTCCCAGATCGAGCTGGAGGCCGTCAACTACATTCCGTATCCGATCGAGGAAGTGAACCTGGACTTCGAGGTGCTGGGCCCGATGCCCGGCAACCCGGAGATGGTCCAGGTCCTGCTCGCCGCCTCGCGTTCGGAGAACGTCGAGATGCGCGCCTCGGCGCTCGAGGTCGGCGGGCTGACCGCCCGGGTCATCGACGTCGAGGCCTTCGCGATCGAGAACGCCTACGCGCTCATCGCCGGCACGCTCAACATCCCGCACGACGGCATCGTCGCGCTGGTCGATGTCGGCGCCACGATGACCACGCTGAGCATCCTGCGCAACGGTCGCAACATCTACAGCCGCGAGCAGGTCTTCGGCGGCAAGCAGCTGACCGATGAAGTGATGCGCCGCTACGGCCTGAGCTACGAGGAAGCCGGCCTGGCCAAGCGCCAGGGCGGCCTGCCCGAAAGCTACGAGATCGAGGTGCTGGAGCCCTTCAAGGAAGCCATGGCGCAGCAGATCGGCCGCCTGCTCCAGTTCTTCTACGCCGGCAGCGAATACAACCGCGTCGACCAGATCGTGCTCGCCGGCGGCTGCGCCTCCATCGTCGGGATCGCGGCGATGGTCGAGGAGCAGCTGGGCGTGCAGACCGTGGTCGCCAATCCGCTGGCGCAGATGACCCTTGGCCCACGCGTGCAGGCGCACGCGCTCGCGCAGGACGCGCCGGCGCTGATGATCGCCTGCGGCCTCGCCCTGAGGAGTTTCGACTGATGGCACGCATCAACCTCCTCCCGTGGCGCGCGGAGCGCCAGAAAGAACGCAAGAAGCAGTTCATGCTGATGCTGGCCCTGTCCGCGGTGGCCGGCCTCGGCCTGTGGTTCCTGGTCAACACCTACTACAGCATGCAGATCTCGGGCCAGATGGAGCGCAATGCGTTCCTCACCCAGAAGATCGAGGAAGTGAAGGCGCAGATCACCGAGATCGAGAAGCTCGAAGAGAAGAAGAAGAAGCTGCTCAACCGCAAGAAGGTGATCGAGGAGCTGCAGGCCAACCGCTCGCAGATGGTCCACCTCTTCGACTCGCTGGTGCGCACGATTCCCGATGGCGTGATCCTCACCTCGATCAAGCAGGAAGGCGACAAGCTGACGCTGGAAGGCCGCTCGCAGTCGCATGCGCGGGTCAGTACCTACATGGAAGTGCTGTCGGCCTCCGGCTGGATGGCGAAGCCCGAGCTGTCGGTGATCCAGTCCGAGGGCGAGAACAAGGGCCTGCCGTACACCTTCAGCCTCGCCGTCACCCTGGTGAACCCGAACGCGAAGAAGGAAGGCGAGGAAGGCGCGACCCCGGCCGGTGCCACGCCCGCCAGCGTCACCACCGAGCAGTTGCAGACGCTGACGCCCGCCGCGCCGGCGGCGACCGCGCCCGCCGGCACCGCGCCGGCGGCCGGCACCGCGCCGGCGGCCGGCACCGCGCCCCCGGCCGCGCCCGCCGGAACCGCCGCGCCTGCCAACAGCCAGCAGCCCGCCACGCCGGCCGCTCCGGCCGCACCGACGGGAGGAGCGAAGTCGTGAGCAAGAAGAAAATGTCCCTCAAGGAGCTCGACTTCAACAACGCCGGCTCCTGGCCGCGCGAATGGCAGTTCGGCTTCTGCATCGCCCTCTGCCTGTTGATCCTGTTCGTCCTCTGGAACTTCATGACCCGTCCCCTGGGCGCGCAGCTCGAGGGCCTCGAGGCCGAGGAAGTCACGCTGCGCAACGATTTCGAGAAGAAGCAGGGTGAAGCGGCCAACCTCGAACCGCTCAAGCAGCAGCTCGCGCTGATGGAGCAGCAGCTCCAGCAGATGCTGCGCCAGCTGCCGAGCAAGACCGAAATGCCGGCGCTGATCGTCGACATCTCGCAGACCGCGCTGGCGACCGGCATCACCAACGAGCTGTTTCAGCCCGGCGAAGAGACCCAGCTGGAGTTCTACGTCGAGAAGCCGATCGAGCTGAAGATGGTCGGTTCCTACCACCAGTTCGGCGCCTTCGTCAGCGGCGTGGCCTCGCTGCCGCGCGTGGTCATCATGACCATGCACGACATCCAGCTCACCCCGCGCGGCGCACCCGGCGCGAGCCCCGACAAGAAGCCCGTCGCGATCGGCCCGGATTCGATCCTGGAGCTGAAGGGCACGGTCAAGACCTACCGTTACCGCGACGAAGACGAAGTGGTTCCGGAGGCGCCCGCCGCCGGGGCGGGCGGTGCAAGTCCGGCCGTGCCCGGTGCGCAGGCCGCAGCCACCGCCGCCAACAAGTCCGCCGAGGCCACCGCCGCACAGGGAGGCAGCCGCTGATGCGCAGACAACACGACAACACGGCACGCCTCGTGCTCGCGGTCGCGCTGGTCGCCGCGCTCGCAGGTTGCGGGCGTTCGATCACCAGCACGCCGGGCGATGCGCCGAATCTCGAGGAGTGGGTCGCCGAGGTCAAGGCGCGGCCCGCGCCGCCGCTCGACCCGCTGCCGGTGATGCAGCGTTTCGAACAGTTCGAATATGCCGCGCAGAACCTGCGCGATCCGTTCAGTACGGCGTTCTCGCCGGGTTCGGAGGGCGCGGGTCCGCGTCCGGACTCGAACCGGCGCAAGCAGGTACTCGAACAGTTCCCCCTCGACAGCCTCGACATGGTCGGGACGCTGGGCAAGGGCGGCAACCTGGTCGCGCTGGTGATGGTGCCCGAGAAGGTCACCTATCGCGTGCGGCCGGGGGATTACATGGGCCAGGCGGACGGGCGCGTGACCGCGGTCTTCGAAGACCGGATCGAGCTCGTCGAGCTGGTGCCCGACGGTGCAGGCGGTTGGCTGGAGCGGCCGGCGACGGTCTCGCTCGATGACGAATAAGACGAGGGGATAGCGAAATGATCGTACTCAACGCGCATAGCCAGCAGCAGGGCCGTCGCACGATGCCAATCAGGGCCACGATGTTCGGCCTGACCGTCGGCCTGTTGTCGGCGCTCAGCGCCGTCAACGCCGCCACGCCCGCACCGGCACCCGCCGCGCAGGCAGGCCAGCAGGCTCCGGCGGTCAGCGCCATCACCGACATCGACTTCAAGCGGGGCGATGGCGGATCGGGCAAGCTGATCCTCCGCTTCGACCGCGACGGCGCCATGCCCGACATGCGGTCGACCGACGCCGGCGTGATCGTCGACATCGGCAACGCCAGGCTTCCGGCGCACCTGCAGCGCTCGCTGAACGTCACCGACTTCGCGACGCCGGTGCAGAACGTGCAGGCGCTGGCGCAGGGCGATGCCAAGACGCAGCTGGTGCTCACGACCACGGGTCCATTCGAGTCCCTGGCCTACCAGACCGGCAAGGACTACATCGTCGAGCTGGTGCCGCGTGCCGCCACGCCGATGCGCGCCGTCGGCAGCGCCACGGCCGTCGCCGCCGCGGGCCAGAAGGCCCCCACGGTCGCCGCGACCGGCGGTGGCCGCGGTTACAGCGGTCGCGCGGTGACCTTCAACTTTCAGGACATCCCGGTCCGCACGGTGCTGCAGCTGATCGCCGAAGAGTCCGGGCTGAACATCGTCGCCAGCGACACCACCCAGGGCAACGTCACCCTGCGCCTGATCAACGTGCCGTGGGACCAGGCGCTGGATCTGGTGCTGCAGGCCAAGCAGCTCGACAAGCGCCGCAGCGGCAACGTCATCTGGGTCGCGCCGCAGGCTGAAATCGCCAAGTTCGAGCAGGACAAGGAAGACGCCCGCATCGCGATCGAGAACCGCGCCGAGACCGTCACCGAATACATTCCGGTGAGCTACGGCAACGCCGAGGACATCGCCAAGCTGCTGACCGACGAGAGCAAGGGCAATTCGGGCGGTGGCAGTGGTGGCGCGAGTGCGGGCGCATCGAGCCAGAGCCGAGGCTTCCTGTCCTCGCGCGGCAGCCTCAGCTTCGACCGCCGCACCAACACCCTGCTGGTGATCGACATCCCGGCGCGCGTCACCGAGATCCGTCGCCTCGTGGCGATGCTGGACACGCCGGTCGATCAGGTGCTGATCGAAGCCAAGGTGGTCATCGCCACCGAAGACTTCGCGCGTGAGCTCGGCGCCAAGTTCGGCATCAACGGCAGCAAGAACAACGTCACCTTCGGCAACAGCATCGCCAACACGACCGCGACCCGCAACTCGATCACGCAGACCGACAACGCCTATCTCGCGGCGTATCGCACCTGGATCGCGGGCGGCCAGGTCGGTCCCCCGCCGCTTCGCGGAAGCTCCACGATCAGCAAGGGCAACAACGTCGACCTGGGCGTGCTGGCCGGCGGCCTGCTGTCGTCCAACCCGGCGACGATGGCCTTCACCATCCTCAATGCCGGTTACGCCCTCGACATCGAACTGTCGGCGATGCAGGAAGAAGGCCGCGGCGAAGTGATTTCCAGCCCGCGCGTCGTGACCAGCAACCAGCGCGAAGCGATCATCAAGCAGGGCCGCGAGATCGGCTACGTCACCACGCAGTCGAGCGGTGGCCAGATCACCCAGACCGTGAACTTCAAGGACGTGGTGCTGGAGCTGCGCGTCACCCCGACCATCACCAACGACGGTCGCGTCTTCCTGAACCTGCTGGTGAAGAAGGACGAGCTGGAAGACTTCATCGACACGGTCGCCGGTTCGGTGCCGCTCATCGCCAAGCGCGAAGTCACCACCGCCGTGCTGATCGAGGACGGCAACACCGTGGTCGTCGGCGGCGTGTACGAATTCAGCGACCGCAGCCAGGCTTCGAAGGTGCCCTTCCTCGCCGACCTGCCGGTGCTGGGCAACCTGTTCAAGAAGCGCGGTCGCTCGAAGGGCAAGGCCGAGCTGCTGATCTTCGTCACCCCGAAGGTCATGAAGGTCGCGCCGCGCGTCTGATCGACGCGGCATCGATCGCAAGAGGGTTTCGACGGACGGGGGCTTCGGCCCCCGTTTCGTTTTCCGGGCGGAGGCTTCCGGCAGCAGCGAGGCATGCGGCTGCGACGTCCTGCATTCCGGGAACACGAAGATGCGGCACGGGGAAGGCGCGGTGCGACACGACGCGGTACGGGGATGAACATTTCCGCCCCGCATCGGTCAAACTCCGCGTTCGAGACTGCCCGAGGGATGCGCGCCGATGCCACCAGGAACGACCGAGACGGGCCTCCACGCCCATGACGCCGAGGCGCAGGGCGAGGCTGCGCGCCTGCATGCGGCCTTCACCGCGCTGCGGGCGCGGCTGTCGACCGAGATCGTCGGCCAGGCGGCGCTGGTCGAGCGCCTGCTGATCGCGCTGCTCGCCGATGGGCACCTGCTGGTCGAAGGCGCGCCCGGTCTTGCCAAGACGACTGCGATCCGCGCCCTGGCCAGCCGGCTGGAAGCGGACTTCGCCCGCGTGCAGTTCACCCCCGACCTGCTGCCCGCCGATCTGACCGGGACCGAGGTGTGGCGCCCGCAGGACGGCGGCTTCCAGTTCCAGCCTGGTCCGATCTTCCACTCGCTGCTGCTGGCGGACGAGATCAATCGCGCACCGGCCAAGGTGCAGTCGGCGCTGCTGGAGGCGATGGGCGAGCGCCAGGTCACAGTCGGCCGGCAGACCTATGCGTTGCCCGACCTGTTCCTGGTGATGGCGACGCAGAACCCGATCGAACAGGAAGGCACGTTCCCGCTGCCCGAGGCGCAGCTCGACCGTTTCCTGATGTACGTGCGCATCGGCTATCCCGACGCGTCGATGGAAGCCGAGATCCTGCGCCTGGCGCGGGAGCGCGCGCGCAGCGGCCAGGCCGCGACCGCGCCGGTGCAGGACGATGGCCGGGCGCCCTTGCGCCTGTCGCAGGCCGACGTGTTCGCGGCGCGCGCGGCGGTGCTCGATGTGCATGTCGCGCCGGCACTGGAGCGTTACCTGATCGAACTGGTGCTGGCCTCGCGCGACGCGCGGCGTTACGACGCCGCGCTCGCACGCCGCATCGGCTGGGGCGCGAGCCCGCGTGGTTCGATCGCGCTGGAGCGCTGCGCGCGTGCGCGCGCCTGGCTGTCCGGCCGCGACTTCGTGACTCCGGAAGACGTGCGCGCGGTCGCGCTGGACGTGCTGCGCCATCGCGTGCTGCCCAGCTACGAAGCCGTGGCCGAAGGCTGGGACGGCGAGCGCCTGGTGCAGGCGCTGCTCGACAAGGTGCCGCTGCCTTGAGGGCTGCGGCCTTCAACGCTGCCGTGGTCAACGCCGCAGCTCCGAAACGGCGCTGAGGACACGCGGAGCGCGCGATGAGCGAAGGGATCACGCCGAGCCTGGATGAACTGGTGGCGCTGCGTCGTGCCGTGGTCGGTCGGCGCCCGCCGCGCCGCGGCCACCATGGCCTGAGCGGGCAGGCGCCATCCGCGGTGCGCGGACGCGGTATGGAATACGCCGAATCCCGCGAGTACGCGATCGGCGACGACGCGCGGCACATCGACTGGCGACTGACCGCGCGCACCGGGAAACCGCATACCAAGCTGTTCCAGGCCGAGCGCGAGCGGTTGACCCTGATCGTCGCCGATACCGCGCCGACCCTGTATTTCGGCACGCGGGTGCGCTTCAAGTCCGTGCAGGCCGCGCGTGCGGGCGCGCTCGCGGCCTGGGTGGCGGTGCGCGATGGCGACCGCATCGCCGCGCTGCGCGGAAGTTCGAGCGAGGCGCCGGTGGTGCCGGTCGCGGGCGTGCGCGGCGCGCTGCGCGTCCTCGATGCGATGGTGCGCTGGTACGCGCGCCAGCCGGCGCAGGACGATGGCTTCGCGGTCGCGCTGGACCACGCCGATCGCCTCGCGCGACCGGGCACGCGACTGGTGGTGCTGGCCGATCCGCTGAGCGCGGCCGGCATCGCGCAGACCCGCTGGACCACGCTGGCCCAGCATCGCGAAGTCATCGTGCTGCTGCTGAGCGATCCGCTGGAGCGCGAGCCGCCTGCCGCGCGTCTGCCGTTTCTCGTCGAACGCATGGCGGCGTCCGGCGTTTCGGTACTGCGGCGGGTCGAACTCGATCTCGGCGGCGATGCCCTGCGTCGGCGCTGGGGCGAGGCCTTCGTCGCGCCGCTGCAGCAGGCCCAGGACACCCTGGCGCGCAGCGGGATCCGTTGCCATGTGCTGTCGTCCGAAGCACCGAGCGACGGCTGGCTGTCGCTGCTGGCCGGAGCGCGCGGCGCATGACCGGCCTCCTGTCGCGCGCCATGGCGCAGGCCGCGGTCGATCCGGCGACGTTGCCGCTGCGCGATGCGCATCTGCCCGACGCGCCCGGCTGGTGGCCGCCGCCGATGGGCTGGTGGCTGGTCGCGGCGGTGGTGGCCGTGCTGTTCGCCATCCTGCTGCTGTGGCGCCGTCATGCGCGTCGCCGACGCATCGCCGCCGAAGCGCTCTTCGATGCGACGGTCGATGCCGCGCAAGGGGAAGCCGCGCGCATCGCCGCGATGTCCGAACTGCTGCGCCGTGCCGCCCGCCTGCGGGATCCGTCCGCCGACCGGCTGCAGGGCGCGGACTGGCTGCATTTCCTCGACGAAGGACCGCGTGCGCGCGGCGCCGCGACGTTCGCGGACGTCGGCGGCGTGCTGCTCGACGGCGGCTTCCGTCGCGAGGTCGATGCCGCTGCGGTCGACGCGCTGCGTCCCGTCGCGCGCGCGCGTTTCGTCGCGCTGATGCGCGGTGCGCCGCGACGCTGGCGTCTGCCCCGGATGCGGAGGCGCGGATGACGCTCGCCGAATTGTTCGCGCCGCTGTTCGCCGCGTTCGCGTGGCCATGGCTGCTGCTCGCGCTGCCTTTGCCGTGGGTGGCGCGGCGCGTGCTGCCCGGACGCGCTGCCGGCGTGCCGGGCCTGCGCGTGCCCTACGGCGACCGCCTCGGCGCGCTGGCCGGCAACACCGGCCCTGCGCGCGCGCGCGGCGTCCCCGCGCTGGCCTGGCTGGCCTGGTGCCTGCTGGTCGTGGCGGCGGCGCGTCCGCAGCAACTGGGCGACGTGGTGCAGCCGCCGCAGACCGGGCGCGACCTCATGCTGGCGGTCGACCTGTCCGGCAGCATGGAAGAACGCGACATCGAACTCGGTGGTCGCGTGGTGTCGCGGCTGACCGCGGGCAAGGCGGTGATCGCCGACTTCCTGGAGCGCCGCGCCGGCGATCGCGTCGGACTCATCGTCTTCGGCGAACGCGCCTACGCGCTGACCCCGCTCACCCGCGACCTCGACACCGTGCGCGAGCAGCTCGACGGCACGGTCACGCGGCTCGCCGGCGGCGGCACCGCGATCGGCGATGCGATCGCGCTGGCGACCAAGCGCCTGCGCAGGCAGCCGTCGGGGCAGCGCGTGCTGATCCTGCTCACCGACGGCGTGAACAGCGCGGGCATCCTCGATCCGTTGAAGGCCGCGGAACTGGCGCGCGACGATGGCGTGCGCATCCACACCATCGCCTTCGGCGGCTACGGCGCCGGCCTGTCGGTGTTCGGCCTGCCGATCCGCATGGCCGGCCAGGCCCAGCAGACCGACGAGCCCACGCTGCAGCGCATCGCCCAGATCACCGGCGGTCGCGCCTTCGTCGCGCGCGACGTCGAGCAATTGCTGGGCATCTACGCAGAGATCGATCGCATCGAACCGGTGAAGCATCCGGGCCAGCGCCTGCGTCCGCGCATCGAGCGCTATGCGTGGCCGCTGGCCGGCGCGCTGCTGTGCGCGGCGCTGATGCTGCTCTTGGGCGCTGCGGGCCAGACGGGCGTGCGCGCGCCGGGGAGAGCGTCGCGATGAGCGTGGCGCAGATGCCCGAGTCGATCCAGGCCTTCGTCGCCGGGTTTCAGTTCGTGCGGCCGTGGTGGCTGCTCGCGTTGCTCCTGGTGCCCGTGCTGCCCTGGTGGCTGCAGCGCCAGCGCCGGCGCCGCAATGCCTGGCGCGACGCGGTCGATGCGCATCTGCTGCGTCACCTCATCGAAGGCGGCGACACCGGCGAGGGCGGGCGCCTCGCGCGCGGGCACGTGCTGGCCACGCTCGCCCTGATCCTCGCCCTCCTGGCCCTGGCTGGCCCGAGCTGGCGCAGCCTGCCGCAGCCGCTGTGGCAGGACCGCACGCCGCTGGTGATCGCGGTGGACCTGTCCGAAGCCTCGACCGCCGCCGACCTGCCGCCTTCGCGCCTGCTGCAGATGCGCGCCAAGCTCACCCGCCTGCTGCGCGAGCGCGGCGGCGGGCAGATCGCGCTGGTCGCGTTCGCCGACGACGCCTACATCGTGTCGCCGCTGACCGACGATGCCGCCAACATCGAACTGTTCGTCGATGCGCTGTCGCCCGAGGTGATGCCCGACGATGGCCAGCGCGCCGAGCGCGCGATCCGCGAATCGGTGCTGCTGCTCGAGCGCGCCGGTTTCCCGCGCGGCGACATCCTGCTGATGACCCATCGTGCCGATGCCAGCGCCCGCCGTGCGGCGGGCGAGGCCCGCACCGCCGGCTTCCGCGTGTCGGTGCTGGGCCTGGGCACGGCCGAAGGCGGCAGTTACGTCGACAGGCGTGGACGTCGCCAGCGCACGGCGCTGGATGTCGACGGCCTGCGTGCGACGGCCGATGCCGGCGATGGCCGCTTCGTGCCGGCGTCGGTGGACGACAGCGACCTGCGCGCGCTCGGCGTGCTGCGCGCCGACCGCGTGGAGGATGCGGTCGCCGACGAGCGCAGGCGCGGCGCGCTGGCCATCGACGAAGGTTTCTGGCTGCTGCCGCCGCTGCTGCTGCTCGCGCTGTTCGCATTCCGGCGCGGCGTGCTGGCGGTCGCGCTGCTCGCGCTGTGCCTGCCGTGGCAGGTGGTCCACGCCGACGACGGCACGCTCTGGCAACGTCGCGACCAGGCGCAGCACGCGCGGATGCAGCGTGGCGTGGAGGCCTATCGATCGGGCGACTACAAGGCTGCGATGTCGCACTGGGCCGACCTGCCCGGCGCCGATGCCGCCTACAACCGCGGCAACGCGCTGGCGCGGCAGGGGCGCTACGACGAGGCCATCGCCGAATACGACCGCGCCCTGCGCCTGCAGCCGGGCATGCCCGATGCCACCGAGAACCGACGCCTGACTGCCGCCGCGCGGCAGCAACAGGCGCAGCGCAAGCCGCAGACCGGCTCGAAAGACCAGGCGGGGCAGGGCAAGGACCCACAGGGTAAGGATCAGCAGGGCAAGGACCCGCAGGGCAAGGACCAGCAGGGCAAGGACCAGCAGGGCAAGGATCAGCAGGGCAAGGATCAGCAGGGCAAGGATCAGCAGGGCAAGGATCAGCAGGGCAAGGATCAGCAGGGCAAGGATCAGCAGGGCAAGGATCCGCAGGGCAAGGACCCGCAGGGCAAGGATCCGCAGGGCAAGGACCAGGCCGGCAGGACCGGGCAGGAAGGCCAGCGCCAGGCGGGGACACCGCCTTCGTCCGGGACCGGACAGCCCCGGACGCCCGCGCAGGCAGGGCAGAGGACGCCGGCACCGACACCCGCCCAGGACACGACCCGCCCGTCCGGACCCCCGACGCCTGCGGATATCGCCGCGCAGCGCCAGGCCGACGCCGCGCAGCGCGAACGCATGCGCCGTGCGCAGGGCGCATCCCCGTCGACCACGCCGCCCGCAGGCGCGCCATCGTCCGGCACCGCGCCCGCCGGCCAGGTCGCGCCCGGCGGGCGACGCCTCGCCAACGAGGCCTGGCTGCGCCGCGTGCCCGACGACCCGGGCGGCCTGCTGCGCGAGAAGTTCAAGCTCGAAGAGCGTCGCCGTCGCCGCGAGGACGATCGCTGATGCGTCGCGCCTGCCCGCACCGTGTCGGCCGGCTTGCGTGGATCGCGCTGCTGTTGTGCCTGGCGCTGGCCTGGACGACGGCAGCGCAGGCCCAGGTGCGTGCCTGGCTGGAACCCGATCGCATCGCGCTCGACGAAACGACCGAGCTGAGCATCGAGATCGACGGCATCAACGCCCATGGCCTGCCGGACCTCTCCCTGCTCAGCCAGGACTTCCGCGTGCTCGACCAGGGCGTCGCGCAGCAGGTCGATCTGTCCAACGGCCAGCTCAACCTGCGCATCACCATGCGCCTGCGCCTGCAGCCACGGCGCGAAGGCGTGCTGCAGCTGCCGATCCTGCAGATCGGCAGCAGCACGACGCCGCCGCTGCGGCTGGTGGTGGGCCCGCCGAAGACCCCGGTGCCGGAGGCGGTCGCGCCGAACGATCCCGCCCTGGCCGCGCAGCCGCTGTTCCTCGAATCGAAGCTCGACACCCTGTCGCCCTACGTGCAGCAGACGGTCGGCTACACCGTGCGCCTGTACTACGAGGCGGGCAGCCTGATCGACGGCCGCCTGGACCAGGACGTTCCCGACGGCGCCAGCCTGCAGCAGCTCGGCGAGGATGCGCAGCACACCCTGCGCGTCGGCGACCGCTTCTACAAGGTGCTGGAACGTCGCTACCTGCTGATTCCCGAGCGCCCCGGCACGCTCACCGTGCCCCCGGCGCGCTTCCAGGGACGCAGCCTCGGCGTGTTCGGCGATCCGTTCGACACCGCTCGCCAGGAAGTGCGTGCCCGCGGTCGCCCGCAGACCCTCCAGGTCAAGCCGATCCCGCCGGCCGCGCCGCAGCCGTGGCTGCCGCTGCGCGCGCTGAGCCTGCGCTACATCGAAACGCCCGGGACGCTGCGCGCGGGCGAGAGCGCGACGGTCACCGTCGAGCTGCATGCCGATGGCGCGACCACCAGCCAGCTGCCGGCGCTGGAGCTGAAGACCGGGGAGGGCGCACGCGTGTTTCCCGACCAGGCCCGGCGCAACGACCGCTTCCTCGAAGGCCGGCCGCTGGGCACGATCACGCGGCGCTTCGCCGTGCTGCCCTCGCGTGCCGGCACGCTGCGCGTGTCCGCGCCGCGCATCGCCTGGTGGGATGCCCAGGCCGGCGTCCCACGCGTCACCAGCCTGCCGGACATCGTGCTCGACGTCGCCCCGGGCAAGGTCGCGGCGACGGGGGCGGGCAGCGCCGAATCCGCCCAGGCCCGCGATCCCCGCCCCAGCGGCTGGCCGCGATGGCTGCCGCGCGGGACATGGCTGGTGGCCACGGCCGTGCTCGTCCTGCTCTGGATCGGCACCGTGTGGTGGGCCTGGCGCCTGCTCATGCGCCATCGCGCGCAGCAGGCCGCCGCCGAGCGCCCCGCCCCGATGCCCGGGGCCAGCCCGCAGGCGCAGGCATCGACGCCTGCATCGCCAGCGGCATCCGGGCCTTCGACGCCGGACTGGTCGCGCGCGCTCGCCGAAGGCGATCCGGCGCAGCTCCTGCGCGCGCTCTGCGCACTGGCCTCGCCGGCGGCCGCCGATGCCGACGCCCTGCGCGAACGGTTGGCGGATCCCGTGCAGCGCGAGGCCGTCGCCGGTCTGCAGCGCGCGTGCTGGGGCGATGGCGACCGCGCCGCCGCCGTGGCGACCGCGCGCACCGCGTTCGCCTCTGGTCCGCGCTGGCGAGCCGCATCGGTCGCGCGACCGGGCGATGACGCACTGCCGCCGCTGTATCCCGTCTGAGAAGGCCCGCATGGTCCGGACCCGCACTGCCGGGACAGCCTCGGTTCGCCTGATATCCTTCCCCGTCATCTTGAGAGAGCCTTCATGAGCACCGAGACCGCCGCCGCGTCCCCGAGCATGCCCATGCACTGGAAGATCGCCCTGGGCTTCGCCGCCGGCATCGCGCTCGGCATGCTGGTCTACGCCTTCGTCGGTACCGACCACGCCTGGGTCAAGGGCTTCATCGACTACGTCACCACCCCGTTCTCGAAGATCTTCCTGCGCCTGATCTTCATGCTGGTGATCCCGCTGCTGTTCTCCGCGCTGGTGGTCGGTATCGGCGAGATGGGCGACGTGCGGGCCCTCGGCCGGATCGGCTGGCGCACGCTGGCCTACACCACCGTGCTGTCCGCGATCGCGGTGCTGATCGGTCTGCTGCTGGTGAACTGGCTCAAGCCCGGCGTCGGCGTGGACAGCGCCGAGGCCACGCGGATGATGAGCGAGAGCGCCGAGCGCGCGCAGGCCATCGTCAGCGACAGCAACACCCAGGCCAAGGGCCTGGACATGCTGATCGCCATCGTCCCGGACAACGTGGTCAAGGCCGCCGCCGACAACACCATCCTCGCGGTGATGTTCTTCGCGCTGATGCTGGGCATCGGCCTGGTGCTGACCCGCAGCGAATCGACCAGCACGCTCAAGCGCGCGATCGAGGGCCTGTTCGACGTGTCGATGACGCTGATCGGCCTGGTCATCAAGCTCGCGCCGTACGCGGTGTTCTGCCTGATGTTCAACCTCGTCGCGCAGTTCGGCTGGGACCTGCTGGTGCGCCTCGGCGCGTTCGTGCTGGTGGTGCTGCTCGCCCTGGCCATCCACCAGTTCGTGGTCTATTCGGCGGCGATCGCATTGATCGCGAAACGCTCGCCGCTGGGTTTCTTCCGCGACGTGCAGGAAGCCATGCTCATGGCCTTCTCCACCGCCTCCAGCAACGCCACCCTGCCGACCGCGCTGCGCGTGGCCGACCAGAAGCTGAAGCTGCCCAGGCGCGTGTCGCGCTTCGTGCTGACCGTCGGCGCCACCGCCAACCAGAACGGCACCGCGCTGTTCGAGGGCGTGACCGTGCTGTTCCTCGCGCAGTATTTCGGGATCGAGCTGAGCTTCGCGCAGCAGGTCACGGTGATGTTCGTCTGCATCCTCGGCGGCATCGGCACCGCCGGCGTGCCGTCCGGCTCGCTGCCGGTGATCGCGCTGATCTGCGCCATGGTCGGCGTGCCGCCCGAGGGCATCGGCCTGGTCCTGGGCGTGAACCACTTCCTCGACATGTGCCGGACCACGGTGAATGTCACCGGCGACCTCGGCATCGCCGCGATGGTCGCCCACGGCGAGAGCGACGAGACGCCGGACAAGGCCTGACCCTTGCGCGATCCCCGCGCGAACCTGCGCGGACAGCCACGCCGTTCACGCCCGCATCCCCGGGCATGGGTTACGCTTGCGCCCGTCGCCGCACCCCCGTGCGCGACGGCCCACCCCACCACCTGGCACATGGACGCCCGCCGGGGCGTCGCAACGATGGAGAACCGAACGATGAAGACGACGCTGTGGATCGCCGCAGGCCTGCTGGCCTTCGCTGCCCCGACGCTGGCCGCCGACGCCCGCCCCTGCGAAAGCAACTACCAGCAGGGCGGCAGCTTCCTCAGCGGCCGCAGCTTCAGCACCTGGGAGATCGTCCCCGGCGTGAAGCCGTCGGAAGCCTTCAGCCGCATCCAGGCCGACGGCCTGAAGTCCGGCCTGCGCGTGGCCTCGTCCGACAAGGGCTCGGGCACGCTGTCGTTCGAGCAGAACGCCGCGCACAAGGGCCAGACCATCCAGCTGCCCTGGAACATCGTCATCGAAGGCGCCGGCAAGGACACCAAGGTCACGGTCAGCAAGTCCACGCCGCCGGGCTACGCCTCGGGCAAGGAAACCCAGATCAAGTCGATGTGCGCGGTGATCGATTCGGCGCGCAAGAAATGACTCAACACTGGAACAAGTCCCTCCTGGACTTGTCCAGTGGTCGCGAGTCCGAAGTGAATTCGGACTCGCTCCCGCGAATCAATCACGCAAGTGATTGATTCGCGGGCGGCACATCCATGTGCCGCAGCTCCGGTCGGGTAGGTGGCGTCGACGCGGGCGCTTCGGACGATCTCCGCCCGTCGACATGCCGATGCGGTGTTGGCCCTCCGGGCCCCCGGGATGGGACAATGGGCGGCCCGCGAACCGCCGGGCGCCGCCGACCTCCCTCCTGCTTCCCATGACGACGCCCAGCCGCCGCGACCTCGCCAACGCCCTCCGTTTCCTCGCCATCGACGCCGTCCAGGCCGCCAACTCCGGCCACCCCGGCATGCCCATGGGCATGGCCGACATCGCCGAAGTGCTCTGGAACGACTACTACCGCCACAACCCGAACAACCCGCAGTGGGCCAACCGCGATCGCTTCGTGCTGTCCAACGGCCATGGCTCGATGCTGCAGTACGGCCTGCTGCACCTCGCCGGCTACGACCTGTCGATCGATGAGCTGAAGAACTTCCGCCAGCTCGGCTCGAAGACCGCCGGCCATCCCGAGAACCACATGACCCCGGGCGTGGAGACCACCACCGGTCCGCTCGGCCAGGGTTTCGCCAACGCCGTCGGTTTCGCGCTCGCCGAGAAGCTGCTGGCGCAGCGCTTCAACCGCCCCGGCTACGACATCGTCGATCACCGCACCTGGGTGTTCATGGGCGACGGCTGCCTGATGGAAGGCGTCTCGCACGAAGCCGCCTCGCTGGCCGGCACCTGGAAGCTCAACAAGCTGATCGCGTTCTGGGACGACAACAACATCTCGATCGACGGCCAGGTGCAGGGCTGGTTCACCGACGACACCCCGGCGCGCTTCGAGGCCTACGGCTGGAACGTCGTGCGCGGCGTCGACGGCCATGATCCGGTCGCGATCAAGGGCGCGATCGACAGCGCGCTGGGTTCTGACAAGCCGGTGCTGATCTGCTGCCGCACCACGATCGGCTTTGGCTCGCCCGCGAAGGCCGGCAAGGAGTCCTCGCACGGCGCGCCGCTGGGCAAGGACGAAGTGGCCGCGACCCGCGCCGCGCTGCACTGGCCGCACGCGCCGTTCGAGATCCCGCAGGCCATCGCCGACGCCTGGTCGGCGCGCGAGGCCGGCACGACGAACGAACACGCCTGGGCGAACCTGTTCGACCGCTACGCCGCCGAGCATCCCGAGGCCGCCGCCGAGTTCAATCGCCGCCTCGCCGGCGAACTGCCCGCCGACTTCGCCGCCAACGCCGACGCCTACATCGCGAAGCTGCAGGCCGAAGGCCCGGTCGTGGCCTCGCGCAAGGCCTCGCAGATGGCGATCGAAACCTTCGCGCCGCTGCTGCCGGAACTGGTCGGCGGTTCGGCCGACCTCGCGCATTCCAACCTGACCTTGTGGAAGGGCAGCAAGACGGTCGCCGGCAGCGATCCGGACGCCAACTACGTGTATTACGGCGTGCGCGAATTCGCGATGACCGCGATCAGCAATGGCCTCGCGCTGCACGGCGGTTTCCTGCCGTACGACGCGACCTTCCTCGTGTTCAGCGACTACGCCCGCAACGCGGTGCGCATGAGCGCGCTGATGGGCGCGCAGGCGATCCACGTCTACACCCACGACTCGATCGGCCTGGGCGAGGACGGCCCGACGCACCAGCCGGTCGAGCATCTCGCCTCGCTGCGCTACATCCCCGACAACGACGTGTGGCGTCCCTGCGACGCGGTCGAATCCGCGGTGTGCTGGCGCGCCGCGATCGAGCGCCGCGAAGGACCGTCCTGCCTGGTGTTCTCGCGCCAGAACCTGCCGCACCAGGCGCGCACCGAGGCGCAGGTCGCCGACATCCGTCGCGGCGGCTACGTGCTGAAGGACAGCGTCGGCGCGCCGGAATTCATCCTGATCGCGACCGGTTCGGAAGTCGGCCTCGCCATGCAGGCCGCCGAGCAGCTCGGCGACGGCGCGCGCGTGGTGTCGATGCCGTCGACCGACGTGTTCGACCGCCAGGATCCGGCCTACCGCGAATCCGTGCTGCCGAAGGCCTGCCGCAAGCGCGTCGCCATCGAAGCGGGCGTGCGCGATTTCTGGCGCAAGTACGTCGGCCTGGACGGCGAGGTGATCGGCATCGACACCTACGGCGCCTCGGCCCCGGCCGAGAAGCTGTATCCGCACTTCGGCATCACCGTCGACGCGGTGGTGGCGGCGGCGCGTTCGCTGGGCTGATCCGGCCCCTCGTCCCGTGGCGCCGGTCGCGCGTGGCATGCGCATGAGGCACGCCGTACGCGTGCGTGCCGGCGCGGTGGGGCTCGCGCTGGCGTGCGCGCTCGCCGGCGCGTCCGTCGCGCGTGCCGCCGCGCCGCTGGATTGCGTGCGCCAGGCCTTCGCGCCGGTCGTGCCGGCGCGTTGCGAAGTGCGTGCTTCCAGTGACTGGTTCGCGCGGGTCGATGCGCTGCGCGCGGCCGACGACCTGGCCGGCGCGGAGCGTGCGCTCGGCTGCGCGGCCGGGCACGTGCTGGCCGGTGGCGATGTGCGCGCGCACTACGAACTGGTGCGCCGCGCCGGCATCCTCGACTACAGCCGCGATCGTCCCGCCGAAGCGCTGGCGCGCTTCGAGTGCGCGCAGGGACTGGCCGACGCGCTCGGCGATCGCGCCGCGTCGTCGAAGCAGTGGAAGAACATCGGCAGCAGCCTGCGCCGCATCGGCGACTATGCCGGCGCGATGCAGGCGCTGTCGCGCAGCCTGCGCATGCAGCGCGAAGCCGGCGATCCGGCCACCGGGCCGGTGCTCAACAACATCGCCGATGTCTATCGCGACATGGAGCAGGCGGACGATGCCGAACGCTATTACCGCGATGCCCTGCGCGCGTTCCGCGCTTCGGGCAATGCGATCCAGGCCGCGCACGTGCACGACAGCCTGAGCGAGATCGCGCTGGAACGCGGCGATGCCGCTGCGGCCGGGATGCTGCTGCGCGATGGCCTGCGCGAGCTGCGCGCGCAGGAGCCGGGCCACGATGGCGCGCGTCGCTACCAGCTGATGCTGCTCGCCGGGCTGGCGCGCGCGGCGATCGCCGCGAAAGACCTGCCAGCCGCGCGCGCGCATGTCGACGAAGGCCTGAAGCTGGCGTCGGCGCATGCCCTGCCGATACCGGCGGAACTGCAGCTGGAAGCCGCGCGCGTGGATCGCCTGTCGGGCCTGCGCGACGCCGCGCTCGCGCGCCTGCGCGAGGCACTGGCCGCGAAGCCGGACGCCCCCGGCATGCAGGCGGCCCTGCTGCGCGAGACGGCGCAGGCGCTGGAAGACATGGGGCGCGGCACCGAGGCGCTGGCCGCGCTGCGCGATGCGCAGGCGCGCGAGGTCGCGGACCTGCGCGCGCAGCGCGATCGCGGTCTGGCGTGGTCGAACGCGCGCTTCAACCTCAACGAATCACGCCGGCGCATCGCCGAGGTCGAGGCGGAGAACCGCCGGCGCACGCTGATGCTCTGGCTGACCGTGGTATCCGCCATCGCCGCGCTGTCGCTGCTGAGCCTGTATTTCCTGCGCCGCCAGCAGCTCGCGCGGCTGGCCGAAGCCGCACGCCGCGCACGCTACGAGGAAGCCCTGGCGCATTACCGTCGCGAGGCGGATGCGCTGGCCGAAGACCGCCGCCTGCTGCAGGCGCTGCTGGACAGCCGCGAGGAAGCGCTGGCCCTGCTCGATGCCGAAGGCCGCACGCTGGCCATCAACCGGGCCGCCTGCGCGCTGCTCGGCGTCGCGCCCGGTGCGGAGAACGTGCCCTCGCTGCCGGAGCGGCTGGCCGGCGAGCAGGCCTTGGCCTTCCGGCAATCGCTCGATCGCATGGAGGATGCCCAGCATCAGTCGCTGCGCCTGCCCCTGGCCGTCGACGGCAGCACGCTGCGCGCCGAACTGCGACCCTGGGAGCACGGCGATGGCCTGGTCGTGCTTGCGCTGCAGGCCGACGCCGCGGTTCCGGTCGAAGTGGGCGAGACGCCGCCGTCCTCGCCTGCTGTCGACGCCGGCCGCGAGCGGTTCCGCCGCGAACTGGTCGAACTCATGCTCGCGGTGGTCGACGCCTGGGAGAGCAGCACCGGGCTCAACCGCATCGAGCTGGCCGAACGCAGCCGCATCTGGCGCGTCGGCATCGACGACGGGCGGCTGCGCGCCCGTGCCATGGAGCGGTATCTCGGCCTGTCGCGCCTGCCGCAGAACCCCCGCTGGCGCGACGTGCTGCGCTCGGCGTACTACGTGCTGGGCCACTGCGAGAAGCTGGCGCCGGAGACGCGCGATGCGCTGCAGCAGCGCATCGACGGCATCCTGGCGATGACCCGGCGCGACGCGCTGGGTTGAGTGCCCCGGGCGGAGCGGCGGGACCGGCGAACCGGCCCGGGGGCATCGCGACCGGGCATGCCCGGGCTCATTCCGGGGCCGTGCAGACCGCGCAGGAGCCCTGCAGCCCGTCCTCGTAGTTGAAGACGGTGTGGTGCTGCGGCGAGCTGTAGGCGGACGGCGCGGTGATGTTGATGATCACGTTGGGGTTGCCGCTGGCCGCGCCGCAGTAGTGCTGGGCGATGTAGGTGGCCATGTTCCAGCGGTCGACGATCCCGCAGCGGCCGTCCGCTTCGCGCTCGGCCAGGCCTTCGGCGATCAGCCCTTCCGGCCCCAGGGTCTCTTCGACCTGGCGGGCCATCGCCCGCAATTGCTGGCGGGTGAAGCTGAAGGTGGCGACGATCTGCGGCTTGGCGTCCGGGTTCGCGCACCAGTTGGCGGGCATGGTCTCGTGGGCGCGAACCGTCGCCGGCAGGGCGGCGGCAAGCAGCAGCGGAAGGCACGGGATGGCAAGGGCCAGGATCGGGCGCATGGCGGGGTCGGTCGGTACGGAGGAGGGCGCAAGCTTAGGGGCGGCCCCGGGCGCAGTCCATGCCGATCGCGGGGATAAACCGGGGAATATTCGACGCAGGTCATTGATCCGGAAGGCATCTGTTTTCCGGAGTGCGCTTCGGCTGGACATGCGGTCGATCGCATTCCGCATGGCTGCGCCTGACGGCGACAAGTCGAGGGAGTGGGCGTCGTTGCCGTAGACTTGCCACGGATGCCAATCCGAATCCGCGTTGCCGTCCTCACCTTCTTCACCCTTCTGGCGCCACTGGCTGCCGGCCAATCGCAGGGCGATGCCGGCTGCAGCGAGCCGCTGGCCTCCCATCTGCCCGTCGATCCCGCCTCCTGCCTGCGTCGCGCCGGTGTGGCGCTGCCGGCATCCGCGCGCGATCCGGCGGCACGGGCCCTGTTCGAACGCGCCGAGACGCACGTGGCCTCGGGGCGTTTCGACGCGGCCCTGGACGCCCTGGCCTGCGCCGAAGCCATCGCGGGCGACGACCCCGCGCTGCGCTACGAACTGACGCGGCGTCACGGCATCCTGGAATTCCGGCGCGAGCGCATCCCCCAGGCCCTGCGCCGCTTCGAATGCGCGGTCTCGCAGGCTGCCGCACGCGGCGCCCGCGCCGACGAGGCCCGGGACCTGAAGAACGTCGGCGCTGCGCTGCGCCGCCTCGGCGATTTCCAGGGCGCCTTGCGGGCGCTCACCACCAGCCTGGAGATGCAGCGCGCGGACGGCGAGGTGTCCGGCGCGGTCTACAACAACCTGGGCGATGTCTATCGCGAGCTGGAGGATCCCGCGTCCGCGATGCATTACTACCGCGAAGCGCTCGCCACGTACCGGGCGAAGGGCGGGGCGACCGAAGCGGCGCATGTGCTCGAGTCGATGGCCGAACAGGCCCTGGATACCGGAGATGCCGCGCGGGCGGAGGTCTGGCTGAAGGAGGCGCTGGAGACCTATCGCACCGAGGGCAGCCGGCTTTACGAGCTGCGCGTGCATGACGGCCTGACGCGCGCGGCACTCGCCCGTGGCGATGTCGCCGATGCGCGGCGCTGGACGGCCTCCGCGCTGGCGATCGCCAGCGAGGGCGATCTGCCGGTGCCGCCCGCCCTGCAGCTGCAGATCGCGCGCACCGAACGCCTGTCGGGTCGTCCCGACGTGGCCGCGAACCGGGCGCGCGATGCCCTGGCCGCGATGGCCGAACGCGATCCCGACCGTGTGCCGCTGCTCGAAGCCCTGTCCGCGGCGCAGAGCGACCTCGGGCGGCACGAAGCCGCGAACGACAGCTTGCGCCTGGCCCATGCCGAAGCCCGCGAAGTGTGGCGATCGCAGAGCAACCGCCAGCTGGACTGGTTGCGCATGCGCTTCGAGACCTCCGAACGCGACCGCACCATCGCCGCGCTCGAACACCGCAACCGCGTGCGCACCCTGCAGTTGTGGGCCCTGCTCGGCTCCGCGCTGGCCATCGCCCTGGCCGGGTGGTTGCTGTTCGACCGGCGCCGACAGCGCCAGCGCCTGGACGCCGAGACGCGGCGGATCCGGTTCGAGGAGGAACTGGCGCGCTACCGGCGCGAGGCGGATGCGCTGGCCGAGGATCGCGAGCTGCTGCAGACCCTCCTGGACAGTCGCGAGGACGCGACCTGCCTGCTCGACGCCGAAGGCCAGGTGCTGGTCGCCAATCGCGCGGCGTGCCGCCTGATCGGCGGCGATGCCGAGCAGCTCGTCGGCCGGTCCATCGCCGAAGTGCTCTGCGCCTGCGAGGCGTTCCCGCCCGAACAAGGCCTGGCTTCGGTACTGGAATCCGTGTTGGAGCGGATGGAGGACAGCGCGACCCTGTCGCTGGATGTCGCAACGAGGCAGAGCCAGCCGCTCACCGCACGGCTGACGCAGTGGTCGGGCGGCAGCGGGCGCCTGGTGCTGGAACTCGGTCCGAGGGTCGCCATGGCCGCGGCGCAGCCGCAGGATGCGCCTGCCGACGCCGCGGACGATGTGGACCACGCGACGGGGGAAACCCCGCTCGATGTCGGCGATGGTCTGCGGATGGAGGCCGGGCAGGACGGCGGCATGCTCCACGAGCAGGGCATGCACGAGCAGGGCATGCGCGACGCGTTCCGGAAGGCGCTGGTGGACCTGATGCTGCTGTCGATCGAGGCCTGGGAAAGCGCGACCGCGACCAATCGCATCGAACTGGCCGAAAGGAGCCGCATCTGGCGGGTGAACATCGACGACGGACGACTGCGCGCGCGTGCCATGGAGCGCTATCTCGGCGTCTCGAAGCTGCCGCGCAACCCGCGCTGGCGGGACGTGCTGCGGACCGCCTATTACGTCCTCGGCCAATGCCCGACGATGCGCGAGGACGTTCGCATCCACCTGCAGGCCCGGGTGGATGCGGTGCTGGCCTATACCCGGCGCGCCCCCATGGTCTGACCGCCGCCGGTCGCGATCACTCGTCCGAGGGCGGGCAGATCGCGCAGACGCCCCTGACGCCGCTGGCGATCCGGTAGGTGGTGTGGTGGGTGGGGGCGTGATAGCCACTGAACGCATCGGTCACATAGGCCGCCGCCTTGACGCCGTCGGCGGGGAACTGGCCGCAGTACAGGGCCAGCGCGATCGTGGTCTGGGTCCATTCGTCCGCGCTGAGGAACGTGGCTGCATCCAGCAGATCGGATTCCAGCTTCAATTCGTGATCCAGCTGCGCATCGACGATGCCGCATTTGTCGTCCGCGCTCAGCCCGCCCTGTTCCAGCGCTTTCGCCGTGGTGTCCACCAGGTTGCGCAGTTGCTTCCCGGAGAGCTGGAACGAGTGCACGACGAGCGGCGGACGCGTCATGTCGCCGCACAGCATCTTGATGGACAGGTTGGTATGGGCGGATGCCGGGGAGATGCCGCACAGTGCGAGCGCGAGCAGGGCGAGGAAGCAGAGGACGGGACGACGGAGCATCGAGGGATTCCGGAGCGGGACTGGCCGCAAGCCTAGGGACGGACGTCGGCGCCGTCCAATCTTCTCCCGGGAACAAAACGGGAACAAACGGCTGCAATTCCTTGATTCGTGGGGAGATCGTGGCGTATTTCCGATGGCCTGCCATGTCGTGTCGCCCGGGTCGTACCCGACGCGGCCCGGCTTCGTCCTCGTCGCGCTGGGTGGGCCTGACTAGGGTGCTGTCGAGTCGGCCGCAGGCCGGCGCAGTCCCGGAGCCATGGGGTGAACCGAGGCTCCGGACGATCGCCGGTGATGCCCGGCGCCACACCTTTCAGGAGCACCACACCCAATGAAGCCCAGGAAGACCATGCTTGCCCTCGGCGCCCTGCTCGCCGGAGCCATCTACGCCATCGCAGCCGTCGCGCTGCCGGCCGGCGGCGAGAACGAAATCCTGTACTGGCAGTACTACACCGGCGCCGCGATGGCCCAGGAAGCGGGCGTGCGCGTCATCTCCAACGGCAGCGCCTGCGATGTGAAGCGCATCGACTACGGTGCGGTCACCGCGCACCGTCGCCTGGTCAGCGAAGCCTGCCCCTCGATCGCGAATCCGGACGCCCGGTAAGCCCCGGCATCGTTGCGGCAGGGCCCTTCCGACCTGTCGGCATGGATCCGGACTGGGCGCAGTTCCGGGGACAGGTGTCGTTCGCAGCCAGTCCCTGCGCGCACTCGCCGTTGCCGATCCCACCTTTCGATCCGTCTGCGGGCGATGCGCGTGGTGATGCCTGCGTGTGCCGTTCGAGGGGGCGGGGCCATGGCGGCACGGCCGGCATCCCATGCCTTTTCCAGCGCAACACCATGGTCCAACAGGACTTTCTGGGCGTTCGACCGGAGCGCTGCAGTGGGTGTCCCGATTCGTTCCTCCGATTTGTTCCCGGAATAACCCGGCTTTGCCCTCCACAGCGACGCAGGCCTCGTCCAGTGTCCATCCCGGAGGCGACGACCTCGTCCGCAGCATCACGTCCGGGACTTCAGGCCGACAGGCCGGCAGGGCGGGTACATCGGTCCAGCCCCCATGCCCGGGGCGCAGTCCCCGGTCGCGGGGCTTGGGGCGCGCGCTTCCATGGTTGGAACTTACTTCTCGAGACACAGGAGATTCATCATGACATTCGTGTTACCCATCCCCCGGGGGGCGTGGCGCATGCCGCTGGCGCGCGCCGGCTGTGCGTTGGCGATCGCCTTGCTGGGCTTCGCTTCGACGCATGCCCAGGCCGCAGGCCCTGAGGCAAGGCAGGTGAAGGCTGCAGGCGAGTTCGTGGACGGTCCGACGGACGACGGCGATCCGGTCGCCGGCTGGAAGCGGACGACCATCAAGGCGATGGACGACGATACGGGCAAGGAGTTCAGCACCGAGATCTACCAGATCACCGGCGAGCGGGGCATCGCGCTGGCGCCGATTCCCGAGCAGATCCGCGAGGAGCTGATCACCGAACTGGCCGCCGCCCCGAAGGGCGAAGACGTCACCTTCGCGTTGAACGCCCCGATCATGGACGAGATCCAGAAGTCCCTCGAGCTGGGCGAGCCGACCGAAGCCCTGATCGCGTATTCCAAGCTGGACACGCTGGAGACCGATCCTTACGCCCGCGGACCGTTCGGCAGCTGCAGCGACAAGGTCCACAGCCGCAGCAAGTCGTTCCAGTTCTCGACGCCGCTGAACCACACCAGCAACCTGGGCAACGGTTTCACCGGCACCGTGTCGGTCACCGGTTCCAGCAGCGTGAACGCGACCGGCGAGATCCAGATCAAGCTCAAGCGGACCAAGGTCTTCTGGGTCTGCATCCCGTACGGCGTCCGCTTCGGGCACGTGCGCGCCACCGGCAACGTGTCGCTGGACGAAGAGATCACCCTGAACGGCACGATCAACTACGCCAACCCGAATCTGTTCGACTACCAGGTCGCCAAGCCGCACCTCGGTGGCTTCAGCTTCTTCATCGGCCCGGTGCCGGTGTACATCGGCTTCAACCTGCCGATCACGGTCGGCGCGAAGCTCGAAGCCAGCGCGACGGCGCAGTTGCAGTATCGCGCGGGCCATCGCCTGTCAGGCAGTTTCGATTACACCTGCACGTCGAACAACTGCAGCGGCTGGAACAACATCGCCCAGAACCAGACGAACCCGGTGAGCAACCCGATCGGCCTCGGCGCCTCCGTCCGCGTCAAGCCGACCGTGTATGCCGACGTCGGCGTGCGCGGGTACCTGTACTCCGAAGGCGTCGCCTACGCCCAGGTCGGCGTGCGCGGCCTCCTGCACGGCGATTTGTGGGGCTACTACGGCAACACCTGCGGCGATGCGAACCAGGACGGCACCTACGAGACCGTCAATGCGCTGACCTTCGACCTCGACTGGCAGCTCGCCATCACCGGCAAGGCCGATACGGTCTTCACCAATGCCTGGCAAGGCACGATCTGGCAGTCGCAGAAGTACCACATCGGCTTCTGGCTGCTCGACGGCGGCAGCGCGCTGACGCCGATGATCGAGCGGACGCGGGTCAGCGGCGACCTGGGGACGAATTCGATCTTCCCGCAGAACACGCCGGTGAACTTCAAGCTGCGCATGCGTCCGTGCTGGCCCTACGCCGATGCGGTCGACTACTCGATGAACTGGGGCGATGGCGCGGTCAGCGGCCACACCGGCGCGCCGGCCACGGCCAGCCACACCTGGAGCACGCAGGGCAGCACCAGCCTCAGCCTGACCGCGTTCCGCGATGCGCACGGTCGCGTCTTCGGCAATGGCCGCACGACCACCAAGGCCGCCAACATCGTCTACATCCCGGTGAGCCTCGCGCCGACCGCGAACGCCTATGCCTCCAGCACCTACTGCGACCTGACGGCGGCCGATCCCCTCTCCACCGCCCGGAAACGCACGGTGATGCGCATCGCCGACGGATCGCAACTCACCTGCAATGCGCCGACGTTCGTGCGCGACGGCAACCCGGTCACCGCCTGGATGAACAGCGTCTGGATCACCGCCGCCAAGCCGCAGTGGATCGAGCTGCGCTGGACGACGCCGGTGCCGGTGACCAGCATGAGGATCCACGGCGACGCAGGCTGGGGCACTGCCCCGGCGGACTACGACATCGAGTACTGGAATGGCAGCGTGTGGGTAAAGGTGGCCATCGTGCGCGGCAATACCGACAGCCTGATGGAGCACACCTTCACGCCGACCCAGTTCCAGACGACGAAGCTGCGCATGCTGATCTTCAACGGCGGTTTCGAGAACCCGGCCACCGCCCGGATCAACGAGATCGAAGTGTATTGATCGCGATGCCGCCAGGATGACGCAGGACGTCGGCAATGGATGGCCGGCACCGGCCAGGCGGACGACATGTCCGCCTGGCCTTTCGTCGTTTGCGCGTCCTGCCGGGCCTGCCTGATCCGCCTTCTGGCCGGTGTCCGCCGTCGGTGGGGCGCGACGATCACGCAGGCGTTCGCTCCCCGGAGGCGCGGGCGCCGGCTTGCGGAGCCTGCCGGCGCCCCGTCCCGGCCTTCCGCTACACTCGCGACAATGAGTCGCAGCCTCCTGTTTCCCCTCCTGGCCTTGTGGTGGACGGCACTCTGCGCCGTTCCCGGCGCCGCACTCGCCGCCGATGCCGGGGATGTGCGCTGCGATGCGATGCCGGCGCGCCCCCTGCCCGATCCCGCTGCCTGCCAGAGCCTGGCGGGTCTGCGCCTGGCTGCAGACGCGAGCGCCGAACAGCGTGTGCAGGCCCTGGTGGCGCTGGCCAAATCCCATCGCAAGGCGGAAGACCATGCGGCGGCCGGCGAAGCGCTGGATTGCGCCGAATCGGTGCTGGCCGGGCAGGGCACCGCGAACGCGCGTCATGCGCTGGTCCGCGAGCGCGGCAATCTGGCCTATGTCCTGGACAGGATGCCCGAAGCCAAGGCGCACCTGGAGTGCGCGCTGTCGCTGGCCCGGGCGAGCGAAGACCAGGAGGCCATCGCCAGCGACACCAATGCGATCGGCAGCACGCTGCGCCGTCTCGGCGATTACCAGGGCGCGCTGCGCGCGTTCATGCGCAGCCTGGACATGCAGCGCGCGCAAGGCAAGGTCAGTGCGAGCCTGTACAACAACATCGCCGACGTCTACCGCGAACGGGGCGATCACGACGATGCGCTTCGCTACTATCGCGAGGCACGTCGGATCTTCCTCGATGACGGCAACCGCAGGCAGTCGGCGCATGCGCTGGAAAGCATGGCCGTGGTCGAAATGGCCAAGGGCCGGCCGCGCGAAGCCGCAGGCTCGCTGCAGGACGCGCTGGCGATCTATCGCGAGACCGGTCCGCGCGAGTACGAACTGCGCGCAATCGGCCGCCTGATCCAGGCCGCGCTGGCGCAGGGCGACATCGCCGCCGCGCAGCGCTGGAAGGCCTCCGGACTCGCCGTCGCGGCATCGTATGCGGACCCGCTGCCGGCGGTGTTCCAGTGGCAGGTGGCGCGGCTGGATCGCGTCACCGGAGAGACCGAGGCCGCGGTCGTGCGCCTGCGCAGCGCCCTGCCGAACGTCGGCGAGTACGAAAGCGACCATGTCGAACTGCTGCAGGAACTGGCCCAGGCGCAGGAAGCGCTGGGCGATCGCGCCGCCGCGCTCGAGACCCTGCGTCGCGCGCATGCGCTGGCGCAGAAAGCCGCCAAGGCCAAGTACGACACCGAACTCGGCTGGCTGCGGACGATGTTCGAGACCGCCGAGCGCGACCGTACCATCGCCCGGCTCGAAGGCGACAACCAGCGACGCCAGGCCGAAGTCCGCCAGCGCACCCTGCTGCTGTGGCTGACCGTGGCGGTCGCGGTGGCGTCGATGCTCGGCGGCTGGCTGGTACTGCAGCGCAGGCGCCAGCGCGAGCGCCTGGTCGAAGCCGCGCGGCTGGCGCGCAAGGAGGAAGCGCTGGTGCGCTACCGGCGCGAAACCAGCGCGCTGGCCGAAGACCGGCAATTGCTGCAGGCCCTGCTCGACAGCCGCGAGGATGCCGTCTGCCTGCTCGATGCCGAAGGCGTGGTGCTGGCCGCGAACCGCGCCGCGTGCATCGCGCTCGGCGTCGAATCCCTCGGGCTCGTCGGTGCGCCGCTGTCGGAACGCTTGCCGGGCGGCGAGGGCGATGCGCTGCGCGCCGCACTCGAGCGCATGGAAGATGCGACCGACCAGCAGCTCGATCTGGTCCTCGGCGATGCCCGGCGCCTGCGTGCCCGGCTCAGCCAGTGGCCGCAGGGCGACGGCCTGATCGTCTGCGAACTGTCCGTGCCCGCGAACGCCGGAACGATCGATGCGCCATCCGCTCTCGCAGTGCCCGAGCGGGAGGCATCGATGGAACCGGGCGAGGCCGTGGCGGACACGGCCGCGGCCGAAGGCGCATCGATGCACGACTCCCGCGTCCGCGAGGAGTTCCGCCGCTCCCTCGTCGAACTGATGTTGTCCTCGCTCGAAGCCTGGGAGCGCGCCACCGGCACCGGGCGACTGGAACTGGCCGAGAAAAGCCGCATCTGGCGCGTCGCGGTCGACGACGGTCGCGTCCGCGCGCGCGCCATGGAACGCTATCTCGGCCTCGCGCGCCTGCCGCAGAACCCGCGTTGGCGCGACGTGGTGCGCACCGGCTACTACGTACTCGAACACTGCGCGATGGAGCCCGAGGTGCGCGAGCGCCTGCAGCGCCAGGTCGACGCGGTGCTGGTCTACACCCGGCGCAGCGCGCTGGTGTGATCCCCGGCAGGGCGCATGTCCTGTCCGGCGCCTGCAATCGGGCCTTCCGCCGTCATGCGAGGGCGCGCCTCACCCTGCGATCAGCGCATCCTGACCTGCGTGCCGGACGGCAGCGGCGTCGCGGTCGCGCGGCACACCACGACATCGCCGGCCAGCCCCTGGCTGAAGCGGTACTGGTCGTGGTGGTCGAGGATGCCGTTGACCGGCTTGAGGTCGACGTTGAGATTGAAGGTGAGGGGCGATTTCACCACCGGCATCGGCGACTCGCTCAGCGATGTGCTCGTCGTGCGCAGCTGGCCCAGCGCGTACTCGTGCGCCATCTGGTTCGCCCAGTACCACTCGTCGATGATCCCGCAGGTCTTGAGGGTGTTGCAGGTGCTGCCCAGTACCGAGGCATCGCCCAGTCGCTGGTTGCGGTACTCGACCAGCTGGCGTTCGCTGAACGAGAACTGCCGGAGGACCACCTGCTGGGTCCCCGTCGGACACCAGGTTTTGGGCACGGTGTCGTGCGCGGAGGCCGTCGATGCGGCCAGCAGGCAGAGCAGGAGCGACAGAGGGGAAACGTGGCGCATGGTCTCTCGGTCCGGTGAGCGATGGGGACATACAGTCTAGGACCATGCCGGGGCGTCGGGTCGCCGCGGGTCGGGGAGAACATGGGGTGAAATCCGCGCCAAGTGCTTGATCTTCCATTCGATCCGGTGCCAGCGGCGCCCCGGACGCTTCGGAAAACACCCTGCCGACGTCCCGCGGATGCCCCCGCTTCGCACTGTCCGGGGTGCGTGGCCGCTCCTAGCCTGAGCCGGTGCCGCCCTGCATCGCAGGCAGGTTCGCTCCGAACGCATCGTCGCCCCGCCTGCCGTCCGGGCGCCGTCGCCGCACGCCTCCGACCACGGCAGCTTTCCAGGAGTCCCGATGAAATCCATCCTCGCCGCCCTCGTCCTCACCTTGTCGATCGCCGCCGCGTCCGCCCCGGTCTCCG
Source organism: Lysobacteraceae bacterium 2PB (assembly GCA_005502915.1). Lineage (GTDB taxonomy): Bacteria > Pseudomonadota > Gammaproteobacteria > Xanthomonadales > Xanthomonadaceae > Lysobacter_I. The sequence goes on along the minus strand of SCMT01000001.1, from coordinate 6,270 downwards.
CTGCCCGGATCGGTGCCGGCACGCTCGATCCGGTCGGCCCGACGCCCTACGTGCCCGGCGTCTGGCGCGCGAAGGTCCGCTACGTGAACGTGACCACGCGCCCCGACGGCACCGTGTCGTCCTACAGCTACATCAACATCACCGCCGACTCGCAGGTCTACTGCGAAGGCCAGCTGGCCAGCCTCACCGGCACGCCCGGCGTCACGGTCGTCGACTGGTGCTGGTTCGACGCCTACTGATTCGACGCCGACTGACGCGCCACAAAGCGTGCGCAGGGCCGCAGGGACGCGGCCGATCTTCTTCCACCCTCGCAGGTCATGCCATGAAACACATCCTCACCCTGGCGGTGATCGCCGCATCCGTCGCGACGTTGCCGGCAACGCTCGCCACAGGTCGGCAATGGACCGCGCTCATCGCCTGCGACGATGGCGGCGTCGCACCGCGGATGCTGCCCATCGCCGCCGACTCGGAAGCCGACTGCCTCGCGGCGGTGTCCTCGTATCGCGGCGCGGAGGTGATCGAGCCTTGCCAGCCGACGGCTTCCGCGATCACCGATCCGAACGATGCCAACCGCACGTCGAAGACGCCCAGGCCGCGCACCGAGCCCAGGGATGCCGGACGCGTGCTGGGCGATGCGGGTCATGTCGGCGGCGGTTGACCGGATGTCGCCGCCGGTTTTGCCGGCGCACGCATTTTTTGCAGAAACGCAGCAACGAACCATGCCACCTGGTGATGTGGCGCGACGTTCCACGCCGGTCCGGTGCGCTCGCGCCCCATTGCTCCGCTGTCCCATCCTTTCCATGGAATCAGGAGTCGATGATGAACAGGCAAACCCTGCTGGCCACAACGGTGCTTGCCCTTGCGTCCTGGCCGATGGCCGGCCACGCGCAAAGCTGGGAAACCGCCACCGGCCTCACCTCGCAGTCGGAAATCCATCGCGGCACGCTTGAACTGCGTCATTGCACGCCCACCGGTGATGTCCTCAGTGTCGGCACTGCCAGCCCCGGCGGCAGCAACCCGAACACCAACCTGCTGGTGCAGCGCCTGTCGCCCACCGGCACCACCGGGGCGCCGCGCTTCATCGCCGAATACGACAGCAATTCGCAACCCGAACAGGGCGCGCGCGCCGCCGAGTACAGCGACGGCAGCGGCTTCGTCACGGTCGGCAGCCTCGACCAGACCACGACCGATCCGACCTCGCGCCTGGTCGTCACCAAGTTCGACTGCAACGGCCAGCCGCAGTGGCGCTTTTCCTATGGCGCGACCAACGGCCTGAACCTGGGCGCCGACATCCTCCAGGCGAAGTTCGGCAACGGCACGGCGCCTGTGACCGTGCCGGGCGATGTCGTCGCCCTGGGCAATTTCCAGGCCGCCGGCAGCAATGTGCGTGTGCCGCGCATCGTGCGCCTGTCGAGCAGTCCCAGCGTCTCCCAGCCCTACCAGTGGGGCTGGGACTATCCGCTGGTGCAGCCGGCGGGCGGTACGTGGTCGATGGCCGCGCTCGCCGAGATGGCGCCGCCGCCGGGCTCGAACGTCGCGCGTCTGGTCGCGGTGGGCGCGCACGGCGCGTTCGCGGCGGCGATGGTGGTCGACGGCAACACCGGCGCGCCGATCTGCGCCGTGCGCGTCGATGGCCTGCAGCGTGCGCAGTTCCACGACGTGGTCGCCTACAAGGACAGCACCGGCATCGGTTTCATCGCGGTCGGCCAGACATCGTCCAGCACCCAGGGCACGCAGATGTACCTCGCCCGCTTCGATGCCAGCTGCGGTCTGCTGCGGCATGCCCACTGGGGCTACGCGGCGGATGTGGAGATCGCGCGGGCGACCGACCTCACCCTTGCCAGTACACATCTCAATGCACCGGCCGGCGTGCTGATGGTCGGCGGCGAGGTCAACGGCGCGTTCACGGGGCAATGGGGCAGCAATCCCAACAGCCAGGATGGCTATCTGACCCTGGCGGATCCGCAGACGCTGCTGCCGTACACCTTGACCAATGGCCAGACCGCCATCGGCATGCGCTACGGGGCCGCGCCGACCATGTCCGGGGCCGAGAAGATCTTCTCGATCTCGGCCGCAGCCAACGGCGCCTATCTCGCGGGGTCGACGACCTCGCCATTCCCGGCGTCCGATCCGCAGGACGCCTACACGCTGCGCGCGTTGAACTTCGACTTCTTCACCTGGGGACAGCCGACATGCTCCGAGAAATGGCGGCTGCCGGCGACGCTCCTGACGCTGGCGCGCACGCCGCTGTCGTTCGTTCGCCATGAAATTCCGTCGAGCGCGCTGCCGCTGCCGCAACGCAAGCCGGTGGACGACATCCGGGCGTGCTGCAAGCTGTCCTACGGACCCACGCCGTGATGGTTCAGGCCGGGCGACGCGCGAGCGTCCTCGAGCCCTGGTCATCCACAGGGTGATGCGATGGAAGGCAGGGCCTGTCCTGGCCCTGCCTTTCTGTTCCCTGGATGCGTCAGGCGCCGGAAGGGTCAGCGTGTTTCGCGCAACGCCAGCGCCACCAGCTTCGCGTACAGCGCTTCGCCCGCACCGGCGGGCGAGGCATAGCCCATGCGGGCCAGCGCTGCGAGGTCGTCCGGTGAGGTCGGCTTCGGCACGAACAGCGCCCGCACGATGGTCTTCAGCTTCGCGCCGCGCGTGGCGGTGTTCGCCTTCAGCCAGGTCAGCGCCTTCACCAGGCGCTGTTCCACCGGCGTGAAGTCGCTGCCCAGCGGGTAGTCGGGCAGGGTGCCGTCGGCGCGGAAGGGCGCAAACGCTTCGCGCAGGCGTTCCGGCGTGTTGTGCGCCAGCGCGCGCGGGTCGGGCGCCGCACTGTCGACCTTGCCGTGCTCGTGCGCGGTGCGCAGCAGGGCCGCCTGGAAACGCGCGTCCGCGATCCCGGCCATCGTCCGCACGCAGTCCTCGTCGCAGGCGCCGCGCAGGTCGGCGATGCCGTACTCGCTGACGTAGAGGTCGCGCAGGTGGCGCGGGATGGTGGTGTGCCCGTAGTTCCACAGGATGCTGGAAATCGCCGGCAGCCCGGGCTCCTCGCGTGTGGCGCGCAGCATCAGGACCGAGCGCGCGCAGGGCAGGGCATGCGCCATCGCCACGAAGTTGTACTGGCCGCCGACACCGGACACCACGCGGCCGTCGGCCAGCGCGTCCGACACCGCCGCGCCCAGCGCGGTGGCCATCATGCAGGTGTTGAAGAAGCGCGACTCGCGACGCTGTACCCGTTCCAGCGACTCGCGCCCGCCGTACAACTCGTTCACCTCGCTCACGCGACGCATGCCGATGCCGCGCCGCGCGTCCTCGTCGAGGGTGCGCAGCCAGTCGTAGAAATCGTGCGAGCCGAGATAGAACGCGCCGTGCAGGTATTCGCCTTCGCGATCGAGCCGCGCGAGGTCGGCCTCGCTTGCGCTGCCGTCGCCGACGCGTCGCATCAGCGCCTCGTCGTCCACGACCTTGCGCCGGATCACCCCCGCCTGCACCAGCGCGCGGAAGCCTTCGTTGATCATCTCGCTGCAGCCGTACAGGCCCTGCTCGAACGGCCCCAGCCCGCCGCTGGCGATCACCGCCGGATGGCGTTCGATCTCCGGATCCAATGCCTGCAGGACGCGGCGATACGTCGCGTTGTCGGTGTGGCGCAGCACCAGCGCGTGCGACAGCGCGTCGGCCAGCGCGCCGATGCCGATCTGCAGCGTGCCGCCGTCGCGCACCAGCGTGCTCGCGAAGAAGCCGATCGCGTATTCCGCGTCGGCCACCGGCTGGCGCGGCAGCGCGAACAGCTTCGGATGCGGGCCCGGCGGCGTGACCACCAGATCGAAGTAGGACGCGTCGACCGACGCGCCGTTCTCGATCCACGGCAGCGCCGGATCGATTTCCGCCACCAGCAGGGGTCGCGGCAGGCCGCGCGCGACGATGGCGTCGACCGCGTCGAAGGTCAGGTCGGTGTTCGACGACAGCGACAGGCGACTGCCGTCGGCGTTCGAGGCCACCTTCTGCACGAACACGTTCGCGCCGCGGTCGGCGATGGCGCGGGCGACATGGGTGTAGTTGAGGCTGGCGTAGCGGCGCTGCGCCTGACGCGAACGCAGCATCGCGCCGGATTGCATGTAGAACTCCTCCACCTCGATGTGCGCCGGCAGCGCGTCGCGGCGGATCGCCTGCACGTAGGCCAGGCGCGGGAAGTCGTCGCCGAAGTGGCGCGACAGGAACGGCGCGAGGAAGCGCCGCTGCAGGTCGTTGGCCGGGGTCGGCGGGTCCAGCGACAGGGCGGTGTACAGGTGCAGCGGTCGTGATGGGTCGCGTTCGCAGCGGGCATACAGGGCATTCAACAGCCGGTGCGGCTTGCCGATGCCCAGCGGCGCGGCGACGCGCAGCGGGCCGTCGATGCTGGCGAGAAGGGTCTCGACGGCATCGTCGAGGCTGTGGAGGCGGGGTGGGGCGGTCTGCGGGTCCATGCCGCCATCATCGCGGACTTCGCCGGCGGCGTCCTGCGTCGCGTCAAAACGGCGTGCCGTCGCACGGCCATGCCTGTCGCCGACGAACGGTCTTGACGCGATCGTTTACGCGTGTAATCTGCATTTCAATTACACGCGTAAACGATTCCGGGGCGACCATGCAGATCAGCGAAGCCGAATCCGCCGTGATGGAAGTGCTCTGGCAGCGCAGCCCGCAGACCTCCGACGAGGTGTTCGCCGCGCTGGCCGGCCGCCAGGACTGGCAGGAAGCCACGGTGAAGACCCTGCTCAACCGCCTGCTCAACAAGGGCGCGATCGAAGCCGAGAAGGACGGCCGTCGTTACCTCTATTCGCCGAAGCTGCGCCGCGAAGACTGGGTGATGGGCGAGAGCGAAAGCCTGCTCGCGCGCCTGTTCGACGGCCGCGTCGCACCGCTGGTCGCGCATTTCAGCGAGCACCGCAAGCTCAGCGCCGCCGACGTGGCGGAACTGCGCCGGCTGGTCGACAGCCTGGAGGGCCACGATGAGCCGCGTTGATCTCCTCGATGCCTTCGGCGGCGCGACGCTGGCGCTGAGCGCGGCCGTCGTACTCGCATTCCTGCTGTCGCGCTGGCTGCGCCCGCGTTTCGGCGCCGGAGTGGCCTATGCGGCATGGTGGCTGGTGCCGGCATCGCTGCTGGCGGTGCTGCTGCCGGCGCCGGTCGCGGAGGTGCCGGTCGCCGTGGCGCCGATGGCGATGCCTGTCGCTGCGACGACCACGCCGGTGACGCCGTTGGCGACGTTCGATCCGACGCCCTGGCTCGCCTCGTTCTGGCTGCTCGGCGCGCTGGCGATGGCCCTGCGCCTGTGGTGGCAGCAGCGTCGCTTCGAGCGTGGCCTCGGCCGCCTCCGTCCGCTTCGCGACGACCTGTGGAAAGCGCAGACCAGCCTCGGCTTGCCCGCACTGCTGGGCGTGGTGCGCGCGCGCATCGTGCTGCCCGACGATTTCCAGCTGCGCTACGACGCCCGCGAGCGGCAGCTGATGCTCGCGCACGAACGCACCCACCGCCGTCGCGGCGACCACCTGGCGAACTTCGCCGTGGCCGCGCTGCGCTGCGTGTTCTGGTTCAACCCGCTGGTGCACCTGGCGGCCCGATCCTTTCGCCACGATCAGGAACTCGCCTGCGACCAGGCGGTGATCGCGGCGCACCCCGATTCGCGACGCGCGTACGGCGAAGCGATGCTCAAGACCCTCATGGCAGACCGGCAGGCGCCGCTGGGCTGTCACTGGGGGTTCTCCCATCCCCTGAAGGAGCGAGTCATGCAACTCACATCCCCGATGCCGCGTCCGTGGACGCGGCGCATCGGCGCCATCACCGTCGCCCTGCTCGCGCTGGGCACCGGTTTCGCGGTCTGGTCCGCGCAGCCGGCGCGCGCGCCGAAGGCGTCCGTCCAGCCCGCCGACCTCCGCAGCGCCGAGGTGCGCAGCGGTGACCAGCGCATCGATCTCTCCCTGCGCATCGACGGCGAGGAGGTCGAGCGTTTCGCCGTCGTCAATCCGGACGGACAGCTCATGAAGCTGCGCCAGCAGGACGGCAAGGGTGGCACGATCGATGTCGATGCGACCGCGCGCGCCATCGACGGCGGTCGTTACGACATCGCCATGGCGCTCAAGCGCAACGGTCGCGACCTCAGCCAGCCGCGCCTGGTCGTCGCCGAAGGCAAGCCGGCGGTCGTGAAGGTCGGCGAAGAGAAAGCGGACGGCAGTTTCGCAGGCGTCGAACTGGTGATGGTGGTCGCCGATGCATCGCGCACGCCGCCCCCGGCGCCTCCCGCCC